>NZ_BOOQ01000023.1 GCF_016863315.1 Planotetraspora silvatica
GCCCAGAACCCGGAGGTGTGCGAGACGCGCATGCGCCCGCCGGGTGCCTCGCGAGCGGGCGAGGGGGCAGGGCGGGGGACCCGCGCGGTGGTGCTCATCTGTCGCCTTTCAGAACTGAATCCGGTGATCGCCCGGCCGGGACAATCCGGCGGCCGCATCGGGACAACGAGCTCCGCGCGAGAGCTCTTACCAGCTCTGCTGTACCTGGTGGAGATGAGTTCCATCTCCTGTTGAGATACTCGGCCGATGGAGCTCCGCCACTTGCGCCACTTCATCGCCCTCGCCGAGGAGCGCAGCTTCACCCGCGCCGCCGCTCGCGAGCTGATCGTGCAGTCCGGTCTGTCGTCCTCCGTCCGGGCTCTGGAGAAGGAGGTCGGCGCGTTGTTGTTCATCCGGGGGACCCGTCCGGTCCGGCTGACGGCCGAAGGGGAGGCACTGCTGCCCGCCGCGCGTCACACGCTGGACGCGGCGGCGGCCGCCCACCAGGCCGTCCAGGAGGTCCACGGAGTGCTCTCCGGGCGGCTGCGCATCGGCGCCCTGCAGACGATCGGGCACACGCTGCCCTTCACCACGTGGCTCGCGGAGTTCTCGCGGGCGCATCCCGGTGTCGACATCGCCGTACGGCAGTTGCCCGCCCTGCGGATGCTCGCGATGGTCACGGCCGGCGAACTCGACTGCGCGCTCGTCACCGTGGTGCCCGACCACACGGAGGGCCTCGACATCGTGCCTCTCGTCGCGGAGCCCCTCGTGGTGGCCTGCGCCCCCGATCACCCGCTCGCGTCGGCCGAGGTCCTCACGCTCGACCGGCTGGACGGCGAGCAGTTCGTGGAGACCCATCCCGAGTGGGCGATCCGGGTGCTGACCGACTCGGCCTTCCGGGACGCGGGCCTGACCCGCCGCATCGTGTGCGAGGTCAACGAATGGACGATGGTGCTCGATCTCGTCGCGGCGGGTGTGGGCATCGCGCTCGTGCCCCAGGGGCTGGACTTCTCCCTCCACCCGCGGCCCACCGGTTCGCTCCGGCTCGTCCCGCTCGCGGGCGTCCGCCTGGAGCGCCGCGTCGACCTCGTCCTGCCCAAGGGGCACGCGGCCAGTCCCGCCGCCCGCCGCTTCCTGGATCACGTACGGCGTGCGGGTGCGCCGGCGTGAGCCGGTTTCCGCGGGCGGGAATTGTCGTGCACCGTGACGCTCAGAGGCGCCAGGGCATGTGCTGGAGGGTCCAGGTGTTGCCGTCGGGGTCGGCGAAGGCGGCGTAGAAGACACCGCCCAGGTCCTCGACCGGCCCCATGTCCGCGCCGCGCTCGATGAACGCCGCCCGGGCCTGTTCGATGTCGCTCACCACCAGGTGCAGGCCGCGCAGTGTCCCGACGGGCATGTCGAGGGACGGGACGCCCTCGCTCAGGACGATCGAGCAGGCCGAGCCCGGCGGGGTGAGCTGGACGATCCGCACCCCGTCCGCCGGTCGCACGTCCACGTCCGGGTGGAAACCGAGCGCCACATAGAAGGCCTTGGCCCGGTCGATGTCCTCGACGGGGACCGGGACGAGTTCGAGCAGGAACATCCCGGGACGTACGGGCGGCATGGTGGGGTCGGCCGGGATGTCGGCGACGTCGGCCGGAATCTCGGTCTGCGTGGGATGCAGGTCGACGGGCTGGGAGTCGGTCATCGGTGATCGCCCTTCAGGGTCGTTTCAGGGTCGTTTCGCTGAGCACCTCGGCGAGCCGGTCGTAGGCCTCGCCCGCGCCGCGTTTCATGGGGGTACGGAGCACGCTGTCGCGGATCTCCCGCGAGGAGTAGCGCACGGTGGTGTTCATCGTGGTCCGGCCGTGCGATTCGTCGAAGACGGTGGTGACGAGTGCCGCACCCTCTTCCCAGCCGGTGTGCGACTCGGTGTGGACCAGCCGGTACGGCGGTTCGACCTCGTGGTACACCCCGCTGAGGCCCATCTCGGCGCCGTCCGGCCCGCGCGACACGAAGCGCCACGCGCCGCCCGGACGCAGGTCGATCTCGCAGACGACGAGATGCCAGCCGCGCGCCCCGTGCCATCGCCGGAGCAGTTCCGGCCGGGTGAACGCGTCGAACACGAGCGGGCGGGACGCGGCGAACGTCCTGGTCAGAACCAGCTCGGTGTCGGACGGGGTCGTCACGGACAGGCCCTCGTCAGGCTCCGGCCGCGACATCACCGGACCTCCCGCTCGCCGGCGCCGGACGTGCCGGCCTCGAGTTCGCCGAGCAGGTCGTCGAGCCGCTGGTAGCTCTCCTCCCAGTAGGAGCGGTAGTCCGCCAGCCAGTCCATCGCGGTCTTGAGCCGGGTGGCCTCCAGCCGGCACGGCCTCCGCTGGGCGTCGCGACCTCGGGAGATCAAGCCGGCGCGCTCCAGCACGCGCAGGTGCTTGGAAACGCCCGGCTGGCTCATCGCGAACGGCGCGGCCAACTCCATCACCGTGGCCTCGCCTTGAGCCAGCCGGGCCAGGATCGCCCGTCTGGTCGGGTCGGCCAGTGCGGCGAACGTCGCGTCGAGAGTGTCGGAAGCCACGCTGATTACCTTCCAGTTCTATAACTAGATGGTTTTATACGTGCGTGGCTCCGTCCGTGTCAAGGGCCGTGCACACGCGGGTGCCTGTCGGGCATAGGGCTCGGGCGGCGACTTGCACGAAGTTCAAGACAGCTCTTGCACTTAGTTCAAGAGTAGGTTTACGCTTCACTTGAACTTAGTGCAAGTGAATGGGGCGCCGGAGGGCGCCGATGAAAGGAGACCTCCCGTGAACGTTTTCGTCGCCGTCATGCAGCTACTGGTCGCCGCGGCCTTCCTGAGCATCCCGATCGGCCGCCACCGTTACGGAGCCGCCGCGACGGCGAGCGCGGAGGCGGAGCTGGAGCGTCAGGGCGTGCGGCCCACCGTCCTGGCCGAGAACGGGATGAGGTTCGACGCCGGAGGCCATGAGACGGCGGTCCCCGTGACGGTCGCCGCGGTCATGGCGGCGCTCGCCGGGCTCAACCTGTACGGCGGCGACCTGGCCCGACCCTTGACCTGGGTCTTCCAGACGATCGTGATCCTCGGCAACTGCCTGATCCTGTACAGCAACCTCACCGCCGCGAAGTCCGTGCAGGCCGCCTTCCGGCGCAAGGGGGACCCGATGCTGGCCCGCGTCGACGTCCGCGCCCTGCTCAAGGCGGCCGAGGACGGCTTCCCCGCCTGGACGTGGATCCTGCAGAACGTCCGCCACGCGGTGGTGTTCGGCGCCTCGATCCTCGCCCTGGCAGTGCCGTTCGCCGTCTGACGTCGCAGATCCCTTCTTCGGCCCGTCGCGAGTCCGCCGGCTCCGTCGGCAGGCGGCTACTTCAACCAGCTCCCAGGCGTGACCCGGCCCGTACGGCGAGAGCCGCTCAGAGGTGAAGACCTCGTGAGCGGCTCTCGATTGTGCACGCCTACTTCGCCGGGGGCGCGTCGTCGCTCCAGGCGGCGCTGACGAGGAGGGAGTAGCTCATGAGCTTGTCCCGAGCCCCGAGGTACCAGGACTCTTCGGCGAGCGCGTGCCCGGTCCGCGGGTCGATGATCAGCCGGGTCTGGCTGCGGGTGCCCGCGTCTCCGCGCCGGGTGTACGCCACGGCCACACCTTTACGGCCATGCTGGTCGGTGACCGTATCCAACGTGGTGATGCCTTTCAGACCCGCGATCAGCTTGTACGCCGCCGCACGCACCCCCGGCGTCACCGGTAGCTCGAGCACGAGCGCGTCGGCGCTGTTGAACAGGTAGTCGTTCCTGCCTTCGAGGCCGCCGGTGTCCTTGTGCCTGTTCACCAAGTAGGCCTTCAGGGCCGCCGGGTCGTCCGGGAGGGCGGACAACGCGGCCGGGGAGATCGGCTGTCCGCCCAGAAGGTAGTCCCTGGGGCCCATGCCACCCGGAGTCCTGAGCCGGCGGGGTCCGCCCGCCGCCGCGATGACGACCGGTTTCATGCCCTTCGGCGCCGGCTCGGTCCACTGGGCCGGCGACCCGTCCCGCTCCCATGCCTCCTTGTCGGCGGTGGTGGCCGGCGCGGCGCCGAGGCTCTGGTAGAACTCCCAGCTCTTGTCCTTCGGGCTGGACGCCGTCCACCTCTCCGCGGTCATCTTGAGGACGATGTCATACGGCCCGGCCTTCGGGCCGACCTGGCGGGTTTCCCCATGCTCGGTCGTGACGGTCCAGTAGCGACCGGTGGTGGCCTCGCCGGCGGCGACCTGCTCGGCGGCGACCAGCAGGAACTGCTGCGCCGTCGCGGGCTTGTCCGTCGAGGCGGGCCGCTGCGAGACAGTGGGCCGAGGCGCCGGGGTGGCCGGATTCTGGGCGATCATCACGGTCACGGCCGCGGCGGCCGCCGCCGTGGGGACGAGTCCGGCGGCCAGCACCAGCCGGCGCGTGTTCGTCTTACGGGCGGGGGCGTCCTGCGGGAAGGCGGTGATCGTGGCCAGGTCGATCGACGGGCCGCGGTCGAGCTGCGCCGGCCGGGCCTCGGACAACAACCGCACCACGTCGCGATGCCGGCTCATCTGCTGAACTCCTTCAGATCGAATGTGGACGGTGCTTCTCCCATGGCCTCTTCCAGGCGTTTTCGAGCTCGGTGCAGGCGGACGAAGAACGTGGCGACCGAGCAGCCGACCACGTGCGCGGCCTCCCGGTTGGACAGGCCCTGCCACGCCACCAGCGTCAGCAGTTCGCGGTCGTTTTCGCTCAACCTGGCCAGAGCGGCGAGGACGGCGGAGCGTTCGGCCACTCCGTCGGCCACATCCACGTCCGCTTCGTCGACCCAGGCGCGCAACTCGGCCGCCAAGGATGCCTGGCGCACCTCGTCCCGGTACCGTCCGTGCACCACGTTCCTGGCCGTCACGAGCAGCCACGGCAACGGTGTCTCGGGGACCGCGGACAGTCGCCGCCACGCGACGAGAAAGGTTTCGCTGACCACGTCGTCAGCGAGCTGCCGGCCCGCCCGGCTCACCGCGTACGCGTACACCTGCTCGTGGTGTGCCGCGTACATCTCGGTGAACCGGGCGCCCGCATCTGGTTCTGTCACTGCTCCTGCTCCTTCGTAGGGAAGGTTCGGTGTCACCAGGTAATGCGCGGGGGGCCGGTGTTCTTACCTCGAGTCCCGATTCGGCATACATGCCACGAGGACGTCGAGCATCATGCGCGTACGCTCACTTACTGCACCTCTTGTTCCGAGAGGTGGCAGAGAGGCGGACCGCCACGCGTACCGGTGTACCGGTAGGAGAACGTGGCGGTCCGCTGGAATCCTCAGGGGGCTTTCTCAGCCGCTCGTGTGCTGCTCGTCAGCCGTTTCGGAGGGGCCTGGGCGTTTCGTGGGCTCAGTGCCTGGGGGCGCGCAGCGCGGCCAGGTTGTCGTAGCTCACCTCGGAGAACTCGAGCGACTGGTTCGGGTTGGCCGTGCCTCCGGGCGCGTTGTCCTGCTCGTACATCGGGTTGTGGTAGCCCCTCGCCCCCATCTGGGAGAAGAAGGTGGCGTAGTCGATGTCGCCGGTGCCGAACGGCACCATGTCGTAGCCGTTGCCGGTCGTCGGGTTGGACTTCCCGTCCTTGGCGTGGAAAAGAGGGAACCGCTTGGTCTGCTTCTGCACGACGCGGAGCGGGTTGAAGACGTCGGTCCGCGTCGAGCCGTCCGGCGCGGTGAAGGTGCGGTACTTGAACTGGGCCACATGCGCCCAGAAGATGTCCATCTCCAGCCAGACATGCCTGGGGTCGGTGATCTTCAGGAAGTACTCCAGCCGGCGCGTGCCGGACGACCGGGTGGGCCGGCCCTGCTCGTCGAGCGGACCCTCGTCGAGAAGGAAGCTGTAGGCGACGTCGTGGTTGTGCGTGTACAGCTTGAGCCCGGCCGCCGAGGCGATCCTGCCGAGCGCGTTCCACTTGTCGGCCGCCACGTCCCAGTCGGCCTTGTAGGCGCTGCCGGTCGGGTCGTTGCCGGTGCCCACGTGACCGAAGCCGAGGATGTTGGCGATCTCCAGGTGCTGCTTGAACCGGTCGAGGTCGGGCTGGGTGAACGGCCACGAACCAGGAATGAAGCCGTGGTTGCCCTCGGCCTCGAGACCGTTGTCGTCGAGCCAACGGCGCAGCAGCCGGGCGCCCTCGACGGTCTCCAGGTTGGCGCCGCCCTCGCTGTTCGCGTGCTGGCCGTAGCCGGCGAACTCCACCTGCCTGTAGCCGATCCGGGAAAGTTCCTCGAGCACTGGCCGGAAACCGGACGCCAGGGTGGTTGACAGAGGGTCCCGCGAAATCGCGTCGCGGACGGTGTAGAGGATGATGCCGCGCTTGCTCGGCGCCACCAGCGCGCCCTTGGGGCCGTGGTCGTGACCGTGACCGTGGTCGTGACCGGAGGCGGCCTGGGCCGCCGACGCGAGCGGACCGACGCCCGCCACGGTCGCCGCCGCTGTGAGTCCTGTGGTGGCTGCGAGGAATTGACGCCGGTTGAGGCCTAACCTGCGGTGCAGCGCACCGGACTGGAACTCTTCTTCGTGTGCAGTCATCGTCTTTCGACTCCATTGGGTGGACGAATCTCTTGATCCCCCGATGACTCGGCCGAGCCGCCATTGCTCCTTTCCGGCGTCGGACCGGGCTCGTGCAGCGGCTGTTCCGACGGCCGCCGCAGCCGGCTCGCCGTCGACTCACACCGCTCTTACTGGTCCTGTGTGAAGATCTTGACCTGGAAGTTACGTCACTTTTCGCGCAATTGGAACAAGTTCTGTCCATATTGCTGGAACTTTGGATCGATCGAGGACAAAGTGTCGGCCTGATGTCGACGTCCACCTGTGCGTCCCGTATTTGATCTTCCAGCTGGTCGATGCGTGGGTACGGTGGTGCCAGACGGACGCGGAGAACCGGTGGTCGCTGATCAGGCCCGCGGCTCCGACGACTCCTGCGGTTCCACTCAGCTCGGACGTGGAGATGGGCAGGTTCCGTCACAAGTGGCAGTGACTGCTGGTAGACGACGCTGCGGATCCCCCCGAGCGAAGTGTGATCGAGCCCGGCCAGGCCACCAGCGATGATCACGAGCCCTGGGTTGAAGAAGCTCACGAGGCCGGCGAGCACCGCACCGACCCGTCGGCCTCCGTCACGGATCATCTGTACGGCGTCGCCTGTGGCCGCAGCCGCGAGCGGGCGGTCGCCATGCCCCAAGTGAACAGATTTGATGCTCTAGCGGGATTTATCAATATCCGCGATCTTGCTTGATGCGCGCCTGCTCGAACAGATGCTAGAAATTCGCGGGAATTGTCGCCGCAGGGTCCTATAGTGCCGGCCTGTGAGCGATCTTCAGCCTGGCGTCTATGAGCACCTGGTCACTCGTGAACTCGGCGCGTTGATTCGGGCATTGCCCGACGATGGCCTGATCGACCGGCGTTCCCTCGATCCGGCGGATGCGCATGAGGCGTTGGCCCGGCACCTTGCCGCGCTGACCAGACGTGCGTTACGCGCCGTTCGAGGCGAGACGGATGCGGCGCAGCTGGCGCAACAGGTCGAGATCGCCAACAAGGTCGCCGAGTTGGTCGGGAGTCTGGTTCCTGACGCCGCGGCGCCGGATGAGCTGGTGGAGGCGGCGCAGGAGTTGCTGGGCGTCGCCCGAGGCCGAGATGCGGCAGGGCTGGTGAGGTTCCCGCCGCGCCCGGTGATCCCGTTGACCAGTAGCGCGTTGCTCGTCGCCGGCCGCGGGCAACCGGAGATCGGCCACGAACTCAAGCGCGAGCTGGCCTCTGCCGATCATGTGGATCTGCTGTGTGCGTTCGTGAAGTGGAACGGCGTACGGGTGCTGGCCGAGGCCATCGAGGAGTTCATCGCCCGTGGTGGGAAACTGCGAGTCATCACCACGACGTATATCGGTGCCACCGATCGTTTGGCGTTGGACCGGCTCGCCGCGATGGGCGCAGAGATCAAGGTCTCCTATGACACCCGGACGACCCGCCTGCACGCCAAGGCATGGCTCTTCCATCGCGCATCGAAGCTGTCCACCGCGTATGTGGGCTCCTCCAACCTCTCCAAGACCGCACTCAGCCACGGCCTTGAATGGAACGTCCGGCTCGCCGAGGCTGAGCAACCGCACCTGATCGACACCTTCGCGGCGACCTTCGACGATTATTGGAGCGATCCGGCTTTCGAGTCGTACGACTCAGCACGGGACGCGGAGCGGCTGGACCTAGCGCTGGCGAATGAGCGGGGCGGTTCATCGGACATCGTCATCGACTTCGCTCATGTCGATGTACGGCCCTACTCATACCAGCGCGAAATCTTGGATGAGCTCGCGGCTGAGCGGCAGGTACACGACCGGTGGAGCAATCTGGTGGTCATGGCGACCGGTACCGGAAAGACGGTGGTCGCCGGCCTGGACTACCGGCGACTGCGTAGTGCCGGGGAGGCCGAATCACTGTTGTTCGTCGCGCACAGGGAGGAGATTCTGCGGCAGAGCCTCATGACTTTCCGCCAGGTTCTGCGCGATGAGACGTTCGGTGAGCTGTTCGTCGGTGGTGCCCGGCCTGAGCGGTGGCGGCATGTGTTCGCCTCGATCCAGTCACTTCACACGCGGCCGCTTCCATCGCCCGAGGCATTCGACATGGTCATCGTGGACGAGTTCCACCATGCCGAAGCTTCGACGTACCGGCGGCTGTTGTCGGAGGTGAGGCCGAAGGTCCTCCTCGGACTGACCGCCACCCCTGAACGGGCGGATGGACAGGACATCAAGCATTGGTTCGGTGGCCGCATCGCGGCCGAACTGCGTCTGTGGGAGGCCCTCGAACGAGGCCTGCTCGCTCCATTCCAGTATTTCGGCGTCCACGACGGGGTGGACCTGCAAGAGGTCGGCTGGCGACGCGGTCAGGGCTATGACGTGAACCAGCTCTCGGGTGTCTACACCGGCAATGACCGTCGCGTCGCTGTCGTGTTGGAGACTCTCAACCGCAAGATCGGCGATGTCGGCGGTATGCGCGCCATCGGCTTCTGTGTGGGCATTGAGCACGCTCGATTCATGGCCGACCGATTCACTCGTGCCGGGATCCCCTCGATTGCGATCACGGCGAGCAGCCCGCCCGCTGAGCGCTCGCAGGCTTTGAAGGACCTGCGAGCCCGGAAGATCAATACGATCTTCACTGTCGACTTGTTCAACGAGGGTGTCGACGTCCCAGAGATCGACACTGTCCTGTTCCTGCGTCCCACTGACAGCGCCACGATCTTCCTTCAGCAGCTTGGTCGTGGCCTGCGTCTTGCAGACGACAAGCCATGCCTGACTGTGCTGGACTTCGTCGGTCACCAGCACAAGCAGTTCCGCTTCGACCGCAAGTATCGCGCCCTGACCGGCGCCAGCCGCACCGGCATCGCCCGCGAGGTCGACGAGGGCTTCCCCACCTTGCCGGCCGGCTGCGTCATCGATCTCGACCGCGACGTGCGCCGACTGGTGCTGGACAACGTACGGCAGGCACTCAGCCTCAACTGGAAGGACCTGGCCCGCGAACTGCGCGAGCTGGGAGATCTGGCTCTGCCGCAGTTCTTGGAAGAGACCGGCCTCGACTTGGAGGACCTCTACCGGCGTCGCGAAGGCTGGACCGCACTGCGCCGAAGCGCCGGCCTGGAGGGCGAGGCGTCTGATCAGCGGATCGACAAGCAACTGGGACGGGCCTTCGGACGCATGCTGCACATCGACGACGTTGAACGGCTGAGCTACATGCTCAAGGTGCTGGACGGTCATCTGCCCGAATCACCACGCGAACGGCGACTGCTTGCCATGCTGGACGCTGCGGTGTGGGGCGGCACCGCCTCCTTCGCCGAGATGGAGTCGCGGCTGCAGCAGTTGCACGGCGCACGTGGTGCCGAACTGAAGGCCCTAGCCGGCGTGCTGCACTCTGGGATCCATCGTGTGGCTCCACCAGTTGACGACCTGGTGCCCCTCCACGTCCACGCCCGCTATACCAAGAACGAGGCGCTTGCGGCGTTCGGCGTCGACAAGCCTGCCCATATGCGCGAAGGCGTGAAGTACGTAGAAGAACATAAGGCCGACCTGTTCTTCGTGACCATCGACAAGTCGGAGGACCACTTTTCCCCAACGACGCTGTACCACGACCGCGCCATCACCGAAGAACTGTTTCAGTGGGAATCCCAGAGCGGGCTACGCTCCAGCACGGCCACTGCTCGTCGCTACATATCCGGCGAGTCCACTGTTCACCTGATGATTC
The DNA here is from genome assembly GCF_016863315.1 of Planotetraspora silvatica. Classification (GTDB taxonomy): domain Bacteria; phylum Actinomycetota; class Actinomycetes; order Streptosporangiales; family Streptosporangiaceae; genus Planotetraspora; species Planotetraspora silvatica. The sequence goes on from NZ_BOOQ01000023.1 coordinate 10,204, forward strand.
GCCAAACCAAACGCGATGAAGGCCTGGGCGCTCCCGCTTATATTTACGCCGGGCCGATGCGCTACGTCAGACACGAGAACGAACAACCGATCCGTTTCGTGTGGCGCCTGGACCACCCGCCTCCACCAGCGGTCTTCCACTACGCCAAGGCCACCGCAGGCTAAAAAGTTCTGTTACGTGATCAAGGTGTAGCGGGACGCTCGGGATGGCGTCAGTCATGCCGATGCCGCTCAGGCCTGAACACGGTGGTCGGACAGGTGGGCGAGGACGGCGTGGTTGGCCTCCCAGCCATCGGGAAATTTGACGGGCACGTTGAGCTGGACGCGTCCCGTGGACGGTTGGTTGTCGAGCAGTTCGGCGATTCCCGCGCGGGCGACGACGATGCAGGCATGGCGGTGGCGTGAGGTGAGCACGCAGAGGCGGCCGGATTCGAGGTGGAACGCGGTGGCGTCGCGCCGTCCGGACAGCGGGTGCAGGACGATCGTGACGTCGTATTCGCGGCCCTGGAGCCGGTTGGCGGTGTCGACGGTGATCCCGGCCGGCACACCGGCGGCGCGGATGGCGGCGACCTGGTCGTTGTGGGCGCAGCCGATGGCGATGCGATCGGGGCCCACATCATGGGAGCCGTTCTCGTCGTGGGCGACGGCTCCCCGTTGGAGCAGGCGGACGGCCAGACCGGCGCAGGCCTGCACGGCGTCGGCGTCGGTGCGGATCGTGTGCCGATTGGGCAGTTCGTGGAGCGCCCACCCGGTGGCGGCGGCCTCGTTGAGCGTGCGGTCCCAGGCAACGGGGAATCCGGCGGTGGTGAGCTGAAGTTCGCGGTCGGCTGCTGCCGTACCGGATCGGAACGGCGCGAAGGGATAGAACGCCTCGGAGACGAGCGGGGCCGCACTCGCGGGCAGCCGCCAGGAGACGGGCAGCCGGTGTACGGGCAGGTTGTTGAGACGCCCGATGACGGCGACCGCGCTCTGCATCGGGTCCCAGGCGAGGCCGGCCCAGCGTTCGGTGTCCACGACGGAGAAGGGGTCGAGCTGTCCGGGGTCGCCGACGAACAGGGCCCGGTCGAACAGGGCGGCGATGGCCAGCAGCTTGTCGGAGCGCATCTGGTAGGCCTCGTCGACGATCGCCCACGTCCAGGTGTGGCCGGACACGTAGGCCCACTTGTCGGCTGTGGCGACCACGACCGCGCAGGCTTCGACCTGGTCGATCTTGTTGGAGGCTGTGACGCCGGGGTGTCGCGTCACGCGGGACGGGACGGAGAATCCGTCGCTGTGCAGGCGGCCGATGGAGAGCGTGGGGGCTTTGGCGGCGAGTTTGTCCGTCAGGTCGTCGACCTGCTCGTTGGTCTGCGCCACGATCATGAGCCGTTCACCCGAGCCTGCGAGCGTCATGGCCGCGGTGACGACCAGGGTCGTCTTGCCCGCTCCGGGCGGGGAGTCCACGATGACGCCCCGGTGCGGGCCGCCGGTGAAGTCGGCCAGGATGGCTTCGGTGGCCTCGGCGGCCGCCTGCTCAGGAGTCAGTGTGATCAAGACCAGGCCTCCTGGGCGTCTTCGTCTGTGGGGACATAGGGGGCCGGAGGCCCGCCGTGGGTCCAGGGGGTGTCTTCTCCGCTGGGCAGGCGTGGGCGTTGTCCGCCGCCGGGGTCGAGTTCGGCGTAGCAGACGATCTCGCCGACCTCGGGAACGCTGCCGGGGGCCGGGGTGGAACCACGCCCCATCTGGTCGTTGATCTGGATGACGACGAGGTCGCCGGCGATGCTGACGATCTCGGTCTTCTGCTTGCGATTACGGCTGGAGAAGAGCCTCTTGCCGGGCGAGAGCCGTACGGGATCGCTGGTGCGGATCGTGACGAGCGGGCGAGGGGCGGGCCGCGTCTTGCCGGGAGGGACGATCCGCCTGGTCGCGTCCACGGCGACGACCTCGCCGGAGAAGGCCTTTCCGGCCACGCGGTGCTCGGTCATGACGAGCGGGTCGTCGAAGGCCCGCTGCGCTTCATAGGTCTGCAGGGCCGATTCCAGGTCGGCCAGGCGGATGGCCGCGCTGACGGCGCCGTCGACGCGTCCACGGGGGAAGCCGCCGTCGGCGAGGCGAGCGGTCTCACGGGTGAACTGATCACGATCCTTGGCCCACCGGGCGTCGACGGTCGCCGCTTCGGGAAGTCCGCGGAGCAGTCGGACGGCCTGCCACATCAGCGCCCAGGTCGGTTCCAGCTGGGTGCGTAGAGCTTCGCGGACCTGAGCCGGGGAGCCCGAGCTCTCGTAGGCGCGGATCGCGTGGTCCAGGACCTGACCGTCGAAGTCGGGATGTGTCTCAGGTCCGGCGGGCGGTGAGGTGAGTGGGTCTTCCGCCGCCAGGGCCGCCTCTGGGCCGTTCTGCCCTTCAGGTGGAGCGATCCAGGCGAGCTGTGTGGCGAGGTTGGCGTCCTCCATCGGGCTCTGCCCGGTGGCCCAGTGGAGGGCGAGTGCCTCGGTCAGGGCGACCAACGCCGACGATCCCGCGTATTCGGCTCGTTCGGCGAGGAAGGTCAGCCATTGGCCGAGGACCGGTACGGAAGGGTGCACCGGGTAGGGGCCGTCGGCGCGACGGAAGCGGGTGGAGCGGCCGAGCAGTTTGGTGAAGGCGACCCCGCCGCGGTTGGGCACCAGAAGTTGCGGGGCGTCGGAGGACCGTTCGTACGGAGTCTTCGCCTCGACGGTCTCGGTGACCGCGGCGAAGCCTTCGATGTAGGGCAGCATGACGTCGGCGAGTTCGGCCATGAAGGCGAAGCGCAGGTCGCGGTTGCGAGGTTGGGGGACGACCAGGAGCCGCGGGTTCGCCGGGTCCGTGCCGACCAGCGCCGCCAGCGGCGCCGCGGCCTCACCGGCGAGCTTCAACGGAATGAACACCATGGGTGTGGCCGACAGATGCACGTGCCGGACGGTCGCGACGGGCTGAGCCCGTCCGGTTTGTACGGCTAACGCGCGCGCGTAGGAGCTGATGACGCTCATGCGACGGCCTCGATGTAGATCCGCCGGACGTACCGCAACTGTTCGGCGATCTCGGTCTGCTCGGGAGAGGGCAGCCGACTGTCGTCGGCGAGACCGAGCGCGGTGGGGATGGACTCGACGCCGCCCAACTCGTCCCGTGCGGTCCGCCCCAGCATGTCCGTCGACCCGCTGTCCCGAGCCTCGGCACGGCAGAACAGCGCCATCTCGCAACTGGAGAGACATTCGGGCGCGAACCGCGCGTCGACGGTGCTGACCGCCTTGGCGGCCTCGTCCGGGGACTGCGCCTCGATGTCGAAGGTGATCCCGACGGGCAGTTCGTCGAGGATCCGGTCGATGCGGGTCAGGCGGGACAGCTGCCGGTCGAGCGCGGCCAGTTGCTGGCGGACGTCGAGCAGCGTCGCGGTCGGATGGTTGGCGAAGTCCTTGGGGCAGACCAGCACGACATCGTGGGAGACGCGGTCGGGATCGAGGCCCTCGGACGCGAACAACGCACGCAGCGCGTACACGTAGACCGCGGATTGGCGGGCCGCCGCCGCGACCTGTCCGGCGTCGGCCTGGTCGTCGATGACGGCGAAGGATTTGATCTCCACGACGTGGAAGCGGCCTTCGATCTGGAAGGCGATGATGGCCGGCTCGAGGTAGACCTGATGGCCCGCGACACCGAGTTTCAGCAGCGGGTGGTCGAAGAGGGTGCCGGCTCCCTCGCCGTCGGAGGCGGCACGCTTGAGCAGCGCGCGCGTGCGGGTGTGCCGTACCTGATGGTTGTCGCTGCCGCCCACGTCGGAGATGTCGGAGTAGGACGCTTCGGAGATCGACAGGTCGAGCGTGTCGCGCAGCAGACGCAGCAGGTGGGCGCACCCGTTCGCCTTGACCAGGGCGTCGAAGGACGCGGCCCGGGTGATGGCGAACGGAGACTGCCCGAATGGAGCGGGGTAGCCGAGGTGGGTCGCCGTTCTCTGCTTGTCGATCCCCGCGGCGTCCAGGAGGGCACGCCGGTCGCAGCCGGGGTTGACGGCGAGGGCGGCGATGGTGCGGGCGTTGTGGTCGAGGGGCGCGGCGGGACCGCGGAGCGTGTCGAGACGGGTCACGCGGTCCTCGCTGTCTTCAGTCCCGCGCCGAACAGCCGGGTGACCTCGTTGAGCTGTTGTTCGGCGCGTCGGGCGGCCTCGCCGCGCTCGTCGGTGTCGCTCTCCTCGTGGACGGCGAGTTCGGCGCCCGCGGCGGCGATCACTTGGGCGGGATCGGCCTGGTCGAAGCCGTCCACGGCTCCCGGGATGTTCTGTGCCATCCGGGTCAGCAGGCGGTAGGCCGACGGTGAGGCGTCCTCGCCCGCACCGGTGAGCCGCATGATGTGCTCCGCGATGCGGGTGGCCGAGGTCAGGAAGTCCGCACGAGGGCTGAGCGGCCCGATGATGCGGCTCGGCAGGGGCCACGTGCTGACGGCCAGCAGCCCCCGTGCCGGGGACAGCAACTCGGAGGTCAGCGCGGCGCACAGATAGTACGGCCGGGCATACGGCGAGGTGCGGAAGGACTTCTCCTCGTCCCTGCGCAGGCTGGTCAGCTGGCTGGTGGTGATGTGACCGGCGAAGAACGCCTCGTTGACCGTCACGATCATTTTGGCGGCCGTCGGCACGCCGAGCAGTGTGAGCGCCTGATGGACCTGCTCGCGTACGGGGAGCAGCGGGGCCTTGGCCGGCTCAGGCTCGGGCTCCAGCGCGTCGTCCCAGGCCCGCTCGGTCTTGCGGAGCTCGGCACGCAACGACCGGACGGTCGCGTGATCCCCGGCCGCCTTGGCGGCCCGTATCTCCGAGCGAAGCCCGGCGATGCGTTTTTCCAGAGCGTCTAGTTCCACGGTCCCGCAGAGTATCAGAGGTCCCACGGGAAACCTAGAGATTCCACTTGCTTCCACGGATTTCCAGCATTACTGTTTCATGGCACAACGCTGGTGATGGGAGTGAGCGATGCGATCTCTGCGACAGGGACGTGCCATCCATCTTTTGGACATCGAGAACCTGGCGGGCTCCGCCCGTCCCGGCACGGCCGAGGCCGAGCAGGTCATGGCCGCCTATCGGCGGCTGGTGCCGATCGGGGAGATGGACCAGTTCGTCGTGGCGGTCAATCACAACGCGGTCGTCGGGGTCGGCCTCGCGTTCCACGGCGTGCAGTTGCTGATGCGTTCCGGCCCCGACGGGGCCGACAGTGCGCTGTCCGAGGCGGCACGGGCCGACCGGGTGGATCTGCGGTTCGAACGCGTCGTCATCGGATCGGGTGACGGCTACTTCACGGACCTGGCGCGGTGGCTCGCTGACCACGGTGTGCGGGTGACCGTGGTCGCCAGGACCCGCAGCATCAGCTGGCGCCTGTACGTGGCCGTCAGCGACGTCGCCTACCTCGACCCCGTCACCGATCAGGCCGCCTGACCCATCCCCGCGGCCGCTATGCGGGGCGGGTGACGGCTTCCTGCAGTTCGGTCACCCAGGTCGCGGGGTCGCCGTCGCCGTACTTGAGGTAGACCTCGCGGGCGACGCCGGAGCTGCGATGGCCGTTGTCCTCCATCCACCTGGCGAGCTGCCCGTAAGTGCTGCTCACATCGTCCATCGGCCCGTGGTGGATGATCGTGGCCGCCTGCTCGATGGCGGGCAGGTCGACGACGTCGAAGTCATAGGACTTGCCCGGCTCCATGTTCACCGGGGCTCCGGCATGCACCCGCACGCCTTCGGGGACCGGCTCATAGTGGGCGACCGCCGGGCCAGTGATGACGAGTCCGGCTTCCCCCAGCCGTTTGGTCAGGTCCGCGTACAGAGCCTGGACCACGGGGCCGATCTTGCTGGACTCGTAGCTCTCCGCCGTATCGCTGAGCTCGGCGAGGCGGATCGCGGGGACACTCTTGATCACGACGTCTGCGGGCATGACGCCCTCCGTTTCGATCATCCGGAGCCTCGCCTCGACCCTGGCCAGCCGCGCCGTGTCGTCGGCCACCTGAGCCTCCAGTTCCGCCTGGCGGAGCCGCAACATGCCGCGCAACTCGTCCAAGCCGACCTTCTCCTCGAGGATCTGCCCCACCTCATGGAGGCTGAGGCCGAGGTCCTTGAGCGCGAGCAGCCGGTTGAGCCGGGACAGCTGCCCCGCCTCGTAGTAGCGGTAGCCGGTGGCCTGGTCGACCCGGGCGGGCCGCAGCAGTCCGAGCGCGTCGTAGTGCCGCAACATGCGCACGGACACGCGGCCGAGGCGGGCGAAGTCTCCGATACTGAACATGACGCCTCCCGGTCTATGGCCTCACACTGTGTCAGGGTCAACCACGCCAGGAGCGACCTCCCGCCGCGGTCCACCGCGACCGGTCGGTACCGGGATCGGTTCGAGCGTCGCCCCGACTTCATGTCTCAGCCGCTGTGATCAGGCTTCCAGACCCCGTCGGGGCAGGTCCAGGACGCGGCGACGTCCGAGCCGGGAGACGACCTGAGGGCGACCGCCTCCAGGAACAGGCGTGCGCGTTCCGCGGCGGGAAGCCCGACGTGATCACGTGTTCTCACGGGGGGAGGGTCGTCGAGGAATCGCAGTATTCCGTCGCCGAACTCCGCGGGCTCACGGAACCCCGCCTCCATGTCTTCGAAGACACCGGGTGTCTCGCCGCGCAGAGAGCCGTCTCTCGCGACGACGGGAAGCCCCGCGAGGGACGCCTCCCACGCCGCGATCCCCTGGGTCTCCGTCACCGAAGCGGTCGCGAACACGTTCACCCGGCGATAGAGGTCCATCAGGGCCCTGCGGCTCACGCCGCCCGTGATGACGAGGTTGGAGCCGAGGCGTTCCTTGGCGGCGTCCAGCCGGATTCCGGTGGCGCGATCCTTGCAGGGGCCGATGAGGATCAGCGTCGCGTCGCCACGCCGGGCCACCACGTGGTGAAACGCGTCCAGGAGGAAGTCGAGCCCCTTCTCCCGGCTCATGCGTCCGACATAGACGATGCGCGATCCCTGTGGACGACCTTCGACGGACGACCGGACGTCCTCCGGCAGCGTCTCCCCGCTGATCTCCGACGCCTCGACGCCCGTCGGCAGGATGAACACCGGGGATTCGATGCCCAGCAGGTCGGTGTACTGGGCCGTCTTCGCCGACGGGACGATCAGCAGATCGGCCGCGCCGGCCCCTCTCGCGAGGATCTTCCGGAACGCATGAGGTTCCCGCCGGGCGCTCGCGGACAGGATCTCCCGCCGCGACGGGCGGTCCTGGTCGTTGTCCACGCTGAGAGCGGCCGGCAGGGCGAACAGCCACCCGAGCGGATACTTCTCGACGTAGGCCTCGAAATCGGTGTGCCAGGACAGAGCGGCGGGGATCCGGGTCCGGCGAGCTGCGCGGAGTGCCGCGACTCCCAGAGGGCCGATGGTCTGAATGGAGAGCACATCAGGGCGGAACTCCCGGATCCTCCGGGCGATCCACGCCACGGAGACCAGGGACAGCGGGTAGCCGTCCACTGGGGTCGGAAACGATCGCACATCCCAACGGACGACACCGCGTGTGTCCGTTCCGCTGGTGTTGCGCCGGCCAGGTGCGATGAGTGCGACGGCGCATTTCTCCTCGACGAGGCCACGGATCATCGAGTCGGTCGAGGAGGCTATCCCGTCGGCGCGGGGGGCGACGGAATCCGTCACCACGAGAACGCGGCGCCTGGAATCGGCCAAATGGTCATCGCCGTCGGTCACGGTGACTACATCCCTCGATCGGGGGCGGATGTTGTCAGATCGAACGATCAACTCCCTGGGATCGTAGCCGTTCGCCCGTCGCCACGAAGGCGGCCGCGGCGTCGTCCGGGGTTCGCTGACGGCATCAAGAGTTTTCCCGCGGGGACGGCTGACGGCATCAGGAGTTTTCCCGCGGGGCCGGCTGACGGCATCGGGAGTTTCCCGGCCGGATCCGGGGCATCGGTGGCATTCTGACCGAAGCCCCGGAGATCCTTCGGGCGTGAGCCGGGAGGACGCGGATGTCGCAACCCACACTCGTTGCCCGTGCCGAGCAGCCGTACGTGGCGATCAGGCGCCAGGTCACCATGGACACCATCGCCGAGATCGCCGACCGTTTTCCTGAGATCTTCGGCTGGATGGCCGCACGCGGGCTCGCGCCGGCAGGAGCTCCCTTCTTCAGGTTCAACGTCATCGACATGGACGGGATCCTGGAGATGGAGGCGGGCGTGCCCGTGACGGACGTCGTGCCGGGCGACGGCGTGATCCTTTCGGGGGTGCTGCCCGCGGGACGTTATGTCAGCGTCACCCATGTCGGCCACCCCGACGACCTGATGGACGTCACCGCGGAACTACTGCGATGGGCCGCGGAGCGCGACCTGCGGTGGGACATGGCGCCGACCTCCGAGGGCGAGCGGTGGGGGTGCAGGCTCGAGCTGTACAAGACCGATCCCGCGGTGGAGCCCGACATGGGCAAGTGGGAGACCGAGCTCGCCTTCCGGCTGGACGACTGACCGCGTCTTCCGCCGTGCCGGTCCAGACGCCGGTTCAGGCGTCAGTCCAGACATCGGTCCAGGCGTCGGTCCAGACGCCGGTTCAGGCCATGCGGGCTTTCGGCGTGCCGAGATTCTGCGGGGTCTGCGAGAAATGATGGGTTCGGTCCGCACATAGGGAGGGTGTCCGCATTTCGCGCTGACACAAGGGAGACCTCTCGTGGGAACCGCCCATGGATGACGAACGGCCGGCCAGATTCGAGGCCGTTTACAAAGGGGCGTACGGCCAGATCACGGCCTACGCCGCGCGCCGCTGCGATTCGCCGCAGGACGCGGCGGACGTGGTGGCGGAGACCTTCGCCATCGCCTGGCGGCGGATCGACGAAATGCCGCGGGGACAAGAGGCCACACTCTGGCTGTACGGCGTCGCTCGAAACGTGCTGTCCAACCACCGGCGCGGTGAGGTGCGCCGCCAGGCGCGCAGTGCCGAACTCGACGCCGAGATGGCCGACCTCTACGGGAACTCCCCGGACAGCGGACTAGAGCTGGCGGCGATCGCCCAGGTGTTCCGCACCCTGCCTGATGACGACCGTGAGCTGCTGTCACTGGTCGCGTGGGAGGGCCTGGACCGTCAGGAGATCGCCACGGCTCTCGGGCTGTCCCGCAACGCCGTACGCATCAGGCTCCATCGCGCCCGCGGGCGCTTCTCACGCGCGCTCACCGAGGCGGGCGTGTGCGTCACCTCCGAGAGCCGGCTGGTCCCGGCGGAGAGGCCACTGTGACAGACATCGAAATCCTGATGAGATCGCTGCCCCGGGTTCAGCCCGGAAGGCCGGGAGGCCGCCCGTCCGACGCGGGGGCGCGGACGTTGCTGGCCTCGATCATGGAGGAGGAGCCCGTCGCGGCCGTCGTGGAGCCGCGGCGCCGGTACGGCTTCCGCCGCCTGGCCGTGAGCCTGGCCGCCGCCGCACTGCTCGCCACGGGCATCGTCGTCGGTCCGAGCCTGTTGCAGGACGGCGGCGGGGCTGCGAGTTCCTACGCCAGCTCGGAGATCGAGATCCAGCGGGAGGGGGACGAGTACGTCGCCCGCATCAAGGATCCCTTCGCCGACCACCAGAAGTTCAGCAAGGCGTTCCAGGCGGTCGGCCTGGATGTGGAACTGCTCATCGTCCCCGTCCCCCCAAGCCAGGTGGGGTTGGTCGTCTCGGCGGGCTTCGAGACCGAAGCCGGGGTGACGACGAAGACGACCTCGGCGATGGTGGACCGGGACGAGCAGGTGTGCAAGGCAGGGGAGAAGGGCTGCTATCTGCTGCTCCGGCTTCCGGCCGACCTGACGGGGAGGTCATGGTTCAAGCTGGGACGCCAGGCTCGGCCGGGTGAGACCTACGACAACCCGGGGCGTGCCACAGCCGCGGGGGAGGATCTCGCCGGAGCCGAGGTGCACGGACGCCCGGTCGGCCAGGTCATGACCGAGGTGCGTAAGCGGGGTCTGACCGTCGCGTTCGCTCTCGTGGAACCTGTCGGACCCGGCAAGGGCTACTCGCTGGCGCCCCTGGCGGCCGACCAGGTGGGAGATGACTGGACCGTCTGGGAGGCCGAGTCGTTCAGCGCGGGGGCGGTGCGGTTGCTGGTCACCCGCGAACATCTGAACTACAACCCGATCTATGGCACGGACGTCCAGCCGGAATCCTGACGCCGGGGGCCTCACATCTCGCCGTGTCCCGTACGGCAGGCCGTACGGGACACGGCGAGGTCGCGGGTGTCAGCGCCGTTGCCACGACAGGTCGGTGGTGGACCGTCCGGCGTCGGCGGCCGGTTCAGGTCAGGACGCGGCGGAGGTGGAGAACCACGCCACCCAGCGACGTTGCCAGGGCGTTTCGACCGCCCGGTGGTGGTAGTTCGCCCGGGTCCACCTGACCGCATCACGGGGTGAAAGACCTGTGCGGGTGGCCAGGCAGGCGATGGCGGTGCCGGTCCGGCCGATGCCTCCGTTGCAGGCGACTTCGACGCCGAGGCCGGATCGTGCGCGGTCGTGCAGCCCGATGATGGAACGGGCGGCGGCGTCCCGGTCCAGGGGGAGCAGGAAGTCCGGCCAGGAGACCCACTCGTGCGGCCAGGTCAAGGCCGCCTCGTGGCGCCGCCGGAGGATGGCGGCGCCGAGGTAGAGGCCGAAGTCGGGTACGGGGCCGTCGGGCTGGGGATCGCGTAGTCCGCGACCGCGGATCCAGACGCCGTCGGGCAACTGGACCGAACCTGGGAGCGATGCCATGCGCTTACGGCTCCGTCCTTCTACGGTCGTTCGCGACGTCCGGTCGTCCCCGGCGCCGTCGTCCGCCGAGACCCGCAAGTATCCCGATCGTCTCAGCCCGCGTCCACGCGACGGGGAGGCACGGATCCGTCGCAGTGCCGGATCCGGATCCTCAGGAGGTCTGGCCTGCCCGGTCCACGATCGCGATCTTGAGGACCGCGGTGGAGTCGAGCACCTGACCGGCCTTGAGCCCGTCCTGGTTCCGAACCTGGGTCGAGCGCTCGCCGAGGAAGGCGTGGGTGCGCGCGTCGAAGATCAGCTCGGTCCTGGATCCCTGCACCTGGGTCAGCGCCACCGCGACCCCGGTACGGCCCGCCTCGTCCGTCACCTCGCCGACCACCGTCACCCCCGGAATCCTCGCCACCGCGTCGAACACCGCGGCCAGCGAGGCGGGAGCGATGTACGCCTCGCGGATCAGGTCGCCTGCCGCGTTGAACGCGTCCTGGTCCCGGGGATTCCTGGTGTCGCCGCCGGCCCGGCGGAGTTCGGCCAGCATGCCGTCCGCGTCCGTCGGCAGATCCCTCCTGTAGTGGGCCTCCGGCTCGCAGGGCTGGGTGCCCACCTTCCCGCCCTTGTCCCAGACGCGGATCCCGTCGCGGCAACCCGGCATCTCCATGACCTTCGCCGTGCCGCCGCCGGACCCCGGCCGCTCACGGATCATTCCGTCCTGCGTGCCGTCGACCGACAACCAGGCCTGGCGCCGCTGGGAGATGACGGTCATGTCTCCCGGGCCGCTGCCCTGCCCCTGGGACATCCCGATCGCCGTGGTGATCGACTCCGCGTAGACGAACTGGTCGCCCCGGACCGCCACCGCCGGCCGGTTCCGCGCCTCCGACGCGGCGCCCTGCAGGATCCGCACCGCCGCCGAGGCGGTCGACGCCGGCGGGTTCCCGCCGACGTTCACCACCTGGGTCGTCAGCACACCGGCCGTCAGTGCAGCGGCCAGGCCACCCGCCGCGGCGATCCGCCAGCCCATCGTGGGCATCGTCAACCGCGGCAGCCGGAACCCGGCGCGGCCCGTCTCCCGGGCCGTCTCGGCCAGCACCCGCCGCCTGAGCCGCTCGGGCGGGGAGGCGGAGGCCGGATCCAGTGCCGTGCCCAGGTCGTCCAGAGTCTTCAGCTCGTTCATCGAACCTCCTCGATCGCTGTGGTGGGGTTGCTTCCGCCGAGTGCTTCCCGGACCCGCCGCCGCGCCCGGTGCAGTCGTGAGCGGACCGTGCCGATCTTGATCTGCAACGTCTCGGCGACCTCCTCGTACGTGAACTGACTCCAGGCGACGAGCAGCAGCACGTCGCGGTCGGCGGGGGACAGCCGTCCCACGGCCTGGGCCAGCGGGCCGCGCAGCGCCTGGGCGGTCACGGCGGCGGCGACCTGGTCGGCGAATCCGTCCACGACCTCGCCGGAGCCGGACCGGGCCAGCGTCCGGTAACGGGCCTCCTCGGCCCGCCGCCGCCGGGCGATCTCCCTGGTGACGATGCCGAACAGCCACGGCCGGGCGTCCGGCCTGCTGAGGTCGTACTTCCGGCGTTGCCGGAACGCCGCGAGGAAGGTCTCGGCGACGACGTCCTCGGCATGCTCAGGGCCGACCCGGCGATAGGCGTACCGGTAGAGCTGGGCCGAATACCGGTCGTACAGCACGGCGAACTTCTCGGTGTCCCGCCAGGACGCCTCGATGACGGCGGCGTCATCCGCGTCCCGCGTCACCGCCATCGTCACCACAGCGGAGCGGCCTGATGTAACCGGTTCATTGACTTCCTCCCGTCGTCGCGACATCGGACACCCATGTCTCTGCGGCAGGGCGGTTTCGAGTTCACGCGGATCGTCTGCTCGGCAGCGGGCCGGAGATCCGCGTCGCGGCGCGAGGAAGGACGACGACCGGGCCGGACGTGAGCGTGCCGTGGGCGTGGATTCGTGGAGATGACCCGGTCCACGGTCGTCCCGCATGGCACGGGGGAGTTCGGGCAGGCTCAGCCGTACGGCCCGGGGCCAGCCGTCCAGGCGGGCTCAGCCGAGGATGCCCCGCTCGTAGGCGACCGCGACGGCCGCGGCCCGGTCCTTGACCCCCAGCTTCCCGTAGAGATGGGTGAGATGGGTCTTGACGGTCGCCTCGCTGATGAACAGCACAGCGGCGATCTCACGGTTGGACGTGCCCTTGGCGACGAGGATGAGCACCTCACGTTCGCGGGTGCTCAGGGGCTCGTTGCCCGGGGCTCTCACGCGCGAGACCAGGCGTGAGGCGATGGCCGGCGACAACACCGTCTTGCCTTCCGCGGCCGCCCGCACGGCGGTGAACAGCTCGTCGCGCGGCGCGTCCTTGAGCAGGTAGCCGGTGGCGCCCGCCTCGATCGCGGGAAGAGTGTCGGAGTCCGTGTCGTACGTGGTGAGCACGAGCACCTCGCAGCGCAGGCCGCGGCGGGTCAGCTCGGCGATGGCGTCGACACCGCCGCCGCCCGGCATCCGCAGGTCCATCAGGACCACGTCGGGGTCGAGCATCGCGGCGAGCGCGACCGCTTCGGCTCCGTCGGAGGCCTCGCCGAGGACCTCGAAGTCGGGAGATGCGGCGAACATGCCGCGCAGCCCGTTACGCACGACGGGATGGTCGTCGACGATCAGGAGGGTGATGGTGCGCTCAGCCATGGCGCACCAACGGTACGCGAGCCGAGATGGCCGTGCCATGCCCCGGCTCGGACTCGATGTCGACGGTCCCGGCGATGCGTTCCGCGCGGGCGCGCATGCCGCCGAGGCCGAAGCCGCGGGCGGTCTCACGCCGGGGCAGCGCGTGCGGGTCGAAGCCGCGCCCGTCGTCGCGGACGTCCAGGCTGACCTCGTCGTCCATGTACGACAGGGTGACGCCGACCCGTGTGGCGTCGGCGTGCCTGCCGGCGTTGGCGAGTGTCTCCTGGGCGATGCGGAGCACGGTGGCCTCGACCTCGTCGTGCAGCGCCTCGACGGTGCCGGTGACGGTGAACTCGGCCCGTACGCCCGTCGAGGCCGACCATGTCGCGACGATGTTCTTCAGTGCCTCGGGGAGCGTGTCGTGCTCCAGTGCTTCCGGGCCGAGGTCCTGGACCGAGCGGCGGGCCTCTCCCAGGCTGTGGCGTGCGAGGGCCGCGGCGCGCTCGACGTGGTCGCGGGCGACCGCGGGGTCGGCGCTGTCGGTGGCCGCCTGGAGCTGGGTGATGATGCCGGCCAGGCCCTGCGCGATGGTGTCGTGGATCTCGGCGGCCAGCCGCCGGCGTTCGTCGTTGACGCCCGCCTCGCGGGCCTGGACGAGCAGTTGGGCGTGCAGCCCGGCGTTCTCCTCCAGGGCCTGCTCAAGACGGGCGTTGGTGCGCTCCAGCTCCGTGATGGTGGCCGCCTTGGCGTTGGCGTTCTCAAGCTCTTTGGCCCCGAGCTTGCCGAAGAGGATGACGAGCGAGGCGTTGAGCAGGTAGAGCGCGCCGAAGGCGATCCACTGCAGGCCACTGGGAGGAGGCAGCCCGCCGGACTGGGAACCCGCCATGGTCACGGCCGTGGCGAGCAGCCCGACGCGTACTGCCCGGCGCGGCAACAGGCGGTCGGCGTCGAAGTACCCGACCACCGCGTACACGGCGAAGAACGGGTTCAGCCAGGTGAGCGCGAAGCTGAGCGCGAACCGGACCCAGTAGTAGGTCCCGCTCGCCAGGCCGCGGAGTGGCAGGCCCGGGCTGATCCTGCTCCAGGCCAGCTGCAGAGCGAAGGCCGCCGCGGTGAGCACAGCCGTCGGGTACATCTCACCGCGGGTCATCACCGCGTCGCCGGAGGCGAGCGCGATCAGCGCCCCCAGGCTCAGCAGGGCGTACGGTCCCCAACGGGAGTAGCTGGCCCACCACTCTTCGATCACTCGGTCGCCTGACACGTCGTTCAGTCTCCCTTTTCGTCACTCCCAGCGGAACCAGCGTGCCGCGGCGGCGACCAGCACCACAGTCCACAGTGCCGTGACGCCGAGGTGCGACCAGCTGGGCCAGTCGCCCGCCGCCGCCTCGTTCAGCGCCTGCGAGGCGGCACCGAACGGGGTGAGCTCGACGATGCGCCGCAAGGTGTCCGGCATGACCTGGACCGGGAACCAGACGCCCGCCGTGAACATCGCCGGGAAGAAGACGGCCGTGCCGACGGCGGTAGTGATCTTCGTGGTGCGCGAGACCGCGGCGATCGTCGCGCCCGCCGCGAGCGCGCCGAGCGTGGCGAGGACCAGCGCCAGCGCGTAGCCGAAGAGCTGCTTGGGGAGCATCACGTCGTAGACGAGACGGCCCACGGCCATCGCGATGACCGCCGAGCACAGGGCGGCCGCGGCGTGCAGGACGATCTGCGTCGTCAGCAACGACACGGGCCGTACCGGAGTGGTCGACATGCGGCGCAGGATGCCGCGCTCCCGGTAGCCGGCGAGGACGGGCGGCATGGCCTGCAGCCCGGCCATGATCAGGGAGAGAAGCACGACGATGGGGACGTACAGGTCGATGGTCCGCAGGCCTGCCATCGCCGGGTCGGGGTCCCGGAAGGACGGGATCAGGCCGAGGATCACCAGCAGCACCGTGGGGAAGGCGCCGATCCAGAACAGGCTTCCCGGCTCGCGGCTGAAGAGCCGTGCCTCGGACTTCAACACTGCGGTGGATGCGGACATGTCAGGCCTCCTGCTTGGTGAGATCCGCGGCGCGGCCCATCGTCGGGTCCGTCGGGTCCGTCGGGTCCGTCGGGTCCGTCGGGTCCGTCGGGTCCGTCGGGTCGGTCGTGAGGTCGAGGAACGCGTCGTCCAGCGTGGCGTCGGCGACGCGCAGCCGCTCGGCGGTGATCCGGTGCCGGGCGAGCAGTGAGATCACCGCGTTGACGGTCTCGTCGGTCCCGTTGATGACCAGGCGCCCGTCCTTCTGCTCCACGGACGCGACCGCGGGCAGCGCGGTGAGATCGGCGTCGTCGAGCGGCCGCGAGGGCGTGAACGAGATGACGGTCGACGACGCGGTGCGGCTGATGAGACCCGTCGGGGTGTCCAGGGCGGCGACCCGGCCCGCGTTGATCACGGCGACGCGGTCGCACAGGTGCTGGGCCTCCTCCATGAAGTGGGTGACCAGCAGGACGGTCACACCCGAGTCTCGTACGTCCTCGATCAACTTCCAGGTGTCGCGGCGGGCGCGCGGGTCGAGACCGGTGGTGAGCTCGTCGAGCACCACGATCCTGGGGTTGCCGATGAGGGCCAGCGCGATGAACAGCCGCTGCTTCTGGCCGCCGGAGAGCTTGCCGAAGCGGGTGGTGAGACGGTCGGTGAGGCCGAGCCGTTCGGCCAGGGATCCCCAGTCGGCCGGCTTCGGGTAGAAGGCGCTGTAGAGCTCCAGCGCCTCGCGTACCGTGAGCTTCGCCTGCAGGTCGCTCTCCTGCAACTGCGCACCGAGGATCCTGGTCACCTGTGCGTGGTCGGAGACCGGGTGGAGACCGGCCACCTTGACGGTGCCGGCGTCAGGGACCCGCAGCCCCTCGACGCATTCGACGGTCGTCGTCTTGCCTGCGCCGTTCGGGCCGAGAATTCCGAAGATCTCACCTTCTTCCACGGCGAAGGACACCCCGTCCACGACGGGTCTGCCCCCGTAGAACTTTCTGAGGCTGTTCACTTCGATAATCGCCATGTTCCCGATGATCCCGGCGGGCGGCGCTCGAGTACATCGCCTATCACGTCGAGACCGCCTCATCCGATCGGTTGATACGGGCCTACGACCGAACCCGACCGCCCCGCCGCGAAAGGTTCTCATCGGGGACGAAAAGGGAACACGAGAAACGAATTCGAAATAGTCTGGCGGGGGCGATTCGATGCCGTATTCTTCGCCGTTTCAGGGGTTTCGGCTGGCCTACGACCGGTACGGTGCCGGCCGGCCTGTGGTTCTTCTCCATGGGTGGCCGGGAGACCGGACGGATTACGACGAGCTCATTCCGCTTCTGGCGGATCACGCCGATCTCATCGTCCCGGATCTCCGTGGATTCGGGGAATCGGACAAGCATCCGGCCGATCCCGAGGATTTCTATTCCGGTGCGGGCCAGGCGGCGGGTGTCAGCGCGCTTCTCGACGAACTCGGCGTCACCGGCGCGGTGCTGGCCGGATACGACATCGGCAGTTTCATCGCGCAGACGACCGCCCGGAATCGCCCTGACCTGGTGCGCGCTCTGGTGGTGTCCCCGCCGCTCCCCGGCGCGGGCGAACGCGTTCTCGGCCTGACGGCGGTCAAGGAATTCTGGTACACGTCATTCCACCAACTGCCCCTCGCGGAGAATCTGATCGACGGTGATCCGGCCGCCGTGCGTTCTTACCTCGAGCATTTCTGGAACCATTGGTCCGGGCCGGGATACACAGTGGACGATTCGCGAATCGACCATTTGACGGACGTCTACTCCGCGCCGGGAGCGTTCATCGCGTCGATCATGTGGTATCGCTCATCGGGAAATCCGGTCACGAGCTATGCGCGGGAGGAGACGCCGGAGAGGAGCGACCGGCTCGCGACCCCCATCAAGGTTCTCTGGCAGGAACACGATCCGATCTTCCCCATCGCCTGGGCGGACAGGCTCGACGATTTCTTCACCGATCATCGCTTCGAGTCGCTGCCGGGCGTCGGCCATTTCACCCCGCTGGAGGCGGCCGGCGGATTCGCCGCCGCGATCAGGGAGTTCCTCGCCGGCTGAACAAGACCTGCCCACCGGGCGGATGCAGAGTCGCCGCGGGTGACGTGCGGGGCCGTCGGCGTACGTGGCGACTTGACTGCATTCGCAACAGGCTTGTAACGCTCGGGGGTTGACCTCGGCCGAAGGTGCGTAGATAACTGTCCCGGGGGGGTCCAGCACACCCGATCCTTGGAGCGGTCGATGAGCAGCGTGCCCTCCCCCGCACTGGTCGGACGCATCTCCGAGCTGCGGATCCTGACCGATGCCATGACCCACCCTCCGGCGGCCGTGCTGGTGGAGGGCGAGGCGGGCATCGGGAAGACCCGGCTCGTCCGTGCCGCGCTCGGCCGGCTCCCCGCAGGTGACAGAGCCGTGCTCCTCGGTTACTGCCATCAGATCCGCGAACCCTTCCCGTACGGGCCCGTCTTCGAGGCGCTGCGCGACGTCGCGGGCCGGTTGCCCTCGGCCCAGGCGCTCAACCCGGTGACCGGGGCGCTCCGCGGCCACCTTCCCGAACTGGCCGACGTGTTGCCGCCCTCCCCACAACCCCTGGACGACCCGCGGGCCGAACGGCACCGGCTCTTCCGCGCGATACGGGCGCTGCTGGGCGCCGTCGGGGCGGCCGTACTGGTCATCGAAGACCTGCACTGGGCCGACGACGGCACCCGCGATCTGCTGAGATTCCTGACCGGGCAGCCGCCCGAGGGGCTGGCGGTCGTGGCGACGCACCGGCGGGAGAGCCAGGGCACGGCCCGCTCGCCCCTGGGACGCGCCTACCGGCACCAGCCGGACACGACCAGCGTGGTGGTGTCGCTCGCCCCTCTGGACATGACCGATGTCGGGAACCTCGCCTGCGCACTGCTGGACCGCCCCGACCTGCCGCACGAGTTCGTCGCCCGCCTGCACGAACGCACGGCGGGCATCCCGTTCGTGGTCGAGGAGATGGTCAGGTCCCTGCCCGACGCGGAGGAGCCCGACGCCCTCGACCGCGTCGGGGTTCCGCTGCTTCTGCGCGAGGCGATGGCCGAGCGGATGGCGGGACTGTCCGCCGCCGCGGCGGGTGCCGTCCAGGCGTCGGCGGTCCTCCGGCTCCCCGCGGGCGAGCAGCTGATCACCGCGGTCGCCGGTCATTCCGCCGGACTGGGCGAGGCGCTGCGGGCGGGAGTCCTGCACGAGCATCCCGGCGGCCGGTACGGCTTTCGCCACGCGCTCGCACAGCAGGCCGTGTACGACGCCATCCCCGGCCCCGATCGCCGTTCGGCGCACGAGCGCGCGATGACCGCCCTCGGCGCCATGGACTCGCCGCCGCTGGTGCAGCTCGCGTTCCACGCCCGGCAGGCCGAGGACACCGAGGCCTGGTTGCGCCACGGAGCGGCCGCGGCCAGGCACGCCGCCGCGCTCGGCGACACCGCGCTCGCCGTCGAGGTCATCGAGGGCATGCTCGGCGATCCGGACCTGCCCGCGTCCCACCGGGTGCCCCTCGCGCTGATGCTGAGCCGCTTCGCGGCCACCGGACTGTCCCACCAGCGGGTGGTGCGGCTGCTGCGGCACGTCCTGCGCGACGACTTCCTGTCCCGCGACGCCCGCGGCGAGGTGCGGCTCAACCTCGGAGTGGTGCTGTCCAACCAGGCGGGGGACACCGCCGCCGGACGTGCGGAGATCATGGTCGCCCTCGACGAGCTGAGCGAACGGCCGACGCTCGCCGCCCGCGGCTGGGCGTTGCTCGCCATGCCGGCGTGGGGGACCGAGTCGCTCGCGACGCACGAGGAGTGGATGTCACGCGCGGAGGCGCTCGTCGCCACGGCCGACAGCCCCGAGCTCGCGGCGGCGGTGCTGGCCAACCGTGCCTCCTTCGAGATGCGGATCGGTTCGCCCCGCGCGTTCGCCGTGGCCGCCACGCTGCCCGTCGCCGACGCCCGCACGGCCGTACGGCGGCAGGTCGCGCGCGCCTACTGCAACATCCACGACTCGCTGATCACCCTGGGCCTGTACGCCGAGGCCGCACGGTTCGCGCAGGAGGGCAGGCGGCTCGCCGTGGAGACGGGCGCGCAGTACCCGGCCTACCTCCTCGACGTGTCGGCGATCCGCGGAGACTGGCTGACCGGGAGGTGGGACGGTCTGCGCGACCGGGCCGCGTCCCTGGGGGAGCTGGCCACAGAGACCCCGCTGATCGCGGTGGACGTCTGGCTGGTGCTGGGCCTGCTCGCCCTGGCGAGGGGCGAATGGGACGAGGCGACCGAGCACTTCCACACCGCCGGGCTCGACGCGCCCGACGCCCGGTACGTGCCGATCGTGACGGCCGCCTCCGGAGGGCTCATCGACCTGCGCCTCGCCCGTGGCGAGTTCGACGCCGCACTCGCGGAGGCCGAGGCCGCCGTCGCGCGGTTGCGCCGCAAGGGCGTCTGGGTCTGGGGCGCCTACCTGGTCCCCTCCGCCGTGACCGCGTTCGCCTGCGCCGGACGTGTGAAGGCGGCGGCGGATCTGGTCGCCGAATACGCCCACGGGATCGCGGGCAGGGTCGCGCCCGCCGCGCACGCCGCCCTTCACATGGCCCGTGGCGCGCTCGCCGCCGCGGAACGCAGGCACGGCGACGCCGCCGGCTGCTACGCGCGTGCTCAGCAGGCCTACGCCGTCCTGCCCCAGCCGTACGCGGCGGCGCGCGCGGGCGAAGGCGAGGCGCGTGCCAGGCTGGCACTCGGGGACGGCGGCGCCGCGGCGGCCATCATGGAGTTGGCGGAGCGGTTCGCCCGGCTCGGCGCGACGCATGACGCCGCCCGCTGCAGGCGTGCGCTGAGGGACATCGGCGCCGAGGTCCCGCTCCCGCGCGGCAGGAGGGGGAACGCCGGCGCCCTCTCCGAGCGGGAGAAGGAAGTGGCCAGGCTCGTCGCGCTCGGCCGTACCAACAGGGAGATCGCCGATGTGCTCTTCCTGTCGACGCGCACGGTGGAGAGCCACGTGGCCACCGTGCTGCGCAAGCTCGGTCTACGTTCGCGGACGCAGGTCGCCCCGCCCGCATGAACGGTGCGCTTGAACGGCGCGCTTGAACGGTGCACATAACGGCGCGCATGAATGGCCTTGAACTGCTGATCGGCTCCTGGAACCGTCCTCGGGTCGAAGCGGCCCGGCATGGCGAAACCCCCGGGACGGGTGGTCCCGGGGGCCTGGCGCCGTTCTGTCGGCGCCGTTTCGCAGCGCCGTTCTGTCAGCGCGGTTCTGCCGATACCGATCTGTCCGTGCGGTTCTGTCGGCCGCGCTAGACGGTGATGCTCCAGGTGTCGAGGACACCGGTGTCGAGGCGGTACTCGTCGGTCACCTCGAGGACCCACTGTCCGGACGCCTGCTGTGAGACAGGCGCCGAGTAGGTCCTGGTGCCGTACTGCGTGCAGCTGGAGCCGCCGCTGGTGTCGAGCGTGTAGTACGTGCCGTTCGGGCCGCGGAGCCGGATCCGCAGGTCCTCGGCGCAGGTGTGCGAGATGGTCACGCTCACCCGGACCGGGGAGACCGCGGTGCCCGTCGCCGTGGACGTGACCGGGCTGGTGATGGTCGTGAGGTCATTGATCGTGAAGTCGGTTCCGTTGGTGAACGTCCTGGCGCCGCCGGAGCCCTGCACGGTCAGCGAGAACGCCGCGGTGTGAGTGCCGGTCGATCCGGAACCCGTGACGGTGACGGTGTAGGTCCCCGCGGGCGTCGACGTGCCGGTGCTGATCCTCAGGGTGGAGGAGGCTCCCGACGTCACCGACGTGGGGGTGAAGGTCGCCGTGGCTCCCGAGGGGAGGCCGGAGGCGCTGAAGGAGACCGTCTGCGCGCTGCCCGCGGTGGTCTGCGTGCCGACGGTGGCGGTGGCCGCCCCGCCGGGCGCCACGGAGCCGGACGTCGGGTTCAGCGACAGGGAGAAGTCGTTGCTCGACGAACTGCAGGTGGGCTCGCCCGACTGCGTCGGGACGCTGACCGCGTTCCAGGCCGCCTTGGTGGCGGCGCACTCGGGGCTGCTCGCGCCGTACAGTTCGACCGCCGCGGCGAGGGACGCCGACCTGACGTTGGCGTACTTCCAGGTCGAGGTCTTGCGCTGCAGGGCGCCCATGTAGATCTTGCCGGCCTTCTGGATGGAGATGCCGGTGACCGACGAGGGGCCGCCCGAGCAGATCGGGCTGTTCGGCTTGCCGCCGCCGGGGGAGGAGCCCTCGGCGAGCAGGTAGAACCAGTGGTTCAGCGGACCGGCCGCGGAGTGCACCTCGGTGGAGGGGATCGACGTCGACCAGCAGTTGGGGTCACCGGCGAGCGACGGGTTGTACATGTACCGGATCGGCCCGTCGCCGACCAGGTCGACCTCCTCGCCCACCTGGTAGTCCGGGGGGTCGTTCGGGTTGTTGGCGTAGGCCTCGGTGAGCGCGCCGAAGACGTCGCCCGTTGCCTCGTTCAGGCCGCCATTCTCGTTGCCCGATCCCGCACCGCCCGGTGTGGTCTGGAAGATGGCGTGGCCGAACTCGTGCGCCACCACGTCGATCTGCGTGGCCTGGCGGGCGTTGTCCTGCGAGTGGCCGAAGTTGGTGTAGCTGCCGTTCCAGTATGCGTTGACGTCGGCCAGGCCCACGCGGGCGGGGAAGCCGCCGCCGTTGCCGTTGATGCCGTTGCGGCCGAGCCAGGAGCTCAGCATGTCCCATTCCCGCTGCACGGCGTAGAGCGTGTCCACGCAGGCGGTCTCCAGGTTGGTGCCCGAGCCGTTGCCCCACGCGTTGTCGGTTCCCGTGTAGGCCGAGCCGTTCTGGCCGCCGCAGCGCAGGCCGCTGCGGGTGGGATCGGTCATCGAGTACGACGTGCCGGAGCCGCTCGTGTCGAGGGTGACCTGGCCGTAGTAATAGCCGTTGCCGGTGCCCGCGCGCACCTCGTCGTAGCTGTCCGCGACCTCGCCCGTGCTCGCGTCGACGAAGACGTGCTGCTTGCTCGGCTTGCCGTCCGAGATGCCGGACACGAGGCTCTCCCACGCCAGTCGCGGCCCCGCGCCCCAGGCGAGGACCACCAGGCGCGGCGCGGCGCTGTCGTCGACCCGGGACAGTTTCGTCTTCGCCGCCTCCAGCGCCTGGTCGGCGGTGATCGTCGGAGAGGTCGTCACGGCCTTGGTGGTGGAGGCCGCCGCCGCGGTGTCGCGGACGTGCCCGCCGGAGTCGGTGACGACGACCGCGTCGCCGCCCACGACCGGCAGGCCCTTGTACGAGCGCTCGTAGGTGACGTAGTACATGCCGCCGCCGCTCGGAGTCACGGCGGTGCGGCGGTAGCTCTCGTCCGACCTCTTGCGCAGCTTGTCGAAGCCGCTCGCCACGGCCTGGTCGGCGGCGGCCGTCGCGAGTTGCCGGGGATCGGACAGGCGGGCGGTGCTCGCGGCCGGGGCCTTCGCCGCCGCGGGAGTGGTGGGTGCCGCAACGGCGACCGTGGCCAGGGCCGCGGTCACCGCGAGGAGGACTCTGCGCCTCATGGGCGTCTTCCTTTCTCTGCCTCCCACGCCGCGTTCCGCTTGTGAGCGGGCTCGGCGGGTCTCGCCGCCGGATGGCACCCGGCCGCGGACGGTGGGAGTCGGGGGGTGATGAGAGAAATGGACGGGGTTCTCGCCGGTGCCGGGCACGGCCGTCTCATCCGGCGGGCATGTCTCCCATGGCGGGAGCGGCGGCTACGGGGGCAGGCGGGGGGAGGTCACGGCACTCCTTCTGCGGAGGGGCCGGGCGAACCGGTCTGGGCGCGACGCTAGGTCCACTGCCAGGAGTTGAATATCCGTAGTGAGATCCGTATATATACGGAAAAAGTGTTGAACCAGCGTCAACCGCACGGCTCTGTCGTGAACGCGGCGCCCTGCGCAGCGAGAACGCCCCGAACCGCGCCTGCCGTTCTAGCGGCCGGGGCGTTCCGGTCACCCGGCCTTCGTGCCTCGATCCGGGGTCGGGGTGGATCTACAGTCGGCCGATCCGCCCTTGGCCTCCCCTTTGACCTGCATGTCAACGATCGAGGGGTGCTTGACCGGGCCCTTGGTAGCGTGACCGTTACCGTACGGAAAGGGGCCGCCGGTGTCTGTTGTGCGTGAGGTCACGGATCGTCTGCTGGCTGCCCTGAACTCTCACGACCTGGACGCCGTGGTCCGATGTTTCGGCCCCGAGGCGGTGTACTTCAACGCCGCCGGCATGGCGGAGGGTCATGAGCAGATCCGCTCGTACTACGACTACCTGCTCACCGCGTATCCGGACCTGTGCTTCACGTCCTTGACCAAGGTCACCGGCGACGACCTCGCCATGACCGAATGGCGGATGACGGGCACGCAGAGGGGCATGCTCCTGGCGCCCGACGGGGAGCCCATCGAGCCGACCCATCGCCGCGTCACCCTCCATGGATGCAGCGCGAGCATGGTCGAGGACGGTCTGATCGTCAGCTACCGCGTCTATTTCAACGAGCTGGAGCACTACGCGCAGCTGGGCCTGTTCCTCCGCTCCGCTCAGGCGTCCTGATCCGTCTCTCGGCCGCGCGATGGCGATAGCCGTACGAACCAGGCGTAAAGGGGTGTGGCCTCGGACGGCCGGCGGGCGGAAGCGGCTCGGGCATGGTCTCGCTGGTCACATAATGGTTTCCGATGGAGACGGAGAGTGACCACCAGGTCGATGTCAGCGTGCTCGTGCTCGCGCGAAACTGCCGCGCGCATCTCGACCGGTGCCTGACGTCCCTGCTCGTCCAGCGGGTCGACAAGGAGATCGTCGTCGTGGACGACGGCTCGTCCGACGGCACCCGGGATCTCCTCGACCTCTACGCCGCGCACCATCCCGGTGTGATCCGGGTGATCCATCGGGACCGCCGGGGCGTGCCCGCCCGCTTACGCAACCGCGCCCTGGCCGAGGCCAGGGGACGGTACGTCTTCTTCTGCGACGGAGGCGACCATCTCGGGCCCGACGCCCTCCGCCGGATGGTCGCGACGGCCGACGCGAACACCTCGGACATCGTCCTCGGCAAGATCGTCCGCCGGGGAAGGGGCGCCGGTCATCTCGTCCGCCTCCCCGAGTTCGCCTTCCGCGACGACGCCGACGTGGTCGGCCTGCTCGACGGCGCCTACGAGAGCCTGTCCTGCTTCAAGCTGTTTCGCCGTTCGTCGCTCGAACGGCACAGGATCCGCTTCGACGAGACCCTGACGACGGGGGACGACCTGGCCTTCTCCGTCCACGCGTACTGCCATGCCGGCGTCATCTCCGTCGTCGCCGATCACGACTGCTACCACCTGGTCCGCCGGCGGGACGGCGGCGTCCCCATGGCCGAGACGGCCGGCCGCGACCCGCTCGCCTGGCTGCGGATGATCCGTACGCCTCTCGAACTGATGGCCGGGCACATCCCCCCCGGCCCGCTCCGCGACCATCTGCTGCTCCGGCACTTCAAGCTCGACGTGCTGGCCCAGCTCGGCGCGCCCTTCCTGGCCGCATGCGAGGCGGCGCGCGAGAAGATCGTCATGGAGGTCGCCGACATCTGCGCGGAATGGCTGACCGACGGCGTCCGCGACCTGTTCGGCGACCTGGAGCGGCTGCGCGTCGCGTCGTTGGACGACGTCGACCGGCTCGTACGGCTGGCCCGCGTCGAGACGGCCCCGATGCGACACCGGCTCCTGGGGCTGGACTGGATCGGAGGTCGGCTGGAGGTCTCGGGGAGCGTCTCGCTCGCGGGGTTCGACGGGGAGGTGTGCCTCGTCCTTCGTGAGCGGACCGCACAGGGGGAGCGGCGTGTTCCCGTGACCCGGATCGCCGACAGGTTCGGCGCCATGATCGAGGTGACCTCGCTCCCTTCCGGCATATGGGACGTCCACGTGGCCGTTGAGTGTGAGGGGGTCCGCAGGCTCGCCCGGCTGCGGGCCGACCGCGACCCCGTCATGGTCGCACCGGCCGCCCGGTTCTCCTCAGGAGTCGTGGCGGTGCCCTTCCTCACCCGTTCGCAGGGCTATCTCGGTCTCGACGTCGGCGGCCATCTCCTGCGGGTCCCCGGCGCCGTACGGCTGGCGCGCGCCGAATGGGCGGGCCGGCGGCTGCGGGTCGAAGGCCAGGTGCACGTGGGCAGCACACCGGGGGCCGTGGCCGTACGGCATCTGGTCTGGCGTGAGCGGGCCTCGGGACGGGAGCGGCGCCAGCCTGTCGTGGCGACCGGCTCGCACACCTTCGTGGCGAGCGCGGGAGGCTTCTCCGCCGGGACGTGGGACGCCTATCTCGAACTCGACGTGGGCGGTCCGCCGGCCCGGTTCCCCGTCAAGGTCGACAGGCCGGAGGAACTCGACGGGACCATGCGCTGGTGGTCCGGCCTCATGAGGTGGACCGTCCGTCCGTACGCCACCTCGGTCAACCGGCGTCTCAGCACCTCGGTGCACGTTTCCACGCCGTTCACCCTGCTCGGTTCCGCGATGCGAAAGTTAGGGCCGAGTTAACTGCAACTTATTTGCAACTGCGACTGGCTCCTCTAGGGTGAGGGCGTATTCCTGCCGTCTTGGAGGGGCTTGTCGATGCACGTGCCTGATGGGTTCTTCGACGTTCCCGTGTCCGCCGGAGCCGGAGTGGTCGCGGCCGCCGGTGTCGCGGTCTGCCTGCGGCGGGCCCGCCGGGAACTGGACGACCGCACCGCCCCGATGGCCGGTCTCGTGGCCGCCTTCATCTTCGCCGTCCAGATGCTCAACTTCCCCGTCGCGGCCGGCACCAGCGGTCATCTGCTGGGAGGGGCGCTGGCCGCCATACTCGTCGGCCCGGCCACGGCCGTCCTGTGCGTGGCCGTGGTCCTGCTCGTCCAGGGCTTCTTCTTCGCCGACGGCGGCCTGACGGCGCTCGGCGTCAACATCACCCTGATGGCGATCGTCACCTCGGTCGTGGGCTGGGCCGTCTTCCGGCTGGTGAGCAGGAGCGCCCCGCGGAGCCGTACCGCGGTGATCGTGGGGTCGTTCCTGGCGGCGCTGGTCTCCGTGCCCACGTCCGCGCTCGTCTTCACCGCCCTGTTCTGGCTCGGCGGCACCGCGCCGATCGAGTTGTCGTCCGTCGCCGCCGCGATGGGCGGCGTCCACGTGCTGATCGGTCTGGGCGAGGCGCTGATCACCGCCCTCACAGTGAGCAGCGTGCTGGCCGTGCGGCCCGACCTGGTGTACGGCGCCCGCGGCCTGGCGGCGCCCCTCGTGCTCCGCACGGCCGACGGCGAGGTCGCGGTGGAGGAGCCCGCGACCCTGCCCGCGCCGAAGCGTGGCCTCCGGCCGGTCCTGCTCGGCGGCGGACTCGTCGCCCTTCTGCTCGCCGGGGTCGTGTCGTTCTACGCCTCGAGCGCACCCGACGGCCTGAACAAGGTGGCCGCCGACAAGGGGTTCAACGCCTACGAGAGGCCCCACGACCTGGAGAACGGGCCACTGGCCGGATACGGCGTCAGCGGCGTCGAGGACGAGCGGCTGTCCGGCGGCCTCGCCGGGATCGCCGGCGTCGGGATCACCGTGCTCGTCGGCGGTGCGATCTTCTTCACGGTCCGGCGCAGGCGTCAGGACAAGGCCGTCGCGTGAGCGTTGAACGTCGCCGCGGAGTTCCCCGTAGGCGGGGCCGGGGGAGTCGCGGGTGAGCGCGGGTCATCATCACGCCCTCTACCTGCCAGGTGACACGCCGGTGCATCGTCTGCCGCCGCAGTGCAAGCTGATCGCGGCGGTGGGATTCGCCGTGGCGGTGGTGGCGACTCCCCGCGAGGCCTGGGGGGCGTTCGGCGTCGACGTGCTGCTGCTGGCGGCGGTCGCGGCGGTCGCGCGGATTCCCCCCGCCCTCGTCCTGCGCCGCATGGTCGTCGAGGTGCCGTTCGTGTTGTTCGCCGTCGCGATCCCGTTCATCGGCCTCGGGGAGCGGACCGAGGTGCTGGGAGTCTCCCTGAGCCTGCCGGGCCTCTGGGCGGCCTGGAACATCCTGGCCAAGGCCACGCTCGGGGTGGTCGCCTCGATCCTGCTGGCGGCGACCACCGAGCCGCGCATGATGCTTCTCGGGGCGGAGCGGCTCCGGCTGCCGGCGCTGCTCGTGCAGATCGCCATGTTCATGCTTCGCTACATGAGCGTGATCCTCGACCAGGCCCGGCGGATGCGGATCGCGAGGGAGTCGCGGGGGTTCGTCGCCAGGGACATCCGCCAGGCGCCCGTCCTGGCCAGGTCGGCGGGCGCGCTGTTCATCAGGTCGTACGAAAGGGGAGAGCGGGTGCACCTCGCCATGCTGAGCCGCGGCTACACCGGTCAGATGCCCGTCATCCATGATCTGCCGGCGTCGTGGCGGCAGTGGAGCGCCGCCGCCGTCCTCCCGGCGCTGGCCCTCACGACGGCCGTGGTCGCGCGGAGCCTGGCATGACACCGGGAAGCGGCTTGGGAACCGCCGCATCGCTCCAGGTGAGCGGTCTCGCGTATGCCTATCCGGACGGAACCCAGGCGCTGTTCGGCGTCGACCTGACCATCACGCGAGGTGAGCGCGTCGCGCTGCTCGGGCCCAACGGCGCGGGCAAGACCACGCTGGTCATGCATCTCAACGGCATCCTCACCGCGGGCCACGGGACGGTCGAGGTGGCCGGGCTCCTCGTCCGTGCCGACACGCTCCGGGAGATCCGCCGCCGGGTCGGGCTGGTCTTCCAGGATCCCGACGACCAGTTGTTCATGCCGACCGTGCGTGAGGACGTCGCGTTCGGGCCGGCCAACCTGGGCGTCCGGGGGGCCGAACTGGAGCGGAGGGTGGCGGACGCGCTGGACCGGGTCGGCATGCTGGAGGCGGCGGACCGGCCGCCGCACCATCTGTCGTTCGGCCAGCGGCGTCGGGTGGCGGTGGCCACCGTGCTGGCGATGGAGCCGGAGATCCTCGTGCTGGACGAGCCGTCGTCGAACCTCGATCCCGCCTCACGTCGCGAGCTCGCCCAGATCCTGAAAAATCTGGATGTGACGGTGCTGATGGTCACGCACGATCTTCCGTACGCGCTGGAACTGTGCGAGCGCTCCCTCATCCTCTCCCGGGGGGTGATCGCCGCGGACGGGGCCACGCGGTCCCTGCTCGCCGACGACGAATTGCTGGCCGCCCACCGGCTCGAGTTGCCGTACGGCTTCGCGCCGTCTGCTCACCCACGGTGATGCGCAAGTAAAGTGGGCCTCGCGGAGGAGGTTCAACGATGAAGCTGCGACTCGCGCGCCGGTCGGCCTCGGGCGCCGTCGTCGTGGCGGTGGAAGGTGAGCTCGATCTGTTCACGGCTCCGTTTCTGCGGGACGAGGTGCGTGATGCGATCAAGCAGGACGGGCCCACGCTCGTGCTCGACCTCGCCGCCCTGTCATTCATGGACTCGAGCGGGCTCAGCGTGCTGATCGAGGCGTACCGCCTGGCCGCGAGCGAGGGCGGCGGCGTCTGCCTGGCCGCTCCTCAGGCCCCGGTGGCCCGCATCCTGCGGACCACCGGCCTTGACCGGCGCATCAAGGTCTACCCGGATGTCGACACCGCGATTTTGCGCCATCCCGAGTAGAACTTCATTCGGTTCTCGCGTTAAGGTCCGGCTATGGACCTGAACGGAGCAGCAGTCATCATTTCGGGCGGTGCCAGTGGCCTCGGTGAGGCCACGGCCCGCGAGCTGGCGAGCCTCGGCGCGACCGCGGTCATCGCCGACCTGAACGCCGAGCGCGGCAAGGCGCTCGCCGACGAGCTGGGCGGCGTGTTCGCCCAGACCGACGTCTCGGACGAGGCCTCGGTGCAGGCCGCCGTCGACGTCGCGGTCGCCACCGGCAAGCCGCTGCGCGCCGTCGTCAGCAGCGCCGGCATCGGCTGGGCGTCCAGGACCGTCGGCCGTGACGGCTCCCCCCACGACCTCGCCACCTACCGCAAGGTGATCGACGTCAACCTGATCGGCACCTTCAACCTCATGCGCATCGGCGCGGCCGCCATGGCGAAGACCGAGCCCGTCGACGCCGACGGCGCGCGCGGAGTCGTCATCAACACCGCGTCGGTGGCCGGCATCGAGGGCCAGACCGGTCAGGTGGCGTACTCGGCCTCCAAGGGCGGGATCATCGGCATGACCCTTCCCGCCGCCCGCGACCTGGCGGCGATCGGCGTCCGCGTCCTGACCATCGCTCCCGGCATCATCGACACCCCGATCTACGGCACGATCGGCGACAAGAACGCCGAGGAGTTCAAGGCCAAGCTCATCGGGCCGGTGGCCTTCCCCAAGCGGCTCGGCCGGGCGTCGGAGTTCGGGCACCTCGTCCGTGCGCTGATCGAGAACGACTACATGAACGGCGAAGTCATCCGCTTCGACGGCGGCATCCGCTTCCAGCCCAAGTAAGTTCTCGTTGCTCGCCGTAACTCCCGACTCTGGAGACTCCATGTCTGACGAGGTTCTGCTAGAGGTCGACGGCGGGGTCGCCGTCATCACGATCAACCGGCCGAAGGCCAGGAACGCGGTCAACGGAGCCGTGGCTCGCGGCATCGCGTCGGCCGTCGACGAACTGGACGAGCGCAAGGACGTCGCCGTCATCGTCCTCACGGGCGCCGGCGGCACGTTCTCCGCGGGCATGGACCTCAAGGGGTTCCTGACCGGCGACCTCCCCGTGGTCGAGGGGCGCGGCTTCGGCGGCCTCACCGAAGCGCCTCCGCGCAAGCCCGTCATCGCCGCGGTGGAGGGCTACGCGCTCGCCGGCGGTTTCGAGCTGGCTCTGGCGTGCGACATCGTCGTCGCCTCCGAGGCGGCCACGTTCGGCCTGCCCGAGCCCAAGCGCGGGCTGGTGGCGGGCGCGGGCGGGATCATGCGGCTCCCGCGTCGCATCCCGTACCACGTCGCCATGGAGATCGCCCTGACGGGCGACCACTATCCGGCGTCCCGGCTCTACGAGCTCGGGCTGGTCAACCGGCTCACGCCGGCGGGCGAGGCGCTGGCCGGCGCACGCGAGCTGGCCGCCAAGATCGCGGCCAACGCGCCGCTGGCCCTGGCCGCGACGAAGCAGGTGATCGTCGAGTCGGCGGACTGGTCGCGCGAGGAGATGTTCAAGAAGCAGGGCGCGATCATCAGCCCCGTGTTCAGCTCCAAGGACGCGATGGAGGGCGCCGCCGCCTTCGCCGAGAAGCGGCCGCCGGCCTGGAAGGGCGAATAGGCGAACTGCCCGGTCCCCGCGTGAATGATCATGCGGCGACCGGGCAGTTCTCCCACTCGTGGGCAGAACAAATTACGGTAAAGACATGAGCGATTCCGGGAGCGGCCTTTCCCCAGCCGGCGGATCGATGAAGGACCGTACGGCAAGGCTCCTCACCGGAGCGCTCGGCAGCGCGATCGTGATGATCGTGCTCCTGTCCGTCATGTGGGCCGTGGAGATCGTCGACTACGTCCAGAACGGCAGCCTCGACCGCTACGGGATCATCGCGCACGAGCCGGACGGGTTGCCGGGCATCCTGTTCGCCCCGTTCCTGCACGCCGGTTTCGCCCATCTCATGGCCAACTCGGTGCCGCTGCTCATCCTGGGCTTCCTGGCGGCCATCCGGGGGATCAGCCGCTTCCTCACCGCCAGTCTCGTGATCATCCTCGTCAGCGGTTCGGGCGTGTGGCTCACCAGCCCGCCGAACACGCTGACGCTCGGCGCGAGCGGCCTCGTTTTCGGATATTTCGGCTATGTGGTGGCCCGCGGGTTGTTCGATCGCCGGGCCCTGGACATCGTCCTCGGCGTGATCGTCGCCGTCCTCTACTACTCGATCCTGTGGGGCGCGCTGCCGAGCCAGCCCGGCATCTCCTGGCAGGGCCATCTCTTCGGCCTCATCGGCGGCATCGTCGCCGCCTGGTTCCTGCGCCGCCGCCGCCGCGGCGTCGTCTGAGCCGCACCCAGAGTGTCCTGAGCCGCAGCGTCCTGAGCCGTCACCGAGTGTCCTGAGCCGCCCACCGAGTCTTCCCGCGCCGCCGACCGGGCCCCTGAGCCCGGCGGCCGCCCCCTGAGCCGCCCGCCGGGCGGGCGCGCACCGCCTCCTGTACGGCCCCTGACCTGCTCAGGGTTAGTGTGGGACGTCTCCTGGAGCGGCGCGGGGTGGTCCTCGCGCCCGCCGCCATCGTCCGCTCGTGTGATCGGCCGTGAGGTCCTCGACGGGGCGCGCGCTCCGGTGTGAGCGACTGTGAGCGACGTCATAGGAACCGGCGGTGCGCGGTTGGCAGAACTAGATATGGATCCTGGGTTCCGCGCCCGTGTTCGGGCGGGTGACGAGACCTCGTTCGTCGTCCTTTTCCGGGAGCACGGGACGGCGGTGTACAACCACTGCTTCCGGCTCACCGGAGATTGGTCGGTGGCCGAGGACTGCACCTCACTGGTGTTCCTGGAAGCCTGGCGCCTACGGGAAAAGGTCGAGCCGGAAGGCTCCAGCCTGTTGCCGTGGCTGCTGG
The DNA here is from genome assembly GCF_016863315.1 of Planotetraspora silvatica. Classification (GTDB taxonomy): domain Bacteria; phylum Actinomycetota; class Actinomycetes; order Streptosporangiales; family Streptosporangiaceae; genus Planotetraspora; species Planotetraspora silvatica. The sequence goes on from NZ_BOOQ01000023.1 coordinate 41,986, forward strand.
GGATCGCCACGAACGTGGTGCACCGCCGGCGCCGGGTGGCCCGCCGCCACCAGGCGTTGATGGAACGGATGCCGGCTCCTGAGCTTCTGCCGGACTTCGCCGATGAGGTGGTGGGTCGCCTGGAGGACCAGGAGAAGATCGCCGCCGTGCGCCAGGTCCTGGAGCGCCTGCCCAAGGCCGATCGCGATGTGCTGGCCTTGTGCGCGTGGGCGGGGCTCGACTACGCCGCCGCCGCTCAGGCGCTGGGAGTCCCCGTCGGCACGGTCCGCTCCCGCCTGTCACGGGCCCGCCGTCGCCTGGAGAAGCTCGCCGAGAAAAATCTCCGCCAGAACGTGGAACCCTCGCCCGGGGCCAGGCAGCTAACAGGTGACCGCGACAGTGCGGTCCGGCCGGATGAAAGGAAGCACCGATGACGCCAGGTCCAGACGACGACCTGCGGGTACTGCGTCGGATGTTGCCGGTGCCCGTCGAGCGGGACTTCCCGCCTGGCCGACGACACCAGCGTGAGGAACACCTGATGAGCACCTTGTCGCAAGCGGGCGAAAGCACCGCCGCCGGGGCGCCGGCCGGCCGCGGGGCGCCGGCCCGGATATTCCGCCGACGGGGACTGGCGTTGGCCGGAACCGTCGCCGCGGTCGGAGCACTCACCCTCAGCCTGACCCTGGTCGTGTCCGGGACCGGCGGTGCGCCCACCCCTGCCGCGGCCGCCGTCGCCACGCCCAAGCTGCTGACCTACGTCCAGGACGCTCCCGGCCAGGACGCCCCCGAGATCCTCGGCCGGCTCGCGGACACCGCCGCCCACCGGCCGGACACCGTCATCACCGGCACCGAGCACCTCAAGAATCGCGGCTGGTACCTCAACAGCAGCGTCGACGACGGCAAGACCACCTCCGCGGTGGTTCCGACCGAACGCGAGTCGTGGATCAACCCGGACGGCTCCGCACACTCCATCACGCGCACCGGCGCGCCGGAGTTCCCCACGGACAAGGCCCGCGCCTACTGGAAGAAGCAGGGCTGGTCCACCGAGCCCGGCAAGCCCGAGGTGAAGGACACGCAGGCCGGAGTCGAAGGCCGGATGTGGAAGGACCGGCCCCCCACCGACCCCGAGGCCCTGAAGACCTGGCTCGAAAAGGATCACCCGGCGGAGAACGGTCCGGCGGAAACAGTGGTCGCCATCACCGACCTGATCGGGGAACGGGTCCTCAGCGCTCCGGAACGCGCCGCGGTCCTGCGCGTGCTGGCCACGGTTCCCGGCCTCAGGTACGAGGGCACCACCACCGACCGGGCCGGCCGTACCGGCAAGGCGTTCTCGCTGGACAGCGACCACGGCGGCCTGCCGAACCGGAAGACCTTGATCGTCGATCCCGCCACCGGGCGCATCATCGACGACGAGGAGACGCTCACCGAGACCGCGGGCAAGCTGGGCGTGCCCATCCCGTCGGTCATCTCCTACACCGTCTACCTCGCAGCCGACACCGCTCCCAGGCAGTAGCCGGCGACGACGAGCCGCCCACCGGCGGCTCTCCTTCTCAGCGCGGGAGGCCGCACCCTGTCCGGGTGCGGCCTCCCGCGCGTGAACCCGTAGGAAGGGCTCAAGGGCCGTACGGCCCAGCCTGGGCCGGGCCGTACGGCCGGATGTGCGACTAGAGCCGCTCGACCACGTAGTCGACGCAGGTGGTCAGCGCCTCGATGTCGGCCGGGTCGATGGCCGGGAACATCGCGACGCGGAGCTGGTTGCGCCCAAGCTTGCGGTAGGGCTCGGTGTCGACGATGCCGTTGGCCCGAAGGATCTTCGCCACCGCGGCGGCGTCCACCGAGTCGTCGAAGTCGATCGTGCCGACCACGTTGGAGCGCTGCGCCGGGTCGGCGACGAACGGCGTGGTGTACGACGTCTTGTCCGCCCAGGTATACAGCCGGGACGCGGAGTCGGCCGTGCGGGCCGTCGTCCAGGCCAGGCCGCCCTGGGAGTTCATCCAGTCGAGCTGGTCGGCCAGCAGGAAGAGCGTCGCGACCGCGGGCGTGTTGTAGGTCTGGTCCTTGACCGAGTTGTCGATCGCCGTCGGCAGGCTGAAGAACTCGGGGACGAACCGGCCGCTCTCCGCGATCTCCGTCACCCGGGCCAGCGCCTTGGGCGAGAAGAGGGCGAGCCAGAGGCCGCCGTCGGAGGCGAAGCTCTTCTGGGGCGCGAAGTAGTAGACGTCGAACTCCTCCGCGGACACCGGAAGGCCGCCGGCGCCGCTCGTGGCGTCGACCAGCACCAGGGAGTCGTCCTCGACGACCCGCTTGATCGGCATCGCGACGCCGGTCGAGGTCTCGTTGTGCGTGAGCGCGTAGACGTCCACGCCCTCCTCGGCCACGGCGACCGGGTGGGCGCCCGCGTCCGCCTTGATCACGGTCGGCTCGCCCAGCCACGGGGCCTTCTTCGCCACCGTCGCGAACTTGGACGAGAACTCGCCGAAGTTGAGGTGCTGCGACCTGTCCCGGATGAGGCCGAAGGAGGCGATGTCCCAGAACGCCGTGGTGCCGCCGTTGCCGAGCACGACCTCGTATCCCTCAGGCAGGGAGAACAGGTCGGACAGCCCGGAGCGGACGCGCGCGACGAGGTTCTTGACGGGCTTTTGGCGGTGGGACGTGCCCATCACGCTCGCACCGGCTCCGGCGAGCGCCGCCAGTTGCTCGGGGCGAACCTTCGAGGGCCCGCAGCCGAAACGGCCGTCAGCGGGTTTGATGTCAGCGGGAATCACGATGTCAGCCACCTAACCAAGGGTAGTTAGCCGGCCTCGCGCTCGTTCCTCGGGTCCGCGATGTGAGAAATGCGCGATCTACAGCCGATAGGGGAGCCCGGATGAGGCTCTGATCCTTTCCGCTGGGACCCACCCCCGCGATCCGCTCCGAGAGAGGCGTTCCAGCGCACGGTGTCCTGCACGATCCCGTCTACTACGGCGTCCAGGGAGGAGGGATCTCCAAGGCGGCCCTGGACGCCCGTCAGGAGCGACCCGACGTTCCACTACTACGCGGGACGGGCGCCGAGTTCCTCGACTTCCTCAGGGCGCTAGAGGGCAAGTCCTGCGGGCCCGGGGCGGTGGAGGTCATCGCCGGCTGGGGGCCGGGGCTCCTCACGAAGATGGCCCGCTCGTGAGGAGCGGGCCATCGATCATGCGTCAGATGTATGCGGTCAGACTCTGCCGACCACGTCGGCGGCGCCGGAGACGTCGTTGACCGAACGCTGCGGCGGACCCACGTAGGTGGCGCTGGGGCGGACCAGCCTGCCCGTGCGCTTCTGCTCCAGGACGTGCGCGGCCCAACCGGCCGTGCGCGCGCAGGTGAACATGGACGTGAACATGTGCGAGGGAACCTGGGCGAAGTCGAGGATGATCGCCGCCCAGAACTCGACGTTGGTCGCGAGGACCCGGTCGGGCTTGCGGGCGTGCAACTCCTCCAGCGCCGCCGTCTCCAGCGCGGCCGCCACCTCGTAACGCGGCGCGTCCAGTTCCTTGGCGGTACGGCGGAGCACCCGGGCCCGCGGGTCTTCGGCGCGGTAGACCCGGTGGCCGAAGCCCATGAGCCGCTCGCCCTTGTCCAACTGGCTCTGGACGTACTTCTTGGCGTCGCCGGTCTGCTCGACGCCTTCGATCATGTGGAGCACCCGGGCGGGAGCGCCACCGTGCAGCGGGCCGGACATGGCGCCCACCGCACCCGACAAGGCCGCGGCCACGTCCGCGCCGGTGGAGGCGATCACCCGCGCGGTGAACGTCGAGGCGTTCATCCCGTGCTCGGCGGCCGAGGTCCAGTAGGCGTCGATGGCCTTGACGTGCTTGGGATCGGGCTCGCCGCGCCAGCGGATCATGAACCGCTCGACGATGCTCTCCGCCTCGTCGACGCGCTTTTGGGGGACCATGGGAAGGCCCAGACCGCGAGCGGACTGGGCCACGAAGGAAAGGGCGGTTACAGAGGCCCTGGCGAGATCGTCGCGGGCCTGATCGTCATCGATGTCGAGGAGCGGGCGGAATCCGAAGGCGGGAGCGAGCATGGCCAGCGCGCTCTGCACATCGACACGGATGTCGCCTGAGTGGACGGGAACGGGGTACGGCTCCGCCGGGGGGAGACCCGGCTGGAATTCGTTGTCGACGAGCAGGCCCCAGACATGTCCGTAAGAGACATGGCCCACGAGCTCTTCGATGTCGACGCCCCGATAACGCAGGGCGCCCCCTTCTTTGTCCGGTTCCGCGATCTCGGTCTCGAACGCCACCACGCCCTCGAGACCGGGTTTGAAGTCGGACATTCTCGGCTCCCTCTCTCTTGTGAAGTCCAAAGCCTTGATGTCGAGATACCGGCGGGTCAATTTAACCCTCAGGGCGTCACTGGTCTGCCCCGGGCCCTCTCAAACGCCGTTGTCCCAGGTAGGGGGTGCTGCGTTCGACACCAGCCAAGCGCGCAACAATATCGTTCCGTGGACAGCGCATCGCAACTCCCCGGTCTCCGGCGCAGCTATGAGGGCCGGCCGCTGATCGAGGCCGACCTCGCGGACGACCCCCTGGTGCAGTTCACCCTGTGGTTCGCCGACGCCGTCTCCGCGGGTCTCCCCGAGCCGAACGCGATGATCCTCGCCACCTCGTCGGCGGGGGGCCGTCCCTCCGCGCGGACGGTCCTCCTCAAGGGCTTCGACGAGCGGGGCTTCACCTTCTTCACCAACTACGAATCCCGCAAGGGCCGCGACCTGGCCGAGAACCCCCGCGCCTGCCTCCTCTTCCCCTGGCACCCGATCCGGCGCCAGGTTCGCGTCGAAGGCCGGGCCGTACGGCTGTCGCGCGAGGAGACCGCCGCCTATTTCAACAGCCGCCCGTACGGCTCCCGCATCGGCGCGTGGGCGTCGAGGCAGTCGGCCGTCGTCCCGTCGCGAGAGGAACTCGACGCCCGCTATCGGGAACTCGCGGAACGCTGGCCCACCGATCCGCCGGTGCCGGAGTTCTGGGGCGGCTACCGTGTGCTGCCCGCGGAGATCGAGTTCTGGCAGGGTCAGACCGACCGCATGCACGACCGCATCCGCTACCGGCTCACCGGAGGGACCGGATCGAGCGCCGTCTGGCTTCGCGAGCGACTGGCCCCCTGAGGGAGTGTCCGCCACACAGCATGATTTTCCCGACATGCCCATGGTCATGACAGGCCGTCACGCGGGTTCGGGTGGCGCCGTCGCCCCGAGCGCCGCGGCGGCGTCCCCGCTTCCTCCAGGCCCCTGTCGAGTATCCGGCCCGCCGGTCCGACGAATGGCGCTGCCCGGCGATCCTTCTGATCACCGGGCTGCTCACCCACGATCATGTACGCGGCGCCTTGCCGGCCCGCCCAGAAGACCGTCTGCGTGGCGTTCCGGAACAAATCGCAGCCCTCACGGGACCGGGCCGCCGGCGCCGGCAGGCCGGGCCGGGCCGGAAGGAATCGCTCTGCTCCGATGTTTGTCACCCTAGGATCGCTTCCCAGACACAGTCGGCTGCGAACGCTTCGGGAGGTCGTAGCATCGATACAGAACTGGAGGAACCGTGACGGCACATGGCCTGATCGACACGACGGAGATGTATCTCCGTACGATCTTCGAGCTGGAAGAAGAGGGAATCGTTCCGTTGCGCGCGCGCATCGCGGAACGGTTGACGCAGAGCGGGCCCACGGTGAGCCAGACGGTCGCGAGGATGGAACGTGACGGCCTGGTCAAGGTCGAGGGCGATCGCCATCTGAGCCTGACCGATCTCGGCCGCAAGCTCGCCATCAGGGTCATGCGCAAACACCGCCTGGCCGAGTGCCTGCTGATCCAGGTGATCGGGCTCCCCTGGGAAGAGGTCCACGTCGAGGCCTGCCGCTGGGAGCACGTCATGTCGGAGTCCGTCGAGACCCGGCTCCTCCAGTTGCTCGACCACCCGACCGTCTGCCCGCACGGCAATCCCATTCCCGGTCTCAGCGAGCTGGGCGAATCACAGTCCGGTTTGACCAAGGATGAGGTCGTGTCTCCCATGGCCGATCTCGCAGGTCCGGCGATGGTTCCGGTTGTCGTTCGCCGAATTAGCGAACAAGTGCAAAGCGACCCCGCCCTGATGCTTAAACTCAAGCAAGTTGGGATACAACCCGGACGCGAGGTGACGCTCGCGGCTAGCGACGACGGTGTGCGGGTGACAGGGGACTGCGATGCGGACAGCACTTCCGCGGAACTTCCGCGCGATGTCGCGTCGCATGTTTTCGTCACCAGACGATGACGGAAAGAGTCGAGACTGGTTGAATCCCCATCGGGAGCCCCTCCTCTCCCGCGACACCCCACCCCCCCAGGAGCGCCCGTGGCCGGCTTGACGAACGTCCCACTCCCAAGGGTGGTGCTGGGATGAAACGTTGGGGGGATCTGACGCAGGACACCGCGGACCATCTGACCGCGGCCTCCGTCCTGGACCAGGCGGAGATGGCGGTGGTCGTCACCGACCGTTTCAGCAACGTCCTCTACTGGAATCCCTTCGCCGAGCAGTTGTTCGGCACCCCCGGATCCACCTCCGGCCGGGAGTCCCTCCTGTCCCTCGGCATCATGAAGAAGGACCACCCGCTCGCCGTCGAGCTCGCCAAGCACGTGTTGCGGGGCGGTGTCTGGGAGGGGACCTTCGACGTCGTCCGCGGCGACGGCACCATGATCTACGTCCGCGCCCAAGCCGTGCCGCTGCGGCACCAGTCCGGGTCCGTCACCGGGATCGTGATCACCGCGCGCGAGGCGATGCGGAGCAACGAGCGGGAAAAAGATCGTTTCGGCCTGCTGGAGCGCATCGGCGAACGGCTCGCGGGCTCGCTGTACGTCGAGGAGACGCTGAACCGGGTCGCAGAGATGCTGGTTCCCCAGTTCGCCGATCACTGCTTCATCGAGCTGGTGGAGAACGACCGGCTCATCCGCAAGGTCTCCACCCACGTCAACGGCTGGACGCCGCCCGCCGGCACGTGGAAGCCGGTCGGCGAGGAGATCAAGTATCCGCCCGGCCACTACGCGGAGACCGCGCAGAGCCGCCAGGAGACCATCCTGGTCGAGGACTTCTCCCAGGTCAGCTACCCGTCTCCCAGCGAGGGGGCGGCCCGGATCTGTGGCGAGGTCGGAATGACCTCCGCCATCGTGGCGCCGCTGTGCGCACGCGGCGAGATGCTCGGCCTCATGTACCTCGGCCTGTCCAACCTCACCGACCGGCGCTCGCCCCACTACGACGCCTTCGACCGCGACTTCGTGGGCGCGATCGCGACCCGGGTAGCGGTGGCCGTCGACAACGCCCTGCTGTTCGAGGAGGAGCGGCACACGGCCGAGTCGTTCCAGAAGCATCTGCTGCCCCGCGAGCTTCCGCGGCTGGACGGGCTGGAGATCGCCGTCCGGTACTTCCCCGCGGCGCCGCTGGCCTCGCACGGCCAGGGCATCCAGACGCAGGTCGGCGGCGACTGGTACGACGTGATCCCGCTGTCGGCGGGCCGCGTCGGCATCGTGATAGGCGACGTCGAAGGCAGGGGAGCCAAGGCCGCGGCGGTCATGGGCCAGCTCAGGGCCGCGTTGCGCGCCTTCGCGCAGGATGACAAGCCGCCGGCGGACATCCTCGCCCGTCTCGACGAGTGGACCAGGGTCGTCGCCCATCCCGAGCGCGACGACTTCGGCGCCGACATCACCAACCCTCCGCTGGTCACCTGTCAGTACCTCGTGTACGACGCGTGGTCGCGTCAGCTGTCGTTCGCCAACGCCGGTCACGCGCCGCCGCTGCTGATCGTCGACGGCAACGTCGCCGAGCTGGACATCACCGAGGTCGGCCAGCCGCTCGGCGTCCGCGCCAAGGGCGTGCACGCCGACCTGGTCTACAAGGAGGAGACGCGGACGCTCCCGCCGGGCGCGACCCTGTTGCTCTACACCGACGGACTCGTCGACCGGCGGCCGGCCCGCGGCTCCGAGGCCCCGTCGCTCAGCGACGACGAGGCGCTGCGGATCCTGTCCGAGAAGGTCGCCAAGCTCTCCGGGGAGCCCGTCGAGCGGATCGCCGACGCGGCGACCGTGGCCGTCCCCGGCGAGATCGACGACGACATGGCGATCCTGGTCGTCCGGTCGGTCGCGATGGAGCTCGAGGTCGAGGAGCGCACGTTCCCCGCGCAGCCGATCATGGTGAGCGAGGCGCGCCGGATGGCGTCCGAGGCATTCTCCGACTGGCAGGTGCCGGACGAGCGGGCCGACCTCGCCTGCCTGCTCGTGTCCGAGGTCGTCACCAACGTGGTGCTCCACGCCGCCAGCGCGAGCATTCCCCGCAGGGAACTGGTGCTCGACGGGCCGCCGCTGCCGTTCGACGAGTCCTGGGAGGTTCCGGGCTTCGAGGAGGAGATCGCCGGCGACAAGGAGTTCACCCTCCGCCTGCGCCGCGGCAAGGATTCGATCTGGGTCGAGGTCTTCGACCAGGATCTCCGCCTGCCCCGGATCCGCAGCGCGGGAGAGAACGACGAGGGCGGGCGCGGTCTCTACCTGGTCGACCAGTTGGCCAAGCGCTGGGGCTCCCGTCCCACCCGGGAGGGCAAGGCCGTCTGGTTCGAGATCCCCATCGGGGGTCGCTGAACCGGTCCGGATACCGGCCGTGACGGCGGTCCGTGATGCCGGGTCGCGGGCGCCGTCAGCGCGGCCGGGGCGGGTGCCGGACCACGGACGTATCCGTCGTCGCAGGTCATCGTGGCTGATCAGTGCGCCCATCAATGTGCCCGCCTACTGGTTCCGCGCGGCTTCGGGTGCTTGACTCGCAGGTATGGAGCTTGCCTACGACCGGCGCGGCAGCGGATCTCCGCTGGTGTTGATGCACGGCATCGGGCATCACCGGCAGGGATGGCAGCCCGTCCTCGAGTTGCTGGCCGAGCGGCACGACGTCATCGCCGTCGACTTCCCCGGGTTCGGGGAGTCGCCGCCGTTGCCCGCCGGCCTGCCGTACACCACGGAGACGCTCGGCACGGCGGTCGAGGAGTTCTGGACGTGGCTCGGTGTGAAGGATCCACATGTCGCCGGCAACTCGCTCGGCGGATACATCGCGTTGGACATGGCCTCGCGCGGGGTGGTCTGCACGGCCGCCGCACTCTCGCCCGCCGGATTCTGGTCCCGGACGGAGCACCTGTACGCGCGGACGGTCCTGCGGCTGTTGCGAACCACGGCGGAGGCCACCCGCGGACAGGGCGCCGCCGCACTCGTCTCCTCGAAGGCGGGTAAGGCGGTCGCACTGGGTCTTCTGATGGCCAAACCGTCCCGGGTGCCCGCCGACGCGATGCTCGCGGCGGTCGAGGCCCTGCGCGGGTGCGTGGGTTTCGACGCCACCCTCGACGCGTGTGCCTGGATGGGGCCGCCTCCTCCGCCCAAGGTGCCGATCACCATCGCCTGGGGTGAGCACGACCGCCTGCTGCCGCGCCGCCAGGCGGTGCGGGCGGCGCGGTGGTCGCAGGAACGCGTCATGTTGCTGTCGGGGTGCGGTCACCTGCCGATGAGCGACGATCCCGCCCTCGTCGCGCGGGTCATCCTCGATAGCAGTCGCGACTAGGGTCCGCGATCGAGCAGGAACCAACGCATACTGATCAGCATGGACTCCGGACTCATCCTTCTGATCTTCCTGGCGTTCCTGTTCGCGTGGTTACTGAACAAGGTCCGCAAGTTCTTCCGGCTGAGCCCGGTCGCCTACGCGGGCGTGATGATCGTCTTCGTGCTCGTCATGCTGGCCGTCTGGGGTCAGCAGTTCCGTTGAGCGGGAGCCGTACCGGCTGGTCTAGAAGCCGAACGACCTGCCGATGATCTCCTTCATGATCTCTGTGGTCCCTCCGTAGATCGTCTGGACGCGGCTGTCCAGCCATGCCTTGGCCACCGGGTACTCCAGCATGTAGCCGTAGCCGCCGTGCAGTTGGAGGCAGCGGTCGATCAGCTTCGTCTGCAGCTCGGTGGTCCACCACTTCGCCTTGGCGGCGTCGACGGCGGTGAGCTCTCCGGCGTTCAGCGCGACGATGCACCTGTCCACGTAGTGGCGGGCGATCTCCGCCTCCGTGGCCAGTTCGGCCAGCAGGAACCTCGTGTTCTGGAACTGGCCGATGCTCTTGCCGAACGCCTTGCGGTTCTTGCAGTACTCGATGGTCGTCTCGAGGACGGACTCGGCGGCGGCCACCGCACCGACCGCGATCGACAGGCGCTCCTGCGGGAGGTTGTGCATCAACTGCACGAAGCCCTGGCCGTCCTCGTCGCCGAGCCGGTTGGCGACGGGCACGTGGACGTTCTCGAAGAACAACTCGGCGGTGTCCTGGGCGTGCATGCCGATCTTCTCGAGGTTCCGTCCCCGGCTGAAACCCGCCATCCCGCGCTCGACGACGAGCAGCGTCGTGCCCCGCGCGCCGGCCGACGGGTCGGTCTTGGCCACGACCACCACGAGGTCGGAGTTGATGCCGTTCGTGATGAACGTCTTCTGGCCGTTCACCACATAGTGGTCGCCCTCGCGCAGGGCCGTGGTCCTGATGCCCTGCAGGTCGCTCCCGGCCCCCGGCTCGGTCATGGCGATGGCCGTGATCAGTTCTCCGGACGCGAACCCGGGCAGCCAGCGCTGCTTCTGCTCCTCGTTCGTCAGATCCACGAAATAGGGCGCCATCACGTCGTTGTGCAGGGAGAAGCCCAGGCCGGTCGCGCCGATGCGGGTGATCTCCTCCAGGACGACCGCGTTGTACCGGAAGTCGGTGATGCCGGCTCCGCCGAACTCCTCGGGCACGGAGAAGCCGAACATCCCCAGTTCGCCGGCCTTCTTCCAGACCTCGCGGGGGACGATGCCGTCCTTCTCCCACTGGTCGTGGTGGGGGACCACTTCGCGCGTCAGGAACTCACGAACGGTCTCGCGGAAGAGCAGGTGCTCCTCGTCGAAGAGGTCTCGCCGCATCGGTACGCCTTCCGGCTCGGGGTGTCATTCCGTGACCAGAATACGATTCTGTTACCGGCGGGTCGATTGCCGCGTCGTCATTCCCTGCCGATGGAGATCGCGTCTGCGGCCTCCTCCGCGGCGCCTTCCCGGGAGCCGGTTTCCGTCTGGCCTGGCTGTACCCGTGCCTGGACCACACGCTGGACGAGGAGCGTCGCGCCGACGGCCAGCACGGCCGTGACGACCAGCAGGTACGGCGAGGACCAGCCCCCGCCGCCGGATGCGGTGGCCGCCGTCTTCGGAGCCGTGGGTGCCGCAGGGGCGGTGACGGGCTGCTGGGGCGCGTCCGCCGGCTGTGCGACGGTGGCGGGAGGAGCGGGCGGTTGGGACGAGGTGACCGTGCCGTCCCACGGGAAGCCCGGAGGCTTGATCGATCCCCAGTAGTCGACGACCTCGGTGCCGACGCCTATCACGAACTGCGGCGGGGCAAGGGTCAGCCCGCCTGGGATGTTCATGGTTCCGATGTCGTACGGCATGAAGATCCCCTGGACGCCCTGCACCCGCCACTCACCGGCCGGGACCTTGATCGTCACCGCGTAGTGGGCGGGTTCGCTCAGTGCTGTGCCCAAGAAGTCCAAGGTCTTGCCGTCGGCGCCGGTCAGGCGCAGACCGGTCGAGCCGAGCTCGTTTCCGGCGACGTCGAACGGATGGGTCCCGTGCTGGAGGACCCAGTATCCGATCGTGTAGGCCTTGCCGGGCACGAGCTTGTCGGGGAGTGGATCGAGCTCGGTCGTCGCCCAGCCGCCCGCACGGGTCTGCGCGTGGGCGGGAAGGGTCAGGGCGAACATCATCGCCATCGCGCCGAGTGCCATCAGTAGTCGTCTCATCTGAGCACCTCCGGTCCTGATACACCGGGGGCGTCGCGAAGGTTCCCCCGCGAACACAAGTGGGCGGAGTTGACCAGATCGTGAGGAAATGAGAGCCGGATTTGCCGTGTGGGGCGGCGATCCGGGGTCGCAGTACATAGGATCTCTACCGGGTCATGACCGTACGGTGAAATCTCGGTGCGGCTGTCGATGCGGGGCACTGGATGGGAGACGGGTCGGTGCGGAGATCGCAGGCACGACGTCGAACGGTCATCGGAGCGTCCGCGGCCGCAATGGCCGGCGCGGTCGCCCTCATCGGAGGTCTGTCCGCGATCGGCGCCAGCGCCGACACCAGGACCGTGGCCTATGTCTGCCTTCCGTCGGCCCCGGCCACGGCGACGGCCTCACCCGGTCTCACCGCCGCGCTGAGCGGGCCGGTCGGCGCGACGCCGTCGCAGGCGGTCACGCTGACCTGGACGAACCAGCAGCCGTCCGGCACCGAGGAGATCATCACGGCGCCCACGGAGATCGCCACCACGGACCGCATCGTCATCGTCGGCGACCTTGTGATCTCCGGACCGGGTTCGAGCGCGAAGAAGACGATTCAGGCGACCGCGACGGGAACTCCGGGCACGGCCGTCCCCAGTGGGTCTGCCGTCCCCTTGCCGACGCTGACGGCGGTGATCACGCCGACCGCGACCGGCACGGTCGGCGTCAAGGCCGACGCGTTCACGCTGAAGGTGGGCCCGGCCGACGGCACCCCGGCGACCTGGTACGACTGCTCGATATCGACGACGGCGACGGCGAACACCAGCCCCGCGTCCCTGTCGATCAAGGTGACCCCGCAGGCGACGCGGACCGTCTACGAGACGGTGACCGCCCAGGTGAGTGAGACGCCGGAAGGCGGGGCCGCCACGGGCGGTGGCGCCGAGGCGGGGCCTGACGGGCGCGTCCTCGTCCTCACCGGCTCGGTGCTCGTCCTGGCCGCCGCGGGTGGGGGGCTCCTGCTCCGCACCCGTCGCCGTGCCGTACGGCACTAGCGGCAGACGACGTCGGGGACGGAGCCGTGAGCGGGCGGGAAGGACGACGCGAGGGCCCGGCCGGGCAGCCGGGACCGCCGGTCGATCCGTGGATGACGGCGGATCATCCACACCTTGTGTACGGCCCGCCGCCGCAGTTCTTCCAGCCCGTCATTCTGCCCCAGCAGGAGCCCTGGCCCGGGGCGGAAGGGCCGTCGGGCGGCGGTTCGACGGTGCTGCGCGGGATGCTTCTCCTCGCCGCCGTGGCGGGTGTGGTGATCATCGTCTTCGGGCTCGTCCTCATCCTGAGGTCGCCTGAGGAGTACGAGTCCCCGGCGCGCTCGGCACTGAAGGTGCAGGCGCTGGCTCCGACGGTCGGGCCCGGCGGTGCGGCACCGCTGAGTCAGGCGGACCCCACTGCGCCGCCGCCGCGCCCGGCCGATCCCGCGGCCGCGCCGATGCAGCCGTCGACGCCGAAGCGGCTGATCATTCCCCGATTGGGCGTCAACGCTCCGGTCGAATCGGTCGGCACGGACAAGAGCGGTGCCATCGAGACGCCGTCGATCAACGATTCCAACCTGGTCGGGTGGTATCGGGGTGGTCCCACCGCGGGAGAGGCCGGCCCCGCCGTGATGCTCGGGCACAAGGACACCGTCACGCGGGCGGCCGTGTTCACCCGTCTCCATGAGATCCGCAACGGCGACAAGATCGAGGTGGTCCGTCTCGACGGGACGACGGCGATCTTCACGGTGGGCGGCGTCGAGCAGGCGAACAAGCAGACCTTTCCCACCGACCGGGTGTACGGGCCGAGGGACGACGCGGAGTTGCGACTCATCACGTGCGGCGGCTCGTATAACCAGACGACTGGTCACTATGTGGATAACATCATCGTTTATGCGTTGATGACCGGCACGCGCCCTGCTGTTGGGAAGCCCTGAGCGCTGGCCGGTTCCGGTAAGGGCCCGTGGGACATGATTCCCGGGGGCTATCGTCTCTTCGAATCTTCACGAGGAGGGCCCTGTGGGCTGGTTGACGAATCTTCTGTTGCCGGGCCGGTTGCGTACGGGACCTACGGCGCTGCTGCCCGAAAAGCCGGATCCCAAGACCTTGCTGGCGATCGCCCAGCTGGCGGATCCGGACGCGCGTTTCGACGGCGACGACATCCTGGCGGGCGGATCGCGGATTCTTGCCGCGATCGAACTGGACGGTGAGACCTCGGGCAAGCTCGGGGTGACGGGCGAGGAGCAGGTGTGGGCCTGCCGGCTGTCCGCCGAGACCCAGCTGCCGATGGACTACTTCGACAAGAGCCTGGCCGAGGGCATCGCCTATCGCCTCGGCGGATGGTCCATGTGCCGTGGGGAGCCGACCGACCTCGCCGACAGCGACCTCCGCACCGTGCGCGTCTACCTGCCGGCGGCGCCGTCTCCCGAAGAGGTCGCCTCGCTCCTCGGCGAGGTGCTACGCCCGGCGGCGGACACCGGCGGGCGGCCGGACGGGGAGCCGGCCGACGGCATCGTCCACGTCACGGTGGACGGCGGGGTGGTGACCGACGTCTACGCGGGCGCCGACATGATGCTCACCGTCGAGGAGGGCAACAGGATCCCGCCGGCCGCCAAGGCGCACTGGCCGTATCTGACGGAGATCGTGATCATGCGGGTGTCCGCGATCGACGAGGCGGCTCTGGCCGCATTCGGCGGCCGGACCTCGACAGTCGAGGCGACCACGGCAGACGAGGCCACCGCGGCAGCCGAGGGAGCGTCCGGAGCCGCAGACGCCGAGGGGACCGCCACAGCCGGGACCGGTGAAGAGAACGCGGCCGAGCCCGAGGCGGAGACCCCGTCAGAGAACCCGACGACCACGGGCGCCCCCGAGGCCGACGTCGAGGTCGCGGACCTGGTGAGCGCAGACGTCGAGACGGGAGACGTCGAGACGGGAGACGCCGAGACCGTGGCCGGTGACACGGCCGGTGACGGCGCGGCGGATGCGGCCGCTGATGACACAGCAGCTGACGAGACGGTCGGCGAAGACACGGACGAGGGCGCCGATGGCGGTGTCGATGACGGTGCCGACGACACGGCACTGGTGGAGCGGGCCGCTGTGGCCCTCGTCCTGGCGAGCCGCCTCCAGGGAATCGCCACCGACCAGGGCGGCTTCCAGCTCGTCGAGGCGGAGGACGTCCTCCCTGGGCGCTACGCCGGGCAGCGGTGACTCCTGCGAGCGCTGCGCCCAAACCATCCTTATCCGACCGAAACGTGGTGTAGCCAGACACCCGTCGATGGAGGTTCTGGGGTAATCTCTCACTAACCGAACAATGCTCGGTTTCTTCTGGAGGGCACTGTGGCAGAGGCGTACATCGTCGGGGCGGTCCGTACCCCGGTCGGCAAGAAGAAGGGCGGGCTGTCCACCGTCCACCCCACGGATCTGGCCGCGCACACTCTCTCGGCGCTCGTCGAGCGCACCGGCGTCGACCCCTCCGCGGTGGAAGACGTGATCATGGGCTGTGTCATGCAGGTGGGTCCGCAGTCGATGGACATCGCCCGCAACGCCTGGCTGAGCGCAGGCCTCCCGGAGAACGTCGCGGGCGTCACCATCGACAGGCAGTGCGGCTCGTCCCAGCAGGCGATCCACTTCGCGGCCCAGGGCGTGCTGTCCGGCACCCAGGATCTCGTCGTGGCCGCCGGCGTCGAGTCGATGTCGATCGTCCCGATGGGGGCGAGCATCACGATGGCGCTGGAGAAGGGCATGCCGTTCCCCTTCGGCGACAAGTGGGTCGAGCGGTACGGCAAGCAGGAGATCAGCCAGTTCCGCGGCGCGGAGTTGATGGCCGACAAGTGGGAGCTGAGCCGGGAGCAGCTGGATCAGTACGCCTACGAGAGCCACCAGCGGGCCGCCAAGGCTGTCGCCAACGGCTACTTCAAGGATCAGATCGCCCCTCTCAACGGGGTCGAGGACGACGAGGGGCCCCGGCCGGACACGACGCTGGAGAAGATGGCCGAGCTCAAGACCCTCCGCCCCGACGGGAAGATCACCGCGGCGACGTCGTCGCAGATCTCGGACGGCTCGGGTGCCCTGCTGATCGCCTCCGAGCAGGCGGTGCGCGACCACGGCCTGACCCCGCGCGCCCGGATCGTCACGCTGGCGCTCACGGGCGACGACCCCGTCTACATGCTCACGGCTCCCATTCCGGCGACCCACAAGGCGCTGAGGAAGGCCGGGCTGAGCATCGGCGACATCGACGTCATCGAGATCAACGAGGCGTTCGCCCCGGTGCCTCTCGCCTGGCTCAAGGAGATCGGTGCCGACCCGGAGCGGACGAACCCGAACGGCGGCGCGATCGCCCTCGGACACCCGCTCGGCGGAACCGGCGCGATCCTGATGACCAAGCTCCTGCACGAACTCGAGCGCACCGGCGGCCGTTACGGCCTGCAGACGATGTGCGAGGGCGGCGGGCAGGCAAACGTCACCATCATCGAGCGCCTCTGATCTCCGTGCGGCTGTAGCGTGGCCGTATCCCAGTACGTGAAGGGCACCCAGGTCGGCGGGTGCCCTTCACTTTTTTCCCGGGGCGGTCCATGTCGCGGGCACCCGTGGCGATCCACGGGTGCCCGCGTCTTCACTTGTGGTGCGTCACCTGTGGCGTATCACTTGGACCGCGGCAGCCGGCGCGGTTGTCGCATGGGTCGGACGGGCTGCCGGGGCGGCGTTGTGCGGCTCGGCATCGCCGGCCGGCT
This sequence comes from Planotetraspora silvatica, assembly GCF_016863315.1. Classification (GTDB taxonomy): domain Bacteria; phylum Actinomycetota; class Actinomycetes; order Streptosporangiales; family Streptosporangiaceae; genus Planotetraspora; species Planotetraspora silvatica. The sequence continues at coordinate 58,497 of NZ_BOOQ01000023.1, forward strand.
GCGCTGCGGCTGAGGGATGCCGGGCAGGCTCTTGTCCTGCTTGCCGGATGGTCGGGTTCGCATGTGGGATCTCCTCGGACGACGAGAACGCGGCACCGAGGTGCCGTTCACTCAGCTGCCGCGTCAGGAAGGACAGGGCCAGAGAGCTGAGTCGCGCGTGATCAGCCGACTCGGGCTGATCAGCGGTCGCGGTACAGAATCCACATGGGTCCGACCGTAACAAGGCGGACGGATCCCACCAACAGGTTTTCGACGTACGGCAGGGCCGCCCCGCGACCATGAGGCGGCCACCCCGGTCATCTGGTGCCGGACGTCAGCGGACGTGCCGGTGGACGTCCTCGGCCTCGGTGGGCCCCGGCGTGGCCGGGGCGATCCAGGGGCCGTCAAGCGAGGGGTCGAGGATGCCGTCCTCCACGAACGTGTAGCGCCCGTCCAGGACGAGCCTGGCCAGCCGTACGTCCCGGGAGTCGGAGTTGTCCCACAGTCGGGCGAACAGGCCCTCGGCCCGCAGCCGCGCCTGGTCGCAGAAGGTGTCCGCGATCTCGTACGGCCGTCGGCCGAGGCGGGCGGCGTCCTCCTGGGCGCGGACGCAGACCGCCGTCATGGCGAACAGTTCGGCGCCGATGTCGACGATCCGGGACAGGAAGCCCTGCTTGTGCTCGAGCTTCCCCTGCCAGCGGGACATGCCGTAGAAGGTGGCCCGCGCCAGCTTGCGGCTGGTCCGCTCGACGTACCGCAGATGGTGGGCGAGCGCGCCGAACTCGGAGTAGGACGTCGGCAGCTGTCCCGGCCCGGCGAGCAGGCTCGGCAGCCATTTGGCGTAGAAGCCGCCCGCCTTGGTGGCCGCCCGCCCCTTGGCCCGGAGGTCGGCCTTCGGATCGATCAGCCCGCCCGCGACCGACAGGTGCGCGTCCACGGCCTCCCGGGCGATGAGCAGGTGCATGATCTCGGTTGAGCCCTCGAAGATGCGGTTGATCCGCAGGTCACGCAGCATCTGCTCGGCGGGGACACCGCGCTCGCCGCGGGCGTGGAGCGACTCGGCGGTCTCGTACCCCCGCCCTCCCCGGATCTGCACCAGCTCGTCGGCGACCCGCCAGGCCATCTCCGAGCCGTACAGCTTGGCCAGGGCGGCCTCGATGCGGATGTCGTTGCGCTCGTCGTCGGCCATCCTCCCAGCCAGTTCGACGACCGCTTCGAGGGCGTAAGCCGTACACGTGATGAAGGAGATCTTGTGGGCGACCGCCTCGTGCTCGCCGATCGGGCGGCCCCACTGCACGCGTTCCGACGCCCACTCCCTGGCGATCTTCGTGGCCCACTTCGCGGTGCCGGCGCACGTGGCCGGGAGTGAGAGGCGGCCGGTGTTCAGCGTGGTCAGGGCGATCTTCAGGCCCTGGCCCTCACGGCCGATGAGATTGTCGGCCGGCACGCGGACCTGGTGGAACCTCGTGACGCCGTTCTCGATGCCGCGCAGGCCCATGAAGGAGTTGCGGCGCTCCACGGTGATGCCCGGAGAGTCGGCCTCGACCACGAATGCGGAGATCTTCGAACCCGTCCTGGCCATCACGACGAGCAGGTCGGCCACGACGCCGTTGGTCGTCCACAACTTGACGCCGTCGATGACGTAGGTGTCGCCCTCGCGCACCGCGGTCGTGGCCAGCCGCGCCGGGTCGGAGCCCACGTCGGGTTCCGTCAGCAGGAACGCGGAGATCTCGCCGCGGGCGCATCGAGGCAGGAACCGCCGCTTCTGCTCGGGCGTCCCGAACAGGCGCACCGGCTGGGGCACGCCGATGGACTGGTGCGCGGACAGCAGTGCGCTGAGCGCGGGGGAGTACGACGCGGTGAGCTGCAGCGCCCGCGTGTAGTAGGTGTGGCTCAGCCCGAGCCCGCCGTACTCCTCGTCGATCGTCATCCCGAATGTGCCGAGCGCGACCAGGCCCTTGATCACCTCGTCCGGTATGACGGCGGTCCGCTCGATGAGCGCCGGATCGACCTTGTCCTGAAGGAAGCTCCGCAGCGCGCGGAGGAATTCCTCGCCCTTCTCGGTCTCCTGCTCGCTCAGCCGGGGTGCCGGATGAACGAGATCGAGTCTGAAGTCACCGAGGAAAAGCTGCTTCCCGAAGCTCGGCCTGGCCCATTCCTTCTCACGGGCCTGCTCGGCGACTTCCCGTGCCTTGGCGTAATCGGTCATCGCGGCCTCCAGAGGCGGTCGATGACTATGACGTTACGCCTGGTTACTACTAGTGAGTAGCCGACTCTGGTATAGGCCGGATTACCGCGGGACGCGGGCGACGCAGAAGACGGTCTGGCCGAACGGAGGCCGGATCAGGCGCTCGATGAAACGCGTGGCGGGCACGACGGTCCGGTCGTAGATCTTGACGAGCCGCGGGTCCGGGTAACCCACACCGCCACGGCGCACGGCGGCCCACCAGGCGATGCCGCCCAGGAAGTTGATCGGCTTGAGCACCTCGGCTTCGAGGCCCGCTCCGGCGACCGTGGCCCCGAGAGTCTTGGGCGTGTAGCGCTGGACGTGGCCGACCTTGCGGTCGAAGTCCCCGTACAGCTGCATGTATCCGGGCACCCAGATGATGATCCGGCCGCCGGGCGCGGTGACCTTGGCGAGTGACCTGAGCGCCTCGACGTCCTCCTCGATGTGCTCGAGGACGTTCATCATGACGACGGTGTCCACGGGGTCGGTCAGCGGAATCTCGGTCGGCAGGCCGAACTGCAGCACGGAGATGTCGTCACGGCCCTCGAATCGCTTTCCGAGCTGCTCGACGCAGTAGGGATCGAAGTCGCTCACGACGAGCCGGTCGAGCCTCGGGAGGAACTGCTCGGCGAAGTGGCCGAGGCCCGAGCCGATCTCCAGCATCGACCGTCCGACATGGGGGGCGACCATGTCGAACTCGTACTGCCGGTAATTCTTGGCCTCATCCCCACCCAGGTGGTTCTCCAGGGCCTCGTCTCCGGCGGCGGGTTGGACTACGCGGTCGTACCCAGACATTCGATCCTCGTTTACGCGGTCTGACGGAGTTCTGGAAAGTGTAGTGCCCTCCCATTAGCCATAGTTCGATTCGTCGTACTAGGCTTCACCGTCATTTCGCGAACGTTGATCCGATGGATGACGACGAGGCCGTAACCCGAGCGCTGGCCGGCGACCTGGACGCCTACGAGGTGCTGGTCGCCCGTTACAGCGCGGCCGCACACCGTACGGCGGGCCTGCTCGGCGCGGGGGACGAGGCCGAGGACGTCGTCCAGGAGGCGTTCGTCAAGGCGTTCCGCCACCTGCGGAGTTTCCGGCGTGAGGCGGCCTTCCGGCCGTGGCTGCTGCGCATCGTCGCGAACGAGACCCACAATCTCACCCGGTCCCGCGGCCGCCGGGCCGACCTGACGGTCCGCCTCGGCCAGGAACGGGAACAGGAGGGGCCGCAGACCCCGGAGGGGATCGTGGTCACCGCCGACGGCGGCGGCCGCCTCCTCGAGGCGGTGCGCAACCTGCCTGATCGGGAACGTGAGGCGGTGGTCTGCCGGTATTTCTTACAGCTGTCCGAGGCGGAGACCGCCGAGGTCCTCGGAGTACGGCTGGGCACGGTGAAGTCGCGGACGTTCCGCGGACTTCGGCGCCTGCGAGAGGAGGTGGGCCGTGAGCTCCTCCCCTGACCGTCCAGGCGACAGCTCGGACGATCGTTTCGACGAGCTGGAGGCCGACCTTCGTGCGCTCGGCGAGACGCTGCACGCTCCCGAGCCGCCGCCCGACGCCGTCGCCCGTGCCGTACGCGCTCGATTGGAGGCCCCGTCAGAGCAGGGCGCCCGCTCACGCCGGCCGGGTCTGTTCCCGCGGGTACGGCTGTCGCCGCGCAAGGCCGTCACGGCCGTGGCGGTGTTCCTCGCCGTGCTGATCGGGGCCACGCCCCAGGGCCGGGCCGCCGTCGTGTCCGTCCTCAGGTTCGCCGGGGTCGAGATCCGGGTCGGCGAGCCCGGACCGCTGCCGACCGGCGTCGCGAGCCCCCTGCCGTCCGAGAGGCGGGTCACGCTCGACGAGGCCCGGCAGGCGGTCGAGTTCCCCGTCGCCGTGCCCGCCGCGCTGGGCGACCCGGCGGACGTCCGGGTGTCCGACGGCGGCAGGGTGGTGACGCTGCTGTGGCCGGGCATCCGGCTGGACGAGTACAACGGGACGCTGGACGTGGTGTACCGCAAGGATCTCGGCGAGCCGTGGCCCGAGCAGATCCCGGCCGTTCGCGGATGGTGGATCCAGCAGCCGCACGGCGTCTCCTATCTGCCCAAGACAGGCGGCCCGCCCAGCGAGGAGCGGGTCGCGGGACCCACGCTCATCTGGCAGCGCGGCTCCGTCGGGTTCCGCCTGGAGGGCGCGGACAGGGAAGAGGCCATACGAATCGCGGACTCCACCCCGTGACCTCCCGGGCGATCCGCCCGCTCGGGCGGGTCAGTCCGCCGGTGCGGCGAGCCACGCGTCGATCTCGCCGGAGAGCTCCTTCTTCGTCGGCTCAGGGGCGGCCGACGAACGGATCGACTGCCGTGCCAGCTCCGCGAGCTCCGCGTCGCTGAAGCCGTAGGTCTCGCGGGCGAGCTCGTACTGCGGCACCAGCCGCGCCCCGAACAGCAGCGGGTCGTCGGCGCCCAGGGCGATCGGCACTCCGGCGTCGAACAGCCGGCGCACGGGCACGTCCTCCGGTCGCTCGGCGACGCCGAGGCCGACGTTCGACAGTGGGCAGACCTCACAGGCGACCTGACGGTCGGCCAGCCGTTCCATCAGGCGCGGCGACTCCGCCGCGCGCACGCCGTGACCGACGCGATCCGCCTCGAGATCGTCTACGCATTCGGCGACGCTGGCCGCCCCCAGGAGCTCACCACCGTGCGGTACGGCCAGCAGCCCCGCCCGCTTGGCGATGCGGAACGCGCCGTCGAAATCCCTGGCGCGGCCGCGGCGCTCGTCGTTGGACAACCCGAAGCCCACCACGCCCTTCCCCGTGTACTGCGAGGCCAGGCGCGCGAGGGTGCGGGCGTCGAGGGGATGGCGCGTGCGGTTGGCCGCCACGATCACCGCGATGCCGAGATCCGAGGTCGCGGCCGCCCTGTCGGCGGCGTCGAGGAAGAGCTCCAGGGTCGAGGTCAGCCCGCCGAACCGATGGGCGTATCCGGACGGGTCGACCTGGATCTCGAGCCAGCGTGAGCCCTCTCTGGCCTCGTCCTGCGCCGCCTCCCGCAACAACCGGTAGACGTCCTCCGGCCGTCTGAGGACCGATCTGGCGATGTCGTAGAGCCGCTGGAAGCGGAACCAGCCCCGCTCGTCGGTCGCCCGCAGTTGAGGAGGCCAGTCCTGCTCGAGGGCGTCGGGCAGATGGACGCCATGCTCGCGCGCGAGCTCGATGAGCGTGGAATGCCGCATCGAGCCGGTGAAGTGCAGGTGCAGGTGAGCCTTGGGGAGCTTGTCGAGTGGGCGCGGCATCTCCACATCCTGCCGTATCCGCTTGTCCACCTCGTGCCTGCCTCACGCGTTGCAGACGAGCGAGTGGGGAGCTCATGACCGAGGAAGACGAGGCGATCTTTCGACCCGGCCGGGCGAAGGACAGCCCTGCTCCGCACCGCGATTGGCGGTCGGCGGGGCCTCCGCGCCCGGCAGCGGTCGCGCATGGATGGGCCCAGGTCTCGCGGACAGTCGCGTAGACAGCGGAAAGGCCCGGGCGCCACGCCCGGGCCTTTCTCATATCGATCAGACGCTGTGATCAGACGGTGCGGATCAGCGGGCCTCGCCGAGGAGCTTGGCGACGCGGCTGACACCCTCGGCCAGGTCGTCGTCGCCCAGCGCGTAGGACAGGCGGAAGTAGCCGGGCGTGCCGAACGCCTCGCCGGGGACGAGGGCGACCTCGGCCTCCTCGAGGATGAGCTCGGCGAGCTCGGCCGACGTCTGCGGGCGCCTGCCGCGCAGCTCCTTGCCCAGCAGCGCCTTGACCGAGGGGTAGGCGTAGAACGCGCCCAGCGGCTCGGGGCACAGGACGCCGGGGATCTCGTTGAGCATCCGGACGATCGTCTGGCGGCGGCGGTCGAACGCCTCACGCATCTGCGCGACGGCCGACAGGTCGCCCGTGACGGCGGCGAGAGCGGCGGCCTGCGAGACGTTCGCGACGTTCGACGTCGCGTGCGACTGCAGGTTGGTCGCGGCCTTGACGACATCGGACGGCCCGATCAGCCAGCCCACCCGCCAGCCGGTCATCGCGTAAGTCTTGGCCACGCCGTTCAGCACGACGACCCGCTCGCGAAGCTCCGGCACGGCCGTGGCGATGCTGGAGAAGACGGCGTCGCCGTACACGAGGTGTTCGTAGATCTCGTCCGTGACGACCCACAGACCCTTGTCCAGCGCCCAGCGGCCGATCTCCTCGACCTGCGCGGGGGTGTACACCGCGCCGGTCGGGTTGGAGGGCGAGACGAACAGCAGGACCTTGGTGCGGTCGGTCAGCTTCTCCTCGAGCTGCTCGACGGTGGCGAGGTAACCCGTGGTCTCGTCGGTCACCACGTCGACCTGTACGCCGCCGGCCAGCCTGATCGCCTCGGGGTACGTCGTCCAGTAGGGGGCGATGACGATGACCTCGTCGCCCGGGTCGAGCAGCGTGGCGAACGCCTCGTAGACGGCCTGCTTGCCGCCGTTGGTGACCAGGACCTGCGAGGCGTCGACCTGGAACCCGCTGTCGCGCAGCGTCTTGTCCGCGATGGCCTGCTTGAGCTCGGGCAGCCCGCCGGCCGGCGTGTACTTGTGGAACCGGGGGTTCCTGGACGCCTCGACGGCCGCCTCGACGATGTAGTCGGGGGTCGGGAAGTCGGGCTCGCCTGCGCCGAAGCCGATGACCGGGCGGCCGGCGGCCTTCATGGCCTTGGCCCGGGCGTCCACGGCGAGCGTCGCGGACTCGGAGATCGCGGAGATACGCGCGGAGATGCGTGGTCGGGTCATGGCCACCATCGTTCCAGACCCGCCCGGCGGTTTCCCCTCCGTATCCGGGATTCGGACACTTCCACGCGATACCTTTGAGCCGCGTGGACCATAGTGGTTCGACGAAGGGGGCTTTCCCCCGTAGACTGCACCGTCTAGTGGACCATGACCGAGGAACGTACGGCTGAACTCAAGCGTTTCTCGGGTATTGTGGTGCACGGCTTAGGGCACTAGCGCAATTGGTAGCGCACCGGTCTCCAAAACCGGCGGTTGGGGGTTCGAGTCCCTCGTGCCCTGCGGAGTGCGGTCCGCGCACCATTGGCGTTGAAGCGCGCCGCAAGATGCGATGGACACGACGGATCAGGTGAGGACTGTGGCGATCGACACCCGCGGCGAGACCGCTGGAAAGCCAGGCAAGCCGAGCGGTGAGAAGAAGGCCAAGCGCACCTCTCCCGCTGTTTTCTATCGTCAGGTCGTCGCCGAGCTCCGCAAGGTCATCTGGCCGCGGCGCAACGATCTGATCAGCTACACGACCGTGGTTCTCGTCTTTGTCGTGATCATGGTCGGGATCGTGTTCGGGATCGACTCCTTGCTGGGGAAGGTGGTGCTGGCCGTCTTCGGCGGATCCTGATCCTGTCCGAGGCGTGACAGCACGTCATTTCACCGATCGAAGAAGGAAGAGTCCCGTGTCCGAGTCTCCGCTGCCGGTCGATGGCTCCCGTGATGAATGGGAGTCCGAGCCGGACGAGGCCGTAGAAGCCGTGGAAGAGGTCGACGACGCCGTCGTCGACCCGGACGGTGTTGACGGTGAAGCCGACTCGACCGAGGCCGTGGCAGAGGTCGACGAAGACGGCGACATCCTGCCCGACGTCGACCCGATCGAGGAGTTCAAGCGCCAGCTCCGCGGCCAGTACGGCGAGTGGTACGTCATTCACTCCTACGCCGGTTACGAGAACCGCGTGAAGCAGAACATCGAGAGCCGCACCGGGTCCCTCAACATGGAGGACTTCATCTTCCAGGTCGAGGTGCCGACCCACACGATCACCGAGTTCAAGGGCGGAAAGAAGACTCCGATCAAGGAGCGCGTCCTTCCCGGTTACGTGCTGGTCCGCATGGACCTGACCGACGAGTCGTGGGCCGCGGTCCGCAACACGCCCGGTGTCACCGGCTTCGTGGGCCTGTCGAACAAGCCGAGCCCGTTGAACCTGGACGAGGTCGCCAAGCTGCTCGCGCCCGAGCCGAGCGAGGAAGTCAAGAAGGCGACCTCCAAGGCCGCGGCCGCGACGGTCGACTTCGAGGTCGGCGAGTCCGTCACGGTCATGGACGGTCCGTTCGCGACGCTGCCGGCGACGGTGAGCGAGATCAGCGCCGAGTCGCAGAAGCTGAAGGTGCTCGTTTCGATCTTCGGTCGCGAGACCCCGGTCGAGCTGTCGTTCAACCAGGTCTCGAAGATCTGAGCACGTCGCATAGACTCGTTAGTCGTCCTCACACGCGCAAAGGGAAAGCCGGTCGCAGAACCGGCTTTCGTCGCGGTGTGAGGGTTTTGTAGGACAAAGGACCCGGAGAAGGACAGATGCCTCCAAAGAAGAAAGTCGCGGCCCTGGTGAAGGTCCAGCTTCCCGCTGGACAGGCCACGCCCGCGCCGCCGGTCGGTACCGCGCTCGGTCCGCACGGCGTCAACATCATGGACTTCGTCAAGCAGTACAACGCTGCGACGGAGGCCCAGCGGGGCAACATCATCCCCGTCGAGATCACCATCTTCGAAGACCGCAGCTTCACCTTCGTCACGAAGACGCCCCCGGCGCCTGAGCTGATCAAGAAGGCCGCCGGTCTGCAGAAGGGCAGTGCGGTCCCGCACAAGGACAAGGTGGGCAAGCTCACCAAGGACCAGCTGCGTCAGATCGCCGAGACGAAGATGCAGGACCTCAACGCCAACGACATCGAGGCGGCCGAGAAGATCATCGCCGGCACCGCCCGGTCGATGGGCATCACCATCGCCGACTAGTTCCAAGCCGCGACGGGCGCGGCGGTGCCTGGACCGAGGAACGCGCGGGAGCGAAGCGACCAAGCGTGACGAGGGAAGGCGACGCCTCTAAGGCGCCCGGAGCCCGCCCTGCCGAAGGCGGGGCGATCAAGCACTGTGGAAGGGCCCGTGCGCGGCCCGCACCACGATCTCCACGAGGAGCCGAAAGTGAAGCGCAGCAAGAGCTACAAGAACGCGGCCGCACAGATCGACCGCGACGCTCTGTACAACCCGCTGGACGGCGTCCGGCTGGCCAAGCAGACCGCCACCACCAAGTTCGACGCCACCGTCGAGGTCGCCCTGCGTCTGGGTGTCGACCCGCGCAAGGCGGACCAGATGGTCCGTGGCACCGTCAACCTCCCGCACGGCACCGGCAAGACCGCCCGGGTCCTGGTCTTCGCGACCGGTGACCGTGCCGAGGAGGCCCGCGCCGCGGGCGCCGACATCGTGGGCTCCGACGAACTGATCGACGAGGTGGCCAAGGGCCGGCTCGACTTCGACGCCGTCGTCGCGACCCCCGACCTGATGGGCAAGGTCGGCCGTCTGGGCCGCGTGCTCGGTCCGCGTGGTCTCATGCCGAACCCGAAGACCGGGACCGTGACGCCCGACGTCACCAAGGCCGTCACCGACATCAAGGGCGGCAAGATCGAGTTCCGGGTCGACCGGCACTCGAACCTGCACTTCATCATCGGCAAGTCGTCGTTCGACGAGCGCCAGCTCGTGGAGAACTACGCCGCCGCCCTCGATGAAGTGCTGCGTCTCAAGCCGTCGGCCGCCAAGGGCCGCTACCTCAAGAAGGTCACCTTCACCACGTCCATGGGCCCCGGCATCCCGGTCGACCCGAACGTCACGCGTGGGATGACCGAGGTCGAGGCCTGAGCCACGACATGATCCGAGCCTGATCTCAGGTCCGGAATCGGATTTCGTGAGAAACCCCTGCCCATCCGGGCAGGGGTTTCTTCCTTTCGGGGCGACCACTCGCCGGATGCGTCGACATGGTCGTCTTTCCCGATGCGCTGCCCTGTACGGCCAGGCCGTCCCTCGCCGTGTGACCTGCTCTCGCCCGGTACGGCATCGCGCGTCGTTCCCGGCTGGGCGGGCTCTTCCCGACATTTCCGAGCGGTATGAGAACGGTTTTTATATTTTTTCGTATTTCGCGGACTAGATCCATCATTCGGAATGTGTAGGGATCGCGTATATCTCGTGGCGTTTTTCCCCTTACCCACGCGTCTCGGGTCCCCGCCGCATAGGGTCGGGGAGCACCTGTTGGGGGAAAACGAAGGGAATGTAGGTATGCGCCGGTTTCTGGTGGTCGCCGGAGTGGCGGTCGCGATCACGGCAGCGGGATGTGGCACGACCACGGCCACCCCGTCACTCGAAAAGCACCAGCTCACGGCGGCCGAGGTCCTGCAGCAGACGGCGCAGAAGACCGACAAGGTCACCTCTTACGCCGCGGACGTCGTCATGAACATCTCCGGCCCCAAGGGCGAGTCCGGAACCATCGAGGGCACCGTGCGTGCTCAGACCGCTCCGAAGGTCGCGATCGACGCCTCGTTCGACAAGATCAGTTTCGGTGGCCAGAACGCCCCTGGCGGCATGAGGATGATCCTCGACGGTGACGTCGCGTACATGAAGATGGAGATGCTCCAGGCGCTCATGGGCGGGAACAAGCCCTGGATCAAGATCGACCTCAAGAAGGCCGGCGCCCAGGCGGGCCTCAACCTGGACGAGCTTCTCGGCCAGGCCAGCCAGATGGACCTGAAGACCAACACCAAGATGCTGACCGCATCCAAGGACATCAAAGTGGTCGGCGACGAGAAGGTCGGCGGCGTCGACACCACGCATTACGCCGGCACCTACCCGATGGCCGAGGCGCTGAAGCAGCTGCCCGCCGAGACGCAGAAGCAGGTCAAGACCCAGATGTCAGGGATGAAGGACATGAAGTTCGACGTCTGGATCGACGGCGACGGCCTTCCCCGCAAGATGGCGATGAAGACCGGCCAGGCCCAGACGGGCGCCATGGACATGACCATGCTCTTCAAGTCGTTCAACGAGAAGCTCGCGATCAAGGCACCGCCGGCCGGCCAGGTCGGGGAGCTGCCGACGAACATGCCTCTGGGCGCCTGATTTGGCGTCCTAGGGATTGACACGTATTCTGTCTCCTGCCAAAGACCGCCGGTCGTCGCCGGGCTGTTTCGTAGCACGGCGACCGAAGGATCCACATGAGTGGACGGCCCGCGTAGGTGTGGAGAGAGCTTGGGACGTCATCGTCCTTCCAAGCCCCGTGCGCCTGCGCCGGGGCTTGTTCGTTTGATGGGGGCCCTTCGCCGGCGGCACATCCTGGAAGGAGGCCCATGGCGAAGACGGACAAGACCGGTGCGGTTGCTGAACTCAAGAACGAGTTCGAAGGCTCCAGCGCCGCCGTTCTCACCGAATACCGCGGTCTCACCGTCGCCCAGCTCAAGGAGCTGCGCGTTTCTCTCGGTGGGCATGCGAAGTTCGCCGTGGCGAAGAACACGCTGACCAAGATCGCGGCCAATGGCGCCGGGATCACCGCCCTGGACGACCTGCTCCGGGGCCCGACCGCCATCGCGTTCGTCAAGGGCGACGTGGTGGAGGCGGCCAAGGGTCTGCGTGATTTCGCCAAGGCCAACCCCCTCCTGGTGATCAAGGGTGGTGTCGTCGACGGCAAGTCGATGAGCCCCGCCGAGATCACCAAGCTTGCCGACCTCGAGTCCCGTGAGGTGCTTCTCGCGAAGCTGGCCGGTGCGCTGAAGGCCAAGCAGTCTCAGGCTGCCGCCACCTTCGCCGCGCTGCCCACCAACATGGCTCGGCTCGTCGAGGCTCTGCGCGTCAAGCGCGATGAGGCCGGCGAGTAGGTCCCGCACAGGCGGGCGGAGGAAGCGCGCTACCGCGGTCCCTTATCAACGTTTTGCTAGATCCACTGGAGGAACACCATCATGGCGAAGCTCAGCACTGACGAGCTGCTCGACACCTTCAAGGAGATGACCCTCCTTGAGCTCTCCGACTTCGTGAAGCTCTTCGAGGAGACCTTCGACGTCAAGGCCGCCGCCCCGGTCGCGGTCGCCGCCGCCGCTGGTGGCCCCGCCGCCCCCGCCGAAGAGGTTGAGGAGCAGGACGAGTTCGAGGTCGTCCTCGAGGCCGCCGGCGACAAGAAGATCCAGGTCATCAAGGAGATCCGCGCTCTGACGAGCCTGGGCCTCAAGGAGGCCAAGGACCTCGTCGACGGCGCTCCCAAGTCCGTCTTCGACGGCAAGGTCAACAAGGAGCAGGCCGAGAAGGCGAAGGCGGCCCTCGAGGGCGCCGGCGCCACCGTCACGGTCAAGTAGCACCTCGTCGGAAGGGCGGGTCCACCCCGGTGCCGGGTGGTGCCCGCCCTTTCGCATGCCCGGCGCCGGGCCGTACCGGAGATCGAGACTCCTATGGGCAGGCACGGCTCCCTGATCTATGTTGCGGGAGGGGATCCGGCGTCCGGCGACATGATCGGGGGTGGGCCGGGTGCGGCGTGCACTGGTCGTCAGCCTCCTGCTACTCGTCACCGCCGCTTTGGGGGGAGCCGCCGTATGGGCCGGAGAGGCCCGTGACGCCGCCCAGGCCGCCGAGGACGACCGTCGGTCGGCGGCGCGCGCGGCGGCCGTCCACGCGGTCAATCTGCTCTCCGTCGACCACAGAACCGTCGACGACGACATGAAGCGGGTGGTCGCGACGTCGACCGGCGAGGAGCGCGAGGAGTACGCCAGGAACGAGGCGGCCCTCAAGAAGGCCACCGTCGACAACAAGGTGGTCCAGACCGGCGTGCTCCGGGCGACCGGGCTGGCGTCCATGACGCGGGACCGCCGTGCGGCCGAGGTGCTGATCGTCGCCGACGCGGTGATCCACTGGGAGGACGGCAGGAAGGCCGCACCCGAGGAGCGCTTCTACCGCTGGCGCATGGAGGTCACCAAGACCGGCGGGGTCTGGCTGGTATCGAAGGCGGAACTCGTCCAATGAGGCGTCTGCTGATCGCTCTGGTGACCCTCTCGGCGGCGATCCTCGCCGTCGTGGTGGTTCGGACCGGTCTCGACCTACGGCGCATCCAGAACGGCGAGAGGTCCGCCGCGGCGGGCTTGGCCGCCGCCCGGACGCTGGCCCCCGACATGTTGTCGTACGACTACCGTACGATCGATCAAGATCTTCGAAGGGCGCAGAGCCGGGCCACGGGGATGCTGGTGGGGCGCTACCGCGAGCTGGCCGCCACACTCCCCGCGGAGGCGCGGCGCCGGCGGCTTGTGCAGCAGGCCGTGGTGGCGGCGGCGGGCGTCGAGACGGCCACGCCGGAGGAGGTGCGGGTGCTGGTGTTCGTCAACATGACCCGGAGCAGTTCCGAGCCGGGTGGCGACGGGCCGGAGCAGCAGGTCAGCCAGGGGAGGGCCCGGCTCCTCCTGGTGACGGACGGCGACGGCTGGCGGGTCGCGGACCTGTCCACGCTGCTCGGTGACACGCCCGCTCGCTGACCCGCTTTATTCAATTGTTAGCAAAGGTTGCGTTTAGGGCACTTCGATCGCGGGCAGATGTTCGGCACGGCGGCGTAGACCGATGGTCAGCGTTGGCCCGTCTGTGTGACGGAACGTTACCTGGACCGGCTCCCGGGTAGGGACTGGATCCGATGATGTTCGTCCGTCGTCCGGATGGGAAACACCCAGCGTGGTGCCCGTCAGTTAGGCGAAATGTGGGCTCTCGGGCTTGACGTTTCGGCTCAGACGGGTGATGCTGCCACCAACGTGGAGCGCAGAGCGAGAGCGGAGTGGACAGGTGTATGCCTATCGGCTACACTGCCCCTTTGCGCTGCCCTTTGACGACCGTCTCTCTGAGTAATGCTTAGTCTCTGGTCGTCTGGCGTGCGTGTAGTCAGTCCGCGAGCCCTCGGAAGGACATCTGTTGGCAGCCTCGCGCAACGCCTCCGCCGTACCCGCCGGTCCCCGTAACGTGTCATTCGCACGTATCCAGGAGCCGCTCGAAGTCCCCGACCTTCTCGCCTTGCAGACCGAGTCTTTCGACTGGCTGCTCGGCAACGAGAAATGGAAGGGGCGGGTCGAGGCGGCTCGCCAGGCCGGGCGCAAGGACGTTCCGGCCCAGTCAGGTCTCGAAGAGATCTTTGAAGAGATCAGTCCCATCGAGGACTTCTCCGGCACCATGTCCCTGTCGTTCCGGGACCACAGGTTCGAGCCGCCCAAGTACTCAGTCGATGAGTGCAAAGACAAGGACATGACCTTCTCCGCCCCGATGTTCGTGACGGCGGAGTTCATCAATAACACCACCGGTGAGATCAAGAGCCAGACGGTGTTCATGGGTGACTTCCCGCTCATGACCTCGAAGGGCACCTTCATCATCAACGGCACCGAGCGTGTCGTGGTGTCTCAGCTCGTCCGGTCCCCGGGTGTCTACTTCGACCGTTCGGTCGACAAGACCTCCGACAAGGACCTTTTCGGCGCCAAGGTGATCCCGTCTCGTGGCGCCTGGCTCGAGTTCGAGATCGACAAGCGTGACAGCGTCGGTGTTCGTATCGACCGCAAGCGCAAGCAGCCCGTCACGGTGCTGCTCAAGGCGCTCGGTTGGACGACCGACCAGATCTTGGAGCGTTTCGGGCAGTACGAGTCGATGCGCGCGACCCTGGAGAAGGACCACACCTCCGGCCAGGACGACGCGTTGCTCGACATCTACCGCAAGCTGCGTCCGGGTGAGCCGCCGACGAAGGAGTCCGCCCAGACGCTGTTGGAGAACCTCTACTTCAACCCGAAGCGTTACGACCTCGCGAAGGTCGGCCGCTACAAGATCAACAAGAAGCTGGGCGCCCAGTCGGACATCACCCAGGGCACGCTGACCGACGAGGACATCGTCGCCACCATCGAGTACATCGTCCGGCTGCACGCCGGCGAGGAGTCGATGGGCCCCGAGGGCTCCGTCATCGTCGAGACCGACGACATCGACCACTTCGGCAACCGCCGTCTCCGCACGGTCGGCGAGCTCATCCAGAACCAGGTCCGCCTGGGCCTGGCCCGTATGGAGCGCGTCGTCCGCGAGCGGATGACCACGCAGGACGTCGAGGCCATCACGCCGCAGACCCTGATCAACATTCGCCCGGTCGTGGCGTCGATCAAGGAGTTCTTCGGCACCTCCCAGCTGTCGCAGTTCATGGACCAGACCAACCCGCTGGCGGGCCTGACGCACAAGCGGCGTCTTTCGGCCCTCGGCCCGGGTGGTCTGTCCCGTGAACGCGCCGGCTTCGAAGTCCGTGACGTGCACCCGTCGCACTACGGCCGGATGTGTCCGATCGAGACGCCGGAAGGCCCGAACATCGGCCTCATCGGCTCGCTGTCGTCCTTCGGCCGCGTCAACTCCTTCGGGTTCGTCGAGACGCCGTACCGCAAGGTCGTGGACGGGCTGGTCACCGAGCACATCGACTACCTGACCGCGGACGAGGAGGACAGGTACGTGGTGGCCCAGGCCAACACGGGCCTGAACGCCGACGGCAGCTTCGAGGAGTCCCGCGTGCTGGCCCGCCGCAAGGGCGGGGAGTTCGAGGCCGTCCAGCCCGCCGACGTGGACTACATGGATGTGTCTCCGCGTCAGATGGTGTCGGTCGCGACCGCCATGATCCCGTTCCTCGAGCACGACGACGCCAACCGCGCGCTCATGGGATCGAACATGCAGCGCCAGTCGGTGCCGCTGCTCAAGAGCGAGGCGCCGCTGGTCGGCACCGGCATGGAGTACCGTGCCGCGACCGACGCCGGCGACGTCATCAGCGCCGAGAAGGCCGGCGTGGTCGAGGAGGTCTCCGCCGACTACGTCACCGTCATGAACGACGACGGCACGCGCACCACCTACCGTGTCGCCAAGTTCAAGAGGTCCAACCAGGGCACCTCGTTCAACCAGAAGCCCATCGTCGCCGAGGGCGACCGGGTCGAGGTCAACCAGGTCATCGCCGACGGGCCGTGCACCGACAACGGTGAGATGGCGCTCGGCAAGAACCTGCTCGTGGCGTTCATGCCGTGGGAGGGCCACAACTACGAAGACGCGATCATCCTTTCCCAGCGTCTGGTGCAGGACGACGTCCTGTCCTCGATCCACATCGAGGAGCACGAGGTCGACGCCCGCGACACCAAGCTGGGTCCTGAGGAGATCACCCGCGACATCCCGAACGTCTCGGAGGAGGTCCTCGCCGACCTCGACGAGCGCGGGATCATCCGCATCGGCGCCGAGGTCACCACTGGTGACATCCTGGTCGGCAAGGTCACGCCCAAGGGTGAGACCGAACTGACCCCCGAGGAGCGCCTGCTTCGCGCGATCTTCGGTGAGAAGGCGCGGGAGGTCCGCGACACCTCGCTGAAGGTGCCGCACGGTGAGTCCGGCAAGGTCATCGGTGTCCGGGTGTTCAGCCGCGAGGAGGGCGACGAGCTTCCTCCGGGTGTGAACGAGCTGGTCCGCGTCTACGTGGCCCAGAAGCGCAAGATCACCGATGGTGACAAGCTCGCCGGCCGTCACGGCAACAAGGGCGTCATCTCCAAGATCCTCCCTGTGGAGGACATGCCGTTCCTCGAGGACGGCACCCCGGTCGACATCGTCCTGAACCCTCTGGGTGTTCCCGGTCGAATGAACGTCGGCCAGGTCCTGGAGACCCACCTGGGCTGGATCGCGGCCCGCGGGTGGGACGTCAGCGGTGTCGAGGAGGCCTGGGCGGAACGCCTGCGCGACAAGGGCCTGACCAGCATCGAGCCGCGCACCAAGGTGGCGACCCCGGTGTTCGACGGTGCCCACGAGGAGGAGATCGTCGGTCTGCTGAGCAACACCCTGGCCAACAGGGACGGCTCGCGCATGGTCGGCGAGAACGGCAAGGCGCGGCTGTTCGACGGCCGCTCCGGCGAGCCGTTCCCGCACCCGATCTCGGTCGGCTACATCTACATCCTCAAGCTGCTCCACCTGGTCGACGACAAGATCCACGCTCGTTCGACCGGTCCGTACTCCATGATCACCCAGCAGCCGCTCGGTGGTAAGGCCCAGTTCGGTGGCCAGCGCTTCGGCGAGATGGAGGTGTGGGCCCTCGAGGCGTACGGCGCGGCCTACGCGCTGCAGGAGCTGCTGACGATCAAGTCCGACGACGTGCTCGGCCGTGTGAAGGTCTACGAGGCCATCGTCAAGGGCGAGAACATCCCCGAGCCGGGCATTCCTGAGTCCTTCAAGGTCCTCATCAAGGAAATGCAGTCGCTCTGCCTCAATGTCGAGGTGCTGTCGAGCGACGGCATGTCCATCGAGATGAGGGACACGGACGAGGATGTCTTCCGCGCTGCGGAGGAGCTCGGCATCGACCTGTCCCGGCGTGAGCCGAGCAGCGTCGAAGAGGTCTGATCTAGAAGCTGAGGGGATCAAAAGTGCTCGACGTCAACTTCTTCGACGAACTGCGAATCGGCCTGGCGACCGCTGACGACATCCGGCAGTGGTCGCACGGCGAGGTCAAGAAGCCGGAGACGATCAACTACCGGACTCTCAAGCCGGAAAAGGACGGGCTCTTCTGCGAGAAGATCTTCGGTCCGACCCGGGACTGGGAGTGCTACTGCGGCAAGTACAAGCGCGTCCGCTTCAAGGGCATCATCTGTGAGCGTTGTGGCGTCGAGGTCACGCGCGCCAAGGTGCGCCGCGAGCGGATGGGCCACATCGAGCTGGCCGCGCCCGTCACGCACATCTGGTACTTCAAGGGCGTTCCTTCGCGCCTCGGGTACCTGCTCGACCTGGCCCCGAAGGACCTCGAGAAGGTCATCTACTTCGCGGCCTACATGATCACGCATGTCGACAACGAGATGCGTGACCGTGACGTGCCGTCGCTGGAGGCGAAGATCTCCGTCGAGCGGCAGCACATCGAGCAGCGCCGTGACGCCGACATCGAGGCCCGCCAGAAGAAGCTCGAGGCCGACCTGGCCGAGCTGGAGGCCGCCGGCGCCAAGGGCGACCAGCGTCGCAAGGTGCGTGAGGGCGCCGACCGCGAGATGCGGCAGCTGCGCGACCGCGCCCAGCGCGAACTGGACCGTCTCGACGAGGTCTGGAGCCGCTTCAAGAACCTCAAGGTCCAGGACCTCGAGGGCGACGAGCTGCTCTACCGCGAGATGCGCGACCGTTTCGGCCGCTACTTCCGCGGCGGAATGGGCGCCCAGGCCATCCAGGAGCGGCTGAACAGCTTCGACCTGGACGCCGAGGCCGAGAACCTGCGCGAGACCATCCGCAGCGGCAAGGGCCAGAAGAAGGCCCGCGCCCTCAAGCGGCTCAAGGTCGTGGCGGCGTTCCTCAACACGAGGAACTCGCCGAGCGGCATGGTGCTCGACTGCATCCCGGTGATCCCGCCGGACCTGCGCCCGATGGTCCAGCTGGACGGCGGCCGGTTCGCGACCTCCGACCTGAACGACCTGTACCGCCGGGTCATCAACCGGAACAACCGGCTCAAGCGCCTCCTCGACCTCGGTGCTCCCGAGATCATCGTGAACAACGAGAAGCGCATGCTGCAGGAGGCCGTCGACGCGCTGTTCGACAACGGCCGCCGCGGTCGTCCGGTCACCGGTCCCGGCAACCGTCCCCTGAAGTCCCTCAGCGACATGCTGAAGGGCAAGCAGGGCCGGTTCCGCCAGAACCTGCTGGGCAAGCGTGTCGACTACTCCGGCCGTTCGGTCATCGTCGTCGGCCCGCAGCTCAAGCTGCACCAGTGCGGTCTGCCCAAGCAGATGGCGCTGGAGCTGTTCAAGCCGTTCGTGATGAAGCGCCTGGTCGATCTGAACCACGCGCAGAACATCAAGTCGGCCAAGCGGATGGTCGAGCGTGCCCGTCCCGTCGTGTGGGACGTGCTCGAAGAGGTCATCACCGAGCACCCGGTGCTGCTCAACCGTGCGCCCACGCTGCACCGTCTGGGCATCCAGGCGTTCGAACCGCAGCTGGTCGAGGGCAAGGCGATCCAGATTCACCCGCTCGTCTGCACCGCGTTCAACGCGGACTTCGACGGTGACCAGATGGCCGTGCACCTGCCCCTGTCCGCTGAGGCGCAGGCCGAGGCCCGCATCCTGATGTTGTCGACCAACAACATCCTCAAGCCGGCCGACGGCAAGCCCGTGACGATGCCCACCCAGGACATGGTCATCGGTCTGTACTGGCTGACGACGGACAAGGTCGACGCCGTGGGCACAGGCCGCGTGTTCGGCACCGTGTCGGAGGCCCTCATGGCCCACGACCGGCACGAGCTGGACATGCAGGCCACGATCCAGGTCCGGCTCAAGGACGTCCCGCCGCCCCGTGGCTGGGAGGCCCCGGAAGGGTGGGAGGCCGGCGAGCCGATCCGGCTGGAGACCACGCTCGGCCGGTGTCTGTTCAACCAGACGCTGCCGGACAACTACCCCTTCGTGAACTACCAGGTCGGCAAGAAGCAGCTCTCGGGAATCGTCAACGAGCTGGCCGAGCGGTACCCGAAGGTCGAGGTCGCGAACGCGCTCGACTCGCTCAAGGACGCGGGCTTCCACTGGGCGACCCGCGCCGGTGTGACGATCTCGATCGAGGACGTCGTGGCCCCGCCGAACAAGGCGACGATCATGGAGTCGTACGAGAAGCGGGCCGACAAGGTCCAGCGCGAGTACGACCGTGGTCTGATCACCGACGAGGAGCGCCGTCAGGAGCTCATCGAGATCTGGACCCACGCCACGGCGGACGTCGAGACCGACATGGTCAACGCGTTCCCCGCGACGAACCCGGTCTGGATGATGGTGAACTCCGGCGCCCGCGGTAACAAGATGCAGGTGCGGCAGATCGCCGGCATCCGTGGCCTGGTGTCCAACACCAAGGGTGAGACGATCCCGCGGCCGATCAAGTCCTCGTTCCGCGAGGGCCTGTCGGTGCTGGAGTACTTCATCTCCACCCACGGCCAGCGGAAGGGTCTGGCGGACACCGCGCTGCGGACCGCCGACTCCGGTTACCTGACCCGTCGTCTGGTCGACGTGGCCCAGGACGTCATCGTCCGCGAGATCGACTGCGGCACCGACCGCGCGGTCCCGCTGCACGTCGGTGAGCGCGACTCGCAGGGCAACCTGGTCAAGGCCGAGAACGCCGAGAGCAACGTGCATGGCCGGATCCTGGCCGAGGACGTCGAGGTGGACGGCAAGCTCGTGGCCTCGGCGGGCGCCGACATCAACGACCTGATCGTCACGGCGCTGGTCGAGGCCGGGGTCGAGACGGTCAGGACCCGTAGCACCCTGGTGTGCGAGGCCAAGATCGGTGTCTGTGCCACCTGCTACGGCCGTTCGCTGGCCACCGGCAAGCTGGTCGACGTCGGTGAGGCCGTCGGCATCATCGCGGCCCAGTCCATCGGTGAGCCCGGCACCCAGCTGACCATGCGTACCTTCCACACCGGTGGTGTGGCGGGTGCGGACATCACGCACGGTCTGCCGCGTGTCCAGGAGCTGTTCGAGGCGCGCATCCCCAAGGGTGTCGCTCCGATCAGCGAGGTCATGGGCCGGGTGCGGATCGACGAGACCGACAAGACCCGCAAGATCGTCATCACTCCGGACGACGGCTCGGAAGAGATCGCCTACCCGGTGTCGATGAGGTCCAGGCTGCTGGTCACCGATGGTCAGCGTGTCGAGGTCGGCCAGCTGCTGATCGCCGGTGCGCGCAACCCGAACGAGGTCCTGCGCATCCTCGGCCCCCGCGCGGTGCAGCTGCACCTGGTGGACGAGGTCCAGCAGGTCTACCGCTCGCAGGGTGTGTCGATCCACGACAAGCACATCGAGGTCATCGTCCGGCAGATGCTCAAGCGCGTGAACGTGCTCGAGTCGGGCGACACCGAGCTGCTGCCCGGTGAGCTCGTCGAGCGGCCGCGCTTCGAGGTGCTCAACCGTGAGACCAAGGCGGAGGGTGGCCAGCCGGCCTCCGGCCGTCCGGTCCTCATGGGCATCACGAAGGCGTCCCTCGCCACCGAGTCGTGGCTGTCGGCGGCGTCCTTCCAGGAGACGACGCGAGTCCTGACCGACGCGGCGATCCACGCCAAGTCGGACTCGCTGCTCGGCCTCAAGGAGAACGTCATCATCGGTAAGCTCATCCCGGCCGGTACGGGTATGCCCCAGTACCGCAACATCCGGGTGGAGCCCACCGAGGAGGCCAAGGCCGCGATGTACACGGTCGGCGGCTACGACGGCTCCGCGGCGGACTACACGTTCGGCTCCGGCAGCGGCGAGGCCGTCCCGCTGGAGGAGTACGACTTCGGCCAGTACGGCCGGTAAGTCCTAGAAGAAACGCCCGGAGGGGATCCCCCCTCCGGGCGTTTTCTATATTCATGGTTCTCGCTCCGCTCGGACGGGGTCGCCCATTCGGCCAGCCGGGTGTGCGAGGGGCGCGGCGGTGCCTGGACTGAGGGGCGAGGGGGGAGCGAGGAACGAGCGACCCCGAGCGTCGAGGGCCGTGTTCATGGCGCGCCTTCGGCACGACCGATCGCCTCGAAGGCGCCCCGAGCCCGCCGCGCCGGAGGTGAGGCAATCGGGCGCGAAATGGCCGGAAGACCTGTCCCGTGCCGGTAGACTTCGCTAAGAGCCCAGTGGCGGCCTGTGAGGAAGGCAGGACGCGGGGGCCATGGCACGGATCACAATCGACCTGGCGGCAACTGTTTTGACTCGTTGCGTCGTGCTGGGTAATCTTTGTCTTCGTGCCCATGGACTCCATGGGCTCGCATGCGTGCGCTCGGAGGTCGTTCCCGATGGGGAAGGCTAGAGCGGCGTGTGACTCCTCCAGATCGGCCGGGCTTTCCGGGTGTGAGTGCGCTCAGTGCGCGACACGCCCGACCGCGTGGGCCGAAGGAGACGAAAAACCAGCAGGTCATGACACCGGCAGCGCCTGCGAAATGCACGGCCTGGAACGGGAAGCCACGGCGTCCCGGCCCAGGAACATACGTATCACCGGCCAAGGCACGAAACGGAGACGCGGTGCCCACCATTCAGCAGTTGGTCCGAAAGGGCCGGCAGGACAAGGTCAGTAAGACCAAGACTCCTGCTCTCAAGGGAAGCCCGCAGCGACGCGGCGTGTGCACGCGCGTGTACACCACGACCCCCAAGAAGCCCAACTCGGCGCTGCGCAAGGTGGCCCGTGTTCGGCTCACCAACGGCATCGAGGTCACGGCGTACATCCCTGGAGTGGGTCACAACCTCCAGGAGCACTCGATCGTGCTGGTGCGTGGCGGTCGTGTGAAGGACCTGCCGGGTGTTCGCTACAAGATCATCCGTGGCTCGCTGGACACCCAGGGTGTCCGTAACCGCAAGCAGGCCCGTAGCCGTTACGGCGCGAAGAAGGAGAAGAGCTGACATGCCGCGCAAGGGTTCCCCTGGCCGCCGCCAGCTTGTCGCTGACCCGGTGCACAACTCCCCGTTGGTCACGGCGCTGATCAACAAGGTTCTCCTGGACGGCAAGCGCTCGATCGCCCAGTCGATCGTGTACGGCGCCCTCGAGGGTTGCAAGGACAAGACCGGCAACGACCCTGTCGTCACCCTCAAGCGGGCGCTCGACAACGTCAAGCCCACTCTCGAGGTCCGCAGCCGGCGCGTCGGCGGTGCGACCTACCAGGTGCCGGTCGAGGTGCGCGCCGCGCGCAGCACCACGCTGGCCCTGCGGTGGCTCGTGCAGTACTCCCGGGCCCGCCGTGAGAAGACCATGACCGAGCGGCTCATGAACGAGCTTCTCGACGCGAGCAACGGCCTCGGCGCCAGCGTGAAGCGGCGCGAGGACACCCACAAGATGGCCGAGTCCAACAAGGCCTTCGCTCACTACCGCTGGTAGTCGGCGGAATTTCGACGAGACGACGAGGACGCGAGAGAAGTGGCCGCAAGTACCGCTCTTGACCTGGCCAAGGTCCGCAACATTGGGATCATCGCCCATATCGATGCGGGCAAGACCACCACGACCGAGCGCATCCTGTTCTACACCGGCATCAACTACAAGATCGGTGAAGTCCACGATGGCGCTGCCACCATGGACTGGATGGAGCAGGAGCAGGAGCGCGGCATCACGATCACGTCGGCCGCGACCACCTGCGAGTGGGACGGTCACACGATCAACATCATCGACACCCCGGGTCACGTCGACTTCACCATCGAGGTCGAGCGCAACCTTCGTGTCCTTGACGGTGCGGTCACCGTGTTCGACGGCGTCGCGGGTGTCGAGCCCCAGTCCGAGACCGTGTGGCGTCAGGCCGACCGCTATGACGTCCCGCGCATCTGCTTCGTCAACAAGATGGACCGGGTCGGCGCGGAGTTCCACCGCTGTGTCGACATGATGATCAACCGTCTGGGCGCGACCCCGGCGGTCATCCAGCTCCCCTGGGGCGTTGAGTCCGACTTCAAGGGCGTCATCGACCTGGTGCGGATGAAGGGTCTGATCTGGCCCATCGAGGCGGCCAAGGGCGAGATGTACGACGTCGTCGACATCCCGGCCGACCACGCCGACGCGGCTCGCGAGTGGCGCGACAAGCTGGTCGAGACCGTCTCCGAGAACGACGACGAGCTGATGGAGCTCTTCCTCGAGGGCGTCGAGCCCACCGAGGAGCAGCTCGTCGCGGCCCTTCGCCGCGCGACGCTGAAGAGCGCGATCAACCCTGTCCTGTGCGGCACGGCGTTCAAGAACAAGGGCGTGCAGCCCCTGCTCGACGCCGTCGTGGCCTACCTCCCCGCGCCCATCGACATCCCGGCCTTCAAGGGCCACGCCGTCGGGCACGAGGACCAGGTCGTCGAGCGCCACGCGGACCCGAACGAGCCGTTCTCCGCGCTGGCGTTCAAGATCATGAGCGACCCGCACCTGGGCAAGCTCACCTACCTCCGCATCTACTCGGGTTCGCTCGAGACCGGCACCAGTGTCATCAACTCGGTGAAGGGCAAGAAGGAGCGGATCGGCAAGATCTACCAGATGCACGCCAACAAGCGTGCTGAGCTTCCTTCGTCCTCCGCCGGCGCCATCGTCGCGGTCATGGGCCTGAAGGACACCACCACCGGTGACACGCTCTGCGACCCGAGCAATCCGGTCGTCCTCGAGTCGATGACGTTCCCGGCGCCGGTCATCAGCGTCGCGATCGAGCCGAAGACCAAGGGCGACCAGGAGAAGCTGGGCACCGCGATCCAGCGGCTGGCCGAGGAGGACCCGTCCTTCCAGGTCCGCCGGGACGAGGAGACCGGGCAGACGGTCATCTGGGGTATGGGTGAGCTCCACCTGGAGATCATCGTCGACCGGATGCGCCGTGAGTTCAAGGTCGAGGCGAACATCGGCCGTCCTCAGGTGGCGTACCGCGAGACCATTCGCCGCAAGGTGGAGAAGGTCGAGTACACGCACAAGAAGCAGACCGGTGGTTCCGGTCAGTTCGCTCGCGTGATCATCGACCTCGAGCCGCTGGGCGAGGGCAACGACGGGTACGAGTTCGAGAACAAGGTTTCCGGTGGCCGCATCCCGCGGGAGTACATCCCGTCGGTGGACGCCGGCGCCCAGGAGGCCGCCGAGTTCGGCGTGCTCGCCGGGTACTCGATGGTCGGCGTGAAGGTCATTCTGCGAGACGGTGCCTTCCACGAGGTCGACTCGTCGGAAATGGCCTTCAAGATCGCCGGCTCGATGGCCTTCAAGGAGGCCGCGCGCAAGGCCGACGCCGTGCTCCTCGAGCCGATGATGGCCGTCGAGGTCGTCACGCCCGAGGACTACATGGGTGACGTCATCGGCGACCTGAACGGTCGTCGCGGGCAGATCCAGTCGATGGATGAGCGCGCCGGCGCTCGCGTCATCACCGCGCTCGTCCCCCTCTCTGAGATGTTCGGCTACGTGGGCGACCTGCGTAGCAAGACGCAGGGACGGGCGAGCTACAGCATGCAGTTCGACTCCTACGCGGAGGTGCCCCCGGGCATCGCCAAGGAGATCGTCGCGAAGGCTCGGGGCGAATAGTTCCGCGCCGCTCCGGAGGGGGCGTCGATGCAGATCGACGCCCCGTTTCCGGAGAGGCTCGGGACGTGAGTCCCTTCGCGTACGGCAGGGCACCCTGTGCCGGGCCGTACGGAGCCTGAGTTGGAAACGCAAGGCAAGTCAGAATCTCTAAGGAGACAGAGCAGTGGCCAAGGCCAAGTTCGAGCGGAACAAGCCGCACGTGAACATCGGCACCATTGGGCACATCGACCACGGCAAGACCACTCTGACCGCGGCGATCACCAAGGTGCTCCACGACCGTTACCCGCAGCTCAACGAGGCGACCCCGTTCGACAAGATCGACAAGGCGCCCGAGGAGAAGGCTCGCGGAATCACGATCTCCATCGCGCACGTCGAGTACCAGACCGAGAAGCGCCACTACGCCCACGTGGACTGCCCCGGTCACGCCGACTACGTGAAGAACATGATCACGGGTGCCGCGCAGATGGACGGCGCGATCCTCGTGGTCGCCGCCACCGACGGCCCGATGCCGCAGACCAAGGAGCACGTGCTCCTGGCCCGCCAGGTCGGCGTCCCCTACATCGTCGTCGCCCTGAACAAGGCCGACATGGTCGACGATGAGGAGATCCTGGAGCTCGTCGAGCTCGAGGTCCGTGAGCTGCTGTCCGCCCAGGAGTTCCCGGGCGACGACCTGCCGGTCGTGCGCGTCTCGGCGCTGAAGGCGCTTGAGGGCGACGAGAAGTGGGCCGACAGCATCATCGAGCTCATGACCGCCGTGGACGACAACGTCCCCGAGCCGGTTCGTGAGACCGAGAAGCCGTTCCTGATGCCGATCGAGGACGTGTTCTCGATCACCGGTCGTGGCACCGTCGTCACCGGCCGTATCGAGCGCGGCATCGTCAAGGTCAACGAGACCGTCGACATCATCGGCATCAAGGAGAAGAGCACCACGACGACCGTCACCGGTGTCGAGATGTTCCGCAAGCTCCTCGATGAGGGTCAGGCCGGCGACAACGTGGGTCTGCTCCTGCGCGGCATCAAGCGCGAGGACGTCGAGCGCGGCCAGTGTGTCATCAAGCCGGGCACGACCACCCCGCACACCGAGTTCGAGGCGCAGGTCTACATCCTGTCCAAGGACGAGGGCGGCCGCCACACGCCGTTCTTCAACAACTACCGCCCGCAGTTCTACTTCCGTACGACGGACGTTACGGGCGTGGTGACCCTGCCGGAGGGCACCGAGATGGTCATGCCCGGTGACAACACCGAGATGACCGTCCAGCTCATCCAGCCGATCGCGATGGAGGAAGGCCTCAAGTTCGCGATCCGTGAGGGTGGCCGCACCGTCGGCGCCGGTCGAGTGACGAAGATCATCAAGTAGCACCACCGCGGAGTGGCGGTCAGGCCCGCACGGACCTGACCGCCGCACCACGGAGGGGCCCGCAAAGCCCCAGCCCACGGACGACGAGACCGTGATCTCGCAGTGGTTTCGGCAGGTGATGACCGAAACGACTGCCAGATCACGGAGAACCGGACGAGATCCGGACGCCGATCGCGGGAAAACAGCAGCGGCAACAGGCCGCATGAAGCTTTATACGACGACAGCGAAGGACACCGAGGCCACTATGGCGGGACAGAAGATCCGCATCCGGCTCAAGGCGTATGACCACGAGGTCATCGACAGCTCGGCCAAGAAGATCGTCGAGACGGTGACGCGGACCGGCGCCAAGGTCGCTGGCCCGGTGCCGCTGCCGACCGAGAAGAACGTGTACTGCGTCATCCGGTCGCCGCACAAGTACAAGGACAGCCGCGAGCACTTTGAGATGCGTACGCACAAGCGGCTGATTGACATCATCGACCCGACGCCGAAGACCGTCGACTCGCTCATGCGTCTCGACCTTCCTGCCGGCGTCGACATCTCGATCAAGCTCTGAGGGAACGCACTGACATGGCTAAGCAGATCAAGGGCGTCCTGGGCAAGAAGCTCGGCATGACCCAGGTCTTCGACGAGGGGAACCGGCTGGTTCCGGTGACCGTCGTCGAGGCCGGTCCGTGTGTGGTGACCAGGGTCCGCACGCCTGAGCAGGACGGCTACTCCGCCGTGCAGCTCGGCTACGGGCAGGTCGACCCACGGAAGGTCAACAAGCCGCTGGGCGACTACTTGCGCAAGCACGACATCACCCCGCGCCGCTACTTCACCGAGGTTCGCACCGACGACGCCTCCGAGTACACCCTCGGCCAGGAAGTCCTCGCGGACACCTTCGAGGCCGGGCAGTACATCGACGTCACCGGCAAGAGCAAGGGCAAGGGCTTCGCCGGCGTCATGAAGCGCCACAACTTCCGTGGTCTCAGCGCCTCGCACGGTACCCAGCGCAAGCACCGCTCCCCGGGCTCCATCGGCGGTTGCGCCACCCCGGGCCGCGTGTTCAAGGGCCTGCGCATGGCCGGCCGGATGGGTAACGTCCGCGTGACCATCCAGAGCCTGAAGGTCCACGCCGTCGACGCCGAGAAGGGCCTCATCCTGATCAAGGGTGCGATCCCCGGCGCCAACGGCAGCCTGGTCCTCATCCGCACCGCTGCCAAGAAGGGGGCTGCCAAGTGAGCTCCACCATTGACGTCCTCGACGCCAGCGGCAAGAAGGCGGGCTCTGTAGACCTGCCTGAGGCCGTCTTCGGCGCCAAGGTCAACATCCCGCTGATCCACCAGGTCGTGATCGC
This sequence comes from Planotetraspora silvatica, assembly GCF_016863315.1. GTDB lineage: Bacteria > Actinomycetota > Actinomycetes > Streptosporangiales > Streptosporangiaceae > Planotetraspora > Planotetraspora silvatica. The sequence goes on from NZ_BOOQ01000023.1 coordinate 86,137, forward strand.
GCAGCTCGCCGCTCGCCGGCAGGGCACGCACAAGACCAAGACCCGTGGTGAGGTCAGCGGTGGCGGCAAGAAGCCTTACCGCCAGAAGGGCACCGGCCGGGCCCGCCAGGGTTCGACCCGCGCTCCCCAGTTCACCGGTGGTGGCGTCGTCCACGGACCGCAGCCGCGCTCGTACGAGCAGCGGACGCCCAAGAAGATGAAGGCCGCCGCTCTGCGCGGCGCCCTGTCGGACCGGGCCCTCGGCGGACGCGTCCACGTGGTGAGCACCCTGGTCACGGGCGACACGCCCAAGACCAAGGCGGCGCTGCAGGCGCTCCGGAAGATCACTGAGGCTCGCAGCGTGCTCGTCGTGGTCGACGAGAACGACGAGGCCAGCTGGCTGAGCCTGCGCAACGCTCCCGAGGTCCACCTGTTGGACGCCGGGCAGCTGAACACCTACGACGTTCTGTGCCATGACGACGTGGTCTTCACTCAGGAGGCCTACGAGCAGGTCGTGGCGCGGCTCACGAGCAGCGGGAAGGAAGAGGGCTGATGCAGAAGATCGCCGACCCTCGGGACATCATCCTCAAGCCGATCGTCTCTGAGAAGAGCTACGGCCTGATCGATGAGCACAACAAGTACACCTTCCTGGTGCGCAAGGATGTGAACAAGACGCAGGTGAAGATCGCCATCGAGCAGATCTTCGGTGTCAAGGTCACCAGCGTGAACACGATCAACCGCCAGGGCAAGCGCAAGCGGACCAGGACGGGCTTCGGCCAGCGCCCTGACACCAAGCGCGCGATCGTGAGCCTGGCGGAGGGCGAGCGGATCGACATCTTCGGTCAGATCGGCTAACTCCGCCACACGAAGGGACGGGCCGCCTCGCCGGGAGGCGGGACGGCCGGTCCTGGAAAGTCAGCACCGGGGGGACCGCCGTGAGGCGGACCCCTACCGGTATGAACCGACGAAGGATGAACGAAAAAGATGGGCATCCGCAAATACAAGCCGACGACACCGGGTCGTCGCGGCGCGAGCGTCTCGGACTTTGCCGAGATCACGCGCAGCACCCCGGAGAAGTCGCTGCTTGCACCCCTGCACAGCAAGGGCGGCCGTAACGTTCATGGCCGGGTAACCGCCCGGCACCAGGGAGGCGGGCACAAGCGCGCCTACCGGATCATCGACTTCCGCCGCCACGACAAGGACGGGATCCCGGCCAAGGTCGCTCACATCGAGTACGACCCGAACCGGACGTCCCGCATCGCGCTGCTGCACTACGCCGACGGCGAGAAGCGCTACATCCTCGCGCCCGCCGGCCTCAAGCAGGGGGACCGCATCGAGAACGGCCCCGGGGCCGACATCAAGCCGGGCAACTGCCTGCCGCTGCGCAACATCCCGACCGGTACCTTCATCCACGCGGTGGAGCTCCGTCCGGGTGGTGGCGCCAAGCTCGGCCGTAGCGCCGGTGCGCAGATCCAGCTGCTCGCCAAGGAGGGCACCTACGCCACGCTGCGTATGCCCTCCGGAGAAATGCGCCAGGTCGACCTGCGCTGCCGGGCCTCTGTCGGCCAGGTGGGCAACGCCGAGCAGGCCAACATCAATCTCGGTAAGGCCGGCCGCAACCGTTGGAAGGGCAAGCGCCCCACGGTCCGCGGTGTCGCCATGAACCCGGTCGACCACCCGCACGGTGGTGGTGAGGGCAAGACCTCCGGTGGTCGTCACCCGGTGAACCCCAAGGGCAAGCCCGAGGGCCGCACCCGGCAGGCGAACAAGCCGAGCGACCGGCTGATCATCCGTCGTCGGAGTAAGCGGAAGAAGCGGTAGGAGCAGCCAAAATGCCACGTAGCCTAAAGAAGGGCCCCTTCGTGGACGATCACCTTCAGAAGAAGGTGGACGTACAGAACGACAAGGGCACCAAGAACGTCATCAAGACGTGGTCGCGGCGCTCCATGATCGTGCCGGACATGATCGGTCACACGATCGCCGTGCACGACGGCCGCAAGCACGTCCCGGTGTTCATCACCGACTCGATGATCGGTCACAAGCTCGGAGAGTTCGCGCCTACGCGGACGTTCCGCAGCCACGTCAAGGAAGACCGCCGCAGCCGGCGGTAAGCGCCTTCAAAGTAAGCATCAGAGGAGACAGCGATGGAAGCCAGGGCACAGGCGCGGTTCGCGCGCCACACGCCCCGGAAGGCCCGCCGTGTGGTGGACCTCATTCGCGGGCTGCCCGCTTCGGAGGCGCAGGCCGTGCTGCAGTTCGCTCCCCAGTCGGCGAGCGAGACCGTCTACAAGGTGCTCTCGAGCGCGATCGCGAACGCAGAGCACAACTTCAAGCTCGACCGTGACACGCTCGTCGTGAGCCGCGCGTGGGTCGACGAGGGTCCGACGCTCAAGCGGTTCCGTCCGCGTGCTCAGGGCCGCGCCTACCGGATCAACAAGCGGACGAGCCACATCACGGTGATCGTGGAGTCCCGCGAGCCGAAGCCGAAGGGAAGGACCCGCTAGTGGGCCAGAAGGTTAACCCGCACGGGTTCCGCCTCGGCATCACGACCGACTTCAAGAGCCGGTGGTACGCCGACAAACTCTACAAGTCGTACGTCGCCGAGGACGTGGCGATCCGTCGCATGCTGCAGAAGGGCATGGAGCGGGCCGGCATCTCCAAGGTCGAGATCGAGCGTACGACCGACCGCGTCCAGGTCGACATCCACACCGCCCGGCCGGGCATCGTCATCGGCCGCCGCGGCGCGGAGGCCGACCGCATTCGCGGCGACCTGGAGAAGCTGACCAAGAAGCAGGTCCAGCTGAACATCCTCGAGGTGAAGAACCCCGAGATCGACGCGCAGCTCGTCGCGCAGGGCGTGGCCGAGCAGCTGTCCAGCCGCGTCTCGTTCCGCCGGGCCATGCGTAAGGCCATGCAGTCCGCCATGAAGAGCGGCGCCAAGGGCATCCGTGTCCAGTGCGCCGGCCGCCTCGGCGGTGCGGAGATGTCGCGCTCGGAGTTCTACCGCGAGGGCCGCGTGCCCCTGCACACGCTCCGCGCCGACATCGACTACGGCTTCTACGAGGCCCGCACCACGTTCGGCCGCATCGGCGTGAAGGTGTGGATCTACAAGGGCGAGGCCCCGACGAGCCGCGCCGAGCGTGAGGCCGCCGCGGTCGCGGCGGCAGGCGCCCGCGCCGGCCAGCGTCGCGAGCGTGACGACCGCCGTGGCGGCCCGGGCGGCGGCGACCGTCCGCGTCGTGGTGGCGGCGGCGACCGTCCGCGTCGTGGCGGGGCTGCCGGCGGTCGTTCGGACCGCGCACCCAGAACCGAGGCCGCCGCGCAGGCTGCCCCCGAGACCGGCCCGGCGGAGCAGCCGGGTGCCGAAGGGAGCTGACCATGCTGATCCCTCGCAGGGTCAAGCACCGTAAGCAGCACCGGCCCGACCGTCACGGTGCCGCCAAGGGCGGTACCAGGGTCGTCTTCGGCGAGTTCGGCATTCAGGCGCTTGAGCACTCCTACGTGACCAACCGCCAGATCGAGGCCGCGCGTATCGCCATGACCCGGCACATCCGCCGTGGTGGCAAGGTGTGGATCAACATCTACCCGGACCGTCCCCTCACCAAGAAGCCCGCCGAGACCCGCATGGGTTCCGGTAAGGGTTCTCCGGAGTGGTGGATCGCCAATGTCAAGCCCGGCCGAGTCATGTTCGAGCTGTCCGGTGTCGCCGAGCCCGTGGCCCGTGAGGCCCTGCGCCGTGCGATGCACAAGCTCCCCATGAAGTGCCGGTTTGTGAAGCGTGAAGTGGGTGAGGCGTGATGGCTAAGGGCCTGACCGCCGGTGAGCTGCGGCCCGAGGACCAGGAAGTCCTGGTCCAGAAGCTGAAGGAAGCCAAGGAGGAGCTGTTCAACCTCCGCTTCCAGTCGGCGACCGGACAGTTGGAGAGCCACGGGCGGCTGCGTGCCGTCCGGCGCGAGATCGCCCGTATCTACACCGTGATGCGTGAGCGTGAGCTCGGAATCGTCACGGTCGAGAAGGAGACGAGCGATGGCTGAGACAGCTGAGACAACCGAGAAGCAGGCGCGGAACTACCGCAAGACCCGTGAGGGCCTGGTGGTCAGCGACAAGATGGACAAGACCGTCGTCGTCGCCGTCGAAGACCGCGTCAAGCACCCGCTGTACGGCAAGGTCATCCGCCGTACGACGAAGTACAAGGCCCACGACGAGCAGAACTCGTGCGGCGTCGGCGACCGCGTCCTCCTGATGGAGACCCGGCCGCTGTCGGCCAGCAAGCGCTGGCGCGTCGTCGAGATCCTCGAGAAGGCCAAGTAACAAAAACGCGCCTCGTGGGGGATGGGCGACCATCCCCCATGACGGTGTCCAAGGGTCCGGGCCACCTGGCCCGGTCCGCCAGCGGCGGCGGTCGCAAGGCTGACGCCGAGGGAAAAAGACCACATCAGTTCCGCCAGGCTCACCGGAAGGTGAGAACCGGCGCGACACACAGGAGTTGACGTGATCCAGCAGGAGTCGCGGCTCAAGGTCGCCGACAACACGGGTGCCAAGGAGATTCTCTGCATCCGCGTTCTCGGTGGCTCGGGTCGGCGCTACGCGGGAATCGGCGATGTCATCGTTGCGACGGTGAAGGACGCCATTCCCGGCGGCGGCGTGAAAAAAGGCGACGTTGTCAAGGCTGTCGTGGTGCGCACCGTGAAGGAGCGCCGCCGCCCCGACGGCTCCTACATCCGCTTCGACGAGAACGCCGCAGTCATCATCAAGGACAGCGGTGACCCTCGGGGCACGCGCATCTTCGGCCCGGTCGGCCGAGAGCTGCGTGACAAGAAGTTCATGCGCATCATCTCGCTCGCCCCGGAGGTGTTGTAAATGTCGAAGCTGCATGTGAAGAAGGGTGACCTCGTCAAGGTCATCGCCGGCAAGAACAAGGGTGCCGAGGGCCGGATCATCGCCGCCTTCCCGCGCGAGGAGCGCGTGGTCGTCGAGGGCGTGAACATGGTCAAGAAGCACTCGAAGGAGACCCACCAGGGTCCGCGCGGCGCCAAGGAAGGCGGCGTGCAGACCATGGAGGCCCCCATCCACGTGAGCAACGTCAAGAAGCTCAAGGATGAAGAGAAGCCCAAGGACAAGCCCGAGAAGAAGGCCGCCGCCAAGAGCGACAAGGCCGACGAGACGGGTGAGGACAACTGATGACCGCCACCAGTGAAGAGCGCACCCTTCCGCGCCTCAAGCAGCGCTACCGCGAGGAGATCATCGCGAAGCTGCGTGAGGAGTTCGGCATCGAGAACATCATGCTGGTTCCCTCGATCACCAAGATCAAGGTGAACATGGGTGTCGGCGAGGCCGCGCGCGACTCGAAGCTCATCGAGGGCGCCGTCCGCGATCTCACCGCGATCACCGGTCAGAAGCCGGCCGTCGCCCGCGCCCGCAAGTCCATCGCGCAGTTCAAGCTCCGTGAGGGCATGCCGATCGGCGCCCACGTGACGCTGCGCGGGGACCGCATGTGGGAGTTCCTCGACCGGTTGCTGTCGCTGGCGCTTCCGCGTATCCGTGACTTCCGCGGTCTGTCGCCGAAGCAGTTCGACGGGAACGGCAACTACACCTTCGGACTCACCGAGCAGGTCATGTTCCACGAGGTCGACCAGGACAAGGTCGACCGGCAGCGGGGCATGGACATCACGGTCGTGACCACCGCGAAGAACGACGAGCAGGGGCGAGCGCTGCTGAAGCACCTCGGATTCCCCTTCAAGGAGGCCTGATCATGGCGAAGACGTCGCTCAAGGTCAAGGCAGCACGCAAGCAGAAGTTCGAGGTCCGGGCGTACACTCGGTGCTCGCGCTGTGGCCGCCCGCGCGCTGTCTACCGCAAGTTCGGGCTCTGCCGCGTGTGCTTCCGCGAGATGGCGCACCGGGGCGAGCTGCCCGGCATCACCAAGTCGAGCTGGTAGACCCCGCCCGGGGTCACCCGCCGCATCAGAAGTCATATCAACCGGGCGCCGGCACCGCCGGCGCCCATGACCGCACCGTAGGTCCACTCGATGGAAACCGCGGTGAGGAAGGCCACCGGCCATGACGATGACCGACCCGATCGCAGACATGCTGACGCGTCTGCGTAACGCGAACTCGGCCTATCACGACACCGTCACCATGCCCTACTCGAAGATCAAGGCGCACATCGCCGAGATTCTCCAGCAGGAGGGCTACATCCAGACCTGGAGCGTCGAGGACGCCAAGGTCGGTAAGAACCTCGTGGTGGAGCTGAAGTTCGGCCCCACCCGTGAGCGTTCGCTCGCGGGCCTGCGCCGGGTCTCCAAGCCCGGCCTGCGGGTCTATGCAAAGAAGGACAACCTGCCCCGCGTCCTGGGTGGACTGGGCGTCGCGATCATCTCGACGTCCGGTGGCCTGATGACGGACAAGCAGGCCGGCAAGCGTGGAGTGGGCGGGGAAGTCCTCGCCTACGTCTGGTAAGAGGGGAGGAACCACAGCATGTCGAGAATCGGACGGCTGCCCATCCCCGTACCGGCAGGTGTCGACGTCACCATCAGTGGTCGGGACGTCCAGGTCAAGGGGCCCAAGGGCACGCTCAGCCACACGGTGGCCGAGCCCATCGAGGTCGAGCGGGCAGAGGACGGCACCATCGCCGTCAACCGCCCCAACGACGAGAACAAGGTTCGTGCGCTGCACGGCCTGTCGCGCACTCTGATCGCCAACATGGTGGCGGGCGTGACGCAGGGCTACACGAAGTCCCTGGAGATCGTCGGTGTCGGTTACCGCGTCCAGGCCAAGGGCCCGACGCAGCTGGAGTTCGCTCTGGGCTTCAGCCACCCGGTGATCGTCGACGCGCCCGAGGGCGTGACCTTCCGCGTCGAGCGGCCCACGTTGTTCCACGTGGACGGCATCGACAAGCAGAAGGTCGGCGAGGTCGCCGCCAACATCAGGAAGCTGCGCAAGCCCGACCCGTACAAGGGCAAGGGTGTGCGTTACCAAGGCGAAGTTGTCCGCCGCAAGGTCGGAAAGGCTGGTAAGTAGGCATGGCTGGCAAGACTGCGTTCGGCAAGCACACGGCCGCCCGCGCTGTCTCGCGGGCCCGCCGGCACCACCGAGTCCGCAAGAACGTCTTCGGCACGGAGGAGCGCCCGCGTCTGGTCGTCAACCGGTCCACGCGGCACCTGTTCGTGCAGATCGTCGATGACACCAAGGGGCACACGCTGGTGAGCGTGTCCACGATGGACGCCGCGCTGCGTGGTGCCGAGGGTGACAAGACGGAGAAGGCGAAGAAGGTCGGCGAGCTTCTCGCTCAGCGGGCCAAGACCGCCGGGATCACCGCTGTCGTGTTCGACCGTGGTGGCAACCGCTACGCGGGCCGGTTGGCCGCTCTCGCGGACAGCGCCCGGGAAGGCGGGCTGGAGTTCTGATGTCGGCCCGTCCCATGAGCAATGAGAAGAGGAACCACTGATGGCTGCAGCTCCGCGTCGCGGCGCAAGCGGCGGTGGCGAGCGGCGGGACCGTCGTGACGATCGCCGCGGCGGCGCCGCAGACAAGGGCGTCTCGTACATCGAGCGCGTCGTAAAGATCAACCGAGTCGCCAAGGTCGTCAAGGGCGGTCGGCGCTTCAGCTTCACCGCGCTGGTCATCGTCGGTGACGGCAACGGCCTCGTCGGGGTCGGCTACGGCAAGGCCAAGGAGGTGCCCGCGGCGATCGCCAAGGGCGTCGAGGAGGCCAAGAAGCACTTCTTCAAGGTGCCGCGCATCCAGGGCACCATCCCGCACACCGTGCAGGGTGAGGACGCCGCCGGCGTCGTCCTGCTGCGTCCGGCCTCCGCCGGTACCGGTGTCATCGCGGGTGGTCCGGTGCGCGCCGTCCTGGAGTGCGCCGGAATCCACGACGTGCTGTCCAAGTCGCTCGGTTCGGACAACCCGATCAACATCGTGCACGCCACCGTGGCGGCTCTGAAGGGCCTCAGCAGGCCCGAGGAGATCGCCGCCCGCCGTGGCCTGCCGATCGAGGACGTCGCCCCCAAGGCGATGCTCAGGGCGCGTGCGGAGGGCCTCGCTGAGGCCGCCGCCGCAAAGGCGGTGAGCTAGCCGATGGCTCGGCTGAAGATCACTCAGCTCCGGTCGAAGATCGGTGGCAAGCAGAACCAGCGTGACTCGCTTCGCTCGCTGGGCCTGAAGCGAATCGGCGATGTCGTCGTCAAGGAGGACCGCCCGGAAATCCGGGGCATGGTCGCCGTGGTGACGCACCTCGTCGAGGTCGAAGAGGTGGACTAGTCATGACTGAGAACGCTCCGCTCAAGATCCACGACCTCCGTCCGGCCCCCGGCGCCAACAAGTCCAAGATCCGTAAGGGTCGTGGCGAGGCGTCCAAGGGCAAGACGGCCGGCCGTGGTACCAAGGGCACCAAGTCCCGCACGAACGTCCCGCTCGGCTTCGAGGGTGGCCAGATTCCGCTTCAGCGGCGGCTGCCCAAGCTGAAGGGCTTCTCCAACGCCCTGTTCAAGACGACCTACCAGGTCGTCAACCTGGACAGGCTCGGTGAACTCTTCCCGGACGGCGGCCACGTCACCGTCGACGACATGGTCGTCAAGGGTGCGGTTCGCAAGAACCAGCTCGTCAAGGTGCTGGGAACCGGTGACATCTCCGTGGCGTTGAACGTGCAGGCGCACGCCTTCTCCGCCAGCGCCAAGGAGAAGATCGCCGCTGCCGGAGGCTCGGTTTCCGAGCTTTAGGCTGATGCTGTACGAGGCGCGGAGGTTCGTTATGAGCCTCCGCGCCCGTAGTGCGTTAGAGTTCGCTGGGCAGTGGGCTCGTTTTGCGTCCCACCCGGCTCACTGGCAACAAGACATGTCGATGGACGTCCCCCGGCCATCGCCGACCGTTACCGCGTCTCTGGCGCGCAGGAGGGACCGTGCTAACCGCGATTACCCGGGCATTCCGGACGCCTGACCTGCGCAAGAAGTTGCTCTTCACTTTGGGCATCATCGCGCTTTTCCGGCTTGGCTCGGTGCTTCCTACTCCCGGTGTCAACGCCACCAACGTCCGACTGTGCCTGGACCAGGCGCAGGCGGGTGATTCCAACAACATCTATGGCATGGTGCAGCTGTTCAGCGGTGGTGCGCTGCTGAAGCTGTCGGTGTTCGCGCTCGGCATCATGCCGTACATCACCGCGAGCATCATCCTGCAGCTGCTGACCGTGGTCATCCCGCGGCTCGAGGCCCTGAAGAAGGAGGGCCAGGCGGGCAACGCGAAGATCACGCAGTACACGCGTTACCTCACCATCGGCCTGGGCGTCCTGCAGTCGACCGCGTTCGTCGCGCTCGCCCGCAGTGGTCAGCTGTTCCCGAGTTGCCGCGAGGCGATCCTGCTCAACCAGGACGTCTTCACCATCGTCACGATGGTGGTCACGATGACGGCGGGCACCGCCGTGATCATGTGGCTGGGCGAGCTCGTGACCGACCGCGGCGTGGGCAACGGCATGTCCATCCTGATCTTCACTCAGGTCATCGCCGTCTTCCCGGCCGAGCTGCTGAACATCTACCGGCTCAGCCCGTTCAAGTTCGTCGTGGTGATGGTCGTCGGTGTCGTGATGATCGCCGTGGTGGTCTTCATCGAGCAGGCGCAGCGCCGCATCCCGGTGCAGTACGCCAAGCGAATGGTCGGCCGCCGGATGTACGGCGGAACTTCGACCTACATCCCGCTGAAGGTCAACCAGGCCAGCATCATCCCGGTGATCTTCGCGTCCTCTCTGCTCTACCTGCCGCAGTTGCTCGTCACGATCTTCGGCAACAGCCAGCAGCCCAACGCGGTCATCGAATGGCTCGCGCAGAACCTGGTGAGGGGCGACCACCCGGTCTACATGGCCACGTTCTTCCTCCTCATCATCTTCTTCACCTACTTCTACGTGTCCATCATCTTCAACCCCGTTGACGTCGCCGACAACATGAAGAAGTACGGTGGGTTCATCCCGGGCATCCGTCCGGGCCGGCCGACCGCTGAGTACCTCAGTTTCGTGCTCAACAGGCTCACGGCCGCGGGCGCTCCGTATCTGGGTGTCATCTCGCTCATCCCGATCATCGCGCTCGCGGTGGCCGGTGCCAGCCAGAACTTCCCGTTCGGAGGGACCAGTATTCTGATCATGGTCGGTGTTGGTCTGGACACGGTCAAGCAGATCGAGAGCCAGCTTCAGCAGCGTAACTACGAGGGCTTCCTGAGATAGTGCGCGTCGTCCTGGTAGGGCCCCCCGGAGCGGGCAAGGGGACGCAGGCCCAGTTCATCGCATCGCGTCTGTCGATCCCGAAAATCTCGACAGGCGACATCTTCCGTGCCAACGTCTCCGGCGGCACGGAACTCGGCAAGCTCGCCAAGGGGTACATGGACCGGGGTGATCTCGTCCCCGACGAGGTCACCGTCGCCATGGTCCGTGACCGGCTGTCCGAGGACGACGCGCAGGAGGGCTTCCTGCTCGACGGGTTCCCCAGGAACGTGCCGCAGGCGGAGATCCTGAAGAAGATGCTGGCCGAGTTCGGCACGGGTCTCGATCTCGTCCTGGAACTGGTCGTCGACGATGAGGAGGTCGTCCGCCGGCTGGCGGGACGGCGTACCTGCCGTTCGTGCGGCAAGGTGTGGCACGTCGACTTCGACCCGCCCGCGGTCCCCGGCGTCTGTGACGCGTGCAAGGGGGAGTTGTTCCAACGTGACGACGACCGCGAGGAGACGATCCGGCACCGCCTGGAGGTCTACCAGGAGCAGACCTCGCCGCTGATCTCGTTCTACGCCGACGAGGGGATCCTCGTCGGGGTGGACGCGACCGGTCCGGTCGAAGAGGTCACCCAGCGTGCGATGTCCGCGCTCCGGCGGTTCGCCGACTGATCCGTTACCGTGGCAACGAACGCCATCCCTATCCTTGGGGTGGCGTTCAGTCATTTATGGGACAATCCCGAAAGGGGGTGCACAAGTGTTCAAGAAGAATAAGCACGGGATTCAGATCAAGTCGCCTGAACAGCTCGACAAGATGCGCGCGGCGGGCCTGGTCGTCGGCAGGACACTCGAGTTGCTGCGATCGTCGGTCCAGCCCGGAGTCACCCCCCTCGAACTCGACGCGATCGCCGAGGAGGCCATCCGAGGCGAGGGCGCCATCCCTTCGTTCAAGGGCTACCAGGGGTTCCCAGCGACGATCTGCGCCTCCGTCAACGACGAGGTCGTTCACGGCATCCCCAACGATCGCCGCAAACTGCGGGAGGGCGACATCATCTCCCTCGACTGCGGGGCGATCCTGGACGGCTGGCACGGAGACTCCGCGATCACCGTTCCGGTGGGGGAGGTCGACCCGAAGCTCACCGAGCTGATGCGGGTCACCGAGGAGGCCATGTGGCGGGGGATCTCGGCGCTCACGGTCGGCGGCCACCTGTCGGACATCGGGTTCCGCGTCGAGCGGTACGTGCGCTCGCAGGGCCGCTACGGCATCCCCCCGGAGTACGGCGGGCACGGGATCGGCACCGAGATGCACATGGACCCCTGGGTGGCCAACCACGGCCGGCCCGGCCGCGGGCCGCGTTTCGAGGTGGGCATGTGCTTCGCCGTGGAGCCCATGGTGAACATCGGCACCGAGCGTACGAAGGTGCTCGACGACGAGTGGACGGTCGTCTCGGTGGACGGCAAGCCGTCCGCCCACTTCGAGCACAGTGTCGCGGTGACGGAGAACGGGCCGCTGGTGCTCACGGCGCTCGACGGGGGCGCGTCCCGGGTCAAGGAACTTCTCGCCGACCCGGCCGACAACACCTGATCCGTACGGCATGCCGGGGCGATCGGTGGCCCATAATGTGGGTATTGCGCGGCTAAACAGGAGATGGTGATGGCGGCAACCCCGGAGATGCGGGCCTCCGACGGCGACCGGGATCGGGTCGCCGCCGCCCTGCGTGAACACGTGGCGGAGGGCAGGCTCACCGTCGACGAGTTCAACGAGCGCCTCGAGGCGGTCTATCAGAGCCGCACCTACGGCGAGTTGGCGAAGCTGACCACGGACCTGCCGGAGATCGACCTGCACACGCTCCCGGCCACGGTCAAGCCCGAGGCCGAGTCGCCGGCGCGGGCAGGGCGGAAGCAGGCGGCCACCCGGGCGGCCTGGTCGAGCTTCGTGGGCACGAACGCCGTCCTGTGGGCCATCTGGCTCGTGTCTTCCTTGGGCTCCGGCCACGCGATCTTTCCGTGGCCGCTGTGGGTGACCCTCTTCTGGGGCATCCCTCTCGTGGTGGGCACCGTCTTCGGCACGGGCCCGGGGCATGGACGAGACCGGCGCAGGGAACGCCGCCGCTGAGACCCGGGGATTTCGGCCCGTTGTGGCGGGCTCTCCGGTGAGACGCAGTCTTTGCCGATCGGCCACCATCGCCCGGTTTTCCGAGGGGTACGTGATCTTTATCGCGCGACGCGGTACGGCTGGGCTGTGCCGCGTCGCGCGATGATCGAGTCGCGCCCACCCGGACCGGCATATCGGCGATGCCGGAACGGGTGGGTGCGATCATTTCGACGACAGCGGGCGCGATCGGAATCTGGGGTACTCTTTGAGCTGGTTGTGTCGGGACACCCCGCTTCCGTTTCGCTTTTAGGGGTGGGCTGTCGTACACTACTTTGTCGGTTCACTATGACCTTTTGCGCATGGGCGGTCTTGGCCGACCGCGCTCTCCCGAATGGTGTGAAGGTCGCGGCTGCTTAGTGTTCCGGAAAACCTCAGACGACCGATCACTGAAACGCGAGGGCCATGGCCAAGAAAGACGGCGCCATCGAGATTGAGGGCACTGTGGTTGAGTCGCTCCCGAACGCGATGTTCCGGGTGCAACTCGACAACGGCCATAAGGTCCTTGCTCACATCAGTGGGCGGATGCGGATGCACTACATCCGAATCCTTCCCGACGACAGGGTTGTCGTCGAACTCAGCCCCTACGACCTCAGTCGTGGGCGGATCGTCTATCGGTACAAGTAGGCCATCCTCCGTCCAGGAGGCGGGCCGTACGCGGAACGAATAAGGACTATGAAGGTCAAGCCGAGCGTCAAGAAGATCTGCGACAAGTGCAAGGTGATCCGCCGGCACGGTCGCGTCATGGTGATCTGCGACAACCTGCGCCACAAGCAGCGTCAGGGCTAGTCGCAGCCGGCCCCGCGTGGAGTCCGCTCTCGTAGCGGACTCGATCATGCGAGGGCATCCGGTACGGACGTCGTGAGACGGATGAAGCCGGAACAGTAATCGCGTACCACACCCGCGAAGGCGGCTTCCCTGTGGAGGCCGTACCGCGCGGGAGACCCCCGGTCGGAGGCCGGGGCCCTCACCCCGGGCATGGGGAGGGGCAGTGGAGCGCAGGACCTCCGCCACAAAAAAGGAGAATGCCCGACCATGGCTCGCCTGGTTGGCGTCGACCTCCCCCGCGAAAAGCGGCTGGAGATCGCTCTCACCTACATTTTCGGAATCGGCCGCACCCGCGCCCACGAGATCCTTGAGGCCACGGGCGTAAGCCCTGACCTGCGCGTCCACCAGCTCAGCGACGCTGAGTTGGTCCCGATGCGTGACTTCATCGAGGCGAACTACAAGATCGAGGGTGACCTCCGCCGCGAGGTTCAGGCCGACATCCGGCGCAAGATCGAGATCGGTTGCTACCAGGGCATCCGGCACCGCAAGGGGCTGCCTGTCCACGGTCAGCGGACGCAGACGAACGCGCGCACCCGCAAGGGCAAGAAGAAGACCGTGGCCGGCAAGAAGAAGCCGGGCAAGAAGTAGTCCTAGCAGCCACATTTCAGGAGACAGCGCTTAAATGCCGCCGAAGAGCCGCCAGGGCGCGCCCAAGAAGGTGCGCCGTAAGGAAAAGAAGAACGTCGCTCATGGGCACGCCCACATCAAGAGCACGTTCAACAACACGATCGTTTCGATCACCGACCCGAACGGGAATGTGATCTCCTGGGCCAGCGCCGGCCACGTCGGGTTCAAGGGCTCTCGTAAGTCCACCCCGTTCGCCGCTCAGATGGCCGCCGAGAACGCCGCCCGTCGCGCCATGGAGCACGGCATGCGGAAGGTCGACGTGTTCGTCAAGGGCCCCGGTTCCGGTCGTGAGACCGCGATCCGTTCGCTCCAGGCGACCGGCCTCGAGGTCGGGTCCATTCAGGACGTGACCCCGGTCCCGCACAACGGCTGCCGTCCGCCTAAGCGCCGTCGCGTCTGAGTCCAGGAGATACAGAGAAAATGGCTCGTTACACGGGTGCGGACTGCAAGCTGTGCCGGCGAGAGAAGACCAAGCTCTTCCTCAAGGGCAAGAAGTGCGAGTCCGCGAAGTGCCCCATCGAGATCCGTCCTTACCCGCCGGGTGAGCACGGCCGCGGCCGTCCCAAGGAGTCGGAGTACCAGCTCCAGCTTCGTGAGAAGCAGAAGACCCGCCGCATCTACGGCATCCTCGAGAAGCAGTTCCGGAACTACTACGAGGAAGCCAACCGCAAGTCGGGCAAGACCGGCGAGAACCTCCTCCAGATCCTGGAGAGCCGTCTCGACAACGTGGTCTACCGCGCCGGCTTCGCCGAGTCGCGTGACGCGGCCCGTCAGCAGGTGCGTCACGGACACATCCTGGTGAACGGGAAGAAGGTCGACATCCCGTCGTACCGCGTCCGTGAGCACGACATCGTCGAGGTCCGCGAGAAGTCGCGCAACCTGCTTCCGTACGAGGTGGCCCGCGCCACCGCCGGGGACAAGACGATCCCGGCGTGGCTCGGCGTCGTGCCGGACAGCATGCGCGTCCTCGTGCACCAGCTCCCGGTCCGCCAGCAGATCGACACGCTGGTCCAGGAGCAGCTCATCGTCGAGCTCTACTCCAAGTAGGAGCGGTCTCGATCAGACGATGACGCCGTACGGCTCGCTCATGGCGAGTCGTGCGGCATCATGGTTGTTAGCGAGTGGCGTCAAATAGCGGGCGCCGCCGTACCCAGAGGGGCAGTGGACCCGGAGCGACGCGGGCCTGTCCCGGATTCAGGAGTAACACATGCTGATCGCCCAGCGCCCGAGCCTCCAGGAGGAGTCGCTCGAGGAGCATCGGTCCAGGTTCGTCATCGAGCCGCTGGAGCCGGGCTTCGGTTACACCATCGGCAATTCCGTGCGGCGCACGCTGCTGTCCTCCATTCCGGGGGCGGCGGTCACCAGCATCCGCATCGAGGGCGTGCTGCACGAGTTCACGACCGTGCCCGGGGTCAAGGAAGACGTCACCGACATTATCCTCAACCTCAAGGCGCTGGTCGTCTCCTCCGAGCACGACGAGCCCGTGGTGATGTACCTGCGCAAGCAGGGCCCGGGGGAGGTCACGGCCGCGGACATCGCGCCCCCCGCGGGCGTCGAGGTCCACAACCCCGACCTGCACATCGCCACGCTGAACGGCAAGGCGAAGCTCGAGATGGAGCTGACCGTCGAGCGTGGTCGCGGCTACGTCTCCGCGGCGCAGAACAAGCAGCCGGGACAGGAGATCGGCCGGATTCCGATCGACTCGATCTACTCCCCGGTTCTCAAGGTCACCTACAAGGTCGAGGCCACCCGTGTCGAGCAGCGCACGGACTTCGACCGCCTGATCCTCGACGTCGAGACCAAGCCCTCCATGAAGCCCCGCGACGCGGTGGCCTCGGCGGGCAAGACCCTCGTCGAGCTCTTCGGCCTGGCCCGTGAGCTCAACGTCGAGGCCGAGGGCATCGACATCGGCCCGTCGCCGACGGACGCGGCCCTGGCCGCCGACCTGGCGCTGCCGATCGAGGAGCTCAACCTCACGGTCCGCTCCTACAACTGCCTCAAGCGCGAGGGCATCCACACCGTGGGTGAGCTCGTCGCCCGCAGTGAGCAGGACCTGCTCGACATCCGCAACTTCGGCGCCAAGTCGATCGAAGAGGTCAAGCAGAAGCTGCACGAGATGGGCCTCGCTCTGAAGGACTCCCCGCCCGGATTCGACCCCACCGCGGTCGCCGGCGGAGGGTACGACGACGAGGACGGCGGTTTCATCGAGACCGAGCAGTACTGATCGGTACTGCACGGCCCTGACAGTGACGACCGGTCCGCCGGTCGGCCCGACCCCGGTACCTGATACGGCCGGGGCGGGTTATCCATGAGGAGCATCACATGCCCAAGCCCACCAAGGGCGCGCGCCTGGGCGGCAGCCCGGCGCACGAGCGGCTGATCCTGGCGAACCTCGCCACCCAGCTGTTCCAGCACGGCCGGATCCGCACCACCGAGGCCAAGGCCAAGCGCCTTCGGCCGCTGGCGGAGAAGCTGATCACCAAGGCGAAGAAGGGCGACATCCACAACCGTCGCCAGGTGCTGACCGTCGTTCGCGACAAGAGCGTTCTGCACCACCTCTTCACCGAGATCGCGCCGACGTTCGCCGAGCGTCCCGGTGGCTACACCCGGATCACGAAGATCGGGCCGCGCAAGGGGGACAACGCTCCCATGGCGGTCATCGAGCTGGTCACCGAGCAGCTCAGCCCGGTCACCGTCTCGCGGACCACGCCTGCCGCCGCGCCGGCTCCCGAGCCCAAGGCCGAAGAGGTCGAGGCTCCCGAGACCGACGCCACTCCGGAGAGCGCCGAGGCCACCTCGGAGCCGGAGGCCGCCGAGGCGGACGGCGCCAAGAAGGACGAGGCCTGATTCCAGGCTTTTGAGAGCGGGTCCGGCCTTCCCTCGCGGGGGTGCCGGGCCCGCTTTCTCGTTTGATACGGGAGAGATACGGCAGTGATGCGGCAGGCTCGGGTCTGTCGACACGGATACGGCGTGGGCCGGCAGGGCCTGGCCGTACGGGAAGGATGACGTGGATCGGCTCGTTCGGCTGCGGATGGACCTGTCGTATGACGGGACCGAGTTCTCCGGCTGGGCGCGCCAGCCCGGCAGGCGGACCGTTCAGGGAGAGCTTGAGGAGGCGCTCGGCCGCGTCCTCCGGCTGGAATCCGCTCCGGCGCTGACCGTGGCCGGCCGTACGGACGCCGGAGTCCACGCCCGTGGCCAAGTGGCCCATGCCGATCTGGCGATCTCGTCGCTCGCGGTCCTGGACGCCTCGGCCCGCCGAGGAGCTCATACCGGTGGCGCGGAGGAAGATTGGGAGGATAAGGGCGCTCAGTGGCTCTCTGCGCTCATCAGGCGGCTATCGGGTGTCCTGCCGCTGGATGTCAGGGTAAAGGCCGTCTGCGTGGCTCCTGAGGGCTTCGATGCCCGTTTCTCTGCCCTGTCCCGTCGGTACGTGTACCGCCTCTCCGACGCGCCCGGCGGGGTGGATCCCCTGCGGCGGCGAGAGGTCGTCTGGCACAACCGGCCGCTCGACGTCGATCTGCTCAACGCCGCGTCCGCCGCGCTGCTCGGTGAGCATGATTTCGCGGCGTTCTGCAAGAGCCGGGAGGGGGCGACGACGATCCGCGAACTCCAGCGGCTCGACTGGGCGAGAGGTGACGACGCGATCATCCGTGCCACGGTCGTCGCCGACGCCTTCTGCCACTCGATGGTCCGGGCTCTCGTGGGGTCTGTCCTGGCGGTCGGTGAGGGAAGGCGGCCCGCCGAGTGGCCTGGTCAGGTGCTGGCTGCCACGATCAGGGACTCCGGCGTGCACGTCGCGCCCGCGCACGGCCTGACGCTGGAAGAGGTCCGCTATCCGGCCGCCGAGGAACTGGCCCGGCGCGCCGCCTCGACGCGCCGGGTCCGAACGCTCAACGCGTGATGCGCTTGGCGAGCACTTCGGCGGTGTGGTCGCGGAAGGCGGCGCTCACCGGGCCGAGGCTCTTGTCCTTGGCCTCAGGTGTGTGGCCGTCGGCGTAGGTCGCGTAGCTGAAGACGATGTAGCGCCCCCAGACCATTCCGGCGGCGTACCCCCCGGAGATCGTCACCCGGTCGGTCGCCGTCTCCGCGGTGCCGTCGAGGCCCCGGAACCACTGGTTGCCGCCGAGGTTCTTGCTCCGGTCGACCGTCAGCGCGGCCTGCTTGGTGGGCAGGACGGCGATCCCGGTGGTGACGGCGTACTGCTTCTTGGCGTCCACGTAGGTCGCCCGGAGAACCCGGCTGCACTTCTGCTTCTGGAGCGCGACCGCGAATGTGCCGGTGGCCGCCGCGCCACACGTGTCGGTGCTGCCGATCTTGACCCGCCTGAAGGTGCGCCCCGCGACGGACACCCGGGACTCGGGGAACGCCTCCGTCAGCAGCATGTTCCGGGGATCGGTCTTCTGCGAGTCCAGGATCGTGGCCGCCGTGGGCTTCGGAGCGGGGGCCTCGTCCACGTCCGGGGTGCCGGCCGTGGAAGGCGCCGCGGTGGTCGCCGCAGTGGTCGCGCCGGTGGGCGACTGGCCCGTGTAGGCATAGAACGCGGCCGCGCCGATGACGCCGATGACGACGGCGCCACAAGCGGTGAGCAGCACCCTCTTGGTCATGCCGGTGGCCGGCCTGCCCCGGTCGTCCTGGGAGACCGGGGGGAGGTCCGGCGGCGGTCCCGGCAGGACGGGGACCTTGGGCTGCGGGGTGGTGGCCGGCCCTTCGAAGTCGGAATCCGGCGGGGACCCCAGCGAGTCGAATCCCGGTGCCAGAGCCTTCGTGGCGGCCTTGGGCGGCGTCACCGGTGTGAAGGCGAAGGGGGTCGTGGGGGCGGAGGCCGGGTTCTGCGGTGTCGGAGCGGGGGGCATCTGTCCAGGAGTCATGTGGGGGGACGGTGACTGAGGAGGTTGCGAGCCCGAGGGCTCCTCGATCGGCAGCGCGTGGATTCCCGTCTCCAGCGGAGGGAAACCGGCCGTCGGAGTGATCGCCAGCGCGATCGCCTCGTCGGCGGCCGGGCCAGGCTCGGACGGATCGCTCTCGGGGCGCGGCCACAGTGATCGTGCGGCTGAGATGCCTTCACCGCCTCCGGAACCCCACTGATCGGGAGCGCCGGAGGGGGCATCGTCGCGCATGGCCGCCCGTCCCGCGGGGGCGTCGCCGTAAACGGCGTCACCGGGAAAGGCGGTGCCGGGCAGCGGTTCATGCAGGCCGGCCTGGGAGGCGGTCGGGGAGCCGCTGTCTTGATGTGCGGACGTGCCCAGAGGCCATATGGCTCTGGCGTCGGCCACTTCGATGGCCGCGGCCTCGTGCTCGACGGGCGGAGCCTCGTGGTGGAGGTGCCTGCCCTCGGCGGCCGGGGCCTCGTCGTCGGTGAGCCGCGGAGGCCAGACCGGGACGTCCCCGGGCTCGGCGGGCCGGGTGGGAACATCCGTACGCGCGGGATCGGCGGCGCCTTCGGCGGTCTCTCCGAGGCCCGCGCCCGTGGAAGCGTCGCCGAACCGGGTGTCGGGGCTCTGGGGGTCGCGGTCAGACGTGCCGTACCCGTGACCAGGAGTCTCCTGCACGGGTGAGTCGTAGACGGGCGCACCGAGAATCGGGGCTTCCGGGACGAGGCTCCCGTGGTCGAACCTGTCAGGGGCGGATGCACCGTGGACCGGAGCGTCGTGACTCGGGACGTCATGACTCGGGACGTCGTACAGGGGGGTGTCGTAGACCGGTGCCCCGAAGACGGGAGTCCCCGAGACGGGGACACCGTGAGCGGGCACGTCGCCGAGGCGTCCGGCGGGCCCGAGCGGGTCATGAGGATCGAGAGGCTCGTACGCCTGACCAGGGCCGTAGGTCACGGAGGGGTTGTACGCCTGCGTGGGGGGATACGTCTCGGGGGCCGGATTCGGCTGCTCCGAAGGAGCGGGGGTGTACGCCTCAGGGGCCGGATTCGGCTGGGAGGTCCCGTACGTCTCCGCTTCGGGAGCCGGCCAGGCGGCATGCCGGGCGGGCCAGGATCCGTCCCGAGAGAGTGTTTCGTCCGCCGGGCCCACACCGGGATCGGGGCTCCACGGCCGGGAGCGATCCTCCAGGTTCGGCGGCGGCGTCCACGGCGGGGGCCAGGCGGCGTGACCGCCCGGCTCCGTCGCCGGAGCATGTGGATCCCCGCCGGGCGTCTCGGCGCCGTACCCGCCCTCGTAGGCGTCCTGGGCGGTGTAGGGCTCGTGGGTGGCGTAGGGCCCGGGGGTGGGGAAGGGCTGCCCGGTGGAGTCGGGCTCCCGGACAGGCTCCGGCTGTACGGCGATGCCGTCCGACCACGAGTGCTCCACCGGCTGGGGAGGGTCCTCGGGCTGCGCAGCGAAGGCGCCCTGTCCGGACGGGCGGCTCAGCGCGTGACGTCCGGGCTCGCCGAAGAGCGGCGTGTTCCCCGGCGCGGGCGCGTTCTCCGCGCCGGTCGCACTCTCCGCGCCGGGCGTGCTGTCCGCGCCGGTCCTGCCGTCCCTGCCGGGCGTGCCGGTCATGCCCTCTGGGCCGGCGTGGTGGGGGGCCGGCAACGGCGTGCCGGGAGCCTGGAACGGCGGGAACGAGTCGGACGGCTGGATGGCCCTGAACTGGTTGGTGTCCTCGAGACGGTCGGAGACCTCGGCGTCATGGGCCTCCGCCTGCGGAGGCGAGAACCAGCTGTAGGCCGGCTCCTCCTCCGGGGCCCACGCGGTCTCCTCGCCGACGGGCGACCGGCCGAAGCTCGGCGGTGGCGTAGCGGCTGCCGCCGAGTTCTGGGTGTCCGCCGGAGGGCGAGTCCATGCCATATCGTTTTCGTGCTCGGAACCGGAATCCTGGCCACGCATAGCCGGAAGCGTATCGGCGTCGACGAGATCGCCGTGTCGCTATGGGCGTTTCCGCGTGGACCTCGGCGGCCGTTCGCCCGAGAAGATCACCATATGAACGCACTGGTGACCAGGCCCGTCAGGCATGTCCTCCGGTGAGCGAACGGGTTTCGAGGGCAGGGAAAACCGTCGCATCGGTGATGTCCACGGCGGCCTGGTAGAGCTGCTTCAACCCGGTCTTGCTCGGCTTGTGCCCGTCCTTGAACTGGAACCACAACAGGACGGTGTAGTGGCCGTGCGTCCAGCCTCCGGCGTACGCCTCACCGGCGCCGAGGTGCTTGGTGACCGAGTCCTTGCCCGGCAACGGCTTGAGGTAGTCGGTGCGCTCCCCGCCGCCGCCCGCCGACGCCACCTTCTTCGCGCCGGACGCGGTCCTCAGGTTCGCCACGCCGACGGTGCCGATGATCGTGCCCTTGGCGTCCCGGAAGCTGGCCCGGATCATCTGGGTGCAGGCACCCTCCTTCAGGGCCTTCGTGATCTTCGCGCCGGAGATGCCGTCGGCGCACGTCTTCTCCTTGCGCCACACCGTCATCAGATAGGAGTGCTTGTTCTGGGTGATCTTCTTCTTCCCGAACAGCTCCTTGATGGCCAGCGGCGACTTGTCCGTGGCCCGGGACTCGGCATAGCCGTACTTGCCGCCGGGACCCGACGGCACGACGATCGTCGGCGTCGGCACGACCTGCTTGTGGACCGGCGGCTTGTCGTTCTTCGCGGCGACCCAGAGCCCGGCGAAGAGCGCGACGATCAGGGCGACCAGGGCGACGCCGAACACGAGTGGCCGGCGCCACAGGGGCACCGGCGCGTCAGGGTCCCACTTCGGCTCGGGCGGCGGGGGCGGGCCGGGCGGCGGGGCCGCGGGGCCTGCGCCGAACGATTCGGTCGTCCCCGGGTAGCCGTAGCCCTGGCCGGGGTTCTCCTGCCACTGATCGTTCGACGTCGCGCCGAAGGGCGAGTCCTGCTGCAGCCCGGCCCCCGCACCGTACGGCGCGGTGTCCTGCCGGTATCCGCCCGCCGCGCCGTACGGTGCGGCGATTTGCCCGGTCTCGTAGGGCGAGGGCTCCCGACTGTGCGGGCCGCCGTACGGCGAGGAGATCTCCTCGCCCTGGTGCGGCGGGGCGTCCCGCCAGCTCGGCGGGTCGGGAGGTGTCAACGGCTGGCGATGTGGATGTTGGTCGCCGGGATAACCCATGCGCCCGAGATTAGCCGGGTATCAGAGCACATGAGGAAGGGTCACGAATACCCGAAGTCCTCTGTCCACCATGGACCCCCAGGTCCGATGGCCACTCCTACGCCTGTGGCCACCAGCCGGCAGGTGAGCATGTTCCGGCGGTCCCCCGGGTTGTTCATCCAGCCGCGGACGGCCTCCTCCGCCGACCGGTAGCCGCGGGCGATGTTCTCCGCGCCGCCGTCCTTGTACCCCGCCTTGGCCATGCGCGACCAGGGGGTCTCACCGTCGGGGGAGTTGTGGTCGAAGACGTTGCTCTTGGCCATCTCCAGCGAGTGGAGCTGGGCGGACCTGACGAGACGGGGGTCCAGGCGCAGCGGCCCGCATCCCGCTTTGGCCCGCTCGATGTTGACCAGCGCGACGACCTTCTTGCTGGGGAAACTCTTGGCGCCTCCGCCGCGGCCGGTGCGGCCGGGGGGCCGGGTGAAGCCGGGGTTGCGCTGCGGCCCCCGGTCCGACGGGCCCGCGCTCGGCGTGGTCGCCGTGGCGGACGGCCGGGTGATCGAGGTGGCCGCCCGGGAGGCGGACGCCTGTGGCCGCACGGCCTCCAGCGGCGGCCGGTCCTTGCGACTGGCGGCGACCGCGCTGGGTGAGGGCTGGGAGTTGCGCAGGTAGACCTCGTCGACGCCGCCGCTGTTCGCGGTCAGCCTGTTGACCACGACACCGAGGAGCAGGATCGCCAGCACGCACGCGAGTAGCCCCACGCGAGTCCCACGCCGGGACGCCCGCCGGGTATGCCGGGTGTGAGGGGTCTGCCACATAGCGCAGTCAAATATAGAGATCCGCGGCATGTGGAAGAAGAGGACAACGGGAAAGTATTTGCTGAACGTTCAAATGTTACCTTGGGGTCAGATGTCCATCCTGATCTCCCGATGTCCCGCCGCCGCGCGGGCGTCGTTTTGACCACGCCATACGAGGTCGGTTAGTCTGCTAGTTCGTTGTGTGTGGACCGGTCTGCGAGACGACCGGTGCACGGCGCGTCCGGCGTCTTCTCCCGTACATGCGGAGACGGAGGTTGTCGCCGTGCCTGCGCAACCTACCGAGAGTTCACATTCCGACAGAAGGCACTGCCGTGCGCACGTTCTCACCGAAGCCCAACGACGTCGAACGTCAGTGGTACGTCATCGACGCCACCGACGTCGTGCTCGGCCGGTTGGCCAGCCACGTCGCCACTCTGCTTCGCGGTAAGCACAAGCCGATCTTCGCCCCGCATGTCGACACGGGTGACTTCGTCATCGTCATCAACGCGGACAAGATCGCCCTGACCGGCAACAAGCTCGAGCAGAAGAAGGCCTACCGCCACTCGGGATACCCCGGCGGTCTGCGCGCCGTCACCTATGGCGAGCTCATGGAGAAGCGGCCGGACCGGGCCGTCGAGAAGGCGGTCAGGGGCATGCTGCCCAAGAACGCTCTCGGCCGGAAGATGGCGAAGAAGCTCAAGGTCTACGCCGGAACCGAGCACCCGCACCAGGCCCAGAAGCCGGTGACCTTCGAGATCACCCAGATCGCCCAGTAAACGTCGAGCCAGGAAAGTAAGAGGAGAACCGTGGCTGAGCCCACCGGTACCGAGACGCTCGTCGAGGGCGAGCTGGAAGACTTCTCCCCGGAGGAGTTCCCGTCCGAGTACACCAGTGAGTCCGCGCCCCAGAGCGACGCCCCCGTGCGCAAGCCCGTCACCACGGGCAACTCGTACGGCACCGGCCGCCGCAAGGAGGCCATCGCCCGTGTCCGCATCGTGCCGGGCACCGGCAAGTGGACGATCAACGGCCGCTCGCTGGACACCTACTTCCCGAACAAGGTCCACCAGCAGATCGTTAACGAGCCGTTCGTCGTGCTCGGCGCTGAGGACCAGTTCGACATCATCGCCCGCATCGACGGCGGCGGCGTGACCGGCCAGGCCGGTGCGCTGCGCATGGGCCTGTCCCGCGCGCTCGCCATCCTGGACGCCGAGAACCGCCCGCCGCTGAAGAAGGCAGGCTTCCTCACCCGTGACGCTCGCGCCACGGAGCGCAAGAAGTACGGTCTGAAGAAGGCCCGTAAGGCTCCGCAGTACAGCAAGCGTTAAGTTGGGGCGCCTCTTCGGCACCGACGGGGTACGTGGGGTCGCTGGTCGCGACCTCACCGCGGAACTGGCCATGGACTTGTCCGTGGCCGCCGCTCATGTCCTCGGCGATGCCGGGGCGTTCCACGCCAGCGTCGGGCGGCGTGGCCGCCCGATCGCCGTCGTAGGCCGGGACCCTCGGGCCTCAGGGGAATTCCTTGAGGCGTCCGTGGTCGCCGGCCTCGCGTCGTCAGGCGTGGATGTGCTTCGGCTCGGCGTGCTGCCCACCCCGGCGGTCGCGTATCTCACATCCGCACTGGGAGCTGACCTCGGGGTCATGCTCTCCGCGTCCCACAATCCGGCCCCCGACAACGGGGTCAAGTTCTTCACTCGTGGCGGGTTCAAGCTGCCCGACGCGGTGGAGAACGAGATCGAGCAGCGGCTCGGGGAGAAGTGGGACCGCCCGGTAGGCCCGTCCGTGGGCCGAGTCCGGGAGGCGTACGGCGAGGCGGATCGATACGTCTCGCACCTGTTGACCACCCTGCCCCACCGTCTGGACGGGCTCCGCGTGGTCGTCGACTGCGCGCACGGCGCGGCGCACATGGTCGCTCCCGAGGCGTTGTTGCGCTCGGGCGCGGTCGTGGAGACCATCGGCGCCAACCCGGACGGTCTCAACATCAACGAAGGCGTCGGGTCGACGCACCTCGGACCTCTCAAGGAGGCCGTCGCCGAACGTGGCGCCGACCTCGGGGTCGCCTATGACGGCGACGCCGATCGTTGCCTCGCGGTGACCGCCGACGGCGACGAGGTCGACGGCGACCAGATCATGACGATCCTCGCGCTGGCCATGCACGCCGACGGCCGCCTGGCCGAGGACACCGTGGTCGCGACCGTGATGTCCAACCTCGGATTCAAGATCGCCATTCGGAACGCCGGGCTGAACATGGTGGAGACCGCCGTGGGCGACCGGTACGTCCTGGAGGCGATGAAGGAGCACGGGTACAACTTCGGCGGAGAGCAGTCCGGTCACGTGATCATGCTGGATCACGCCACGACCGGCGACGGTCTCCTCACCTCGTTGCACCTGATGGCCGAGGTGGCGCGGTCGAAGCGTTCGCTGGCGGAGCTGGCGTCCGCGATGACCAAGCTCCCTCAGGTGCTGGTCAACGTCCGTGACGTCACCAAGGCGAAGGCGTCCGCGCCCGAGCTCCTGGCGGCCGTCGCCAAGGCGGAGGCCGACCTCGGTGACAGCGGCCGGGTGCTGATCCGGCCGAGCGGGACCGAGCCGATGATCCGTGTCATGGTCGAGGCGGAGTCGCATGACCAGGCCTCGTCCGTGGCCCACTACCTGGCGGACGTCGTCCGTACGGTCTGCGCCTGAACGAGTGCTGAAAAGGAAAGGCACGGCTCATGCCCAGGGGCGTGAACCGTGCCTTTCTGCTTTGAGTGGTCTGCTTGCCTCGAGAGGCGAGGCGTCGCGTGCGACGAGAACGTCACTCGTCGCCGGTGAGCGACAACGATCGCAGCCGCTGGCCGGCCCACACGAGCGAGCCCACCGTCACGACGACCACCGCTGATACGGCGAAGCCGAGCGAGACGTCCGAGGTGAGGAACGGCGAGGAGGAGATCCGGTCGGCGATCGACGTGGCCCACTGCTGGATGGAGAACGTCCGGGCGCCGGGCACGTAGCCGCCGACCAGGCCTTCCCATACGAGCGCGTAGATGACGCCCACGGTCACCGCGTGCCGGGTGATCACGCCGACGAGCATGAAGACCGCCGCGTAGGCAACGCCGCCGAGCAGGGCGCCCAGCGCGAAGCCGTAGGCCACGCCCGACTCGTCGCGGATCAGCAGGAACGCCGCGATGAACGTGGACAGCGCCCCGAACACCGCCACGAGCGACGCCGCCACGACGAACTTCGTCAGGGCGATCACCGGCCGGGAGATCGGCTTGGCCAGCAGATGGATGATCGTGCCGTCCTCGATCTCCGGGGCGATCACACCGGTGCCCGCGATGAGCCCGAGGAGGGGCAACATCGTCCCGATGGAGAACTTCTCCATGAGGATCACGGCCGTGTGCTCGTCGGGACCGCCGATCAGCCTCAGCAGCGCCGCCATGCCGATCAGCGCCGCCGGGAGCAGCGCGAGCAGCCAGATGCGCTTGCGCCCCAGCATCGCCCGGTAGGTGATATCCGCCACGACTGCGTTCATCGGTCTCGCTCCGCTCGACTGCTCGACGGCGCCTTTGATGCGTTCATACGGAACTCCTGGAGATCAGGTAGGAGAAGACGCTCTCCAGGTCCTCGTCCGTGGGTGAGACCTGCCACAGGTGGACGTCGAGGTCTCTGGCCAGCTTGGGCAGCAGTGAGGTGAACCGGGGGAAGTCCACGGCCTGGACCTCGATGCCCTGGTCGGTGAGCGACACCGCGCTGGAGGAGGGGTCCGCGATCAGCGCGGCGGCCAGTCGCCTGTCGTCGCTCGACCGGACGCGGAAACGGTGCGGCCGGTCGGTCATCCGCCGCCGGATCTCGCGGTAGTCGCCGGAGGCGGCATGCCGTCCGGCGACGAGGACCTCGATCTGCTGGGCGACCCGCTCGACCTCTTCGAGGATGTGCGAGCTGAACAGGATGGTCCGGCCCTGCTCGCCCAGTTGCCGGACGAGGTCCATGAGATGGAGCCGCTGGCGCGGGTCCATGCCGTTGAACGGTTCGTCGAGCAGCAACACCTGAGGATCGTGGACCAGCGCGGCCGCCACCTTCACCCGCTGGCGCATGCCCTTGGAGTAGGTCTCGATGCGGCGGTCCTTCGGCCCCGCCATCTCCACGAGGTCGAGGGCCCGGGCGGCGGCGTCCGCCGGGGACGGCAGGCCGTGCAACCGGGCGGCGGAGAGCACGAACTGCCAGCCGGTGAGGAAGCCGTAGACCCCCTCTTTCTCCGGGACCAGGCCGACGAGCCGGTAGATCTCGTGGTTGCGCCAGATGCGCTGCCCGTTGAGCGTGGCCGTGCCGCCCGAGGGCGCGAGGAACCCGGCCATCATGTGGAGCAGCGTGGACTTGCCCGCGCCGTTGGGGCCCAGCAGGCCGGTCACCCCTGGTCCGATCGTCATCGTGACGTCGTTGACGGCGACGACGTTCCCGTACCAGCGGGACACCTGGGTGAGCTCCACGACGCTGTGCCGCGTGGTCGCCGGGGTGGTGGTCATGGTCATGACGACGCGGCCTTCCGGTAGCGGAGGAAGAGGCCGGCCAGCGCGACGACGATCGCCATCAGCACGAACAGGCACGACCACAGACCGGGCGGGTAGCCCTCCCCGTTGGACGGATCGGTGCCGAACAGCGCCACCTGCACGGAGTCGACCAGGAAGAACGGATTGATCAGCATCGCCCACTTGGCCGCGACGTCGCGCCCTATCGACATGAACACGCCGAAGAACACGATTGAGACCACCGAGGTGAACAGGTAGAACGCGATCACCGAGGCGACGCCGAGCCCGCGGCGCGGGGTGAACGAGGCCAGGGCGAGACCCAGGGCGGCGAGGAGCACGGCCAGGATGACGGCACCGCCCATCGCGGAGAAGTACTCGGCCGTGTGCGGCGGGCCGGGCAGGTCGACCAGCAGTTCGCCCGCGAACAGGAGGGTGAGCGGCACGGCCAGCACGAGGAACATCGCGATCGTCAGGGCGGCCAGTTTGGCGCCGAGGTAGTCGAGCACGGCCACCGGCCGGGACAGGTAGAGCGGCAGCACCCGGAACCGCAGGTCGGGCGCGACGAGATAGGGCGACTGCGCCGCCAGGAAGATGGCGAGCACGGGCTGCATGATGGACGCGTAGTCCGAATAGCCCATGCCCTGCTGCTTCACGAGCGCCATGATGGCGATCGACACCACGCCGGGCAGCAGCAGGATCCCCGCCAATATGAACGGAATGATCTTGGCGCGTGCCGCGCGGCCCAGGCCGAAGACACCCCTGAGGCTGTGGAGCATGAGGGCCCCGAAGGCGCTCCCTCGGCCCAGCCGTGCACCTTCGTAATGGCGGTATCCGATGTCGTGGATGACACCGGTCGGCTCTGGCATCATGCGGCCGGCTCCTTGAACACGTCCTCGATGTGGCCGCGGCGCTGCTCCAGCCGTACGAGGTTGAGGTTGAGATCGCAGACGGCGTCGCGCAGCGCGTCGTAGGCCCGCCCGGCGTCGGCGTCGGCCGGCACCTGGAGCGTCAACGTCCTGCCCTGTACGGCGACGGCCTCGCCGACCCGGGCCAGGCGATCGGCCAGCGGCTGGAGCCCGTCCTCCACCTCGACGGAGATGACCTGAGTGGCCTGGGTGAACTCGCCGATCGACGACGATCGCAGCAGCTTGCCCGCGTCGATCACGATGACGTGGTCGCAGACCCGTTCCAGTTCGCCGAGCAGGTGGGAGGTGACGAGCACGCTGATGCCGAACTCGGCGCCGATGCGCCGGATCAGCGCCAGCATCTCGTCGCGGCCCGCAGGGTCGAGACCGTTGGTGGGCTCGTCGAGGAAGACCAGACGGGGATCGTGGACGAGGGCCTGGGCGAGCTTGACCCGCTGGCGCATGCCGGTCGAGTAGCCGCCGATCGGGCGATACCGCTCTTCGTACAGGCCGACGTGCCGCAGTGTGTCGGCGGCCCGTTCCCTGGCCGCGGTGCGCGGCAGCCCGGACATCTGGGCCATGTGAACCACGAACTCGGTGGCCGACACGTCGGGCGGCAGGCAGTCGTGCTCGGGCATGTATCCCACGACGCGGCGGATCTCCACCCCTTGGGTGGCCGTGTCCATGTCGAGGACGCGGGCGCGTCCCGACGTCGCGGGCAGCAGGCCGAGCAGGATCTTGATGAGAGTGGACTTGCCCGCACCGTTGGCGCCGACCAGGCCGGTCACTCCGGCTCCCGCCGTGACCGTCAGGTCTTCGAGCGCGGTGACGCGAGGGAATCGTTTGGTCAGGCCCTCGGTCGCGATGCAGGTGGTAGCGCTCGCTGTCATGATCCGCACACTATCGGCCCCGGTCCGTGATGGGCCTCCTTCGAACGAACGAGTTGGCCGTCATCCTCCGGTGGGCGGTCGGACGCTCGGTCATACACCTTCGCGCGGGGCGGACCGTGCGGACACGGTGAAGCGCGGGCCGTACCGCCGCCACAGGAACCGCTGTAGGAGCAGGGTCGCCGTGCCGGCCACGACCATGCCGGCGACGTTGACGACGAGTTGGGCCAGTGACCCGCCCACCTCGGTCCACCGCCCGAGGGCGAGCGCTACCGCCATGTAGCCGGCCGCGGGCACGGTCGTGACCGAGATGAAGACGCCGACCAGGGCCGACGACTTGCCCGCCGTGATCGACAGGACTCCGGCGGCGCCCGCGAGCACCGCCACGATGAACGACCACTTGTCGGGCGTGACGATGAAGCGGACGTCGTCGTTGTGCCGCAACATCTCGGGATCGACCCACCCGAGGCCGCGTGAGACGAGTGCGCAGGCCAGCGTGACGGCGATGGCGGTGGCGAAGCCGACGGCCAACGTCCGCGAGGCCGCACCGATCAGGCTCCATCTGCGCCGGAGCAGTCCGAAGCAGATGGCGGCGACCGCGCCGAACTCGGGGCCGAGAACCATTGCTCCGACGATGAGGATCTGGGAGGGGATCAGCACGCCGATCGCCGCGATCTGCGTGGCGATCGCGAGGAAGGCGAGGAACGCCCATGTGATTCGCGACTCGGCGGCGACGCGCTGGGCGAACTGGTCCCAGATGACGGCGTCGTCGCCTTCGCCGGGCGCCCTGGCCTCCGCTTCCACCGCGCCGCGCGAGATCGACACCTCGATGTCCTCGAGCGTGATCGAGCCGTCCTCGGTCAGGCCAAGCTCCTTCAGGTGGGTGATCAGGCCGTTCGCGGCCTCTCGTGCCACATCCGCGAGCACCACGTCGCCGGTGGGACGGCGGGCGGCGCCGGGCAGGAGCACGATGTTCGTCACGCCCGCGGCTCGCTCGAGCACCTCCACGACCTTGTCCGTGCGGTCGGACGGAGCGATCACCCGTAGATGCAGCACGGACCGATTATGTCCGTCTCATGTGCGGCGGAGCCGTACCTGCTGGATGGAGTGGTCGGACCCCTTGCTGAGGATCAGGCCCGCGCGGCCCCGGGTGGGCGCGATGTTCTCGACGAGGTTGACCTCGTTGATGTCGCGCCACACGTTCCTGGCGAACTCGGTGGCCTCGTCGTCCGACAGTTCGGCGATGTGCGTGAAGTAGGACTTGGGGTCGGAGAAGGCGGTGCGGCGCAGTTTGTGGAACCGGTCCACGTACCAGGACCTGATGTCCTCGACGCGGGCGTCCACGTAGATCGAGAAGTCGAAGTAGTCGCAGACCGCCAGCGCGTCCGGCGGGGCGGGCTGCAGGACGTTGAGGCCTTCGACGATCAGGATGTCCGGCCGCCGGACGGTCTGCGCGGCGCCGGGCACGATGTCGTACTCCAGGTGGCTGTAGACGGGGGCGTCCACCGGGGAGCGGCCGGCCTTGACGTCGGCCACGAACGCCACCAGCGCCCGGCGGTCGTAGCTCTCGGGGAAGCCCTTGCGGTGCATGATCCCGCGCTCTTCCAGCACCTTGTTGGGGTAGAGGAAGCTGTCGGTGGTCACCAGGTCGACCCGGGGATGCTCCGGCCAGCGGGCCAGGAGCGTGTGCAGCAGGCGGGCGGTGGTCGACTTGCCCACCGCGACGCTCCCGGCGATCCCGAGCACGTACGGCACGCGCTCCTCGCGCTCGCCCAGGAACGCCCCGACCGCGGCGCTGCGCTGCCGCGAACCGGTGAAGTGCAGGTTGAGCAGGCGGGTGAGCGGCAGATAGATGTCGGTCACCTCGGCCAGGTCGATCGGATCGTCGACGCCTCGCAAGTCCTCCAACTCGGCTTCGGTCAGGGTGAGGGGGGTGTTCTTGCGAAGATCCCGCCACTGTTCCCGGCTGAGCTCGGCGTACCCGTCTCCATCTGCCACGTCGGAAGCGTATTCGATCGCTTCGGAGCCGATCGAGCCCGGGTCGTGCACAGCCTGTGGACAAAAATCGATGGATTACTTATGTGAGGAAGTGGGAAGGACACGCCGATACCGCCTGGATTCAACGGCGTGGCGGGTCGCCTTCCTCCCCACTTGTACGGCGTACGCTGCTCGGGTGATCGTGGGCATCGGGGTCGACGTGGTCGACGTGGCTCGCTTCGAGGCGGCGCTGAACCGCACGCCCAAGCTCAGGGCACGCCTGTTCACCGATGCCGAAAGGACGCTCCCGCCGGCCTCGCTCGCCGCCAGGTTCGCCGCCAAGGAGGCGGTGGCCAAGGCCCTCGGCGCTCCGGCCGGCATGAGCCACCTCGAGGCCGAGGTCGTCAGGGACGACAACGGAAGGCCCGCCGTACGGGTCACCGGCAGGGCCGCCGACGTGGCCCGCGATCTCGGGGTCGCCCGCTGGCACGTGTCGCTCTCCCATGACGGCGGGGTGGCCATGGCCTACGTGATCGCCGAGTCCTGACGCGCGCCTCCTTCCGCGGCCCGGTGATCGCGACGCGGGACGCCGGGGGTTACCGTCGGACGCATGCGGACCGCGTACAGCCCTGACCAGATCCGGACCGCCGAGTCGGCGCTGATGGCCGGACTTCCCGCCGGGACGCTCATGCAGCGGGCGGCGGCGGGGCTGGCCGTCGTGTGCGCCCGCCTGCTCACGGGGGCGCACGGCCGGGTGTACGGCTCGCGCGTCACCGTGCTCACCGGCAGTGGCGACAACGGGGGAGACGCCCTCTACGCCGGTGCCAGGCTGGCCCGCAGGGGCGCCCGCGTCGTGGCGGTCCTCGCCGGCTCACGGACCCACGAGGCCGGCCTGGCGGCGCTGCGGGCGGCGGGGGGAAGAACCGTCGCGTTCACCGAGGAGGAGTCCCTCGGGCTGGTCGGTGACGCGGACCTCGTCCTGGACGGCCTCGTCGGCATCGGCGGTGGCGGCGCGCTGCGGGAGCCGTACGCGACGCTGGCGAAGGCGACCGCGGACACGCCCGCGCTGGTGGTGGCGGTCGACGTGCCGAGCGGGGTCGACTCGGGCACGGGATGCGTCGAGGGCCCGGCGGTGAAGGCCCACGTCACCGTGACGTTCGGCGCCTACAAGACCGCACTGTTCGTGGATCCGGGCGCGACGCGCGCGGGCATGGTGGAGTTGGTGGACATCGGCCTGCGCCCTCACCTGCCCGAGCCCGAGGTCGTCGCGCCGGCCGACGGGGACGTGGCCGCCCTGCTTCCGCGACCGTCGGCGGAGTCCGACAAGTACCGCCGCGGGGTCGTGGGGATCGTGGCGGGCAGCGACACCTACACCGGGGCGGCCGTGTTGTCGGCCGGCGGCGCCGTACGGGCGGGCGCGGGGATGGTGCGCTTCGCGAGCTCGGCGGAGCCGGTCCGGCTCGTGCGGGCACGCTGGCCGGAGGTCGTCACGACGATCCTGGACACGACCTCCGAGGTGTCGCTCGACGCAATCGGGCGGGTGCAGGCGTGGGTGGTCGGCCCCGGGATGGGGACGGGGCCCGAGGCCCATGCCCTGGCCCGCGCCGTCCTGGCGGCCGATGTGCCCGTGCTCGTGGACGCCGACGGGCTGAGTGTCGTGGCCGCGGATCGTGCCCTGCTGCGCAGGAAGGCCCCGACCCTGATCACTCCGCACGCGGGCGAGTTGTCCCGCCTGCTGGGGGTGCCCAGGGAACGGATCGAGGCCCGCCGCCTCGAGCACGTACGGCGGGCCGCGGACGAACTGGGCGTCACCGTGCTGCTGAAGGGCTCGACGACGCTGATCGCCGAGACCGGCCGCCCGGTGCGGGCGATCACCACCGGCACGCCGTGGCTGGCCACCGGGGGCACCGGCGACGTGTTGTCGGGCATCGCGGGCGCCTTTCTCGCCGGAGGGCTCAGCGGGTACGACGCCGCCTCGTGCGCGGCGCACGTGCACGGTCTGGCCGCCAGGGTCGCGGCCCGGGGTGGGGTGCCGGGATCGGGCGAGGCGCCGATCGCCGCTCTCGACGTGGCCGACGCGCTTCCCGAGGCCCTCCGGACGCTCTGACGAAGCGCTCAGGAGGCGCCGAGGACGCTCAGAGGATGCTCAGAAGATGCTCGGACGCGCGATGTCTCGTGGTCACGGGCACGGGACCCACCTGACAGACTGGGGGGATGAGCTTGTCGACGGCGCACCAGGCCACCCCGGCCGAGGCGCGTGTGGATCTCGCCGCGATCCGGCACAACGTGGGACTTCTGGCGGGGAGCGCCCCCGGCGCCGCGCTGATGGCCGCCGTCAAGGCCGACGCCTACGGCCACGGCCTGGTCCCCGTGGCGCGGGCGTGCCTGGAGGCGGGCGCCGCCCGGCTCGGCACGGCGTTCGTGCGGGAGGCCCTTGCGCTGCGCGAGGCGGGAGTCACCGCGCCGATCCTGTCGTGGATCATCACCCCGGAGGAACCGCTCGACGAGGCGTTGCTCCAGGACGTGGAGCTGTCCGCGAGCGCGTCGTGGGTCATCGACGAGATCGCCGCCGCCGCGGGCCGCACGGGGCGGACCGCCCGGGTCCATCTGAAGGTGGACACCGGCATCACCCGCGGTGGTGCGCCGATCGCCGAGTGGCCCACGCTCCTGGAGAAGGCGCTGGCCGTACAGGCCGGGGGTGCGGTCGAGATCACAGGAATCTGGTCACACTTCGCCTGTGCCGACATTCCAGGGCACCCCTCGATCGATCGCCAGATCTCGACCTTCGACGAAGCCCTCGCCATGGCGGACAAGGCAGGCGTGTCGAGCACCGTCATCCGGCACATCTCCAACTCGGCCGCCACGCTCACCGTGCCACGGGCCAGATACGACATGGTCAGGACGGGCATCGCCCTCTACGGCCTGAGCCCCGTTCCCGAGCTCGGCGACTTCGGGCTGCGCCCTGCCATGACCCTCACGGCCAGGCTGGCCCAGGCCAAGCGCGTCCCGGCCGGCTCCGGCGTCTCCTACGGCCACCTGTACGTCACCGAGCGGGAGACCACGCTCGGTCTCGTTCCGCTCGGGTACGCGGACGGGATCATGCGGCACGCGACGAACCTGGCCGAGGTGCTGGCCGCCGGTAAGAGGCGGACGATCGCCGGGCGGGTGTGCATGGACCAGTTCATGCTCGACTTCGGCGACGATCCCGCGGAGGCGGGCGACGAAGTGATCCTTTTCGGGCCCGGGGACCATGGTGAGCCGACATGTCAGGAATGGGCGGATTCCCTGGGCACGATCACTCATGAGATCGTGACGAGGATCGGGTCCCGCGTGCCGCGCGTCCACGTGGACGGACGCTGAGCCGCGGTTGCGAGGAGAAGCGGGAATGAGCACACGTCGCAGGGTCGGCATCGCCGGAGCGGTCGTCGGTGCGGCCTCGGCCGGCGTGGCCGCCGCCGCTCTGGCCAAGAGGTATGCGGTCGGCCGCATCCGGTTGCGCCCGGATCTGGAGGCCAACGAACCCTTCGGTGAGCTCGGGGGACGCCCCGTGACGCTCACGACGTCGGACGGCGTGCTGATCCACGCCGAGGTCGACGGGCCGGAGGACGCGCCGCTCACGATCGTGTTGTGCCACGGCTACTGCCTCACGCTGGACTCCTGGCACTACCAGTGGCGGGATCTGCGCGAGTCCTACCGCCTCGTGCTGTGGGACCAGCGATCCCATGGCCAGTCCGCGCGGTCGGAGGACTGCTCGATCGACCGCCTCGGCGAGGATCTCGCGCAGGTGCTGGACGAACTGGTCCCCGGCCCCTGCGTGCTGGTCGGGCATTCCATGGGCGGTATGACGATCATGGCGCTGGCCGACCGGCGGCCCGAGCTCTTCGGCGACAAGATCCGCGGTGTCTCGCTGATCTCCACGTCGGCGGGCAAGCTGGCCGAGCTCACCCTGGGCCTGCCGGCCCTGTTGTCGAAGGTCGTGCACCGGGCCGTCCCCTCCGCGGTGTCGGTCATGCGCAGGAGCGGCGCCCTGGTGGACCGCGGCAGGGAGGCGGGCACCGACCTGTCCTTCCTCGCCCTGCGTCACCTCGGGTTCGGCGACTCGAAGAGCGTGAGCCCGACCGTGGTGGACTTCGTGGATTCGATGATCAGGGCCACGCCCAGCGAGGTGATCGCGGACTTCTATCCCGCCCTGATGTCACACGACAAGCTGACCGCGCTCGACGTGCTCAACAAGGTGCCCACGGCGATCATCGTCGGTGAGCGCGACTGGCTGACCCCCCTCGACCACAGCAGGGCCATCGCGGCGGCCGTGCCCACCGCGGAGCTGACCACGGTGCCCGGCACCTCGCACCTCGTCCAGCTCGAACGGCCGGGCGAGGTGAACGACGCCCTGCGCGCGTTGCTGAAGCGGGCGGAGAAGGAGGACGCGTGAGCACGAAACCATCCGGTCCGGAGACCCGGGACGTCCAGGAGATCGGAGCGGAGACCGCCGAGGAGACGCGGGCGGTGGGAGTGCGGCTGGCGACACTGCTGGGCCCCGGCGACCTGGTCGTCCTCAGCGGACCCCTGGGAGCGGGCAAGACCACCCTGGTTCAGGGGATCGCCGAAGGTCTCAAGGTGCGTGGTCCCATCACCTCGCCGACCTTCGTGATCGCCCGGGTGCATCCGTCGCTCTCCGGCGGTCCCGCCCTGGTCCACGCGGACGCCTACCGGCTGGGCGGCTCGCTGGAGGTGGACGACCTCGACCTGGACGCCTCACTGGAGGAGTCCGTCACGGTCGTCGAGTGGGGCGAGGGCCTCGTCGAGGGGCTCTCCGACGACCGGCTCGAGATCCACATCGAACGCGGCGACGAAGACGAGCGCCGCCTGGTCCGGCTCCGCGGCGTCGGCGCCCGGTGGGCCGGCGCCGTCATCTGATTCCCGGGCTCCAACCGCTTCTGTTCGTTTCATTTCAGCGGGTGACGAACCACACGTCGGATCGTACACACGACATGTATACATCGTGTGTATAGTCCCTGGCATGTCGATTGGACAGACCTTCCTCGGTCTCCTCGAGTCCGGACCGCGTCATGGCTACGACCTGAAGAAGACGTATGACGACCGGTTCGGCCACGCGCGCCCCCTGCACTACGGCCAGGTCTACGCCACGCTCTCGCGGCTGCTGAAGGACGGCCTCGTCGAACTCGACGGCGTCGAGCCGGGTGAAGGCCCGGAGCGCAAGCGGTACGCCGTCACCTCCGCCGGAGTGAGCGACGTCGAGTCGTGGCTGGCGAGTGCCGAGAAGCCCGAGCCGTATCTGCAGAACACCCTCTACACGAAGGTGATCCTGGCGCTGCTCACCGGCCGGTCGGCCGCCGACCTGCTCGACGTGCAGCGGGCCGAGCACCTCCGGCTGATGCGGGAGCTCACCCGGCGCAAGGCCGGCGGCGACCTCGCGGACAACCTCATCTGCGACCACGCGCTGTTCCACCTCGATGCCGACCTGCGCTGGCTGGAGCTGACCGCGGCCCGGCTCGACGACCTCGGCAGGCAGGTGCGGGCATGACCGGGCAGCCGTTGCTGGAGGCCGACGGCCTGCACAAGGCGTTCGGCCCGACGAAGGCGCTCGACGGCGCCTCGATCGCCATCAGGGCCGGTGAGATCGTCGCCATCATGGGGCCGTCGGGATCGGGCAAGTCGACCCTGCTGCACTGCCTCGCCGGCATCGTCCGGCCCGACTCCGGTCACGTGCGGTATCAGGGTGCCGAGATCTCGGCGATGACCGACGGGGAACGCAGTGCGCTGCGCCGCACCCAGTTCGGCTTCGTCTTCCAGTTCGGTCAGCTCGTGCCGGAGCTGACCTGCCTGGAGAACATCGCGCTCCCGCTGCGCATGGAGGGGGTCCGTCGCCGCGAGGCCGAGGCCCGGGCCGCCGAGTGGCTGGACCGGCTCGACCTCGCCGACGTGGGGCGGAAACGGCCGGGAGAGGTCTCCGGAGGTCAGGGGCAGCGGGTCGCCGTGGCCCGTGCTCTCGTCACGCGGCCACGGGCGGTGTTCGCCGACGAGCCGACCGGCGCCCTCGACTCCCTCAACGGTGAACGGGTGATGCGGCTGCTGACCGAGGCGGCCCGCGAGACGGGCGCGGCCGTGGTGCTGGTGACCCACGAAGCGCGGGTGGCCGGATACTCCGATCGGGAAATCGTCGTGCGCGACGGCCGCACCCGCGACATCGCGCGGGAAATGGAGGAAGCGCTGTGAGCGTCGGCCGGGGCCGGGCGTCCGCCTCACGCGACGTGCTGCTGGGCATGCGATTCGCCTTCGCCGGTGGCCGCGACGGATGGACCCGCACCGTTCTCACCGCGGTGGGGGTGGGGATCGGCGTCGCGCTGCTCCTGCTCGCCGCCGCGGTGCCGGGCGCCTTGCAGGCCCGCCAGGAACGCAACGACGCCCGCAGCGACCTGCGGCTGGGGGACCAGATCCCGGCGGCGGCCGACACCATGCTGGTGGGGCAGGTCGACACCTCCTTCCGCCAGGCGCCGGTGCGCGGGCGTCTCCTCCACCCCGAAGGCGCGCGGGCGCCCATCCCGCCCGGACTCACGGCCGTTCCCCGGCCCGGCGAGGTCGTGGTGTCGCCGGCGCTGAAGGACCTGCTCGACTCGCCGGACGGACGCCTGTTCGCCCCACGCCTCGGCGGCGCCCGGGTGACCGGGACGATCCGGCCGGAAGGCCTGTCCGGCCCGGGTGAGCTGGCCTTCTACCGCGGCGTCGACGCCCTGCCCCCCGACGAGGCCACCAGACTGCGGACCTTCGGCGACGACTTCTCCTCGGAGGGTCTGGGGACGCTGCTCACCATCCTCGTCGTGATCATCCTCGTCGTGCTGTTGCTGCCCATCGCGGTCTTCCTGGCCGCGGCCGTACGGTTCGGAAGCGAGAGCCGTGACCGGCGGATGGCGGCCCTCCGGCTGATCGGCGCCGATCGCCGGATGACCCGCCTGATGGCGGCAGGCGAGACGATGGCCGGCGCCTGCCTCGGGCTCGTGGCCGGCGGTGTGCTGTTCCTCGTCGGCCGCCAGGTCGCGCCGATGCTCTCGCTCTGGGACATCAGCGTCTACGCGTCGGACGTACGGCCGAGCCTTCCGCTCGTCGCCGTCATCGTGCTGGCCGTACCGGCGATGTCGGTGGCGGTGAGCGTGATCGCGCTGCGAGGGGTGGCGATCGAGCCGCTGGGAGTGACCCGGCGGGCGACTCCGCCTCGGCGCAGGCTCTGGTGGCGGCTGATCCTGCCCGGGATCGGCCTGGCGCTTCTCGTCCCGCTGGCCGGCGGTCTACCCGAGACCATGGGCGGCGTCGTCCAGTATCAGGTCGCGGCGGGGGCCGTCCTGTTGCTGATCGGCGCGGTCACCGTGCTGCCCTGGGTGATCGAACTGGTCGTGCGTCCCCTGCGCGGCGGCCCGGTCGGCTGGCAGCTCGCCGTCCGGCGGCTACAGCTCGACAGCGCCATGTCGGCGCGCCTGGTCAACGGGATCGCGGTCGCGGTCGCGGGCGCCATCGCCCTGCAGATGCTCTTCGCGGCCGCGCAGAAGGAGTCGACCGTCCACACCCGGCAGGACCCCTCCCGGGCGCAGGCGCAGATCCGCACCCACGACCCGGCCTCGGCGGGACGGATCGCGGTGCGGCTGCGCGCCACACCCGGGGTGACCCGCGCCACCGAGACGCTGGTCGGCGGCGTGTCCGCCGAGCCGTCCGCCGGAGCGGCCGGGCAGGATCCCGCCTTCGCCGTGCTGCAGGTGGGGGATTGCGCCGCGCTGGCAGAGTACGCGGACCTGGGATCATGCGCCGACGGCGACGTCTTCATCGCCCGGGTGACGCCCGGCGACCCGGCCGCGCAGGAGGCCATCCGCCCCGGCGCCACGCTCACGGTCGGAGAGGGCGGGCCACGGTGGAAGGTGCCGGGCGACGCCCGGCAGGTCCCCGCGCGAAAGGACCCCTCCGGGGTCTACCAGGACGTCGTCCTCGCCACGCCGGGTGCCGTCGACGGGGAAGCCGTGCCGGGATCGATCGCGAACACGTTCGTCAGCGTCGACCCGGGCGATCCCGACGCGATGGAGCGGGTCAGGAACGTGGTGGCGCAAATCGATCCCATCGGGACGGTCGCGACTCTGGCCGCCAGTGCGACCGTCGGCAGGTTCGACGGCATCCGTCGTGGCCTCTACGTGGGCGTCATGGTGACGCTCCTGCTGATCGGGGCCAGCATGCTGGTGGGAACCGTGGAGCAGCTGCGCGACCGGCGCCGGCTGCTCGCCATGCTCGTCGCGGTCGGCACGCGGCGCAGCGCGCTGAGCTGGTCGGTGCTCTGGCAGACGTTCATACCGGTCGTGATCGGTATCGTCCTCGCGGTCGTCTTCGGGCTGGGGCTCGGCGTCGCTCTGCTGAGGATGGTGTCGGTGCCCGTGTCGATCGACTGGACGGCGGTCGAGGTCTCGGCGGGCATCGGCGCGGCCGTGGTCCTGCTGGTGACCGTGTTGAGCCTGCCGACCCTGTGGCGGCTCACCCGGCCGGAGGGCCTGCGCATGGAGTGATCCCGGGGACGCGCACGGAGCGCGTCCGATCCGGGACGGTAACCCCCTTGTCACCTCGACACGGCTGCGGAACATGTCGAAAAGAAGATCTCTAGTCATGGATTGGCATAGATTTTCTGGGTAAATGACCGGGCGTGGGAGGGGTTGGCCGATGAGCAGGGTCACGCAGGTCGCCGTCGCGGGAGTCGTGCTGTTCGGTGCGCTCGGCTGCTCGGCCTCCGCCCAGACGGACACACCCACACCGGGGATCACGCTGACCCCCGGGCTTCCCTCGCCGACGGTCACCATCGCGCGCCAGGACATCGACGTCGTGGTGGAGCCGGCGACGGTCACGGGTGGGGCGACCAGGAGCGTCCGCATCACGGCTCGCTGCCCGCTCCCGCAGGGCGGCCCCGCGTATCGGGCCGCCGCCCGCTCGGACGCCTTCACGGGCCCGGTGACGCTGCTTCCCCCGGCGACGACGCCCTCGGCCTCCCCTACGGCCGAGCCCGCCGTGCCGGAGTTGACGGGCAGCGCCCCGGTCCGGGCGGACGCGAAGGCGGGCGGCTACAAGGTGCAGGTGCGCTGTGAGGCCACCAACGACATCGGCAGCGCCTCGTTCAAGATCGTCTCACCGACTCCGGCGCACACGCGGATACCCACCCGGGCGCCGCACGCGGGCGGCGGAGGCACCGCCGCAGGCGGCCCGACCGACGATTCCGGGCTGCCCGTCGGTGTGACCGCGGTGGCGCTGCTCGCCGTCCTCGGCATCGGCATCGGCGTGGCCCGCAGGCGCTCGAGGAGCTGACCTTGGGGGTCTCGTCCCGGTGGGTCGTGGTGGCCGGGGTCGTCACCGGGCTCGCGTTGTTCGCGGCGAACGGCCGTTCGCAGGAGCCGCGCCCCGCCGCCCGTCCGGACCCGGTCGTGCCGAAGCGCATCGACATCCCTTCATTGAGCCTGAAGGCGCCGCTCATGAAGCTCGGGCTGGACTCGGCGGGCGACGTCGAGCTTCCGCCGTTCGACAAGCCGTCCACGGCGGGGTGGTACTCCGGCAGCGCGGTGCCGGGGAACCCCGGCGCCTCGGTGATCATCGGCCACGTCGACACCAAGACCGCGCCCGCCGTGTTCTACAAACTGCGCGATCTCCGCAAGGGCGC
This sequence comes from Planotetraspora silvatica, assembly GCF_016863315.1. Taxonomy (GTDB): domain Bacteria; phylum Actinomycetota; class Actinomycetes; order Streptosporangiales; family Streptosporangiaceae; genus Planotetraspora; species Planotetraspora silvatica. The sequence continues at coordinate 126,703 of NZ_BOOQ01000023.1, forward strand.
GCTGGTCAAGGTCGTGCGCAGCGACGGCAAGACCGCCGACTACCTGGTCGACTCGGTCGAGCGGGTGTCCAAGAACGACTTCCCCGCCGAGCGCGTCTACGCCGAGAACGGGCTGCGCCTGATCACCTGTGGCGGCGCCTTCGACTGGTCGGAGCACCAGTACCGGGACAACATCATCGTCTACGCGTCCCTGGAGGAAGACGTCTGAGCCCGTCGCCCGGCGGGACGTCGTCATGACGCGGTCCCGCCCGTTCCCCGTTCGGTCTTCCGGTCCCCGTGCACCGACTACCCTTGACGTTCGTGCTTGTCTTGGCCTTCGACACCGCCACACCCGCCGTCACGGCCGCCCTGCACGACGGAGGACGCGTGCTGGCCGAGTCGACGACGATCGACGCGCGGCGCCACGGGGAGCTTCTCGCCCCCGCGATCGAGCGTGTCCTGCGCGAGGCGGGTGCGACGCTGCGGGATCTCACCGCGATCGTCGCCGGGACCGGCCCGGGGCCGTACACCGGCCTGAGGGTCGGCCTGATGACCGCGACGGCGCTCGCGGCGACCGCCGGAGTCCCCGCCTTCGGGGTGTGCACCCTCGACGCCCTCGCGTACGCCGCGCGGACACCCGGCCCGTTCCTGGTCGCGACGGACGCGCGGCGCAAGGAGGTCTTCTGGGCGAGGTACGGCGACCGCGAGACGCGCCTCGACGGTCCCCGGGTCGACAGGCCGCACGATCTCCCCGGCGACCTGCCGGTCGTGGGAGCGGGGGGCCGGCTCTACGCGGACATCGTGGGTCCCGGCCGCGTCGAAGGCCCCGAGCACCCGTCGGCGGGAGCCCTCGCCGCGCTGGCCGCCGGGCACCTCGCCGCGCTCACGGACGAGGAGGCCGCCGAGATCGCCCGCGTGCCCGAGGGCCGCGTCGACTCGGTGGAGAAGGCGCGCGAGCTCGGTGTGCTGGGCCCGCCCCGGCCGATCTACCTGCGCCGTCCCGACGCCCAGGTGCCCGGCGCGCCCAAGAAGGTGACGGCGTGAGCGCCACGGTCGACGGATCGGGCGCGCTGAGCGGGCCCGATCCCGTGGTGCGGCAGATGACCATGGACGACCTCCCGGCGGTCATGAAGATCGAGCGGACCACCTTCCCCGCCGACGCGTGGAGCGAGTCCATGATGCGCGGGGAACTGAACGACCAGCCGCGCACCCGGTACTACGTCGTCGCGTGCGTCGGCGACGCGATCGTCGGCTACGGGGGGCTGGCGGCCGCCGCCGACCAGGCCGACATCCAGACGATCGCGGTCCTGGCCGGGCACCGCCGGTCCGGCATCGGGGCCGCCCTGATGGACGCCCTGCTCGCCGAGGCGGCTCGTCGCGACACCGAGGCGGTCTTCCTCGAGGTGCGGTCGGACAACGAGCCCGCGCAGGCCATGTACGAACGGTTCGGCTTCGAGCGGCTCGGTGTCCGGCGCCGCTACTACGAGGACGGGACCGACGCCATCACGATGGTGAAGAAACTCGACGGACGGGGTGACGGGGCATGAGCGGAGCTGACGAGCCGATCGTCCTGGGGATCGAGACGTCCTGCGACGAGACGGGCGTCGGCATCGTCCGCGGCCACACGCTGCTCGCGGACACGATCGCCTCCAGCATGGAGGAACACGCCAGGTTCGGCGGCGTCGTGCCCGAGGTGGCCTCACGCGCCCACCTGGAGGCCATGACGCCGACGGTGGAGAGCGCGCTCGCCAAGGCGGGCCTGCGGTTCTCGGACATCGACGCGGTCGCCGTCACGGCCGGCCCCGGCCTCGCGGGTGCCCTGCTCGTCGGCGTCGCCGCCGCCAAGGCCTACGCCATGGGGCTCGGCGTCCCGCTCTACGGTGTCAACCACCTGGCCGCGCACGTGGCCGTCGACCAACTCGAGCACGGCCCGTTGCCGAAGCCGGCCATCGCGCTGCTGGTCTCGGGCGGGCACTCCTCGCTGCTGCTCGTGCCCGACGTGGCCCGCGACGTCGTCTCGCTCGGCTCCACCGTCGACGACGCGGCCGGCGAGGCGTTCGACAAGGTGGCACGGGTGCTCGGCCTGCCGTTCCCCGGCGGCCCCCACATCGACCGCGCCGCCCGCGAAGGATCCGGCACGGCCGTCGCCTTCCCCCGGGGCAAGTACGACGACGGCACGCTGGACTTCTCCTTCTCCGGCCTGAAGACGGCGGTCGCCCGCTGGGTGGAGGCCCGGGCGGCGGCAGGCGAGTCCGTGCCGATGAATGACGTCGCCGCCTCGTTCCAGGAGGCCGTCGTCGACGTGCTCACCCGCAAGGCCCTCCAGGCGTGCGCCCGTCACGGTGTCGAAGATCTGCTGATCGGCGGTGGCGTGGCGGCCAACTCGCGGCTCCGCGCACTGGCTCAAGAGCGGTGCGACGCCGCGGGGGTCCGGTTGCGGGTCCCGCGGCCGGGGCTCTGCACCGACAACGGCGCGATGGTGGCCGCCCTGGGATCGGAACTGGTCGCCGCCGGAGCCGAGCCCTCCACGCTGGAGATCCCGGCCGATTCCTCGCTCCCGATCACGACCATTCACGTCTGACCGACTGCGGCCGGCCATGGCCTGGCCGTATGGCGCGGGGGTTTCACGTCTGACCGACCGCGGCCGGGCATGGCCTGGCCGTGGGTGCGGGGGTTGCGCCGAGGGATCAGTCGCCGGGGGACCGCACCGGCCGCAGCAGGGCCTCGGCGAGCGCCAGCATCGTCTCCTCGAGCGCGGCCAGCCGCCGGGCCACATCACCGTGGACGGGCTCCACGACCCGGCTCGTCGCCTCTGAGACGGTCTCGGCGATCTGGTCGCGGTCGGGCCGGTTCCTGATCGCCTCCAGGAGGGGGGCGAGCGAGCTCGCGGTGGCGCTGACCTCGGCGCCCATCTCGGCGACGGCCGCGCGCAGCTCACCGACCTCGAGCTCGGCGGGCAGCCCGCCCACACGTTCGCTCGCGGCCTCCAGCCGTTCGTCGACGGCGTCGAGCCGGCCGAGGACGGCGGCCTCCAGACGCTCGACGCGCTGGACCGCCTCGGTGACGGCCTTGTCGAGGCGGGTGAAGCGGCCCGCCGCGGCCTCCATCCCCGCGTGGACCTGACCGAGCCGCTGGCTGAAGGCGGCCATCTGGTCCGCGACGTCCTGGGTTCGGCCCCTGACCTCGTCCACGTGCTCGCGAAGCGACTCCACGTGCTGGGCGAGGGCCTCGGCCCAGGCGGGCGGCCGGGCGGTCATGTCCTCGAGCCGTCCCGCCACACTCTCGACGGCGCCGCTCAGGCCGCCGAGCTCGCGCTCGCGCACCTCGCGCAGCAGCCACTCCATGCCCTCCAGGCGCTGCCGGATCTCATCGAGCACGGCCCCCTGCGTGCGCTGCTCGTAGACGTGGTCCTGAGCCGCGCGGGCCAGGAGCTCGCGCATCCGATCGGAGATGGCGGTCTGGCTGCCCGCCTGGAGGAGGGTGTGGCTGGAATGGTCCACCGAAAGCTCCTTCACTCGCTGAGGCGGTGGTATCGGCCCGGTCTCGCGGAAATGAACGTACAGGGGGAACAGACCGCGCCGCCAACTGTAGGCCCTGTACGGCATGGCTTTCGGGTGGACTGTAAAAGATCGCAATTCTCGATGAATTGCCGGGATTGATGTGATCAGTGCTGGTCAGCGGGGTCGCAGAGCAGGACGAAGGGCCGGTCCTCAATACGGGTGAGAACGACGACCGCCGTATTTCCACCGGAAAGCCGGAGGTCTTTCCGCAATCGCTCGATATCGACGGCTGAACCACGTTTCTTGATGGTGACGTTCCCGACTTTCCGGTTTCTCAGCGCGCTCCGGAGGTGCTTGAGTGAGAAGGGCATCACGTCGGTGACCTCGTAACAGGACGCCCATTCCGTGGCCACCTGAGCGTCGCCGGTGATGTAGGCGATCCGAGGGTCGAGCAGGTGTCCGCCGACCATCGCGGCCACCTCGGCGACGAGATGCGCCCGGATCGCGGCGCCGTCGGGTTCGTAGAGGTAACGGCCCACCGGCCCCGCCTCGGCTTCGGCGCCGGAGGGCGTGAGCGTCGCGCCGGAGGGCAACATCGTCGCGCGCCTCCCGCTCGCTTCCGTGCCGATCCAGATCGCCGCCTCCTTGACCTCTCTCCGGTGGGAGACCCACTCCGCCTCCGCCCCCTCGGGGACCAGTTCGTGCGGGATGCCGGGGGCGACCTTGAGACAGGCCGTGCGCGCTCGCGCGACCAGGTCGAGCACCTCGGGCCAGGTGGGGGAGTAGGCCATCGGATCGAAGATCCGTCCCCTGACGCCCCGCCGCGCGGGATCGGCGAAGAGCAGGTCGTACCCGGAGGGGTCGGTCTCGACGGCGTCGGCTGTCCGGACGTCGACGAGGCCGGACAGTCCGAGCGCCGCGGCGTTGGCCCGGGCGACCTCCACGGTCAGCGGATCGAGGTCCACGGCGTCGACGGCGAACCCCGCCCGGGCGAGCGCGATGACGTCGCCTCCGATGCCGCAACACACGTCGAGGACCCTCGCCGCCGGCCCTGTGCCCGGCTCCGTGTCCAGCGCCGCGCCCTGCCCAGTGTCCAGCGCTGCGCTCAGCTGTGTGCCCTGCCCTGTGCCCGGCCCTGTCCCCGGTGCTGTGCCCGGCCCTGTGCCCGGCCCTGTGCCCGGCCCTGTCCCCGGCGCTGTGCCAGGTCGTGCGTCCGGCTCCGTCTCCCGCTCCGTGCGCGGTCCTCCGGCCGGTACGGCGAGCAGGCGGGCGCGGCGGGCACGATGAGCGGCGACCTGTGTGCGGGTGGCCTGCTCGAGCCCGTGCGGCGTGAAATACATCACGGCGGCGTCCGCGCCGAACTTGGCCTCGGCCCGTCGCCGGAGGGCCGCCTGGGTGAGCGCCGCCGCCGTGAGCTCGGCCGGGTGACTCCGGCGGAGCGTGGTGGCCGCCACGATCGGATCGGCTCCCGCGGCCGCCAGTTCCACCGCCTGCGCCAGGGCCTTCTGCCCGGCCGGTTCGAGCAGGTCGCGAAACGCCACGAGGTCCACGCCTCCCGACGTTAGCGCCTCGCCGTACGGTCGCCGGACGCGCGAGCAGCCGGCCTCATGATCCCGGCGGCCCGAACGGCTCCGGCCGCGCCGCCGATCCGCGGGGACGCGCACCCCGCCCCGCGCGCCGTCTGAGCGGTTCCGGACGGACGACCGCTGCCGACGCCCACCCGGACGCGGGCCGGTTCCGGTGGGTGTGGTCGGAAAGCGAGATGACCTGCGACGTGGGTTCGTGTTGACTGTCACGGTCCCCTTGCATACTGTTTCGTGTTGGCACTCGCCTATCGAGAGTGCCAACATGCGACGAGGCAGGTCTGACACCCGCGACGGCAGGCCGCTGGTCGCCTCTTCAGCTCATTCATCGCAATCTGAAGGGGAGGTCCGATCGTGACGACCGCCACTAAGGTTCCCGTTAAGCCGCTTGGTGACCGCATCGTGGTCCAGCCGCTCGAGGCTGAGCAGACCACCGCTTCCGGTCTGGTCATCCCGGACACCGCCAAGGAGAAGCCTCAGGAGGGCCGGGTCCTCGCTGTGGGCCCCGGCAACTGGGACGAGGACGGCGACAAGCGGATTCCGCTCGACGTCAAGGAGGGCGACATCGTCCTCTACAGCAAGTACGGCGGCACCGAGGTCAAGTACGGCGGCGAGGAGTACCTGGTGCTCTCGGCTCGCGACGTGCTCGCCATCATCGAGAAGTAAGCCGCGCAAGCATGAGGAGCCCCGGGACGTACGCGCCCGGGGCTCCCGTGCGCTTATAAGGAGACTTGAATGCCCAAGATCCTGGAGTTCGAGGAGGACGCGCGGCGCGCTCTTGAGCGTGGCGTGAACGCCCTCGCGGACGCCGTGAAGGTGACCCTCGGCCCGCGTGGCCGCAACGTGGTCATCGACAAGAAGTTCGGCGCACCGACCATCACGAACGACGGCGTGACCATCGCCCGTGAGGTCGAGCTGGACAAGCCGTATGAGAACCTCGGCGCCCAGCTCGCCAAGGAAGTCGCCACCAAGACCAACGACGTGGCCGGTGACGGCACCACCACGGCGACCGTCCTGGCCCAGGCCATGGTCCGCGAGGGCCTGCGCAACGTGGCCGCGGGCGCCCAGCCGCTGGCCCTGAAGCGCGGCATCGACCTGGCGGCCAAGGCCGTCAGCGACAGGCTGCTCGACAGCGCCCGTCCGGTCGAGGACAAGCAGGAGATCGCGAACGTCGCGACCATCTCCGCGCAGGACGCCAAGATCGGCGAGCTGATCGCCGAGGCGTTCGACAAGGTGGGCAAGGACGGTGTCATCACCGTCGAAGAGTCCAACGCCATGGGCCTGGAGCTGGAGTTCACCGAGGGTCTCCAGTTCGACAAGGGTTACCTGTCGCACTACATGGTGACCGACCCGGACCGTATGGAGTCCGTGCTCGAGGACCCCTACATCCTGATCACCCAGAGCAAGATCGCCTCCATCGCGGACTTCCTGCCGCTGCTGGAGAAGATCGCGCAGACCAAGAAGCAGCTGCTGGTCATCGCCGAGGACGTCGAGGGCGAGGCCCTCGCCGTTCTGGTGACCAACAAGATCCGCGGCACGTTCACCTCCGTCGCCGTCAAGGCGCCCGGCTTCGGTGACCGCCGCAAGGCCATGCTGCAGGACATCGCGATCCTCACCGGCGGCCAGGTCGTCAGCGAGGAGATCGGCCTCAAGCTGGAGCACGTCGGCCTCGAGGTGCTCGGCACCGCGCGCCGCGTCGTCGTCGGAAAGGACGCCACGACGATCGTCGACGGCGCCGGCGAGGCTCAGGCCATCGAGGACCGCATCCGCGAGATCAAGCTCGCCGTCGAGCAGTCCGACTCCGACTGGGACCGTGAGAAGCTCCAGGAGCGGCTCGCGAAGCTCTCCGGCGGCGTCTCCGTGCTCAAGGTCGGCGCGGCCACCGAGGTGGAGCTCAAGGAGAAGAAGCACCGTCTCGAGGACGCGATCTCCGCGACCCGCGCCGCGATCGAGGAGGGCATCGTCTCCGGCGGCGGCTCCGCGCTCGTGCACGTGTCCAAGGAGCTCGACGACCTCGGCCTGGTCGGCGACGAGGCGACCGGTGTCTCGATCGTGCGCAAGGCGCTGATCGAGCCGGCTCGGTGGATCGCCGAGAACGCCGGGCTCGAGGGGTACGTCGTCACCTTCAAGATCGCCGAGCTGAAGGCCGGTGAGGGCCTCAACGCCGCCACCGGTGAGTACGGCGACCTGGTGGCCCAGGGCGTCATCGACCCGGTCAAGGTGACCCGTTCGGCCGTTCAGAACGCCGCGTCCATCGCGGGCATGTTGCTGACGACCGAGGCCCTCGTGGTCGACAAGCCCGAGGAGGACGAGGCTCCGGCCGCGGGCGGCCACGGGCACGGTCACGGGCACGGCCACTGACGCCTGCGCGTCTTCCCCGTTGAAGGGGACGCACCACGAGAATGCAGTTCGGCTCCCGCCTCAGTGAGGCGGGAGCCGTACTTCTTTATAGAAGTCAGGCCATCTGACAATTCCCGACGATTTGGCCATTTGGTTGGAATGTTCCAACGGTATTGTGTTCGGTTGATTACAGCTGGTTATCGCCGCGTCAATGTGACCAATCCGTAGCCGTCAACCATGACGACATGCACGATCGTGGCGGGCATCATGCCTAACGTGACCGAGGGACGCGTCGCCGACGCCGCAACTGGGGTAAGGCTTGCGACGAGATCGGATGAGTCCGACCTCAGGGAACTGACCAGCCTTGCCGTACAAGGAGATCGCAGCGCGATCGAATCGCTTCTGGGGCATCTGCGCCCCATGGTGGTGCGATATTGCCGAGCCCGGCTGGGTAGGGTCTCCGGTCATTACCACATCGCCGACGACGTCGCGCAGGAAGTGTGCATCGCCGTTCTTTCCGCGTTGCCGCGTTATCGCGATATGGGTCGGCCGTTCGCGTCGTTCGTGTTCGGAATCGCCTCGCACAAGGTGGCCGACGCGCTGCGCAGTTCTGTGCGTTCCGCGGTGCCGACACAGGACCTGCCGGACGGGCCGGACGAGGGGCCGGGGCCGGAGGAGACCGTCGTCCGCTACATCGAGGCGCAGCACGCTCGTGACCTGTTGTCGCGCCTTCCGGACAACCAGCGCGAGCTCCTCATCCTTCGGGTGGTGTCGGGCCTTTCGGCCGAGGAGACCGGTAATGTACTCGGCATGTCACCAGGTGCCGTCCGGGTCGCCCAGCATCGCGCCCTCGCCAGGCTGAGGCAGCTGGCCGAGCTGGAGTCGATTGCGTGACCACGAAACGTCGTCGTCGTCCGGCACGCTTCCTCGGGTCGTACGACGACGCCGACGTGGAGGCCGACGTACTGCGGACCGACGCGATCCTCGACGGGCTGGCCCGGCGTGAGCCGGTGGCCTCAGGCGCCGACGCGGCGATCCGGATGCTGGGCGCGCTCGTGGCCGATGTGGAGAGTCAGCGGCTCTCCTCGGTGTCGATCACCCCGTCCACGTAGCCCCGGGCGTACTCCCAGCTGACGTAGTCGGTCGGGTCGGGCTGGAACGCCGGCTCGTGGACCTGGGGCCGGCCGTTGTCGATCATCTGACGAAGGTTGCCGCGGAGCAGGTCCCAGTCGAAGTAATGCTGCTCACCGCACTCGGGGCAGTCGAGCACCAACCCCAGCACACCCTGGGGCTCCAGCAGGGAACGGAAGACCTCCACGTCGGCGAGATCGGTCAGCGCCTCATCCCGCTCGGCGACACTGAGCGGCTCCGGGTCGTCGGGCTCGCCCAGCTCGGCAGCGGGGTCGTTCGGGTCATCCGCGAACGGGTCGCGGGGGACGTCTTCCAGCACGCATCCCACCTTATGACCAGGACCCACCATGGTGAGTGAAAGTGGAACCCATCTACTGATTGGGCTGTCATAACGGGACCAGAGTGCCAGATGTCCGTCCGGCAGGGGTCACAACCAGCCGCGACGCGCGGCCTCGACTCCGGCGTGGAAGCGGGACTGCGCCCCCAGCTCGGCCATCGCCTCGGCGAACCTGGCCCGGACCGTCCGGACGGAAAGGCCCAGGTGGCGGGCGATTCCCTCGTCGCTGAGCCCCTGCGCGGCGAGCCTCAGCACCTGGGACGTGCCGCTGTCGCACGACGACACGGGGACGGCCCTGGCCCACAGTTCCTCGAAGAGCGTACGGAGCGCGGCCACGACGATCGGCGCCCGGACGAGGTAGCAGTTGTAGCCGTGCTCCGGCAGGGAGTCGCCCCATTCGGCAGGCAGGCCCGCGGTGTCGTCACCCAGGGCGAAGAACCAGCTCGGCACCCGGTCGAGGGTGCGGATGCGTGCGCCCGCCTCGATCAGCCGGTCGCAGACCTCCCGTATGCCGGGCGCCTCCATCACCGAGATGGGGATGACGGCCCGCGAGGACAGCAGGCCGTCCCTCATGGCCGCGGTCCAGGGGCCGGTGTACTTCTCGACCAGATCGCACATCGTCCGCCGGTCCGGGATCGCGGAGACCAGGTCGGCCGGCGGCGCCTGCAGGGCCAGGCCGACGACGCTCTCGTAGAGCTCGTCCGCCCCGCTCACGAGGTCGACGGCGAACTGGCCGTTCTGGTAGTCCCGGCCGGCGTCGTAGTGGTGGGTGAGGGGTGCGACGGAGGCGAGGGCCGCGTCGATCTGGCGGCTCTCCCTGGCCAGCCGGTCGAGCCTCTCGGCCACCAGCCTCCCGATGGCGGCGGCCGGGTGGCGGGCGAGGTACTCCCCCTGCTGCTCGTCGACCGTGCCCAGCCGTACGAGCCGGGTGAGCCGGTCGAGCACGTCGTCGACGGGCTCGTCGACGGCGCGGGCGATCTCGGCGAGGGTGGCCCGATGGAGCTTCAGCACCACGGTGTAGAGGTCCCTGTGCTCCTGGGTGAGGCCGAGGGCTTCGAGAGGGTCCGCGTTCCGCGTCGTGATCATCAGTCGCTCCGTTGGTCGTTCCGCTCCGCGTCAAATCCGCGGTCGCACCAATGGCGGAACTCGCGGAAGTCCGATCCCTCGCGTCGCGAGAATAGCCGCGCCCTCCGGCGCCGTGCCGGGCGTTCGCATATTCGGAAGAGCGCGCGAAGAACTTTTGTGCATATGCACGTTCCAAAGCTTTCTTCGCCCGCACTTTCGAAACGGCGGCAAAATGCAACTTTGTGCAGTTGCATCTAGCGACATTGCGCTTGGACGCTTCGTGACGCATCCTTGACTCAGCGTTAGCGAACGGTACGTCATTCGAGCGCGGAGGGGGGCTCGATGGCGTGGCCTGAGTGACGCACATGTGGGGGGACCGCTCGTCGGTCCCCCCACCTTGTCTTCTCCGGAGCCGCCTCGGGGGCCGACTCCGGAGTCGATCCCGGCCCGCGCCGGGCCCCGTGGCAGGCCCCGTCTCCGGCCTCGGCCGGCTCGCATCCCGGTTCGTCTCCCGTCCGCTCAGCCGGGCCGGGGGAGGGAGCCCATCCCGTCCGCTCAACCGGGCCGGGAGGGAACCCCGGAACCGCGTGCTGAGGAGCCCACTAGACTGACCTCGGGGTCTGGCGAGGGGTCCGCCGGGCAGGAGGGTTGGAGATGGCCAAGTTCACCGAACCGGGGCTCACGTTCGATGACGTGCTCCTTGTTCCCGCCTACTCGGATCTGCAGCCGGGAGAAGCCGACACGACGACGCGCCTGTCGCGGAACGTCGTGCTGCGCATCCCGCTGGTGTCCGCCGCCATGGACACCGTCACCGAGGCGCGGATGGCCGTCGCGATGGCCCGCCAGGGCGGCATCGGCATCCTCCACCGCAACCTCTCGATCGAGGACCAGGCCAGTCAGGTCGACCTCGTCAAGCGCTCCGAGGCGGGCATGGTGACCCACCCGGTGACCTGCGCTCCGGACGACACGCTCGCCGACGTCGAACGGCTGTGCGCCACCTACCGGATCTCCGGCGTGCCGGTGACCGACCCCGACGGAGTCCTCGTCGGCATCGTGACCAACCGCGACATGCGGTTCGAGACCGACCAGACGAAGGCCGTCCACGAGGTCATGACCCGCATGCCCCTCGTGACCGCCCCCGCGGGCGTCGCCCGCGACGAGGCGTTCCGGCTGCTCCGGGAGCACAAGGTCGAGAAGCTGCCGATCGTCGACGCGGCCGGCCGCCTGCAGGGCCTCATCACCGTCAAGGACTTCACCAAGAGCGAGCAGTACCCGCTGGCCACCAAGGACGCGAGCGGCCGGTTGAGGGTCGGCGCGGCGGTGGGCGTCGCGGGCGACGCGGAGCAGCGGGCGACGGCCCTGGTCGAGGCGGGCGCCGACGTCATCATCGTGGACACGGCCCACGGCCACTCGAACGGCGTGTGCGACATGATCGCCAAGATCAAGGCGAACAGCCGGGGCGTGGACGTGATCGGCGGCAACGTGGCCACCAGGGCCGGCGCCCAGGCGCTGATCGAGGCCGGCGCCGACGCGGTGAAGGTCGGCGTGGGCCCGGGCTCCATCTGCACCACCCGCGTCGTCGCGGGCGTGGGCGCGCCCCAGCTCACGGCGATCTACGAGGCCGGCCTGGCCTGCGGGCCCGCGGGCATCCCGGTCATCGGGGACGGCGGCCTGCAGTACTCGGGGGACATCGCCAAGGCCCTCGCCGCCGGCGCGGACACCGTCATGCTGGGTTCGCTGCTCGCGGGATGCGAGGAGTCACCCGGTGAGCTGATCTTCATCAACGGCAAGCAGTACAAGTCCTACCGCGGCATGGGGTCGCTCGGCGCGGTGCGCAACCGCGAGCGCGGCGGCAAGTCCTTCAGCAAGGACCGTTACGCCCAGTCCGACGTCTCCGGCGAGGACAAGTACATCCCCGAGGGCATCGAGGGCCAGGTGCCCTACCGCGGTCCCCTCGCCGCCGTGGCCCACCAGTTGGTCGGCGGGCTCCGCCAGGGCATGTGGTACACCGGCTCCCGCACCGTCGCCGAGATGCACGAGAAGGCGCAGCTCATGCCCATCACGGCGGCGGGTCTCAAGGAGAGCCACCCCCACGACATCCAGATGACGGTCGAGGCTCCGAACTACCACCGCCACTAGGGGAGCCGACCGGCACCGTACGGAGCCCGGTACGAACTCGGTACGGGCTCGGTACGGCTTTCGCGCCCGGCGGGAGCCGTACGCACATGAATGGAAAGAGCAGGCGAGATGACTCAGGTGGAGATCGGGCGCGGCAAGAGCGGCCGTCGTGCGTACGCGCTGGACGAGATCGGCATCGTGCCCTCCCGGCGCACCCGTGACCCCGAGGAGGTCTCGATCTCCTGGCAGATCGACGCCTACCGGTTCGAGCTTCCGCTCGTGGTGAGCCCGATGGACAGCGTCGTCTCGCCCAGGACCGCGATCGAGATCGGCAGGCTGGGCGGCCTCGCCGCCCTCGACCTCGAAGGTCTGTGGACGCGGTACGAGGACCCCGCGCCGCTGCTCGAGGAGGTCGCCACCCTCGACCAGGAGGCCGCCACCCGCCGCCTCCAGGAGATCTACACGGCTCCGATCCAGGACGAGCTGATCGCCCGGCGCATCGGGGAGATCCGCGAGGCGGGCGTGACCACGGCGGTACGGCTGTCGCCCCAGCGGACGGTGCAGCACCACAAGGCCGTGATCGACGCCGGTGTCGACATCTTCGTCATCCGCGGCACCACGGTCTCGGCCGAGCACGTGTCGGGCCGGGCCGAGCCGCTTAACCTCAAGCAGTTCATCTACGAACTGGACGTGCCCGTCATCGTCGGCGGCTGCGCCACCTACACCGCCGCGCTGCACCTGATGCGCACCGGCGCGGCCGGCGTGCTGGTCGGCTTCGGCGGCGGCGCCTCGCACACCACCCGCAACGTGCTCGGCGTGGTCGTGCCGATGGCGACCGCGATCTCGGACGTGGCCGCGGCCCGCCGCGACTACATGGACGAGTCGGGCGGCCGCTACGTCCACGTCATCGCCGACGGAGGCATGGGCGGCTCGGGGGACATCGCCAAGGCGATCGCCTGTGGCGCCGACGCCGTCATGGTCGGCTCGCCCCTCGCCCGGGCCGCCGAGGCCCCGGGCCGCGGCTTCCACTGGGGGTCGGAGGCGCACCACCCGGATCTGCCGCGTGGCAGGCGGGTCGAGTTCGGCACGATCGGGACGCTGGAGCAGATCCTGCACGGCCCGTCGTCGGTGGCCGACGGCTCGATGAACCTCATGGGCGCGCTGCGCCGCACGATGGCGACCGCGGGCTACTCCGACCTCAAGGAGTTCCAGCGCGTCGAGGTCGTCGTCGCCCCTCCGCAGCCCTGATCACCGGTGGCGGGCCCCGCGTGATCGGGTGATCATGCGGGCTCCCGCACCCACACGCCGCGCCTCATGACGCCGTCGAGGCGCAGATCCTCGTCGAGGACGACCAGGTCGGCGTGCTTGCCGACGGAGATCGAGCCGATCTCCCCGTCGAGGCCGAGCACCCGCGCCGGGGTCAGCGAGGCCATCGTGGACGCGTCGACGAGCGAGGCGCCCACCTCGCGGACCGTGCGGCGGAACGCCACGTCCATGGTCAGGGTGCTTCCGGCGATCGTGCCGCCCTCGGACAGGCGCGCCACGCCGTTCTCGACGTCGACGGTCATCGAGCCGAGCGGGTAGCGCCCGTCGCCCATGCCGGCCGCGGCCATCGCATCGGTGATCAGCGCCGTCCTGGCGGGGCCCGACTCGTGCGCGGCGAGGCGCAACATGGCGGGGTGGACGTGGACTCCGTCGTTGACGAGTTCCACGGTGACCCGATCGTCTTGGAGGAGGGCCGCGACCGGGCCGGGATCGCGGTGGTTCAGTGGCGGCATCGCGTTGTACAGGTGGGTGGCGACGCTGCCGCCCGCCTCGATTCCCGCGATCGTCTGCTCGTAGGTGGCGTCACTGTGGCCGAGTGCGGCGATCACGCCCTCGGCCGCGGCGTCCCTGATGACGTCGAGCGCGTTCGGCAACTCCGCCGCGATGGTCAGCATGCGGACGTGACCCCGGCCGGCCCGCACCAACTCCCGGAACTCCGCCCGGTCGGGTTCGCGGAGCAGCGCGGGGTCGTGGGCGCCGCAGCGGGCCTTCGAGATGTACGGACCCTCGAAGTGGATGCCGGCGATGAGCCCCTGCTCGCAGAGGTCGGCCAGGGCGGACGCCGTACGGGCCAGGGTGGCGGGCGCCGCGGTGACCAGACTGGCCAGTGTGGTGGTGGTGCCGTGTCCGAGGTGGAACGCGGCCACCTCGGCCGCCTTCTCCGGATCGTCCTGCTGGTAGGAGCCGCCGCCTCCGCCGTGCGTGTGGATGTCCACGAAACCCGGGACGACCGTCCGGCCGCCCAGGGACCGGCCGTTGCCGGGCGCCTGGCCACGGCCGATATGGGTGATCTTGCCGTCCTCGATGGTCAGCCAGCCGTCGTGGACCCCTTCCGGCGTCACGAGGCGAACATCAGAGACAGTGAGGCTCATGTGCCCATCTTTCCGCCCGGGGGCAGGGATCACAGATCGGGGGAGGTGGAACGGCTCGTTTATAGCAAAAAACCAGCATCGATCCGGCGCATCGTGCCTGATCTCCTCGTGCCGGCCGCGCCGATGAAGATCATTTGGCGTGAGGGGTGGAAGTAGGATTTGCTGGTCAGAACCTACGGGTAGAAAACGTCCGCACAGGCGAAAGCCGTACAGAGGGAGCCCTATGACCGCGCGGATGGGCACCGCAGCGCTCGGCCCCACAGAGCGTTCCGCCGCCCTTGACCGGATGCAATCGCAGGAACTCGACGTGGTCGTGATCGGCGGCGGTGTCGTCGGTGCGGGTGTCGCCCTCGACGCCGTGACGAGGGGGCTGTCGGTGGGTCTCGTCGAGGCGCGGGACTTCGCCTCCGGGACCTCCTCGCGCTCGTCCAAGCTGATCCACGGCGGTCTGCGCTACCTGGAGCAACTCAACTTCGACCTGGTGAGAGAGGCGCTCAGGGAGCGGGCCCTGCTGCTCCAGCGGATCGCGCCGCACCTGGTCAGACCGGTGCCGTTCCTGTTCCCCCTGACCCACCCGGGCTGGGAGCGGCCGTACGTGGGGGCGGGGCTGGCGCTCTACGACACGCTGGGCTTCTCCTTCGGCTTCAGCCGGGGGATGCCGGGCCACCGGCACCTGTCGCGGCGGCGGGCGCTGCGGATCGCCCCCGCGCTCAAGCGCTCGGCCTTCACCGGCGCGGTGCAGTACTGGGACGCCGGGGTGGACGACGCCCGATACGTGATGACCATGCTCAGGACCGCCGCGACATACGGCGCCGATGTGGCGTCGCGGGTCCAGGCGGTCGGCTTCCTGCGCGAGGGTGAGCGCGTCACCGGGGTCCGCGTGCGCGACCTGGAGAGCGGGACCGAGTTCGACGTCCGGGCCCGCCAGGTCGTCAACGCGACGGGGGTCTGGACCGACGACGTCCAGGAACTCGTCGGCGGGCGCGGCCAGATCCACGTCAAGGCGTCCAAGGGCATCCACCTCGTGGTGCCGCGCGACCGCATCCACTCCCTGACGGGGATCATCATGCGCACCGAGAAGTCGGTGTTGTTCGTGATCCCCTGGGGCCGGCACTGGATCATCGGCACCACCGACACGGAGTGGACGCTCGACAAGGTCCATCCCGCCGCCTCCCGGACGGACATCGACTACCTGCTCGACCACGTCAACTCCGTCCTCGCGGTGCCGCTGACCAGGGACGACGTGGAAGGCGTCTACGCCGGGCTGCGGCCGCTGCTCGCCGGCGAGTCGGAGGAGACGTCCAAGCTCTCGCGGGAGCACGTGGTGGCCCACCCCGTCCCCGGCCTCGTCATGGTGGCCGGCGGCAAGTTCACGACGTACCGGGTGATGGCGGCGGACGCGGTCGACGCCGTCGCGCACGGCCTCGACCGGCGCGTGCCCCCGTCCTGCACCGACCAGGTTCCCCTGTCGGGGGCGGAGGGCTACCGGGCGTTGTGGAACTCCCGCCATCGGCTCGCCCGCTCGTCCGGCCTGCACGTCGCGCGGATCGAGCACCTGCTCCAGAGATACGGTTCCATGATCGACGAGGTGCTCGAACTGATCGAGCGGGATCCCTCGCTGGGACGGCCGCTCGCGGGGGCCGACGACTACCTGCGTGCCGAGATCGTGCACGCGGCCACCCACGAAGGCGCCCGCCACCTCAACGACGCGCTGACCCGCCGGACCCGCATCTCGATCGAGACCTTCCACCGCGGCGCCGCCGTCGCGCAGGAGGCCGCGGAGCTCATGGCGAAGCCGCTCGGCTGGGACACCGAGCAGGTCAAGCGGGAGGTGGAGTACTTCACCAAGAGGGTCGAGGCCGAACGGGCTTCGCAGGAGCAGGACACCGACCAGGAGGCCGACGCGATCCGTCTCGGTGCTCCCGAGATCGTTCCCGTCGCCCTCCCGGAGGGTCACGGCGTCTGAGGCCGGATCACACGAAGGGGATCCAGGCCCGGTCGGCGAGGCTCGTCGCGTCGCTGACCTTGAGGCCGCCGTCGGAGACCGTCCAGATGGCGTCCCCGATGACCACGCAACGGCGGATGCCCTGGTCGACCGGTGCGAACGAGCCCTCCTTGTTCTTGTTGGGATGGCTGATCGTGCCGACCTTGTCGATCCCGGCGTCGCCGACCTTGAGCACGAGGGCGCTGCTGCCTTCGATCATGTCGCCGGCCCAGCTCTGGAGGGGCAACATCGCCAGGCCCGACTGCGGCCAGTAGACGAAGGCGTGCGGATCCCACTCGGCCTCCGAGCCGGACTTCTCCTGGAGGAACCGGGAGACGATCTTCGGGCTGGCCGGGTCGCTGACGTCGAACAGGGAGATCTGGGTGCCGATCGTCTGGCCCGCCTGGGTGGCCTCCTGGCCGACGCCGAGCAGGCGTCCCTCGCCGCCCGGGTGCAGGTAGGCCGAGTAGCCGGAGATCTTGAGCTGGCCCGTGACCTTGGGGTCGGCCGGATTCCGCAGGTCCAGGGCGTAGAGCGGGTCGGTCTGCTTGAAGGTGACCACGTAGCCGACGTCGCCGATGAACCGGACGGAGTAGATGCGCTCGCCCTTGCCGAGTCCCGTCACCGAGCCGACCGGGGACAGGCTCGCCGCGTCGAGGACGTAGACGCCGCTCTCGCTCGTCTCACGTGCCCCGCCGAAGGTCTCCGAGTTGGACGTCGTGGCCACGCGGAGATTGCCCTTGCTCTCCGACAGGGAGTACTGGTTCAGCAGACGCCCGGGCACCGAGCCCGAGTCGACGTAGCGGGGGGACCCCGCGGCGGTGATGTCGAACCGGTGCACCTCGGTGCGCTCGGGGGGCGTGGTCGGCGTGGGAGCCGGCTTTCGCGGCCTGTCCGACACCAGGGGAGTCGGCATCGGCATGTCATCGATGATCATCGGCCGCGTCCACCAGCGGGGGTTGCTGGTCACGTAGAGGCTGGTCGCCGTGCCGTACACGGTGTCGCCGTCGGCTGCCACGCTGATGGAGGAGTCGGGGGAGAAGGTCTGGTCGGCGGCCAGGTCGATCGTGTGGACGGTCAGCATCGACGTCCCGGTGTACTCGGCCGGGTGGCTGATCTGCTCGCACTTCACCGCGTCGGTACGGGTGACCCCGTCGGCCTCGATCTGGAAGCCGGGCAGCCAGGCGTTGATCGGTGCGGCGAGCACCGCCCTGCGGTTGCGCTCGCGCAACTCCGACTCGGGCATGTCGGGCTTGGGGGGAGGGAGCGTGATGTTCGGCTGAGACCGGACGACGATCCGCACGGTCGATCCCACCTGGCGGGCGTCGACGTGCGCGCCGTCGGCGATCAGCGTGGACACCACCTTCGGCGGGCCGGCCAGGTCGACGAGCATGTACGTGGACCCCGACGGCCCGGACCGCACCTTGGCCAGCGCACCCAGCGGGACGATCCCCCCCACGCCCTCGAACAGGACGAGCGCCCGGTTGCCGGAGATCAGCAGGTCGGCCTGCGCCCAGGCCTGCTCCTTGGGGACGAGCCGCAACGTGCCGGTCACCCGGCGGCTCTCGATGTCCACGACGCGGAGGACGCCCTGGCTGACCGTGATGATCCGCTGGCCGTCGGTCTTGACCAGGTCGGGCTCGTCGACTCCGGCCTCGTGGACGTTGGTCGTCGAGTACGACTGGTCAGGGGCCGCACCTTTGGCGGTGGCCGTCGCCGCGAGGGGCGCGTCCTCCGCCATCGCGTAGCCCACGGGGCCGCCGACGCCCCAGGGGCTCACGTTCTCGGCGGTCTTGCGCCGGATGTCGTTCAGCATGTCATCGCAGCTCGTGTACGAGACGAGGGAGACCTTGTCGGACAGGTCGACACGCGGGGGAGCCTGGTCCGCGCGGCCTTCCGAGCACGCCGTGGCGAGAAGCCCGGCCAGGGCGATGGCGCCCGCCGTACGAATCGATGTCCTCATGCCCCTAGGACGTATCGCGCCGGGCTTCGGTTCGAGCGTTCCTTGGAGCCGCCTGAAGGTTGCTTTACCAACCAGTAGCTTTAGTGAGGTCCCCGGAATATTCTTCCGCCATGGCCGCCACGATTCGGACGCTCGACAGCGCCATGGTCGATCGAGTCCTCGCGCACGTCACCTCGGAGGGCAAGACCCGGCAGATCGCCGTCCCGTTCACGGGTGAGCCCCTCGCCGACATCCCGATCTCCTCGGCCGACGATGTCAGGACCGCGTACGCCAAGGCCAGAGCCGCACAGGAGGCGTGGGCCGCGCTGCCCGCCCGGGAGCGGACCAGGCCGTTCCTGCGCCTGCACGACGCGATGATCGACCGTCGCGACGAGATCCTCGACATCGTCCAGACGGAGACGGGGAAGGCCAGGCGGCACGCGTTCGAAGAGGTCCTCGACGTGGCCGGCTGCAGCCTCTACTTTGCCAGGCGCGCGCCGGGGCTGCTGGAACCGCAGCGCCGCCGGGGCATCTTCCCGGTCGCCACCCGGGTGACCGAGCTTCGCCACCCCAAGGGCGCCGTGGCCGTGATCAGCCCGTGGAACTACCCCCTGTCCCTGGGGGTGACCGACGTGGTCCCCGCGCTGATCGCGGGCAACGCCGTCGTCCACAAGCCCGACACGCAGACCGCGCTTTCCACCCTCTGGACGATCGACCTCCTCGTGGAACTCGGCATGCCGCGTGACATCTGGCAGGTCGTGCTGGGCGACCCCGAGGACGTCGGCGGGCCGCTGATCGACGGCGCCGACTACGTGGCGTTCACCGGATCGACCAGGGGCGGCAGGAAGATCGCCGCCGAGGCCGCCGGCCGGCTCATCGGCTGCTCATTGGAACTGGGCGGCAAGAACCCGATGATCGTGCTCGACGACGCCGACCTCGATCTGGCCGCGCAGGGCGCCATCCGGGCGTGCTTCACCAACGCCGGCCAGTTGTGCATCTCGATCGAGCGGCTCTACGTGCAGGAATCGGTCGCCGACGCGTTCCGGGACAAGTTCGTCCGGGCGGTGGAGAACATGAAGATCGCCGCGGGGTTCGACTGGGACACCCAGATGGGGTCCCTGACGCACCGGCGGCAACTCGACGCGGTGACCGACCATGTGGCGGACGCCGTCGCCAAGGGCGCGAAGGTGCTGACCGGAGGCCGCGCGCGGCCCGATCTCGGGCCGCTGTTCTACGAGCCGACGGTCGTCGAGGGCGTCACCGAGGACATGGACCTGTGCCGCGACGAGACCTTCGGCCCGGTCGTCGCCCTCTACCGGTTCTCCGCCGAGGACGAGGCCGTCGCTCTCGCGAACGACACTCCGTACGGGCTGAACGCCTCGGTCTGGACGCGCGACCTCGGGCGGGCCCGCCGGATCGCCGCCCGAGTCAAGGCGGGCACCGTCAACGTCAACGAGGGGTACGGCTCGGCCTACGCGTCCTACGACGCCCCGATGGGCGGCATGAAGGCCTCCGGCCTCGGCCGCCGCCACGGAAGCGAGGGCCTGCTCAAGTACACCGAGGTCCAGACCGTCGCCAGCCAGGCGTCGTGGCTCGGCTTCGAGCCGATGCTCGGCCTGTCGTACGACACCTACGCCGACACCCTCGCCGGCGTCCTCAAGACGATGAAGCGGCTCCACCTCAAATAGGACTGCCATGGACTACGACGTCGTCGTCATCGGGTCGGGATTCGGCGGGAGCGTGACGGCCCTCCGCCTGACGGAGAAGGGCTATTCGGTCGGCGTCCTGGAGGCCGGCAGGCGATTCGAGGACGGCACGCTCCCCAAGACGTCCTGGCGGGCCAGGGACTTCCTGTGGGCTCCGCGGCTCGGTCTCAAGGGCATCCAGCGGATCCACCTGCTGCGTGGCGGAAGCGGCGTCATGGTCCTGGCGGGAGCGGGGGTGGGCGGCGGCTCGCTCGTGTACGCGAACACCCTCTACGAGCCCCTGGACCCCTTCTTCGACGACCCCCAGTGGAGCCGCATCACGGACTGGAAGAGCGAACTCGCCCCCTACTACGACCAGGCCAAGCGGATGCTGGGGGTGATGCGGAACCCGACCGTGACGCCCGCCGACGAGGTCATGCGGAAGGTGGCCGAGCGGATGGGGGTCGGCGACACCTTCCACCTCGCTCCCGTGGGGGTGTTCTTCGGCGCTCCCGGCATCGAGGTCGATGATCCGTACTTCGGCGGGGCCGGCCCGCGGCGGCGGGGATGCCTGGAGTGCGGCGAGTGCATGACGGGCTGCCGCCATGGCGCGAAGAACACGCTGGTCAAGAATTACCTCCACCTCGCGGAGACCGCGGGGGCGACGGTCCACCCGGAGACGACCGTCAGGAGCGTGCGCCCGGTCGACGGCGGATACGAGGTCACGGCCAGGAGGACCGGTTCCCTGGGCGGGACCCGCGTCTTCACCGCGCGGCAGGTCGTCTTCGCCGCCGGCACGTACGGCACGCAGCGACTGCTGCACCACCTGAGGGCGACGACCCTGCCCGGGCTCTCCGCGCGGCTCGGCGTCCTGACCCGGACGAACTCCGAGGCCCTGCTCGGATTCGAGCGGCTGACGGTCAAGGGGGACAAGCTCAACCGGGGGGTGGCGATCACCTCGTCGATCCACCCCGACGCCGAGACGCACATCGAGCCCGTCCGGTACGGCGACGGCTCCAACGCGATGGGCATGCTCCGCACGCTGCTCGTGGACGGCGGGGGCAGGACCCCACGCTGGCTCAAATTCCTCGGCGCGGCCCTCCGGCGGCCCCATCTGGTGCTCCGGCTGTTCAATCACCGGAGATGGTCGGAGCGGGCCGTCATCGCCCTCGTCATGCAGGCCAAGAACAACTCGGTCACGGTCTCCCTCCAGGGGCGCGGCCTGCGGGCCGATCCCGGCTACGGCGAGCCCAATCCCACCTGGATCCCCGCGGGGCACCGGGCCGCGCGGCTGGCCGCTGAGGAGATCGGCGGCATGCCGGGCGGTTCCTGGCTGGACCTGTTCGACATCCCGGCCACGGCGCACTTCCTCGGCGGCTGCGCGATCGGCGACTCCCCGGAGAGCGGTGTGATCGACGCCTACCACCGGGTCTACGGGTACGAGGGCCTGCACATCGTCGACGGGTCGGCGATCTCCGCCAACCTGGGCGTCAACCCCTCGCTCACCATCACGGCCCAGGCGGAGCGGGCCATGGCGCTGTGGCCGAACAAGGGCGAGCCCGACCCTCGCCCGGCCGTCGGATCCGCCTACGCGAGGGTCTCGCCGGTCGCGCCGCTCCATCCGGTCGTGCCTGCGGCCGCGCCGGGAGCACTCCGGCTGCCGATCGTGGAGATCACCTAGTCCTGGCGGCCTCTCAGGAGGCCCGGGCGACGACGTCCTCGATGGCGGCGTGGTCGGGTGGGGAAGCGTCGGGGCTGGTCGGGGAAACCGCGCCGATAGACTGGCGACACCGCTCGTTTCCTTTTGGGGGTCCTTCCGGTGTCTGAGTTCGACACGGTCCTGGTGGTCGACTTCGGCGCGCAGTACGCGCAGCTGATCGCTCGCCGGGTGCGTGAATGCCACGTCTACTCCGAGATCGTCCCGTCGACGATGCCGGTGGCGGAGATGCTGGCCAGGAAGCCCAAGGCGATCATCCTGTCGGGCGGCCCCTCGTCCGTGTACGCCGAGGGCGCCCCGCCGGTCCCTGACGGCCTGTTCACGACGGGCGTGCCCACCTTCGGCATCTGCTACGGCTTCCAGGCGATGGCGCAGGCGCTGGGCGGGACCGTGAACAGGACGGGCGTCGCGGAGTTCGGCGGCACCTCGTTGCAGGTGCTCGGCGAGGGCGTGCTGTTCGCCGGGCTGCCGTCCACGCAGTCGGTCTGGATGTCCCACGGCGACTCCGTGGCCGGAGCCCCGGCCGGGTTCGCCGTCACCGCGTCCACCGAGGCCACGCCGGTCGCCGCGATCGAGAACCCCGACCAGGGCCTGTACGGCGTGCAGTTCCATCCCGAGGTCCTCCACACCGCCCACGGGCAGACGGTCCTCAAGCACTTCCTCGAGGCGGCCGGGTGCCGTCCGTCGTGGACCATGCTCAACATCGTCGAGGACGCGGTCGCGGCGGTGCGCGAGCAGGTCGGCGACGGCAGGGCGATCTGCGCGCTGTCGGGCGGCGTGGACTCCGCCGTGGCGGCCGCCATCGTCCAGCGGGCCATCGGCGATCGCCTCACCTGCGTCTTCGTCGACCACGGCCTGCTCCGCAAGGGTGAGGCCGAGCAGGTCGAGCGTGACTTCGTGGCCTCGACCGGGGTGAAGCTCCGGGTGGTGGACGCCGCCGAGAGGTTCCTGAAGGCTCTGTCCGGGGTGGTCGACCCCGAGGAGAAGCGCAAGATCATCGGCCGGGAGTTCATCCGCGTCTTCGAGGACGAGCAGCGGGCCATCCTCGCGGACGGCCCGGCGGACTTCCTGGTCCAGGGCACGCTCTACCCCGACGTCGTCGAGTCCGGCGGCGGCACCGGCACCGCGAACATCAAGTCCCACCACAATGTGGGCGGGCTTCCCGACGATCTGCGGTTCCAGCTGGTCGAGCCGTTGCGGACGCTGTTCAAGGACGAGGTCAGGCGGGCCGGCGAGGAGTTGGGCCTTCCCTCGGCGATGGTCTGGCGGCAGCCGTTCCCCGGCCCGGGGCTGGGCATCCGGATCATCGGCGAGGTGACCGCCGAGCGGCTCGACATCCTGCGCGAGGCCGACGCCATCGCGCGCGAGGAGCTGTCCCGGGCGGGGCTCGACCGCGACATCTGGCAGTGCCCGGTCGTCCTGCTGGCCGACGTCCGCTCGGTCGGCGTCCAGGGCGACGGCCGCACGTACGGCCACCCGGTGGTCCTGCGGCCCGTCACCTCGGAGGACGCGATGACGGCCGACTGGGCCCGCGTGCCGTACGACGTGCTGTCCCGCATCTCGACCCGGATCACCAACGAGGTCCGCGAGATCAACCGGGTGGTCGTCGACGTCACCAGCAAGCCCCCCGGCACCATCGAGTGGGAATAACCCCCACCCACCCACCCCTCCCGCGTGATCATGCACATGTTCGCGGAAATGCCCCCTGACCTGCCCATGCCTCCGTCGTGATCATGCACAGGTTCGGCGGCATCCCCTGTGACCTGCCGCTTCCCGGTTCGTGATCATGCACGAATTCGTGGATGTGGTGTCTGGGCTGCGACCTCCCATTTGGTGATCATGCACGGATTCGGCAGTGTCACGTCTGGCCTGGGGTCACGTGTTTCGTGATCATGCACAGGTCCGTCGGCATCGGCCCATCGGCAACCGGCTTGCTCCTTATCGCATGCGACGACGGCTGTCACAAATTGCATGATCACGCCAAGGGGGGAGGGGGTGGGTGCGGGCGGGTGGCGGGAGGGGCCGGCTGTCACAAATTGCATGATCACGCGAATGGGGGGATCGCGTGAATGGGGTGAAATGCATGATCGTGGCAGAGGGGAGTGAAAAAGCCGTACATATGGGTGTGGGTCAGGCGTCAGCGGTAAGTTGAGGTTGGTGATTGCCACACAGGTCGCCATCGCGCCCGCACGTACGCAGGCCGCCCGCCTCGCCTGGCTGGACGCGTTACGCGGGATCGGTGCGATGGCCGTGGTGGCCGAGCACATGCTCCCCTGGCTCATGCCCGCGCTCCGGCCGTACTGGTTCAACCTCGGCATGTACGGCGTGCTGGTGTTCTTCCTGGTCAGCGGGTACATCATCCCGGCGTCCCTGGAACACAGGGGAGACGTCAGGTCCTTCTGGATCAGCCGGATCTTCCGCCTCTACCCGCTCTATCTGCTGGTCATCG
Organism: Planotetraspora silvatica; assembly: GCF_016863315.1. Classification (GTDB taxonomy): domain Bacteria; phylum Actinomycetota; class Actinomycetes; order Streptosporangiales; family Streptosporangiaceae; genus Planotetraspora; species Planotetraspora silvatica. Next base: position 150,950 of record NZ_BOOQ01000023.1, read on the forward strand.
GGCTCGTCCTCGTCATGGCGATCTGGGTGCCGGTGCGCATGGAGGTCCCCCGCCATGCGTCATCCGTCGCGGCCCATCTGTCGATGCTGCTCGACGTCGTCCACATGGGCGGGTTGGCCGATCCGATGTGGACCCTGTCGTACGAGATGGTGTTCTACCTGATCGTCACCGCGCTCTTCGTCGGCGGCGTGCACAGGCGCAGTGGCCTGCTGGCCATCGCGTTCGGTGGTGCGGCGGTCGCCGCGGGCCTGGTGTTGTCCGCGCCGCTGCTGCCGGGCGAATGGCCGGCCATCGTGACGTGCGTGATCTTTCTCGCCGGTCTCGTCTGCCTGATCTCGGGCCGGTTCCGGACGACCGCCGCCTACTCCCTGGGCCTGATGGCGCTCGTGCTGCTCATGTTCGGCAGCTACGTGCCCTGGTTCGGCGCGGCGATCCTCGCGGTGATGTTCACCGGGACGGCCATCCAGCGCTGGGAGGCGGGCACGGGCGGGCTGACACCGGTCGTGGTGTCGGCGGCCCTGGTGGCCGCCTCTCCCGTGTGGTCGATCCAGGCGGGCTGGTGGTGGGTCCAGCCGGACGTGTGGATCACGACGATGGTGCTCGCGGGCGGCACGTTCGCCCTCGGGATGGCGTTGCGGAGCCGCCCCATCCCCGGCGTGCTGACGTGGATCGGCCTGATCAGCTACTCGATCTACCTGCTGCACCACCCCCTGCTGCGGGGGCTGAACTCCATGATGGGCGACCTCCGAGGCCTGCCGGCCGCGCTTTCGTCGGCCATCAGCCTGGGGTATCTGATCGTGCTCCTCACCTTGAGTTGGCTGACGTACCGCTTCGTTGAAGCCCCGGCGCAACGGCTCGGCAAGCGGATCAGCCGTTCGCTGAGATCTCCGCAGGAGGCGTCCTCCCAGGGGTGACCACGGAGGAGCCGTAAAGCCTCGGGCCGTAGACGACCGTTGACGGCCGTAAACGTTCGGCCAAGGACGAGCACATGCCGGCCGCTCCGCCGCCCGTTTCGCGATGCTGTCCCGGTCGCCGCCGTGAGAACCGGCGACCCGGAGCAGGGCGATTCGAGGGAGGAGGCCGGGGTGGTCCGTTCCGCCTCCCGCGCGCCGCGGACATGGGGAACGAGCGCCGGTTTCGGCCACTGCCCGGAGTCGCTCCGGCGGGTCGTCGACGGCTTCAGCGGCCCGTGGCACGCCCTCAACGCGGCCGGCGCGCCGCGAGAGCCGTACGACTGCGTGGTCGTCGCCGTCCGGACACTCAGCGACCTGCGCAGGGTCGTTCCGATGCACAGGCTTCTCCCCAGCGCCGGACGGGTTCGCGTCGCACTGGCCGAGGTGCCCCCATGGGCCACGGGGCCGATGCCCGCCCCCGGGCAGTCGGACGCCTGGCGGCACCTCGCCGACCTGCGGATCACTCGTACGGCCACGGGCTGGCACCTCGACGCGTCGTTCACCGAACCCGTCGCGGCCGGCGAGGTGGTCACCTCAGTGGCGCGCGGCCTTCTCGGGACGGGCCGTCACATGAGCCAGCCGGTGATCGGACTCGCGGGCGATCACGCCGACGAGTGGCGGCCCGGCGACGCCAACGCGACGCCCGCGGAGCTCACCCTCCCACCGCCGGAGCGCCGTGACGCCCCCGGCTGCGACCTGCTCCTCCGCCTCGACCGAGACCGAGACCGAGATCGAGACCGAGATCGAGACCGAGACCGAGACGAAGTGCGCGCCGGTGGTGCCCACATCGACCTCGGATCCGGGCGTGACCACGCCGACCCCGGCCCGTTGCCGCCGGTCGACGAGGCCGTGATCAATCCCATCGGCTTCAAGCGGCACCCCACGGGGCCCCTCGCGGTGCTCGGCCCGGACTTCGCCGTCACCAGCGGCTCCGACGTGCTCGTACGGCTCGGGCCGCGTGGAGAGCTGACGGACGTCGAGGTGGCCCGCCTCAGGAACGTCAGGGGCGTGGTGATCCCGTCCTCCGAGGGGGCAGGGCCCGCCACGATCAGGATGGCCAGCGGGTCCGCGCCCGGACTCGCCCCCGGACCCGTCGCCGAGGCCGCGGTCGGAACCGTCGCCAGGATCGTCGCCGGGCTCGCCGCCGCCGGGGTGCCGGTGATCACGCGGCCCGACGCGGCTCGCGACGCCGTCCTCGGGCCCGAACTGGCCGAGGCGGTCGCCGCGGTGGGTGAGGAGGACCTCGCGTCCGACCTCCGCCGTGAGGAGACCGCGATCCGGTTACGCGGGATCGCGCTACGCAACCACGGCGCGGTCGCCCGATGGCGAGCCATCGCCTCATCGGCCGGTCTGCCCGTGCCGCCAGAGCCGATGGTGTCGGTCCTGCTGTGCACCCGCAGGCCGGAGATGATCCCCTTCGCGGTCCAGCAGATGGAACGCCAGCGCGGGGTGCGGTTGGAGCTCATCGTGGGGCTCCACGGGCTGCCGGCCGGCTCGGTGCCCGCCACGGACCTGCCGGTCACGGTGGTCGAGGCCTCCGGCGGCCTGCCCTTCGGGGCGCTGCTCAACCGGATGGCGGCCGCGGCCTCGGGGACGTTCCTCGCCAAGGTCGACGACGACGACTGGTATGGGCCCGACCACCTCGCCGACCTCCTGCTCGCCCGGCTCTACTCCGGTGCGGACCTGGTCGGTGCCGCCCCGGAATTCGTCTACCTGGAGCCCGTCGACGTGACGATCAGACGGCGCGTCGGCTCGGAGCGGTTCGCCCCTTTCGTGGCCGGAGGGACCATGCTGATCACCCGGGCGATGTTCGACGCGGTCGGCGGATTCCGGCCCATCCCGCGAACCGTCGACGGGCAGTTGCTCGAAGCCGTGCAGGCCGCCGGTGGCCGGATCTACCGCACCCACGGCTTCAACTACGTCCTGCGCCGCAGGAACGCGCGTGAGCACACCTGGCAGCCGCCCGTTCAGTCGTTCCTCACGTCCTACGAGGAGCAGTGGCGCGGCCTGGTCTTCAACTCCCTGATGGAGGATGCCCCGGCGTCCTCCCCGGCGTACGGCAGGCGGAAGTGAGTCAGCCAGCGATGAGGTACGCGCCGCGCCCCCGGATCCCGCTCAACGACTACGGCGTGCTCGGCGACCCGCCGGAGCCGGGCACGTGGACCCCCACCCTGCCGGTCAGCGTGATCGTCTCCGCGCGCGGCCACGCGCGGAGCCTGCGGCTGACGCTGGCCGGTCTCGCGGCCCAGAGCTATCCCGCTCACCTGCTGGAGGTCATCGTCGTCGACGCCGGTGACGGACCACCGGTCGTGCTTCCCGACCGCGTGCCCGAGCGCACCCGGGTGATCCGGCCGGAACCGGGAACGTCGAGGACGCCCGATGCGGGAGCCGCGGTCGCCGACGGTCATGTCGTCCACCTGCTCGACGCCGACCTGGTTCTCCCGCCGGAGCACATCGAGGCGCACATGCGCTGGCACCATCTCGCGGACCACCTCGTCGTGCTGAGCCGCCCGCGGCACGCGCCCGGCATCGAGGGGAAGCGAACGGAGAGACGGCCGGACAGGACGTCGGACCTGCGGGCGGCGGGGCCGAAGGCGTTCACCGCCATGGTGGGCGTCCCCGCCTCCGTCCCGGCGGATCTGCTGCGCGCGAGCGGCGGATGGCAGCCGTCGGGGGAGTACACGGAGCTGGGATACCGGCTCGCCCAGGCCGGGGCCGTCTTCTTGGCCGAACGGCACGCGCGGAGCGTCCGCATCGGTACCGCCGCCGAGCCGGACCGGTCGTACCTGGCCGAGCATGTGCCGACGCTGCGCCGGCTGAGAAGGCAGCCGCGGCGGACCCACCTGGTGCCGTACGTCGAGGCCGTCGTGCCCGTGGGCGACGCGGCCGCCGAGGACGTCCGCGCCACGGTCGACGGCCTGCTCGCGAGTGACCTGCACGACATCGTGGTGATCGTGGCAGGCCCGCCGCCCGGCGACGGCGCACAGGCGATCCAAGAGGCCTACGCGGGACGGAGCCGGGTGGTTTTCGCGGGGGACGCCCCCGGTCCGGCGTCCCAGAGCGTCCCGTTCCGTTTCCACTGCCCGCCGGGGTGGGTGCCTTCGCCGCAGACCCTGGGATCGATCGTGGCGTTCGCCGACCGCAAGGCCCTCGGCGTCCTGTCACTGGCGCTCGACGAGCGGGAGGGCGTCGTCAGCGCTCGGCTGGAGCGCACGGCCGCCATGAACAGGGCCCGGCTACTCGCGCGGCCGGGGGAGGACCTGGACGACCTGGTCCATGAGACGTTCGGGACGCTCTGGGAGGCCGGTGAGACCTGGGGGATCGCCGCCGCCTCGGCCCCGCGCCCGGAGACGAGCCGGCCCGAGCAGCCGAGGGAGGCGGCACGGCGGAGCCGTAACCCCCTGCGACGCGTGCTCGTCGGGCTTCTGACGCGCACGTGAAGAGCTGGTAAAGCAAAACGGCCGTCACTATTCGTGACGCTAGCCTTACAGTTCGCTGTCGCATGCGACACCCGGGGGGAAGAATGGCAAAGCCTGAGGTGAGCGTGATCCTGCCGATGCGGGACGCGGGCGGATGGCTGCGGGACGCTCTCGACTCCATCGACGCCCAGAGGTTCCGTCACCGTGTCGAGGTGATCCTCGTTGAGGAGGGCTCCGGCGGAGAATCCGCCGGCGAGGTCCGAGTGCTCGGCAAGCCCATGCGCCGTGCCGAGACGGTCGCCGCCGCCGTGGCCGGCGCACAGGGGCGTCATCTCGCCTTCCTCGACACCGGCGACGTCTATGTGCCCGGAGGGCTGGACGGCCTGATGGAGCTGGCCGCGCGGCATGACGCCGACGTGGTGGTCGGTGACATGACCGGCACGACTCCCGGGTGCGCATGGCGCAAGGAGCTCGTGCTCGGGGAGCGGGTCATCGGCTCCGTCGCCGAGGCGCCGGACATCGTCTGCGGCGGCCCGGCCTCGAACAAGCTCTTCGCACGTGAGCTGGTGGCGACCACACGGGCGGATCTGTCCAGCGGGGTCGCGGCTCTGCTCGCGCTCATGCTCGACGCGCGCCGCCTGGTGCTGAGCGATCAGGTCTGCTGCCGGTCGGCCCGCGAACAGGGCGCACCTCAAGGGGAAGGCGACGGGGTCATGGCCCTCCTCGCGGAAGCCGAGGAGGTCGCCGGTCACTGCGAGGGCCGCCCGCCCGCGGTGCGGAGGGCGCTCATGCGCTGGGTGGGCGCAACGCAGCTCCGTCACGCCGAGACCGCGGCGGCCTCTCTCGACGACGCCGGGCTCGCCGACTTCGCCCACCGGACGTCGATCATGTTCAAGGAGATCTCCCCTCCGGTGATGACCGAGATCCTCACGGAGGTCCTGGCCCGGCGCGGCGCCCGTCTGGACGACGGGCTGCGCGCGATCGGGACCTGCACGGGAGAGCCGGAGACGATCAGGCGGCCGGTGTCCCGGGGGCGGCTTCGCGTGCTCGCGGGCCGCGTCTACCTGGACCTGCCCGATCTCGAGACGTTCGGCGACCTGCTCAGGGTCCAGCCGCTCACCGCCGTCGTCTGCAGGCTGCGCGCGGCCGGCCACGCCACCCTGCTCCGCGTGGGTGGACAGGTCCTCGCACCCGGGTTCCTCGCGACGCAGGGAGAGGTGCGCTCCGACCTGCTGCTCGAGGTGGGCGACGCCGTCTGCCGCAGGGACGTGCAGGTCACCCGGGCCAAGCCCGGGTTCTTCTCCTGGTCCTGCGATCTGCCCCAGCGCGCCCTGCCGTACGGCGAGGCGGGACTGCGGCTCGTCGCCCGCGACCGGTTCGGAGCCGAGACCGCGCTGCCGCTCAGCGTCATCCGGGACGACCGCGCGGTGGCCGACTTCGACGGGCGCCGCGTCAGGTTGCGCGCCACCACCGAAGGGGCGGGGCTCGTCACCACCAGGACGGGGCCGCTGCGCTGTGCCGTGGCGAGGGCGCGGGTCCTCGGGGCGGCGATGCGGGGGACCGTCCACCGCTGATCGACGCGCCGGCAGACCGCCATCCGACGGACGAGTTCTAAGGATTCACCTGTGCCTCGTATCAGCGTCATCGTCCCGATCTACGACGTGGAGCTCTATCTTCCCGCCTGCCTGGAGTCGGTGTCGGCGCAGACCTGGGAGGACATCGAGGTCCTCATGGTCGACGACGGGTCCCCCGATTCCAGCGCGGAGATCGCGCGGGGGTTCGCGGAACGGGACGGGCGGTTCCGGCTGATCCACCAGGGCAACCTCGGGCTGGGCGCGGCGCGGGACACGGGAGTGCGCCACGCGACCGGCGACTTCCTCGCCTTCCTCGACGGCGACGACCTGCTCCCGCCGTATGCGCTCGAGTACATGCTGGCGAGCCTGCTGGAGTCCGGTTCCGATCTGGCCACGGGCAACGTCGGCAGGTACGACGGGCGACGGGTTCGGCAGTCGGCGATGCACCGGGTCGTCTTCTCCGGCCCGGCGGCCACCACGCATGTGACGCGGACCGGTGTCCTGATGAGGGATCGGCAGGTCACCAACAAGTTGTGGCGCCGGTCGTTCTGGGACGCCCACGGGTTCAGCTTTCCTCGCGGCGTGTTGTACGAGGACATGCTCGTGGCGTTGCGGGGCCACGTGCTGGCGGGCTCCGTCGACGTGCTGCCGGCCCAGGTGTACCTGTGGCGCGAGCGCACCGCGGGGAGCCGGTCGATCACTCAGGACAAGACCCGCGTACGGCATCTCGACGACCGCTTCTCCGCTGTGCGTTCGGTGCGGGAGTTCCTCGTGGCCGAGGGCCTCGCGGCTCACCTCCCCGCCTGGGACCACGCCGTCCTCGACAGCGACCTGACGAACTTCCTCGACGTCCTCGACGAGGCGCCGGAGGACTACCGCAGGCGCTTTCTCGAGCTCGCCGGCGGCTATCTGGACGGCGTCTCGCCCGCGGTGTTCGACGGGTTGCCCGCCATCAGGCGGCTGGAATGGCATCTCGTCCGGCACAGGCGGCCGGCGGACCTGCTCGAGGTCGTCACCTGGGACCGCCGGGCGGCGTCGGGCGACAGGCTGGTGAGACGGCTCGGGCGGTCCTACCTGGCCACTCCGTTGCTGGAACGGCTGCCCGCCGCGCTCTCGCGCGTCGGCGACACCCTCCACCACCGGATCGACGAGATCGGCTGGCGGGACGGCAGGCTGATCGTGGAGGGACGGACGACGCCGCGGCATCTGCGGCCGACCCGGCGGTTCCACCAGCAGGTCTTCGCGTCGCTCGTCCAGGAGGGGACGGGACGGCGTGTCCGCGTCGGCGCGTCGGTCAGGCGCGCGAAGGTCTCCCGGGGTGGGCACGACGACCGCGAGGACTGGGGCGGGTTCCGCCTGACCATCGATCCGAGGCGTCTCGGCACCGCCGACGAGGGACTGTGGCACGTCGAGATGCGGCTGATCCACCGGGGCACGCTCGTGCGGGGGCCGCTGGCGGATCCGGGAGCCGGTCGGCCGGCGCAGGTGGGCGCCCGGCCTCTCGGGCGGGATCGGTATGTCGTGCCGCTGCTCACGGAGGCAGGGCTCCTGACCCTGCGGATCGAGAGTGAGCGGGCGCGGGTCGTCAGGCAGAGCCTGTGGGGCGGCCGGTTGCGCCTGGAGGGCAAGGTCGTGACGGCCCCGGGCCTCGGCCCGGAGCCGGTGCTCCGGGTGACGCGCAGGCCCGGTGGCGTGCCGCTGCTCTACCCGATCAGGACCGACGGCCGCGTGTTCACGGCAGACGTCGACCTGCGTGACGTCCTTCCGGCGCGTGGAGCGGCGGTCACCGAGAGGGGGCTGCCGGACCCGCCCGCCGAATGGCGGGTCGAGGTGCGATCGGCCGACGGCGTGGTGACACCGGTGACCTTCGCCGAGGACCTGCCCGAGGGGAGGCACGGCCTCGCCGGACGGGAGATCGTCGTGTTCCGCGACCCCAGCGGTGGTCTCGTGTTGCGGGACCAGCCCGCCGCCGCGTTCGTGGACCTGGCGGAGTGGCTGCCGGGCGGCGAACTGCTGATCGAGGGCGGCTTCGCCGAGCCGTACGAGACGGACGCCCTGGTGATCCGTTCGCGTGACGGCAGAGTCGAGCGGACGGCGCCGATCGAGGGGACGGGCGCCCGGTTCCGGGCGCGGCTCACGCCGGAGGCCGTCGGCTCTCCGCTGGGCCGGCTTCCGCTGCCGCGCGGCCGGTACGGCCTGGCCGTCAGGGTCCAGGGCTCGGACCGGGAGTTGCCGGTCGAGTTCAGGCCCGACTTCGCGCTGGTTCACGAGACGGCCCGTCGCACCTTCACCCTCGACGGGGGCGCGACCGGGCACGCGGTCCTCGTCGTGAGTGGCGACCTGTCGGGCGACGAGAGGGGCGTGCGGGCCCAGCGGGCGCTGCGCAAGGAGGCCTATCCGGCGCTGCGCGACAAGCCGCTGTGGCCCGCGGTCCTTTTCGACTGCGACGACGGCACGGCGTTCTCCGACAGCCCTCGCGCCATCTACCAGGAGCTCGCCCGGCGGGACACGGACCTCACCGTCCTGTGGAACGTGCACGACGGGCAGGTGGCCCTGCCGGGCGACGTGGAGGCGGTGCGCACACACGGCCGGGAGTACTACGAGGCGCTCGCCCGCTGCCGTTACGTCGTCACCAACGACCATCTGCCGCCGTGGTTCGAGCGACGGGCCGGTCAGACCGTCCTGCAGACCTGGCACGGATCCCCGCTGGAGAAGGTCGGCCACGACGAGGCCGCACGGCACGGACGGCTGTCCAGGCAGGTCGGGCAGTGGAGTCACCTGCTCTCGGCCGGACCCTGGTGGACGTCACTGCTGCGGGAGGCCTTCGGATTCCACGGGGAGATCGTGGAGGCGGGCCTGCCGCGCAACGACGTCCTGCGGGCCCCCGGCCACGAGGCGGTGGCCGCGCGTGTCCGGAGGAGGCTCGGAGTCCCGGACGGATGGCGGCTCGTGCTGTACGCCCCTGAGGGGGAGGAGACGCTCGACCTCGAACGGGTCGTGGCCGCGCTCCGTGACGACCGCGTGCTGCTGGCCCGGCGCGCGGACGCGGGGCGGCCGGCTCCCGCCGGCGTCCTCGACGTGTCGGCGTTTCCGGACGGGCACGAGCTCTATCTCGCCGCCGACGCGCTGGTCACGGACTGTTCCAGGGTGATGTTCGACTTCGCCGTGACGGGCCGTCCGATCCTCTTCCACGTCGACGTTCCGCGCACCGGCCTCTACCTCGACTTCCAGGCCGAGGCGCCGGGCCCGTTGCTGCGCGGCGCCGACGAGGTCGCCGAGGCGATCCGGAACCTCGGCGAGGTCGCGGAGAAATACGCGGGCCTGGGCGACGCATTCGTCGCGCGGTACTGCCCGCTGGACGACGGCCGGGCCGCCGCCCGGGTGGCCGACCGGCTGTTCGCCTGACGAGCCGACGGGATCGAAACGATGGACCATGCACCCGCGTGCCGGCCGCTGCCTGCCCGCGTGCCCCCCGTGCTGTCGGTGATCGTGCCCGTCCTGGGCGGGGAGGAGCACCTCGAGGAGTGCCTCGACTCGCTCAGGGAGCAGACCCTCACGGGGATCGAGATCGTCCTCGCCGGTCCTGCGGCGGGAGCCGTACGGGATCGGTGGTCGTCCGTCGTCGTGCCGGAGGGCCGCGACGCGGGCACGGCGCGGAACGCCGGAGCGGAGCGGGCGACGGGGGCCTACCTGGCCTTCGCCGGCGTCGATTCCGTCGTGCCCGCCGGGGCCTACCGGACGCTCGTGGGGAGTCTCGAGGCCACCGGATCGGATCTGGCCTGTGGCAGGTCCGCTCCGCTGCCCGAGGGACGGACGCCGGCCGTCGAGGAATGCGCCTGGCTCGCCGCCGAGGGGACCGGCGGCGCCGATGTCCCGCGCACGCACGTCACGAGGCTTCCCCGGCTGATCCATGACCGATCGGTGGCGAACAAGGTCTTCCGCCGCGCGTTCTGGGACGAACACCGATTCCGGTTCCCCGACGGCATGCCCGTGGACTTCCCGGTCGCCGTGCCCGCGCACGTGCTGTCCCGGTCGACGGACGTGCTGGGCGACGTCGTACGGCTGTGCCGCGCGGCGGACGACGAACCCGTCGACCCCGTACGGCGGCTGGCGGCCATGGTGGAGATCTCCGCGCTCCTGGATCGGCGCGATCCCCGGCTGAGACGACGCTGGGACAGGGAGGTGGAGGAGGCCCTCACCGAGGTCCTCGACGCCGCCGTCGTCCAGAGGGACCTCGGCGGGTTGTGGACCCTCGCTCCCGCCCTCGTGGAGGCGCACCCGCACGCCGCCGACGGTCTCACCGCGCTCAGGCGCCTCGTGTTCTTCCTGCTCACGCGGGGCATGGCGAAGGAGCTGTCGGAGGTCCAGCGATTCGCCGCAGAGCAGATCATGGACCGCGGCGTCGTCAGGCGGGGCCTGTTACGGCCCCGCTGGTTCCTCGACTACCCCTTCCTGTACGACGACAGGATCCCTGACGAGGTCCACTCGGCGGAGCACGACTTCGAGCTCCACGCCAGGGTCGACGACGTGCGAACCGGTGGCGACGGCGTGGTGCGGGTCGAGGGGCACGCCTACATCGCCCATCTCGGCAGCCGGCGCAGCCACGTGGAGCTCTGGCTCCAGCGTGGGGACGAGCGGATCGGGCTGCCGGTCAGGCGGGTCCCGCGACCGGACGTGACCGCGGACTCCCGGCAGTCCGCCGCCTGCCATGACAGGTCGGGCTTCGCGACCGAGGTGGCCGTGCATGTCCTTCCTCCCGGCCGATGGACGCTGCACGTGCTCGTCTCCGCCCGCGGGGTGACCCGCTCCGGCAGTGCCGCAGGCGGCCGATACGCGGGCGAGCGGACGTTCCGGACCGGCGGAGTGCGGGTGACCCTCACCCGGGAGGACGGGCTGATCCTCAGGGCGGCCGCTCAGCCGGCTCCCGCACCGTACGTGGGGGATCAGGTGACCGTGGTCGAGTGGACCGGCGCGCACGAGCTGGTCCTGTCCGGAACGGGGGGTGGCGACGGTGACTGCGACGGCGACGGCGACGGCGACCGGATCGTGACGACCTGCGGGCCGGAACGCCACGAGTGGCCACTGCGCCGCGACGGCGACCGCTGGACGGCGACGATCGGCAGGACGTCCGGGGGACTGCCCCTGCGCAGCGGGACATGGCGGGTGTCGACCGGTGGACGGCGCCTGAGGCTGACCCCGGATCTGGTGGCGGAACTGCCGGGGCCGCACACGACCCCACTCCACGAGATCTCCTTCAGGACCAACCTGGCCAGGGAGCTCAGCCTGGCTGTCAGGCCCGCGCTGGGGCCCGGCGAGCGCGGCCGTTACGCGACCCTGCGGCGGCGCGGGCGCGGCGTGTTCCGCGACGGCGCGTTTCACCGCGGCGCGTCTGACGGCGGGACGTCCTACGGCGGCGCGTTCAACGGGGGCCTTCTCAGGGGCGGCCTTCTCGGCGGTGTCCTCGTCCGCGACGGCCGCCGGCTCGGGGACGCCGCGCTGTTCGACAGCTACGGGGGCGGCCAGTACTCCTGCAACCCGAGGGCGATCTCCGAGGAGCTCGCGCGCCGCAGCCCCGGCACGGAGCTGATCTGGGTCACCCGGGACGGGCAGTTCACCGCGCCTGCGGGCGTCCGCACGGTCCTGTACGGCTCCCGCGAACACGAGCACGCCCTGCGCACCAGCCGTTTCGTCGTGGCCAACAGGAGGACCCAGCCCAGCTGGTACCGCAAGCGTCCGGGCCAGTTGTTCGTGCAGACCTGGCACGGCACACCGCTCAAACGCCTGGGCCGTGACATCGGCGCCATGCCGTACGCGCAGCGGGATCTGGACGGCGATCTGGAGCGCTACGCCGCGATGTGGGACGTGCTGGTCTCGCCCAACCCGTTCTCCACGCCGATCCTGCGAAGCGCCTTCGGCTACCGGGGGGAGGTGGTGAACTCGGGTTACCCCCGCAACGACGTGCTCTTCCGCCAGGGCCACGGCCCGCGTGTGCGCCGCCTCCTCAACATCCCCGAGGAGAAGCGGATCGTCCTCTACGCGCCCACGTGGCGGGACGGCGAACCGGCGGGGGAGGGTGACCTCCGGCTGCGGCTCGACGTCGATCGCGCCATGGCGGCTCTGGGCGAGGACCACGTGCTGCTGGTGCGGGCGCACTACCTGGTGGCCGACCGGATGACCGTCCCACCCGGCGCCATCGATGTCTCGAGATTTCCGGATATGGCCGACCTGCTGGCCGCCGCGGACGTGCTCGTCACCGACTACTCGTCGGCCATGTTCGACTTCGCCTGCACGGGCAGGCCGATGGTGTTCTTCACCTACGACCTCGAGCGCTACCGCGACGAGGTGCGCGGGTTCTACTTCGACTTCGAGGCCGACGCCCCCGGGCCGATCGTCCGTACATCCGACGAGGTCATCCAAGCCCTGAAATATGGCGACCCATCGTCCTACAAGGTCAGATACGACGATTTCCGATTTGCCTTCTGCCCGTGGGACGACGGCCACGCCTCCGAACGAGTGGTCTCCAGGATGCTGACATGAACCTCGTCCTCCCCCGGGTGGCGCGCCTGTCCGTCCCCCGCCCGGGCGCCTGCGTCGCCGTACCGGCCGTGCTGGCGCTCGTCGCCGGGCTGTGGGACCTGGGCGGACCGCCTGTCTGGCGGGACGAGGCGGCGACGGTCAGCGCGGTGACCAGGACGCCGTCCCAGCTCGCGCACCTGTTGAGCGGCGTCGACGCGGTGCACGGCCTCTACTACGCGATCATGCACGTCGTCGCCGTGGTGTTCGGGACCGGCGAGCTGGCGCTGCGCCTGCCCTCCGTGCTGGCCGGAGTGCTCGCCGCCGCGGGCGTGGGGGCGCTCGGGCGGGCGCTCGGCGACCCGCGAGCCGGTCTGTACGGCGGGGCCCTGATGGCCATGACGCCGGTCTTCTCCCGTTATGTGCAGGAGGCCAGGCCGTACCCGATGACGATGGCGGCGACGGTCGGCGTGACCCTGCTGCTCCTGCGTGCGGTCCGGGAACCGTCGAGGATGGCCTTCCTCCTGTACGGCACGGCCCTCGCGATCCTGGCCTTCCTGAACCTGTTCGCGCTCCTCGTGGTGGGAGCCCACGGCGTCTACGTCGCCTGGTCGCGGGGGCCCCTGGGGAGATGGGCCGCGGCCGCCCTCCTGGCCCTGGCCGCGACGGTTCCACTCGCGTTGCTCGCATCCGAGCAGAGCGCCCAGATCGGCTGGATCTCCGCACCTGACGCGGGAGACGTAGGGATGCTCGCCGTCCAGCTCTTCGGGGATCTCGGCGCGCTGACCCCCGCGTGGGCGGGAGTCGCCCCCCTGGCCTGGGGTCTCGCGATCTTCGGACTCACCCGCCAGGTCCGGCGGACCAGACGGGCCCGCCACGGCGTGGCGACCCGCGCGCGGTCGACCGAGCTGACCCGGCTGGCGTTGCCCTGGCTGCTGATCCCGCCGCTCGTGTTGTTCGCCGCCTCGTGGGCGGCGCATCCGGTCTACGTCTTCCGGTACGTCTTCTCCAGCGTGCCCGCCGCCGCGCTCCTCGCCGGAGCGGGGCTGGCCGCGCTTCCCTGGAAGGCCGCCGTCGCGCTCGTCTGCGTGGCGTTCGGGTTGTCGGTCCCGGGGCAGATCGCGACGCGCGGGGCCGACGGCAGGCAGGACGACCCCGAGCCCATCGCGGCGGTGCTCGCGTCCACGGCGCGGCCGGGAGACGGGGTGATGTTCGTCCCCGGCAAGGTCAGGAAGTACGAGCTCGTGTACCCGGATGTCTTCGCGCGCCTGGACGACGTCGCCCTGTCCAGGTCGCCGCGCCGAGACGGCACCTTCGCCGGCCGCCACGTCGGGCGCCTGGCGCTGGCCGACCGTCTCACCGCCATCCCCACCGTCTGGGTGGTCGGTCACACCGGGAAGACCCGGAACTGGCAGATCGACATCCTGAACGGCTCCTACACGCCGACGGGCCGGTGGGCATCACGCGGGTTCTTCGTCGTGCGCTATGAACGGCGGCCCGATGTGGCCTCCGCGGCTCCGGCGGGAGTCCGAACGGAGGCTCAGGCGAGCTCGAAGGGCGTGGGCATCGGGTAGTAGGCCTCGAGGAACCGGCCCAGGAGCGCGTCCTGCTCCGGGGTGGTCGGCGCGGTGTCGTTCAGGCAGAAGGCGTCGTGCTTGCGCCGGGCCAGCATGCGGCGCAGCTTGGCCGGGGTCTTGCGGAGCGACAGGTCCACGTAGGTGTATTCCACGGTGCCGGGCACCGCCCTGCCGTTCAGGTAGCCGTAGTAGTGCGCCAGCGAGGACGTGACCGAGATGTCGGAGGTCCTCCTGAACTTGCTGCACGCCGTCGCCTCGAACTCGTCGCTGAACCGCTCCTCGAGCTCGAACATGGCCGTGCGGCGCAGGGCGTAGGGCACGTGCTTGAGCTTGCGCGTCAGCGTCCGCCCGTAGATGTCCTCCAGCATGCGCCGGTTGTTGATGCCGGCCGCGTGCACCGGAGACTCCTCGCCCTCGGGCTCGCCGAACGGCACGTGCGCCAGGCTGGGGAAGAAGTGGGTGATCCCGTTTCCCTCGAAGAACATCCGCGGCGCGAGCGGCCGGCCCAGGAAGAAGTCGTCGTTCAGGTAGAGGAAGTGCTCGGCCAGCCCGTCGATGTGGTGCAGCTGGGTCTCGATCGCGTGCGAGTTGAAGACCGGCAGCACCGAAGGATCGTTGAAGATCTCCTTGTGTTCCACCACCCGGATCCTGGGATGCGACGTGTCGAGCCAGGGCGGCGTCTGCCCGTCGGTCACGATCCACACGCGGTTGATCCACGGCGCATAGGTGAGCAACGAGCGCAGCGAGTAGCGCAACTCGTCCCTGCTGGTGAAACGGGCCTCGGTCGTGGCCATCTCGCTGAGGGCGCCGGACGGGCCGCCGTCGGATCCTTCGGCGAGGGCCTGGTCCCTGCGTGATCGCCACGCGGGATCCGAGCCGTCGACCCAGGTGTAGACCGCGTCGATCGGGAAGTCGATGTCGTCGACCAGGCGCCGGGTGAACTCCCGCCGCGTCCGGTAGGTCCGCACACCCTGCCCGGCGGACACGAGCGGGTTGAACAGCTCCTCGCCGCCCTCGACGATCTCGCCCTTGGCCGGCACCACCGCGCACGCGGGGTTCGCCCTCGGCGCGACGAGCAGGTTCTTCTGCTTGGCCCAGAACTCCAGGTCGCAGCCGTGCTCCGGCCCGAGCGTCAACGTCCGTGACGGGCTGGCGAACAACATGCCCACCCGTATGGCCCACGCGTCGTTCAGCATCGCCGCCGCCCGCTTCAGCGGTCGCAGCCGGCCGATCTCATCGGGTGCCAGGCCCCTGGCGTGCTTGCCGTACGGCAGGCGCGCGGCGAGCAGCGGCCTGCCGCTCGAGGCGAGGGCGGTGAGCGCCCGCTTGCGGTCACGCTGCGAGACGGCGACGACCGGCGGGTGGCCAGGCATGGGACGGACGCAGAAGTAGGGCACCTTGGCGGCGGAAAGCAGCGTGCAAACGATGTCCAAGGTTTCCCGCTGCGCCTGAAGCGGACTGGCGTCCTCGCGGATCAGAGCCGACCGCGGTGTGGTCTCCCACGATGGCAGCCGCTCCTGCAGCTGCCGATACAACGTAATCACCGGCATGATCTCCCCCCGGACACGGACTGTAACCGACGGCCATCCGCGTTGGCGGACGGTTTACCCAGGTCGGGGGAACAGTCAAGAAGTGGCAATGAGATGCCCTACCTGTTCTCGAAGTGCGGGCTACTCACTACTCACTGTAGTCATTCTTACCTGCATGGGGCGCTACACGCTGGACGACATACTCGCAACTCGTAAGTCGAGGGACGCATGGTGGACCGTTTTCATGGTCGACCCGATCGCTTGCAGGATCGCGCTGCTCGTCGCGAACCACACCTCGCTCACGCCTAACGCGCTCACGGCGCTGTCGATGTTCATCGGCTTCGGTTCCGTGGCCGCGTTCGGCATGGGCGAGCTGGTTCTCGGAGCGGTGCTGTTCTACCTGAGCTTCCTGGTCGACTGCATGGACGGGAAGATCGCCCGTCTGAAGGGAACCGGCACGCCGTTCGGCCTCTGGCTCGACTTCGTCGGCGATCGGATCAGGTTCGCCTGCTGTGCCTTCGGGCTCGGCGTCGGCGAGTACTCACGCACGGGGGACCACGCCTTCCTGGTCGCGGGCGTGGGCGTGGTTCTCCTCGATTTCTTCCGCTACATCAACGGGCCGCAGCTCAAGAAGGTCAAGGACGCCACTCGCGCACTGGCCAAGGCGAGGACTCAGACGCAGGTCGTCTTCGTCGAGGACGTGATCAAGGCTCGGCCGGAGCTGGACGCGACCACGGCGGTCCGGGAGGTCGAGGAGAGTCAAACCGAAGGCCAGGCGGTCGTCGACCTGCAGAAGGCCTTCCATGCCCGTTTCCCCTGGTACGACCGTTTCCGTCTCGCACTTGTCAAGTACCGCGTGCGCACACATTTCTTCAGCGGGATCGAGTTCGAGGCGGCCGTGTTCGTCGTCGCCCCGCTGCTCGGCTCCTGGGCGTTCGTGCCCACGTCGATCGGTGCGAGCGCGCTGCTGCTGGCGTTCGAGATCAGCCTCATCTACCGCGTCTGGCTGGCCTCGCGCCAGGTACCGAAGCGCGTGCAGGAGAAGGCCAAGATCCTCGTCTGACCCGCCGATCGATACACCGCGTGCCGGAGCCTCACACCCGGCACACGAGCGGCAGGCCGCCTCCACGGGGGCGGCGGCCCGCCATCACGCCTTTTAACTCACATCACGGGGGATTGATCTCATGCAGTCCGACAGACCGCTATTCGTGGTCGGTTGCCCGCGTTCGGGCACCACGATGCTGCAGCTCATGCTGCACTCCCACCACCGCATAGCCGTACCGCCGGAGACCCGCTTCCTGGGGCCCGCGTACTTCTCGCGCAGGATGTACGGCGACATGCGGCTGGCCGACAACCGTCGCAAGCTCGCGAAGTGGATCGCCAACGGGCGCAACACCAAATTCCGCGAGCTGGGCCTCGACCCGGCCGAGTACATCCAGGCCGCCATGCTCGGCCCCGGCAGCCTCGGCTCGGTCACCGGCATGGTCTTCAAGTCCTACGCCGAGCGGTTCGGCAAGCCGCGCTGGGGCGACAAGCGGCCCAGCTACTACCGGCACGTCGAGATCCTCACGCGCATGTTCCCCGACGCCCAGTTCGTGCACATCATCAGGGACGGGCGCGACTGCGTCGCCTCCCTGAAGGAGATGCCCTGGTACAAGCCGGACAGCATCCACGCGATGGCCAACTGGGCGGAGGCCGTCGACTTCGGCCGCCGCCACGCGCGCAAGCTGCCGGCAGACGCCTTCTACCAGCTCCGCTACGAAGACCTGACGGCCGACCCGGAGGGCGAGCTCAGGAAGCTGTGCACGTTCATCGGGGAGGACTTCGATCCGGCGATGTGCGAGCCCCAGCACATGGCCGAGGTGGCCGTGCCCAAGCACAAGGTGTGGCACCACAACACCCACGGAGAGGTGACCACGGCCCGCTCGGGTAGCTGGGCGTCCCGGCTCGAACCGTGGGAGATCGCCCTGTGCGAGGACGTTCTGAGCGAGCGGCTGACCCACCACGGGTACGAGCTCAGCGGCGCGCCCAAGGCCGAGCGCCAGCACGTGGCCGCGTACAAGGACGCCGCGTCCAAGCGCAAGTCGGCGCGGCTGCGCAAGTACAACCGCGACCGGTTCAGCCGGCTCCGTGAGCCCGGCCCCGTCGCGGCGCTGCTGACCGACGGCCAGCGCAGGCTGGCCGGGCTGCCGCAGCAGCGGACCCGCGAGCTCGTCGCCCGCTGACGCCTCCCGCGCGGGAGCACGCCGGCCCACGACAACACACCGCGTTCACAGCGGCGGGCCGGTCTCCCTGAAGCATTCCCTGGCTTCTCGGAGTCTCCCGCGCGGCGACGCTCAGATGCCGCCTCCGCATGAGGCGGCATCGGGCGCCCGTACATCTCACCCGCGCAGCAGCCTGCGCATCAGATAGGCCAGCACGGCGACGGCCGCCAGCGCGCCCAGCGCGGGCGCGAGACGTCGCACCAGCGGCGGCCCGGCGATCTCGAGCAGGTCGAGCGCCTCCTCCTCGGCCGACCGGTAGGTCCGGGAGACGCCTTCGGGCTCGGCGTCGACACTCCCTGCGGCCTCCGGCCACGGGGCCGGGGACTCCTCCGGGCCCTCTTCGAGGAGCGCGGCGAGGTTGGCGGCGAAGCGGTCGATGAGCCGGGCGCCGACGTCGGCCATCGCGCCTCGCCCGATCTGGGCGGGCCTTCCCGTGAGGTTGAACGACGTCTCCACATGGACCCGGGTCCTGTCGGCCTCGGGGGACAGGCGGGCCGTGACCTCGGCGTCGGCGGTGCCCGCCCCGCGGGCCTCCTTGCCCGACGCCTTCAGCGTGACCGTCCGGGAGTCCTTGTCGACGTCCTCGAACGCCGCCTCTCCCCGGTAGGTGACAGTGGTCGGCCCGACCTTCACCCGCATGCGGCCCGCGAAGGCGCCGTCCTCGACGGACTCGAGCGTCGCTCCCGGCAGGCACGGGGCGATCCGCTCGAGGTCGATGAGCACCGACCACGCCTGCTCGACCGGCACCGGAACCGTGAACTCATGCTCGAAGCGGATCGCCATGGCTCGACTCCGTTCTGAATGGGCCCGCGATCTCGGCAGCCGGCGTGAGATCCCGCGCGAACCCCTATTTGTGACACTACGACTCGCGAAACCGGATCCGCCATCTTGTCGGGGGACGCACGACGTCGCGGTTCCGCCGTCCGCGACCGATCGGGGCCCGCACCATCGGACTGCCACCGGCGGATCGTCGTACCGGCGGATCGCCTTACCGGCGGATCGCCTTGGCGATGATCGCGACGAAGGCCGCGAAGCCGAGGCCCCCGACGACCACGGGGGTCATGACGACGGCGTCGGCCGCGGGCGCGGCGATGTAGGTGATGCCGACGCCCGTGAAGAGCAGGCCGCAGAGCAGGGCCATCCACTCGGTTCTGTGCACCCGCCGCGGGCGCGAAGGCGCCGGCGGCTCCGCGCCGGGAGAGGCCGGCTTCGCGTCAGGCCGCACGACGCACCTCCACGTCCCCGATGCCCGCCTTGACGTGCAACTCGATCGTCGGCGCGTCGGCGGTGCCCGCGACCTCGGGTTCGAGGATCCGGTCGAACTGCACGTCGGCGCCGTCCTCCACCTTGTGGTCGATCTTGACCTCGCCCAGCCGGGTGTACCCGTACACCTCGACTCTGGCGGTCGCGGGGACGATCACGGTGATCTGCCCGACCGCCACCGACGCGTTGAACCTGACCCGGGCCCCCGGAGTGAGGGGGACGTCGCTCAGGTCGAGCCTTCCCTCACCCATCCCGAGCGCGTAATCCTCGGTCGCCTGGGTGACCGTCACCGGGTGCCAGACGAAGCTGCCGACCTTCTTCGGAATTCCGTTCACCGTCGACCCCGCGACCAGGACGAGTGACACGAACATGCCGGCGACGATGAGCCCCGCGCCCCGGCCGTACCACGTCGCGACGAGCAGGCCCGCCCCGATCGTGACGAGAACCGCCCCGCCGATCATCGGCAGGCTGACCGAGCCGGTGCCCGACTGCTGAACCGCAGCCATGACCCCTCCAACAATGAGAGCCAGGCAGAGGGTGAGTCCGCCGATGAAAGATCTGGGACGCTTCGGCTTGACCGGCCGCGGTGGCGGCGGCGCTGCCGTAGGTGGTTCCACGGGCCGGTACGGCTCCCGCACCGAATAGGGACCATGGGGTGCGAAGGGCTCACCGGTGGCGTAGCCGTACGTGCCGGCGCGTGCCTCCCTGGCGAGATCGGACAGACGCCGGTAGCCGCCCGTCGGCCCCGTGGGGGGGACCGTGGTGGACGGTTGTGGCGCGGGCCCGGCCGGGTTCGCGGTCTCGGCGGGGGCGCCGGCCTCCCCCTCGACGCCGGCGCCCGCCGTGTCCCGCCCGGGAGCGGTGTCCTGGCTGGACGCGGTCTCCTCGCTGGACGGGGTGCCCTGGTTGGGCGCGGTGTCCGGCCCGGAGGCCGTGCCGCCCGGTGCTCCGGCGGGAGCGGCGGTGAACGGCGCGGAGGGAGACGAGGGAGTCCAGCCGGCGTTGTGCGCCCCCGAGGAGGCGGAGCCGAACGGGTTCTCGACGGGATTGCGGGTCATGCCGCGCCGCCCGATCGCCCGGTCCGGCACGGACTTGGCCATCGTCAGCAGGTCGACGCCGCGGGAGTGGGCGGCGAGCAGCACGATCGCCAGCAGCGTGCCCACCACGATCGTGCCCCGGTTGATGCCGCCCGACGCCACGTTGATGATCAGGCCGAACGCGAAGACGGCCGCCATCAGGGCCAGCACGGTCTCGGCGTCGAACAGGCGGTGCGTCCAGCGCTCCAGGTAGCCGGGGCCCCCACCGGGCTCCCGCATGAGCAGGAAGGCGGCCACGTACAACATGGCCCCGATGCCCGAGGCGAGCAGGAGGACGGCGAAGCCCACCCGGAACAGGACCGGGTCCATCCCCGTGTACCTGCCGAGCCCCGCGCAGACGCCGGTGACCATGCGGCCGGAGCGGCTCCGGCACAGCGGGCGCTCCGGCTCGGGGCCCGTGGCGGGTTCTTCGGTGGTGGGTGGTGCCTCGGTCATACGTCCATCCTGTCGTTCGGCGCTATCGGCGCACTATCGGGGGAACCCCTGACTCGTCCCGGAGCCGGGGACTCCGGTGACGGATGGGCCTGAGGGTCCGGGGGTTGGCGAGAGCCGTACAAGGGGGTATCAAAGAGATCAGATCGGCGATCCTGGGGTGATGTCCGTCGAGTGGCGCACAGAGGATCGCCAGACAGGAGGAGCGCGATCGTGATCCAGTGAGCCGCAAGTGGGTCGGGCCCATGGTGAGCGCGGCGGCCGGCCTCGGGTCGGCCATCTTGGCCTCCGGCCAGCCGACGCCCGTCCCGATCCTCGCGACCGCTGTCGGAGTGGCGGCCGTGTCGATGATCCTCTTGGGGGTCGTCGCCTGTGCCGCGACGTTCTCCCAGACCCACGGCGACCGGGCGCTGAAGGTGCTCGCGCTGCTGATCGGGCGGGACGAACCCGAGCCTCCGGACGGAGGTGAGGCCCCCTCCGGCTCCTGATCGTCGCCCGGGCCGCCGGTCGGATTAAGGGGGGTCCCGGTGGCCCCATGCGGCTCCATGGGCATCGCGCGAGCTCACGAACCCTGCTCCGCCTCATGGGCGCGCGAGTGGCTCACGGATACGCGCGTGCCTTCCCGGCGCTCGCCGCCACGCTCGCCGGTCGCCCCATATGGTCGGAGGTGAGGAAACTGAAGGAGGGACCCCGAAGCACAGGACGCCGTCTCGGGGACGGGCCAGGGGCATGCCTGATGCGCGCCGTGCCGCGGCGTGTGACGATGCTTGCCAAGATATCCGCCGTCACCGGAATGCGTCGCCGAAATGTCAGTCGTGTCAGAAGTCGGGATCAGAGTGCGGGAAACCGAGGTGTCCAACGCTCCTGAGGCGTACCCGAGACTCGTCAGGCCCGTGAAGGGCCGCGTGGTCGCGGGCGTCGCCCAGGGCGCCGCCGCCCAGTTGCGACTGGACCCGGTCGTGCTGAGGCTGGCCTTCGTGCTGCTCACCGTCGTCGACGGGCTCGGGTTCGTGGCCTACGCCGCGTTGTGGATGTTCACCCCGAAGGAGCAGGTCAAGGGCCGTGAGCCCGGACGCGACTGGGGCCAGCTCGCGGCGTACGGCGTGCTCTGGCTGGCGCTCGCCGCCTTCGGCTGGATGACGGGCGCCTCGAGCGGGGGATTCGGGACCTGGCCGATCGCCGTCGGCGGCGTCGGCGCGCTGATCCTGTGGCAGCAGGCCGACCCCGGCCGGCGGCAGCGGTGGATGACGGGCGCGGTCAAGCAGGTCAGCACGACCTGGGTGCGGACGATCATCGGCGCCCTGCTCGTGGCCGTGGGGGCCATCGGGTTCCTCGCCGCCAGCGGTGAGCTCGCCAAGGCGCGGACCGGCCTGGTCTTCACCGCCGTCGTCGTCGGCGGCATCCTCATGATCGCGGCGCCGTACCTGGCGTCCCTGGTCAAGGAACTCCAGCGGGAGCGCACCGAGCGCATCAGGCAGGAGGAGCGCGCGGAGGTGGCCGCACACGTCCACGACTCCGTGTTGCACACCCTGACTCTGATCCAACGCAACGCGAACGACGCGCGCGAGGTGACCCGCCTCGCCCGTTCGCAGGAGCGCGAGCTGCGCAACTGGCTCTACCAGCCCAAACAGGACGCCGACGCCACCCTCGCGGCCGCCGTGCGGAGGGTCGCCGCCGAGGAGGAGGACGCCCACGGCGTGCCGATCGAGGTGGTCTGCGTGGGCGACTGCGAGCTGACCGACGGTCTGGTCGCCTTGCTCCACGCCGCCAGGCAGGCGATGGTGAACGCGGCGAAATACTCCGAGTCGCCGGTGATATCCGTCTACGCGGAGGTCGAGGCCGACGAGGTGACGGTGTTCGTCCGCGACCGCGGGAAGGGATTCGTGCTCGACGACGTCCCGGAGGACCGGATGGGCATCCGCCAGTCGATCATCGGCAGGATGGAACGCCATGGAGGCGGCGCCCGGGTCAGGACCGAGCCCGGAGACGGTACGGAGGTCATGCTGACCATGAAGAGGAACACTTGATGAAGACCGTGCGTGTCCTGATCGTCGACGACCACCGGCTGTTCCGGTCGGGTGTCCGCGCCGAACTCGGGCCGTCGATCCAGGTGATCGGCGAGGCCGACGACGTGGATTCGGCCGTCGCCGCCATCGCCGACCTGCAGCCCGATGTCGTCCTGCTGGACGTGCACATGCCGGGCGGCGGCGGCCAGGAAGTGCTCAAGCGGGTGCTCGGCCCGGGCTCGCAGGTGCGGTTCCTCGCCCTGTCGGTGTCCGACGCGGCCGAGGACGTGATCGGCGTGATCCGCGGCGGCGCCCGCGGCTACGTCACCAAGACCATCAGCGGCGCTGAGCTCACCGACGCGATCAACCGGGTGTCCGACGGCGACGCGGTGTTCTCGCCCCGGCTCGCCGGGTTCGTCCTGGACGCGTTCGCGTCCACCGAGGCCCCGCCGATCGACCCGGAGCTGGACTCGCTCACCCAGCGCGAGCGCGAGGTGCTGCGGCTCATCGCCAGAGGCTACGCGTACAAGGAGATCGCCAAGGAGCTGTTCATCTCGGTCAAGACGGTGGAGACGCACGTGTCGAGCGTGCTCAGGAAGCTCCAGCTGTCCAACCGGCACGAGCTCTCCCGCTGGGCGACCGCCCGCCGCCTGGTCTGAACGGTCCGGTCGTGCATGGCCTGAACTGAACCGCGAAACAGTCGCACTCGCGTCAAATGCGGGGAAGGTACCTCCTATGTGATCGGGGGTCCAGGCGCCGCTCGGAGGTTCAGATGGGCCGTGACGTTCCCGCCATCGCGTTCACCAGGGAAGACCGCCGCCGCTACCGCGACAAGGTCAGGCGGTCGCTCGACGTCCTCGCGCAGATGTTGCGCGAGTCGCGCTTCGAGCTCGACCGCCCGCTGGCCGGCCTGGAGATCGAGCTCAACCTGGTCGACGCGCGCGGTGAGCCGGCCATGAAGAACGCGGAGGTCCTGGAGGTCATCGCGGAGCCCGACTGGGCGACCGAGCTGGGCCAGTTCAACGTCGAGATCAACATCGAGCCTCAGGAGCTCGGCGGGGACGGATTCCTCAGGCTCGAGGAGTCCGTACGGCGCCGCCTCAACCATGCCGAGGAGCGGGCACGGGAGGTGGGCGGGCACCTCATGCTCGTCGGGATCCTGCCCACGCTGAAGGAGACGGACGTCAGCGAGGCGACCCTGTCCGCCAACCCGCGGTACAAGCTGCTCAACGAGCAGATCTTCGCCGCGCGCGGAGAGGATCTGCATTTCGAGATCGAGGGGACCGAGCGCCTCGACATCTACGCCGACAGCATCACGCCCGAGGCGGCGTGCACGAGCGTCCAGCTGCATCTGCAGGTGAGCCCTTCGGCGTTCGCCGGCCACTGGAACGCGGCGCAGGCCATCGCGGGACCTCAGATCGCCGTCGCGGCCAACTCGCCGTACCTCTTCGGCCGGGAGCTCTGGCGGGAGACGCGCATCAGCCTGTTCGAGCAGGCGACCGACACCCGGCCTGACGAGCTGAAGGCGCAGGGCGTGCGCCCGAGGGTCTGGTTCGGCGAGCGGTGGATCACCTCGGTCTTCGACCTCTTCGAGGAGAACGTCCTCTACTTCCCGGCCCTGCTCCCGATCTGCGAGGAGGAGGACCCGCGGGAGGTGCTCGACCAGGGAGGCACTCCCGAGCTGCACGAGCTCACCCTGCACAACGGGACCGTCTACCGGTGGAACCGGCCCGTGTACGCCGTCGTCGACGGAGTCCCGCATCTGCGGGTGGAGAACCGGGTGCTCCCCGCGGGCCCTTCCGTGGTCGACATCGTCGCCAACGCCGCCTTCTACTACGGGCTCATGCGTGTGTTGCCGATGGAGGAGCGGCCGGTGTGGACGCGCATGTCCTTCGCCGCCGCGGAGGAGAACCTGCGCAACGCGGCACGCCACGGCCTCGACGCGCGCCTGTACTGGCCGGGGCTCGGGGAGGTGCCCGCCGCCGAGCTCGTTCTGCGCCGGCTGCTGCCGCTGGCCCACCAGGGTCTCGACCTGTGGGGGGTGGATGCCGTCCAGCGCGAGCGGCTGCTCGGGATCATCGAACGGCGATGCCTCACGGGCCGCACGGGGGCGGCCTGGCAGGTGGACGCCGTCCGCGACCTCGGCGGCGGGTACGACGCCCTGCGCCGGATGACCCTGAGGTACCTGGACCGCATGCACGAGAACAAGCCGGTCCACCTCTGGGATCTTTGACCGAGATGGGTCACTATGACGGAGTGATCCTGCGACGTCTCCTCGTACTCGTCCTCGCGGGGACACTGGCCGCGGCCTGTGGCGGTGACACGAGGGATCCCACCGGTGCCTCCCCGCGCGGCTCGGCCGTCGGATGCGACGCGAAGGGCGTGGACTTCGCCGGAGACGTCGAGCTGGCCCGGTGTCTCACCGAGCGGTTCTGGGCGCGGCGCTTCCAGGCGAGCGGGAGCACTTACGCGCCCATCAGCGATTTCGTCGCCTACAACGGCGAGGACGGCCCCGACTGCGGCAGGGAGCCTTCGGTGCCGAACAACGCGTTCTACTGCCCGAGCGGGCATTTCATCGCCTACGACGCCGCGTGGCTGGAGGGGATGTACGACCGGATGGGTGACGGGGCCGTCTACCTCGTCATCCCGCACGAGTTCGGGCATGCCGTACAGGCGCAGCTCGTCAACGACTTCCGCTTCAGCGTGCAGCGCGAGTTGCAGGCGGACTGCTACGCCGGGGCCACCCTCAGCGGGCTGATCCAGGAACAGGCCCTCCAGGCCGATGCGGGGGACGACGCGGAGCTTCTGGCCAACCTCGAGGCGGCCGGCGACCCCACCGACGCGTGGTGGACGCCGGACGCCCACGGCACGGCGGCACAGCGCCAGGCGTCCTTCGCCAAAGGATTCGCCCAGGGCGTCGGGGCCTGCTGACGCTCGTGGCGCGGCCGCCGGTGGCACCATGGCGGCGTGGGCGCTCGCCGGCGAGAGGACACGAGAGGACATTCGTGAAGGGCATCGATCCGCTCGTGTGCTCACTCGGCGTGCTCGCCGGGGCGAACGTGCTGAACAACCGCGTCGCCAAGCGCTGGGCGCCGGTGACGTCGGCCGTCGCCACAGCGGCCCTCCTCGGCGTCGCGCGGCGTGAGGGCCTGACGTGGCCGGCGCTGGGCTTCGAACGTGCGGAGCGGGGAGCGCGGATCGGCGGTCTCCTCGCGGCGGGGGTGGCCGCGGTCTACGCGGCCGGGATCGCCCTGCCGCGGACCCGGCCGCTGTTCCTCGACGAGCGTGCGCTCGCCCTGTCCAGGGGCCGTCTGCTGGAGGAGATCCTCGTCCAGGTGCCCGTCGGGACCGTGCTGCTGGAGGAGGTCGCCTTCCGCGGTGTCCTGCCCGCCCTTCTGGCGCGCAGATGCTCCTCGCGTACGGCTCTCGCCGGATCGGCCGCTCTGTTCGGGCTGTGGCACGTGCTGCCGTCCATGGACATGGCCCGTGCCAACCCCGCGCTGGGAGGCACGACGTCGGATCCCACAAATCTGACGGCGGGACCTGCGGGATCCGCAGGTCTTACGGCGGGACCTGCGGCATCCGCAGGTCTTACAACGGAAGGTCGCCCGGCCACGGCGCGCGTGGTGGCCGGGACGGTCGCGTCCACCGCCGCGGCGGGCGTGTTCTTCCACGAGTTGCGGCGCCGGGGCGGCCTGCTCGCGCCGTCGCTGTTCCACCTCGCCACGAACTCCTTCGGCTACGTGGCGGCGCGTGTCGCCGCCCGCGTGGCGTCGCGCTGAGGGTTCGGGCGGCGTCCCACTGGACGTCGCGCTTCGGACGGCATGGGGCCTTCGATGTCGTGTCGCTCCTTCGAGGCGGCGTCGGGCCGGAGCCTCCGGCATATCTCACCTCGAGAAGCGGCCACGGGCCGCCAGTTCGATCGTCACGACGACGGCCACGGACTCCGCGGCGAGCAGGGCGACGAGCACGGCGACCTGGACGATTCCCGCGTGGACGGGATCGGAGCCGGCGATCATCATGCCGACGAACGCGCCGGGAAGCGTGACCAGGCCCACGGTCCTCGTCTGGTCCAGCGCGGGGATGAGCGCCTGGGCCGCGGAGCTTCTGCAGATCTCCATGGCCGCGTCCCGCTGGGAGAAGCCCAGTGACAGCGCCGCCTCCACTTCGCCGCGCCGCTGTTCGAGCGCGTCCAGCGCCCGGCGCCCGGCCATGGACGTGGCGGTCAGGCAGCCGCCCAGGAGGATGCCGGTGACCGGGATGAGGACCATTCCCGTCACCGGCATCACGCGGGCTCCCAGCATCAGGACCAGCACAGGGACCACTCCCGCGGCGATGGGCAGGGCGGCCCACCAGGCGGTGCGGCCACGGGCGATCCGCCGTCCCGCGGTGAAGGCCGCCACGCCGTACATCAGCAGCAGGAACCCGGTCGCGGCGGGCAGATGGCTGATCGCCCAGACGATGATCAAGGAGACCGCGGAAAGCTGTACGGCGGCCCGCAGTGAGGCGGTCAGGATCGCCGTCGAGTGCCCCAGCCGCCCGACCGCGGCGACGCCCGCGCCCGCGAGGGCGAGCAGGACCACCACCACGCCGAGTTGCGGGGTGACGGGAAGCAGCGTGTTCACGTGACCGATCCTGCCCCGCCGTGCCCACCCGACCCGCACCGGTACGGCCACGGCGGTGCAAGGCGGTCAGCCGTACGGCGGATTCAGGCGGTGGCCACGGCCTGGAACGCCTCCGCGAACCTGCCTTCGGGGAGGCCGGCGGCAGCGGCGTTCGTGGCGAGCCAGCTCCGTACGAATTCGTCCAGGTTGTCCATGTGGGCGGTTTGGCTCTCGTGAGCCCTCAGGGCCTCGATCTTGCGGTCCACCGTGGCGGTGACGTCGACGTAGCGATCGGGCGTCATCGTGCCCATCAGCCACACCTCGCGGACGATCCAGGCCTCCAGGCCCTCGTCCGCGAGCAGTTCGGGGAAGGCGTAGGGGTTGCGGGCGTCCGGGTAGACCGCGTCGAGCGTGGCGCCGCCGACGGCCCGGTGGTCCGGATGGCTCGGGCCGAGGCGGGCGTAGTTGCGCTCGGGAGTGGACGCCAGCACGAGATCCGGCCGGACCTGCCTGATCACCCGCGCGATGTCGCGGCGGAGATCGAGGGACTGCTCGACCATGCCGTCCCGGTAACCGAGGAAACGGATGTCCTCGACGCCGACGCACCTGGCGGCGGCCATCTGCTCGGCCCGCCGGGCGGCCGCCATCCCGCCGTTGTCGAGCTTTCGGTCGAAGCCGCCGGCGTCGCCATCGGTGACCAGGCAATACACCACATCGGCCCCCGCGTCGACGAGTTTCGCCACCGTTCCAGCGCCGCCGAAGTCGATGTCGTCGGGGTGAGCGGTCACCACGAGAACGTTCTTGATCTCAGCGTCGTCGAGCATTTCGTACGGCCTCCTCGTTTCTGGCACCTCACCTTAAAGGGGGCGGTATGGACGGCGAGGCACCGGATGTCGGTGGGCGGCAATACCCTTAGGAGGTGTCCATCGGAACCGCCACTCACCCCTTGCTCGACGGTCTGAACCCCCAGCAGCGGGAGGCCGTCGTCCACCAGGGCAGCCCCCTGCTGATCGTGGCGGGGGCGGGCTCCGGGAAGACACGGGTGCTCACCCACCGGATCGCCTACCTGCTGGCCGAGCGGGGCGTCCAGCCGTCCGAGATCCTCGCGATCACCTTCACCAACAAGGCCGCGCGCGAGATGAAGGAGCGGGTGGACCGGCTCATCGGCCCCCGGTCCAAGGCCATGTGGGTGATGACGTTCCACAGCGCCTGCGTGCGCATCCTGCGCAGGGAGGCCAAGCGGCTGGGCTTCACCAGCAGCTTCTCGATCTACGACCAGGCCGACTCGCAGCGGCTCATGGCGCTGGTGTGCCGGGAGCTCGACCTCGACCCCAAGCGTTACCCGCCGCGGTCGTTCTCGGCCCAGGTGAGCAACTTCAAGAACGAGCTGATCGACTACGAGACGGCCGCCGAGCGCGCCCAGACCCACCTGGAGCGCACGCTCGCCGAGGCGTACAAGACCTATCAGCAGCGGCTCACCGAGGCCGGCGCGATGGACTTCGACGACCTCATCATGCTCACCGTCACCCTGTTCCAGCTCTTCCCCGAGGTCGCCGAGCACTACCGGATGCGGTTCCGGCACGTGATGGTCGACGAATACCAGGACACCAACCACGCGCAGTACATGCTGATCCGCGAGCTCGTCGGCCGTCCCGAGGTCAGGACCGCCGACGGCGACGTGGTCAGGGAGGGCGTCGAGCCCGCCGAGCTGGTCGTGGTCGGCGACGCCGACCAGTCGATCTACGCATTCCGGGGTGCGTCGATCCGCAACATCCTGGAGTTCGAGCGCGACTACCCCGACGCGAAGACGATCCTGCTGGAGCAGAACTACCGCTCCACGCAGACGATCCTCAACGCGGCGAACGCCGTGATCTCCAGAAACGAGAGCCGCAAGCCCAAGAACCTCTGGTCCGAGCAGGGCGCCGGGGCGAAGATCGTCGCCTATGTGGCCGACAACGAGCACGACGAGGCCATGTTCGTCGCGCAGGAGGTCGACCGGCTCGCCGACGACGAGGGGGTCACCCCCGGCCAGGTCGCGGTCTTCTACCGGACCAACGCGGCCTCCCGCGTCTTCGAGGAGATCTTCATCCGCACCGGCCTGCCGTACAAGGTCGTGGGCGGGGTGCGGTTCTACGAGCGCAAGGAGGTCAAGGATCTCCTGGCCTACCTGAGGGTCCTGGCCAACCCGAGTGACACGGTCTCGCTGCGGCGCATCCTCAACGTGCCCAAGCGCGGCATCGGCGACCGGGCCGAGGCGATGATCGAGTCGTTCGCCACCCGGGAGCGGATCAGCTTCTGGGAGGGGCTGCGGCGGGCGGAGGAGGCCCCGGGCCTGGCCACCCGGTCGCTCAACGCGATCAAGGAGTTCACGGCGCTGCTCGACGATCTCCGCGCCAAGGAGCTGCCGCTGTCCGACCTGGCGGAGGAGGTGCTGAACGGCACCGGCTACCGCACCGAGCTGGAGACCTCCGGCGACCCGCAGGACGAGAGCCGCCTGGAGAACCTGAACGAGCTGATCTCGGTGGCGGCCGAGTTCGAGGAGGCCAATGCGGACGGCACGCTGGTCGACTTCCTGGAGCAGGTCTCTCTCGTCGCCGACGCCGACCAGATCCCCGAGGGGGAGGACCACGGCGGCGTCGTCACGCTGATGACCCTGCACACGGCCAAGGGCCTGGAGTTCCCCGTGGTGTTCCTCACCGCGCTGGAGGACGGCGTCTTCCCGCACATGCGCTCGCTCAGCGACGCGAAGGAACTGGAGGAGGAGCGCCGCCTCGCCTACGTGGGCATCACCCGGGCCGAGCAGCGGCTCTACCTGTCCCGGGCGGCCGTGCGGACCTCGTGGGGCGCCCCCTCGTTCAACCCCGCTTCGCGCTTCCTGTCCGAGGTGCCGGGCGATCTCATCGACTGGCGCGGCGATCCGAGCAAGAACGCCTGGTCGGCGGCCGTCTCCCGAGGCCCCGCCCGTACGGCTCCCGCCCCGAAGAGGGGCGCCAGGGAGATCCCGAATCTCTCACCGGGGGACCGGGTCACCCACGACTCGTTCGGCCTCGGCACGGTGGTCGCCGTGGAAGGCAGTGCGGAGAAGACCCGAGTGAAGATCGACTTCGGCGCCTCGGGGGAGAAGACCCTGCTGCTCGCCTACGCCAACGTCGAAAAGCTCTGAGCCGATCTGGCCCGTCCTGGCCCGATCCGACCTGGCCTGGCCTGATCGGCCGAGGCCGGGCCGGTCCTCATCGAGGTGCGGGCCGGCCCTGTTCCACGAGAGGCGCGGACTAGCGAGTGATCGGGCCGGGCAGAGCCGGCTCGGGCGGAGTCGTCGAGTCGGGGGGAGTCAGGTCTGCCAGCCCGGCGACCTGACTGGCCGGCGGAGCCTTCAGCGACACCTTGGCACCCCAATGGGCGTAGCGCGAGTCGACGGTGAACGTCGTCCCCGGCATGCCGACGGCCCTGCCGTTGTACGAGCTCACCACGCGCGTGATCACGCCCTTGCTGGTGACGTACAGCTTCCAGGAGACCTTGGTCTTCGCGTCAGAGCCGGTGGGGCGCTCGCCGACCGAGTACCGGAACCAGCTGGAGACCTTCCACAGGTCCGCGAAGGTGGTCGTGCCGCTGTAGGCGCTGCCCTTCCGCTTCCCGTGCGACAGCAACCCCTTCAGCGTGCGCGGCTCGGTGACGCCGATGAGCTGCCCCAGGGCACTGCTCGTTCCTCCCACAGGGCCCTTGGGGTACTTGAGCCAGGTCTTGCCCTTGGGCAGGTATTCGCCGAGGAGGCCGCCCTTGATGTATGCCGTCGTGCCGATGCGGATCGTCCGCTCCGACTTGAGAAGGCTCCTCATGTCCTTCGGCACGTCCTTGAGCTGGGGAGCCGAGAGGTTGAACTTGGCGGTGAGGTCCGACGCGGCCAGCCCGCTCTTGTTGAGCTGGAACTTGCCGGACCGCTGCAGCAACAGATTGGAGTGCCCGGCCTCCTTCACGGAGGTGCGATCCGCGAACGTGGCGCCGTGGCCGGAGACGAACTGCTTCTTGAGTACGGCTACGGGGTCCGCGACGCGGGTCTGGGCGTGCGCGGGTGTGGCGAGCGCCGACGCGGCGACCGCGGCCGTCGTGGCACATGCCAAAGTGGCGATAAATCGCCTCATAGAGGATTCCTCCCGTAGGCCCCCACCTTGTCGAGGGCAGTCCGCACATGGTGCTGAAAGATGATCACTTCGCGGTCACGGAAGTCCGTCTTCGCGGTGAGGGAAGGGTGTACAAGGCGTGCGGGCGCGCAGGCCGTGACGACGTAGAGGCATCGGCCGCCACGGGTGACTACGCTGCGGGCAGCGGGCACGCTATCGGGGCGACGTAGCCTCGGGTACGGCCGGGCGCGCGATCCGCGCCCTTCAGCGCCGTAGCTTGGCGGGCATCACTCGGGAGGTCTGCATGGAAGCCAGGATCCGCGTCGTCGTCGCCAAGCCGGGACTCGACGGGCACGACCGCGGGGTCAAGCTCGTGGCGAGGGCCCTTCGCGACGCCGGCATGGAGGTCGTCTACACCGGGCTCCACCAGACTCCGGAGCAGATCGTGCAGGCGGCGATCCAGGAGGACGCGGCGGCCATCGGCCTGTCGATCCTCTCCGGCGCCCACATGACGTTGTTCGCGCGGCTCATCGAGATCCTGCGCGAAAAGGGTGCCGAGGACATCGTGGTGTTCGGCGGCGGCATCATCCCCGAGGCCGACATGCCCGAGCTTCACAAGATGGGCGTGGCGAAGATCTTCACACCCGGTGCCACGACCCAGGAAATCGTCGACTGGGTCCGTACGGCAGTGCCTGCATCGGTTTGAGATATTTTGCCCAACACTGCCGTAATTCCCTGTCCGGGGCAAGGTGCGACATGGACCCGATGATGTGGCGCGGTCCCGGCTAAGGCTAGGCTTCATGGGCGGAATCGCCGGGCGGCAGCGACGGCGCCTGGCCTCGACATCAAAAGGGACGGACCCTCGTGGACCTGTTCGAACATCAGGCGAAGGAGCTCTTCGCGGAGTACGGCATCCCGGTGCCACGCGGCATCGTCGCGCACACCGTGGAGGAGGCGCGCGCGGCCGCCGAGCAGCTGACCGGCAAGGTCGTCGTCAAGGCTCAGGTCAAGACCGGCGGGCGCGGCAAGGCGGGCGGCGTCAAGGTCGCCGACGACGCGGAAGACGCGTACCAGAAGGCGACCCAGATCCTCGGAATGGACATCAAGGGCCACACGGTCCACAAGGTCCTGATCGAGGAGGCCAGCCAGATCGCGGAGGAGTACTACTTCTCCTTCCTCCTTGACCGGGCGAACCGGACCTTCCTTGCAATCTGCTCCGCGTCCGGCGGAATGGACATCGAGGAGGTGGCCCACACCGCGCCGGAGAAGGTCGCCAAGGTGCCGGTGAGCTCCCTCGACGGCATCGACCGCGCCACGGCCCGCGAGATCGCTCAGGCCGGCGGCCTGCCGCCGCAGTCGCTCGACGGCGCCGCGGAGCTCATCGAGAAGCTCTGGGCCGTGTTCGTCGACGAGGACGCCTCGCTGGTCGAGGTCAACCCGATGATCCTGTCGGCCGACGGCCAGGTGAAGGCCCTCGACGGCAAGGTCACCCTGGACGACAACGCGAACTTCCGCCAGCCCGAGCACGTGGCCTACGTCGACAAGGCCGCCGAGGACCCGCTCGAGGCGAAGGCCAAGGAGAAGCACCTCAACTACGTCAAGCTCGACGGCACGGTCGGCATCATCGGCAACGGAGCCGGCCTGGTCATGTCCACGCTCGACGTGGTGGCGTACGCAGGCGAGGCCTACTCCGGCCGGCCCAAGCCCGCCAACTTCCTCGATATCGGCGGTGGCGCCTCGGCCGAGGTCATGGCCAACGGCCTGGAGATCATCCTGTCCGACCCCTCGGTCAAGTCGGTCTTCGTCAACGTCTTCGGCGGCATCACCGCCTGCGACGCCGTCGCCAACGGCATCGTCTCGGCCTTCCAGCTGCTCGAGGGCCGCGGCGAGGCTGTGACCCGCCCGCTGGTCGTCCGGCTGGACGGCAACAACGCCGCTCTCGGGCGGCAGATTCTGGCCGACGCCGGCCTGCCCGGCGTCGAGCTGGTGGACACGATGGACGATGCGGCCCAGCGTGCCGCCGAGCTCGCCACGGTAGGTGCGTAATGGCTATCTGGCTCACTGCCGACAGCAAGATCATTGTTCAGGGCATGACCGGCGGGGAGGGCACCAAGCACACCCGCCGCATGCTCGCCTCGGGCGCCCGGGTCGTGGGCGGCGTCAACGCCCGCAAGGCCGGGACCGTCCACGAGGGCCTGCCCGTCTTCGGCACGGTCGCCGAGGCCGTCTCCTCGACCGGTGCCGACGTTTCGGTCGTCTTCGTGCCGCCGGCCTTCACCAAGGACGCCGTCAAGGAGGCCATCGACGCCGAGATCCCGCTCTGCGTGGTGATCACCGAGGGCGTTCCCGTCCACGACACCACCGAGTTCTGGGCGTACGCCGTGGCCAAGGGCAACAAGACCCGCGTCATCGGGCCGAACTGCCCCGGCATCGCCTCGCCCGGCGCCTCGAACGCGGGCATCATCCCCGCCGACATCACCACGCCCGGCCGTATCGGCCTGGTGTCGAAGTCGGGCACGCTGACCTACCAGCTCATGTACGAGCTGCGGGACATCGGTTTCTCGACGGCGGTGGGCATCGGCGGCGACCCGGTCATCGGGACGACGCACATCGATGCGCTGCAGGCGTTCCAGGACGACCCGGGCACCGACGCGATCGTGATGATCGGTGAGATCGGCGGCGACGCCGAGGAGCGGGCGGCGGCCTACATCGAGCAGCACGTGACCAAGCCGGTCGTGGCCTACGTGGCGGGGTTCACCGCGCCCGAGGGCAAGACCATGGGTCACGCGGGCGCGATCGTGTCCGGTTCGGCCGGTACGGCCCAGGCCAAGAAGGAAGCGCTGGAGAAGGTCGGCGTCCGCGTCGGCAAGACCCCCAGCGAGACCGCCCGCCTCATGCGCGAGGTCATGCAGTCCCTCTGAGCCCACCCACCCCCCACCGGCCGTGATCATGCACACATTCGTGATCAGGCCCTCCGACCGGCCCCAACCTCGTTCGTGATCATGCACAGATTCGGCGCTGTATCACCTGACCAGCCCCGTTGCTGTGCGTGATCATGCACAGGTTCGGGATCATGCCGCCTGGCCTGCGCGAATCCACTTCGTGATCATGCGCGGAATCTGTGGCAGCTCCTCTGGCCTGCGGTTTCGTCATTCGTGACCATGCATCTCTCTTTGAGGTGCATGGTCACGAACATGTCTGGCGCAGATCAAAGACGCTGTCCGCGAATGTGTGCATGATCACGAATTGTGAATGGGCAGGTCGGGGCCCATATTTGCGAGCCTGTGCATGATCACGCGAAGTGTTTGGGCAGGTCAAGAGGGCTGATCGCGAATGTGTGCATGATCACGCCGGAGGGGGGCTGCGGGTTGGGGGTTTTGGTGGGTGGTGCGGCGTGGCGGCGGGGAAATGAGGGGGCGGGCTGGGAGCATGGGGTAGCGTGACGGCGCTTCTCGACCAACTTCGGACCGCCCCCCGTGCCGTCCTCGGCCGCGGGCCCCAAAACGATGACGACGAGACCCGGCGTCCCCTGCCCGTCTCCGGCATGCTCGCCGCCGTCTGGACGCTCGGGGCCGGCCTCGCCGTCCTCACCACCCTCACGCTCGTCGGCTGGATCGCCGCGCCGCTCAGCGCCTTCGGTGACGGGCTTCCCGGTGTCTTCCGTACGGCATGCCAGCTCTGGCTCGCCGCCCACCACGCCGGCTTCGCCATCCCCGGGGGACGGGTCGGCCTGCTGCCGCTGGGCCTGATGATCCTTCCCGGGGTGCTGCTCTACCGGGCAGGTCTGTGGATGGCACGAGACGCCGACCTGCGACTGCGCATGCCGGCCAGGCTCCCGAAGGGCACGCCGCGCGACGCGGAGAACGCCCGGCGGCGTGCGCAACTCGTGCTGATCGCGCAGGCCGGCATCTCGCTCGCCGCGCCCTACTCGCTGCTCGCGGGGATGATCGCGCTCGTCGCGCGCAACCAGGTGACGCAGCCGTTCCTGGGAGAGGCGCTCGTCAGCCACGTCGTGCTCGCCTTCGTCGCCGGGTCGCTCGCCACCGCCCGCACGATCGGGCCGTGGAAGTCGATGTTGCGCCTGCTGCCGGAGCGTCCGCGCTCGGTCGTCGCCGCCACCGCCGTCGCCGTTTCGATACTGCTCGCCGCAGGGGCCCTGCTGGTGCTGGGTGCCATCGTGGTGAACTTCCGGCAGATCCATGAGCTGTCCGGAGTCCTCGCCCCGGGGTTCGTCGGCGGGCTGCTGCTCTTCCTCGTCGAGGGCCTCTACCTGTTCAACGCCGTCGTCTGGGGCATGGCGTACATCTCCGGGCCGGGATTCGCCCTCGGCGCCGGGACGCTGGTGGCGCCGACGGGCGTCAAACTCGGCGCCGTGCCCTCGCTGCCGTTGCTGGGCGCGCTCCCCGCGCCCGGGGCCTCGCCCGCCTGGGTGATGGCGGTGATCGCGGTCCCGTTCGCGGCGGGGACGGTGGCGGGCGTCGTGATGGCGCGCATCGCGCCGACGCCGACGATCGAGGTGGCGCCTCTGTGGGGGTTCGTCTGCGGGCTGAGCACCGGGGCCATGGCGGGTCTGCTCGCCGCTCTGTCAGGCGGACCGCTGGGCGGTGCCAGGCTGTCGGCCGTCGGGCCGTCTCCGTGGGAGGTGGCGCTGTCCGTCACGCTGGAGGTCGGCGTGGCGGCCGGCATCTCCGCCGGGATAGCGAACTGGTGGCTGATCTCCCGCAGGCCCGCGGCCGCGCCCGAGCCCGTCCGCAAGGCGGGCGCGGTCATCGCCAAGGCGGCGAGCCGGGTACGGCTGGCCGATCGGAATCCGCGTGTCCTGCCCGGCCACTGGCTCGACGCGACCGAGTCCGACACCCAGCCGATTCCGGTGATCAAGGACGACTGGACCGACGAGCACGCGGCCGCCACGGCGGAGACGTTCGACGGGATGGGGCCCGGCGAAACCCGCCCGGGTGAACCGAGACCCCCTCAGCCCTCGCAGGGCGGTAAGGCTCCGCGACGGAGCGAGCCGCGTCCCCCGCGCAAGGACATCGTGGACGAGTCCGATGATCGTGGCGGGCACGTCATCTACGTCGATCCGTATGCCTGGGACCGCGACGACGAGTGACGGCCGCCACCGCCGGCGACCCCGCAGGTCCAGGCGCGCCCGATCGGGCGCGCCTGGAGCGACTGCATCAGCGGCTACATCACCGGTTGCATCAGCGGCTATGCCGGGAACGGGATGTCGGACGGCCAGGCGACGCCGATCTTCTGCTCGATCGCCCGCTTGAACTGGTTGGAGCAGTCCTGCCGAGCCTCGACGGTGCCCGCGCCCTTGCTGCACTCGCCGTAGGCCGAGATCTCCGCGGAGAAGTACAGCTGGCCGGCCAGGGCGAAACCTCCGAACAGCAGGGCGACGGAGGAGATCACGACGGCGCTCGTCGCCATTCCGGTCCGCTGCTTCTTCCGGTGCAGGACGCGCAGATCTCGGATGGCGATGACGAGACCGAACAAGGCCAGGACCAACCCGCCCGCGGGCAGGTACAGAGAGAAGACCAACGCCATGAGGGCGAGACCGAGTGCCCTCCGGCCGCCCATCTCCGGCATGGACATCTGGATGGGTGTTGTCACAGTCTCCTCGCCTCACGTTGCGCCGCACCTCGACCGTCGTGGGTCGTGGTGACCGGGGCCCGATACCCTTTGTCCTGCGTCGAGGGTCATCACCCTCCGCGCTCGTACGCGTCTAAGCAATCATCTCTTCGGCGTCATCCGCAAAACGAAGCCCGCACATGAAGGAGTTCCATCCTGTCCTTCCGGCTCGTGGTCCTCGTCTCCGGTTCGGGGACCAACCTACAAGCGCTGCTCGACGCCTCGGCCGACGAGGCGTTCGGTGCACGCGTGGTCGCCGTCGGCGCCGATCGTGACGGCATCGAGGGACTCACGCGGGCTGAGCGGGCGGACGTGCCGACGTTCGTCCAGAAGGTGGGCGATCACGCCACCCGCGAGAAGTGGGACGAGGCGCTCACCGCGCAGATCGCCGAGTTCAAGCCCGACCTGGTCGTCTCCGCGGGTTTCATGAAGATTCTCGGGCCGCGCGTCCTGGGGTCGTTCTCCGTGGTGAACACGCATCCGGCGCTGCTGCCCGCCTTCCAGGGCGCGCACGCCGTGCGCGAGGCGCTGTCGTACGGCGTCCGCGTCACCGGCTGCACCGTGCATCTGGTGGACGCGGGAGTGGACACCGGCCCGGTGATCGCCCAGGAGGCCGTGGCCGTACAGGACGGGGACGACGAGGAGTCGCTCCACGAGCGGATCAAGACCGTCGAGCGAAGGCTGCTGGTCGAGATCGTCGGGCGCATGGCCAGAGACGGCTGGACGGTGTCCGGCCGCACGGTCCGTCTCGGCCGGGCGGCAAGCCGCTCATGAGGACAGGTAAGGCTGTAGGGGAGCCGGCTGAGACCAGCCACTCCCAGCAATGAGGGAGGACCAGGAAGTGACCCGCATCGCCATCCGGCGCGCGCTCATCGCGGTATACGACAAGACGGGGCTGGAGGAGCTGGCCCGAGGACTCGAGGCCGCGGGCGTGGAGATCGTCTCGACCGGTGGCACCGCCGCCGCGATCGCCTCGTTCGGCGTGCCGGTGACGAAGGTGGAGTCCCTGACCGGCTTCCCCGAGTGCCTGGACGGCCGGGTCAAGACCCTGCACCCCCGCGTCCACGCGGGCCTGCTCGCCGACGGGGAGAACCCCTCGCACGTCAAGCAGCTCGAAGAGCTCGAGATCGAGCCGTTCCAGCTCGCGGTGGTGAATCTTTACCCGTTCGCTGAGACGGTCGCGTCCGGCGCCTCCGACGCGGAGTGCGTCGAGCAGATCGACATCGGCGGTCCGGCCATGATCCGGGCGGCCGCCAAGAACCACAACACGGTGGCCGTGGTCGTCGACCCCTCGGCCTACGGCGAGGTGCTCGCCGCGGTCGGTGAAGGCGGCTTCACGACGGCCGACCGGCGGCGGCTCGCGGCGGCCGCCTACGCGCACACCGCCTCGTACGACGTGGCCGTGGCCTCGTGGTTCGCCAACGGTTACGCGGCCGACGACGACCGGTGGCCGTCGTTCATGGGCGCGACCTGGAAGCGCAAGACGGCCCTCCGGTACGGGGAGAACCCGCACCAGGCGGCCGCCCTCTACTCCGGGCAGGCCGGCGGCCTCGCCAACGCCGAGCAGTTGCACGGCAAGGAGATGTCCTACAACAACTACGTGGACGCCGACGCCGCGTGGCGGGCGGCGTGGGACTTCGCGGACCCCTGCGTGGCGATCATCAAGCACGCCAACCCCTGCGGCATCGCGGTGGGCGCCGACGTGGCAGAGGCGCACCGGAAGGCGCACGAGTGCGACCCCGTCTCGGCGTACGGCGGTGTGATCGCCGTCAACCGCGAGGTGACCGGTGAGCTGGCCGGGCAGATCGCGCCGATCTTCACCGAGGTCGTCGTGGCCCCGTCGTTCGCCCCCGAGGCCGTGGCGGTCCTGACGGAGAAGAAGAACATCAGGCTCCTCGTGTGCCCGTCCGGGCCGGCGAACGCGGCCGAGTTCCGCCGGATCGACGGCGGCCTGCTCGTCCAGACCGTCGACCGGGTGGACGCCGCGGGCGACGACCCCGCGACCTGGGAGCTCAGGGCGGGCTCGGCGGCCTCACCCGAGGTGCTGGCGGACCTGGCGTTCGCCTGGAGGGCCTGCCGTTCGGTGAAGTCCAACGCCATCCTGCTGGCGTCCGGCGGCGCGACCGTGGGCGTCGGGATGGGTCAGGTCAACCGGGTCGACTCCGCGAGGCTGGCCGTCAGCCGGGCAGGTGAGCGCGCCCGCGGCTCGGTCGGGGCGTCGGACGCGTTCTTCCCGTTCGCGGACGGCCTGGAGGTCCTGGCGGAGGCCGGGGTGAAGGCGATCGTCGAGCCGGGCGGGTCCGTCCGCGACGAGGAGGTCATCGCCGCGGCCGAGGCCGCGGGCATCACGCTCTACTTCACGGGGACGCGTCACTTCTTCCACTGAGGCGCCGAACGGCACGAGCGCCGCGAAGGCACCCAAACGTACACATGGAAGGATGACCAGTCATGAGCGCGCAGATTCTGGACGGCAAGGCCACGGCGGCCAAGATCAAGGGCGAGTTGACGGAGCGGGTCAAGTCGCTGGCGGCGAAGGGCGTGACGCCGGGCCTCGGCACGATCCTCGTCGGTGACGACCCGGGAAGCCAGATCTACGTCGCGGGCAAGCACCGCGACTGCGCCGAGGTCGGCATCGCCTCGATCCGCAAGGATCTGCCCGCCACGGCGACGCAGGCCGAGGTCGAGGCCGCGATCGACGAGTTGAACGCCGACCCGGCCTGCACCGGGTACATCGTCCAGCTCCCGCTGCCCCGCCACCTGGACACCCAGGCGCTGATCGAGCGGATGGACCCGGAGAAGGACGCCGACGGTCTGCACCCGATCAACCTGGGCAGGCTCGTGCACATGGTCGACGCCCCCCTCCCGTGCACCCCGCGCGGCATCGTGGTGCTGCTCCGGGAGTACGGCGTGCCGATCAAGGGCGCCGAGGTCGTGGTGGTCGGGCGC
Source organism: Planotetraspora silvatica (assembly GCF_016863315.1). GTDB lineage: Bacteria > Actinomycetota > Actinomycetes > Streptosporangiales > Streptosporangiaceae > Planotetraspora > Planotetraspora silvatica. The sequence goes on from NZ_BOOQ01000023.1 coordinate 190,876, forward strand.
GGCATCACGGTGGGCCGCCCGCTCGGCCTGCTGCTCACCCGCCGGTCGGAGAACGCCACGGTGACCCTCTGCCACACCGGTACGCGGGATCTGGCCGCGCACGTGCGCGACGCCGACATCGTCGTGGCCGCCGCGGGCGTGCCCGGCCTGGTCAGCGCGGAGATGGTGAAGCCCGGCGCCGCGGTCCTCGACGTGGGCGTCTCGCGCGTGGACGGCAAGCTCGCCGGCGACGTGGCGCAGGACGTCAGGGAGGTCGCGGGGTTCGTCGCCCCCAACCCCGGGGGCGTAGGCCCGATGACGCGGGCGATGTTGCTGGTCAACGTGGTCGAGGCCGCCGAGCGGCTCTGATCGCCGCCTGACGCCTGACGCGCCTGACGCCTGACGTGCCTGACGCCTGACGTGCCTGACGCGCTCGCCGTGGTCTTCCGCGGCGAGCGGGCGGGAAGGGCACGAAGAGCCTGGCCGGGCCTTCTCAGGGTTTCGTCATGTCGCGCGCCTCGGCGTTCAGCCGGTCGGCTTCCTCGCGGAGAAGGGTCGCCGCGGTCCCGCAGCGTGTCTTCCATGTTCTGATCTCGCCGCGCACCCGGTCGGTCAACGGGCCGGACCAGTCCATCTTGGCGGCCTCGGTATGCACCGTATTCGCGAGTTTCTCCACTTCATCGGCTAATTTGTGGATTTTGAGGGCCCTGCTCTTGAGCTCCTCCACCTCGGGCGGCGGCACACTACCTCCTCCGTTAAAGCACACAATTAGCCGATAAGTTACATGTACACTCGCCGCTCGTGGGTGGAGATGACAAGCGCGGTTTCAAGCCCGACCAACTCGAGCGCCTTGCCGGCCTGATGGCCGACCTCAACACCTCCACGGACGAGATGTTCAAACGCGCGTCGTCCCTGCAGGCATCCCAATTCCTCAATTCGTTGCGGGAAATGCCCCGTTGGGGAAGCGACAGTGCCAAGGACCTGACAAAACGCGCCGCCCTCCTCCGGCTGACGACGGGTGACCCCTTCTCCGGGCTCGCATGGGCGGGATTCTCTCCGCTCGAGATCGCCGCGGGTGGCGACAAGCTGGACCCGACCACGCTGATCTACATCAACACGGTCGCGGACTGGGCGAACAAGACCGGCAACGTCATGTTCGGGCGCAAGCCCGGTGAGTCGCTGGACGACTACCTGAAGCGGCTCGAGGCCGGGGCCATCACCAAGATCATCCCTGATCTCAAGCCGCACGAGGCGACGGTCGCGCAGGTGCTCGAGATCGCCGGTGACGTCCGAGGGGTGACCACGACGGCGCCGCTCGTCACCGCCCAGGCCACGTCGCTCAGCCGGCTCCTGCTGAACAACTATGCCTGGCGGCCGATCACCAGCAAGTTGACCGGCGGGCGATGGGCTCTGCAGACCCGATCCGCCGTTTCGCCGGGCACCGGCATCGCCGGCCTCACCCGCCAGCTGTTCATGAAGAGCAGCCTCTACCGCGACTTCGCGGCCATGCTTCCCGAATACACGGAGATGGACCAGGTCGCCCGGGCGGCGAACGCGGGCAGGGCCCTTCTCGGCGCTCGTGTGAACAGCCTCCTCGACCTGGCGTTCGGCAGCAACAAGCTCGCTTCCGTGCTCGCGGGCACCACCCACTCCGGCCAGGTCGTGAGCGTTTCCGGCCAGGCCAACCTGCTCAAGGTCTGGGCCTCCACCGCGAACCCCTCGAAGCTGGAGGCCGCGGCCCAGGTTCTCAGGGTGGAACCGGCGGCCCTCGCCCGGCTGGGGACGGTCGGCAGGCTGGGGATGGTCGCCAAGACCGCGGGCGCCTTCCGGACACTCGGGGTCGTGGGCGGCGTCGCCTCCACCCTCTACAGCGGCGCCAACGTGATCTCGCAGGGCAATCCTGTAACCGCCTTCAAACGCAACGGCGCGGGCTATGTCGCCGACGTCGCCGAACTCGGCTTCAACGCCTCCCTCACCGCCGCCATGGTCTGCCCCAATCCCGTCACCATCGGCGCTACCGTCGTCTTCGGAGCCGTGTACGTCGGCGCGAAGGTCGTCGAGCACTGGGACGACGTCAAGGCGGGCGCGAAGAAGGTGGGCGACGCGATCGGCGACGGAGCCAAGAAGGTCGGCGACGGCGCCAAGAAGGTTTTCAAGAGTCTCAATCCGTTCGGCTAGCGCAGGCAGGAAGATCAACCAATGCCGTCCTTCGACAGCGCACGTGACCGTTTCCGGCTCGGCCCGGCCCACCTGGGCGTGCTGGGCTGCCTGTACGACGGGAAGCGCGTCACCTCCGACCTCGTGGCAGCTCGTGACGAGCTGCGTGAAGCCGGGCTCGTCAGCGACGACGACGCCGTCCTCCCGGAGCTCGCCGGCCTCACGGGCGCGCTCGCCGAGCCGATCGTGCTCGTCGTGATCGAGATCACCGGAGCGCATGGGCTGACCAGCCACGGCGCGGTCATCGGCAACGACGCCTGCTACACGTACGAGACGTGGCCGGGCGAGACCGAGTCCGAGTACGTCCGCACCGACCTCAGCACGCTGGTGTGGTCGCTGGCCCGGATCGTCGGACTGCGCGACAAGGAGGCCAAGCCGCCCGTGGCGCCGGTCGTCACCACGAAGATCGGCGTGATGGACGCCGGCTTCACCGCCCTGGCCGAGCTGGACAGCGATGACGTGGTGGAGGCGGCCGAGCGGCTGCGCGCGCTGTTCTCCGAGGCCGGGCTCGCCGATCCCGAGCTGACCGTCTTCACACATCTGCTGCTCCAGCTCAACGGCAACTGGCGGATGACCGTCGCCTGGGACAACCGGGAGGGCAAGGGCACCGACATCCGCGGCATCGCCGTCCTCGACTGCGGCCCTCTCGGCTACTGGGTGCGCGAGCTGCCGGCCGAGCCGATCGGCCCCGGGACGGTCACCCCCGACAGCGACCTCAGGTTGGTCTACACCGATGTGCGGCAGGTGTGGGAGCTGATCACCGACCTCCTGCCCGACACCGCGGACCTGCCCGTCCCCGTCGAAAGGTGACGTGAGATGTCCGGGTTCACGTTCGATCTGGCGCGGCGAACGCCTACTCGTCCCGCCGAGATGCGGACCACCCATCTCGTCCTGACCGGTACGGCGGGGCCGTACGGGGAGGTGACCGTCACGGTCGGCACCGTTTCCCGGTTGGCGGCACTCGCCGCGACGGGGCTGCCCGAGGCGTCCGTCTCCCATCCCGATGAGACGAGGCAGGGGCTGATCGCCGTGGACGAGCGCACGCGGATCAGCGTGGGCGGACTCCCCGCCGTCCTCAGCCAGAACCGGCGTTCCCTCGGCAAGAAGGGTCGCGGCATCGGCATCAGGCTGGATGACCGGGACTACACCTACCTCAGCGTCGCCGTCGCCGAGGAGGAGTTGCGTGACCGGGAACGCGGCCCGCTGGTACGGCTGAGCAGCCCCTTCGTGTCGTCGAAGGTCGGAGTCACCGTCCTGCCCGCGGCCGACGCGAGCGATCTCGCGCTGGCTCTGGTCCTGCAGGGGGCGGACAGGACCGGATTGACGATCACGCAGTCGGCCGTCTCCGGAGTCCTCTCATTCCTCAACAACGGCAAGGCTGATGTCTGACACGGATGTGGTGTACCGCGAACGCCCCGGCAAGCTGAAACTGTGGTTCGGCATCCCCTGGGCGATCTGGGCCGTCGTCATGGTGTGGAGCTTCTGGGATCACTGGTCGCGCACCGGCGAAGTCCCTCTCGACGCGCTGCTCGTCCTCGGCCCGTTGTTCTTCGCCGTCTTCTCCATTCCGGGACTGGTGTCGTACAGCAAGCGCCGCTATCACACGATCACCCTGACGCCGCAGACTCTCCGTGTCGGCCGGGACTCGTTACCGGTCGCCGGCCTCACCCTCGAGTCGCCGGACTCGGGCAGGCCGCCTCGCCTGCTGGGTGGGGCCTCGGGCGTGCCGATGGGAATGCGCGAGGTCGTCTTCGGCGGCAGTGGAGGGGAACGCTACCTGGTCGCGGTGCTCGATCCTGACGCGTTCCTCGCCGCGCTGGGACGTGTGATCTCACCGTCCTCGCAGGGCTGACGCGTCTCCCCTCAGAGCGCGTCGATCTCCGTGAGATCGATGTCGATCTCGAAGGGGACCGAGAGTCGCAACTTGTCGTGGTGGATCCCCATCAGTGCGTAGGCGCCGGTGGCCGGGTCCAGTTCGTAGACGTACACCGTCGGCAGTCCGTCGTTCTGCTCGACCCGCCAGAAGTGACGGATCCCGGCCGCGGCGTAGAGCTGAGGCTTTCGCTCCCGGTCACGTGTCTCTGAATCCGGGCTGACGACCTCGACGGTGAGAACGGCCTCGGCGGCCTGATAGGCGGTGACGTCCGGCCCCAGGTCTGCGGTCGCGCGGATGACGACGACGTCCGGTTCCGGTCGCTGGCGAAGCCCCAGGATCACACTCATCTCCCGACGTACCCGGAGATCGGCGGGCACGGTCCTGCGCAATCCGTTTTCGAGCACAGTGATGATCAGTCCGTGAAAGGAAGCCTGGGGACTCACGAAGACCAAGCTTCCATCCACCAACTCTGTGTGTGCAGGCAAATCCGGAAGGTGATCGAGGTCGTCGGCCGTGAACCCTCCAGGCGGTGGGAACAGCCAGCCGGGAATCTGCGGGTCTGTCATCTCTTCACTCCGGACCTCGGCTGTCATGTTCTCCACGCTAGCAACCGCACCCCTGCTCTCCAGGGAGATTGCCCCGGACTCCGGCCATCAGAAGTGGCCGAAACCGCCATGCCCGCTGCCGCTGCCGTGCCCGCCGCCCCCGTCATGCCCGAAGCCCCCGTCGTGTCCGACGACTCCCGGGCTTGTGGGCCAACTGCCGATGGAGGGCCCGGGTGTGGGACCACTTCGCGCCGGAGGGGCGGACGGGCGTGGCCACGGATCAAGGCGGTCGTTGCGCGTCGCCACCGCCATGATCCGCTTGTGCTCGTACCAGGACCCATGGTCCCCCGTGCGGCCGGCACAGTACTCGCGGAGGAGACTTCCGTCCGGATCGGCCTGGTCGTAGCGGACCCACTGCTCGGAGAGGAAGAGGAACACCAGGTGGCGAGAGTGATCCTCGGGCAGGTAGCCGGCCTCGACATTCCCAGAAGGAGAACTCGGACGATTGCCCCAGCCAGTTCGCCACCTGGTGCCTCACCCGCTGACATCCCTCCGTTGTCGCCTCAAGTCCATCCTCATCGCGCCGGGACGATCGGTCGCGCGAGAACGGTGGCTACGAGGCGCGGCGGTTGGCCGTCTGCGGGGGCGATTCGGCCGTTCCGGTCGCCCGCTGTGGAGGCACGACCGGGGTGGGGCGGACCAGGCCGAGGGCCACGACCTCGTTGGCCAGCCGCGTCCGCCGGTTGGTGCCCTCCGGGATGCGGAACTTCTGGTAGAGCCGCAACAGGTGCTGTTTGACCGCCGCCTCCGTCACCACGAGGTCGTCGGCGATCTCCCGTGCCGTCGCGGGGGCCACGAAGGCCTCGTCCGAGAGGGCGGGACGGCACAGGGAGGTCAGGACGTCGACCTCACGACGGGTCAGCTCGGGCGCCGCGGCCCTGCGGAGCTCGACCTCGGGCGCGAAGTCCTCGCGCGGGATGCCGCCGACCCGTGCGCGAGCCGCTCCGAAGGACACGACGTCGCCGTCGTCGAGCACCCTCCTGGCGATCGGCCTGCCGTTCACCCGGGTGCCGTTGCGGGACAGGCCCAGGTCGACGACGTACAGGTAGGGCCCTCGGCGGACGAATTCGGCGTGCAGACGGGACACGCTCGGATCGGTCAACCGGATGTCCACGCCGCGGCCTCGGCCGATCGTGGTGACCTCGGGACGGAGCGGGACGACCTCACCGCTGTCCTCGATCCGAATGAACGGCCCCTCCACGGCAGTTCCTCCCCAGGTAGCCCGCCGTTACTTTCGCTACAGCTCCGGCTTACCCAAACGTGGCGATGGGGAATCGCCTTTGCCAGAAGGAGAATCCTTCTTGAAATTGGTCTGGACCTCTGTGAAGCGGTTTACCTGCTCACGGGTAGACTTCGGGCCAAGATAAGCGGAGGAAACAGTTATGGCGGACAAGCCCACCAAAGGCCTCGCCGACGTCGTCGCCGCGTCCACAGCGCTCAGCGACATCGACGGCAAGGCCGGTCGCCTCTTCTACCGTGGCTACGACATCCACGACCTGACCGGCCGCACGACCTTCGAAGAGACCGCCCATCTGCTCCAGCACGGCTCGCTGCCGACTCGCGCGCAACTGGCCGACTACGGCGCCGAACTGGTCAGGGGCCGGACGCTGGGGGCGCTCGTCGAGAGCAACATCCCCGAGATCGCCGAGAAGCAGGGGCCCATGGAGGCACTGCGGACTCTGGTCTCGCTGAGCGGCGCCGAGGACCCGGAGAAGGACTCCAACGCACCGGAGGCCAACCGCCGCAAGGCCGCCCGCCTGACGGCGCAGCAGCCGATCCTGGTGGCCAGGTACCACGCCGCACGGACGGGCGGCGCCGTACTCGATCCCGATCCCGAGCTGAGCGTCGCCGCCAACTTCCTGCGGCAGATCACCGGGCGGGACCCGTCCCCGCGCGAGGTGGCGATCTTCGACGCCTGCCTCGTGCTGCACGCCGACCACACGATGAACGCCTCCACGTTCGCCGCTCGCGTGTGCGCCGCCACCCTGTCGGACATGCACTCGGCGATCGTCGCGGCCATCGGCACCCTGAAGGGCCCCCTCCACGGCGGAGCCAACGAGCAGGTCATGCGTACGCTGGAAGGGCTGGACCCCGAGGGGGTGGCCCAGGCGGTACGGGACAAGCTGGCCGCGGGCGAGAAGATCATGGGATTCGGGCACCGCGTGTACAAGACCGAGGACCCGCGGGCGACGCATCTCCGGCGGATGTCGCAGGAACTCGGCGAGGCGTCCGGAGACGACACGTTCTACCGCATGTCCAAGGAGATGGAGGAGGTCGTCTTCGCGGAGAAGGGCCTGTATCCCAACGTCGACTTCTACGCCGCGACCGTCTACCACTACCTTGGCATCCCGACGGATCTGTTCACGCCGGTGTTCTCGGTGAGCAGGATGTCCGGGTGGACCGCCCACGTGATCGAGCAACACGCCGACAACCGCCTGATCCGGCCGGACAGCGAGTACATCGGTGAGCGCGACCAGAAGTGGGCTCCGATCGACGAGCGATGAGTGCGACAACGTGAAGAAGCGAGACAACGGCACGGCCTGGGGGTCGTACCTGCTGGTGGTGGTGGGCGCGGCCGCCGGCCTCGGGGTGGTCGGCTTCGGCGGAGCCCCCTGGGTCGGCGGTGTGATCATGGGAGCCACCCTGCTGGTGGGCTCGGCCGTACGACTGGTCCTCTCCGAGGAGCGGGCCGGGGCATTGGCGGTGCGGACCAAGAAGACGGACGTGGTCGTGCTCGCCGTCATCGGGCTCGCCCTCGTGGGCGGGTCGCTCAGTCTGCTGCTCAAGCTGCACAACACCTAGTCACGGGCGCAACACGCCCGTCCGATAGCCTCAACGGCCAGTGAGCCTCATAAGGACTGTATGGCCGAGTTAGTTCAGAAGGGGAACCCCACGCATGCCCAAGATCAAGGTAGCGGGTCCGGTCGTCGAGCTTGACGGCGACGAGATGACCCGGATCATCTGGCAGTTCATCAAGGACCAGTTGATCCTGCCCTACCTGGACGTCGACCTGAAGTACTACGACCTCGGCATCGAGCACCGGGACGCCACCGACGACCAGGTCACGATCGACTCCGCTCTCGCGATCAAGAAGTACGGCGTCGGCGTGAAGTGTGCGACGATCACGCCGGACGAGGCCCGGGTCGAGGAGTTCGGCCTCAAGAAGATGTGGAAGTCCCCGAACGGGACCATCCGCAACATCCTCGGTGGTGTGATCTTCCGTGAGCCGATCATCATGTCGAACGTGCCTCGGCTCGTGCCCGGCTGGACGAAGCCGATCATCGTCGGCCGTCACGCCTTCGGCGACCAGTACCGCGCCACCGACCTGAAGATCCCCGGCGAGGGCACGCTCACGCTGACGTTCACGCCGAAGGACGGCGACGAGCCGATCGAGCTCAACGTCTTCGACTTCCCCGGCAGCGGCGTCGCGCTGGCCATGTACAACCTGGACGAGTCCATCCGCGACTTCGCCCGCGCCTCGATGCGGTACGGCCTGGCCCGCAACTACCCGGTCTACCTGTCGACGAAGAACACGATCCTGAAGGCCTACGACGGCCGCTTCAAGGACATCTTCGCCGAGGTCTTCGAGAGCGAGTTCAAGGCCGACTTCGAGGCCGCCGGCATCACCTACGAGCACCGCCTGATCGACGACATGGTCGCCGCGTCCCTGAAGTGGGAAGGCGGGTACGTCTGGGCGGCGAAGAACTACGACGGCGACGTCCAGTCCGACACGGTCGCCCAGGGCTTCGGTTCGCTCGGCCTGATGACCAGCGTTCTCATGACGCCGGACGGCCAGACCGTCGAGGCCGAGGCCGCCCACGGCACGGTGACCCGGCACTTCCGCCAGCACCAGCAGGGCAAGCCGACCTCCACGAACCCGATCGCCTCGATCTTCGCGTGGACCCGCGGCCTGCAGCACCGCGGCAAGCTCGACAACCAGCCCGAGGTGATCGACTTCGCCGAGAAGCTCGAGCAGGTCTGCATCGAGACGGTCGAGGGCGGTCAGATGACCAAGGACCTCGCGCTCCTGGTCGGCGGCGACGCCGAGTGGCTGACCACCCAGGACTTCCTCGCCGCTCTGGACGAGAACCTGAAGAAGAAGATGGCTCTGTAAATGAATCTGGCCCCTACCTGCGGGTTCTCCGTTAGGTAGGGGCAATTCGCCTCTCTGGGCCGTCTCTGGGCCGTCAGGCCCTTGGGGCGGCTCCAAAGACAGCCGCGATGGCCTTCCGGGGTGTGCTCTTGGCTGCTCGGCATGAGGTGGGTATAAGTACGCAGGGTGAAACCTGGATCATGATGCCCGAGGTACTCGCTCAGAGCCAGGCGAGCCCAGCAGTCCGTCTCCGCCGCCGCATGCCCGGCTGTGTCCGTTGGCGTCCGATCACCGTGGAAGGCGCACAGGCGAAGGGACACGTCAAGCCGGGCTTGCACCTCTGTCGCCGGCCCGCTGCCGCTTCGCGGTGGGTCGATGGCAGACGGGATGGACAGCAGGCCTTCTGCGCGCCGTCATCTGCCGGCCTTTGGCTGCTTTCGGTTCTCGTTCTTATCCGCGCGGCCACTGCCAGATCGAGGCCCTGCACCACCTCCGCGACGTCAGCTACGACGAAGACGCCTCCCAGATCCGCACCGGCAGCGGACCCCAGGCCATGGCCGCCCTGCGCAACCTGGCCATCGGCATCTTGAAAACGGCCGGGCACGCCAGCGTCGCCGCCGCCTGCAGGCACCACGCCCGGGACGCCACCCGGACCCTCGAAACCCTCGGACTGCGCCCAGCATGAGCAAAGCGGACACGACGCGGCTACGCCGAGGCCCTGGAGGTTGCTGTACTCCTCTGCCGTACCGTCACCGCCTGACCCTCGCAGAGGGTGAAGTTGCCGACGTGGCCTGCGCTCGCTCAGGTGACCCGCGCGGCCACCAGGGTCTCGAAGGTATAGGGCCGCAGGCCATCGGTACGGCCGGCGAAGTACCGCTGCTGGAGGTCTGCACGTGCGGGGTGGTCCACGACCTTTAGCCCGCACCGGCTGATCAGCCTCTCGATCTCGGATACCGGCCAGCCAGGCTGAAGAGGCTCGCCGGCAGAAGCCGCGATCGGCGTGTAGATACGGGCGAATTCCGTCCCCGCGTCGTCGAGCGCACAGTCCTCGGCCCGGTAGGAGAACACCACCTCAGACCCGGGAGCAGCCGCCGCGATCGTGCGCAACGTCGACTCGATCGCCTGTGCCGTCAGATAGGGGGCGACGCCCGTCCAGCAGAACATCGCCGGCTGCGCCCAGTCGAACCCAGCCGGGCTCAGAACATCCTGAACCGGTCCGGCCTCGAAATCAACCGACACGAATACCTGCGAGTCGCTGAGCGGCAGGCCGAGCTCCCTGACCCGCTCGAGCTTCCAGGCCTGAGAGGCAGGGTGATCAACCTCGAACACCGTCAGCGAGCCGAGCAGATCCGGCCGCCGCCACGCAAACGAGTCAAGCCCCGCGCCAAGAATCACGTACTGCGTGAAGGCACCAGCAGCCAGCCGGTCCTCGGCGTACCGGCTGCGGGTGCAGACAGCCGCACGGGACTCGCTGCGGACCGGGCCGGGGAACAGCGGATCGAACTGGTCTCGCAGCTGCTGCCATACCGGGCCGACAAGCACCAGGGCCAGCGCATCGTCCAGTACCCACGGCGACGCCGTCTCCAGGCGAAACAATCCACGCGACACGGCCGCAAACATCGCCGTCCTGCTCGGCGCGCTTTCCATGCGTTCCTCCTCGCCGGCCAGAACCCAGCATGCCGGCCACGCCCGGCCACTCCGCGCACTTCACAGGATGCGCCTGAAGCGCCCTGACGGCCATAGGCAGATGGACGTCTGGCTATGTGACGATCTCTGCCGAGCATGATCCGCCCCAGAAGCCGGACGCAGCGGCCCAACCAGACCACGCAGCCTTGCCGCCAGATCAGCGGCACATTCAGGGCACATGTTGACGCCCCAGTTCCGTTTCAGTTCCGTTTGAGGCCGTAAAACGTCGGAAGTCGACGGGAGACGTTGAGAGCTATTTTGCCTGGTCAGGCGCTACTCGGCGTGATCGGCGCAGGTGGAGAAGTCGCAGGCTGGAGTTCGAGCTCTACTGCGACGTGACCTCCCAGGGGCTCAGCCCTGCCGCCCGGCTGATCGTTGTCGTGCATCCTGATGCCGAAACCGTGGGACTAGGGAATGCGTGGCGTGATGGCTGTTCGGAAGAAGTGGGGCCAGAAGGCCTGGACGATGTTGTTGGTCTGGACCGAGGTGACCAACGATGACGGACGGCGACCAGAGTTGATGGCTTGGAGTCGAGGTCAACGCGATGAGCATGAGGATGCCGCAGGTCCCGTTCCCTGGAGATCACTCCCTGAAGAAGAAGATGGCTCTCTAGTTGAATCTGGCCCCTACCTGACGGCGAAGCCGCAGGTAGGGGCCAGTTCCGCTCTCCGGGCCGTCTCCGTACGTCTTCAGGACGGCCCTGACCGGGCCCAGGCGCCGCCTCCCGCCGGGTTGTCAGGACCGGTGGACGGGAGCCGCGCCGACCCAGCGGTGATAGGCGTCCAGGTCGACGTTGCCGCCGCACACGATGGTGACCACGTGCCGGCCGGCGAAGCGGTCACGGTCTTCGAGGATCGCCGCGATGCCGAGCGCGGCCGACGGTTCGACGACGAGGCCGGCGTGGTCGAGGAGCATCCGCATACCGGCGACGATCGACGCCTCCTGGACCAGGACGGCGTCGTCGGCGACCAGGAGCAGGTCGTCCAGGACGGCCGGGATGGGACGCCGGCCGGCGACGCCGTCAGCGATGGTGTCGGTCGACTCGGTGGTGACGACGCGCCGTTGACGCCACGAGTGCGTCATCGCCGGCGCGCCCAGCGGCTGGACGCAGATCACCTCGACTTCGGGCGCCAAGGCCTTCACCACATGACCCACACCGGTGGCCAGCGCCCCGCCGCCGAGAGCGATCAGGACGGCGTCGAACGACGGAGCGGTGTTCACCAGTTCCAGGCCGATGGTCGCCGCGCCCTCGCAGGTCTCGATGTCCAGGCTGTCTTCGACCAGCCGGATGCCGTCGTACCGCGCGACGGCCGCCGCCCGCTCGCGAGCCATGTCGAAGTCGCCGTCCACCAGCTCCAACCTGGCGTCCAGCGCGCGGATGCGATCAAGCTTGGCCGCGGGCGCGAAGCGGGATGCCACGACGGTGACGTCGAGCCCCCGGCCGCGACCGGACCAGGCGAGGGCCTGGCCGAGGTTTCCCGCGCTGGCGCACACCACGGCTCGCGGGCCGTTGCCGGCGAGCAGGCTCGCGACCACCTCGGTGCCGCGGGCCTTGAAGCTGCGGACCGGGTTCGCCGTTTCGAGCTTGATGCTCACCGAGCACCCGAGGCCGGGCTCCAGCGCCTCGCAGCGGTACAGCGGAGTGTCGAGGAAAATCGGGTCGATCACCCGGCGAGCCGCCTGGATCCGAGCAGTGTCGAGTCGCGTCTCCTGCACGACACGACAGCGTAGCTCCGCCGTGGCAGCCGGCCGATCGTGCGCACACGCGGGTTGCGGCCGCCGGCCCGCCGTTCGACATGGAGACCTGTGGGCTGGACCTGGGTCGCCTGCGGGCGGCTCTTTCGGGTTCCGGGCTCAAATTCATTGAGGAACTAAACGATGATTCCGGCCTGCCTCAATGGTTTCTGTCGCATAAAACACCACAAAACCGAAGGTTACGGCGCGGTCTCGAGGGGCTGAGTATGAGCCCGGCGGGACGTAAAGTTTTTCTCGACATCGTTTCACTGAATCGTGGGGATCCTGGATGCCGGAGGTCGAGCCGCTAGGTCGGGGTGATCCGACGCAGCTGGGTCCGTTCGTGTTGACCGGACGCATCGGCGAGGGCGGCCAGGGTGTGGTCTATCTGGGGGAGAACGAGGCGGGGGATCGCGCCGCGGTCAAACTGCTGCACATCAAGTTCAGCGGGGACACGATCGCGAGGTCTCGCTTCGCCCGGGAGCTGAAGGCCGCTCAGCGGGTCGCCGGCTTCTGCACCGCGCGCGTCATCGCCGCGGACCTGGACGGGGACACTCCGTACATCGCGAGCGAGTACATCGACGGGCGCTCCCTGCGGGAGACCGTCGAGTCGTACGGCCCGCTGAACGGGGCGGCGCTGGAGCGTCTCGCGGTCGGGACGGCCACCGCGTTGATCGCGATCCACCGCGCCGGGATCGTGCACAGGGACTTCAAGCCCGACAACGTCCTCATCGCCGAGGACGGGCCCCGGGTGGTCGACTTCGGAATCGCCCGCATCGTCGACTCCACCGGCACGGTCACCAGCCGGGCGGTCGGGACGCCCGCCTACATGGCCCCCGAGCAGATCTCGGGTGAGCCGGTCGGACCGCCCGCCGACGTCTTCGCCTGGGGCTCGACCATGGCGTTCGCCGCGACGGGGACCGCGGTGTTCGGCGGCTCGTCGATCGCGGCCGTGCTGAACCGCATCCTCAACCACGACATCGACGTGAGCGTTTTGCCGGAGCGCATCCGTGACGTCGTGAATTCATGTCTCACCAAGTCGGCCGCGTCCAGGCCCACCGCGGAGCAACTCCTGCTTCGCCTGCTCGGTCACGCCGAATCGCCGGGCCCGTCCACGGGCGTCCTGTCGGCGGTGGAGCCCGAGGCGTCCGAGAACGCCGGCATGACCGCCGTCGCCGCGAGCGCGGGCGCCACCGTGAACTCAGGCGGCGGATCCGGTCAGGACAGGCCATCGGGCCCGGCGGACGTCGGCCCCGGCCGGGAATCCACCCGCGACCTCACCGCCGAGCCCGTAGCCCTGCCCGTCGCCGAACCCGTCGCCCTGCCGATAGCTGAGCCCGCCGCCCCGCCGATCGCCGAGGAGGAGCCGGCCGAGACGACGAGCCCCGACTGGATCGCGATCTTCAGGGGGAGCCCGGCGATCGTCGATCGGCCCCGGCCTCCGGCCTCCGCCGGTTCCCGCGCTCCGACCGAGTTCCGTACGGGCTCGCCGCCGGGGGGCCACGGCGGCAGGCCCCGGCCGCGTTCGAAGGGCGGCAGGGCACGATGGATCGCCGTCGCCACGGCGGCGGTGGCTCTGGCCGCGACCGGCGCGGTGGTGCTCTCCAACAAGATCGCGTCGGAGAGAGGCGGCGGCGCCGATCCCACCGGCATCTCCACGAGCGGTCCTCCGGCCGCCGCGCTCGTGCCCGTGATCGACAAGGCGCGGAGCACGCATCGGCTGACCATCGCGGTAAAGGGCGACCTGCCCGGGGTCGGCCTCGAAACCGGCGGGGCCTTCACCGGCTTCGAGGTGGACGTCGCCACGTACATCGCGGGCAAGCTCGGGGTCCCGGCGAGCGGGATCACCTTCCGCAGGGTCGCGAGGAGCGAACGGACCGGGGCGCTCAAGAACGGCGACGCCGACATGGTGCTGGCCACCTACTCCTACGACGAGAACAAGGGGGACGGCGTCACGTTCGCCGGCCCGTACTACACCGCCCACGCCGACGTGCTCGTGCGCGAGGACTCCGGGATCCGCGGTCTGAAGGACCTCGCCGGGCATGTCCTGTGCGCACCGCAGGGCACCGACGCCTACCGGGTCGTCGAGCGGACGGTCGGGGGAGCGGAGGCCGGCGGCGTCGAGGGGGTGCCGGCGGCGAACTACGCGGTCTGCATGGACCTGCTCGCGCAGGGCCGTGTGGACGGCGTTCCCGGGGACGACCTGATCCTCGCCGGGTTCGCGGACCGGGCCCAGGGCATGGACCTGGCGGTGCTCGGGGTCAAGCTGACCGACCAGCGGTACTCCGTCGGGTTGCCGCCGAAGGACGCCCGAACCTGCGCGGTCGTACGGGACGCCATCGCGGAGATGTACGCGGACGGGACCATGAAGACCCTCGCCGAGAAACATTTCTCGCACGTGCGGTTCGACCTGCAGCAGAAGGCCCCGCCGGTGTTGTCCTGCGACTAGGTGCACTCGGTCAGGCCGTGCCCGATCGCCGTTCGACGTCGGCGATCGAGTCGTCGGCCCACTCCATGACGCCGCGTGTCTGGCGGATGCCGAGGTCCAGGGCGTAGGCCCCGAACATGCCCCATCTCCCGGCCGGGTCCGCGATCGCGTTCCGCGCGGCCCGCAACTCCTCCAGTTCCGCGAGATGTGCCTGCGCGCTCGTCTTCATCCTGCGCAGGACCGTCACGGCCTCGTCGGGCTCGAGCAACGGCACCAGGAAGGACTGGAGGGCCGTTTCGCTGCGCGTCGTCGTGGACGGGCTGTGGTCGAGGAGCCACCGCCGCAGCTCGGCTTGGCCGTCCGGGGTGACGCTGTAGATCTTCCTCCCGCGCGCGCCCTCGGCCCCGACCGCCAGGAGCCCGTCGGCCGTCATCTTGGCGAGCTCCGGATAGATCTGGCTGTGCCCGGCCTGCCACACGTGGGCGACGGACTTCTCGAACTTCTTCGCCAGGTCGTAGCCGCTGGAGGGCCCGGAGACCGTCAGCAGGCCGAGCAGCGCGATACGCAGGGACATGCATTGCAGCATATACCAAGGTTGACATGTCACTCCTTACATGTCACCTTCGACACATGCCACGCAAGAACGGAATCCTCCTCCTCGCCGTGCTCGGCGGGATGTTCCTCGCGATGCTCGACCAGACGATCGTGGGGACGGCGCTGCCCCGGATCACCGCCGAACTCGACGGGACGGACCTCTACACCTGGGTCGTGACCGCCTATCTGCTGACCTCCACCGTCACCGTCCCCCTGTACGGCAGGCTGTCCGACGTCCACGGCCGCAAGCCGCTGCTGCTCATCGGGGTGACGGTCTTCCTCGTGGGCTCGATCCTCTGCGGGGCGGCACAGAGCATGGGCCAGCTCATCGCCTTCCGCGGGCTGCAGGGACTCGGCGCCGGCGCGCTGCTGCCGCTCTCCCTGGCGCTGGTCATCGACCTGTTCCCGCCGGAGCGCAGCGGCCGGGTGCAGGGCGCGCTCGGCGGCGTGATGGCGCTCAGCTACATCGCCGGGCCCTTCCTCGGCGGGCTGTTCACCGATCACGCGAGCTGGCGCTGGGCCTTCTACGTCAACGTGCCCATCGGCATCGTGCTGATCGCGATCATCTGGACGACGCTGCCCCACCGGGCCGGTGACAGCGACGGCGCGCGACCCGACTATCTGGGCATCGCGGTCTTCGCCGCCGCCATCAGCGCGCTGATGGTCGGCCTCACGGAGAAGGGGCTCGACGGTCACACCTGGACGAGCGGCCCGGTCATCGGCCCGATCGCGGCGGCCCTCGTGCTGCTCGCCGTGTTCGTCGCCGTCGAGCGGCGCGCGCGGCAGCCGATCGTCCCGTTGGGGCTGTTCGCCAACCGCACCTACACCCTGGTCAACGTGGCCTCGTTCTCCACGGCCTTCTGCCTGTTCGCCGGAGTGGTCTTCCTGCCCCGCTACTTCCAGGAGGCCCACGGGCTCAGCGCCACGTCGTCGGGCCTGCACATCTATCCGCTGATGCTCGCGATGGTCGTGGGCAGCGTGGTGACCGGTGCGCTGATCTCCAGGACCGGCCGCTACAAGCCCTGGCTCGTGACCGCGCCGATCTTCCTCGTCGTGGGCACGTTGTTGTGCGCGAACCTGGCCGTCGACACCTCGACGCTCATGCTCACCGTGTGGATGGCCCTGATCGGCCTCGGGATCGGCCCCATGTTGTCGGGGCTCACGGTGGCGATCCAGTCGTCGGTCCCGCCCAGCCACATCGGGACCGCCAGCGCGAACCTGACGTTCTTCCGCCAGATCGGCGGGTCCGTGGCGCTGGCCGTCGCGGGCACGGCCTACACGTCCGTGGTGGCCCGAGAGGCTCCGGTGCACGGGCTCCAGGCCGCGCACGCCGCCGCGACCGCGACCGTCATCCCCTGGCTCGGTGTCGCGGGCGCCGTCGTCGCCCTGGTGGCGCTGGCGCTGATGCCGGACGGCGGCCTGCGGCGCGGCCCCGCCGCACAGGACCGCACACCGGCCGCGGCCCAGCCGGAACCGGTGTGAGCATCACGGAGAACGAATGTTTCCCCTGCGTGTCGAACGGTTGAGCGCGTGCCCGCACACGATTGAATTGATCTCGAGTGTTCGGGGGAGCGGTATGGGTCGCAGGGTCGTCACGGGTTTGGTGTGCGTTCTCGTCGCCGGAGCGCCGCAACCGGCGCTCGCGGCGGAGCAGTGGGGAGCGGCCGACCTCTCGGTCGGCATCTCCGCCTCGCCGAAGGTCGCCCAACCGGGCCAGCCGCTCACCTACCACATCAAGGTGCACAACGACGGCCCCGGAGACGCGGTGTTGCCGGTCCTGCGGGTCCACACGCCGCGCGACTTCCAGATCATCAACGTCGACGTCGCCGAATGTACGCCCGGCAGAGGGATGAACGAGGTGATCTGCCGGGCGTCGCAGGACGTCCTGGCCGGAGGCTCGGGAAGCATGACGATCACCGGTCTCATCAGGCCGGGAGCCGAAGGGCCGCTCCGCGCGGAGGCCAGGCTGTCGTCCGAGATCGTGGACTCCGACAAGTCGGATAACACCGCCGAGACGCTGACCAAGGTCGACGGGGGCGCCGACCTGGCCGTGCGATTCGGCGAATCCACCAGGTTCACCCGGCCGGGCCACTGGTTCGCGGTGCGCGCCGAGGTGCGCAACCGCGGGCCCCGGGTCGTCCGCGACGCCTACGTCTTCCTGCAGCCACGGGAGGCCAGGCTCGAGTCGGCGACGGGGGGCAGGTGCCGCCGGGGCCCCGCCTTCGTCGGGTGCTCGCTCCCGCCGATCAGGTCGGGGGCCACCGGCCTGCTGCAACTGGTGTTCCGGGTGCCGTCCCGGGCGTCGCACGCGGTGGACACGATGGCCACCGTGTACTCCCGCCGTCTCGGCGATCGCCGCCCGAACAACAACAAGGCGCGGATGCGGGTCGCCCTCCGCCGCGGCTAGTTGACGAGCCCGCGGACCGTCAACTCCGGTAGGCCGCCCAGGCGTCGGCGACGATGCCCTCCAGTGAAGTGTGGTCGGGCTTCCAGCCGAGCTCCCGCTGGATCTTGTCCGAGGAAGCCACCAGGAAGGCGGGGTCGCCGGGCCGCCTCGGCGCCGTCACCACGGGGATCTCATGCCGGGTGACCTCCCTGCACACGTCGATGACGTCCCGCACGGAGAACCCCGTGCCGTTGCCGAGGTTGAAGATCCGGTGGGTGCCGGCCGTACAGGCGCCGAGGGCGAGCAGGTGGGCGCGGGCGAGGTCGGAGACGTGCACGTAGTCGCGGACGCAGGTGCCGTCGGGCGTCGGGTAGTCGTCGCCGAACACGTTCACCGACTCCCGCTCCCCGAGGGCGACCTTGAGGACGTTGGGGATCAGATGCGTCTCGACCGTGTGGCGCTCACGGAACCGGCCATACGCCCCGGCCACGTTGAAGTAGCGCAAACTCACGGCGGCCAGGCCGTACAGGCCGGCGAACGTGGTCAGCGCGGTGTCGACCGCCAGCTTCGACGCGCCATAGGGGTTGGTCGGCCGGGTGGGGTCGGTCTCCACGATCGGCCGGGCGGCGGTTCCGTCGGCGGAGGGATCCCCGTACGTCGCCGCGGTGGAGGAGAACACGATCCGGCCGACGCCCGCCTGGCGCATGGCGTCGAGCAGGGTCAGGGTGCCGCCCAGGTTGTGCGACCAGTACAGCCCGGGCTTTTCGACCGACTCGCCCACGAGGGACTTGGCCGCGAAGTGGAACACCGCGTCGAAGCCCTCGGCCAGCAGGTCGTGGGCCCGGGTGATCGAGCCCTCCACGAACCGGGCTTCGGCCGGCACCGCGTCCCTGTGCCCGGTCGACAGGTCGTCCAGCACCGTGACGTCGTGCCCCTCCTCGGCGAGCTGGGCCGTCACGACGCTGCCGATGTACCCTGCTCCACCAGTAACCAGCAGCTTCACTGTGTACTCCTGTTGGGTTTTGTTGGATTATGTACGGCGCGCCCTAGCTTACGCGGTTCGAGTACGAGTGGGCGGGAACCCCAGGCAGTACCGTGATCTGAGACGTCGGCACGAGATCGCGAACAGCCAGCGGCGCGATCACCAATCCCTTGAACGGACTGATGACGTGGACAACGTCGCGTTGACCCTCACACTGGTCCTGATATTCATTCTGATCTGCGGGTTCTTCGCCGCCGCGGAGATGGCCCTGGTCTCGCTCCGGGAGAGCCAGATCCGGCGGCTGAGCGCGACCGGCCGTCGTGGCGCCCGGGTGCAGAAGCTCACCCGCGATCCGAACAGGTTCCTGTCGTCCATCCAGGTCGGCGTGACCGTCGCCACGGTGTTGTCCGCCGCGCTCGGCGCGGACGCGCTGGCCGGCCGGTTGCAGCCGCTGCTGGTGGGCTGGGGGCTCAAGCAGGGCGTCGCCGCCCCGGTCGCGTTCGTGATCGTGACACTCGGCATCTCCTACGTGACGCTCGTGCTGGGCGAACTCGCGCCCAAGCGGTTCGGGCGGCAGCGCGCCGAGTCGATCTCCCTCCTGGTCGCCCCGCTGCTCGACCGCATCGCGACGTTGTCGAGGCCGGTGATCTGGGTGTTGTCCCAGTCCACGAACGGGATCGTCCGGCTGCTCGGCGGCAACCCGCTGGCCGATCGCGCCGCCATGACCACGGAAGAGCTCAAGGACATGGTGGTGGGCCACAAGGAGCTCACCCAGGACGAGCGTGATGTGATCGCCGAGGTCTTCGCCGCGGGCAAGCGCCAGCTCAGGGAGGTGCTGCTGCCTCGGACGGAGGTCGAGTTCATGGCGGCGGACACCCCGCTCGCCGAGGCCGCGATACTCGCGGCGGGGTTGCCGCACTCCCGTTTCCCGGTCTACCGGGACTCCTACGATGACATCATCGGCTTCGTCCACGTGCGGGACCTGCTGGACCCGGTCCTGACCGGCCGGATCGAGCCGATCAGCGAGCTCGTCCCGATCCGGCCGGTCAAGCTCGTGCCCGCGAGCAAGCGGGTGCTCGTGACGCTGGCCGAGATGCGCGACGAGGGCCACCACCTGGCGATCGTCGTCGACGAGTACGGCGGCACCGACGGCATCGTCACCCTGGAGGACCTGGTCGAGGAGCTCATCGGCGACATCAGGGACGAGTACGACGACGACGGGCAGGCCGTCCGCGTCATCGCGGGGGACATGGAGGTCGAGGGCCTGGTCAACCTCGACGAGTTCGCCGACCAGACGGGAGTCCGGCTCCCGGACGGGCCCTACGAGACGCTCGGGGGATACATGATGGCCGCCCTCGGGCATCTGCCGCAGACCGGCGAGACCGCCGAGGCGCCCGGCGTCAAGCTCACGGTGACCGAGATGGACGGCCGCCGGGTGTCCCGTGTCCGCGTCACCCCGACGGTCCCGTCCCCGCCCGCTGAGGACGACGCGCCGGAGCCCGGGGAGTGACCCTGTCGCGGATACCCACCGAACCCTGCCAGAATGGGATGCCATGGCTCGACCTCGCGTTCTGTCCGGCATTCAGCCCACCGCCGACTCCTTCCACATGGGCAACTATCTCGGTGCGGTGCGGCAGTACGTCGCGCTCCAGGAGACGCATGAGGCGTTCTACTTCATCGCCGACCTCCATGCTCTGACCGTCACCCCCAAGCCGGACGAGTTGCGCCGCCGTACGAGGATCGCCGCGGCCCAGCTGTTCGGGGCGGGACTCGACCCCGAGCGCGCCGCCGTCTTCGCGCAGAGCCACGTCCGTGAGCACTCCGAACTGGCGTGGTACCTCATCTGCCAGACGGGCATGGGCGAGGCGGGCCGGATGACCCAGTTCAAGGACAAGTCCGCCAGGTACGGCGAGAACGCGGCCAGCGTGGGCCTGTTCACCTACCCGATCCTGCAGGCCGCCGACATCCTGATCTACCAGGCCGACCAGGTGCCGGTGGGCGTCGACCAGAAGCAGCACCTCGAGCTAAGCCGCGACCTCGCGCAGCGGTTCAACAGCCGGTACGGCCAGACGTTCAAGGTGCCGAACCCGTACATCCTGAAGGAGGTCGAGAAGATCGGCGACCTCCAGGACCCGACGGCCAAGATGTCGAAGTCCTCGTCGAGCCCCCAGGGCATCCTCGACGTGCTGGAGGAGCCGGCGGCGCTGCGCAAGAAGGTCATGCGGGCCGTGACCGACACCGGCAGCGAGATCGTCGCCGACGAGGAGAACAAGCCGGGCGTCACCAACCTGCTGCGGATCCACTCGGCGATCTCGGGTGTCGCGATCGCCGAACTGGAGGCGCGGTTCGCCGGCCAGGGTTACGGCGCCCTCAAGAAGGAGATCGCCGAGATCGTCGTGGAGGCGTTCGGGCCGATCCGGGAGCGCACGGAGAAGCTGCTGGCCGACGAGCCCGAGCTCGACCGGCTGCTCGCCGCGGGCGCGGCCCGGGCGCGCGCGGTCGCCCGGGAGACCATGGAGCAGGTCCGCGACCGGCTGGGGCTGCTTCCCACGCCCTGAGCGGTGGGTACCGGACGCGCGGGCCCCGTCGTGGGCGACGCGGAAACGATGCCGGCGCGCCCGCGTCGGCCGTGTTTCGTGGGGTAATGACCGGCCGTGGGAACAGGGATGGTGCAACGGGTCACACGGCGCGTCGACGCCGCGCGGGCCTGGGGCCGGGACGTCGTCGAACGGGAGCGGATCCGCTTCCACTGGCTCGACCATGTGATCCGGACCGTCCAGCGGTACCAGGTGCAGTCCGGCGACCGGCTGGCCGGGGCGTTCACGTACTTCGCCTTCCTGTCGTTCTTCCCGCTGATCGCGCTGGCCTTCGCCGTGATCCAGTTCCGTACGCCCGAAGTCGTGGAGACCCTCGTCAAGGCGATCAACGAGCAGCTCCCCGGGCTGGCGTCGAAGCTGCAGATCGACAAACTCAAGGACGTCCAGACGAGCGCCGGGGTCTTCGGACTGGTCGGCCTCTTCTACGCCGGCCTGGGCGCGATGGACGCCCTGCGTTCCGCCCTGCGGGAGATTTGGATGCTCGCGGAGCCGCCGCTCAACTACTTCCTGGGCAAGCTCAGGGACCTGGTCGCACTCGTGCTCATCGGCGTCACCATGCTCGTGTCGGTGGCCGTGGGCGGGTTCGCGACCGGCGCGACCGGAACGGTGACCGGGTTCATCGGGCTGGACGACACCGTCCTCGCCGGGCCGTCCGTCTGGATCACCGGCGTCCTCGTGAGCCTCGCCGCCGATCTGCTGCTCTTCCTGATCATCCTCGGCTGGCTCGCGAAGCCGCCGCAGCCCTTCCGGGTGATCGTCAAGGGCGGACTGCTGGGCGCCGTGATGTTCGGGCTGCTCAAGCAGGTCGCCACGCTGGTCCTCGCCGGCACGCTGCGCAACCCGGTCTACGGCGCGTTCGCCGTGATCGTGGGCCTGCTGCTGTGGATCAACCTGGCGGCCCGGGTGATCCTCTACTCCGCCGCGTGGACGGCGACGGCCACGATGGGCCCGCCTCCCGAGCCCACCCCCGTGCCGTCGACCATCATCGGCGGTCAGAGCTGATCACGGGCTGATCACGGGCTGATCAGGGCTGATCGGCCGCCCGCCTGCGGCGGCGCAGGCCGTACCCGAGGGCGAACGCTCCAGCGAGCCCGACGCCGAGGACCGCGGTGGCCACCAGCGGGGCGTGGTCGGTCCACCCGGCGCCGGAGACGGGCGCCTGCGCCGCGGGCGAGTGCCGTACGGCCAGGGACGAGGGCTTGGGCGAGGGCGGGGGAGTGGGCTTGACCAGCTCGCCCACCGGGGTGACCTTGCCGTCGGCGGCGAAGCCCCAGTCGAGCAGCTTCTCGACCTCCTCCCAGAACCCGCCGGGGTGATGCATGATCACGACGATGATCGTGTGGCCGTTGCGGGTGGCCGCCCCCACGAAGCTGCCGAGCGCCTTCGTGGTGTAGCCGTTCTTGATCCCGATCATGCCCTTGTACTTGCCGAGCAGCTTGTTGTGGTTGGCGATCTCGTAGTAGGCAGGGGGGGTTTTCGTCGGCGTGGGTGTGTCGCGGTCGTCGTCGCCCTGCCTGTTGCGATCCTTCTTCTTGCCGAAGTCCTTCGGCGCGGGGAATTTGGAGGTCCGGGTGCTGACGTATTTGCGGAAGTCGGGCATGGCCAGCCCGGCCCGGGCGATCAGCGCGAGGTCGTAGGCCGAGCTGCGCTGCCCCGGCTTGTCGAGGCCGTTCGGCGTCTTGGCGACCGTGTCGTACGCCTGGAGCTTCCTGGCCTCCTTGTTCATGTCGGCCAGCGTCTTGGCCAGGCTGCCGTTGGCCTCGGCGAGGGCGTCGGCCGCGTCGTTGCCGGAGACGATCAGCATGGCGCGCATCAGGTCGTCGATCTGGTAGATCGGCTCGGGGACGATGCCGACGGCGCTGCCCTCCTCGTCGCAGGCCCACTGGCTCGGCTTGACCCAGCGGTCCTTGTCGAGCTTGGGGATGAGCGTCACGGCGGTGAGGGTCTTCAGCGTGCTGGCCGGCCGGTAGTGCCCGTGCGGGTCCTTCGCGGCGAGGACCTGGCCGGTGTCGGCGTCCGCGATGAGGAAGGCCGAGGCCTCGGTCTTGGGCGGCGGAGCGATCCCCGCGGGTGCGATCAGCCCTCGCCCGCCGAGCAGCCGGCCGCCGATCGAGCTCACAGCGGCCTGAGTGTCGTTCAGCCGCCCGGTGTCGGGACTGGCGCTCGCGGAACTCTCGGCGTCAACGGTCGCCGTGTCGGGGGCGCCGGTCTCGAGGCCGGATCCGTCGGCCAGGCTTCCGCGCACGATCGTCGCGCCGGCGGCGGGTGCGGCCGTCAGCCCGATCAGCGTTGTCGTGATGAGCGCGGCCGCGAGGGCTCGCTGGTTCGTCCCCATAGGGGGATCAGCCTAGCTTCGGGTCTTTTCGCATGTAGGGACATGTCCCCCAAAGATCGCGGACGCACTCGTCGGATGGCTCCACCGATACTGTGAGGATGACGAGACGTGTATCGGTCTTTCTGTTGGCCCTCGCCGCTTTCATGATCTTTGAATGGATCAACCTGGGGTTCAACCTCGCGGACGGGCATCCCACCGCGTTCTATGTCGTCCACGGCGTCCTGATCGCGGTCAACATCATCCTCGCCCTCGTGCTCGGGACCATCGGCGTGCGCGCGTGGAAGAGGGGTAGGCCATAAAGGGAGATTCCGAGTCACGGAGGCATGCGGTGGCGATCGAGTTCAATCCTTCGCGCGGTGCGACGCTGGGTGTGGAGTGGGAGCTTCAGCTCGTCGACAGGCACACGCGCCAGCTCCGGCAGGACGCCAAGGAGGTGCTCGCCGCCGTTCCCGAGTTGAGCGAGGGCCGGCGTCCGAAGGCGATGCACGAGCTGATGCAGTCGCAGATCGAGATCGTCACGGACGTCTGCAACACGGCGGGCGAGGCCGTACAGGACCTGAAGAGGAGCCTCGAACGCCTCCAGGAGGTGGTGGAGCCGCGGGGGACGGGCCTCGCCTGCACGGGGACGCACGCCATCAGCGACTGGCGGGACGCGGTCTACGCGCCGGTGCAGCGCTACGCCGAGCTGGTGGAGGAGATGCAGTGGCTCGCGTGGCGGATCCAGACGTTCGGCGTGCACGTCCACGTGGGCGTCACGGATCGGGAGAAGGTCATCCCGATCGTCAACGCCCTGGCGGCCCACCTGCCGCACTTCCTCGCGCTGACGTCGTCCAGCCCCTATTGGGGAGGGCAGGACACGGGGCTCGCGTCGAGCCGCGCCATCGTCTTCGGCGCCCTGCCGACCGCGGGCCCGCCGCATCTGCTGGCCGACTGGGCCGAGTTCGAGGAGTACATGGGCACGTTGCTCCGCGCGGGGACGATCAGGAGCATCAAGGAGGTGTGGTGGGACATCCGGCCGCATCCCGACTTCGGCACCATCGAGGTGCGGATGTTCGACGGCATCCCCACGCCGCGTGAGGTCGGCATGGTGGTCGCCCTGAGCCAGTGCCTGGTGCACCAGTTCGACCAGCAGATCGATCGGGGGTACAAGCTGCCGCATCCCGCGGCGTGGGTCGTGCGCGACAACAAGTGGCGCGCCACGCGCTACGGCCTCGACGCGGACGTCATCACCGACGACCATGGCAGCACGGCGCCGATGCGCGACGTATTGTATGAACTCCAGCGCGAACTGGAACCGGTGGCAGAAAGACTCGGCTGTGCCGAGGAGCTCGCCGTCATGACGGACGTGCTGGAGCAGGGGAGTTCCTGTGAGCGCCAGCGGGCGATCCTCGCTGACGGCGGAACCCTCGAGGACATCGTGGACGCCACGTTGATCGAGCTCGCCGAAGACCGGTTCGTGACCTCGAACCCCAACCGAGGGTCCGGACATTCGAGCGCCTGACACGTATGTCTGATTTGCAGGCCAAAGGAAACCGACTTCTGACATCACGCAGTTGCCGGTGTAAATACTGGGCAATCCACCGCCTAGGACGGACGATGCGTGGAAAGATTGTGAAGGAAGGGTCGGTGGTGGCGTGATGCCCGCACGACCCTTTCGATCTTTTGACACGACCTCCTCGGCTCGATTGCTTTCGACGATCCCGCGATCCGTGACTGGGCGGCTCGCCGGAGAAGGGAAGACCTGTGACCACCTCATCGAAGCTCGCCCCGCCTGATATGGCTCCGCCCGGGGGAAACGACCTGGCTGGGCAGCTGGCGGGCTTCCTTCGCGAGCACAACGATGAGCTGATCGAGTTCCGGCGCGACGTCCACGCCCACCCGGAGATCGCCTTCAGCGAGCACCGCACCACCGAGAAGATCGCTGAGCGTCTGACGGACGCGGGCCTGACGCCCCGGCTGCTGTCGCGCGGCACGGGTCTGTGGGTCGACCTCGGTGAGGGCAGCGGGCCGACGGTGGCGCTGCGCGCCGACATCGACGCCCTGCCCATGGAGGACGAGAAGGACGTTCCGTACCGGTCGACGAATCCGGAGGCCTGCCACGCGTGCGGGCACGACGTGCACACCGCGGTGGTCCTCGGCGCCGGGTTGTTCCTGGCGACGCAGGCGGACGCCGGCGCCCTTCCCGGCCGCGTGCGGCTGATCTTCCAGCCCGCCGAGGAGGTGGCGGGCGGCGCCCTCGAGGTGATGCGCGACGGCGGCCTCAACGAGGTCGACCGGATCTTCGCCCTCCACTGCGACCCGAGGATCGACGTCGGGCAGATCGGCCTGCGCACCGGCCCCATCACCGGCTCCTGCGACCACATCCAGATCCAGGTGTCCGGCCCCGGCGGTCACACCGCCCGCCCGCACCTCACCGTCGACCTGGTCTACGCGCTGAGCAAGATCATCACTGAGCTCCCCGCGGCCCTGTCCCGCCGAGTCGACCCGCGTTCCAGCCTCAGCCTGGTGTGGGGTCAGATCACCGCCGGCTCGGCCTTCAACACGATCCCCGACGTCGGTACGGCCCAGGGGACCATCAGGTCGCTGGACGAGAACGCCTGGCACTCGGCGCCCGACCTCGTCAAGGCGCTGCTCGACTCGGTCGCCGGGGCGTACGGCGTTGACGCGGAGCTGAACTACAAGCGTGGCACGCCTCCCACGGTCAACGAGGCGACGAGCATCCAGATGCTGCACGACGCCATCGACCAGATCCTCGGCGAGGGGGCGGCCGTCCCCACGCCGCAGAGCCTCGGCGGTGAGGACTTCTCGTGGTACGTCGAGTCGGTGCCGGGCGCTCTGGCCAGGCTCGGCACCAGGTCGCCCGGCGCGATCGACGAGGTCGACATCCACCGGCCGGAGTTCGACGTCGACGAGCGGGCGATCGGCTACGGCCTGAAGGTGATGGCCGCCACCGCGCTGACCGCCCTGTGGGGTGGGGAGAGCCGCTGACGCCGGGCGGTCACGACCGGTCGAGACGCGGGAAGGCGATCTCGTTGAGCAGCAGCCGGAGGGCGGCCGCGACGGGGATGGCGATCAGCGCGCCGACGATGCCGAGCAGGGTTCCGCCGATGAGGACGGCCAGAACCGTGACGACTCCGGGCACGTTGACCGCCCTCCCCATGATCTTGGGGACGATCAGGTAGTCCTCCACGAAGCGGTAGGCGATGTAGAAGCCCAGCGTGGCGAGCGCGACCGGGAGGGAGACGAGGAGCGCCACGAGGCAGACGACCACTCCGCCGATCGTGGACCCCACCACCGGCACGAGGTCGATGAGGGCGACGAACAGCCCCAGGAGCACCGGGTAGGGCACCCCGAAGATCACCAGCCAGAGGAAGGTGGTCACGCCGGCGATCACCGACGTGATCAGGTTGCCCAGCACGTAGGCGCCCACCTTCATCAGCACCTCGTTGGTGATGAGGATGGCCCTGGGCCGGCGGGAGTGCGGGATGCACCGGTAGACGGTGTTGGTGATGCGCGGCAGGTCCGCCAGGAAGTAGATCATCAGCACGCAGACGACGAACGAGGACGCCGCGGTGCTGAGGACGATGCGGCCGGCGCCCAGCAGGCCGCCCGCCAGGGAGAGCCCGGTCCCGGACGACGTCAGCTCCGTGAGGCGCTTTTCCACCTGGAAGCGCTGGTTGAGGCTCCCCAGCAGCGAGTGACTGTCCTGCAGGCTGTGCAGGTAGCCCGGGAGTTGTTTGGCGAACTGGCCGCCCTGGTCGACCAGGGCGGGGATGGCCAGCGCCAGGAAACCGCCGGCCAGTCCCAGCGTCGCCAGCACGATGGCGGTCACCGCCGCCCAGCGGGGCAGGCGCTTTTCCACCAGCCATTCCACCGCCGGGTTGAGGCCGATCGCGAGGAACATCGCGAGCCCGATCAGCACCAGGACGTCGCGGGAGCTGATCACCAGTTGGATCAGGGCGTACGTGACCGCGACCCCGGCGGCGCCGGCCATCCCGACGAAGAACGGCGACCGGCGGTTGAACGGGCGGCCGAGCCTGCCGAAGGGCCGGTCGTCGTCGGAGACGGCGTCCGCGGTGACGATCGCCGCCTCCACGGTCCTGTCCTCCGTGGTTCTGCCCGTGGTGGTCGTGTCCGTGGTGGTCCTGTCCGTGATGGTCGTGTCCTTCACGGGCTGTCCGGGGGCGCTCTCCGTGTGCTTCGGGGGAGTGCTGTCGGCCGGGTTCGCTCCCTTGCCGGTGGCGTTGTCGTCCGCCATGGCGGCACTTCCTCTCGTTGACGCCTCGCCTACCCTCAGACGGGCGTTCCACCGGGGACGGGGTGGTCGATGCGGTCCGGGTGTGGGCCGGATTCCACGGCGACGACCGACGAGAAACGCGAGAATCGCCGATAACGGGCTCATCACGGCCGGCGCCGCCGTACGGCGGATGAAAAGCGCCATCAGGTGAAGAGCGTGACGCCGGTGGCGTCGCCGGCATGAGGTCGTCCACAAATTCGGAATAAAGTTCACAAATTTGGACAAATATTGTATTGGTCGCTAGTTATCTCTTACCCGGCATAAGCCACATTAGTGGGTCAATGTCAATGAAGGAGGTCTCTTGCGGTCGATCGCCGTGCTGATGGCCGGAGCTCTGGTCGCGGCCGCCGCCGCGTGCGGTGGCAAACCGCCCGACTTCTCCGGGTCGGACGCCTCCTCGATGAAGGTGGGGCTGGCGTACGACATCGGCGGTCGCGGGGACCAGTCGTTCAACGACGCCGCCGCGGCCGGGCTCGATGACGCCAAAAGGAGCTTCGGCCTCCGAACGGTGAAAGAGCTGACGGCGACTCCCGGGGAGACCGACGCGCAGAAGGCCGAGCGCCTGCGCGTTCTGGCGGAGGCGGGATACAGCCCGATCATCGCGGTGGGCTACGCCTATTCGGAGCCGATGAAAAAGGTCGCCCCCGATTTCCCCGACATCCGCTTCGCCATCGTGGACGACACGATGGCCAGGGGACCGAACATCTCGAATCTGCTGTTCGCCGAGGAGCAGGGCTCGTTCCTGGTGGGCGCGGCCGCCGCGCTGAAGTCGCGCACGGGCCACATGGGCTTCGTGGGCGGCGTCGAGTCGCCGCTGGTGAAGAAGTTCCAGTACGGCTTCGCCCAGGGGGTCAAGTACATCAGGCCGGGCGACACCGTCGCGGTGAAGTACCTGACCCAGCCGCCCGACCTCACCGGGTTCGACGACCCGGCCAAGGCCCGGATGGCCGCCCAGGGCATGTACGACGCCGGGGCGGACGTCGTCTACCAGGCCGCGGGCGGATCGGGCGCCGGTGTGTTCGAGGCCGCGAAGGAGCACCGCGCGTGGGCCATCGGCGTCGACTCCGACCAGGCGATGACGGCCGACCCCGAGGTGCGCGGAAACATCCTCACGTCGATGGTGAAGAAGGTCGACGTGGCCGTCTACGACTACCTCGCGAACATCATGGACGGCACGGTGAAGGCGGGCCCGACTGTCTACGATCTGAGGCTGGGCGGGGTGGACTACTCGACCACCGGAGGCCACATCCGGGACATCCAGCCACGGCTCGAGGAGCTCAAGCAGGAGATCATCGTCGGCAAGATCAAGGTGCGTGCGGCCTGACCTCCTGGTCACGGGGCGGCGTGAGCTGCATAACGGACCTATTGCGGACTTGTGTGCTGGTTTGGTCTATGCAGGTCAAACAACTATCTTCCGTGCAGGGTTGCCGTGCGTTCTGCGTGCGTGCACCGGAAGTTTGACGGCGCGGACACGGAAGGGGAGTTACACCTTGCTCCGCAATCGAGTTAGCAAGTTGGCCGCCGCCACTGCCGCGGGAGCCATGCTCATGGCCGCCGCCGCGTGTGGAGGTAGTGACAGCACGACATCGGCAGCCACCCCCGGCGCCTCGGCGCCTGCCGCCTCCGCGGTCAAGGTGGGTCTCGCATACGACATCGGCGGTCGCGGGGACGGGTCGTTCAACGACGCCGCCGCGGCCGGCCTGGACAAGGCCGTGACCGAGCTCAAGGTCGAGAAGAAGGAACTGGAGGCGACCCAGGGCGAGACCGACGCCCAGAAGGAGGAGCGCCTCCGCCTCCTCGCCTCCGGCGGGTACAACCCCGTCATCGCGGTGGGCTTCGCCTACTCCGCGCCGCTCGGGAAGGTGGCGAAGGAGTTCCCCGACACGAAGTTCGCCATCGTCGACGACCCGGTCGCGGCCCCGAACATCACCAACCTGCTGTTCGCCGAGGAGCAGGGCTCGTTCCTGGTCGGCGCGGCAGCGGCGATCAAGTCGAAGAAGGGCAACATCGGCTTCGTCGGCGGCGTCGACGTCCCGCTGATCCACAAGTTCGAGGCGGGCTACGAGGCCGGCGCCAAGGCGGTCAAGCCGGACATCAAGATCCAGTCGAAGTACCTGACCCAGCCCCCGGACTTCGGCGGCTTCGGTGACCCGGCCAAGGGCAAGACCGCGGCCCAGGGAATGTACGACGCCGGTGCGGACATCGTCTACCAGGCGGCGGGCGGCTCGGGCGGCGGCGTCTTCGACGCGGCCAAGGCCGCGGGCGCCCTCGCGATCGGCGTCGACTCCGACCAGGCCGCCCTCCCGGCCTACAGCGGGGTCAAGGACGTCATCATGACCTCCATGATCAAGAAGGTCGACGTCGCGGTCTTCGACTTCCTCCAGCACTTCGTGGCCGGTACGGTCAAGGAAGGCCCCGCCGTCTACGACCTCAAGGCCGGCGGTGTCGACTACTCCACGACCGGTGGCCAGCTCGACGACATCAAGTCGCAGATCGACGAGTACAAGCAGAAGATCATCAGCGGCGAGATCACGGTTCCCTCTTCCTGACCTGCGCTGTAGCGGGGCCCGCGGGCATAGCCCCGGGCCCCTTGGTCTACTGTCACAAAACAATGTCCGTCACCAGGCACTCCGCAAGGAGGAGGCCGCCATTTCCACCGCGACCGCCACAGAACCTGCTGTAGAGCTCGCCGGGATCACCAAGAGATTCCCCGGAGTCGTCGCGAACCGAGACATCGATCTGCAGGTCGCGAAGGGCCGGATCCACGCCATCGTCGGGGAGAACGGCGCAGGCAAGTCCACGCTCATGAAGATCCTCTACGGCATGCAGCGTCCGGACGAGGGTGAGATCAAGGTCGACGGGTCGCCCGTCACCTTCCACACGCCCGGTGACGCCATCTCCCACGGGATCGGCATGGTTCACCAGCACTTCATGCTGGCCGACAACCTCACCGTGCTCGAGAACGTCATCCTCGGCAGCGAGCCCCGCCGGGGCGGCGTCGCGGTCGACTTCCGCGCGGCCCGCAAGAAGATCAAGGAGATCTCCGACGCGTACGGCCTCGCGATCGAGCCCGACCTCCCCGTCGAAGAACTCGGAGTCGGCGCCCGGCAACGCGTGGAGATCCTCAAGGTCCTCTACCGCGGCGCCCGCATCCTCATCCTCGACGAGCCGACCGCCGTCCTCGTGCCCCAGGAGGTCGACGAGCTCTTCGACAACCTGCGAGGACTGGTCCGCGAGGGTCTCACGATCCTGTTCATCTCCCACAAGCTCGACGAGGTGCTCCGCGTCGCGGACGCGATCACCGTGATCCGCCGCGGCACGACCGTCGCCACGGTCGACCCCAAGGACGTGACCGCCCGGAGGCTCGCCGAGCTGATGGTCGGCAGTGAGCTTCCCAGCCCGGAGACCCGGGAGTCGACCGTCACCGATGTGGTGGCGCTCGCCGTACGGGACCTGACCGTCCGGACGGCCGCGGGCCGGACGATCGTCGACGGCGCCACGTTCGAGATCCGCAAGGGCGAGGTGCTCGGCATCGCGGGTGTCGAGGGCAACGGCCAGGCGGAGCTCGTCGAAGCGATCATGGGGATGCGCGCCGGCTCGACCGGAACCATCACCCTCGCCGGCGAGGACATCAGCCAGTGGTCCACGCTGAAGAGGCGGGAGGCGGGCATCGGGTACATCCCGGAGGACCGGCACCGCCACGGCCTGCTGCTCGAGTCGCCGCTCTGGGAGAACCGGATCCTCGGTCACCAGACTCGCCGGCCCAACTCCAAGGGCGTCTGGGTCGATCGCGCCGGCGCACGGGCGGACACCCGCAGAATCGTCGACGCCTACGACGTCCGCACCCCGGGCATCGAGGTGGACGCGGCCGCGCTGTCCGGCGGCAACCAGCAGAAACTCATCGTGGGCCGGGAGATGAGCGGCGATCCCGTGCTGCTGATCGCCAGCCATCCGACGCGCGGCGTCGACGTGGGCGCGCAGGCGGCGATCTGGGACCACCTCCGAACGGCACGTGCCGCCGGTCTCGCCGTCCTGCTGATCTCGGCCGACCTCGACGAGCTCATCGGCCTGTCCGACTCACTCAAGGTGATCCTTCGCGGAAGGATCGTCGCGGACATCGACCCGACCTCCGTGACTCCCGAGCGTCTCGGCTCGGCCATGACGGGCGCCGGGGAGGGCGCATGAGCACCTTTCTCGACCGGCTACTCGGACGGGTGAAGCTGGGCGGCTGGCTGGCCTTGGTCGCCCCGCTCCTCGCCATCCTGTTCGCAGTGGTGATCACCTCTATCGTGCTTCTCGCGACGGGCAAGCCCCCGCTGGAGACGTTCAACGCCCTCGCGCAGTACGGCTCCCAGCCGCGGACGATGGCCGTGATCGTCAACACGGGCACCGAGTACTACATCTCGGCCCTGGCCGTCGCCATCGGCTTCCGGATGAACCTGTTCAACATCGGTGTGGACGGTCAGTACCGCCTCGCCGCGGTGGTGGCGGCGGGAGTCGGCGGAGCGGCCCTGCTCCCCGGCGTGCTCAACATCATCTTGATCGTCGTGGTCGCGGTGGTCGTGGGCGCGCTCTGGGCCGCGATCGCGGGCCTGCTGAGAGTGACGCGCGGGGTGAGCGAGGTCATCTCGACGATCATGCTCAACTCCATCGCCACCGGCATCGGCTCATGGCTGGTGACCAACTACTTCGGTGTGCTCAAGGGCAACGAACTCGCCACGAAGGAGATCCCCCAGGACTCCCGCGTGCCGGGTATGGCGCTCATCCCCGGCACCCAGTTGCAGGTCACCGGCTTCGTCGTGGTGGCGATCATTCTCGGCATCGCCTACTACGTCCTGCTGAACCGGACCCGGTTCGGATTCGAGCTTCGGGCCACGGGACAGTCGGAGTCGGCGGCGATCGCCAGCGGGATCAGCGTCAAGAAGATGATCGTCGTCACGATGGTCGTCTCCGGCGTGGTCGCGGGACTGATCGGCATGCCGGAGCTTCTGGGCGCGTCGTACAAGTACAGCACCAACTTCCCCACGGGCCTCGGATTCACCGGCATCGCGATCGCCCTGCTCGGCCGCAACAACGCGGTGGGGATGGCGATCGGCGCGCTGCTGTGGAGCTTCCTGGACAACTCGTCCGACACGCTCCAGTTGCTCGACATCTCCAAGGAGATCGTGGCGATCATGCAGGGAGTGATCGTGCTCTCCGTGATCATCGCGTACGAGCTGGTCCATCGGTACCGCATCGTGGCGGAGCAACGGCGGGTCAGCCGTGAGCTGGCCACCCCCCAGCAGGCGGAAGGTGCCGCGGCATGAGCCAGCGACCCACACAACACTGCCGGCGGCCGGTGAGCGCCGCCGGATCGCTCATCGAGGAGAGCGCATGAGCGTGACGGACCTCGCCGCGGGCCGTCCCGTGGAGGCATCGCCGAACCGGCGGTTCAAGCTGACCTTCCCGATGTTGCTGCTCGGCGTCGTGGCCCTCATCGTGCTGCTGTCCATCGCCCGCGTGGTCACGGGGGCGAACGACATCACCTCGGGCGGCACCGTCAGCGCGGCGCTCGGGCTGGCCGTGCCGATCGGGCTCGCGGCCCTCGGCGGCCTGTGGTCCGAACGGGCCGGCGTGGTCAACATCGGCCTCGAAGGCATGATGATCCTCGGCACCTGGTTCGGAGCCTGGGGCGCGCTCCAGTTTCACAACCCCTGGGCCGGGGTCGTCGCGGGCGCGATCGGCGGCGCGCTGGGCGGCGCGATCCACGCCGTCGCGACCGTCACCTTCGGAGTGGACCACATCATCTCCGGTGTGGCGATCAACATCGTCGGCGTCGGCTTCACCCAGTACCTGTCCAAGCTCGTCTTCGACGGCATGCCGGGCGGCGGTGCCAAGCAGTCGCCGCCGGTCCCCCCGATGAGCACGCTGAGCATCCCGGGGATCGGAGATCCGCTGCGGACGCTCGAGGCGAAGCACTGGTTCGTGCTCTCCGACTTCGCCGGGTTGCTGCGGGGGCTCACGCAGAACGTGTCCGCCTTCACGATCCTGGCGATCCTGCTCGTGCCGCTGACGTACTACGTGTTGTGGCGTACCGCGTTCGGCCTGCGCGTGCGGTCGGTCGGTGAGCGGCCCGTCGCCGCCGAGTCCCTCGGCGTCAACGTCTACCTGTACAAGTGGATCGCGGTGCTCTTCTCCGGCGGCCTCGCCGGACTGGGCGGCGCGTTCCTGTCGATCGTGGCCGCGGGTATCTACCGTGATGGGCAGACCGGCGGCCGCGGATACATCGGCCTCGCGGCCATGATCTTCGGCAACTGGCGGCCCGGCGGCCTCGCCGGAGGCGCGGCGCTGTTCGGATACACCGACGCGCTGCAGCTCCGGCAGGGCGGGACCTCGGTCCACGCGCTGCTGCTCGTCGTCGCGCTGCTGCTCGCCGCCGTGGCGATCTACCAGCTCGTACGGCAGGGGCGCAACAAGGCGGCGCTGATCACGGGGATCGGCGCGGTCGTGGTCTACGTGGTGTTCGCGGTGACGGACACGGTGCCCGAGCAGTTCACCTCGTTCACCCCCTATCTGACCACGCTGCTGGTGTTGTCGCTGGCCTCCCAACGGCTGCGTCCGCCGGCCGCCGACGGCATTCCGTACCGGAGGGGGCAGACGACATGACCATCGACTGGGAGACACTCCACGCCGAGGCCAGAGAGGCCATGGCGAAGGCGTACGCGCCGTACTCCAAGTTCCCTGTGGGAGCGGCCGCGCTCGTCGACGACGGACGTGTCGTCACCGGGTGCAACGTCGAGAACGCGTCGTACGGCCTCGGGCTGTGCGCGGAATGCGGGCTCGTCTCGGCGTTGCACGCGACCGGCGGCGGGCGGCTCGTGGCGTTCACCTGTGTGGACGGCCACGGCGAGCTTTTGATGCCGTGCGGCCGCTGCCGTCAGCTGCTCTTCGAGCACGGCGGACCGGAGTTGCTGGTGGAGACGCCGGAGGGGCCGTGGCGGCTCGCGGACCTGGTGCCGTTCGCCTTCGGCCCCGACGACCTTTCGCGATAGGGGTAAGCATGGGTTTCGACGCGATCGACGTCATCATCACCAAGCGGGAGCGTGGCGCGCTGTCCACCGCCCAGATCGACTGGGTGATCGACGCGTACACGCGTGGCGCGGTGGCCGATGAGCAGATGTCGTCGTTGCTGATGGCGATCCTGCTCAACGGGATGGACCGCCGGGAGATCGCGGACTGGACCCAGGCCATGATCCGGTCGGGGGAGCGGATGGACTGGTCCGTCCTCGACCGGCCGACCGCGGACAAGCACTCCACCGGCGGGGTCGGCGACAAGATCACCCTGCCGCTGGCCCCGCTCGTGGCGGCGTGCGGCGCCTACATCCCGCAGCTCTCCGGCCGCGGGCTCGGCCACACCGGGGGCACGCTGGACAAGCTGGAGTCCATCCCCGGCTGGCGCGCGTCCCTGTCCAACGACGAGATGCTGGGGGTCATCCGCGCGGCCGGAGCGGTCGTCTGCGCGGCCGGCAGCGGGCTGGCGCCCGCGGACAAGAAGTTGTACGCGCTACGGGACGTCACCGGCACCGTCGAGTCGATCCCGCTGATCGCTTCGTCGATCATGTCGAAGAAGATCGCCGAAGGCACCGGGTCCCTGGTGCTCGACGTGAAGGCGGGATCCGGCGCGTTCATGAAGAACGTGGACGACGCCAGGGAACTGGCGCGGACGATGGTGGAGCTCGGCACGGACGCGGGCGTGCGGACCGTCGCCCTGCTGACCGCCATGGACCGGCCCCTGGGGTTCGCCGTGGGCAACGCCCTGGAGGTCGAGGAGTCGGTCGAGGTCCTCGCGGGAGGCGGCCCCTCCGACGTGGTGGAGCTGACCGTACGGCTGGCACGGGAGATGCTGGAGGCCGCCGGCGTGCGGGGTGCGAAGGACCCCGAGGAGGCGCTGAAGGACGGCTCGGCGATGGACGCCTGGCGGCGCATGATCAGCGCGCAGGGGGGCGATCCCGACGCGGTCCTTCCCAGGGCGGCCGAGTTCGTCGAGATCGCCGCGCCCGAGTCGGGCGTGCTGGCGAAGCTGGACGCGCTGGCCGTCGGTGTCGCCGCCTGGCGGCTGGGCGCCGGACGGGCCCGCAAGGAGGACCCGGTGTCGGCGGGAGCGGGCATCACGTTGCACGCCAAGCCGGGGGACGTCGTCACCAAGGGCACGCCGCTCATGACATTGCACGCGGACGAGACCGCGCGGTTCGAGCGGGCGCTGGAGGCGCTGGAGGGCGCCTACGCGATCGGCGAGGACGGCGGCGACGACCTTCTTCCGCTGGTCATCGACCGGATCACCGCGTAGCCGTCGCCGTCAGGCGGACAGGACGGGCGCGGAGTCGCTGCGCTCGTTCTCCGGGCATCGCATGTTCGCGAGGTACGGGGAGAGTTCTGAGTCGAGGACGGCCCGGTGCGTCGGGGCGGCCTCGGCCTGCCGCCGGAGGCCGTCCTCGGTGATCTGCACGAACACGCCCCGCCGATCGTCGGCGCACATCGCCCGGGCGACAAGGCCCTCGCGTTCCAGGCGGGCGATCAGCCGCGACATCGCGCTCTGGCTGAGATGAACCTGGTCCGCCAGCTCCTGCACCCGGAACTTGAACTTGGCCGTGTCGTCGCCGCAGCTCCTGGCCTCGGCCATCCGGTCGAGCACCTCGAACTCGCTCACCCCGAGCCCGTGCTTGTCGCCGAGCTCGCGATCCAGCGCGCACGAGACCTGCGCGTGCCGGGCGAGCAGTTCACGCCATGCCATGACCACGAAGTCGGTGTCGTCCATGCGTCCTCAAGACCGCCTTTCTGCGCGGGAACATACCATGATTGTGCAATATATGCAAACGCATTAAATGTTTGTGCATTGAATGCATGTGCATGTACCTTCTCTCGCATGACCCCTCCTGTTAAGGATGAGCGCTGGGGGGCGCGCCTGTGGGGTGCCCTCTCGGTTCTCTGTGTCGTCCTATTCCTCGATGCTCTTGATGTCTCCATGGTTGGCGTGGCCCTGCCCTCCATCCAGTCCGACCTCGGCATGACCACCTCGTCGCTGCAATGGGTGGTGAGCGGCTACGTGCTGGGCTACGGCGGCCTGTTGCTCCTCGGGGGCCGGACCGCCGACCTGCTCGGCCGCCGCAGGGTGTTCCTCGCCGCCCTGGCCGTCTTCGCCGTCGCGTCGCTGCTCGGCGGGCTGATGAACGACGGAACCCTGCTGATCGCCGCACGCTTCGTGAAGGGCATCAGCGCGGCCTTCACGGCTCCGGCCGCCCTGTCCATCATCACCACGACCTTCGCCGAGGGGCCCGCGCGCAACCGGGCGCTGAGCATCTTCTCCGCCTGCGGCGCCAGCGGCTTCTCGCTGGGTCTCGTGTTGTCGGGCCTGCTGACGGAGATCGGCTGGCGCTGGACCTTCCTCATGCCCGTGCCCATCGCCATCATCGCCCTCATCGCGGGGCTGCGCCTGCTCAGCCGTGGCGAGGAGCGCGGCGAAGGCGGTCACGACCTCCTGGGCGCCGCCACCATCACGGCGGCCATGCTGCTCCTGGTCTTCACCGTCGTGGAGGCGCCGCAGGTCAGCGTGCTCCGTACGGTGCTGTCCGTCGTCGGAGTGGTCGTCCTGGTGGCCCTGTTCGTGGTGGTGGAGCGCCGGGTCAGGCATCCTCTGGTCCGCCTCGGCATCCTGCGTTCGGCGCCGCTCGTCCGGGCGAACATCGGGCTTGTGATCTTGTTCGGCTCGTACGTCGGCTTCCAGTTCGTCGCCATGCAGTACTTCCAGAACCTGCTCGGGTGGAGCGCCCTGCACACCGCTCTGGCCTTCCTGCCCGCGGGCCTGCTGGTGGCGATCACCTCGACGAAGATGGGCAAACTGGCCGACCGGTTCGGCACGGCGCCGCTGATCGCCCTGGGGACGCTCTCCCTGATCGCCGGTTACGTCCAGTTCCTCAGGGTCGACGAGCACCCCAGCCTGGCCACGATGGTGCTGCCCGGCATGGTCCTGCTCGGCATCGCGTTCGCGCTGACCTTCCCGTCGCTCAACATCCAGGCCACGAACGGGGTCCGCGACGAGGAGCAGGGTCTCGCCTCGGGTCTGCTCAACACCTCGGGGCAGGTCGGCGGCGCCGTCGTCCTGGCGGTCGTGACCGCCGTCCTGACGTCGGGCTCGCAGGCCGATCCGATCGCGGGTTTCCGGGCGGCGATCACGGTGTCGGTCGTGTTCGCCCTCATCGGCCTCGTCGTCGCCCTGACGGGGGTGCGGTTCCGGTCCCGTACGAAGACCACCGCGGACGAGAAGGTCTTCGAGATGGTCTGATCTGTCTGATCGCGTGAAGCTGGGGGCGTCCCGATGCACGGGGCGCCCCCTTCTCGTGTGGCTAACCGAGCGTTCCGGGGGCCCAGACCTCGACGGCGTCGTACGATCCCGTGCCGGTGACCTCCCGGGCAGCGCCCGTGATCACGTCGACGATGTAGGTGTAGTAGCCGTCGTCATCGTCTGAGACGTCGACGAGCACCTCGCGATCGTTGACCCAGCCGTGGACCTCATCGATGTAGGAGTACTTCGGAAGGGCGGCCTCCGTCAGGGTGCGGACCTTTCCGGTGCGTGCGTCGAGCGTGACCAGCCGGTTGTGCCCGTCGCCGCTCGGATGGGCCGGCTCCACGGCGACGGCGAGGACCTTGCCGTCGCCGGACAGCGCCCCACCGCTGTCGAACAGTTCAGGCTCCACGCGCGTGCGGCTCAGCACATGACCGTCCGGCCGCATCCGGACGAGGGTGGTGGTGTGGACGCGGCCGGGCTCGTTCCGCACATCGCCCGTCATCGTGGCGGTGACCGTGCCGTCGTCGGACACGGCCAGGAGATTCAGGTATCGCGGCAGGGCCCAGGACCGGTTCGTGGTGAAGTCGTGCAAACGGGGCCGGGGAGCACCCTCGCCCTGTCCGTAGCCGACGGCCAGCCACCGCCCAGCGGGCGAGAAGTCCAGTTCGGTGTCGAAGTCCACCCGGTCGGCGTCCGAGATGAGGTCGGTGATCTCTGGCGTCGTATCGTCACGGCTGACCATGACCACCGCGTCGGCCGAGGTGTCGTAGTAGGCCAGGCGGGCGCCGTCCGCGCTCATCGCGAACAGCGTCCGGTCGGAACGGGTGTCCGCATCGGGGATCCGCCACTCGTCGAACCCGGTGCTCACCACGCGCCAACTCCTGCAGTCGCCGTAGTCGGCGTACTCGGAATCGTCGGGGTCGCAGTAAGGGCGGTAGGCGTACCGGAACGGGTTGGGGATGCTGTAGTCCAGCACACGAGGCACGTCCTGGCCCTGCTGGTCCTGGGGGTCGCCGCCGTCTCCGAGGGCCTGCAGGCCGGGGCCGGCGCGGCGGGCGCTGTCCTGGATTCCGCCGACCAGGGCGGACATCCCCGCGATGACGCCGACGCCCACGAGCCCCGCCGCCGCGACGCCGGCGATCGTGGCCCGGACGCGTCGCCGCGTGCGACGACGCCGTGCCGTACGGAGGATCTCCCCGGTGACACCGGGGACGTCGACGGCGGGGGTCTCCGCGGCGAGCAGCGCCAGGTGGCGCCGCAACGCCTCGTGCGCCGGGTCCTCGGCCGCCTGGGGTCCCATGAACGGTGTCACGGGTGGCACCGGCTGCGGCGCCGGGTGCGGCCTCGGCCCCGGTGCGGCCGCCGGTGGCGGGTACAGAGGTGTGCCGTGCGGGCCGCTGAGGGGCACCGGAGGCGCCCATGAGGCTCCCGGTGACGCCGGGGCGCTCTGCGGCTCGGGCGGCGCCCAGGACGTGCTGTGGGCCTCAGGCGGCGTCTGGGCCTCGGGCGCCGTCCAGGACGTGCTGTGGGCCTCAGGCGCCGTCCAGGACGTGCTCTGAGGCGGTGGAGGTGCCCACGCCGTGGAAGGAGCGGCGGCCGGAGCCTCCGGAGCGGTGCCTGAAGCCGGAGCGGTGCCTGAAGCCGGAGCGGTACCGGGGGTCGGAGCCGTACCTGACGCCGGAGGAGCATCGAGGGCCGGAGCCGTATCGACGGCGGCCGCGAGGACGGGAAGGCGGCCCTTCAGCTCCGACAGGGCGGCGGCGATCTCGGTCCAGGCCGTCCGGGCGTCCATCTTGCACAGCGCGGCCGCGTGCTCCACGGAAAGTCCCTCGTGGAAGCGCGCCACGATGAGGGCACGGCGACGGGGGGTCAGCGCCCTCATCGCCTCGGACACCTGGAGTGTGAGGCTCCGGCCGTCCGGCCCCTGCGGCCCGGCGTGGAGGCCCGTGCCCACACGCGCCGTGTCACCGCTCGAAGGCCGGTTCAGGATCGGCGGAGCCTTCGGCGGGCGGGTGAGGTAGGCCCCGAACAGCTCCCTCAGCGCGGCCCGGGCGGGGGACGACCACCGCAGGGTGTTCCACCGGTTCCCGACCTTGGTGAGGGCCGCGACGACGAGATGGCGTGCCGCCGTGCCGTCACCGGTGAGCAGGAACGCCGTACGGGTGAGAGCCGGGGCGTGGTCCGCGACGAAGGCGTCGAAGCCGGGGAGGTCCCTGGCGGCCGCCCTCGTCGGAGAACTCGGGAAGGGCCGGGCACCGGGGGGGACATTCACGACTTTCCTCGCTTTCTAGCCGGGAAAGCATATAGCTGATCTTTGCTGCTCAGGCCATGTTTCGCGGCAGATTCCCGAACCGAGCCCTTGATCATCACGTCTAATGAGTCAGGATCAGCAGAAAGAGAGCCGTCGCCATGAAGACCCGTCTCGTCCTCGCAACCATGCCCCTCGCCGGCCTCGTGGCCTGCGGCGGCGCCGCGTCGGGGTCGTCGGCCGCGCCCTCCCTGGCGGGGACGCCGGCCGCGTCAGCCCCCGGTACCCCGACCACGGACGGCCCCGAGCCCGTCACGTCACCCACCCAGGTCACGCCGACCACGCCGACTCCGTCGGTCAAGCCGGTCACGTCGTCCCAACCTGCAGACGCGCCACCGCCGACCTCGACGAAGCCGATCAGTGTGGAACGTTCCCCCGTGCCCCCTCCCATGGTCACCGGAGTCAGGTACGCGCGCCACGCGGCCTTCGACCGCGTCGTCGTCGACCTCGCGGGGGCGAGGACCGGCTACTCGGTCAACTGGGTGCCCAAGCTCGTCCAGGACGGATCGGGAGCCGTCGTCAAGATCAAGGGTGGCGCGTATCTCCAGGTCGCACTGTTCCCCGCCTACGCGCACAACGAGGCCGGCCAGCCGACGTGGAAGGGCCCGCGTGAGGTCGCCGTCAAGTTGCCGAACGTCACCCACGTCGTCAAGACCGGTGACTTCGAAGGCATGGTGGGCGTCGGACTCGTGCTCAAGCACAAGGCCGGATTCCGCGTGATCGAGCAGTCGTCGCCGACCCGCCTCGTGATCGACGTGGCGCACTGACACACTGGACGGCATGGTCAGGAAGATCGATGCGCCGGCGCGTGTCCCCGTGCCCGGCGGCAAGCTGATAGATGAGTACTTCGGCCGCGTCAACAGCGGCGACGACCAGGTGTCCATCGCGCACATGGTGGCGCCCCCCGGCTGGGAGGAGCCGGCGCAGACGCCGGGTTTCGCCGAATACACCGTGGTCCTCAAGGGGTCGGTGATCGTCGAGCACGCCGAGGGCACCACGCTCGTAGAGGCGGGCCAGGCGTTCGCCAGCGACGCGGGGGAGAAGATCCGGTACAGTTCGGGCCCTTCCGGCGCCGAATACGTCGCCATCTGCCTTCCGGCCTTCTCGCCGGAGACGGCCAACCGAGACGACTGATTTCCCGTCATACCCTGCAAGATCGCCTATGCGCGCGAAGGTAGGGTTGCTGGATGAGTGACGGGAGCGAGGAGGGCGCATGAGCCGGCTGCCGACTCTTGAGGAGATCCGCGCGGTCCCCAAGGTGCTGCTGCACGACCACCTGGACGGCGGTCTCCGTCCATCGACGATCGTCGATCTGGCCCGCGACTGCGGCCACACGCTGCCCACCACCGACGTGGACGGGCTCGCGTCCTGGTTCCGTGAGGTCTCCGACGCGGGCTCGCTCGAGCGCTATCTGGAGACCTTCACGCACACCGTCGGGGTCATGCAGTCGCGTGAGGCGCTGGAGAGGGTCGCCGCGGAGTGCGCACAGGACCTGGCCGACGACGGCGTCGTCTACGCCGAGGTCAGGTACGCCCCGGAATTGCACACCTCCGGCGGGCTCAGCCTCGACGAGGTCGTGCAGGCCGTGCTCGAGGGTTTCCGGGTGGGATCGGCGGGCCCGGACGGCCGGCCGAGGATCCGGGTCGGCACGCTGCTCACCGCGATGCGGCACCAGGCGAGGTCGATGGAGATCGCCGAACTGGCCGTGCGCTACCGCGACGTCGGCGTGGTCGGCTTCGACATCGCCGGCGCCGAGGCGGGCTACCCGCCCACACGGCACCTCGACGCGTTCGAGTACCTGCAGCGGGAGAACGCGCACTTCACCATCCACGCGGGTGAGGCCTTCGGGCTGCCTTCGATCTGGCAGGCCATCCAGTGGTGCGGCGCCGACCGCCTGGGGCACGGCGTCCGCATCATCGACGACGTCGCGGTGTCCGGAGACGGCGAGGCCAAGCTCGGCAGGCTGGCCGCGTACGTGCGCGACAAGCGGATCCCCCTCGAGATGTGTCCCGCGTCCAACGTGCAGACGGGGGCCGCCGCATCGATCGCCGAGCACCCGATCGGGCTGCTGCGGCGACTGCACTTCCGCGTCACCGTCAACACCGACAACCGGCTGATGAGCGACACCAGCGTGTCACGGGAGTTCGCCTCACTGGTCGACGCGTTCGGCTACGGCTGGGACGACCTGCAGTGGTTCACGGTCAACGCGATGAAGTCGGCCTTCATCCCCTTCGACGAGCGGCTCGCGCTGATCAACGATGTGATCAAGCCGGGCTTCGCCCAGATGGCGCGGCGCGGGTGAACAAGCAGATCTTCCGGTCGAAGGTGGCCTGGCTGTTCGGCTGGGTCTGGCTGGTGTTCGCCGCCTGGAACGTCTGGGACCTCACCCGCCACGGCTCGATGCCCTCGGCTCTGATCGCGGGAGCGGCGCTGGGCGTCATCACCGCGCTCGTGTTCCTGCTGGCGCTGCGCCCCGCGATCGTGGCCGAGGCGGGAGGCGTCCACATCCGCAACCCGCTCAGGGACGTCTACATCCCCTGGAGCGAGGTCGGCGAGGTGCTGGTCACCCATTCGATCATCATCGAGTCGGGCCACACGACCATCCGCTGCTGGACGCCGCAGGCCACGGCCCGTGAGCGGGCCAAGGCCACCCGGCGGGCCGAGCGAGGCAGGAAGCCCGTCATGGAGGCGAACGTCTCCAAGGGCGAGCAGGCGGCCGCCGAGTTGCTGGCCGGTCGCACGCACGCCGACTGGGTGGCGCTGCAGTTGACGGAGATGAGCGTCTCCCGCGCCGCCGACTCGTCGGGTGAGACGAGGGTGGCCTGGTCGCCGTACTCGCTCGCCGCCGTGGCCGCGGCCGTCGTGCTCGTCGTGGTGACGATCGTCGCAACGATCTGACGCCCCAGGACGGCGGCCTACAGCCCCAGGACGCCGGCTACACGCCCCAGGACGGCGACTACAGTCCCAGAACGGCGACTACAGCCCCAGGACGGCGGCCAGGTCCTTCTTGAGGGCGTCGAGGTCCCGCACGGCTCGAGCCCGCGCGGCGGTCACGCCGCCCTCGGGACCGTCCTCCACGGGGATGACGATCTCCAGATAGCACTTGAGCTTGGGCTCGGTTCCGCTTGGCCGTACGACGACGCGGGCGTCTCCGGAGAGGTGATAGCGGAGTCCGTCGGTCGGCGGCAGGCCGGCCACCCCCTCCGCCAGGTCCTCGGCCGACTTCACCGCGCGGCCCGCCAGTTCGGCGGGCGGTACGGCCCGCAGCCGCGCCATCGCATCGGTGATCAGCGACAGGTCGTCGACCCGGACGGAGAGCTGGGCGGTCGCGTGCAGGCCGTGGCGGCGGGCCTGGTCGTCGAGCAGGTCGGTGAGCGTCCTGCCGTCCCGCTTCGCCTGGGCGGCCAGACCGGCCACGGCGAGCGCGGCCCCGATGCCGTCCTTGTCGTGGACGGGCAGACCCGCGTCCGAGCCGACGCTGTACCCGAGGGCCTCCTCATAGCCGAAGACGAGCCCCGGCCCCGCCTTCATGATCCACTTGAATCCGGTGAGGGTCTCGGCGTACCCCACGCCGCGATCCGCGGCGATCTTCCCGAGCAGCGACGAGGAGACGACGGACGTGGCCACGAGACGGCCGTCGCCCGACGTGCTTCCCAGCACGTGCTCGGCGAGCAGACCGCCCACCTCGTCACCGGTGAGCATGCGGTAGCCGCCCCCGGGCAGCGGAGTGCCGACGGCGCACCGGTCGGCGTCGGGGTCGTTCGCCAGCACGAGGTCGGCGCCGGTCCTGGCGGCCAACTCGAGCGCGAGATCCATCGCGCCCGGCTCCTCCGGGTTGGGGAACGACACCGTGGGGAACTCCGGATCGGGCAGAGCCTGCCGCTCCGCCATCACCGGCGCCTTGAAACCCGCCCTGACCATGGCATCGGAGAGGACCTGCCCGCCCACGCCGTGAAGCGGGGTGTAGGCGATCGACAGCTCGCGGGCCTCCCCGATCGGGAGTGACGTCACCGCGTCGAGGTACGGCTCGACGATGTCCCGGTACCCCAGCGTCGTCCAGCTCTCGCCCAGCGGCAGCCCGTCGACGCGGCCGACCGCGT
Organism: Planotetraspora silvatica; assembly: GCF_016863315.1. Classification (GTDB taxonomy): domain Bacteria; phylum Actinomycetota; class Actinomycetes; order Streptosporangiales; family Streptosporangiaceae; genus Planotetraspora; species Planotetraspora silvatica. The sequence goes on from NZ_BOOQ01000023.1 coordinate 235,414, forward strand.
CGATGGCCCGGGAGATCTCACCGTCGATTGGCGGCACGATCTGCGCCCCGTCGCCCCAGTAGACCTTGTAGCCGTTGTCACGCGGCGGATTGTGCGAGGCGGTGACCATGACGCCCGCGTCCGCGCCGAGATGCCGTACGGCGAAGGCCAGCACCGGCGTCGGCCAGTGGCTCTCCATGACCGACGCCCGCAGGCCCGCACCGGTCAGCACCGCGGCGGTGTCGGCGGCGAAGACGTCCGAGTTGTGCCGGGCGTCGAAGCCGACGACCACGTGCTTGCCCGGCCCCAGCACGCGGGCCAGCCCGGCGGCGGCCCGCATGACGGTGACCCGGTTCATCCGGTTGGGCCCGGCGCCCAATTCACCGCGGAGACCAGCGGTGCCGAACTCCAGTTTGGCCCCGAACCGCTCCGCCAGCTCGGCGTGATCCTCCAGGCGGAGGATCTCCTCAAGCTCCGCCCGGGTGCCGGGATCGGGGTCCTGGGCGAGCCATTCGAGAGCCGGCCGTACGAAGTCGGTGGAGGTCAACGTCGTTCTCCAGTACGCGGGAGCGGGTTACAGCTTGTCGACGACCTTGGCGAGGAGCCCGCCCATGCGGGCCGCGGTCGCGCGGCCCACCTCGAGGACCTCCTCGTGGTTGAGCGGCTCGCCGACCAGGCCGGCGCCCGGGTTGGTGACCAGCGAGACGCCCAGCACGTCGGCGCCGGCCTCGCGCGCGGCGATCGCCTCGAGGACCGTCGACATGCCGATCAGGTCGCCGCCCAGCGTGCGCAACATGCGGATCTCGGCCGGGGTCTCGTAGGTCGGGCCGCGGAACGCCACGTAGACGCCCTCGGCCAGCGACGGGTCCACCTCCCGGGCGAGCTCCCGCAGGCGCGGCGTGTAGACGTCGGTGAGATCGACGAAGGTGGCGCCGGTGATCGGGTTGCTCCCGGTCAGGTTGATGTGGTCGCTGATCAGGACCGGCTCGCCGACGCTCTGCGTCTCGGGCCGGAGCCCGCCCGCCGCGTTGGTCAGCACCACCGTGCGGACTCCGGCGGCGACAGCCGTACGGACTCCGTGGACGACCGGCTCGACGCCCCTGCCCTCGTAGAGGTGCGTGCGGCCGAGGAAGATCAGCGCGTTGAGCCCGGCCGCGGTGCGTACGGCCCGCAAGGTGCCCGCGTGCCCCGCGACGGAGGGGGGCGAGAAGCCGGGCAGCTTGGTCACGGGGAACTCGGCGACGGTCTCACCGATGGCGTCCGCGGCCGGCACCCAGCCGGACCCGAGGACGATGGCCACATCGAAGGACGCGGTGCCGGTGAGATTCCTCAGCGTGGTCGCGGCCTCTGCCGCCAAGCCGTAAGCGTCGTTGGTCACTTTAGTGAGCGTACAGAAGGTACGAAGCGCCCCGACCAGGACACCTCACGATGGCGTCACGGTGCCACACGGCCGGTGACGGCATCAGTCGCCGAGGGACTTGCACGGGCGGGCCCGCAGCGCGCCGACGTAGTCGTCGGGAGCGCCCGCCTTCTCCGCGGCGTCGGCCAGGATGCCGAGATAACGCGCCGAGGGCAGGCCGCCCTCGTAGGAGTCGAGCACATAGGACCAGGCCAGCACATCACCGTCCAGCGTGGCGACGCGGAGCCGTACCTTGCGGTAATAGCCCAGCTCGGTGCCCGTCCACTTGTCGAGCGACCCCTCGTCCCACTCGGGGACGTCATAGAGGACGACGAAGACCTGGTCGTCGGCGTCTTCGACGATCGTGGCGAGCGCGCCCTCCCAGCTGACGTCCTCCCCGCCGAACGTCAGTCGCCAGCCGGAGAGCCAGCCGGTGCCGCGCACGGGCGAGTGCGGAGCACGCTCTGCCATCTGTTTCGGGTCCATGTTGCTGCCATAGGCGGCGTAAACAGGCACGGCACACAAGATTAATCCAAGATCCCGAAAGTTGAACGAAGAGAGCGCCGGGACACCCGGTACGGGGGAGAAATCCACGTAGTCGGGTGGTTACGCGCCCCTCTTCGGGAGGAGGTCGGCGGGATGCGGAAGAATGGACGGCGTGACGAAAATCGTGATCATTGGCGGCGGTCCCGGAGGCTATGAGGCGGCGCTCGTCGCCGCGCAACTGGGAGCACAGGTCACAGTGGTCGAGCGGGAGGGCCCCGGAGGGGCCTGCGTGCTGACCGACTGTGTGCCGTCGAAGACCCTGATCGCCACATCCGTCCGCAAACAGGCGCTGCTCGACGCGTCCTCTCTCGGGGTGTATTTCAGCGGTGGGGAGGACGGCGACGTCGGCGGGGTCACCGCGGACATGCCGCTGGTGAACAGGCGCGTCAAGGAGCTCGCCCAGGCGCAGTCCGGAGACATCGCCGCCCGGCTCGCCGCCGAGGGCGTCGAGGTGGTCAGGGCCGACGGCCGGCTGGTCGATCCCCAGCGGGTGCGAGCCGGCGACCGGACGATCCGGGCGGACGTCGTCATCGTGGCCACCGGGGCCCACCCGCGTGTCCTCCCGGGCGCCGAGCCCGACGGCGAGCGCATCTTGAGCTGGCGGCAGCTGTACGACCTGAAGGAGCTTCCCGAGCACCTCATCGTCGTCGGGTCCGGGGTGACCGGCGCCGAGTTCGCCGGCGCCTACCAGTCGCTCGGCTCCGAGGTGACGCTGGTCTCCTCCCGGGACCGCATGATGCCGAACGAGGACGCCGACGCCGCGGAGGTCCTCGAAGAGGTCTACCGCCGCCGCGGCATGAACGTCATGGGCCGCTCACGGGCCGCGTCGGTCAAGCGCACCGAGGACGGCGTGGTCGTCACGCTGGAAGACGGCAGGACCGCCGAGGGCACCCATTGCCTGATGACCGTCGGCATGATCCCCAACACCGCGGGGATCGGGCTGGAGGACAACGGCGTGCGCCTGGACAAGAACGGCTTCATCGAGGTCGACAAGGTCTCCAGGACGTCGGCGCCGGGCGTCTACGCGGCCGGTGACTGCACCGGCGTGCAGATGCTCGCCTCCGTGGCGGCCATGCAGGGCCGGATCGCCGTCTGGCACGCGCTCGGCGAGGCCGTTCAGCCCATCAGGCTGGCGACGGTCGCCTCCAATATCTTCACCGACCCGGAGATCGCCGCCGTAGGTGTCTCGCAGAAGCAGATCGAGAGCGGCGAGATCGAGGCCAACGTCGTCAAGCTGCCTCTCGCCACCAACGCCAGGGCCAAGATGCAGGGCTTCAACGACGGCTTCGTCAAGTTGTTCTGCCGGCCGAACACGGGCATCGTCCTCGGCGGCGTCGTGGTCGCGCCCAGGGCGTCCGAGCTGATCTTCGCCCTGTCCGTCGCCGTGCAGCACCGGCTGACCGTCGACCAGCTCGCTCACACCTTCGCGGTGTACCCCTCGCTGTCGGGCTCGATCCCCGAGGCGGCCCGGCGTCTCACGTCACCCCTGTCGGTGGACATCTGACACCCGCCTTCTGGCCGCCTCCAGGGTCTGCCGCCCGTGCCGTACGGCCGCGGCGACTCCCTGGAGCTCCTGCGGTGTCTGCGCGATGAGCAGCGACCGCTTGGCGGCCTCGTAGGCGTCGAGAGTCGCCTGCCATTCGGTGCCGGGACCGCTCAACCGGCTGATCTCCATCTCGAAGTCCAGCGCGTCGATCTCCTCGCCGAATCGGGTGACGTCCTCCTCCGCAGCCCGGCGGGCGACCGCGTAGCCCGCGGAGGAGCGTCGCCGGTGCCGGTGGGCGGCCCCCCAGATCATGAGCGTCGCGCCCAGGCCGAGCGTGCTGAGGACGACCAGGACCACGGCGGTGGACGGGCCTTCCCCCGACCCGGTGAGCACACCGGTGATCGGGTTGCCGGCGTCGGCGGGCAGGATGGCGTCGTCGGGGACGTCCTCGGCAGAGCCGCGGGTCCCGGTGAGGTTGAGGTCGTCGGCCTGGACGAAGGTCGCGTCCTTGACGTCGGCGCCCCGCAGATCGGCCCCCTGGAGGTTGGCCTGGGTGAACTGGGCCTTCTCGAGATCGGCGTCCTTGAACACGGCGTACTGCAACTCGGCCTGGTCGAACGTGGCGTCCCGCAACCGGGCTCGGGTGAAATCCGCCGTACGGGCCTTGACCTGGCCGAGCTCGGCGCCCCGGAGATCGGCGTCCTTGAGGTCGGCGTCGGTGAGGTCGGCCTGGGTCAGCACGGTCCTGGTGAGGACGGCCTCGGTCAGGTCGGCATGCGGGAACTCGGCCTGACCGGCCTCCGCGTCGATGAGGACGGCCCCGCGGAAGTCGGCCTGCTTCGCCCGTAACTGGCCGAGATCGGCTTCACTCAGGTCGGCGCCCCGAAGATCGGCGTACTCCACATGGACCTGCGTCAGGTCGGCCTCCTTGAGGGACGCGTCCCGCAGGATGGCCCCGGTGAGGTCCTTCTGGCTCAGGTCCACCTCGTCGAGCTTGGCCTTGGTGAGGTCCGCGCATCGCAGGTCGGCGGGGAGGGGTGCGCCGCCGGTGAAGTCCTTGCCGCGAAGGTGGGGCCCACTGCCGGGCTTGCACGGCCCCGCGGACGCCTGTACGGCCGTCGCCGGGGCGATCGCGAGGAACGCGGCGACGATGAGGGGGATGATGCGACGCAAAGGAGCCTCCTGAACAACCCCCCCGAGTTTTTCCCACCCCGATCTTAACCTCCACCCCCACCCCGCCGTGATCATGCACAGGTTCGGGATCATGTCCTCTGGCCTGCGGATTTCCCGCGCGTGATCATGCACAGGTTCGTGAAAGTAGCCATTGACCAGCGCATTCTCGATGCGTGATCATGCGCGGATGCGGCCGGTGGGTGGCTGACCTGGGTCGTCGTCTTCCGTGATCATGCAGGCGTCCCGGGTTGTGTGCCCGTAGAACGCTTGTGGCCTTGCCCTCCTGGAGCGGAGCGCAAGGCCACAAGGGTCGTACGGCAGGTCATCGTCGTCCGGCTCGTGCATGATCACGCACCATGAATGCGCCGGTCATGCACGTTGATCACGAACCTGTGCATGATCACGGATAAGGAATCCGCTGGTCGCGGACCATGATTCCGAATCCGTGCATGATCACGACTCGGGAATGCACTGGTCGATGCCTGCTTTTGCGAATGTGTGCATGATCACGGGGGGGTTGGGGGGTTACCAGTCGCCGCCGCCGCCGAAGTCTCCTCCGCCGAAGTCGCCGCCACCCCAGTCGCCTCCGCCGCCACCCCAGTCTCCGCCGCCGCCGAAGTCGCCTCCGCCGGCGTCGACGCCGTCCTGGTAACCGGCGTCGTATCCGCCGCCGCCGTAACCGCCGCCCCAGCCGCCGAACGCGCCGCCCAGCATGGTGCCGACGAGCATGCCGGTCAGCAGGTCACCGCCGAAGCCGCCGTAGTAGCCGTAGGCGTAGGGCTGGTAGGCGGGACCGGCGTCCCAGTACGGCCGGCGCTGGCCGTTGACCACGACCTCGCGCATCTGCGGGTCGAAGCCGCGCTCGACCGCCTCGGCGTCCGCGGCGCAGGCCGGAACCTCGCGCATCGCGCCCCCGGGAGGGGACCAGCGCACGTTCTTGACCGAGGGGCCGTGCTGCGGGTTGAAGAAGCACGGCGGAAGCCGCTCGGGGAGCGGCTGGTTGTTCACGCGGGCCTTGACGCACGCGAGGGCGTAGCGGCCGTCCTCCAGGGTGGAGGTCACCGTGCGCAGGTCCTCCGAGCGCTTTACCGCGTCGAGCTCGGTCTTGGACCGCTCGTAGGAGTCGAGCGCCCGCTGCCAGTCGGCCGAGGTCTCGGCCTGCGGAAGCATCTTGACGTCCACGTCGAGGGCGGTGATCTCCTCACCGAACTTGGTGACGTCCTCCTCCACGGTCTGCTTGACCGCGGCGAGTTCGGCGGCCTCGCGCTCCTCGCGCTTGCGCTTCATACGACGGGAGACGACCCACAAACCGGCACCTCCGACGACGGCGATTCCGAGAATGCCCACCAGGATGCCGCTGCCACCGCCGCCACCGGCCGCGCTGCCGCTCTCGCCGGCGCCCCTGACGTCGCCTTCGACGGCCTTGTTCACCCGGTTGACGAAGTCCTCGATGCCGGGGACCAGTTCGCTGTTGTTGCCCGTGGAGAGCCTGGCCAGCTGGCCCGCCGAGACGTTGCGCGGCAGGGCGCTCGAACCGGCGAAGAGGCTGGTGCCGTCGAGAACGATCACCGTGGCGGCCGAACGGCCCGCCGCGTCGAGCTGGGTGCCCAGGGAGGTGATGTACTGACCGGCCTGGGCCGTGGTCACCGTGCCGTCAGGCATCGCGACCGCGTAGATCTTGGACTTGGACTCCTCCAGAGCCTTGCGGATGTCGCCCTGCTGGCCCGACGACAGGGGTGCTCCGCTCTGAACGAAGAGCGGGTCCCCACCTCGCCATCCCGCGAGCACGGTGGCGGGATCGGGCGGGGCCGCGGCGAGGGCGGCCGGGGAGAACGCGAACAACGCCAAGAGACCGACGGCCAGGGCCGCTATCGTGGCCCCCACACGGCTCAGCGGATGATTGATCGTCACGGCTTCAAGCCTCCTTCGCCCTACTGGACGAACGGCAGGGCGCGATAGTTCCTCTCGGCAAAACGGTATCGGCTCCGATGGCGGAGGCGCCTGGAAGTCCTGATGACGACGTTCGCGGGCACCGCATCGCCCCTGGTTTCGGCGTCTCGGCGTGTGACCGCCGAATCAGGTCATCCGGCGATCCGCGGGGGGAGCGACGAATTCACCGACCCCGCATAAGGCTCTTTAACGAAAGAGCGCACAAAAATGGCAAAACGGACTAATTTGCCGGTCGTTCAGGACCCCGGCCGCAGTGCCCGTACAGCCCGGGCCTGGGTGAATGAGGGCTCACGCGTCCTTGATCTCGCAGATGACGGCGCCGGCGGAGACGGTCTGCCCGACGGAGGCGGCCAGGCCGGTGACCGTGCCGGGCTTGTGGGCCTGCAGGGGCTGCTCCATCTTCATCGCCTCGAGCACGACGATCGTGTCGCCCGCCGCCACGGTGTCCCCGTCGGACACGACGACCTTGACGATCGTGCCCTGCATCGGGCTCACCAGCGCGTCCCCGCCCGCCGCGGCCTGCTTGCCGGCGCTCCGGGCGTTCCGCCGCGGCGACGCCTTCGTCGCGGTACGGCCGGCCGTGCCGAGGCCGGAGGGGAGCACGACCTCCAGCCGCTTGCCGCCGACCTCGACCGTGATGCGCTCGCGTCCCGCGGGCTCGCCGCTCTCGACGGGCCCGTCGAAGGGCGGGATGTCGTTGACGAACTCCGTCTCGATCCACCGGGTGTGGATCGAGAAGGGCTCCGTGGTGAAGGCGGGGTCCTCGACGACGGCCCGGTGGAACGGCAGGACGGTGGGCATGCCCTCGATCTCGAACTCGGCCAGCGCCCGGCGCGAGCGCTCCAGCGCCTCGCGGCGAGACGCGCCGGTGACGATCAGCTTGGCGACGAGGGAGTCGAACGACTGCGGAACCGTCATCCCGGTCTCGTAGCCGGAGTCGAGCCGCACGCCCGGCCCGGACGGGGTGCGCATCGCCGTCAGCGTGCCGGGAGCGGGCAGGAATCCGCGACCTGCGTCCTCGGCGTTGATCCGGAACTCGATGGAGTGGCCGCGCAGCACGGGGTCGCCGTAACCGAGGGACCCGCCGTCGGCGATGCGGAACATCTCCCTGACCAGGTCGATCCCCGCCACTTCCTCGGAGACCGGGTGTTCCACCTGCAGTCGTGTGTTGACCTCGAGGAAGGAGATCGTGCCGTCCTGGCCGACCAGGAACTCACACGTGCCGGCTCCGACGTACCCGGCCTCGCGGAGGATCGCCTTCGACGACGAGTAGAGGAGCGCACGCTGCTCGTCGGAGAGGAAGGGCGCCGGCGCCTCCTCGACGAGCTTCTGGTGGCGGCGCTGCAGCGAACAGTCACGGGTGCTCACCACGACCACGTTGCCGTGCGCGTCGGCGAGGCACTGGGTCTCGACGTGCCGCGGACGGTCGAGGTAGCGCTCGACGAAGCACTCTCCACGGCCGAAGGCGGTCACGGCCTCGCGGACGGCGGACTCGTAGAGGTCGGGGATCTCCTCCATCGTCCGCGCGACCTTCAGGCCGCGGCCTCCACCGCCGAACGCCGCCTTGATGGCGACGGGCAGGCCGTGCTGCTCGGCGAAGGCGATGACCTCGTCGACCCCGGAGACGGGGTCGGGGGTGCCGGCGACGAGTGGCGCGCCCACGCGCTGGGCGATGTGACGGGCCTGCACCTTGTCGCCGAGCGCGGTGATCGCGGCGGGCGGCGGGCCGATCCAGATCAGGCCCGCGTCGAGGACGGCCTGGGCGAAGTCGGCGTTCTCGGCCAGGAAGCCGTAGCCGGGATGAACGGCGTCGGCGCCGGTCTGCTTCGCCACGGCGAGGAGCTTGCCGACGTTGAGGTAGGTCTCCGCGGGGGTCTGCCCGCCGAGCGCGTGCGCCTCGTCGGCCACCCGCGCGTGCAGGGCCTCCAGATCCTGGTCGGCGTACACCGCGACGCTGGCGAGCCCCGCGTCCTTGCAGGCACGGGCGATCCGTACGGCGATCTCGCCGCGGTTGGCGATGAGGACCTTCTGCACCGGCGTCTTACCTTCCTCCCAGGCCTGGCGAGCCTCCATGGAGTGTAAGCGGCCACCCGCGTCCCGAGATCCCCGGCCCCGATATAGCGCGTCTGCTCAGATTTCCGGAAATGCCTCGTCTGTCGATCTAACTCGTTATTGTGGTCTCGATTAATCATGAGACAAATGGGACGAAGGGGGTAATTCCAATGGGTGACAAGGTCGGCGGAATCCTGCCGGACATGGACAAGATGGCCCAGGTCTTCCGTACGCAGGGTGACGCCGTGATCTCAGTCCAGAAGGCGCTCGACGCCGAGGCCAAGAAGATCCCGGCCTCCTGGTCCGGCCCCAACGCGCAGAAGTTCCTCGACGCGTGGGAGAGCTACAAGAAGACCTTCGAGAACGTCCAGCAGACTCTGATCGAGGCGCAGGACGGCATCAAGAAGAACCGCGAGGCCATCGCCGCCGCGACCGGTTCCTGAACCACGGGTGGAGGGGGCCCGGCCATTCGGCCGCGGCCCCCTTTCTTTTGCCCTCTCACGCCGGAAGGGCGGGTCGTTTACGTCGCCGACGGCGTGGCCACCTGGATCTGCTCCCAGGCTCCGCCGATCACCAGAAGCCCGCGACCGGCCGGTCCCGCCCCGCTCGCGAGGCTGCGCGGCAGCCGTACGCCGAGAAGGTCGCCCTGGCCGGTCGAGCTGGGCCGCAGGAGCAGCCCGGTGCGGGACTTCTTCATCGCGACGACGGGCCCGCGGTACATCGAGTCGAGGTCGTCGGCGCTGCCCGCCCCGATGACCAGGGAACCCGTGTCGCGCAACTCGCCCACGTGCTCCGTGATCCACTCGGCCAGCTCGCTGTCGCTGCCGAGCAGCTCCAGGTCGTCGATCATCAGCACGTGCCGGCCCGTGCCGATCACCTGCCGCACCTCGTCGACGGACGCCTCGGCCGTGAAGGAGCCCCGCACACCGGGACGGTCGGCGAAGTCGCGCAGCGGGCTGCGCCGGGGCGTGATGAGCACGGCCTCGTACGACTGGTCGAGCAGCCGGCACAACATGGTGCACAGCGCCGTGCTGCGCCCGGTCTTGGGCGGCCCGGCGACCACGATGCCGGGGCCGTGCTCCTCGGCGCGGAAGTAGCGCAGGCCGAGGGTGTCGCCGCCCACGCCGAACACGACGGCGTCCTGCGGCAGTGGGCCTTCCGCGAGCGTGAGGGCCTCCGGCAGGCCGATGAGGGCCGGCAGCGCGTCGACCCGGAACGGCCGTGCGGCGCGGGGGACGTCGCCGGCGCGTGCCCGTGCCGTACGGGCGATCTCGTGCAGCGCGGCGACCTGCGCGGTGCCCGCGGGCTCCTCGGCGAGCAACGCGATCTGCACCTCCCTGATGCCGGTGGAGGCGCGGAAGCCGCGCCCCGGCGGGAGGTGCTCGGGCACGTCCTTCGCCTTGATGCCGACATAGGAGTAGTCGATGGGATCGGTCAGCTTGAGCACGAGCCGGTCGTCGAACTGCGTGGAGATCCGGCCGACCAGCGTCGAGCGGTCACCCGACATGATGATCTTGATGCCCGCTCCCGCGCCCTCCTGCAGGATCTGCAGCCACTTGTCGACCAGCGTGCCGTTGTCGTAGGACTCGAAGGCCGCCATGAAGCCCTCCCACCGGTCGAACAGCACCAGCACGTATGGCAGGGGCACGTCGGAGGCGGCACGCTGCTCGGACACGTCGGCGAAGCCCTGCGCGGCGAGGAGTTGCTGCCTCTGGGAGATCTCGGCCAGCAGCCGGTCGGTCAGGCGGCTGAGCCGTTCGGGGGAGTCACGGCCGACCACCGCACCCGTGTGGGGCAGGCCGACGAGGGGGAGCAGGGCGTTGTTGCCGCAGTCGACGGCGTAGAGGTGCACGTCACGAGGGTCGGTGTGGGTGCCGACCGCCCCGGCGAGCGCCCGCAGGACCGTCGAGCGGCCGCTGCGGCTCGCGCCGCTGATGAGCAGATGTCCCGAGGCCGCGAGGTCGTAGCACTCCGGTGCGCGGTCCTGCTGGGAGGGGATGTCGGCCAGGCCGAACGGCAGCCGGCTCCAGTCCTCCAGCGGCAGCGAGCCGAGCGTGAGTGCCTCGGGCAGCGGCGGAAGCCAGGGGCTGCGCTGCTTGGGCACTCCCACCGCGCGCGCGGTCTGTCCGATCGTGTCCACCAGGACGGCGAGGTCGGTCACCATCGACTCGTCGCCGTCGTCGTCCTTCCTCGCCGGGAGTGGGAGGCCGAGGCGGGTCCAGCCGAGCGGGACCACGTCGATCGGCTCCGCCTTCGCGGGCCCGCTTCCCGGGCGCCGCCCGCCGATCCGCGCGGACTGCACGGCGTGCAGGGACGACGCTCCCGACCGCACGTAGCAGCGACCGGGCGTCGATTTGGAGATCGCCGCCGCGTTGGGCGAGTTGATCACGTCGCTCGACTCGGCGCCGCTGGTCACGCGCAGCGCGATGCGCAGGTTCGTGTTGGCCGCGATGTCCGGGGTGACGACGCCCGCGGGCCGCTGGGTGGCGAGGATCAGATGGACGCCCAGCGAGCGGCCTCGTCTGGCGATGTCGACCAGGCCCACCACGAAGTCGGGCAGTTCCTGAACCATCGCCGCGAACTCGTCGATGACCAGCAGGAGTCTCGGCATCGGCTCCAGTTCGGCCGCCTGGCCGTACTGGGGGGAGGACAGGGCGCGGTCGCGCAGGTCGTTGTAGTCCTCGATGTCCTTGGCGTCGGCGGCGAGCAGGAGATGCTCACGTCGTTTGAGCTCGGCCGCCAGCGATTCCAGCGCCCGGATGGTGAGGTGGCCGTCGAGGTCGCTGACCATGCCGACCGTGTGGGGCAGCTTGGCGCAGTCCTTGAACGCGCTGCCGCCCTTGTAGTCGATCAGGACGAACGTCATCTCGTCCGGCCGGTTGGCCACCGCCAGCGACGCGATGATCGACTGGAGCAGCTCGGACTTACCCGCGCCGGTGGTGCCGGCGACCAGGCCGTGCGGGCCGTCCAGGCGGAGGTCGACGAGGAAGGGTCCGTCCGCGCCCAGCCCGATGGGCACCCTCGTCGTGCGCCCGCGCCGCCAGAAGGACTCGATCTGCTCGGGGCGGGGGTCGGGCATGCCGAGCAGGTCGAGGAGCCGGGCGGAGCCGGGGATGGCCGAGTCGGCGTCCTCCCGGCTGACGTCGCGCACGGCGGCCATCGCGCGGGCCGTGCGGTCGCACCAGCCGAGGGTGACCTGGTCGCCGAGGATCTCCTGCGGGTTGTCGAGTCCGGCGCCGCGGAGCCGTACGAGCCAGGGGCGCTCGATGTCGCAGGCCGCGACGACGGCGCACTCCTCCGGCAGCAGTCGCTGGTCGTCGTCCACGCAGATCGCGTGGACCCCGGCGGTCGGGCCGAGCTGGAGCACCTGGGGCATGCCCGGGAGGCCGCGGAGCACCCGGGCGCCGTCGAGCACCACCAGGATGTTGTACGGCTGGGTGCTCGCGTACCCCTGCGGCGCGTCGCCGAAGCCCGACGCCGAGGCGGCCGCCCTGCGCTCATTGATCTTGTTGACGAGTTCGGTGACCCGGCGGGCCGCCGACTCCTGGTCGGTCCCGACCAGCGCGACGCAGTCCTCCCCGTCGTGCGGGGCGCAGTGCGGCAACCACCGGACCCAGCTCCAGCTGCTCTCCGCCTCGGGATCGGCGGACAACACGACGATGGCGAGGTCCCGGGGGCTGTGCAGGGCCGCCGCCTGGGCGACGAGCCAGCGCGCCAGGGCCCTGGAGGCGGGCCGCGCCCCCGTGACGCCCATCACGCCGAGCCGGGAGAGCGGCACGGTGACCGGTACGGCGTGCGACACGGGGACCTCGGGCAGGCCCTTGTCGTCGCCGAAACCGCGCTCGGGGACGAGCTCGATGTTGGCGGGCTGGTCGGCCAGGCCGACGCGCAGGTTCAGCGTGTCGACGTCGTGGATCCGCCGCTCCCACAACCTCCTGCGCGGGCCGGTCGCCGTGAGCAGCACCTCGGCGGGGTCGGGGCATTCCGCCCTGCGCTCCGCCTGGTCGACACCGGTGAGGCGCTCGAGTTCGGCGCCGAAGGCGGCCTTCTTCTCGCGGAACTCCTTGAGCGCCTGGCTGTGCCGTTTCCTGCCGTAGCGGCGGTCGCTCCACCACTGGCCCACCATGCCCAGCGGGGTCAGCAGGGCCATGAGCAGGAACAGCGGCTGATGGAACAGGATGGCCATGACGATGCCGCCGACGGCGAAGATCATGGTGGAGAACAGCTGCAGCCGGTGGTGGTCGGGCCGCGCCGGTTCCGCGGGGACTTCGAGTCTCCGCGTCCGCGCCGGGCCGACCAGCCGGGGCGGCCGGTTGTAGGCCAGGCCCCCGTCGGGGAGCGGCGTCAGGTGGGCGTCGGGGTTCTCGGGGACCTTGAGGGTGAACGTCGACGCCCCCGCGCGCAGCACCCCGCCGTCAGGCCAGGGGCGGGCCTCGGTCAGCGGCCGCGCGTCCAGGGTCAGTACGGCTCCCGCCACGGGCTCGACCACCGCCTCACCCGCGGACACGTGCACATGGGCCACGGTGTGGGGGATCAGCGGATCGTCGACGTCGATCGCGCCCGCGCCGCCCAGGGCGGCCGTGCCGAACCCGAGCCGGTGGACCTTCCCGGCGGCGGGCCCTCCGGAGACCCGGATCTCGACGATGCCCCTCGGCTCGTCCCGCCGGGTCGCCGCGGCCGCGCCGGAGTCGAGGGTGACCATGTCGCCGTCACGCAGGGCCTGGCCCGCGCGGGCCTGCGGGTCGAGCCGCAGCCCGTTGGCCCACAGGTCCACTCGTGCGGGGATGCGCTCGTCGCCGCCCCAGCGCGGATGCCGCACCACCTCGGCGAGGCGCTGCCCGCGCACGTCCAGCGTCTGCGCGAGGGCCTCGGCGATCCCGCTCACCGTGGCCTGGTCGTCGGCGCTGGCGAGAACGTCCCTGGGGCCGTTGGGGGTGAGCGCCGTAAGAGAGATACGCAACGTCGTTTCCTGAAGTCTCTGATGGTCGGGAGTTGCCCGGCGGGGTCGTCGTCCGAACCGGCCGGTGGTCGGGCCTCGGCTCGCGGGCTAGTGGAGTGCCTGCTTGGCGTCCTCGCGGAGCTTCCCCGCCGAACGGCGCAGGTTCGCCGCGGTGGTGCGGCAGTTCTCCGCCAGGGCGTCGGTCTCGGCCCTGCGGTCCTTGACGGTGCCGGTGAACCGCTCGGCGGCGGGGCCGGTCCAGACCTCGGTGCCCTTGGCCGTCGTGGAGACACGCGCGAAGAACGACTCGAGTTGCGTCGCCCAGCCGTCGAAGCGGCCCGCGAGCTGCTCCTTGGCCTCCGCACGGTTCAACAGCGACGCCCGGCTGGGGCCCTGGTCCTCAGGGGGGATGGGCGACACGGTCAGCCTCCTCGTTGCTTCAGCGCGTCGACGATCGGTTCGAAGTAGAAGCCTTCGATCGCATTGGCCAGCAGCACCTCGTCCGTCTTGCTCAGCGGTGGCTTGCCGGCGTCCACCAGGCGCTGGTTGTAGCGATCGATCTGTTCCTTCGCGAGGGCCTCGGCGAGCGCGCTCGCCTCCCCGTCCTCGTTGCCGTGTTTGAACCAGCCACCGATGACCGGAAGGCCGCTGAACCATCCGCCCTCGTCCTTGTCGAGATCCTTGGTGATCAAATCCTCGAGCTTGCTCATCCCGGGGCCGCCGATCTCGCCGACCGGCTCGAGCACCCGGCCGACGACCGCGTCCACCGGCATGAGCGCGACCTGGACCAGGAGCTTGCGCCTGTCCTCGGCGTTCGTGTCGAGCAGGTGCACGCCGCTGACCATCAACCCGCCCAGGCCCGAGGCCGTCGCCATCGCGAGAGTGAACTTCTCGCGGTCCGCGGGGTCGTTGAGGTTCCCGCCGCCGACATCGAGCGTGTTGAGGTACTTGCGGAACTCCGCCATGACGGAGGCCCGGCCCTCATCGCGCTGGAAGGTTCCCGCGATCAGGGTGGCCAGTTCGTCCTCGCTCAGCTTGCCGTCCCAGGCGCCGCCCGGGTTGAGCGAGGCCAGGTCCTTGTCGTGCCGCCAGGCCTGGAGGCCGGAGATCTCCGGTAGGTACTTCACCAGGTGCTCGGTGAAGATGTGGTTGACCTGCTCGTCCTTGAGGATCACGGGTGGCTTGCCGGAGTGGGCGAAGATGTCCGCCACCTCCTGGAAGACGGTCATGCCCGCGGCCGGGTCGTCCAGCTCCCGTCGCAGGGCGGTCACGAAGACCTTCTTCAGGTCGGGCCGGCCGTTCAGGTCGTTCCAGACGGCCGGGTTCGCGTACACCTTCGTGAGGTTGTAGAACGCGGCGCGCCGCTGGGCGTCGGTGCCCGTGGCGGGATCGAGCACCCCTTCCAGGGTCTTGACCAGCAGCGCCTGAACCTCTGGGGTCGAGTCGTATCTCACCTCCGGCCGCAGGAGCAGTTCGGCGTTCTTCGGGTCCTTCGCGAGGAGTTCCTGGAGCACCGCGGGGTTCTCGGAGAACGCCTGGAGGAACCAGCGCAGGCGCCAGTTGCGTGTGCCGCCGACTCCGTTGACCGTGGCCGCCCACAGCAGGTACTGCCCCGCGTCCAAGAGGAACTGCTTCGACTGGGGGGCGGCGGCGAGCATCGCCGTGATGAGGTCCGGGCCGCCGCTCTCCACGATGAACTTGTGCATGCCCGGCGCGAGTCCGGCCGCGTCGGCCGTGGTGAACGCCTGGATGAACGGGCCCATCTCCTTCTTGAAGTCCTCGAGTTCCGCCGGAGTCAGGCCGACGCCCCGGGGGTCCTTGTTGCGCTCCATCCACTGGAAGAGGACGCCTCGCGCGCCCTCCGGCGTGAGGCCGTTCAGGAATCCGGCGGAGTACTCGGGGTCTCCGGTGGCGTTCGCCGCGCCGAGCGCCTCCATGATCGCGTCCCAGTTGGCGCCCGAGGGGTCCTTGTCGTAGGCGTCCCAGGCACCCTTGAGCTTCGCGCCCGCGTCCGCTCCCGCCTTGCGTGCCTGCTCGGGGTTGTCGAAGGCGAAGGTGGCGGTGCGGTAGCCGTCCTGGGTGCGGGTGTTGCCGGGAACCGAACCGATCGTCTGGACGCGCCAGGTGAGGTCGCGCCGCGAATCGGTCAGGAAGGTGCCGGAACGGTCGAGCACGTCGGCGTGCCTGGCGGTGGACGGATAGTCGGACCCGGCCTCGCTGATCCCATTCGACAGTGCCGATTTGAGCGGGGAGATCTGTTGGAGGACGTCGCCCATGGTGGTGCACAGCTCACGGGCTCCGTCGGGGCGCAGGCCGACGAACTCAGTCACGTGCTCAACCTCCCAGCTTGATCCACCAGAGTTCCGCCTCCTCGGGGGAGCACCTCTCCGGCGTCCTCGCGATCGTCGCGACCAGTTCGTCATCAAGGCGGCCGACAGCGTTGTCGTACATATTGCGCTGGTCAGAAAGGTGGCCGCCCCACTGTTCGGCCGTGGGACTCGTCTACACCCCGCCCTCGGCCATGTTCTTAGTGGGATTATCCAGCTTCGTCCGGAGTTCATCCTGTACTTTGTGGACTCGGGTTAGAAGTCGCGTCAAATGGCTATACAGGGGATTCGTTACTTCCGCCACAGCCGCAGCATAGCCACCTCCACTGGGGTAGAGCAGGCGAGTTGCGAAGTTTGTCCGGTTTGTCAATTTAAGTACTCCCGAGGGCGGGATTGTGGGGGCAAGGGGCTCTATGCGCCATGCGGAAATCTCAACTGCCGGGGCTAGAGATACATACGCGCTCTTGTCTCGCTATTGTCTGTTTTTGTCGCCAGCGTTCTCGGCTGTGGAGTCTTGCTGATGAGGGTCACGGAACAACCGCCGACGCGGAGTCCTGAGGCACAACGTCTGGCCGACCAGACGCCACTGAAGTCGGGCAGGTCCGGACGCGGGCTCCCCATGGCGCCCCGGGATCGTAAGCCCGGGCTCGCGGCTCTGGCCGTCCTGCTGATCGTGGGAGGGGCGCTGCTGACCGTGACGCTGGTCCTGCGCAGCGGTGACCGGGTGTCGGCGATCGAGATCAGCCAGCGGGTCGGCGCGGGGCAGCCCATCCCGATCAGTGCCCTCAAAGAGGTGCAGATCGCCCAGGACGGCCCGGCCTTCGTCTACTGGTCGGCCGCGGAGGAGATGACGCGGTACTTCGCCTCGGTCGACCTCATGCCGGGCACCCTGCTGAACCAGAACATGATCAGCGAGGACTCCGCGGAACTGGTCCCCGGAAAGGCGGTCGTCGGCCTCTCGCTCAAGCCGAACCAGATGCCCCCCAATCTTCAGGCAGGCCAGCGGGTCCAGGTCGTCTACGTGCCCGGCGAGAACGGCGACGGCTCGTCCAGGCTCCTCGCGCGCAGCGCGCTGGTGAACTCGGTGCGCGGCGGGGACAGTGCGACCGGCTCGGCCAACGTCACGGTCTCCGTCGTGGTGAGCGACAGCATCTCTCCGCAGGTCGTGGGGTACGCCGCGAGCGGGCGGATCGCTCTCGCCTACCTGCCCGGGGCCAAGCCCTCGGCGCAATCCGATCCGGCGACTGTTCCCACTCCCCGGACGACGCCGTCCGTCAAGACCACCGGCACGGGATCCACGCAGACGGGTCAGGGCACGCAGCAGGGCAATCAGACGAACCAGAACGGCCAGAACAACCAGCAGTCTCAGACTCCGCGCAACACGGCCCCGGCGAACGGACAGGGCTGACCATGGCGCTCATCGCGTTGGCGGCGGACAAGGGCGCCCCAGGCGTGACGACCGCCGCCACGGCACTCGGCGCCGTGTGGCCGCGTCCCGTCCTCGTGGCGGAGTGCGACGCGGCGGGAGGCGACCTCGTCTACCGGTTGCCCGCGCAGGACGGCTCGGCGCTCGACCCGTCGCGCGGCCTGCTCAGCCTGGGCGCGACCGCCCGTCGTGGTCTTCACCCGCAGCAGATCCACGAGCACACGCAACAACTGGTCGGCGGCCTCGAGGTGCTGGTCGGGGTGCAGGCGAGCGAGCAGGCCGGCGGTCTCGCCTGGTTGTGGGAACCCCTCGGCCAGGCTCTGAGTGCCATGCCCGCCGACGTCCTCGCCGACTGCGGCCGCATCGGATCCAATCCCGAGACGTTGGGCCTGGTCGCGCAGGCGGACATGGTGGTCCTGTTCGCACGACCGACGCTGGAGCAGGTCGCCCACCTGCGCGAACGCGTCATCGTGCTCCAGCGCACGCTCCGCCAACGCAGTCAGAGAC
The DNA here is from genome assembly GCF_016863315.1 of Planotetraspora silvatica. Taxonomy (GTDB): domain Bacteria; phylum Actinomycetota; class Actinomycetes; order Streptosporangiales; family Streptosporangiaceae; genus Planotetraspora; species Planotetraspora silvatica. The sequence continues at coordinate 253,198 of NZ_BOOQ01000023.1, forward strand.
CGTCGCAGATCGGTGTCGTGGTCATCGCCGAGCAACGGGAGTACGGCAAGTCGATCGCCGAGGTGCGCCGGGTGATGCAGGAGGCGGGCCTGCCAGACGTGGTGCTGGGCGGGCTGGCCTTCGACCTCAAGGGCGCCGACCTGTTGCGCGGCGAGTGGGGCGGGCGGCTGGACCGCACGCTCCTCATCCGCTCGGCCCGAGAGGTGGCGGGGACCCTCGTCTCGCGCCTGTCGGCCACGGCTCTGGCATCTGAGGCGACCGCATACCCGGGGGAGTGAGCGATGAACGTTGA
>NZ_BOOQ01000024.1 GCF_016863315.1 Planotetraspora silvatica
AACTCGACATCCGCGCCACCACCTCCAAGGGCGACATCACCGCCCGCAGCCTCTGATCGGCGACAGCGCCGCCATCGCCCCGCCTGGTGCGCCGGCATCGCCGCCGTCCCCTATCTCTGGGCCAAGAACACCGTCAACAAGGCCTGACCATGAACCAGCCGGACAGGGCCGCCAGACCAACAGGTCTGACGGCCCTGAACCTTTCCACCCAGCACACGCCGCATCGAGGAAGTCTCCGATCCAGATCGGAGACTTCCTTTCCTGTTTCGGCGCGTCCCGCCCGCCGCTACGTCCTGTATCGGAAGAGGATCCGGCCGCGGGTGAGGTCGTACGGGCTGAGCTCCACGAGCACCCGGTCATACGGCAAGATCTTGATGTAGTTCTTCCGTATCTTCCCGCTGATGTGCGCTAGCACCTTGTGCCCGTTCTGGAGCTCCACCCTGAAGGTGGCGTTGCGCAGGCACTCGATGACGGTGCCCTCGATTTCGATTCCGTCTGCTTTTCTTGGCATATCTCGCACTTCTCTGGTCGGTGACTGTGAGGACGGTGCGGGTGGGGCGTCAGCGGAGCACCAACTCCAGGTTGCTGCTCGCACGCCGGGCGCCGACGCCCTCGAACAGCGCCATGGCCGCCCCGTTGGATTCGTTCACGTCGGCCGATGCCGCCTCGACCCCGCCGCGGTGCAGCGAACCCAGCACGTGGGCGAGCAGCGCCCGAGCGATACCGCGGCGGCGCTGGTCGGACCGGACCGCGATCAGTCCGATCCGTGGCTGCCGGGTCACCGGCGCCAGCCGGACCAGCCCCACGTATCCATCGGACTGTGCCGCAGCCGCGTACTTCGACGGGTCCAGCAGGGTGACGCCGTCCGGGCGGGGCAACACCTCAGCCGGCATCTCCTGCCATCCGACGGTGGACTCGATTTCGTCGCGCACAACGCGATCCAACTCGCGCAGAGGGCCCTCCTCCGCCTCGCCGACGGCCACCATCGTCACGCCCGACGGCGGTGGCACCGAGCCGAGTCCCGTGACCCGCGGATCGGTGGGCACGAGGTACTCCCACTCGCGGCGCCGGGTCGTGAAGCCGGCTCGCTCCCAATTGGACGTCAAGTCGAGGTCGGCCTCGTCGACCACCGTGTACAACGGCTTCGGCAGGTCCGGCAGCATGGCATCGGCGAGTTGGTCGAAGACCGCGTCGTGCCACGCGTCGATGCTGAGGAAGATCCGCCCGTCGGGCCTGCGCGAAGTGTCACCGCGGCCGACCACCCGGTCGTCCTCCACGGCGTGCCACTGCGTCTCCGCGACCCGCGTGATTACTACGGCATGTTCGCCCATGCCCGAAGTGGAATGCACAGAATTCATAAGTTGTCGCCTTCCGGGATTGCCTGGTCGAGGCACTCCCGGCGACACCTACGTCAATCGCCCGACCGTGACGACGAGGGGGAGCACCCACATCGATACAGCGTTCATGGGTCTCACCTCCTCGCGTGATGTCACGGTCTGCGGCAAACTATCGGCCCGAACGTCGCTTCGTCCAACCATTTTCCCGCCGGCCATCCCGGCGGCCCGCCCATGCGCTCAGCTGCCGCATCGAACGCTGTTGATCGTTCACGAGAGTTCAGCGCGGTCGGCGCGATGGCGTGTGGTCCTGGCAGGCGTGACGGATCGTCGTACGTCCTGATCCGGGAACGGCCGGCTCCCCCGAATGGGGGAGCGGCCGCCCCGCTCCGGCGCGATGCGCGAGCGGCGCCGGGCCGGGAACGTGGAGGAGTCACCCCCATGTCCCCCCGGAGGGCAGACTCCATGAAGATCCGCAGAGCGGGCGCCTTACTGGTCGCGCCCGTCCTGGTCGCCTGTGCGGCCACGTCCCCGCCTGGCGCGGCCGGCACGCCGAGTCCCAGCGCCTCCGCCGTCCTCGCCGTGTACCGGGAGCTCGCCGGCTGCCTGCGTCAGCATGGCGTGCCGAACTTGCCCGACCCGGTCCTGGACGCACAGGGGAACGTCCAGTTCAACTCCCCCGCGCAGGTCCCCGTATCGGCGAAGACCGCGTGCGCGTCCATCGCGGCGCGGCTGCCCCCGGAGAACGGCAAGGGACCGAGGTACACCGCGGCTGAGATGGCCAAGCTCAGACAGCTCGCTCAGTGCTTCCGTGACCACGGCGTCCCCGACTGGCCCGACCCCAATTCCAGCGGCGAGTTCCCCCTGCCGAAACGGCTCCTCGACCTGGGCAAGCGCGGGTTCCGCGACCAGCTCCCCACGTGCAGGCGGTACTTCGTGGGCAAGAGCATCACGATCGTCTCGGCGACGGAGACCAGGTGAACCGCCCGATCGCCGTGGTGGCGGGCGTCGTGGTGCTGGCGGGCGCGGGCGGCGCCTGGGCCGTGCTGCGGACCGATGTCCCGCCGGCGGCCGCCACGTCGACGGCCATGGGCACCGCCCAGGTGATTCGCACCGACGTCGCACAGCAGCAGCAGGTCAACGGGACCCTGACGTATGAGGGCCTCTACCAGGTGCTCGGCTCCGGCGCGGTGATCACGCGGCTGCCCGCCATCGGCAGCACGATCACCAGAGGCCAGACGCTCTACGAGGCCGCCGGTCGCCGGGTCCCCCTCTTGTACGGCTCCCGCCCGGCGTGGCGGACGTTCGCCCTCGGGATGACGGACGGTGCCGACGTGCGGCAACTGGAGGTCAACCTGCGCGCGCTCGGGTACACCGGGTTGACGGTGGACCGGCACTTCTCCCTGGCGACTTATCACGCCGTCCGCAGGTGGCAGCACGACGCTCATCTCCCCGTGACCGGGACCGTCCCGCTGGGTCAGATCGCGTTCCTCCCGGTCGCGCTCCGGGTCACGGGCCACGACGCGCAGCTCGGCGCGGCCACCGGTGGCCCGGTGCTGCACGGCACGAGTGGGGTCCCGATCGTCTCGGTCCCGCTCGATCCCGCTGAGGTGCCGAGCGTCAAGATGGGCGGCCTGGTGCTGATCACGCTGCCCGACGGCACGACGCGCGACGGCCGTGTGACGGCCGTCAGCTCGGTGGCGTCCACCTCACAAGCACAGGACGGGCCGGCGCAGTCGTCGGTCCCGGTCACCATCCGGCTGTCGGGCCGTGTGGGGAACACGCTCGACCAGGCGCTGGTCCAGGTCGCCCTCACCAGCGAGGAACGCAAGGACGTGCTCGCCGTGCCCATCGTGGCGCTGCTGGCCCGGCCGGGCGGGACGTTCGCCGTCGTCGTGGCGGGCCGTCTGGTCCCGGTGCAGGTCGGGCTGTTCGACGAGACCGCCGGCCTGGTCGAGGTCACCGGCGTCGACGAGGGCATGAGCGTGGAGGTGCCGGCCGGATGAACGGGAGCGCGGTCCTGGAGTTGCACGACGTGTGGAAGGTCTACCCGGGGGAGCCGCCGGTGGAGTCCGTCAGAGGGATCGGCCTGACCGTCGAAGCGGGGGAGATGGTCGCGGTCCTCGGGCCCTCGGGGTCGGGGAAGTCCACCCTGCTCCATCTCATGGCCGCGATCGACCGGCCCACCTCCGGTTCGGTACGGCTGGCCGGGCATGCCGTACAGAATCTGGGGGAGCGCGGGCTCGCGGGCCTGCGGGCCCATCACGTGGGAGTCGTCTTCCAGCAGTTCTTCCTTCTGGACAGCCTCACCGCGGTGGAGAACGTCGCCACGGGGCTGCTCTACCGGGGCGTGGCGGCCGGAACCCGGCGTGAGCGGGCGGAGGAGGCGCTGCGGCGGGTGGGCCTCGGCCACCGTCTCGGGCATCGCACGGCGAAGCTGTCCGGCGGAGAGCGCCAACGGGTCGCGATCGCCCGCGCTCTCGTCGGCAACCCGGCGATCGTCTTCGCCGACGAGCCGACAGGCAACCTCGACTCCGCCAACGGCGCGGAGATCGTCACGCTCCTTCGCGAGCTCAACGTCCAAGGGACCACGCTCGTGATCGTCACTCACGACCAGGGCGTGGCCGCGGCCTGCGCGCGCCGGATCGAACTCCGCGACGGAGAAGTGGTCGACCCGGCCGCACGGGAGGCCGTCCGATGACGCCCATCGACGCCGTGACGACCCCGCCGCGATCCCGGGTGCGCGCCGCCGACCTGCTCGCCACCGGGACCCTGGGCCTGCGGACCCGGCGACTGCGGGCCGTGCTGTCCGGGCTGGGCATCGCGATCGGCATCGCCGCCATCGTGGCCGTGGCCGGGGTGACCCGATCCAGCCAGGCCGCCCTGCTCGCCCAGATCGACCGGCTCGGCACCAACCTGCTCACCGTCTCCAGCGGCACGGGCTTCGCCGGCGGCGAGCGGGAGCTCCCAGCGGAGGCCACGCGGATGTTGCGCCGGGTCGACGGAGTGCTCGCCGTCGCGCCGACCGCGCAACTGCCCACAGAGAACGTCTACCGCAATCAACTGGTCCCGGCGGGTCAGACCGGCGGCCTCGCCGTACGGGCGGCGGACGAGTCGCTGCCGGCCACACTCGACGGGCACCTCGGACAGGGCAGGTTCCTCGACGCGGCCACGGCCGCCTACCCGGTCACCGTGCTCGGGCACGAGGCGGCCACGACGCTCGGGATCACCAGAGTCGACCCCGGCACGCGGGTATGGCTCGGCGGCCACTGGTTCACCGTCGCCGGGATCCTCGATGCGCTCCCGTTCGCCCCCGAAGTGGACAGATCGGCGCTGATCGGGTTCCCCGTCGCGCGGTCGATGTTCGGGTACGAAGGTCACCCGAGCCGCCTCTACGTCCGCGCACACCATGAGCGGGTGACCGAGGTATCGGCGTTGCTCGGGGTGACGGCGAACCCGACGAACCCCGATCAGGTCGAGGTGACCCGCCCTTCGGACGCGCTCACCGCCCGCGTGGCCGTGGCCCAGTCGTCCGCCGTGTTGTTCCTCGGGCTCGGCGCCATCGCGCTGCTCGTGGCGGGCATCGGGATCGGCAACATCATGGTGATCTCGGTCCTGGAGCGGCGCGCCGAGATCGGGCTGCGGCGGGCGCTCGGGGCGACCAAGGCCCACGTCGCGGGCCAGTTCCTCGCCGAGTCGCTGGTGCTCGGCGCGCTCGGGGGCGCGGCCGGCGTGCTGATCGGCTGCGCGGTCACGGCGGCGCTGGCGCACAGCCGGGGCTGGGCCACGCAGATCCCGGTGGAGGCGCTGTGGGGAGGCCCGCTGGTCGCCGTCCTCGTCGGCGGGATCGCGGGACTCTACCCCGCGTTCCGCGCCGCCCGCCTCGCGCCGGCCGAGACGCTGCGGACGGGCTGAGATCGGACGGGAGTCAGGTGCCCCCGTCAGGTGTCCAGGGCCTCATCCAGGCGGATGAGGCCCTGCTGTAACCCGAAGATGGCCGCCTGGGTCCGATCGGCGAGCCCGAGCTTGGCCAGGATGCTGGAGACGTGTGTCTTCACCGTCTCCCTGCCGAGCCTGAGGGAACGGGCGATCTCCGCGTTGGAGCGGCCCCGTGCGAGCTCGGCGAGCACCTCGCGCTCGCGTGGGGTGAGGAGGTCCATCGGGTTTCTGCGGCGGCCCTGCCGTACCCGCTCGATGAGCAGGGCCGCGGTGCCCGCCTCCAGGACGCTGCCGCCCACTGCGGCAGCCCGTACGGCCTCCACCACCTGGTCCACAGCCGAGGTCTTCGACAGGTAGGACAGCGCCCCCAGCCGGACGGCCTCGATCACCCGCTCGTCGTCGAGGAAGGAGGCCAGCACGATCACCGCCGGACCGCCCGCCAGCTCCCGGAGCACGGCGAGCCCGTCCATGCCGGGCATGACCATGTCCAGCAGCACCACGTCGGGCCGGAGCGCGGGAATCGCCGCCAGCGCGTGGGCGCCGTCGGCGCACTCGCCGACCACTTCGATGCCGTCCTCCTGGCCCAGGACGAACCGGAGGCCCTGCCGTACGACCTCGTGGTCGTCGACGATCAGCACCCGGATCACGGCCGCTCCCCGGTGCTCGTGAGGACGGCCGTGCCGGTCCGGGACGGCGGCTCCGCCGAGGCGGACGGTAGCGAGGCGGCGACCGTCGTGCCCTGGCCGGGCGCCGTCCACAGGTCGAACGTGCCGTGCAACTCCTCGACGCGTTCGCGCATGAGCCGCAAGCCCATCCCGTGGTTCACGGCCACCGCGGACGGATCGAAACCCGCGCCGTCGTCACTGATCTCCACCCGTACGGTTCCCTCCACCCGGGCCAGCCGTACCCGCACGATGCTCGGATCGGCGTGTTTGATCGCGTTGCTGAACGCCTCCTGGACCAAGCGCAGAACGGCGTGCTCCGCCGCGGGCGCGAGCGGGACCTCGTCGAGCCGCGTCTCGACCCCCAGTCCGAGCCGGGTCTCGTAGGCCCGGCAGAGCTCCTCGATCGCGGGCACGAGACCGGCGTCCTCCAGCGCGACCGGCCGCAACTCCAGCAGGAGAGCCTGCATCTCCCGCATGGCCCTGGTCGCGGTCCGCTCCATCGACTCGGCCTCGTTCTGGAGCCGATCGGACGCCGCGCGCCGCATCCCCGCCGCCAGGAGGCTCAGCGAGAACAGATCCTGGGAGATCGAGTCGTGCAACTCGCGGGCGATCCGTCCCCGCTCCGCCTGCCGCGCCTCGGCCTGCCCAGCCCTCCGCTCGGCCTGCAGCGCCGACTCCAGCCGCTCGGTCATCCGGTTGAACGACTCCTCGAGCCGGCCCACCTCGTCTCCCTCGGTCACCGGGACACGCGGACGGAAGTCACCCTGGGCGACCGCGCCGGTGACGTCCGCCAGACGCCGCACCCGGCCGATCAGCCGCCGCGTGCTCAGCAGCCCGAAGATCAGGCCCACCGGCACGACCAGGACCAGCACCAGGGCACCGGGTACGAGCAGGCGCAACAGCGACCCGGGCACGTCGCCCGCCCCGCCGGAACCGGAGGGCGCCTGCACGTGGACATACCCGGCGATCTTGTACTTGGGTGCCACGGCCGTCTCCATGCCGGAGGACGGCGTGCCTGGGGGATAGAGCAGCACCGGACTCGACCACCACGTCGCGTCTCCCATGCGGGTCTTCCCTCTGCCCCCGCCACCCTCGGGGAAGAGGCGCACGTCGAGCGGGGAGCCCGGGGGATAGATGCCGTTCGCGGAGCTGGTGACGACCCGCCCGCTCACGTCGGCCAGGACCTCGACGGGCTGATCCGTCGCTTTGCCGTCGGTGACAATGATCTGCACGCCCTTGTCCTGCTTCACCGGGCTCCCGTCGAGGGATATCTGCCCTTTAGTCACTTTCTGGGCCATGATGAGCAGTTGCTTCATGGTGGCGGCGGGAGTGGTGACGTTGAGGTTGCTGAGGGCGAGGCTGAGGATGTTCGCGTCATGGTTGGCCTGGGCCTGGACGCGGTTCTGAAGGCCGGTGTCGTCGACGATCGACGGCACGTAGACACCGAGCAGCACCGACTCGACCACCAGTACGGCCGCCGCCGTCACGAGCACATACGAGGCGGCCATACGGCGCCTGAGTCCCATATCGGCAGCGTAATGTTCTGGTTCGCCCCGGTCCTCCCCCTAAAGGGGGACCATCTCCGACCCTGGGGCGCGCTCAGCGAGGCAGCGTGACCAACCCCGTCTCGTAGGCGATGATCACGAGCTGAACCCGGTCCCGTGCGCCCAATTTGGTGAACAGCCGTGACACGTGCGACTTGGCGGTGGCCACCGTGATGAAGAGATCCTCCGCGATCTCGGTGTTCGACCGGCCGCGTCCGACCAGGGTCAGCACTTCCCGTTCCCGCTCGGTGAGGCCTTCGACCGGTCGTGGGGAGCGCTCCGGAGCAGCAGTGGGGCGCCCGACGAAGTCCGCGATGAGACGGCGCGTCACGCCCGGCGCGATCAGCGCGTCGCCGGCGGCGACCACGCGGATCGCCGTGAGGATGTCGTCCAGCGCCATGTCCTTGACCACGAAGCCGCTCGCGCCGGCCCGGAGAGCGCCGTAGACGTGGTCGTCCTCGTCGAAGGTGGTCAGGACGAGGACGCGGGCCGTCGCCGGACCGGCGGTGATCCGGCGAGTGGCCTCGATCCCGTCCATGCCGGGCATCCGGATGTCCATCACCACGACGTCGGGGTCGACGTCCCTGACCAGTTGGACCGCCTCGGCGCCGGTGGCGGCCTCGCCGACGACCTCCAGGTCGGGGTGATCGGCGATGAGGACGCGTAGACCTGATCGCACCAAGGGCTGGTCGTCGGCGAGTACGAGCCGGACGGTCATCGAAGCTCCGCCGGAATTCCGAGGGGTTCGGGCAGCGGCAGCCTCGCCATCACCCGGAAGCCGCCCTCGGGACGCGGACCGGCGCTGAGGTGGCCGTGCAGCAGGCCGACCCGCTCCCGCATGCCGACGATGCCGAAGCCGTGGGACGAGCCGTTCTCGGTGGCGCCGCGCCCGTCGTCGACGACCTCCACGGTCAGTTCCTCGTTCCCGTAGTCGATGGCCACCCGGCAACGCCCGGTGCCCGCGTGGCGGACCACGTTGGTCAGCGCCTCCTGCACGATGCGGTACGCGGACAGGTCGATGTCGGCCGGCAAGGGACGCTGCTCCCCGCTGTGGCGCACGTCGACGCGTACCCCCGCGTCCGCGGTCGCCGCGGCCAGGCGTTCGATGTCCGCCAGACCGGGCGAGGGCTCGAGAGGCGCCTGCCCCGAGGCCGCCGCGCCCGGGTCGGATTGACGGAGCGCCACCAGCGTGCGCCGAAGGCCCGACAGGGTCTGTCTGCTGGTGGTCTCGATGGCTCGCAGCGCCTCGCGGGCCTCCGCGGGCTGTGTCTGGATGACCCGGCTGCCGACCCCGGCCTGGATGGCGATGATGCCGATACTGTGCGCGACCATGTCGTGCAGTTCCCGCGCGATCCGCAGCCGTTCGGCGGTCACGGCCTCGGCCACCTCCTGCGAGCGCAGCGCCACCGCGTGTTCGCGGCGTTCGCGACTGAGCAGACCGACCGTGCAGGATGCGGCCGTCGCCAAGAGGGCGATCACGCCGTTGAGGATCAGGTTGTCCCCGTGAGCGAACCCGCCGATCACCAAGGCTTGAACGGTGAGAGACACGCCCACTACGACGATCGAAGCTCGCCGGGTGCGGGTGGCGACGATGAAGCCCAGGACGAGGTCCACCGCCAGATACGACAGGAACTGGCCCTGGTACGACACCGCCAGGCTCGCATCGTGAGGTGTGATCACCACCACGGCGGTGGCCCCGAGGAGAGTCATGGCCAGAGCCAGCAGCGGCATCCGTCGCAGCACACCGACGAGCAGGCTCACAGCCAGCAGCGACCCGACGGCGTGAACCGTGCCCGAAGCCCGCGGGGCACCCCCCACCAGCAGAGTCACCATGACCAAGTACAGGACACCCCCCACCCAGGCCATGACCTTCGATCTCGTCATCGGCGGAGTCCCCTCTCGCGAGGGAGGTCGCGGTGCGAAGCGCGTGCAGGCAACGGGGTCCTCCGTGTGGTGGCCATGCCGCGAGACTAACCAGACGCCGCCCGCGAGACATCGGCCCGGGGACGTACGCCTGCGGGCTGACCCGGCAGCGCGATCACCGCCCAGGGTCACCCGTGACGCCCTGACTGAAGGTCGTGATGGTGGCCGTGTCGCTCCGTGGAACACCTGTTAATTGTCGCCGTGGATTGTCGCGTGATTGGAAAGGTTAGCGCCAGGTTAAATGGCAAATGGCAGGTTAAGCAGCATTGTTCCAATGTTTGACTACATGCCTTACTGAGGCAAGCCGCGATCTCTAGGTTCTTCTTGCTGCTGATCAAGCTAAGAGGAGACCGACATGGACAGGAGCCCCGCAGTCCGGGGTCGCGGGATCAGGAAGTCCTTCGGTGATGTGGTCGCACTCGACGGCATGGACCTCGACGTGGGAGCAGGGCAGGTCCACGGCCTGGTCGGCCCGAACGGCGCGGGCAAGACGACGCTCCTCGGTCTGCTGCTGGGACTGGCGGTCGCGGACGGCGGCAGCCTCGAGATCCTGGGTACGCCGGTCGGGCGGACGCTCGCCGTCCCCGAGGGCGTCGCGGGCTTCGTGGACGGGCCCGGGCTCTATCCTTCGCTCACCGCTCGGCAGAACCTCTCGGCCCTCGCCTCATTGCGCCGGTACGACGCCGGTCGCACCACCGGCGTCGACGACGCGCTGGAGCAGGTCGGGCTCACCGACGTCGCCGACGACCGTGTCCGGGGCTTCTCGCTGGGGATGCGCCAGCGGCTCGGACTGGCCGCCGCGCTGCTCACCACGCCGCGGCTGCTGGTCCTCGACGAGCCGGCCAACGGCCTGGACCTCGCCGGCAAGCAGCATGTGCACCGCGTCCTCACCGGACTCGCCGCGGAAGGGACCGCGGTGGTCCTGTCCAGCCACCGGATGGACGACCTCGCCGCGCTGTGCTCCGAGGTCACCATCCTCGCCACCGGACGGGTCGTCTTCTCCGGGCCGCTGAGCAAGCTGGCCGCCGAGAGCGGGGAACTCGACTACCGGCTGCTCACCTCCGACCCGGAGGCCACCCGCCGGCTGGCGGCAGAGACACCGGGGCTCCGCGTCGTGCCCGGCCGCGACCCCGGCCAACGGGCGGACGCCGACATCGTCGTCCGCGGACCGGTGCCGGCCCTCGACGAGCTGGTCGTGCGGCTCGTGCAGGCCGGCGTGGCGCTCCGAGAGCTGGGGCCCGTGATGACGCCGCTCGAGGCCGCGTTCCTGGCCCTGACCGGGACCGGCGCCGAGCCCGCGCAGACCGACCAGGAGGACCTGTGATGACCGCGACCGTCGCCCGACCCCGGGCCGACGCCCGACCGGCGCCTGTGCTGCACGGCTACCGGTTCGAGCTGGTCAAGCTGCTCTCCCAGTGGCGGATCCGCCTGCTGCTGCTCGCCTGCTGGATCGCCCCGGCGGCCTTCGTGGCCGTGGTGAGCCTGCAGAGCTCGTTGCCCGCAGACACGGTCTTCGGCCGCTGGATGAACGCGACCGGCTGGGCGGGGTCGCTGGTCGTGCTGGACTTCTCGTGCAGCTGGGCGCTTCCGCTGCTGACGGCGCTGGTCGCCGGCGACGTCTTCGCCGTCGAGGACCGGCTGGGCACCTGGCGCCACCTCCTCGTGGCGGTCCGCTCCCCGCGGCGGATCTTCGTGGCGAAGACCCTTGCCAGCCTCACCGTGATCCTGTTGCTGGTGGCCGGACTCACCGCGTCGGGCATCGCCGGTGGTCTGGCCGCGGTCGGCAACCGGCCCCTTGCCGGCCTGGACGGCCATCTCCTCACCCCGGCGGACGCGGCCGGCACGGTCCTGCTCGCGTGGGCCTGCGCGTTGGCGCCGACGTTGGCGTTCGCCGCGGTCGGCCTCCTCGGCTCGGTCGCCCTGGGCCGCTCTCCGATGGGGCTGCTGATGCCCGCGCTGCTCGCCTTCGTGCTGCAGCTCGCGCAGCTGCTCCCGCTGCCGGTGGCCGTGCAGCTCGCCCTGCCGAGCCACGCCTTCCTCGCCTGGCGCGGGCTGTTCACCAGCCCGGCGCAGGCGGGTCCCCTCCTCATCGGCCTCGTGGTGAGCCTCGTGTGGGCGGTCGTCGCCACCGCGCTGGCCTACCTGCTGTTCCTGCGCCGTGACTTCACCGACCTGACATACGACGGGTCGGGCCGGCGGGCCCTGGTGGCGGGGGTGTTGCCGCTGGCGGGCGTGGTCGCCCTCACCATCGGCGTGATCGCCGTCGCGACCCCGGCCACGGGCACGGGGATCGAGAAGGTGAAGCTGCAGGACTCGCTCGCCACGGCGTACTCCCACCTCTACCGGCTGCAGACGCAGGAGCTCCATCGCCCTGACGTCCCCGAGGCCCAGCTGCAGGCCACCGCGTCCTGCGACAAGGGAGACTCCCTGGTCGTCGACGAGGGACCGGGCAACGACTGGCGGTGTGTCGTGTCCTGGCACGTCCCCGGCGCGACCGCCGTGGGCAACGCCATCTACCAGCTCGACGTCACCGCAGACGGGCGGTACGTCGCCGACGGAGACGGACCCAAGGAGGTGAACGGCTACTTCCAGGTGCGCACCCCGAACGGGGACGCGCCCAACCCCCTGTGGCAGTTCGACGGGAACGTCGACCTGCTCACAAGCACGACGAAGGAATAGTTTCATGCACGTCACGCGTCAGCGCGTCACGAAGGACCGTTTCGGACTCCGACCCACCGGCCGCCGGGTTCAGCTCCTCGCAGCCGCCACCGCCGCTCTGGTCGTCGCCGGCGGGGGCATCGCCTACGCCAGCACCGATGGGTTCGGCTACTACCAGGTCGGCCAGACCACCGGTAATGGCCTGGTCGTGTCCGGCGACCAGGCCATCAAGCCGATCGGTGACCGCCTCGTCATCAACAACGGCAAGATCATGTCGTCCACGGTCAGCCCGGACGGCACCCACCTCGCGGCCGCGGTCACCGACGGTGGGGCGGCGCTCGCCATCGTCGACCTGAAGACCTACACGGTTCAGCAGGTCGTCAGCAACTCCGCGTCGTCCACCCCGCGCCTCAGCGGCGCCGACGTGGGCCAGGAAGGCCCCACGTACTCGCCCGACGGCAAGCACCTGTGGCTGGGCCGGACCGACGGCTACACCCGGCTTGACGTGAACGCGGACGGCAGCGTCACCAACCCGGTCGACATCAAGATCCCGGCGGACGGCTCCAAGCACGCGCTGGCATCCGCGGCGGTCTTCTCGGCCGACGGCTCCACCGTGTACTCGGCGGTCAACGGCCAGAACCGCGTGGTCGCGCTCGACGCGGTGACCGGCGCCATCAAGCAGAGCTGGGTCGTGGGCAACGCCCCGCGCGGCATGGTCCAGGTCGGCAACAAGCTGTACGTCAGCAACGAGGGCGGGCGTCCGGCCAGGCCCGGCGAGACGACGATCAACTCGTACGGCACCCAGGTGCCGGCTGACCCGATCACCGGTGCCACCACCACCGGTACGGTCAGCGTCATCGACCTGGCGACCCCGGCCGCCGCCGCCAAGAGCATCGACGTCGGTCTGCACCCGACCGCCGTGTACGCCAAGGACGGGGCGGTGTTCGTCACCAACACCGCCACCAACGACGTGTCGGTCATCGACACCCGCAAGGACAAGGTCGTCCAGACCATCGCCACCCAGCCGTGGCCGGAGGCCTCGGTGGGCTACGAGCCCGACGCGGTGACGCTCACCCACGACGGTCATCTGCTGGTGACGCTCGGCCGCGCCAACGCGGTCGCCGTCTACCGGTACAAGAACCCGCAGGAGCCGGTCAGCTACGTCGGCCTGCTCCCGACGGACTACTTCCCCGCGGAGATCACCACCGTGGGCGACGACGTGGTCGTCTCCAACACCCGTGGCATCGACGCCCGCCGCCCCACCACCGCGGCCGGGCACGGCACCCACGACACGACGTCGAGTGTGACGCGGTTCAAGCTGCCGTCCGACAAGGCGATCGCCAAGTACACGGACACGGTCTTCGCGCAGAACGGCTGGGGCAAGAACGACCTCAAGGAGGCCCACGGCAACAAGCAGAAGGCCGTGGCGGTCCCCTCGCGTCTCGGCGACCCGTCGACCATCAAGCACGTCTTCCTGCTGGTCAAGGAGAACCGGACCTACGACCAGGTCTTCGGTGACATCCCGCAGGGCAACGGCGCCCCGGCGCTGGCCCAGTACGGCGAGAACGTGACGCCGAACCAGCACGCGCTGGCTGAGCAGTTCGGGCTGTACGACAACACCTACGACATCGGCACCAACTCCGCCGAGGGTCACAACTGGCTGATGCAGGCCGACAACCCGGAGTACACCGAGTCCTCGGCCGGCGAGTACCTGCGCAGCTACGACACCGAGGACGACGCTCTCGGCCACCAGCGGACCGGCTTCATCTGGTCCGGTGCGCAGGCGGCCGGGAAGAGCGTGCGGGACTTCGGCGAGTTCCACCAGTTCCTGACCAAGCCGGCCGGTGCGAGCTGGCAGAACCTGTACTGCGACACCAAGAACATGCAGGCGACGGGGCAGAACACCGCCTACACCCTGAACTCGTCTTCGCCGATTCCGTCGCTCAACAACGTGTCGGTGCCCGGCTTCCCGAAGTTCGACACCAGCGTCCCGGACGTCTACCGCGCCGAGATCTGGAAGCAGGACTTCGAGAAGAACGGTCCGGCGAACCTGAACATGTTCTGGCTCTCCAGCGACCACACCGGTGGTCCGGTGAACGGAGCCGCTCAGGTCGCCGACAACGACCTCGCGGTCGGCCAGATCGTTGACGAGATCTCGCACAGCCAGTACTGGAAGGACTCCGCGATCTTCGTGGTCGAGGACGACTCCCAGGCCGGCACCGATCACGTCGACGGCCACCGTGCCCCGGTCCAGATCATCAGCCCCTGGGCCCAGCACGGTAAGGTCGACAGCCGCTACTACACGCAGATCACCATGGTCCGCACCATCGAGCAGATCCTCGGGATCCACCCGATGAACCAGAAGGACACCGCGGCCACCCCGATGACCGAGGCCTTCACCAACAAGCCCGACTACACGCCGTTCACCGCCCTGCCGAACCGCACCTCGCTGACCCTGGGTCTGTCGACCGCGAACCTGCCGACCTGTGGTGCGGACGTCCCGGCGCCGCAGGACCCGGCCGCCGCGGCCGCGCCGACGGCGAAGGTGCCGGCGGCCGAGCAGGGGACTGCGGCGAAGTGGGGGGCCTGGAAGTCGCAGCAGAAGTTCACCGGGCCCGACGCCAGGGCCGACTCCGCCAGCCCCGAGCAGATGAACCGCTTCTCGTGGTACGAGGCGCACGACTTCAAGAAGCCCTACCCGGGTGAGACCAAGATTTACACGCCGGACCAGGTGCCGGGTGCCTACATCCCGTCGTCGGAGAACGACGGCTGACCTTCGCACAACTCACAGGACGGCCCGCCGGGATCCCGGCGGGCCGTCCGCCCATGTGAGCTCCTGACAGAGTTGGACCGGGCGGCGCCGTCGGATGTTCAGCCTCCGGACGACAGTCGGCGGAGGTCGCGCAAGGTGCCGACGAACGCCGGGGACAGCACGAGCAGACTCGCGCCCGATGCCGCGGACAGAAGGTGCGGTTGCTCGCTGCTCACACTGGTGCCCAGGAGGATCAGCCCTGGAAGGGTGCCCGCGGCGGCCAGGCACCACAGGCCGAGCCGGAGTCGGGCCGGTGACGGCGGTACGGCAGTGGCCGCACCGAGGCTCGCCACGATCCGGCAACTCTGGATCGCTCCGAGTGCGAGCGCCGTCCACCAGCAGATGAGCAGGATCGGCCGGAGCAGAGCCGGCGCGGCGGTGTATGCGCCCGTTTGCACGGCGGCCGTCACGACCGCGGTGAGGATCGCGGGAACCGCGAAGCCGCAGGCCGCGCGGTGCAGCAACGTGAGCGCGGCGTCGAGAGTGGGCCGCGGGCGCGGGACGACCAGCACGAGCCCGAGCATCATCACGATGGCACAGGCGTTCATGGGCCACGTGTGCGCGCCCGCCAGAGAACGCGGGGCGTCCAGTTCCATGGCCGCATGGGTGAGGAACCAGCAGGCCGCTGCGAGGACGACGGCCATCGTGGCCATCCGCTGGCGTCGCTGGACGGGGGAGTCGACCGGCCAGATCGCCGGGCGCAACCACATGCCCGCCACACTCACCGCGAGATTCGCCCAGGCCGCCCGGCCCGCGTGTTGTACTTCGAGCTCCAGGTCCGCGCCCCACCGCTGCCGGAAGGCGGCGGGGTAGAGCCTGATCAGCCGGAGAGCGGGGTTCACGCCGGACTCACCCCGAGCTTTCGCAGCCCGGCCGCCGCAACTCGCGCCATGGACCGCAGTTCTCGTTCGAGCGTCTCGCGGCCGCGGGGCGTGAGCTGGACGGGGCGCTGGCGGCCGGTGCCGTCCAGGGACTCGATCAGCTCCTTGGCCTCCAGGCGGCTCAACGCGCCGTACAGGCTGCCCGGTCCCAGGCGTTGCCCGGTCAGCTCCTCGATGGCGTTGTTGATCGCGTAGCCGTGCATCGGACCGTCGGCCAGCACGCACAGCACCAAGGTCTGAGAGTCGTTGATCTGCACGCCCTCACATTACTACGCGCCGAGTAGTACGTGCCGTGTACTATGACCCTTGTGAACGAGACACCTTCGGCGGCGATCGGTGAGCGGAGCAGGCGACGGCTGCAGGTCCGTACAGGCCTTCGCGGGCGCTCCTGGGTACGGGGAGTGCTCCGGATCGCCCTGGCGTCCGTGTCGGCCGTCGCGGCACTGGGCGGCGGGTACATCGCCTTGGCGGCGGTCCGTCACGCGCAGCCCGTCACGCTGCCGACCCCGACCGGTGCGTACGGCGTGGGCCGCACCACCTTCGACTGGACCGACCATGCCCGCGCCGACCCTCTCGCCACGACCCCCGGCCTCGCCCGCGAACTGTCCGTCTGGTTGTGGTACCCGGCAGATCCCCGGGCCGGGGGACCGCCTGCGCCGTACGCGCCCGGTGCCTGGGAACAACTGCACTTCACCGGTCCGGCCGGGTTGGGCCAGACCAGCTTCGACGCCATCCGAACCCAGTCGCGTGACGACGTGCCGGTGGCCGCCGGCCGGTTCCCGGTCGTCGTCCTCGAACCGGGGCTGGGGATGGCCGCTCCGCAGTACACCTCGCTGGCGGAGAACCTGGCCAGCCACGGTTACCTCGTCGCGGGCGTCACCCCCACCTACAGTGCGAACCTGACCGTGCTCGGCGGGCGACCGGTGCACGCCACCGATGCCGGCAACCCGCCCGTGTTCGACGCCGCCGACGCCGGCGAAGCCACCCGGGCCGGCGACCGTCTCGTCACCGTGTGGGCCGCGGACGCACAATTCGCCGCCGCGGAGGTGGCGGGTCTCGACGGGAGCGCCCGCTTCGCCCGGCACGTCGACGCGACACGCGTCGTGTATCTCGGCCACTCCCTCGGCGGCGCGGCGGCGCTGGAGGCCTGCCGTACGGATCCGCGATGCCGGGGCGCCGCGGACCTCGACGGCGCCCAGTTCGGCTCGGTCGCACACGTGGGGTCGAGCGAACCGATGATGATCCTCGCCAGTCAGGACTCGTGTGTGACCGGTTCCTGCCAGGCGGACGACCCCGTCGGCCTCGCCGAGCGCGACGCCGCCCGAGCTCTGCTGGCCGCAAGCACGGGGCCGGTCTGGTGCCACCGGATCGACGGCAGCGGCCACTTCAACTTCAGCGACCACGCCGCCTACTATCTGGCCACGCCCCTGCACCGCCTCCTGGGGTTGGGAGCCGTCGACGGCCGCCGCGGCCTCGCCATCACCAACGCCTACCTGACCGCGTTCGTGGACCATGTCGTCCGTGGCACCGCCGAGCCTCTGCTCTCCGCGTCGTCGGCGGCCCCGGACCGGCGGTGCTCGCATTGATCGAAATCACCGGCGACGCTCATGCCCGTTCCGTCCGGAGAATCTCGGTCACCGACTGGCGGGCGCCGAACCGCGTCGTGATGGCGGTGAGCAGAGCGACCACGAGTAGCGTGCCCAGCAGGATGGCGACCAGTTGCCAGGCCGGCGGGATGGTGAGCATCCGCTGTTGCGCCGCGGCGCGGTACAGGTAGAGGCCTGCCGGTATGCCGACGATCGCGCCCGGCAGCGCGGGGAGCAATTGCGTGGCCGCCATTGCGACGCTGACCTGCCGGGACGTCGCGCCGAACGCCCGGGAAAGCGCCGTCATCCGCCTTGCGTCGGTGATCGTCGCCCGGGCGATGAACAGGGTGTTGACGGCGGCCACCACGATGAGCATGACGGTGATGATCGCGGTGAGCTGGCCGAGCCGGTCGGCGCGCGGGCCGGGCGCGACGGAGAGGTCCTGGCCGGCGGTGGGAAAAATCGCGACGACGCCGGTGACCGCGACCGCGATGCTCAGCGCGTTGAGCGCGCCCCGGGCCGGCCGGCGGGCGATCAGCCGTATGCCGAGCAAGAGCGGGACGGGCAGACGCGCGGAGATCGCGAGCAACCGCGCGCGGCGTCGCGGGGGGCGGGGGTGTTCGGTGAGCGCGCGCACCGTGCTGACCCGCGCGGCGCGCATAGCCGGCACGAGCGTCGCGACGATCGCGACCACCACGGCGATCGCCACCGGCGGGGCGATGGTGGCGGGGGTGAGCGCCGGCGCCCCGGGTGCGCCGACCAGTCCGGCGCCGGCGGACGCGATCACCGGCGTGAGCAGCCGTCCTGCGATGATGCCGAGCGCGGCGGCGACCAGCGCCATGGCGAGGTGTTCGGCGAGGAGCACGGCCGCGACCAGTCGAGGTGTGCCGCCGACGGCCTTGAGCAACCCGACGCGCCTGGTCTGGTCCACTATGCGGCGGCCGGCGAGCACGGCCATCCCGGCGATCGCCAGCATCGCGAGCAGGAGGCCGCTGACCTGCATGGCGATTTGCTCGCTCTGTACGAGGCCGGTGTCGGCGTCCTGTATGTCCTGCCACGAGATGAAGAACGTCCCCGGCCACCTTTCGGCGAAGGTGCCCGGCCCGGTGCGCTGGGCGGCGAACGCGGGCGCCGCGGACGGATCGGCGAGCTTGAGGTTCAGATAGAAGGACAGAGGACGGGCATCGGTGGCCAGCGCCGTCGTCTCCGGGCCGGTGAGCCAGACGAGCCCGATGTCCGGGGCGCCGCCGGACGGCGGGCTCGGGAACGGCACGTCGCAGACGATGTGACAGATGTTGCTGGGGTAGGACGGCAGGCCGGCGGTGACCGCGGTTCCGGCGACCCGGTACGGCCTGCCTCCCAGGGTGACATCGTCGCCCGCGTGGACTCCGAGGTCGTCGGCGAATCCGCGTTCGATCACCACCTCGCCGTCGCGCACCCATCCGCCCTCTGCCACCAGTGGCTGATCGACGGAGGCCGGACTCGGGTCGCGGCCCTCCGCGGCGACGCCCTTCGAACGGCCGTGCGCCTCGATCGTGGTGTATGCCAGGGGATAGGGCCCCGTGTGGCCGACGACTCCGGGGGTGCTCATGAGTTCATCGACGGCGCCCGGGGGGAACGTCTGGTTGTTCCTCAGCATGAAGCTGGCGACGACGTCGGGTCCGGCCGTCGCCTGCCGGGTCTGCCGGTAGGGGTTGTCGGTCACGCCGTTCAGGGCGAGCCCGACGGACAGCGCGGTGACGGCGACACCGATCACGAGTACGACCATGACCGCGTCGAAGGGGCGCCGGCGCAGGTCACGGGCTGCGAGACGGCCGAGGAGCACGAAGCGGCCCATGCCCGTCACCCGTCCAGCCCGGCGAGGGTACCGAGGTCGCCGTGGGTGCCGCCGGTGAGGATGGTCTGGTCCACGAACGTGCCGTCGCGCATCGTGATGAGCCGGTCGGCGGTGGCCGCGATCCGTGCGTCGTGGGTGACGATCACCAGGGTCTGCCCGGCCTGGTGGAGGTCGTCGAACAGCCGCAGCACCTCGACGGTCGCCGCGCTGTCGAGGTTGCCGGTGGGTTCGTCGGCGAGGATCACACGCGGCCGGTTGCTGAGTGCCCGGGCGATCGCCACCCGCTGACGCTGGCCGCCGGAGAGCGCGGACGGGAGGAATCCGGCCCGGCCGGCCAGGCCGACCCGGTCGAGCAGCTCTGTGGCGTGCGCCCGGGCCGCACGGGCCGAGCGTCCGGCGAGCAGCGCTGGGACCTCCACATTCTCCACCGCGGTCAGCTCGTCCATCAGGTGGAAGGCCTGGAAGACGAAGCCGATGGCGTCGCTTCGCAGCCGCGCCAGGGCGCGTTCGCCCATTCGGTCGATGCGCCGACCCGCGAGATGGATCTCACCGCCGGTCGGCCGGTCGAGGCCGCCGAGGATGTGCAGCAGCGTGGACTTGCCGCAGCCGCTCGGGCCCATGATGGCGACCGTCTCACCGGCGACGACGTCGAGGTCGACGTCGTCGACGGCCCGTACCAGCCCGGCCGCCCTCCCGAACTCCTTGGTCAGGCCGCAGGCGCGCGCACCGGCATGTCGTCGATCATGAGTCGGCCCTTCGTGTGGTCCAGTTGCGTTCGCAAGCTTCGAGCCACCGCAGATCCGCCTGGAGCCGCAACACGAGCCCCTCCAGGAGCAGGGTGGCCTGGGAGCCGTTCGGCTCGCCCATCGCCGCGCGTTGTGCGTCGCGCAATCGGCGCAGCAGTTCGCGTCGTTGCGTGTCGACCAGTGCGATCGGGTCCGCCAGCCGGGCTGCGGCGGCGGCGAAGAGCTTGAGGTGGAACTCGGTCGGGGCGAGCCCGGGCCAGTCCACTTCGGCGAGCCATTCGGCGACCCGTCGCTGGCCGGCGGGAGTCAGCGCGTACACCTTGCGGTCGGGCCGATCAGGCAGACCCTCCGCGCGCTCCCAGCCGACCAGGCCCGCCTTCTCCAGTCTCGTCAGCGTGACGTAGATCTGGCCGGCGTTCATCGATTCACCGAGCGGACCGAGAGCGTCGAGGAGCTGGGCCCGCAGTTGGTATCCGTGCGACGGCTCCTTGGCCAGCAGGGCCAGCACCACTTCCTGCATCACGCCCCCTAGGGGATAACGGTTATCTAAATGAATAACGGTTATCTACAATGACGTCAAGAGCCGCACAGTGCGTCGCGGTGAGGCCGGGGGAGGATCAGGTCACCGGGCGCGGACGACCGCCCTGCTCACTGCGCTCGGGCCGACTCCCGCCGATATATGGACCACCTACGCGCCGCACGTTGTTCTTTGCCTGGTGAGGGGAATCCGGGAGCGCGCCGAATCGTTACTCAGCGTAGTCGGACGTCGCCGAACGCAACGTAGGTGGGTATGAGCAGCAGCGTCTCGCAAGGCAGGATCCCGGCACACTCACCCCCCAACCACGTTGTGTGGCGCCGTTGGGCCGGTTGGCTGGCGCTCATCGTGATCGCGTACGTGATCGGCGAGTCCGCCGAGGCGGTGCTGCCGGCGGCGCATCTGCTGGCTCCACTGGTGGCGGGACTGGCCCTGGCCGCGACGGGACTGACCGCCGATCAGGTACCGGCCCGCCTCAATCGCACCTGCCAGGCCGGGCTCGGGGTGCTGATCGGCAGCTATCTCAACCCGAATACGTTGGAGCACGCCTCCAGCGCCATGCTTCCTCTGACCGTCGTCACCGTGGCGACCATCGGACTCAGCCTCCTCGCGGCCGCCGTCATGGCCCGCACCGGCCGTATCGACCGGGCCAGCGCGACCTTGGGCATGGTCGCCGGAGGGTCGGCCGCGGTGATCTCCACCGCTCAGGACCACGACGCCGATTCGCGTACGGTCGCCTTCCTGCAGTGCCTGCGCGTCGCACTGGTCGCCGCCACCGCGCCCCTCGTGGTCCACTGGATGATCAGCCCGCAGTCGACCGCCCCCGTCACGGCCACGCCGTACACGGGCGGTGGCTGGCGCGTGGTCACGGGCGACCATCAGGGGATCGGGCTTCTGCTCCTGGCGGGTGTCGCCTTCGCCGGCGTCCTCATCGGCCGCGCCGTCCGGCTGCCCAGTCCCGCGCTGCTCGGGCCGATGCTCCTGACGGCCGCCATCACGGCCGCGGGCTTCTTGGAGGAGTTCGCCCCCACCGGCCTGCTCCGCGCGTTCCTGTTCACCATCGTCGGCCTCGACATCGGGCTGCGCTTCACCCGCCCCGCCATGGCGCACATACGCCGGTTGCTGCCACTCGCCCTGTGCTGCACCGTCGCGATCAGCATCGCGTGCGCCGGCCTGGCCTGGCTGCTGTCCGCGACGGTGCGGATCCCCCTGACAGACGCCTATCTCGCCACCACGCCCGGCGGAATCAACGCCGTCTTGACCACGGCCGTCGCCACCCACGCCGACGTGTCCCTCATCTCCAGCGTGCAGAGCGTGCGGCTGTTCATCATGGTCCTGCTGGCACCCTTGGTCATTCGACTCTTCACGCCGAGGCCGAGGCCGGTCGGTCCCGGCAGCGGGTAGACGTGGGCAGACCCGTCTCACGAACGTGGTCGCCGACGGTCGCTCCGTCGGACGTCAGAGCTAGCGGGTGGCCAGCCAGGCGAAGCTCGCCACTCCGGCGGCGGTGCAGTAGACCGCGAACGGGATCAGGGTCCGGGTCTGGAAGTACCTGGTGAGGAACCGTACGGCGAGGTACGCGCAGACGAACGACGCGGCGCTCCCCGCGAGGACCTGGCCGTGGATGCCGTCGCCGAGCGGGCCGAACAGGTCGGGCAGTTTCAGCACGCCCGCGGCGAGGATGACCGGCGTGGCGAGGAGGAAGGAGAAACGGGCGGCGTCGTCGTGGTCGAGTCCGCGGAACAGCCCGGCCGCCATGGTCGCTCCCGATCGGCTGATGCCGGGCAGCAGTGCGAGGACCTGTGCGGTGCCGATGAGCGTGGTGTCGCGCCAGGACCGCGTGGTGATGCGTCGATCACTGGCCAGATCCGTGGTGCCGCGGTCTCCGGTCGTCGCCGTATCGTCCGGCGTCCCGCCGATCATGGGGGGTGTCGTCGCGTGCCGGGTGTCGAGCGCCCGCCGGCGCAACAATTCCGCGCCGTAGAGGATCACGCCGTTGAGGGCCAGGAAGAGCGCCGCGGGAAGGGGGCGGCCGAGGACGGTCCTGAAGGTGTGCTCCAGGAGCAGGCCGGTGATTCCTACGGGAATCGTGGCAATGATGATCATCCAGGCCAGGCGTTCGTCCGCTGTGGCGACGCGCCTGTGGCGTACCGACGTCACGAATCCGGTGACGATCCTGAGCCAGTCGCGCCAGAAGAACACCATGAGCGCGAGCGCCGTCGCCACGTGCAGCCCCACGATGAAGGCCAGGTACGGCGACTCCTGTGTGGAGACGCTGAGATCGTCGGCCCAGCGACCCCCGACCAGCGCCGGCAGGAGCACGCTGTGTCCCAGGCTGGAGACGGGGAACAGTTCGGTGACGCCCTGGAGCGCGCCGACGACGAGAGCCTCCACGTACGAGAGATGTCCGCTCATCGGTGTCCTCCGCCGACGGCGCCGGGCTCGGTCCCTTCGGCGGCGCGACGGCCGCGCCGGTGTCGCACCACTTCGACCAGCAGCGGCATGAGTGAGATCAACACGATCAATGCGATGACGGGCAGAAGGTACCGGTCGATGTTCTGCGCGCCCACGGCGTCACGGAGTGTGCCGGCTGCCAGGTAGCCGACGAGAAGGATGGCGTCGGTCCACAACAGGCCGCCGAGGATGTTCCATCGGAGGAAGCGCCCGAAGGGCATCTGAAGGATCCCGGCGACGGGATTGAGGAGCGTCCGTACGACGGGGACGAAGCGGGCGAGCACCACCGCTTTGGCGGGGCCGTACCGGTCGAAGTAGGCCTCGGCCCGGGCCACGTGGGCGGACTTGAACAGGCGCGAATCCGGCTTGGCGAACAACCGGCGGCCGAAGCGCGCGCCGAGGTGATGGCCGAGTTGAGCGCCGATGATGGCGGCAAGGGGCGCGACCAGGAGCAACAGCGGCAGGCTGAGCCGTACGCCGACGATGTCCCGTGCCACGGGGGAGGCGGCGATCCCGGCGAGGAACAGCAACGAGTCGCCCGGCAGGAAGAAGCCGACGAGCAGACCGGTCTCGGCGAACAACGTCGCCGCCACGCCCACCACGCCGAAGGCCTGCAGCAGCGATTTGGGATCGAGGAGGTTGACGGCGCCGAGGGCCGTGGACGTGGCCGCGCTCACGCGGATCGCACCGCCGTGGCACGGGATCGACACCGTCCGAGGAGAAGCCTCACCGTGATCTCCTTCCATGCATACGGCTGTTTGCCCAGCTGAGTACGGTATGACCCTACACGGTGTAGGAAGTGCGTTCCTACGCGTTGTAGGAGCGATGTCGCCGGGCGAGCGCTCCCGCGACTCCGGCGGGTACGGTGTAGACCGACGAATCGAGGTGAGATGGCACGCAGGGACGCGGCCCGGTCGAGACGGTCGGCGGGTCAGCTGGAAGGCGAGATCCTGAGTGCCCTGTGGGCGGCCGACGGGCCGATGACCGCGATCGAGGTCCAGGCGGCCGTCGGGGGCGATCTGGCCTACAACACGGTCCACACGATCCTCACTCGCCTTCACGGCAAGGGACAGGTTCACCGGCTGGGTCCGGCGGGCCGCTCGACGTACCGGCCGGTGAAGGGGGCCGCGGAGGCGGCGGCCGAGCAGATGCGGGCCGTTCTGGACACTGGCGCCGACCGCAACGAGATCCTGATGCGCTTCGTCACCACGCTCGACGCGGCCGACGAAGCCGCTCTCCGCGCCGCGCTGGGCGACGAGGGCTCGCCGTGACCGTCGCCGTCTACCTGCCCCTGCTGGTCAGCTTCGTGCTGGCGATGTCCGCGCGGCCGGTCGCGAAGGTGCTGCCGCCGCGGGCCGGTCTGTGGACGTTGACGGCGGCGTCGATGATCGCGGGGGCGGGGACCGTCTGGACGTCTCTTCTGCTCGGGTCGCTGCTCGTCGACGACATTCCGGCACTCGACGCCGCGGAGCGGCTGGTGCCGATCGACGACACGGTGTCCCTGGCGGCCGCGGTGCTCCTCGCGGTGGGCGCGGTGCGTTCGTTTCTGGCCGTGCGCCGGCTGCTCCAGGCCCGGCGGCGCCTGCGCCGGCTCAGCGCGATGCCGGGCGGGGACTTTCTCGTGGTGGCCGATCCGAGACCGGACGCCTTCGCCGTTCCGTCGCGCACCGGCGGCGGGCGCGTCGTCGTCACTGAGGGCATGCTCCGCGCGCTCGACGCCGGACAGCGGCGGGCGCTGATCGCCCATGAACGGGCGCATCTGAGGGCGCGGCATTCCGTCGCGTTGTCGCTGGGCGAGCTCGCCGCGGCGATGAATCCCCTGCTTGTTCCCGTACGCCGAGCCATCGGCTTCCTGTGCGAGCGGGACGCGGACGAGGACGCCGTCGCCGTGGCGGGCAGCCGCCGCCTCGTCGCCGAAGCTCTGGCGGTCGCTGCCCTGGCCAGATCGACCTCCGCGGTCGCCTCTCCCTTGGCGCCGGGCTTCCACCAGGTCAGTGTGGCCGACCGGGTCTCCGCGCTCCTGGCCCCCGAGCCGGTCACCCGCGGTTGGCATCTGTGGGCCGTCGCGGCGATGACCCTGCTGGCGGTGGGGGCGTCGTTCGACGCCACACGGGACTTCGCGTCGATCGTCGTGATGCTCGTGATGCACTGAGCGTGCTCACGCCGCGGGAAGGCGCACCTCGATCAGGCCGCCGTTCGAGAGCTTCGCGGTCAGGCTGCCGCCCGCCGCGTCGGTGAGTCTGCGGGCGAGTGCCAGACCCAGGCCGGCGCCCTCCCCGGGGCTCGCGGCGGCTCCCTGGATTCCGGGCATGAAGACGGTCCCGATCTCCTCGGGGCCGAACCCGGGACCGTCATCGGCGACGGAGAAGACCACGTCGTTCCCGTCACGGCACAGTCCCAGCACGATCGTCGCGCGGCCGTACCGCGCGGCGTTGTCGAGCAGAGGGTGGAGTATGCGGAGCACCACATCCCGATCGCACGCGACGACGAGGTCCGCCCGGGCGGACGGATCCAGCCGGACGTCCTTGCCCAGGTCGATGTAGGAGCGCAACGCCGCGTTCGCCGCTTCGACGGCTTTGCACGTACCCGTGGACGGATCGATGCTCTGCTGGGCCAGCCCGATCAACGTGTCGACGGTGTCGGCCAGCCGGTCGGTTCCCGCGAGGACCTGCCGGAGCGCGGCCCGCAACTGCTCGGGCGGCCGGTCCTGGCGAAGTGCGATCTCGGTCTCCAGCCGCAACTGCGTGAGAGGAGTCCGCAGTTCGTGCGCGATCTCGGCCGTGACCCGCTTCTCGTGCCGAAGGGCGGCCGACAGCCTGGCCAAAAGCGTGTCGAGAGTCGCGGCCAGGCCGGTCAGCTCGTCACGCGGAGGTCCCAGTCCGAATCTCCGATCGAGATCCCGTTCTGACCACGTGGCCGCCTGGGCGGTCATCTGCCCCACCGGCCGGAGCGCGTGCAGCACCGTACGGCGGATGAAGAAGGCGCCTATGGCCAGGATCAGCACGTCGAAGACCAGGGCCCCGATGAGGGCGGTGCGCGCGGCGTCCTCGTACGGAATCATCGACACGGCGGCCACCACCGTCGCGTTGGGCGCGCCGGCGTCGCGCAGGCGAAGGGCCAGCATCCGTGTGTCGTGCGACACGTCACGGACGACGGTACGCGGGGATCGGCCGACGTCGCGAGCGTCCCCGTCGAGCGGGCTCGATCGCGGCGGGCTGCTGATCAGAGATCCTTTGCCGTCGAACACCCACACTCTGTTGTCGAGCGCCTCGTCGTAGGGGGTGTCCGTGAGCATCAGCCGCCCCTGCCGGCTCGTGATGTTCGCCGCCGCGGCTTCGGCCCTCGTGTGAAGGACGCCGTCGGCGTCCTGTTGCAGCCGCCACGACAACACGGAGGAGAACCCGATCGTCAGCGCCGCGAGTGCCGCGGCGAGCGTTGCCGTGGCGGTGATGACGAGCTTGTTGCGGATCACGAGATCGAATACCCGACGCCGCGGATCGTGGTGATCAACCCGGCCTGCCCCAACTCGGTGAGCTTGCGGCGCAACCGGACGATGTAGGCGTCCAGTGTGTTGTCGTGAACCATGGCGCCGGGTGGCCAAGCCGCGTTGATGAGCGTCCGGCGGCGGATGACCTCGCCCCGGCGCGCCAGCAGGAGCGCGAGGATGCGGAACTCCGTCGGCGTGAGCGCGGCCGCCCGGTCCCCGTCCCGGACGGTGTGGGTGGCCGGGTCCAGGTGGAGTCCGGGCGGAGTGGGCCGCTGGGAGGCGCTCCGCCGGATCAGGGCCCGCAGCCGGACGACCAACTCGTCGAAATGGAAGGGCTTGGGCAGATAGTCGTCCGCGCCGGAGTGGAATCCCGCCAGCCGGTCCGTGATGCTTCCGCGCGCGGTGAGGAAGAGCACCGGCGCCTCCACCCCGCGTGCCCGGATCGCCATGCACAGATCCCGGCCGTCGACGTCGGGGAGGCCGATGTCCACGATGAACACCTCGGGAGCCGCTGCGTCGATACGGCGGAGCAGGTCGGACCCGGTGGAGACGCAGACGGGCACCTCGAACCCCTCCTCGCGCAGACCACGGCTGAGCACCTGACGCAGGGCGGAGTCGTCCTCGACGATGGCGACGGTCGCGGTCATGGGCGTCGGCTCCCTACACGTTGTAGTAGGTCGGAGTCGACAGACTACGCGACGGCCCGAGAAGCCCCCGACAGAGCGTCGCCGCACGTGAAGCCACGTGTCACGCAGTCAGGTTGAGTTCAGGTGCGGGGTGCCAGCCTGGCTCGATGATGAGTCCTGAAGCGAAAACGGCCCACTGGGGAGCCAGACAGGCCCTCAGCAAGGTGCCCGCGGTCACGGTCCATTTCTGGATCATCAAGATCCTGTGCACGACCGTCGGCGAGACCGCCGCCGACTTCCTCAGCTCCACCCTGAACCTCGGGCTGACCACCACCACCTACGTCATGGCCGCTCTGCTGGCCGTGTTCCTCGTCTTCCAGTTCAGGGCCGGGACGTACAGGCCATGGCTCTACTGGCTCACCGTGGTTCTGATCAGCGTCGTGGGCACACTGATCACCGACAACCTGACCGACGGCCTGGAGGTTCCGCTGGAGACCACCACGGTGGTCTTCGCACTGGCGTTGATCGCGACCTTCGCCGCCTGGTACGCCAGAGAGCGGACGTTGTCCATCCACACCATCTCCACCATGAGGCGCGAGAGCTTCTACTGGCTCGCCATCCTGTTCACCTTCGCTCTCGGAACCGCGTCGGGCGACCTCGTCGCCGAACGCCTGAACATGGGTTACCTCCCGTCCGCGGTGATGTTCGGCGCACTGATCGGCGTCATCGCCCTCGCCTACGGGGTGATGAAGGTCAACGCCGTCCTGACCTTCTGGCTCGCCTACATCCTGACCCGGCCCCTGGGGGCGTCCCTCGGCGACTACCTGTCGCAACCGGGCGACGAAGGCGGACTGGGCCTCGGCACCGTCGTCACCAGCGCGCTCTTCCTGATCGCCATCGTGGGCTTCGTGGTCTACCTGACCATCAGCGGGCGCGACCGGGACCTCCGCGGCGCGGCGCTCCCGGCACATGGGCGGACCGCGTCGGTCGGCCGCGCACGCCGGGCGGCCGACGGACGCGATCACAGGAGGTGACCGTGCCGCAGCGTGTACGGACCTGGCTGCTGGGATCGGGCGCCAGATGGTTGCGCTGGACGGCCCTGCGGCTGCTCGGCCTGGCCAACCTGTGGCGGGCACGCCGCGATCATGCGGCCGGCGCGGACGTCGTCCGCATTCTCCTCTTCCACGCC
Source organism: Planotetraspora silvatica (assembly GCF_016863315.1). Taxonomy (GTDB): domain Bacteria; phylum Actinomycetota; class Actinomycetes; order Streptosporangiales; family Streptosporangiaceae; genus Planotetraspora; species Planotetraspora silvatica. Next base: position 28,217 of record NZ_BOOQ01000024.1, read on the forward strand.
TTCGGCATGGGCGGCACGATCCGCACGGTGTTCAACCTGGCCGGCCATCTGGCCCAGGAACGAGACGTCGAGGTCATCAGCGTCGTCAGGACCAGGGACAGGCCGTTCTTCGACGTTCCTCAGGGAGTCAAGGTGACCACCCTGGACGACCGGACTCGGCAGAAGACCGGAGCCGCCCGATGGCTGGCGCGGCTGCCCAGCGTCCTGGTGCCCACCACCGAGCCGGTCTACCGGAGTTGCTCGCTGTGGACCGACCTGCTGATGGTTCGCCGCCTGCGCGGTCTCCGTGGGGGCACACTGATCACGACGCGTCCGGCGCTGAACCTTCTCGCTGCCTCCTTCGCCCCACCTGAAGTGATCACTGTCGGCCAGGAACACCGCCACCTGACCGCGCACAAACGGCCGCTCCGCGAGGTCATCGCCCGCAGGTACGGCAGGTTCGACGCGCTCGTCACGCTGACCAGGACCGACCAGGAGCAGTACGCGGCGCTGTTACCCGGCCTGCGCCTCGTCCGCATTCCCAACGCCCTGCCGCCGCTCGGCGGGGAACATGCTCCGCTGGACGGCACCTCGGCCGTGGCGATCGGCCGGCTCGACCGGAACAAGGGGTTCGACCTGCTGATCTCGGCGTGGGGCATGGTCACGGAGCGATATCCGGAATGGAACCTGCGGATCTTCGGGTCGGGCCCGTGGCTCGAGCGCCTGGACACACAGATCAGGGACGTGGGCCTGGAAGACAAGGTGTTCCTGATGGGGCGCACCGACCGGGTCGGCGAGGAGCTGTCCAAGGCGGGGATGTTCGTGCTCAGCTCGCGTTCCGAGGGCATGCCGATGGTGTTGCTCGAGGCGATGAGCAAGGGGTTGCCGGTCGTGGCGTTCGACTGCCCCACCGGGCCGGCCGAGGTGATCACCGATGGCCTGGACGGCCGCCTGGTCAAGGCCGAGGACGTCGACGCGTTCGCCCGCACGGTCTGTGAACTCATCGAGGACGAGCAGGCGCGGCGTGCCCTCGGTGCCGCGGCGGCTCGCACGGCCGCCGCGTACGACCCCGCCGACATCGGCAGGCGGTGGGACGACCTGCTCGAGGAGCTGGTGCGTGGCCGCGACCGGACCACCCGGCGGCGAACTGCATGACCGCACTCGCCGCCGGCGTCGCGCTGCTCGGCTCGTTGTTCTTCGCGCTCGGCGCGGTGCTGCAGCAACATGAGGCCGCCCGTTTCCAGACCCCCCGTATGCTTGTGCTCCTTCGCAGGCCGGCCTGGCTGGCCGGCGCCGCGGCGAGCGCCGCCGGGGCCACCCTGCACATCGTCGCGCTGAGCCTCGGGCCGCTGAGCGTGGTGCAGCCGATGGGAGTGGCCAGCCTCCTGTTCGCCCTGCCGATCGCCGCCGCGATGCACGGCCGCAGCCCGGGACGCGGCGAACTCGCCGCGGCGTGCCTGGTGAGCATCGGGCTGATGGGGCTCGTGCTCCTCGTCCCGCCGTCCTCCCAGACGCCGCAACTGACCAACGCGGGGGCGGTGGCCATGCTCACGGCCATCGGTCTCGCCGCCCTGGCCTGCTTCGGCCTCGCACGGTTCTCGGCGGGTGCCGTCCGCAGCGCCCTGCTCGCGGTCGCGGCAGGAGTCCTGTACGGCGCGACCGCCACGTTCACCCACGTCGTCGTGGGGGGAGCGGGTGACAACCTGTGGCTCCTCGCGGCCCTGCCCCTGCCGGCGGTGCCCGCCCTGATGCTGATCCAGCGCGCGTACGCCGCTCCTGCCGGGCCGGACGCGCCGGGTGCAAAGAGTGGGAGCGGAGAGCGGGGGAGGGGACATTTCGGTGTGGCGTTCGCCACGCTGCAGGTGGCCGATCCGCTCACCGCCGTGACCTGCGGCGCCGCGCTCCTCGGGGAACCCCTGCCGGACCACACGGCGATCGCCGTCGCTTTCGCCCTGGTGGCCGGCGCCGGCATCGCCATGCTCGCACGAACCACGCCGCTGACCACATGAGCGCCTCGACAGCGCCTCGACAACGCCTCGACAAAGGATCGATGACCTGATGAACGCCTTCCCTCTTGACGCCGTGCCTCCCCTCGAACGGCAGGCTCCGCACACGCCGTCACAGGGAGTGGACGCCGGCCGTGGCAGCACCGTCCTGATCGCGACCGACACCTACCCGCCTGACGTGAACGGCGCCGCGTATTTCAGCCACCGCTTGGCGAGCGGGCTCGCCGCCCGCGGCGCCGAGGTCCATGTGGTGTGCGCCTCCGATCAGGGCCCGCCGCGCGTGGAGAACATCGACGGTGTCGTGGTCCACCGGCTGCGTTCCGCTCCACTGCTCGTCCACCCGACGATGAGAGTCAGCGTGCCCGCGGGGCTGGGCCGTACGCTGTCGCGGTTGATCGGCCAGGTGGGCCCGGAGGTCGTCCACGTGCAGGGGCACTTCGTGGTGGGCCGGGCGGCGATCGCGGCGGCTCGTACGGCCGGCCTGCCAGTGATCGCGACCAACCATTTCATGCCGGACAACATGTTCCAGTTCGCCCACGTGCCGGTCCGGCTTCGACGGCGTGTGGGCGACCTCGTCTGGAGTGACTTCACCCGGGTGTTCGCCCGCGCCGACCGCGTCACCACTCCCACGCGGATAGCCGCGGAACTGCTCGCCACCAAGGGCTTCACCCGCGACGTGGAGGCGATCTCCTGCGGGATCGACCTGCACAGGTTCCAGCCGCAGCCTCAGCAGTGGGCGAGGCGACGGTTCGGGCTGGCCGACCGGCCCACGGTCCTCTTCGTGGGCCGCCTCGACGAGGAGAAACGCCTGGACGAACTGGTGTGGGCCCTTCCCCACGTGCTGAACCACGTCGACGCCCAGATCGTGTTCGTCGGGAGGGGCGGGAAGAGAGCGGCCCTGGAGCGGCTCGCGGCACGCGTCGGCGTGGACGGACGGGTGCGTTTCCTCGGTTTCGTCCCTGACGCCGCCCTGCCGCAGGTGTACTCGGCCGCCGACGTGTTCGCCATGCCGGGGGTGGCCGAGCTGCAGAGCATCGCCACGCTGGAGGCGATGGCCAGCGGGCTGCCCGTCGTGGCGGCCCGCGCCATGGCGCTGCCGCATCTCGTGAACGGCAACGGCTACCTGTACCGGCCCGGTGACGTCAGGGAACTGGCCCGTCATCTGACCGCCGTTCTGAGCTCGGCCGAGCTGCGCGGCTCCATGGCCCGGGCCAGCCTCGCGCTGGCGGCCACTCACGATCACCACCGCTCTCTCGCCCGATTCGAGGAAATCTACGCGGAGCTGCAGTGGCAGGCAGCGCGGAAGCTTCGTCGATAGCTGAGGACTGCCGTCTGGGAGAAGGACACGAGCGCCGGACCTCTGACCGCCTGTCGGCGGCTCGTGCAGGTCAGGGCCCGTGTCCCGTCGGTGAGGTGGACGACAGCCACCGGCACGGCTCCCGATGAAGCCATGGCTCAGGCGGAGCGCAGCGCGTCGGTCGGGGCGAGGCGGGCGGCTCGCGTGGCCGGGTAGAGGCCCGCGAGCGCGCCGATCAGCACCGCGGCTCCGAGGCCTGCGGCGATGCCCGCGGGCGGGATGAGCGGGTGCCAGTGGTGGTTGATCGCGGTGATGTAGGTCGCGGCCGAGCCGAGGATCGTCCCGGTGAGGCCGCCGAGCGTGGCCAGGAGCAGTGATTCGAGCAGGAACTGGGTGGCGATGTGCGGTCGGGTGGCGCCGAGGGCGCGGCGCAGGCCGATCTCGGTGCGGCGTTCCAGCACGGAGATGACCATGACGTTCGCGATGCCGATGCCGCCGACGAGCAGGGCGACGGTGCCGAGGCCGAGGAGGAGGGATGTGGTGGAGTCGGCGACGAGCAAGCGGGATTCGAGCGCGTCGGACGGGCGGGTGACCGCGACGTTCTCGGGCGCCTGGGGATTGACGGCACGGGCCAGCAGGCCCGCGGTTTTCGTGACGTGCTCGACGGCCGCGCGCAGGTAGAGGCGGGTGGGATGCCCGGTGTAGCCGAGTGAGCCGGCCACGCCGGTGCCGATGAGGGCGGACCGGTCGATCTCGGGGGCGAGCTCGACGGGCTGCAGGATGCCCGCGACGGTGAACCATCGGCCGCCGAGCCAGACGCGGGTGGCCGGATCCAGGTGGGCGATGCCCAGCGTGTCCGCGGCCCCGTGGCCGAGCACCACGACCGGGTAGCCGCTGGTGGCCGAAGTGAGGAACCTCCCAGCTGCGAGGTGGCCGTCCAGGGTGGACAGCAACGTCGTCTCGGTGACCCGGACCTCCAGCCCGCCCGACTGTCCGACGGGGATGCGGTCGTTGCGGTAGACGCCCGTGTCCTGGAGTTGGGCGGTGGCGGTGACGCGTTCGACGCCGTCGGTGCGGGCGATGCTCGTGCGCGCGGTCGGCGGCAGCGGCTCCTCGTTGCCGCCGAGGTCGGCCACGGTCAGCAGGTTGGTGCCGAGACGGTCGATCCGGTCGAGCAGTTCGGACTGGCTGGAGCGGGTGATGCCCAGCACCGCCACGATCGCGGCGATGCCGATGGCGATGCCGAGCGTCGACAGCGCGGTCCGCGTCCTGCGGCTGCGCAGCCCGACCGTGGCCAGCGGCACCAGATCACCGGCGCGCAGCCGGGAGACGGGCGTGGTCATGACTCACCGCCGATCCGGCCGTCGTGGATCTGGATGCGGCGGGTACAGGCGGCTGCGACATGCGGGTCGTGGGTGATCACGAGCAAGGTGACGCCGTCGGCGTTGAGGTCGCGGAGCAGGGTGAGGATCTGGTCGCCGTTGGCCGAGTCGAGGTTGCCGGTGGGCTCGTCGGCCAGCACGAGGGCGGGACGACCGACCAGGGCGCGGGCGATGGCGACCCGCTGGCGTTCGCCGCCGGACAGGAGACGGGTCAGATGGCCGACCCGGTGGGACAGGCCGACGCGCTCGAGCGCGTCCATGGCGGCGGTACGGCGGCGGCGCGGCGGCAGGCCGCGGTAGAGCAGGCCACCGGCGACGTTGTCGAGGGCCGTGAGATGGTCGAGCAGGAAGAACTGCTGGAAGACCACGCCGATCGTGTGGGCGCGCAGCCCGGACAGCCGCCGGTCCGACAGTGTTTCGATGCGCTCGCCGGCCAGGTGGACCGACCCCGCGGTGGGACGGTCGAGCCCGGCGGCAAGGTTGAGCAGCGTGGTCTTGCCCGATCCGGACGGGCCGAGGACCGCGACCATCTCCCCGGCCCGTACGGTCAGATCCACCCCGCGCAGCGACTCGACGGGAGGCGTGCCCGGGTAGGTCTTCACCGCGCCCTCGAAGGACAGCACGACATCGTTCATGGGGCGGTTCATGAGATCGTTCATGAGATCGTTCATGGGGCGGTTCATGAGACGGGCACCTCCACCTTGGCGCCCTCCTCGATGCCGGTCACCTCGACGGTTCCCGACTGGTCGTCGTAGAGCCCGGGCACGACCTGGACGAGCCTGCGGGCGGTGCCGTCCAGCACCGCGACCTGGTAGCCGCCGTTCGAACCGGCCAGCAGGGCGGTGACCGGGACGGTCAGCACGTTGCGCCGCCGCTGGCTGATCACGTCGACGTTGACCGGAGCCTGGTCGAGTTGGGCGAGTTCCCTGCCCGGCTTGACCAGGCTGATCGTCAGCGGGATGGTGGCCGGGCCCTCACTGCCCGGCGGCCCCTGCTGCTGCTGGGGTGGCGCGGTCGCCACCTTCCCGATGGAACGGATCCGCCCGTCATAGGTGTGTGAAGATCCGTAAAGGGAGACGCTGACCCGGTCTCCCACATGTACCTGCGACCGCCGATCGGTCGGCAGGGAGACGTGGACGACCTTTTTCGTGGAGCTCACCACGAGCATCTGAGCGCCGGGCCCGGCCAGCGCACCCGCGGGGTTCTGGATCTGCGTGACCCGGACGGCCCCCGACAGGAAGATCACGTCGCCGGGCTCCAGTCGTCCCGTCCGGGACGCGTAGGGCAGGCCGCGCGCCTTCTGCCAGCGCCGCACGGCCGCCGCGGTGGAGGCGGAGAAATGCCGGTCCACGGTCCCCGGCTCCATGCCCAGCGCTTTCAGGTTGCGTTCGAGTTGCTTGACGTCGGCGCCGTCGGTCATGCCCAGAGCGAAAGCCCGGTAGGCGGGCGTCCGGCCATACAGCAGCACCGCGGACGCGGCCCCGACGGCGAACAGGCGGCCTCCGCGCTTGATCACCGCACCCGGTGCGGGAACCGAGGTGATCACTCCCGGCGGGAGCTGGCTGATGATCGTGAACGATCCGTCGTAGCCGAGGGTCCCCCCGAGCGGCATCCGGGCGACGATGTCCCCCCGGCCGACCGTCACCGACGTGACGGCCACCGGCGATCCGCTCACCTTGGGAGCGGCAGGATCCTGACGGGTGATCGCCCAGGCGCCGGTCCCGGCGGCCGCGACCGCGGCGACGACAACGAGCACGCCCCCGGTCCTCATGAGCCGAGGATCCTGCCGGACCAGAACTGCTGGCACGCGTCCGCGGCGGTCCTCACGCGGTTCGATTTGCCCTCGGCCTGCAGCGGCGTTCCGGACATCGGGAAGCTCCCGTCGGCCTTGGGGTCGGGCCACTCCGGAAGTCCGTGCTGGCGCATGCATTTCGCGAAGTTCCGCAGGGCGGGCACGTCCTTCGGACCCGGATCCCCCACTCGTCGTGGCCCGCGCTTCCTGGGTGGGGATGCGTCCGACATCTGGTTGAGGAGCGACTTGCACTCGGGGAAGCCCTCCAGCGAGCGGAACACGGTCTTCACATCGCCGTTTCCACCGGGAAGGTTGAAGACGATGTCGTCGCCTTCGGCGTTCGCGACCGGGTCGGGGAAGTTCGGGTGGCCGTGGGCCCGGGCGCACTGGGCCATTTTCCTTCCGATCGTCATCAAGCGCTGGACGTTGTTCTGACTGGGCGAGGGGGACGGTGTGTCGTCGCCGCCGGCGGCTGAGCACCCGGTGATGCACACCAGGGCCAGGGCCGTGCAGGCAAGGATGCGTTTCATGCTCCCAAGGTTGGACGTGGCGCCCGGGCCGCCGCGTCTGCCGTCCGGTGGACCCGGATGTATATCTCACGACAGATCCGCTTTTCATCCCGGCGCGGATACCCTGCCGCCATGCGCACGTTCCTGGGCGACTGCGCCATGGTCATCGTGCTGGCCGTGACCAGTGCGCTGCTGGGCGCCGACCCCTTCTTCGACACGCCGGCGCAGCGCAAGATGATCAGCGTCTACGGGTCGGCGGACGACTGGAGACTGCAGATTCTCTGCTGGTGGCTGGCGGCCCTGCTCGCGGTCGCGGCTATCTTCGCCCGGCACCGGTGGCCGCTGGCGGCGATGCTGCTCGCCACGGCGTGCGCGGCCTCGCACCTTCTCGGCTGGCCGGCGATGACGCTGGTCTCGTCGAGTCCCAAGGCGGTGCTCGGCAGCGATCTGCTGCCCCTCGACCTGGTCGTTCTGGTCGTTCTGTACGCGCTGGCGAGTGCCGCCGGTACTCGCCGGCTGTCGCTGGCGGTGCTCGTCGCCCTCGAAGCCGGGCTGGTCGGCATCGGCCTGTTCGGTCCTCTCCTGGACACCCCAATTCTCACCATCTTGGCGAAGACCAACCCGGCGAAGAGTCCTGCCGACAAACTCGCTCTGGCGGATCCGCTGGCGGACGTGCTGTGGACGGCTCTGTCGTATGCGGTAGTTCCAGCGTTGCTGCTGGGCATCGCCTGGGCCGCGGGTGACAACGCCCGGACCCGCCGTTTCCACTTGGCCGTCCTGCAGGCGCGGGCGGCCGACCTGGAACGCGAACAGGAGCAGCGGACGGCCCTGGCCGTCGCGACGGAACGCGGACGGATCACACGTGAGCTCCATGACGTCGTCGCGCACGGCCTTTCCGTGATGGTCGTCCAAGCGCAAGGGGCGCAGGCGGCTCTGCGCCGGCATCCGGAACGCAGTGAGGTCGCGCTGACCAATGTGATCACGACGGGTAGAGCCTCGCTGGCCGAGATGCGCCGGCTGCTCGGCCTCGTGCGCACCGACCCGTCACTCGCTCCCCAGCCCAGCCTGGCCGCGCTTCCCGACCTGATCGAAAGCGTCCGGTCCAGCGGAACCCCGGTCGAGTTCGCGGTCACCGGCGAGCCCGCGACACTGCCCGCGGGCATCGAGTTGTCCGCCTACCGGATCGTCCAGGAGGCGCTCACGAACGCCTTGAAGCACGCTCCACCGGGCAGCCGCTGCAGCGTGGACCTGTCCTTCAACGCCGACACCTTGCACATCCGGGTCGCGGACACCGGCGTGGCCGGGGAGACACCGGTCTTCGGCAACGGGCTGCGCGGCATCGCGGAACGGGTGAACGCACTGGGCGGGACATTCAGGGCGGGACCGGCCGACCATGGTGGTTTCGAGGTCACCACGGTCCTGCCCGTGGCGGTGCCGGCATGATCCGGGTCGTGATCGCCGACGACCAGGCCCTGGTCCGCACCGGCTTCCGCATGATCCTGGACGAGACCGACGACATCCGGGTGGCCGGTGAGGCCGCCGACGGTCTGGCGGTGTTGTCAGTGGCGGCGCGGGAGGCGCCTGACGTCGTCCTCATGGACGTCCGAATGCCCGGGATCGACGGCATCGAGGCGACCCGCCGCCTGCGCTCCGCGGCGACCGGTCCGCATGTGATCATCCTGACCACCTTCGACCTGGACGAATACGTCTACGCGGGCCTGCACGCGGGTGCCGCGGGGTTCCTGTTGAAAGACACCCTCGCGGCCGACCTGGTCACCGCGATCCGGACGGTCGCCGCAGGCCAGAACGTCGCCGCGCCCACGGTCACCAGCCGCTTGGTCAAGCACTTCGTCGACACGGCGACGCGCCCGGCGGACGGGTCAGGCCTGGCCCTCCTGACGTCCCGCGAACGCGACGTCCTTTCACTCATCGCCCAAGGCATGTCCAACCACGAGATAGCCGACCGTCTCGTCATCGGTGAAGGCACCGTCAAGACCCACGTCAGCCGCATCCTCGCCAAGCTCCAGCTCCGCGACCGCATCCACGCCGTCATCTACGCCTACGAAACCGGCCTCGCCGCCTAGGTGTACTGACCACGGACGTTGGTGACGGGGCAGCGGGATCAGCGACACAGTGCGGGCCCGCGGCGCAACGCCCGCTCATCCGCAGGGGCGGAAGTGTCGCCGGGCGGTATGACGTGGCGGGCAGGGGCGGGAGAACCGCGGGCAGGGGCGGTACGTCACTCGTCGAGCGCTCCGCCACCCCGGTGCGTCGGCGAGGTCGTGGTCGCGTCGAGGAACCCGCTCAGGAGCTCGCCGACCGTGTCCGGCGCGTCCTCGATGCTGTAGTGCCCGACTCCCGGCAGTTCGGTGACGATCCCGTCCGGGAAGGCGGACGTGAACAGGGGAAGAAAATACGCGCTGTTCAAGGTCCGGTCGGCGCCGCCCCAGATCGCCAGGGCCGGGATCTCGGCCAACTTCGCGCGGGCCGCATCGGTCGGAGCTTCGAAGACGTGTGCGCCGGTTGCGAATCCCTTCGCCCACCCGATCGCTCCTCGGCTCTCGGCGGGCGTCGGGAAGGGCGCGCCGTACGCCTCGATCCAGGTCTCGGAAATGATCTGATTGTTCTCGAACCCGTTGAGCTTGAGCGTGCTCAGGATGTTGTACTTCAGCTCACCCAGCACGTTTTCGAGCGTTCCGCTCTGGTTGGCCTGTGCGATCCACCGGAACCATGGGGATTCGTCGCCGTTGTCCTCCAGCGCCTCGGCCAGTCCGGGTTGACCGAACGGCGTCGGGCCGTTGATGGAGACGACCCGCGCGATGCGATCCGGGTGCCGAGCGGCCAGCCCCATGCCGACCGGGCCGCCGAAATCGTGCATGACGAGCGTGATGTCGTCGAGGTCGAGGTCGAGTATCAGCGACTCGAGATTGTCGATGTGGTCCTGCAGCCAGTAGGTCCGGTCCGCCGGCGTCTCGCTCTTCCCGAAGCCCATGTGATCGGGCACCACGACTCTGTGGGTGGGGGAGAAGCGACGGACAAGATCGCGGAACAGGTATCCCCAGGTGGGCTCGCCGTGCAGGCAGAGAAGGACGGAACCGGCACCCTCGTCGACGTAGTGCATCCGGAATCCGGGCGCTGAGCTGTAGTGCGGCGCGAACGGGAAGGTTCCCCGGAAGGTCTCGGCAGCGGCGATCATTTCGGCTTGTTCTCCCTAAGCGGTCAAGCGGTGGTAGTAAATTGAAACCACCGTGAGCATAGGTCAGGTTGGTTTTTATTTGCAACCAGCCGTGGCTTGGAAGGATCCGGAAGGGAAGGCGGTCACATGGAAGCGACGAGCACGAAGCCGGCCACGGGATGCCCGGTGGCCCGAACGGTCGACGTCCTGGGCGACAAGTGGTCACTGCTGATCATCCGAGACGCGTTCGACGGAGTGCGGCGGTTCGGGCAGTTCCAGCGCAACCTCGGTGTGGCCAAGAACATCCTCAGTGCCCGGTTGCGCACGCTCGTCGGCGCCGGCGTACTGCTCAGCGAGCCGGCCTCGGACGGCAGCAGCTACCGCGAGTACGTGCTCACCGACGCGGGCCGGGAGCTGTTCGATCTGATCGTCACCCTTCGCCAGTGGGGGGAGGCTCACGCCTTCGAACCCGGCGAGGAGTACGTCCCGCTGATCGACGGGGTAACCGGCGAGCCGCTGGCGAAGCTCACCTATGTGCGGCCGGATGGCAGCCCCGTTCGGGCTGACGGCACCCATCTCGGCGAGCCGCGCCGGATGCCCTGAGGCGAGGCAGGCCGCGACGCCGTTGAACGCCCCCATCCCGTATGCCGTCGGCCCATCGCGAAGCGGCGGCGGGCCCGGGGGTCTGTCCGCGGATCCGGTGCCCCCGCAGCGAGGGCCGCGGGCGGCCGCCGATCACGGCAGGGCGTTGGTGCAGAATGCTCCGCATGACTAAGACAGTGAACCTCCCTGACGGCACGGCACTGCCGTTGATCGGTTTCGGGACCTGGCAGCTGCAGCCCCAGGCGGCGTACGAGTCGGTGCGTGCGGCGCTTGAGATCGGTTACCGGCATGTCGACACCGCGACCTTGTACCAGAACGAGTCGGACGTCGGCAGAGCCGTGAAGGACAGCGGCCTGGACCGGGAGCAGATCTTCGTCACCACCAAGCTCCGCCCGGCGGACGCGCGACATGCCCGCCGTACCCTCGAGTCGAGTCTTCGGCTGCTCGGCACCGGCTACGTGGATCTCTGGCTGATCCACTGGCCGACGGACCAGGACGAGCTCGTCCCGGCATGGCAGGAGATGTTGTCCGCCAAGGACGCCGGACTGGTCCGCAACGTCGGGGTCAGCAACTACAGCCCGGAACTGATCGACCTGGTGACCGAGGCCACGGGACGGCAGCCGGCGGTCAACCAGATTCCGTGGAGCCCGGCGCAACACGACCCGGCCCTGCTGGAGGAGCACCGCCGCCGAGGGGTGGTCGTCGAGGGCTACAGCGGCCTCAAGAACACCGACCTGCACAACCCGGTCCTCACCGAGATCGCCCGAAGGCACGAAGTCACTCCCGCCCAGGTCGTCCTCCGCTGGCATCTGGAACACGACATCGTGATCTTGCCCAGGTCCTCCCGCCGGGAGCGCATCGCCACCAACTTCGACCTGCAGGGCTTCGACCTCACACCCGAGGACGTCACCGCGATCGACGCGTTGGCCTGATCGAAGACGGGGGTGCGGCGGCATGAACGCGCGGACGCCCCGAGTTCTCCTCTGGAGCTCGTCGCGGGCGTCCGCGCGCCGGTTCAGCCGCGGCCCAGTCCGGCGGCGACCGGCTCCTCCGCCGACTGTGTGCGGACCGGCGGACGCAGCAGCACCAGGACCCTGTGCCAGGGGCGCTCGGCGTCCTGACCTGTGACGAGCGGGGCCGTCATCCCGAGCGCGGACTGGCGGGCTCGGTCTCAGTTTCTCCCCGCCGCGACTCGTGATTCACCTGCCACTGTGCCCCGCGGGTACCGTGGGCCGCGTCCACGCGACTGAGGGGGAACGAAGATGGCCGACGACGCTGCACGCGACGAGGAGTACCGCCGGTCCCTCGCCCGCCACTCCACCGCATCAGGGTTGCTGATCACCGACGTCGCAGGGCGGGCGCTGCTGGTCCGCCCCACCTACAAGGAGGGGTGGGAGTTCCCCGGCGGCTCGGTCGACGACGGCGAATCACCGTGGGACGCCGCAGTCCGGGAGGTCAAGGAAGAGCTCGGCGTGACGCTGTCGGCGTCCCCCGTGCTGCTGTGCGCGGACTGGATGCGCCCACACGATACTGAGGTCGGCGGGTTCCGGCTCATCTTCGACGGCGGTGTGTGGGCCCCCGACCAGCTGTCCGCGATCCGCCTGCCTGCGGACGAGTTGAGCGAGTGGCGGCTGGTCGAGGTCTCGGACGCGGAGGCCTACCTGCCGATCGTTCGGGTGCGCCGACTGCAGGCGGCCGTGTCGGCTCGCCGTACGGGCCGCGTGGCCTACCTGGAAGACGGCTGCCTCCTCGCCTGAGGCCTGCCGCCTCACCAGCAGTGCAGGTTCCAGCGTGAGAGATCGTCAGCTTCGGCGCTTCGCTCGCCGACGCCCGGGCTTCCGCTGGTGGGGTACTCCGGGCGGCTGTATCCGGCCGGGTGGGGGAGCGGGTGGTGCTGCCTGTTCCGGGTTGATCATCTGGCTGAGCGCGGTTGTGTTCCCTCTCAGTGGCGACGAGCGGTGATGATCCAGGCGCGGGAGTCGAACCAGACACCGTCGTCACTCAGGTGTGCGGACAGCGTCTCGCGCAGACGCCCGACCGCGCGTGCCGCGGCGGCGGGGCCCAGTCGCTTCAGCACCTCGCTGGTGCAGGTGAAGCCGCGGACCCAGTCGAGGGCGGCGGCCACATCCGGACCGTAGTAGACCGGCTCGTGGACGTCGGCGAAAACGACGTCGGTGAATCCCGCAGCCTGAAGGATCTCCGTCGCGGTCGGCGGGTCGGCGAGTGAGAACGGATCCGGTCCCCCGGAAACACTGGCTACCGGCCCGTCGGCTACTTCGAGGGATTGGCGGATGGCGACGTCCCACTCGTTGTGCTCGGGTGGCTGCCAGACCATCATCACCAGGCGCCCGGTCGGACGCAGCGCCCGCCTGACGTTGGTGAACGCGGCGACGGAGTCGTCGAAGAACATCGTGCCGAACCTGCTGATCGCCAGGTCGAAGCGCTGTTCCGGAAAGCGGTGGACCTGTGCGTCGGCGTGCTCGAAGGTGACGTTGCGGACCCCCTCCGCCCGGGCGAGTTCGCGGGCACGTTCGACGGCGGGCGCGGAGACGTCGACCCCGAGCGCACCGCCTGCCTGGGCTGTGCGCGCGGCCTGACGGGTCGTCTGCCCGGCCCCGCATCCGATGTCGAGGACGTGGTCGTGGAGCTGGACGTCACAGGCCCGGCGCAGTATTCGGTCGTGCCGCCGTAGTTCGGCGTCGTAGCCGCTGGGGCCGGGCGTGTGTTCGCCTGTGGCGTGTCGCATCGCGATCCCTTCACGGCGGCCTGGGCGCTGTCGATCACCGGCCCCTGTCATGAGTGACCCTTCTTTCAGCCCCTGGGGGCTCTCCGGAGCCTGGCAGGGATCCGGGCGCGGGGGAAGGCGCACCACGATGCCGGCGAGGTGTAGTGGCCGCCGCAGGGCCAGGCAGCGGGTTTGCCCAGGTTGGTACCGTGATTCTGTTCGGGAAGGGGGCCCGTGATGCCTGATGTCATCGATCGGTTGATAAGCGCAGTCAATGCCCATGATCAGGGCGCGCTGATGGAGTGCTACGTCCCAGGGGCTGTCGCCGTGTGGCCGGAGATGCAGGCAGAAGGCTGGGACGAGATCATCGCCTTCCAAGGGCACATCGTCGAGGGCTTTCCGGACATGCGGGTGACGGTGTGGGACAAGATGGTGTGCGACGACAACGTGGTGGTCGAGGGAACGGTCACAGGTACGCACACGGGACCGTTCCTGCTGGCCGAGGGCGAGGTGCTCCAGGCGACCGGTCGAAGCGTCAGTGTGCGTTGCTGCTGGGTCTTCACGGTGGAGCATGACCTCGTCGTCAGCCAGCGCGGCTACTACGACCAGTTGGAGTGCTACAGCCACCTCGGCCTGAGGCTTCCCGCGCCGGAGTGACGTTCGCCCGGCTCTCGCGGGAGAAGGCGGACGACCTGGGGGAGGCACGATCCGGTCTTCGCCGAAGCCCTCAGCCGATGGCTCGCACCGGTATGCATGGCGGAAGGGCCCCCTTGCGGGAGGCCCTTCCGGGTCAGTGCATGAAGGGCCAGATCACCTCTTCTTGATGAGCGTCACGTTGACGGACTGGGTCGCGCTCTGACCTGCCGTGTTCTTGAACGTGATCGTGAGGTTGACGGGAAGCCTGCCCGACTTGATCAAGGTTTGGCGGTACGCGGGCGCGACCGTCACGGGAATCGTGAAGGTGCTCGCCTTGTGCACCTGGCTGGTGTCCGTGACCACCTTGTCGCCGGACAGGGTGACCGTACCGGCCGTGTTCACGGTGACGAGGATCGTTGCCGTGCCCGCGTCGGTGTTGGTCTCCACCTTGTCGATCTTCACCGTCGGCGGCGGGATCACCGGGGCCACTGTGTAGGTCACCGGCTTGGAGCGCGTCGCGTTACCGGACGAGTCGACGACCAGCGCCTGGAACGTGACGTGCTTGCCCGCGTCCTTCGAACTCGGCGTCCAGCTGAGCTGATACGGCGCGGTAGTGGTGCTGCCGACCTTGGTGCCGTCGACGATCAGGGTCGCCGACTGGACGGCGAAGTCATCGGTGCCGCGGATCAGCGGATGCACCGTCGATCCGACCTGGAACTCCGATCCGTGCCCCGGGTCGGCCACTTCGGCCGTCGGTGCGTGGTCGGCGATGCGCCCGACTCCGGTCGGCACCTTGCTCGGCGGCGACGAGCGAAGACCCGTGACGGTCACCGTGGCCGCACCCGTGCTGTCGGGGCCGGAGACCGCCTTGAGCCCTGTGCGCGGCGTGTGGCCGGTGCCGAGGTAGCTGCCCGACACGGCGAACGGGGCGCCCTCGCGGACGGCGGTGTTGTCGGCGTTGGCGTTGTACACCGCGAACCCGTTCCCGGTGATGACGTCGCCCGAAGCAGTGAGCGCTCCGGCAGTGTCGGTACCGGCGTCGGTCGACAGGATGCCGTACGACTGCGACGGTGCGGGCGTGTAGTAGTTCCCGGTGATCCGGCTGTTCTTCACGAAGCCGGTCACACCGCTGGTGTACTTGACGCCGACCTGCGGGTACAGGCTGTTCGGCTCGCCCTTGACGACGGTGCCGGTCACGTAGCCGTGGTACCGGATGCCGGTCCGGACGGTGTTGTCCGGGCTGCCGTCCTTGCCGCGGGCGCCGTCGAACAGGATTCCACCGGATTGGTAACCGGTGATCACGCTGTTCGTGACGGTGAGCTCGCTCTCGACCGTGCCGGAGCCTGCCCCCTGGATGACGCCGGTCTTGACGATGCCCCAGCCGTGCGGGTGTGCGGCCGATTCCTGTGCGTCGGTCGCGACCTTCATCGGACCTATGACGCTGTTCGCGACGCGTCCGGCAGCGCCGAAGTAGGCGACACCCGCCTCGGCCCAGACCTTGCCCGAGGTCACCGTCACGCCCGAGATGTCGACGAACATCTCGTTGGTGTCGGTCGAGCCGAGAGACTGCCTGGATATCGTGATCACGTTGCCGCCACCGTCACGCAGGTACGGCTGATCGCCCGCCAGGGTCCCGAGCGACTGGTCCGGCTCGATGATCACCTTGTCTGCTCCCGCACCCTTGATCTTCAAGGGCTTGTTGATCGTCAGGCCGTTCCTCGCGCCCGCCTGGACGGGGTTGGATGCGCTGTTCGCCGGAGTCGACGACTCCTGGTAGACGCCCGCGCACACCACGATCGTGTCCCAGGGCGCCGCATGGTCGACGGCCGTCTGGATCGAGGTGAACTGGGCGTTCGGGCACTGCTTTTTGTCGTCGTCGACGGTCCAGGTCGTGTTCCCCTGCGGGTTGGCGACCACGTCGTTGAGCTTGACGTCGCCCGGAGTGTTGTCGTACGCGGCGAGGTAGGCCGCCGGGTCCGGACCGCCGAGGGCCGACCGGCCGTAGCCGGCGCCGTTCGCCCTGTCGCCGTCCGAGAGGATCTTTGACCCCGCCTCGCTCTCCTGGAACCGCACATCGGCCATCTCGATCGAGCCGGACTTCGGCAGGTCACCTACACCGAAGCGGAACTCGAGCTTCGACAGGGAGCCGGTGTCCACGCCCTGTGCCGCGAACTCGCCGAGCGGGACGCGGATCTGGTCGAGGACGATGTGCGTGTTCGGTGTGTTCGTACCGGTCGACATGTGCAGAGCGTTGCCCCAGCGCGGGTCCCCGGCGTCGACCGTGCCCTCGTGACCGGCCGTGTCGCTCAGCGCGATCACGAAATGCTGAGTCGTCGAGGCCGGGTCGTACGACGTCGGCGACTCGTTCGGCCACACCGGGTTCGCCGGGGTGCCGTTCACCGTCGTGTCTCTGGTGTTGTCGCCGCGGTTGTCGGCGCCCGGGTTGCGGATGTCGAAGAAGTTGACGGCGGCATCCAGAGCCAGAGCCTTGAGGCCGCGCATGTTCTTCGACGCGGCCGGGATCTGGGCGGTGAGCGTGGCAGGCGAGTTCTGGTCCCACGCGAGAGTGAGCTGGCGACCGTAAGAGTGGTTGATCGGGCTGTTCTCACGGGTGCCGTTCTGCCCGCCGACCGCGCTCGCCGCAGGCAGCGGGCAGGGCTTGGCCGCGGCCGGCAGCCCGCTCTTGCCGAGTTGCGACGGGGCGAAGTCCTGGGGCTCCGGGTTGCACCAGTCGTAGCCGCCCGCGGTCGAGACCGGCTTCGGCGCGACACCGGCAGCCTGCGCGTACGGGTCCGCGAAACCGCTACCGCTCAGGGAACCGCCGAGGGCGTTGAGCGTGAGCGGGTTCTCCACCTCGGGACGTATCACGTCCACCCGCTCCTGCGGCGCGGCGAAGTAGGTCGTGTTGACCCGCTCGTCGCAAGGGATGGCCATGCCGGACGGACTCGTGGGGCAGGCCGCCGGCGGGATCTGCAGCCCGGTGGAGGTGTCCGAGAGTTCGCCGGTCATGTACGGCTGGAAGGCGCCCTCACCACCGATGTAGCGGCGGAGGAAGGCGGCCATCGTCGCCAGTCCGAGCTTCTCCTGGTCACCCATGCGTGCCGCGTCACCCGAGAACTTGGTGTTCACCGCGGGATTGAGCGGATCGGAGTTGTCGATCGCGTAGTTCAGGTTCGGGTCGGTGTAGCTCGCCGCACCACTGAGCCGCAGGTTGTGCGGGTGGATGTTGTTGGTCGCGAACGGTGCCGAGTTGCCGCACGCCGCGTCGTTGTTGCCCTGGCCGTCCGCACCGCCGTCGGCATACCAGACGGTGTTGTACCAGTTGTGGATCGCACCCAGGTGCTCCACCTGGATCCGCGGGAAGGGATCGCCCGGGTTGACGTACTGGCTGCGCTCGAACAGCCGGGCGCCCTGCAGGTTGGAGACGTCGCCGTCACACATCGGCAGGATCGACATGAACGGCATGCCGTACGGAGCCTTGCGCTCGTAGTCCACCGGCGCCAGCGATATGACACCGCGGATCGGATAACGCGGGCCGTCGGTGCGGATGCGGTTGTAGTCGAGGAAGTTCGCGACCGCGTCACCACCCCGTGAGTGGCCCATCAGGCCGATACGGGTCATGTCGAGGTGACCGGAGAGCGTCGTGCCGATGGTCGTGTGCGTATCGACGGGCAAGCCTCTGGCCCGGCTCGCCGCACTGATCGCGTCGAGGGCGGCGGCGATGAGCATGCGCCGGTTGTGCATGCCCTTCCCCTTGTTGTTGTCCTGCCGCATCATCAACTGGTCCTGCGAGATGGAGAACGTCGTGTATCCCCACGTGGCGAGGTTCTCCGCGAGGTATGCGTAGCCGTTCTCGTTGTGCTTGAACTGCGCACAGGTGGCCTGCACGCTGTCCTGGCCGGCGTCACACGAGCCGTGGTTGCCGTGCACCAGGATGATCAGTGGCGATGGCCTGGTACGCCGGGTCCAGTCCGGCATGTAGAGCTGACCGCGGATCTCGACCTGCTCCGGCGCCTGCGCCGTCCCTGCCGTCGGTGCGGCTCCGTCGGAGTTCGGCTCCTCGATGGTCGCCAGGCCGAACTTGGCCTCTTGGATGACCTGATGCCCGAACGGTCCGCGGGCCGTCGGGTCAGGCAGGCCCGCCGAAGTCGTCGTTCGCGTCGCCGCCGCGGTCGGCGCCGCCGTCGTAGAAGCCTTGGCCGGCGCCGCCGTTGCCAGCGAGGTCAGCGCTACCGGGACCGTCAGTGAGACGATCACCCGGAGAAGCACCCGGGCGCTTCTCCGTGTTCGTGCTTTCACAAAGCTCTCCCGAAAAAGGAGTTGATAAGTTTGCACTCGGGACGTTAACCAGCCCACGTTTCTTGGGGGTTTCTTGAGGCGACCGTCTCATTTGTTGAGATCTTGTCGGCGGGGCGCACGGCCTGTTTCGAGGAGGCGTGGGAGGTCGCCTATAACGCCGAACGGCGACCCCCGCTACGATGCCTGGGCCGCCGAATCAACGGCCTGGTCGACCTGTTGTCCTGGGCAAATGGCATTCATGTCATCGTGCGCGGGGAGCGCCCGCATCTCGGCGCCCAGTTGTGTTTCACCGACATCGACGGAGGCCCGAGGGGGAGGGCACCCGTAGCCCCTGTAACACCGGCATCCGGCGCGCCGGCGGGCCATAGGCACGACCACCCGCCGAAGCGAGAACCGGACCGGATTCATGAAAGTCGAGGTCGGGGCGCAAGTTGATTGTCTGCCGGTCGGGAGAGGCCTTGGCAATGCCCCCGCGTGTCGTTAATTTTGTATTAAGAAACTGTATCGGCGACTCAATTATTTAACGCCGAATAATTGCGCGTGTAACAAGGCTCGGCGTAACAGGGCTCAGAATCGAGTTGGCGGAGCCCGCGATTTCCATTACCTCGGCCCGGGGTGATTTCAAGGTTGTTCTTCGCCCGGGGCGGGTCGCTGTCCCAACCGGTGCCGGCCACGCCCGCCGAGGGCTGCGCGGCTTCTACCGGATCGCGGTCGGTCGATTGGCGTGAACGACGGGTCGCCGGCCGATCCCGGCCGTGGTCTTCTCGGTCGCCGTAGGCGCCAAGGGCCGCCTCGCTTGGGCCAACCCGCGTACGGACCGCGTCAATATTCAGGCGATAGCCGTATGTAGCGCGTCAAAGCGGGAAGTACGCCCAGATTTTGCACTTTGCTTTCCCTTGGGCTGCCTGATCGGGTGGCTGACGCCCCCGTCCCAGGAGTGGGGATCGCCATCAGGAAGCGCGGTCGCGACGTCGCGAAGGTGCGGTCGCGCATCGGGGGCACCCCCACCGGCAGGGCCCTCGACCTGGTGGATGAGCCTGTGGTGGACGCTCTCGAGCCCAACCTGTCCCTCGGCAAGGAGTAGTGATCGCAGGTGCCACGCGGGCGGTTACGGGTCTACCTCGGGGCGGCTCCCGGGGTCGGGAAGACGTTCGCGATGCTCGGCGGGGGACGCCGGGCCATGGAGCGGGGCAGGGACGTGGTCGTGGCTCTCGTGGAGACCCACGACCGCCCGCACACCGCCGAACTCCTCGACGGCATGGAGATCATCGCTCGCAAGACGATGGTGTACCGGGGGACGACCTTCAGCGAACTCGACGTCGACGCCGTCATCGAGCGCGCGCCCTCCATCGCGCTGATCGACGAGTTGGCCCACACCAACGTGCCCGGCTCGCGCAACGCCAAGCGGTGGCAGGACATCGAGGAGATCCTGGACGCCGGCATCGACGTCGTCTCGACGGTCAACGTCCAGCACCTGGAGTCGGTGAACGACGTCGTCGAGCAGATCACCGGGGTGGCGCAGCAGGAGACGGTGCCCGACGAGGCCGTCCGGCGAGCCGACCAGGTCGAACTGGTCGACATGTCGCCGGAGGCGCTCCGCCGCCGGATGGCCCACGGCAACGTGTACAAGCCCGAGAAGGTGGACGCGGCGCTGTCGAACTACTTCAGGGTCGGCAACCTGACCGCACTGCGCGAGCTGGCCCTGCTCTGGGTCGCGGACAAGGTCGACGACCAACTCGACCGTTACCGTGCCGAGCAAGGGATAGCCACGACGTGGGAGGCACGTGAACGAGTCGTCGTCGCGCTGACGGGCGGTCCCGAGGGTGACACCCTCGTGCGACGGGCCGCTCGCATCGCCGCCCGCACCAAGGGGGCCGACGTGCTCGCCGTCCACGTCACCAGGGCCGACGGCCTGAAGGGAGGCGATCCGGCCAACCTGACCCGTCAACGCACCCTCGTGGAGGACATGGGGGGCACCTACCACCAGGTCGTCGGCGAGGACATCCCGCGGGCGCTGCTCGACTTCGCCCGAGGCGTCAACGCCACCCAGCTCGTTCTCGGCGCGTCCCGGCGGGGCCGGTTCGCCCAGATCTTCTCTCGTGGCGTGGGCGTGGAGACGACCGCGCTGTCCGGATCCATCGACGTTCACATGGTCACGCATGACGAGGTACGGAAGGGGCGCCGGCCGGCCGGGCCTCCCGCCGCACTCACTCGGACGAGGCGGCTGATCGGGTGGGGTGTCGCCGTCGCCGGAGTGCCGGGGCTCACGGCCGCGCTCATCCCGTTCAGAGACCAGCTGTCGCTGCCGAGCGAGATCCTGTTCTTCTTGCTGATGGTCGTGGGCGTCGCGCTCATCGGAGGCATGTGGCCGGCCATCGTGGCCGCGATCGGCGGCTCTCTCCTGCTCAACTACTTCTTCACGCCACCGATCAACGAGTTCACGATCTCGGATCCGGAGAACCTGTTCGCCCTGGTCGTCTTCGTTCTCGTCGCGGCGGCGGTCAGCACCATCGTGGACGTCGCGGCCCGGCGCACCAGGGAGTCCGCGCGAGCCGGAGCGGAGGCCCAGATCCTCTCGACCCTCGCCGGCCACGTGTTGCGCGGCGAGGCGGCAGTGCCCTCCCTGCTCGCGCGGATGCGCGAGACGTTCGGCCTGACCTCGGTCGCGCTGCTCGAGCGCCGGCCGGAGGCGGGGCAGACGCCGGATGACCGCTCCGACCCGGACACCTGGCGCATCGTCGCCACCTCCGGTGGGGTTCCCTGCACATACCCGGCCCTCGCCGACACCGACGTCGCCATCGACGACAACCTGGTCCTCGCCGCGCGCGGCCGGCTCCTGGAGGCCTCCGACCGCCGCATGCTGGAGGCGTTCGCCGCCGAGACCGCCGTGGCACTGCGACAGGAACGGCTGAGGGAGGAGGCCGAGCAGGCCAGACCGCTCGCCGCGGCCGATCGGATGCGCACGGCCCTGCTCGCCGCCGTCAGCCATGACCTGCGCACGCCCCTCGCCTCGGCGAAGGCCGCCGTGGACAGCCTGCGCAGCACCGATGTCGAGTGGTCCCCCGAGGACCACGAGGAGTTGCTGGCGACTGCCGACGAGTCCCTGGTCAAACTGGATCGTCTGGTCACCAACCTGCTCGACATGAGCCGCCTGCAGGCCGGGGTGCTCGGCCTGGCGCTGCAGCCCGTTGCGCTCGACGAGATCGTGCCGAGGGCGATCGACGATCTCGGACCGCTCGGGACCACCATCGAGACCGACTTCAGCACCGACCTGCCCGAGGTGATCGCCGATCCGGCCCTGCTCGAACGGGTGCTGGTCAACCTGACGTCCAACGCGGTTCGCTACACCCCCGCCGGACGGAAGGTCCTGGTCACCGGAAGTTGGCACGGCAATCACGTCGAAATCCGGGTCATCGACCGCGGACCCGGGATTCCGCGCGAATCCTATGACCGTGTGTTCCTGCCGTTCCAGCGTCTCGGCGACCGCGACAACCATTCGGGGGTGGGCCTCGGCCTCGCCCTGTCTCGAGGGTTGTCCGAGGCGATGGGCGGGACGCTCGTACCTGAGGAGACGCCAGGGGGAGGTCTCACCATGATCGTTTCCCTGCCCATGGCACCGGCGGCGCATCCCGATCAGGTTCCCTTGTGACGCGGATCGTCATCGTCGAAGACGTCCACTGCCACAACGCGTCGCTGTGCCGCTGCGGGCGAGGACGGTAATCCCGCTCGCCGTTGATGCGGGGGATCCCGCCGGTACCAGAGCGGCTTCCTGGGAAGTCCCACCGATGAATGGCGTTGTCGAACCGCCCCCTTTATACGTAGACTCATACGTACAAGTGGAGGTTGGCGATGCCGAACAAAACGATCTATGTGTCCGAGGATGATCTGGCGCTCTTCCAGCGGGCTCAGGAGCTCTCCGGGGGAAATCTGTCTCAGGCGATCTCGGCGGCACTGCGACGCTACATCGAGATGGAGGAGGGGCGCCAGGAGGGTTATGACGAGATCATCGTGGAGATCGGCCTGCAGGGTGTCGGGCGCAAGCAGCGCTTCTCCGGAGTGCTCCTCGGCGAGTGGGGGCGTACCACTGGAAGCCGGGTCGAGATGTTCCGGGTCTATCGGTCCCGCAAGGGCAAGTTCGTCCTGCATGTGGACCGCTCTCCCGACTGGACGGACGGATCGGATTCCGACAACTGGCTGTCGTGGCGGACTCTGCTCGGCCTTGGCGATTCGAGTTGGGGCTTCGTACAGGGTGAATCCACGTTGGAGGTCGTTGACTCCTTCCAGGACCTGCGCGGGAAGGTGCCCGACGAGTTCTACGAGTTGATCGCTGACCTGGCCGAGCGTCCCGCCGTGGAGGATCTCGACATCTGAGGGCTCGACCGGCTGGAGGGGAATCGTCGGTCCTCGGGCCGGCGGTGGTCCGCCGGATCGCCCCTACTAGATCAAATAGGAGGAGCAATGGAAGGAGAAAGGCATGATCGAGGCCAGGCTGAGAGACAGCCGGAACCGCGGGTGCGTGTCTCCGATGGTGATCGGGACAAGGTCGTTCAGCGGCTTCAGCTGGCGTTCGCTGAGGGGCGCCTGACATCTGAGGAGATGGACGAGCGGCTTGAGCTGGCTCTTACGTCCACGTCTCATGGCGATCTGATGCCGGCTGTCGCCGGCCTGCGTGACGATCTCGTGGATGACGTGGTGGAGTTGAAGTCCACGGGTGGGAGCGTCAGGCGAGCGGGCGAATGGCGGGTTCCGCGCCTGCTTCGGGTCGCCTCCACGCATGGCGGCGTGAGGCTCGACCTGTCCGAGGGCGTCATCGACCATCCGGAGATCCAGATCGAACTCCACGTCACGTACGGCTCCGCGACGATCATCCTGCCGCGCGGCGCGACAGCGGAGGCGGATGAGGCGTTCGCTGAGTGGGGCACCGTGACCTGCAAGGTGCCGGGGCGAAGGCGTCCAGGGAAGCTCCACGTCCGGATCACCGGGGAGCTGGCCTACGGTTCCTTGAAGATCCGCCACCGGCGCACATGGTTCGGAACCCACCGCTGAACGACGGGGATATGGCGCTGGCCCGGCACCGGCATTCCCCGCGCTGATCGATCGGGCATGGTCGGGCGGCGGCAAGTAGGCGTCCCGTACATGCCCGTCACCCGGTCGTCGATCGACGTTTTCGACGGCTGAACTTTCGGTTCGACAACCATCCGGACGGTCGGAAATCGATCGGCCGCCCTGCCGTCATGCCCTGACCGCGTTTCCGGACCCCCCGAGGAAGCAAACAACCCCCCGAACAAGCGAGCAGAGGAGAATCCCCATGCCCCCCGCGATCATGGCCGAAGGCCTGGTCAAGAAATACGGCGACGTGACGGCCCTCGACGGGATGGATCTGTCCGTCCCCGAGGGGACGGTGTTCGGGCTGCTCGGCCCGAACGGCGCCGGAAAGACCACAGCCGTGCGGATCCTGACCACATTGCTGAAGCCGGACTCCGGCCATGCCACCGTCGCCGGCCTCGACGTCGTCGGCGACGCCGGGCGACTGCGATCCCGCATCGGAGCGTCCGGGCAGTACGCCGCGGTCGACGATCACCTCACCGGCGCGGAGAACCTGGAGATGGTGGGACGCCTCCACCACCTGGGCACCCGGCGCAGCAAAGAGCGCGCTCGAGAACTGCTGGAACGCTTCGACCTGGTGGAGGCGGGAGATCGCCCGGTGCAGGGCTACTCCGGAGGCATGCGGCGCCGGCTCGACCTCGCCGGAGCGCTGGTCGCCGACCCGCCGGTGCTGTTCCTGGACGAGCCGACCACCGGCCTCGACCCCCGGGCCCGGGCCGGCTTGTGGGACGTCATATCCGAGCTCGTCGCCGGCGGCACGACGCTGCTGCTCACCACCCAGTACATGGAGGAGGCCGATCGGCTCAGCGACGGGATCGCGGTGGTCGACCACGGCCGCGTGATCGCGCTCGGCACGGCCGATGAGCTCAAGGACCAGGTCGGCGGCGACCGGATCGAGCTGACGGTGACGAACGCGGAGGACCTGGCGACCGTACGGCGGGAACTGGCCCCCCTCGCCGTCGGAGACATGCGGACCGATGCCGCCGCACTGCGGGTGACGGTCCCGGTGACCCATGGCGCGGCGTCGCTCACCGACGCCCTGGGCAGGCTGGCCGCCGAGCGGGTCACCGTACGGGATGCCGGCCTGCGACGGCCGACGCTGGACGACGTGTTCCTCGCGCTCACCGGGCACGAGGCGACCGCGAACGAGAGCGCCACCACGAAGGAGAACCCCACCGCGACCACTACCGCGAAGGAGCACAGCCGATGAACGCCCTCCAGGCGGCGATCTCCGACGGCATGACGATCACCAAGCGCAACGCCCTCAAGATCAAGCGGGCGCCCGACCAACTTGGGGGCGCGATCATTCTCCCGATCGTGTTCGTCCTGCTGTTCGCCTACGTCTTCGGCAGCATGATCGACGTGCCGGGCATGTCCTACCGCGAGTACATGGTCCCCGGGGTCTTCGTCGTGGCGATCGTCTCCGGTGCGCAGATCACCGGCTACACCCTGACCCTGGACCTGCGAAAGGGCATCTTCGACAGGTTCCGCACGCTCCCGATGGCGCCGTCGGCGGTGCTGATCGGCCAGACGCTCTGCGACGTGCTCATGAACCTCACCAGCATCGTCGTGATGGCCGTGGTGGGGCTGGCCGTCGGCTGGCGGATCAACTCCACGCCGTACGAGGCCGTCATGGGCTTCCTGCTGCTGTTGTTCTTCTCCTACGCGTTCTCCTGGGTGACGGCGACGGTCGCGCTGGCTCTGCGGACGCCCGAGGTGTTCAACAACGTCGCCACCGTCGTGTCGATGCCGCTGATGTTCCTGTCCAACGTCTTCGTCGACAGCTCACGCCTTCCCGGGCCGCTGAAGGTCGTCGCCGAGTGGAACCCCGTCTCCACGATCGTCCAGGGCGCGCGAGAGCTGTTCGGCAACACCAGCCCCGCCATGCCCGTCCCCGGCGCGTGGCCGCTCCAGCACGCGGTGGCGACGTCGCTGCTCTGGTCGGTGCTGATCCTGACGGTGTTCGCTCCGCTGGCCACGCGCCTGTACAAGAGGGCGGTCAGCCGATGAAGTCCGTGCGCCGGACGGGTTCTGGCGCACGGACGGGGCTAACCGAGCAGGCCGTCGGCGAGGGGGCCGAGGGAGAGCGCGGGCAGGAAGTTGAGCAGCGCCACGATCAGCGCGACGCCCGTGGCCAGGACGACGAAGCTGACGCCCTGGGTTCGCAGCGTGCCGGCGGTCACCGCCTGAGGTTGCCGTCGCACCAGCCTCCCGGCCAGCGCCAGGACGAAGGCGATCGGCAGGTATCGCCCGATGAACATGGCAGCGGTCATCGTGAGGTTGTAGAACATCGTGTTGCCGTTCAGCCCGGCCATGGCGCTGCCGTTGCTGTTGACGTTGCTGGTGTAGGCGTAGAGCACTTCGGTGAGGCCGTGAGCTCCGACATTGCCCATCGACGACACTCCTGCCGGGAGCCCTACGGCCAACCCGGTGAAGGCGAGGATGAGGGTGGGCGAGACCAGCGAGTAGAGCACCACATAGCGCATCTCGGTGAAGCCGATGCGCTTGCCCATGAACTCGGGCGTGCGGCCCACCATGAGGCCGCCCAGGAAGATGGCCACAAGCACGACCATGATCAGGCCGTACAGGCCGCTGCCCGTGCCGCCGGGAGCGATCTCGCCCAGCATCATGGCCGCGAGCAGCACTCCGCCGCCGAGACTGGAAAAGCTGTCGTAGGAGGCGTTGAGCGCGCCGTCGGCGGACGCCGTCGCGGAGACGCCGAAGAGCGTGCTCGCGGGGATGCCGAAGCGGGTCTCGGTCCCTTCCGTCTGGGCGCCCACCGCCTGTGCGACCGTGCCCGTGTGGGCGGCCTGGGCGAGGTTGCCGGCGATGAGCAGCAAGCCGAACAGGATGCCGACCACGGTCAACATGGTCCAGCCCAGCCTGAGGTTGCCGGCCATCCGGCCGAAGGTCCGGATGAAGGCGGTCGGGACGATCAACATGATCAGGATCTCGAGGGAGTTGCTCAGCGACGAGGGGTTCTCGAACGGGTGGGCGCTGCTGGCGTTGAAGAAGCCGCCGCCGTCACCGGTCATGAGCTTGACCGGCTCCCAGGAGCCGACAGGACCGCCGATCAGGGTCTGCGTGCCGCCCGCGACGGTGTTCACAGTCTGCGCGCCGTCCAGGTTCTGCTGCACGCCCATGCAGATCAGCACGATCCCGAAGAGGACCGCCAGTGGCAACAGGACGCGGAAGACGCTGCGGACCAGGTCGACCCAGAAGTTGCCGATCTCCGTGCCGCTCCGCCTGACCAGGCCGCGGATGAGCGCGAGGCCGACGCACATGCCGACGGCCGCGGAGGCGAAGCCCTGCACGCCGAGCCCGGCCATGACGGCCAGGTGGCCCGTCGTGGCCTCGCCGGCGTAGTTCTGCCAGCTCGTGTTGGTCGTGAAGCTGACCGCGGTGTGCAGCGCCAGCTCCCATGACATGCCGGGGTGACCGAGCGACCACGGCAGGGAGCCCTGGAGAGTCAGCAGCGCGAACAGGGCCGCGATGCCGAGCACGGAGAAGGCCATCAGCGCCAGCAGATAGTGGCGCCAGTCCTGCTCACGGTCGGGATCGACGCCGCAGATCCGATAGAGGCGGCGCTCGATGGCGAGGTGGCGGCCGCCGTCCAGGGTGCGGGCCATGTAGTCGCCCACGGGGACGTGGAGGACCACCAGGAGGGTGAGGACGAACAACGCTTGCAGCCAGCCGTACATGATCAGGACTCCCGGTCCAGCGCGAGGTTGAGCGTCAGCACGTTCACGCCGGGCTCCCCGAGGAAGCCGAGAGCACGGCCGGTGGTGTTCTGCTTGATGACGTCCTCGACCCTGTCCAGGCTGAGGCCGCGTTCCCTGGCGACGCGAGGGGCCTGGAGAGCGGCGTACGCCGGTGAGATGTGCGGGTCGAGGCCGCTGCCGCTCGCGGTGACCGCGTCGGCGGGCACCACGGGGTCGGCCGGCGCGTCGCCGCGGACGGGGACGACGAGCGCCTTGCTGTAGTCGTCGCCCGGCTCGGCGCACTCCACGGCGACGCCTTCATAGGTGGCGAGGAAGGGCGTGGCCGGGCATGCCTGGTTCAGGCTGACCACGCGGGTCGCCCGGCCGCTCAGGCCCTGCTCGCGGAACACGCCGAGTACGGCGCCCACGCCGTCGGAGGTGCAGTACGGCCGGGCACCGCTGACCTGCTCCAACTCGCCGACGGCCTTGCTTCGCGCGCAGACCTCGGTGAGCAGGCTGAGCTTGCCCGACTCGGGGTCGGCCGGGTCGGGAAGCACGTCGACGACGCTCTCCGAGCCCTGGTTGCTCGCTCCGGTCGCGCCCGGTTCGTAGCCGTCGCCGGCGGCCGAGGGGCGACTCTGGAAGTACCGCTTGATGGGCTCGCCGTCCGTGCCGGTGAAGGACTGGCCGATGAGTTCGCTGCCGGCGACCTTCCCGTCCTTCTCAAGATGGGAGCCGTCGGCTCTGCGACCGAGGACCGCCTGGGCGATTCCGGTCATTGCGAGCGGGTAGACCAGGCCGACGGTGAGGGTGAGCACCACGACGACCCGCAGGGCCGCCACGTGATGGGCGAGCCACCGTGGAAGACGGTTCATGATCATATTCCTGGGATGAACTGGACGACGAGGTCGATCAGCTTGATGGCCACGAAGGGCACGATCACGCCGCCGAGGCCGTACACCCACAGGTTGCGGGCGAGCAGCTGGGAGGCGCTGGAGGGGCGGTAGCGCACGCCGCGCAGGGCGAGCGGGATCAGCGCGACGATGACGACGGCGTTGAAGATGACGGCGGACAGGATCGCCGAGAGCGGTGAATGCAGGCCCATGACGTTGAGCCGGGACAGGCCCGGATATATGGGCCCGAACATCGCGGGGAGGATCGCGAAGTACTTGGCGATGTCGTTGGCGATCGAGAACGTCGTGAGCGCGCCGCGAGTGATCAGCAGTTGCTTGCCGATCTCGACGATTTCCACGATCTTCGTCGGGTCGGAGTCGAGGTCGACCATGTTGCCGGCCTCCTTGGCGGCCGACGTTCCGGTGTTCATCGCGACCCCGACGTCGGCCTGCGCCAGGGCGGGGGCGTCGTTGGTGCCGTCACCGGTCATCGCGACCAGGCGGCCGCCCTCCTGCTCCTTGCGGATCAGGGCGAGCTTGTCCTCCGGAGTCGCCTCGGCCAGGAAGTCGTCCACCCCGGCCTCGTCGGCGATCGCCCGCGCTGTGACCGGGTTGTCGCCCGTGATCATCACGGTGCGGATGCCCATCCGGCGCATCTCCTCGAACCGGGCACGCAGGTCGGGCTTCACGACGTCCTTGAGATGGATGACGCCGAGGACGCGCGTCTGCTCCGCCACGACCAGGGGAGTGCCGCCGGACGCGGACACGCCTGCGACTATCTCGTCGAGCTCCGGCGGAACCGGCCCGCCGTGTTCTCGCACCCATGAGGAGACGGAGGCGGCCGCGCCCTTGCGCAGGCTGCGTGAGGGGAGGTCGACCCCGGACATCCGGGTGACGGCGGAGAACGGTACCCAGACGCCGTCGACCTCGGCACCCGCCTCCTGGCCGACGTGCCGGCGGGCCAGGTCCAGGATGGAGCGTCCCTCGGGTGTCCTGTCGGCGAGGCTGGACAGCAGGGCGGCGTGCGCGAGGTCGGTCTCTCCGGTCTCACCGACGGGGATGAAGGAGTCGGCCTGCCGGTTGCCGAACGTGATGGTGCCGGTCTTGTCCAGCAGCAGGGTGTGCACGTCGCCCGCGGCCTCCACGGCCCGGCCCGACATCGCGAGCACGTTGCGCTGAACCATCCGGTCCATGCCGGCGATGCCGATGGCGGACAGCAGCGCGCCGATCGTGGTCGGGATCAGGCAGACCAGGAGCGAGACCAGCACGACGCCGGAGATGCCCGCGCCGGTGATGGCAAGGGTGTCGGGGGCGGCTGCCATCACGCCCTTGGAGAAGATCGCCATCGGCTGGAGCGTGACGGTGGCCATCAGGAAGATGATGGTCAGCGCGATCAGGAGCAGGTTGAGAGCGAGTTCGTTCGGGGTCTTCTGCCGCTTGGCGCCCTCGACGAGACTGATCATGCGGTCGATGAAGCTCTCGCCCGGGTCCTGGGCGATCCGCACCACGATCCGGTCGGACAGGACGCGCGTACCGCCGGTGACCGCGCAGCGGTCGCCGCCGGACTCCCGGATGACCGGGGCCGATTCACCGGTGATCGCTGACTCATCGACGCTGGCCACCCCGTCGACCACGTCGCCGTCGCCGGGGATCAGCTCACCGGCGTCGACGACCACGACGTCGCCTCGCCGCAGGAGCCCGGCGGGAATCTCCTCGGCGCGGACCGCCGACGATGGGACGTCCTCGGCCCAGCCCACGACGCGCCGGGCGACGGTCTGCTGTCTGGTGAGGCGCAGCGTCGCCGCCTGAGCGCGGCCCCTGCTCTCGGCCACCGCCTCGGCCAGATTGGCGAAGATCACGGTGAGCCAGAGCCAGACGGTGATCAGCCAGCCGAAGAGCGACGGATGAGGGACCGTGAACACCGTGGTCAGCACGGCGCCCACCTCGGTGACGAACATGACGGGGTTACGCCAGAGAGCCCGGGGGTCGAGCTTGCGCAGCGCCTCCGGGAGCGCCTTCCACAATTGCCGTGGATCGAGTATCCCGGCGGCGACCCTGTGGGCGGGTCGCGGCTCCCCGGCGCGGGTGGTGTCCGGAGCGACCGGCGCTTCGACGGCCATCAGAACCTCTCAGGGAAGCGGATCGCGAGGAGGAGGTACACGAGCAGAGCGACCGAAACGATCAAGCCGATAAGATTTTCAACAGTCACCGGAGATCACCATAAATTCCACTCCAAGGATGCGTTTAGAACGTAGAACCTCTTATAAGGGGTCACGCAAGTCACTTAACGTGTTCACCACGAAATCCCTGCGTCACGTTGACGCGGATCAGCCTTCGAGTAGGTGATCGGTGTCTCGCCGAGATCGCGCCGGTCTCCATGGCTCGACCTCTGGATCGCGAGGCGAGCTGCCGCGGCGGGATCGACCGGTTGGACGTCGATCGCATCGCCCACATGCACGGCCTCGCCGTCAGCGATGACCATCCGACTGATCTGCGTTGTTCCTGTAGGTTGGTGCCTGGTGCGCCGGGAAGTCTGGTCGGCAATGGGGCTTCCGAGGGGATGCGGTGCAAGGCGTACAGATCGTGCTGTTCCTGGTCGCGGTGGCCACCGTCGTGGCCACGTTCGCCGACCGGATCAGCGTGCCGGCCCCGTCATTGCTCGTCGTCGCGGGTGTCGTCGCCGGGCTTCTCCCCATCGCCGACCGGATTCACGTCACGCCGGAGATCGTGAGCCTGGTGGTGCTGCCGCCGCTGCTGTACGCGGCGGGGGAGGAGCTGTCCTGGCGCGAGCTCAAACGGCTGTGGCGGCCGGTCGCCCTGCTCGCGGTCGGGCTCGTTCTGGTCTCCGCCGCTGCGGTGGGGTTCGTCACCGTGATGCTGACCCCTCTCCCGCTGGCCCTGGGATTCGTGCTGGGGGCGGTGCTGGCGAGCACCGACCCGGTCGCCGTGACCGCGTTGGGCCGCAGGCTGGCTCTGCCGCCCCGGCTGCAGACTCTCGTCCAAGCGGAAAGCCTGTTCAACGACGCCACCAGCCTCATTCTGTTCCGGATCGCCACCGCGGCCGCGGTGGCCGGCGGCGCGGTGAGCTGGACCGGCGTCACCGTCGACTTCGCCAGGCTGGCCGGCGGCGGAGTGCTGGTCGGGGGAGTGGTCGCCGTCGGCGTCTCGTGGGTGCGGCGCCGCACCGAGGACCCGGTCCTGGAGAGCGTGATCGCCCTCATCGTCCCCTACCTGGCCTATGTGCTGGCCGAGGCCGTCCACGCCTCGGGGGTGACCGCCGTGATCGTGGCGGCCGTGATCCTCGGCATCAGGCAGCACGAGCTGACCAATCCCGGCACCCGGCTCCAGTTGACCGCCGTGTACGGAACGCTGATCTTCCTGTTGGAGAGCGTCGTCTTCAGCCTCATCGGCCTCCAGTTGCCCGGTCAGATCCGAGAGCTGTCCGCGGCCGAGCGGTCATGGGTTCCCGCCGTCCTCGCGATCGCGCTCACGCTGGTCGTCGTCCGGGTGGCCTGGATGTTCCCCCTGTCGGCGCTCCGGCAATGGCGCACAGGAGGACGCCTCCGGCCGTCCTGGCAGGTGCCCGCGGTGATCTCCTGGGCCGGCGCCCGTGGCGTGGTGCCGCTCGCCGCGGCCCTGTCCATCCCGCTGACCACCGCCACCGGGCTGCCGCTGCCTCATCGCAGCCTGCTCATGGTCCTGGCGACCGGCGTCATCGTCGTGTCCCTGGTCGCGCAGGGGTTCACCCTCGCGCCGCTGGTCAGGCTCTCGGGTCTCGCGGTCAGCCCCGACCACTCGCGTGCCGAATACGTCAGGGCCCGGCGGCGGCTCACCGAGATCGCCGCCGGCTACATCGAACAACTCGAGGACCTTGAGGCCGTCTCGCCGGCCATGCTGGCGCATGTCCGGCGGTCTGTTCAGACCCAGATGGATCTCGACCAGGAGTCCGAGGACCTGACCGATGTCTACGGTCAGATACACCGCGACGTGCTCGCCGTACAGAGCGACGCGCTCTCTCGCATGTACGCCGCGGGCGAGATCGGGCAGGAGACGCACCGCCGCCTCCAGCGCCACCTCGACCGGCAGGACCAGCGCTTCATCGACGAGTGAGAACGGAAGCACCGCAAGGGGTAGTCCTGATGTACATCAGCAGAAGGATCCTCGACCAAGGAGAGGCGATGTCCGACATCGTCGAGCGGTACGACATCCCCGAACAGCACTTCTGGCTGCACGGGCCCCGATCGGGCCCGGCGGTCGAGTTCGACGCCCGCACCGGGCTGTGGAATGTCTACGGTTACCCGGAGATGCACGAGGTCCTCGGCGGCCCCGCGACGTACTCCTCCGACACCGTGCGGGTGGTCCCCAAGGAGCTGATGCCCGGCGAAGACGACTTCTCGCTGAAGGGCTTCATCACCCAGATCGACCCGCCGAAGCACGGCAAGCTGCGCAAACTGGTCAGTAGCGCATTCACCCGTAAGGTCGTCGCGGATCTCGAACCGAGGATCGCCGCACTGACCCACGAGCTGCTCGACGCGGCGCGTGAGCGCGGCGGGTTCGAGCTCGTGAGCGATCTGGCCTATCCGCTGCCGGTCATCGTCATCGCCGAGTTGCTCGGGGTTCCCAGCGGGGATCGTGCCCTGTTCAAGCAGTGGGCCGACGCGTTGTTCCAGCGTGACACCGAGGTCTCGCTCAACCGGACCGCCGAGGAGCGAGGCGCGGACATCGAGGCCACGATGAGACCGTGGAAGGAGATGTCCGCCTATCTCGCCGCCCACGCCGCCGAACGCCGACGGCAGCCGCGCGCCGACCTGCTCACCAGACTGGTGGAGGCAGAGGTGGACGGCGAACGCCTGCCCGACGACCAGGTGGTCAACTTCGCGATCGTCCTCCTGCTCGCGGGGCACATCACCACGACGATGCTGCTCGGCAACACGGTGCTGTGCCTGGACGCCTTCCCCGAGCAGCAGGAGAGGGTACGCGCCGACCGCTCCTCGATCCCGATCGTCATCGAGGAGTCCATCCGGTTCCTGACCCCGTTCGCTCTCCTCGGCCGCGCCACGACCCGCGAGGCCCGGCTCGGCGGCGTGACCATCCCGGCCGACCAGATGGTCATGATCTGGCTCGCGGCGGGCAACCGGGATCCGCGCCGGTTCCCCAACCCTGACGTCTTCGACCCCGACCGCGACCCCAACCCGCACCTCGGCTTCGGCCGCGGCATCCATTTCTGCCTGGGCGCGCCCTTGGCCCGGCTGGAGGGACGGGTCGCGCTGAACATCCTGCTCGACCGGTTCGACGCCCTGCGTACCGACCCGGACGACCCCGTGCAGTTCATCCCCATGCCGTCCCTGACAGGAGTGCGCCGCCTTCCGCTCATTCAGGGGTGACGCCGAACGGCAAAGGCCAAGCCGCCCGGAAGGCCGTCGCAGCCGGCGATCAGGCCAGGGCAGCGGGCGATCCGGGGCGACGGCGAGGCGATGCGGAGGATGTACGGCTTGCCCTCCGTCGCCACGTAGATCTTGCTCCCGTCCACCACGCGCAGTGTGATCGTCGGAACGCCGTTGATCTCCGTGGGCGGCCCACCGTGGCATGTGCACCTCGACATGGTCCGACGCCCCCACGAGGCAGTCGTTCGCCCGGGCACAAGGACCCTGCGCTCGCGCGGAAGCGGCGTCCGGCCCTGTGTCCCAGCATGGATCTCAGGCCCCGCGCCCATGATCGTTGTTTTTCGGGTCCGAGGACCGTGGGCGTTCCTTCGCGCGGACCCCGCGACTGCCCCACGTAGGCGGGGCTCGGCCCCCACACCTGACGCGCTTGGAGACCTCATGACCTTGACCCCGCAGGTGCCCACCGTCAACGGCCCGGTGGCCGTGGACGATCTGGGCACCGTACTGATGCACGAACACGTCTTCGTCCTGAGCGAGGAACTACGGCGGAGCATGCCGGAGAGCTGGGACGAGCAGCGACGCGTCGACGACGCCGTGGCCCGGTTGACGGCCCTTGCGGAAACGGGCGTGTCCACGATCGTCGATCCGACCGTCATCGGCCTCGGCCGGGACGTGCGACGCGTCGCGTCGGTCAACCAGCGCGTGGACCTCAACATCGTGGTCGCGACCGGCCTCTACACGCTGGCGGACGTGCCGCACTACTTCCGCTACCACGGTCCGGGAACGCTGCTCGGCGGCGCGGAGCGCATGACCGAACTGTTCATCCGTGAACTCACCGAGGGCATCGCGGACACCGGCATCAAAGCGGCCTTCCTCAAATGCGCGATCGAGGACGAGCTCACACCGGGTGTGGAGCGGGTGATGCGGGCCGTGGCGCAGGCCCACCTCAGCACGGGTGCGCCGATCACCGTCCACACCAGTGCGCACGCGCGCACCGGCCTGACCGCACAGGAGATCCTGCGCAGCGAGGGCGTCGACCTCGGCGCGGTGGTCATCGGGCACAGCGGTGACACCGCCGACCTGGACTATTTGCGCCAACTCATCGACAACGGCTCCTACGTCGGCATGGACCGCTTCGGACTGGACATCCTGCTGCCCGGCGACCAACGAGTGGCGACCGTCGCGGCCCTCGCCCGGCAGGGACTGGCCGACCGGATGGTCCTGTCACACGACGCGTCGTGCCACATCGACTGGTTCCCTCCGGGTGTACGCGAACAGATCGCGCCGAACTGGCACTACACGCACCTGCACGAGCAGGTGCTTCCGGCGCTGCTCCGCGCCGGGGTCACCCAGGCGCAACTGACCACCATGCTGGTGGACAACCCGCGCCGGTACTTCAGCCCGGCCAAGCCCTAGCAGCGCCCGTGGGGCGGTGCCGCTCGGCGACCGGAGGGTTTCAGCCGAGCGCATCGCCTTCGCCGGATCCGGTGCTCGGCTCGGCTTTCGACGGCGAGGTCCGCCTCGGATGGAGAGCGTCGTTGCGGACGTCGGTGGGCGTTCTGCCGAACTGCTGCCGGAACGCGGTGGTGAACGCCGCATGGCTTCCGAAGCCGCAGGCGTGGGCGATCTGCGAGATGGACGTGGCCGCCCAACTCCTGCTGGCCAGCCTGGACCGGGCGAGTTGCAGCCGCTCGCGACGGATGAGGTCACGCGATGTGGTGTCGGACGCTTGCAGCACCTGCTGGATGTAGCGGGTCGACCAGCCGAGCGCCCGCGCGATCCTGGTGCCATCGAGGTCCGCGTCGCAGGCGTGCTCGCGGACGTAGCGCCGGATCGAGGCCTCCACTCGGGCACGCTGCCCGCTGGGCGCTGAATCGGTGCCGCCCTCCGCCGCCAGGCACACCAGATCGAGCAGCCGGTCGCACGCGATGTCGAAAGTCGTCGCGGAGAACTGCTCACGCTCCTCCTGCAGTGTGGCCACCACCTGCCTGACCACCCTGCCCAGACCGATGGAGGAGTCGAGCGTCACGGGCTTGCGGGTCACTGCCAGGCTGCGGGCGGCCACGTCCTGCTCACGCATGATGAACGCGATGGACAGGAAGTCGGCGTCGTGGGCGAAGGCCAGCGGCCGGTCGATGTCGCACAGCACCATGGAGCCGCGCCGGATCTCGGCCGACGACGGCCCCTGCTCCACCCACGCCGTGCCCGCCAACGGCACCAGAAGCTCGTAGGTTCCCCGCGGATCCGACCGGATGTGCCGCCGGTCCCGGCGTACCACTTCCTGACCTCCACTGCAGAGGGCCAGAGCGTAAGTCGCGGACCGCTGCCAGTCCAGACTCCCTGCCCACGGGGCCGCAGGGTCGGGCACACTGATTCGGCCGGCGCCATGCAGGCTGGTGAACGCCTCACCCCAGGCGCCCACCGAGGCGATCGGAGCGGCCGTATTCCAGGAATACATGCCTGATTCTAAAACGGGCTGAACGGGGCGATAACTAGCCAAAATGGAGATGCCGGCCCCTGGCGATCAGACCGAGACGTACCGATCCTTCCGCTAATCGAGCGCGGAGAGACGGCGGCGCCGTGGCCGCCGGGATGTTTCCGACAAGGGGATGGACACGACGCCCCGTCTGTTCGCTCAGAGTTGTCCGGGGCCGGCCATGCGGTAGAAGAAGGGTCCCAGCCCGGCGGAGGCGACGGCTTGGATGAGTGGGAGGTGGTCTTCCAGCATCCGCGCGTGCTCCAAGTCCCCGATATGGACGGGGTCGAAGCCGGCGTCGACGATGAGTTGCTCGGTGACCTGCCGAGCGTCCGGGTCGGCGGCGAACAGGTTGCCCGGGCGGACCCGCTGCTCTTCGATCTGGTCGTAGATCACCGCCCAGTTGGTGTTGAAGCTCTTGGCGGTCGGCCCGCCGATGATGGACTTGATCTCGTGCGCCTGCGACGGGAACCGGGCGGAGCGTTGCCCATAGGCGTTGGTCGCGTCGATGGTCACCTTGCCGGCGATGCCGGTCACGTTCGCCAACGCCGCCGCGATCGCCGGCCCGGGAACGGCGACCAGGACCACGTCTGCCGACGATCCGTCACCGCCGTCACGGCCCAGGGTGATGACCTCGTGCCCGGCCTTCGACCAGATCTTGGCCAGTCCGCCGCCGATGCGGCCCCGACCCACCGTGACGATCCTCATGTGCGACCCCTGTCTGGTTGCCTGACCACGACCCCTTGGGCCGGAGTTCCGATCATTCCACGGCGGCAGGAGGGCGGCGGCTACGGCTTCGGTGCCGGGGGATCGGGGCGCCGGTGGATGGTGACACGGCCGACGGGGAAGATGCCGATGAGCAGGCGACGTCGAGATGCCCTCTGCGGTGTCTTGACGGTGGCCCCGGACTCAGTCCTGCGGCGGCCAGGTGGGGATCTTTCCCCGCCCGGACGGAAAGCGGATGTTCTTCGACCGGACG
Organism: Planotetraspora silvatica; assembly: GCF_016863315.1. Classification (GTDB taxonomy): domain Bacteria; phylum Actinomycetota; class Actinomycetes; order Streptosporangiales; family Streptosporangiaceae; genus Planotetraspora; species Planotetraspora silvatica. The sequence continues at coordinate 65,159 of NZ_BOOQ01000024.1, forward strand.
AACTCGTGCAGCGTCTCGACGGCGTTCTCCCGGCCGAAGCCGCTGCCTTTGACTCCGCCGAACGGCGAGCCGAGGAACGAGCGACGCATGTAGTTGTTGACGAACACCATGCCGACCTCCAGGCGATCGGCGATCCGGCCGGCGCGGACCAGATCCGTGGTGCAGATCGCGGCCGTCAGGCCGTAGTCGGTCCCGTTGCAGATCTCGATGGCCTCGTCTTCCGAGGTGAAACGCATCACGCAGGCGATCGGCCCGAAGATCTCCTCCTGGGCGAGGGTCATGTCGGCTGTCACGTCCGCAAGGACGGTGGGCGGCACCCAGTAGCCGTCCGCAAGCCGCTCGTCGGTGGGGATCCTTCCCTGCGTCACCAGGCGCGCGCCTTCGTCGAGACCGGTCTGCAGGTACGCCATGACCTTGTCCCGCTGGCGGGCGTCCACCATCGGTCCGATGTCGGTCGCCGGATCCAGGCCGTCACCGACCACCAACTGCTCGGTGGCACGCGCGAACCGCTCGAGGAACTCGTCATGGATGGAGTCGTGCACGAGGATCCGGGCGGTGGAGGTGCAGGCCTCGCCCTGGTTGTAGAACATGCCTTCAAGCGCGACGTCCAGCGCGACGTCCAGATCCGCGTCCTGGAGAATGAGCAGCGCGTTCTTCCCGCCCAATTCCATCGTGGCGTAGGTCAGATGCTCGGAGGCGCTCTGGAGGACCCGCCTGCCCGTCGCGGTCGCGCCGGTGAAAGTGATCCGCTCCACGCGCGGATGCGAGGCCAGCGCACGACCGGCGTCGATGCCCGGTACGGCGTTGAGCACCCCGGGAGGCAGCACCTCGTTGGCCAGTTCGACCATCCTCAACACGGTCAGTGGCGCCTGTTCGCCGGGTTTCACGATCACCGTGTTTCCCGCCGCGAGTGCCGGTGCGCACTTCTTCGTGAAGTGGATCGGCGGCCAGTTGAACGGCAGGATCGCCGCGACGACGCCGTACGGCTCGTAGACCACGCGAGCCTCGATCGGACCCTGGTCGAGGATCTCGCCGTGCAGGGTGTCGGCGAGGCCGGCGTAGTAGTCGTAGCCGGCGTGGCTGTAGGAGACGTCGAACCTCAGCGCGTCGCGACGCGGCTTGCCCACTTCCCGGGCTTCGATCTCGGCCAGTTCGTCGACATGTTCGCGGATCTTCGCGGCGACCAGACGCAACAGCCGGCCGCGTTCGCGAGGCGAGGTGTCCCGCCAAGCCCTGAACGCACCTCGTGCGTCGGCCACTGCGCGGTCGACGAGTTCGGCGCCTCCGGAGACCACCCGGGCGAGCGGCTGCCCTGTGGCCGCCTCCATCACCGTGAAGGTGTCCTCATCACCGGGGTCGACGAAAGCACCCCCGATGAAGGCACCCCAGACCTCGCTTCCCCCGATCGGCGGGGGGACGGTCCCGAACGTCGTGGTCGTCATACGGACTCCTTCGAAGGAGAGACACGCTGATGACGGCAGGGGCTGTGGCTTTCCGACGAGTCGGGCGGTTGCCTCTGCAATCGATTGCGGACAATATCTCCCCTGAAAGGACCGTCAAGGCATGGCCGGTGGGACCGGTCTGATGGAGCTGACGCGGACGTCGCCTGTCGCATCACCATCCGATAATCGAGTGCCGATGCATAATTCCTGTTCAAGCCGTTGTCCAGCGCCTTCTGTGCGTACCCTCGGTGCGGCACTCCTATGGACGGGCCTTCGATGTGTGATCTCGAAGGCCAGCCGGCCGTCCGAATCAACGTACGTCCACTGGGGCTCAACAGCTGCACTCGTTCGCATTTTCCCGTCCAGCGCTGCGAAGGTGAACGTCACGGCGAATGCGCGAGAATCCGGTCACCGGCACACGGATGGGGCTCATGTACGGTCCGACGTATGCACGATGAACGCATGCGGGCCGCCCGCCTGCTGGACGCTCAGGCCAAGGCCGTCGAGCTGTTCGCCGAGGTGGGCGAACGCGGCCTGATCGTCCCAGGTGAGAGCGAGCGGGCGGTCAGCGACCGGATCCGTGACCTGGCGAACGAGATGTTCGGCGTCAAGCGCTTCTGGCACAAGCGGATCCTCCGCTCCGGACCCAACACCCTCCACCCGTACCGGAGTAACCCGCCGGACCGGATCATCGAGGCCGATGACATCGCATTCGCCGACTTCGGCCCGATCTTCGAGGAGTGGGAGGCCGACTTCGGGCGCACGTTCGTGCTCGGCGACGACCCGGTCAAGCACCGGCTGCGCGCCGACCTGCCCGAAATCTTCGCCGCCGGTCGGCGATACTTCGAAGCCCACCCGGACATCACCGGCGAGGAACTGTTCTCCGAGGTCGTACGGCTGACGCGCGAGGCGGGGTGGGAGTACGGCGGCCCGCACGCCGGGCACCTGGTGGGGGAGTTCCCGCACGAGAAGATCAACGGCGATCAGCTCGAGTGGTACATCGCGCCCGGCAGTGACCGGCCGATGCGGCGCACCGACCGGACCGGACACGACTGCCACTGGATCCTGGAGATCCACCTCATCGACCGAGAGCGTGGCTTCGGCGGTTTCCACGAAGAACTCCTCGACCTCGTGCCAGGTGCGTCAGGCGCGGACCGATAGGCCGACCAGAGCTCCTCGGCATCGCAAGCGCGGGCGACCTCCGTCCGGCGACGCACGCTCGTAGGGTGAACCCGTGATGATCGACCCCCACCTGACACCCAACTGGGCGTCGTCGGCGCTGCTGACGATCGACGTGCAACGCGACTTCCTCTCCGGCGCGCCCCACGGGGTGCCCGGCACCACTGAGCTGCTGCCAGCCATGGCAGACCTTGCGGCGGCGTTCCGCCGTGCCGGGCGGCCGATCGTGCACATCGTCCGTCTGTACCGCCCCGACGGCCATGACGCCGACCTCGTCCGGCGGTCCCTGCTGGCAAGTGGCGCTCGGATCGTCCTCCCCGGCAGCGCGGGCAGCGCCCTGGCCGAACCGCTGCTGCCGCCCGGCGCTCCGCCACTGGACGCGGACCTGCTGCTCAGCGGCCGCCCGCAGCACTTGGGCCCGCAGGAGTACGCCCTGTTCAAGCCTCGCTGGGGCGCCTTCCATCGGACCCCGCTCGACGAGATCCTCCGCGGCTGGGACGTGGACACCCTCGTCATCGCCGGCTGCAACTTCCCCAACTGCCCTCGCGCGACGCTCATCGAGGCCAGTGAACGCGACTACCGCCTGGTCCTGGCCGAGAACGCCGTCTCCCGCCTGACGAGCAGCGGATGCGACGAGATCAAGGGGCTGGGTGTGACCCTCGCGGCCACAGACGCGATCGCCGCCGCGCTGGATGCCGAAAGGAGCACCGTATGACGGTCACCCGAGCGGGCGACTTCGACTACGACAGTCACGGGCACGGCTACGCCGTACAGCGCCGGCCTGATCCGCGCATCGCCGCGCAGGTGCACACGGCGATCGGTCCCGTGCGCAGCCTCATCAACGTGGGCGCGGGAGCCGGATCCTACGAGCCCGAAGACCGGTACGTCGTGGCGGTCGAACCGTCGGAGGTCATGCGGGCGCAGCGACCCGCACACCGGGTGCCCGCGCTCGACGCGATCGCCGAACACCTCCCCTTCGACGACGGGGCCTTCGACGCCGCACTGGCCTCGGTCACCGTGCACCAGTGGTCGGACGCCGCCAAGGGCCTGAGTGAGATGCGCCGGGTCAGCCGCGGACCGGTCGTCGTGCTCACCTTCGACGGCGACGCACTCGACCTGTTGTGGCTGGCCGAGTACTGTCCCGAACTCGTCGCCGCCGAGCGCCGCCGATACCCCGAGATCGACTGGATCGCCGAACGGATCGGGACGACGAGCCGCGTGGAGACGGTCCCGATCCCACTCGACTGCGTGGACGGATTCACCGAGGCCTACTACGGCCGTCCGGAGCGCTTCCTGGAACCCGAAGTGCGCAGATCCCAGTCGGCCTGGGGTTTCGTGGACGAGGCCGCCGAACGGCGCGCCGTCGACCGCCTGCGCGCCGACCTCGAGAGCGGTGCCTGGGACGCCCGCTTCGGCCACCTACGCGACCAGCCCGAGTTCCACGGCTCCCTACGCCTGGTCATCGGCCTTCCATGACGGGTCTGGCCGTCCACGTGATGCAGGGTCGCCACCGACGCGACGACGTCGAACGAGGCGGGCTCGAAGGGGTGGGTCAGGAAGTCGCTGAGGAGGTAGTCGACGTCATCTCGGTGCTCGCGGGCTTGGTCGATGCTGGGCGCGTGGAGGTCGATGCCGGTGACGTGCGGCACGACCTGCCGGAGTTCGCGGGCGAGCATGCCCTCGCCGCAGCCGACATCGAGGGCGTGCTGAGCGCCATCGGGGACCGCGCGCAGGATGCGGGGGTGGTAATGGATGTTGTGGTTCCACCGCCTGCCGTTCTCCTCTGCCATGTGATCATCTTGCCGGACACGGGGGCCTGACACATGTCGTCGGCGAATCTGCGTACCGGCTGCCGCGACACGATTCAACGGACTGGTCATGCCCGACGATGCCGAGGCCGAGCTGAACGGCTACCGGATGCGTAGGGCCAGGCGGATCGACCGGCAGCGGCAGGCCGACATCGCCGGCGGCGCAGGGCTCGAGGTGGGTTCGCCTTCCGCAAGGTTTCATCGCGTGCTCGCGGTGGGGCCATCCGCGCTTCTTAGTGGATCTTTTTAATCGGGTGCGCGCCCTTGATCGAACTGGGCGTAGCGGGGGGGTTGCCTCCGTTCATCTCTTGAGCCCGAGGTACCGATGAAATTGATGGTCTTGAACCATCGGTGTACGAGGCCACTGCTGGCGGCGCTCGCCGCGGCGGCCACGCTGGCGGTCCTACCTGCCGCCGCGTACGCGGACGGCAGTCGGCCTGCGCCGGTTACCGGCGGAATCCCCTTGATCAACACGACCGAGAAGATCGGTCCGGGGATCAACCTGCAGCACGTGAAAGCGCTTGACCAGAAGGGCTGGTACAACGCCCAGTTCCTGACTGTGGACCTGTCCGACAAATCGGTCGGCACGGACCTGCTGACCTCCGGGCCGGTCGCGTCCGGCGGGCCGCTCAGCGCGGCCGCCAACAAGGCGGGCGCCGTCGCGGGCGTCAACGGCGAGTTCTTCGACATCGGCAACTCCAACGCGGCGCTCGGCGGCGAGATCCAGGACGGGCAGCTCATCAAGACCGCCGACATCGGCGGCCGCCAGCACGTCGGCGTCAGCGATGACGGCATCGCCCAGCTCGTGGACCTCACGGTCAACACGACCGCGAACTTCACCGGCGCGGACCACAAGGTCCTGTCGATCAACGCCGCGAACGGCGGCGGGGTCCCTGCGGACGGCCTGATCGCGTTCACGTCCGCGTGGGGCGACTACAGCCGCAACCGCGGCCTGACCGGCGTGGCCAACGATCAGATCGCCGAGGTCCTGGTCGAGAACGGCTCGGTCGTGTCGGTCACGCCGAATGGTCCCGCGGGCTCGGGGGCGATCCCGGCCGGCGGCTTCGTGCTCGTCGGGCGCGGCGCCGCGGCGACCGCGATCCGCGCGCTGCGGCCCGGCGACCCCGCGACGCTCAGCTACGCGCTCGCCGACGACGTCGCCAAGACGATGAAGTTCGCGCTCGGCGAAGGCGGCACCATCGTCTCCGGCGGCCAGGTCGTCGGTGGCCTCGACACCTCGATCGCCCCGCGCACCGCGCTCGGCTTCAAGGACGGCGGCCACACGCTCGTGCTCGCCACCTGGGACGGGCCGGGCGGCACCGGCAAGGGCGGCGTCGGGATCGACGAGGAGGCGCGCGACCTCGCCGCGATGGGCGTGCAGACCGCGGTCAACCTCGACGGCGGCGGCTCGACCACGATGGTCGCTCGCGCGCTCGGCGAGGACGACGCGACCGTCCGCAACGTCCCGTCCGACGGTCAAGAGCGCAGCGACCCGAACGGCGTGGGCGTGTTCGTCGCGAAGGGCGACGGCAAGCTGCACGAGCTTCTCCTGAAGGCCGCGCCGGGTGCGGCGTCGGCCGACGGCGGCGTGAAGGTCTTCCCGGGGCTGCACCGCGCGCTCGTCGCGCAGGGCGTCGACAACCACCAGACGCCGGTGACGGTCGACGCGAAGTCCGTGCGGTGGTCCGCTCACGGGGCGTCCGTCAAGGGCGGCACGCTCGCGGCCCCGACCAAGGCCAAGCCGCACGGCACGATCACGGTCAAGACGAAGGTGGGTCACGAGGCGGCGCGTGAGAATGTCACCGTCCTCGAGCCGGTCGACAGCGTCGAGCTGTCGTCCCAGCGCCTGTCGATCGCCGACGCGACGCCCGCCAACGCGGTCACCGTCTCCGTGACCGGCCGTGACGGCCAGGGCTACACGGCCCCGATCGACCCGCAGGACCTGTCGCTCGACTACGACCACAGCGTCGTGGACATCCAGCCGGTCGACGGCAAGCTGAAGATCACGCCGCTCACCGCCGCTGGCACGATCCTGACCGTCTCGGTCGCCGGCAAGTCGGTCCAGCTCCCGATCACGATCGGCGTCGAGACCAAGACGGTCTACGACTTCGACGACGACGTGCTCGCCCGCTGGCGCAACAACAGCACTGCGGCCACGACGTTCTCCGCGGACCCCGACGGCCTGCGGATCACCTTCAACGCGATGCGCAACGTGGGCATCGTGGCGGCGTCGGCGGCCCAGCGCGTCGCGGTGCCCGGCCAGCCGCTGCGCATTCGGGTGCGGATCAAGTCGAGCATCAGCGTGCCGAGCGGCCTGACCTACATCGCCTACTACGACGCCAACGGCAAGAGCACCGGCGTCTACGGCACCGGCCTGACCGCGAGCAGCGACTGGCAGTACGCGACGTTCACGCTGCCGGCCAACACGGCGTTCCCGATTTCGATCTCGACCTTCCAGGGCATCAACACGAGCGTCGCCCAGCAGAAGGCGGGCACGTTCGTCCTGGATCGTATCGAGGCCGACGTCCCGACGTCGATCGACCTGCCCGCCCAGCCCGGCCTGCGGTCCGACCCGCTCATCTCCGATGACGGCTCGCTGCCCGAGGGTCACGACACGTGGCGGTTCGCCACGCTGTCGGACGTGCAGTTCACGGCCGACAACCCGGCGCTGACCCAGGTCGCGACGACCGCCATCAAGCGGATCCGGCAGACCAAGCCCGACCTGCTCGTCCTCAACGGTGACATCACCGACCGCGGCCTGCCGCAGGACCTCGCGCTCGCCCGCAAGGTGCTCACCGACGCCGGATGCGACCTCATCCCGGTCGGCCAGGAGCCGGCCGAAAACAGCACGCCGAATCCGAAGGCCGGCTCGATCCCGTGCTACTACGTGCCGGGCAACCACGAGTCCTACGGCCTCAACAACGTCCAGTCCGACCTGACGAACTTCACCAACGAGTTCGGCCGGCCGTACCGGACGTTCGACCACAAGGGCACGCGGTTCATCCTGCTCGCCAGCTCTCTGGGGTCGCTGCGCGGGTCGGCCTGGGACCAGCTGCCGATGCTGCAGCAGGCGCTCGCCGACGCCAAGGACGACAAGTCGGTGCACAATGTGATGGTGTTCGCCCACCACCCGGTGGACGATCCCGCCGAGACCAAGTCCAGCCAGCTCGGCGACCGCGACGAGGTCGCGCTCATCGAGAACATGCTCACCGACTTCCGTGACTCCACGGGCAAGGGCGCCGCGATGGTCGGATCCCACGCCCAGATCGCCAACGTCCACCGCCTCGAAGGCGTCCCGTACGTGGTGCTGCCGTCCTCCGGCAAGGACCCGTACGGCACGCCGGACCGCGGCGGTTTCACCGGCTGGGTCGACTGGTCGGTCGACTCGCGCCAGGACGCCGACCAGCAATGGCTCGAGGCCGACGTGCGCGCCTTCGCGCAGTCCATCACGCTCAACACCCCGGACTCGCTTGAGGTGAGCACGACCGCGCAGCTCTCCGGCAGCATCGTGCAGCCCCAGGGCGTGTCCACGGGCACGCGTGTCGTGCCGCTGCAGTACCCGATGTCGGTCGACTGGAGCGGCTCGTCCAACCTGGCGATCGGCAGCGGGAAGGACGCCATCGACAAGGCCCGTAAGTCACACAAGATCGTCGCGATCCTCGACCCGCAGACCCGGACGCTCACCGCGCTGCGTACGGGCTCGGTCACCGTATCGGTCACCAACGACTCGATGCGCGCCTACACCGACGACAGCTCGCTCGCGCCGATCACGACCTCGAAGACCATCCAGGTCACGAGCGGCGGAAAGTGACCGTGACCAACTCCGGCACGCAGCCGCTGCGGATCGGCTCCTTGCTGATCTGACGCGCGAGGCGGCCCGGCTGAGGGCGAGCACGTACGTGCTCGCCCTCAGCGCACGCGAACCGACCGTCCGAACGCGATCATCCGCGCGGTGCCGTTCCCGATCCACGATCCGGCCGGCTCCGTGGACGAGATGCGCACCCTCGTCCGCGGTCAATAGCGAAGACGCCGGTCGAGGCGGGCGTTCTTGTGCGCTAGGGTCCGCTCCATGAGCGGAGCCGACGATCTTCTCCACCGGATTGAGACAACCCCGGAGTTGGCCGATCTACTGGTGTGGCCGGGTGACTTCGACATCGAGCGGCGTGACCCTGTTGAGCAGTTGAGGCTGCCATCCGGACTGTCACTGACGCCGATAGCGGGAGACGGCAGTGGCGGTACCTATTTCCTGTGCGGAGCGCCCGGCACCACGCGCCCCGTTCTGTACGCCGATTCCGAGGGCCACGCCACCTTGATGGCGGCCGACCTGGTGGAAGCGCTCACTCTGATCGCGGCGTTCCCCTACTGGCAGGACCTGTTGCATGGACATTCGGCCGAGGAGTTGGAGGAGGAGATCCGAAACGACGACCCTGACTATGCGGCCGCCCACACCGAGCTCATCGGCCTTCTCGGTGTCACTCCGCCCACAGAGGAGGAAGCGGTCACACGCCTACGCGCCTCAGCGTCCCGCACCGTTCCCGACTTCCTGCCCATCGCCCTCCTCGATGAGGGCGAAAGCATCTACGAACTGCTGTGATCTCCTAGCCGTCGGCCCGTCTGAGAGGGCCGAGACCACCGCGGCGGCCGTTCGCCCGATCACCACTCGGCGGCCAGGACGGCGGAGGCGGCTGCACGACCTCGACGAGGTCACCGCCGGCGGCTTCCGGGAATCGATGTGCGGTCGCCGCCGTTGTCGCGAACACGGGGCCCGCATCGGGAACCGTCCGGACGAGACGCGCCGTACCCGGCCTGCAAAGACGACGCTCCCCGACGAAAGGGAGCTGTCATGGCGTGGCTCATGGTTGTCGCCGCTGGTCTGTTCGAGGTCGCGATGGCCTACATGCTCAAGCTGAGCGATGGGTTCTCCGTACCGCCGGCGAGCGTGGGGTTCATCGTGTTCGCCCTGCTCAGCTTCGGTCTTCTCACCCTCGCTCTGAAGGACCTCGATGTCGGTACGGCTTACGCCGTCTGGACGGGCATCGGTGCCGTCGGCACGGCCACTCTCGGCATGATCTTCTTGGGAGAGGACGCATCCCTCCTCAAGATCGTCTCGGTCCTGCTCATCCTCGCCGGCGTCGTCGGTCTCAACCTGGCGGGCGGCGGCCACTAGAAAGTGGTACATCCGATGAGCCGGGAAGTGGACTAGTTCACTGGTCCGCTTCCCGGCTAGCGTCGAAGACATGGACGTAGATGTAAGAGGCAACAGCGTACTGAGCCTGCTTTTCCACGGGACGCCGTCCAAGCTTCCCGACCCCGCCGATGTGATGACCGCGCTCATCGAACTGCCGCCCGGCGACCCCGGCTCCCCGCCGCACCGGCACTCGGGCCCGGTCTACGGCTACATGGTCGAAGGGGAGATGATCTTCGAGTTGGAAGGCGAGCCGGAGCGGGTGATCCGCGCGGGCGAGGCGTTCTGGGAGCCCGGCGGCGACGTCATCCATTACCAGGCGGCCAACAACCTGGCCGACTCGTGGAGCCGGTTCGTCGTGGTCATGTTCTGTGTGCCCGATGTGCCGATGCTCACCTACGTCGACGATGCAGAGCTCGCGGCCCGCGCCGACCGCCGTGCTCCCCGGCCGAACTGATCGGCGGCAGGCATGCGGATCTTTCTTGCGGGAGCGACAGGGGTCATCGGCCGGCGGGTGGTGCCGCTGCTGGTCGCCGAGGGACACCAGGTCACGGCCCTCACCCGGAAGCCCGACCGGGCCGCCGCGCTGCGCGCGTCGGGGGTGGAGCCTGTGGTGGCCGACGCCCTCGACGGCGCGGACCTCGCCGCTGCGGTCATAGAAGCAGCACCCGACATCGTGATGCACCAGCTCACCGACCTGGCCGCGGGCGACTTCGCGGCGAACGCGGCACTGCGCAGGCAGGGCACCCGCAACCTGGTCGACGCGGCACTGGCCGCCGGCGTACGCCGGATGGTGGCGCAGAGCATCGCGTGGATCTACGAGGCGGGAGACGCGCCGGCCGATGAGCCGACGCCGCTCGACCTCGCCGCACCGGGGGAGCGGGGAACGAGAGTAGGGGCCGCGGCGGCGCTGGAGGCGGCCGTCCACGAGATGCCCGAGTGGGTCGTGCTGCGCTACGGGGAGTTCTACGGCCCCGGAACCTGGTACGCGCCCGACGGCCTCGCCGCGGACATGGCGCGGGCAGGGGGACTGGCCGCCGGCGGCGGCGTGGTCTCCTTCGTGCACGCCGACGACGCCGCCACCGCGGCGGTGCAGGCACTCGACTGGCCCGCCAATGGTGCGGTCAACGTCTGCGACGACGAGCCGGCGCCGGGCCGGGAATGGGTGCCCGCCTTCTGCGCGGCCGTGGGCGCCTCACCTCCGACTCCGGCGGACACCGGCCGGCCGGGGTGGGCGCGCGGCGCGGACAACCACCACGCCCGCAAGCACCTCGGCTGGGTGCCGAGGTATCCGTCGTGGCGGGACGGCTTCGCGGCGTTCGCCGGCGGCACCCCTACCTGATGGCGCCGGGCGGCCTGCCGACCAGTGAGACCAGCATGTCGAGCGCGCGGCGCCAGGCGTGCTGCGGCGGCGAAGCGTAGCCGATGACCAGGGCGGCGGGATGCTCCTCGCTCATCGGGTGCCAGTAGCCCGCGGTGTGCAGGCCGTGCAGGAGCAGTCCCGCGCGCTCCGCCGTGGCGACCAGTTCGCGTTCGGCGGCCGCCGAGGCGACCGGCAGCAGCGCGTGCAACCCGGCGGCGACTCCTGTGAGCAGCGTGTCGGTGACCGCCGCCAGCTGGTCGGCCAGCTCGTGGCGCCGGCGCCGGTAACCCAGCCGGGCCCGCCGTACGTGCCGGTCGTAGCCGCCGTGGGAGAGCAGGTCGGCGAGCACGAGTTGGTCGATCACGGGGAGCGCCGAGCCGGTCTCCCGTACGGTCCGCAGCAGCGGATCACGCAGCGAGGCGGGCACCACCAGCCAGCCGAGCCGCGCCCCCGGCGCCAGGGTCTTGCTGGTGCTGCCCGCGTAGATCACCCGATCGGGGGCCAGCGCCTGCATCGCGCCGACCGGTTGCTGGCCGTAGCGGAACTCGCCGTCGTAGTCGTCTTCGATCACGTAGGCGTCGTTCTGCCGGGCCCAGTCGATGAACGCCGCGCGCCTCCCGGGCGCCAGCACGACGCCCCACGGATGCTGATGGGCCGGAGTGAGCAGCGCGAACCCCGTGCCATCCGGGAGGCCCGACGGATCGGCGCCGTCCGCGTCCACCGCCAGCGGCACCGGGGCGAGCCCCGCCGCGGCCACCAGTTCACGGTGAAACACGAACCCGGGGTTCTCGGTCGCCGCACGCCAGGCGCCGAGACGGCGGAAGGTGCGCGCGAGCAGCGCGAGCGCCTGGGTGAACCCCGCAGTGATCACTGTCGATTCGGCGCTCGCCCAGACTCCGCGGGTCCGCGAGACGTAGTCGGCGACCGCCGAGCGCAGCGCGGGCATCCCCGCGAGGTCGGGGTAGCCCATCTGCTCGGACTCCATCGCCGACATCACCCGGCGGACGCTCGAAACCCAGTCCGCGCGCGGAAACGTGCTGACGTCGGGCCGGCCGGGACGCAGGTCACCCAGGGAGGCGGCGCGAGGCTCCACAGGACCGTGGCCGACGGCCTCGCCGGTGCCGGATTCCGGCAGCACGTCGGCCACCCGGGTGCCGGATCCGCGCGCGCCCGTCAGCCACCCCTCGGCGATCAACTGCGTGTAGGCATGGACGACCGTTCCCCTGGACAGGCCGAGGTCGGCGGCGAGACCACGGGTGCCCGGGAGCCGGGTGCCCGCGGTCAGCCGCCCCGACCGCACCGCTTCACGTAGGGCGGCCTCCAGCGACCGCCCCACCCCGCCGGCGCCGGGCAGGTCGAGATGCAGGTCGAGCCCCGACCCGAATCCGGCCCGGCCGTCGTCCGGCGAGCCCTGCATCGACCGACCCCCCTGTGGCGTTCGCCCTCGTCCCGCACCTCATGTCATATCAGGCCGTGACGGCGAGATCGGCGATCGGGATGGATCCGGGGATCCGATGGCAGTGACGCGAATCACCGTCACCGACGCCCGATCGACGTCACATCTCCCGGGCCGATCCCGTCATGTGAGTGAGGCAAGGTTAGGGGGGCCCAATGCGTTCGCTGTCGGCCAAGCGCCGCTCGTTTCAGTTCTCACACTGGTCGTTCATGTTCGCGGAGATCGCCGTCTGGTCGTTCGTCGTTCTGGCGGTGACCGGGGCGGTGCTGATGGTGTTCTACGACCCCGGCATGTCCCGGGTGACCTATGACGGTTCGTACGGCCTGCTGCGCGGAGTCTTCGTCAGCAAGGCCTTCGACTCGACTCTGCATCTGAGCCTGGAGGTGCGCGGCGGGCTGCTCATCCGCCAGGTCCACCACTGGGCGGCGCTCGTCTTCGTGGCGGCCGTCGTGTCGCAGTTGCTGCGTGTGTTCCTCACCGGCGCGTTCCGCCGCCCGCGCACCGGGCAGTGGCTGATCTGGGTGACGCTGCTGGCGCTGGGCATGGCCGCGGGCGAGACCGGCAACGTCCTGCCCGACGACTTGATGTCGGGTGGGAGCATGTGGCTGATCGTGTCGGTCGTGCAGTCCATCCCGGTGGTGGGAACCTGGGTGTTGTCGTTGCTGTTCGGCCAGGGCTTCCCCGGTGACCGGGTCATTCCGGTCATGTACGGGGGGCACCTGCTGATCGCGGTCGTCGTGGCCGTACTGCTGGTCGCGCGTGAACTGCTGGTGCGGCGGCACGGCCATTCCCGGTTCGTCGCCTCACTGCCGGCGCCGCGTCGCGCCCGCCCGATGATGGCGCTCGCCACGATCGGCACGCTGATCATCCTCGGGTTCGGGTTCCAGATCGCCCCTATATGGCTGTACGGCCCTGCCAAGCCGACGCAGATCTCGGCGGGCTCGGTTCCCGACTGGTACATGGGGTTCCTCGACGGCGCTCTCCGGATCATGCCCGGATGGGAACTCACGATCGGGGATCACACGCTCAGCCTCGCGGTCCTCGTCCCCACGCTGGTGGTACCCGGGGTCTTCTTCACCGCCCTGGCCGCCTACCCGATGGCCGAGCGCTTCCTCCTTTCGCGACGCGGCCGCCGCGACGCGCTTGGCCGGCCCAAGACCTCGGGCCGCATGGCCCGCGAGACGCTCGCACATGACCTGCTCGACCGGCCACGTGAGACGCCGGTGAAGACGGGCATCGCGGTCGCCGGCGTCACGTTCTACGGCCTGCTGTGGGCGGCCGCGGCCAACGACCAGATCGCCGTCCAGTTCCAGCTCGCGGTCGAGGCTGTGACGATCTTCTTCAGGTTCGCCGTGCTCATCGGCCCTGTCATCGCCTTCGTCGTCACCCGGTGGATCTGCCTCGCACTTCAGCAGACGGATCACGACGTGGCCGAGCACGGAGTGGAGACCGGGATCATCACGCGGTCCCCGGACGGCGGATTCCACGAACGGCTGGAGCCGGCGCGGCAGGAGCGCCGGGATCCGGCGATCACCTCAGGGGGACGATCGTGACATCGAACAGGCCACAGGTCGTGATCGTCGGGGGAGGGGTCGCCGGATGCCAGGCGGCCCGAGCCCTGTCGCGCAGGGTGGGAGACGGCGCGGAGATCGTGCTGGTCAACCCGGCCGGCGTGGCGCTGCATCCGGAGCTGCTCCCGCAGGTGATGACGGGCGTCCTGAGCCCGGACCGGGTGAGCGTGCCGCTGGCCGAGACGCTGCCGGGTGTGCGGGTGGTGCTCGGCACGGTCACCCACATCGACGCCCACGCCCAGCGCGTGCTTTACGACGGCGGCGTGCTGGACTACGACCGGCTGATCGTGGCGGCGGGAGGCGTGAGCGAAGTCGCCCAGGTCTCCGCGGTCTCGGCGCACAGCGTCGGCTTCCACAACGTCGGGCAGGCCCTCCATCTGCGTGATCACATCCATCGGCAGCTCTCCCTGGCCGCCGCGAGCACCGACCCCTTCGAACGCGCGGCGCGCTGCACGTTCGTCGTGCTCGGCGCGGGATACGCGGGTACGGCCGCGGCCTCGGCCGGGCAGTGGCTGTCCCAGTCGATCGCCTGCCGCGACCCGCGATTGCGCGGGCAGCCGATCCGTTGGATCCTGGCCGATCCCGCCGAGTGGCTGCTGCCTGACATGCGGCATCGCCTGTCCAGGACGACGGCGCGGATGTTGCGGTCGCGGGGCGTGGAGGTCCGGACGCGGACCTCGCTCGGCCAGGTCACCTCCCGGGGGCTGCGGCTCACCGACGGTGAGTTCATTCCCACCCGCACGATCGTGTGGAGCTTCGGGGTCCGCCCCGATCCGCTCGTGACCAACCTCGCACTGGCGGCCGAGCAGGGCAGGATCAGGGTGGACGAGCACCTGGCCGTGCCCGGCCATCCCGAGATCTATGCCTGCGGCGATGTGGCCGCGGTCCCCGACCTCGCCAGGCCCGGCAAGATCGCCCCGATGAGCGGGCAGCATGCCCTGCGCCAAGGCAGGCTGGCGGGCGGCAACGTCGCGGCCTCCATCGGGTACGGCTCGCGCCGGCCGTACCGGCACAGGATCCACGACTCCATGGTGGACCTGGTCCGGACGCCGGAGCAGCCGCTGCGCGTGGCCTGAGCGCCTGGTCCCGGTTCATGCGTCCTCTTCGTCACTGCGTGTTCCCCCAGGGCACCAGTGTTAGAGACTGACCGAAATTGGCGAAAAGTCTTGTTTTTTCGACCTTTTAGTGATCAAGATGGATGCACCGTTCGGGGCCTTCCCCACCGGCCTTCGCGCACGACAGCGACCCACCGCTTCCCCCGCGATGAGAGGAACCCCATGACCCGCAAGCTCCGCTTCGGCGGCAGGCTCGCCGCGATTGCGGTCGCGACCGCGACCGTCGCCGCCACGGCCGCGTTCGCGCCCGCCGCCGCCGCCGCCGCCCAGCCCGCGCCCGCGACCCCACCCATCGCATACGTCGACGTGTCCGTGGCGACCGTCTGGACCAGTCCTGACAGTCCGCGTCCCATCGACGCTCCCGCGCTGACCGACCCGGCGGATCCCGAGAAGTGGCTCGCCGCCATGACGGTGGACGACAAGCGGGGCCTGACGAGCGGCAACCTGACCCAGACGCAGGTCCTCTACGGTCATCCCGTCTACGTGCTGGCCCAGCAGGGCGACTGGGCCGAAGTCGCGGTGCCGGGTCAGGCCACGCCGAAGAACTCGCTGGGCTACCCGGGCTGGGTGCCCAAGGCGCAGCTCACCAGCAACGCCGGTTACACCGCTGTGGCCGCCCACAGCCCCTTCGCGCTGGTGGACCGAGCCCCGACCACGTGGCTCTACAACGATCTCGGGCGGCGTTCGAAGGCACTGAAGATCAGTGCGAACACCCGGCTGCCCGAGCTCGCGCGCGTCGGCGACTCCGTCCTCGTCTACACCCCCGATCACGGGACGAAATGGCTTTCCGCCACCGATGTCAGCGTGTACAAGTCGGAGACCGACATCCCATATCCGACCGGCGCAGATCTGGTGAACTTCGCGAAGAAGTTCATCAACGTGCCGTACCTGTGGGCAGGCCGGGCCGGGTTCGGCTTCGACTGCTCCGGATTCACCTCCACCGTGTACGAGGCCAACGGCATCGCCATCCCGCGCGACTCCGGCGCTCAGGCCACCTACGGCGGTGGCACCAAGGTCGACCGGGCCGACCTGCAACCCGGCGACCTGATCTTCTACGCCCACAACAACGGCACCGGCTCGATCTACCACGTGGCCATGTACATCGGGAATCAGCAGATGATCGAGGCGTACGACGCCGCGACACCGGTCCGGATCACCCCGGCGCGGTTCAACACCGACTACTGGGGCGCGGTGCGGTACCTCGCCGCGGGCCACTGACGGTTCGCGCCCACGTCGGCGTCGCCGTGGGCGCGGCTGTGCCTGATCGGGTCCCCGCGCCTTGGTTCGCGGGGACGGCGAGGCATCGCCGCGCTCGCCGTGCGCTCACCGTGACAACCGGCGAGCCGGGTCTGGCACGGGGGAGGACTCGGTCGACGTCTGGGCGTCAACGGGCCGAGGACAGGACCCGTGCGAGCCAGTCGTTGCGGGTGCGGCGTGCCGTGACGGAGACCCGCGCCTGAGGGTAGAGCGCGTCGAATCCATGGAAGCCCCCCGCCCAGACGTGGAGTTCCGCCTGACCGCCGGCGGCCCAGATCCTGGTGGCGTAGTCGACGTCCTCGTCGCGGAAGACCTCGGCGGTGCCGGCGTCGATATAGGTGGTGGGCAGGCCGGAGAGGTCGTCGGCGAGCGCGGGTGAGACGTAGCCGGGCACGTCCTCGTCTGCGAGGCCGGCGAGGACTGCCCGCCATCCGAACTCGTTCATCTCGCGGGTCCAGACGCCCGGGTCGCCGGAGTACTGCCGGCTGGAGATGGTGGTGTTGCGGTGGTCGAGCATGGGGCAGATG
This sequence comes from Planotetraspora silvatica, assembly GCF_016863315.1. Taxonomy (GTDB): domain Bacteria; phylum Actinomycetota; class Actinomycetes; order Streptosporangiales; family Streptosporangiaceae; genus Planotetraspora; species Planotetraspora silvatica. The sequence continues at coordinate 82,062 of NZ_BOOQ01000024.1, forward strand.
AGCACCTGGGCGGCGATCGCCGGGGTGCCGCGGTCGCGCGCCATCAGGGTCACGCCGGCGGCGAGTCCGCCGCCGGCGCTGGCTCCCGCGACGACGATGCGGGTGGGGTCGATGCCCAGCCGGTCGGCGTGCTCGGCGACCCAGCACAGACCGTGGTAGCAGTCCTCGACCAGGGTCGTGCCGGTGGCTTCCGGAGCCAGGCGGTAGTCGACGGAGACCACGACGGCGCCGTACAGGTCGAGCCACTCCAGCGGGATGTCGATCTGCGAGAAGCGATCTCCCATGATCATCCCGCCGCCGTGGATCCAGTAGACGCACGGTGCGGCCGGGGAGCGATCGGCCCCGGCGGAGCTGAAGATCGACAGGGGGATCTGCGCGCCGTCCGGGCCGGTGACGGTGACCTCGCGGTGCTCGACGCCGCGGCCTTCGAGGAGGGTTTCAACCGGTGTCGGCGGGAGTTGGCGGATCTGCGCGAGCACCTCTGGGCTGAGCTGCGACATGAGGGGCATGTCGGCAAGGAGCGCGCGAAGTTCGGGGTCGATGCCGGGTCGTGCCGGTGCCATGGTGGAGGGTTCCTTTCGCGGGGGTTTCTTCGGGTGATCGAGCGGGTGCCGTCGGATGGAGGGATGGAGATCCGGCCGGTGGTCGTCGCGTCCGGTTGGCGGGCGTCCCAGACGTGCAGCGAGGCGACGGCGGTGGGCGCCGTCAGGTCGAATCAGAAAAGGCCCGTCGGGCGTCGATCTCAGAAGGCCGCCTTGCCCCCGACCGGCACCTCGTCGATGTACTGGGACTCGCCGGTGAGCAGCGGCTGGAGCTTCGCGACCAGCGCCTGGGCCTGTTCGGTCGCGAAGAAACTGCTGTGGGCCTCCGGGCTGGTCCAGCCTTCGGTGACGTGGACGATGTCTCGGTTGCCGGCCGAGCGGCTGACCAGGAAGACGACGCAGTCCTCGTGCGGCAGGGACGGCGCGTTGAGCAGAAGCTCGACCAGTTCGTCACCCCTGCCGGGCCGCGCGGTCATGGTGGCGTGAAAACCGTGGTTGACGCTCATGGGGCTCTACCTCTTCGATTGCGGAGCTGTCGTGCACTCCTGGGATATCAACTCACCCATGAAAACATCTCTACCAGCGGAAACGTTAGAACTATGCTCCTGATCTCTTGCCTGATCCTGCCGTTGTGGCGAGTATCGGCTTAGTGGTTCAATCGGGTCATGTGCCTCGACGAGCTCAACGAGCTGATCACCCGTCACGCGCGGTCCGACGGGACCACCGCCATCGACGGCGTCCTGATCTCGAAGGTCGAGCAGCCGACTCCACCGTCACCGTCCATGTCCGGCTCGGTGCTGGCACTCATCACGCAGGGCGCCAAACGCATCGCGCTGGGCGACCGCGTCTACGACTACGGCGCCGGGCAGTACCTCATCGCCTCGGTCGACCTGCCGATCACCGGCCACTTCACCGAGGCCGGCCCAGAGCGGCCGGCGATGGGCTTCGGCCTGACCCTGCACCCGGCTGCCGTCGCCGAGCTGCTGCTGCAGGCGGCCCCCGGAGACCTCCCGCCAGCCGGCGGCAACGCGCCGTCCAGCATGGCCGTCAGCGACGCCCCCGCCGAACTCGTCGACGCGGTGATCCGACTGCTGCGCCTGCTCGACCGGCCGCGCGACATCACCGTGCTGGCGCCGCTGATCAAACGGGAGATCCTCTGGCGGCTCATCACCGGCGAGCAGGGCGCGATCGTCCGCCAACTGGGCCTCGCCGACAGCAGCCTCACCCACATCGCGCGCGCGGTCCAGTGGATCCGCGACCACTACACACAGTCCTTCCGCGTCGAGGACGTCGCACAGTTGGCCGGGATGAGCGTGTCCGCCTTCTACCGCAATTTCCAGGCGGTCACCGCGATGAGTCCCATTCAGTTCCAGAAACAGATCCGGCTCCAGGAGGCCCGCCTCCTGCTCGCCACCCACCCCAACGACGTCACCGGCGTCGGCATCCGCGTCGGCTACGACAGTCCGTCACAGTTCAGCCGTGAGTACCGCCGCCAGTTCGGTGTTCCACCCAGCCAGGACGCCACCCGCCTCCGGGCATCCGCAGCCGATCATGTCGCAACGACGCGGTGGCCTTCGGCCGCACGTCGGCCCTGAGCATGCCGTGACGAGGAGAACACGGGCGCTGGCGCCACCACGGCCTGGGATGGTGATCGCTGAAATTCGCGCGCAGTAGCAGCCGTCCGGCGGGCCTGAGCACCCTGGCCGGCTCCCGGGCCGCCCGCGGCCTGTCCTGGACGTGGTCGCGGAGGCTCAGCGTGCGGGCAGGGCGAGTCCCATCCTGGCCGCCGCGCCGTCCAGCAGTACGGCCAGCCCGTGACGGAACCGGTCGCGTTCTGACCGCCCGCCCAACAGCCGGGGGAACACCTTCCGTGGATCCTCGCCGCCGAACAGCGCTTCGGTGTACGGGAAATCCCCGCTGGCGTACTGGGACTCGGCGAACCGCATGGCCTCCTCGAACACCTCGTCGCCGTCGGAGGCCGCGTTCGCCGTGCGCACCTCGGCCGAGCGCAGCACGTTCCCGCTCACGTAGTCGTCGACCATGGACAGCAGCGCGAACTTGGCCGGGGCGTCCAGCCCCGTGCCGGCGAGGGCGGCGAGCGACTGTTCGAAGTGACGCATGGCGTTGGGGCCGGCGGGCGCGTTCTGCAGGGAGTTCAGGGCCCAGGGATGGCGCATCAGCACGTCCCAGGTGCGTACCGCGACCGCGGTGAGCGCGTCGTACCAGTGGGCCGGGAACTCGTCGGCGGGGATCAGCACCTCGCCCATGATCGCGTCGTCCATCAGCGCGACCAGCTCGTCCTTGGTGCGGACGTAGTGGTAGAGCGTCATGGTGCCGGCGCCCACCTCGCCGGCGATCCGCCGCATCGAGACGGCGGCGAACCCCTCGGCGTCGGCGATCGCCAGCGCGGTCGACGCGATCTGGTCGCGGGTGAATTTCGGCCGGCGGCTGCCGGGCTCCCGCCGGGTCCAGATCAGTGCAGAGTCCTCACCGCTTGCCATTCGTACACTGTACCGCTAGCGTTATTGGTACAGCGTACGAAATATGAGTACATGGTACGAACAAGTGGAGGGCGTCATGACGAACGTCGATGTGCTGATCGTCGGTGCCGGGCCGACCGGGCTGACCCTGGCCTGCGAACTCGCGGTGCGGGGCGTCCGATTCCGGATCATCGACCGGGCCGGCCGGTTCTTCGGCGGGTCACGCGCGGACGGCATCCAGCCGAGGACCATGGAGGTCTTCGCCGACCTTGGGATACTCGACCCGATCCTGGCCGCCGGGGATCTCGGCATGGTGATGCGCGCCTACCGGGGGGACGAGATCGTCTGGGAAGGGCGGATGGGCGACCCCGTCGAGCCGACGGCGTCCGTGCCGTACCCGAACATCTGGTTCGTGCCTCAGTTCCGCACCGAGGAGATCCTCCGCGAACGGCTCGCCGACCTCGGCGGGCGCGTGGAATCGTCGACCGAATTGACCGACTTCACCCAGGACGCGGACGGCGTGACGGCGGTCCTGGCCGCCGACGGGACTTCCGAGACCGTGCGCGCCCGATACCTCGTGGGTGCGGACGGCGGGCGCAGCACCGTGCGCAAGCGGCTGGGCATCGTGTTCCCTGGCGAGACCGACGAGAACACCACGATGCTCTTCGCCGACGCGAGGGTGGACGGGATCGGCCGCGACCACGGCCGGATCTGGCAGACCGGCGACGACATGGTCTCGCTGATGCCGCTGGCCGGCAGCGACCTGTTCGTCGTGGTGGCCAGGCCGCCGAAAGACGAGGACGAGTCGATCCGCGACTACCTGCGACGACAGGTCGCCGAGGCGTCCGGCCGGCCCGACATCCTGATCCGTGAGGTGACCTGGCACACCACCTGGCGGGCGAACACCCGGCTGGCCGAGCGCTTCCGGGACGGCCGGGTCCTCCTGGCCGGCGACGCCGGGCACGTGCACCCGCCGACCGGCGGACAGGGCATGAACACCGGCATCCAGGACGGCTACAACCTCGGCTGGAAACTCGCCGGCGCCCTGGCCGGCGCCCCGGCTCTCCTCCTGGACAGCTATGAACCCGAGCGGATCGCGGCGGCGCGCGCCGCCCTGGACATCAGCACGGCGCTGCTGGACAAGCACATGCGAGGCGACGACGACGCCCACGTGCGCGGCCCCGAGGTGCACGGGCTCACGCTGAACTACCGCGGCGGCCCCCTCTCATGCGACGAGCGCGCCACCTCAGGCCCGGTCGCGGCCGGCGACCGGGCGCCGGACGCACCCGCGACCACGCCCGGCGGCCGTCCGATCCGGCTGTTCGACCTGTACCGCGGCCCTCACTGGACGCTGCTCGCCTTCGGCTCGGCTCAGGCGCCCGCGGTCGCGACCCTCAACCACTGGTACGGCCCCGCCCTGCGCGCCCACACCGTGATCCGTCCCGGCGAACCCGCCGGCGAGCACGCCGTGCTGGACGCCGCCGGACACGTCCGGACCGGATACGGCGCGGCCGACGACACCGTGGTGCTGGTCCGCCCCGACGGCTACATCGGCCTGATCGCCGGCCACGGAACCGTCGAGCAGGTGGCCGAGTACTGGACGGCGCTGCACGGCACCACCGTGACCGGAACCACCACGATCGCGGGATGATGCCCGGCTCAGCCGCAAGACTCGGCGACCAGATCTCCAGAGCGGAGAGGTCCGCCTCCATCGGACGGTCCTCTGCGACTCGCTCTCGCCGCGTCGGCTACTGGAGCCCGGCGCGGACGGACGTGATGCGCTGGGTGTTGAAGCCGAGCCAGTGCATCCGGCCCACGTAGCGCGCGTGCTCGATCTTCAGGCAGCGGTCCATGATCACCGTCGCGCCGCCGTCCTCCGCGATCCGCGCGCCCTCCTCGTTGATAACACCGAACTGGCACCAGAGGGCGCCGGCGTGGATCGCCACGGCATCCCGCGCGATCTGCGGCAGCGCGTCCGGCGCGCGGAAGACGTCCACGATGTCCACCGGCACGGGCACGTCCAGCAGGCTCGGGTAGCACGTCTCCCCGAGGATCTGCGTCTCGCGGGGATTCACGGGGATCACGCGGTAGCCGTGCCGCTTGAGGTAGTAGCCGACGAAGTGGCTGGCTCGCAACTCGTTGTTCGACAGGCCCACGATCGCGATGGTCTTCGCGGAGTGGAGCACGCGTTGAATGGTCAACGGGTCCTGGTAGTGCCCGAGATCGGTCATGGCCTCGCTACCTCTTTCCCGCTGTCTTGGCGACGTGCGCGAAGCTCTGTTCCAGGTCCCAGATCAGATCCTCGACGGACTCGGTGCCGACCGACAGCCGCACCGTCCCCGGCGCGATCCCGGCGGCCCGGAGTTCGTCGTCGCCCAACTGACGGTGCGTCGTGCTGGCAGGGTGGATGATCAGGCTCTTCGCGTCGCCGACGTTCGCCAGGTGGGACCAGAGCGCCACGCCGCGGATGAGGTCCTGCCCACCGGCTCGGCCACCGGCGCAGTCGAACGAGAACACCGCGCCGGCACCACGCGGGAGGTACTTCTCCACCAGCGGCCGGTACCTGCTCGACGGCAGGCCGGGGTAGGTGACGTTGTCCGCCAGCTCGTGCGACTCGAGGAACGCCGCGACCGCCCGCGCGTTCTCCACATGGCGTTCCATTCGCAGCGACAACGTCTCGAGCCCTTGCAGGAACAAGAACGCGTTGAGCGGCGCGAGCGCCGCGCCGAGATCGCGCAGGGTCTCGGCGCGCAGCTTCATCAGGTAGCCGTAGGCCCCGAACGTCTCGTGGAACTGGAGGCCGTGGTAGGCCGGCGACGGATCCGCGATCACGGGGAACCGTCCGTTGGACCAGTCGAAGGTGCCGGCCTCGACGACGACGCCACCGATGCTCGTGCCGTGACCGCCGATGAACTTGGTCGCCGAATGGATCACGATGTCGGCGCCCCATTCGATCGGGCGGCACAGATACGGAGTCGCGAACGTGTTGTCCACGACCAGCGGCAGATCGTGCTCGTGCGCGATGGACGCCACGGTCTCGATGTCCAGCACGTTCCCGGCCGGGTTGCCGATCGTCTCGCCGAAGAAGGCCTTCGTGTTCGGGCGGACCGCCTGCCGCCATGCGTCCGGGTCATCGGGGTCGACCCACGTCACCTCGACGCTCATCTTGCGCAGCAGGTGCTTGAACTGGTTCACCGTCCCGCCGTAGAGCGCCGAGGACGAGACGACGTGGTCGCCTGGCTCCAGCAGCGTGAAGAGCGCGGCTGCCTGCGCGGCGATCCCGCTGGCGAACGCCACCGCGCCGGAGCCGCCCTCCAGGTTCGCCACTCGCTCCTCGAACACCGCGACGGTCGGGTTCATGATGCGCGAGTACGTGTTCCCGTACTCCTGGAGGTTGAAGTACGCCGCCGCCGACTCCGGGTCCTCGAACACGTAGCTGGTCGTCTGGAAGATCGGCACCGCGCGTGCGCCCGTGTTCGGGTCGGGCCGTTGACCGGCGTGTAGTTGTCGTGTCTCGAATCCGAACGCGCGAGCTTCCTCCGCGCGGGGGAACTTGTCGGTCACCAATGCCTCTTCCTCGACGTCATCCGTCGGCCAGGAACCGGCGGATGATGGGCGTCTGACGTGCTTCCTCGATGAGAAAACAGTCGTGGCCGTACGGCGCATCGATCACCTGGAGCTCGACCGGCTTGCCGAGAGCGCCAAGCGCCTCCTCGATCTCCTCCGACGCCGACGGCGGGTACAGCCAGTCGGAGCTGAACGCGATCAGCAGCGTCCGCGCCGAGACGTGCTCGAGCGCCCGCTCGAGCGATCCACCGCCGTGCTGCCGCGCGAGATCGAAATAGGTCAGCGCACGTGACGTGTAGAGATAGGTGTTGGCGTCGAAGCGCTTGACGAACGAGTCGGCCTGGTGGCGCAGGTAGCTTTCGACCTCGAACTCGGGTTCGGTGATCGTGTGGCGGATGTCGTCGGCGAACTGCAGTCGCCGGCCGAACTTGTCGTTCAGCGCCGGTGCGGACAGGTACGTGACGTGGCCGACCATCCGCGCCACACCCATGCCGGCGTGGGGCGCACGGCCCGTGCCGTAGTAGTGGCCGCCTTGCCAGGCGGGGTCGCGCATGATCGCGTCACGCGCGATCGCGTTCCAGGCCACGCCCTGCGGGTGCAGGGCGTGCGTGCTGGCGATCACCACGATGGCATCGACCTGATCAGGGAACAGGATCGCCCACTCCAACGCCTGCATCCCGCCGAGCGAGCCGCCGGCCACCGCCGCGAGTCGCTCGATGCCGAGGGCGTCCAGGAACGCCCGCTCGGTGCGCACCATGTCCGCGACGGTGATGACGGGGAAGTCGGACCCGTACGGCTCTCCCGTCGCCGGGTTGATCGACGACGGCCCCGTCGTCCCGCGGCAGCCGCCGAGCAGGTTCGTGGAGATGACGAAGAATCGGTCGGTGTCGAACGCCTTGCCGGGGCCGATCATCCCGTCCCACCAGCCGAGTCCCTTGCCGGCCGTGCCGTCGCGGTCCGCGGCCGCGAACCCGTCGCGGGTGCTGCCCTGGGGCGGCGTCTTCGACAGGCCGGCCGCGTGGGCGTCGCCGCTGAGCGCATGACACACCAGGATGACGTTGTCGCGCTCGGGGGAGAGGGTGCCGTAGGTCTCGTACGCCACGCGGATCGGGTGCAGCGTCTGCCCGCAGTCCAACTCCACCGGTTCCGGCAGGTCGAGGTACTGGGTTTCGACGATGCCGACCGAGTCGGCGGGGAGCGTCGGGGCTGACACCATGGGCGGAATCATATCTCTAGTCATATTCCGCCCGGCCACGGTATTGTCAAGCATCCCGATGGGAAATGCAGGGAAGAGCGGAAGGGCACACGCGACATGACCACGATCGACAACGGAGTCAACGTCCAAGCTCTGCTCGACGCACGCGAGGTGCTGAAGGGCGCACCCGAGGCGGCTCAGTTCACCTGGCGGGCATCCTCCAAATGGCAGAACGGCGTCCACAGCACGACGACGATCCAGAACTTCTTCGGCCTCGGGCAGGAGCAGAGCCACAAGAGTGAAACGGTGTTCACCGCCGACCACCCCGAGGTCTTCGCGGCGGAGGACAACGGCATCACGCCGATCGAGTACCTCCTCGTCGGCCTGGCGGGCTGCCTGACGGCAGGCGTGGCGTCCGTCGCGCAAAATCGCGGCATCCAGTTGCGGTCGGTCGAGTCGACGGTCGAAGGCAACCACGACATTCGCGGGATCCTCGGTGCCGACAGCGACGTGCGCAACGGCTTCAACGACATCAAGGTGACGTTCACGATCGACGCGGACGCCTCGAAGGAGGACATCGAAGCGCTGGTCGCCCAGTCCCAGAAGCGCTCCGCCGTGTTCGACGCCCTCACGAACCCCACGAACGTCACCGTCGAAGTCGCCTAGGAGGCCGGGCCATCGAACGCACCACCGCGGTCGTCATCGGCGCGGGACACGCGGGCCTCGCCGCGAGCCACTTCCTCCGTGACCGGTCGATCGACCACGTCGTGCTCGAGCGCGGCGAGGTGGCGAACTCCTGGCGACGCGAACGCTGGGACTCCCTGCGGCTGCTCACTCCCAATTGGCAGAGCCGCCTGCCGGGCCATCGCTACGAGGGCCCGGACCCCGACGGCTACATGACGATGGGCGAAGTGATCGAGTTCATCGAGCGCTTCGCCGCCGTCTCGCGCGCTCCCGTCCGGACCGGCACGGACGTCACATCGGTGCGACGAACCGACGACGGATACCACGTGACGACGAGCCGCGGCGAAATCGGCTGCCGGGCGGTGGTCATCGCGAGCGGCGCCTGCAACCGGCCGACGGTGCCCCAGTTCACCGATGCGGTGCCAGCCTCCGTCCTGCAACTGACGCCGTTCGACTACCGCGGCCCCACCCACCTCCCCGATGGAGGCGTGCTCGTCGTGGGAGCGTCGGCGACCGGCGTGCAGTTGGCGGCGGAGCTGAAGCGGTCGGGGCGGCCGGTGATCCTCTCGGTGGGGGAGCACGTGCGGTTACCGCGCCTGTACCGCGGACGCGATGTGCTGTGGTGGATGGACGCGTCGGGCGTATGGGACCAGCGCCACGACGAGGTCGACGATCTGACGCGGGCCCGGCGGTTACCCTCGCCCCAGCTGGTCGGGACCCCCGAGCGCGGAACGCTCGATCTCAACGTGCTCGCCGCGACGGGTGTCGAACTCGTGGGCCGCTGGGCGGCCGTGCGTGACGGACGTGCGCTGTTCTCCGGCGGCCTGCGTAACGTGTTCTCGCTGGCGGACCTCAAGATGCGGCGCCTGCTGGACTCGTTCGACGAGTGGGCCCGGGCTCACGGGCGCGAGGCCGAGGTCGATCCTCCCGAGCGCTTCGCGCCGACACATGTGCCCGAGTCGGCGCGTTGGCAGCTCGACCTGCGAAGCGGCGAGATCCGCACGATCGTGTGGGCCACGGGGTTTCGGCCCGACTACGGGTGGCTCGACGTGCCGGTGGTCGACGCGAAGGGCCGGCTGCGCCACGAGGGCGGTGTGGTCGACAGCCCGGGACTGTACGCGCTGGGGTTGCCCGTGCTGCGGCGGCGCAAGTCCACTTTCATCCACGGCATCGAGGACGACGCGCGTGAGGTGATCGATCACCTCACGCGGTGCCTGGCCGTCCGCCGTTGATCCCTGGCACGTCCTGAGCTCAGAACAGACCGTTGGTGGGGGGCTCGGTCCCGTTGAGCCGGAAGGCGCCGACCACGGCGGCCTTCCAGTAGCGGGGGTTGTGATTGGCGACGGTGCGGGCGTTACGCCAATGCCTGTCCAGATTGTCGGTCCGCCCGGGCGCTGGCCACCGAGCCGGAGGTCATCGTCTGCGACGAGCCGGTGTCCGCGCTGGACGTCTCGCTGCAGGCGCAGATCCTCGACCTGCTCGCCGACCTGCAGGCCCGGCTGCGCGTGGCATACCTGTTCATCTCCCACGACCTCGGCGTCGTCTACCACGCGAGCGACCGGGTGCTGGTGATGCGGGACGGGCGGGTGCTGGAGTCCGGTGACGTGCGTACCGTGTTCGCCGATCCCCAGCACGACTACACCCGCGAACTGCTCGCCGCGATCCCGCGCCTGACCACCCACGCGGCGCCGCCGCCCACCCCCATGGGAGTGAGCTGACGGCCACGCTCGTCGTGCGTGGCGGTCACGACGGAGCGTCGTGTTCGGATGCGACGACCACGACGCCGGGCCCGGCAGGCTCTATGAGCGAGTCGCCTCGTAGTCGGGCAGTGCGGCCGGGGTGGTCCGGGTCGCCGGGCGCATGGTCAGGACCAGTACGGCCAGCCCGGCGAAGATGACCGCGGCGATGACGCCGATGACGTGCAGGCCGGCGGTGAACGCCTCTCGCGCGGTGTGCAGCAGTTCCGCGCCCTGGCCGGCGGGAAGGTGCCGGCTGGCGGCGACCGCGCCGGCCAGCGAGTCGGACGTGCCGTTCATCCGGCTGCGGTAGACCACCGCGGCCACCACACCGAGCAGCGCGAAGCCGAGCGAACCGCCGAAATAGTTGCCGGTCTCCGACATCGACGCCGCCGAGCCGGCGCGCTCCGGCGGAACGGACCCGACGACCAGCCCGGTGCCCAGCGCGAACAGCGGGCCGGTGCCCAGCGCCAGCACGGCGATGCCGATCATCACCAGCGGCAGGGCGCTCGCACCGTCGGCGCCGACCAGCAGCAGGCTGCCCAGCGCCGATCCCGCCAGCCCGCCGGCGATCGCGGTCGTCTGCTTCATCCGCCGGGCCAGCGCCGGAGCGGCCATGGTGCCGACCGCCACGCCCAAGCCCATCGGTGCGAACAGCAGCGCCGACGCGACCGGCGAGAAGCCCAGCACGCTCTGCAGATACTGGGTCACCAGCAGGCCCGTACCGGCCATGGCGATGCCGGCGAAAGTCAGCGCGACGAGGATGGCCGTGAACGGGCGGTCGCGCAGCAGCCGCAGGTCCAGCAGCGGCCTCTCCAGTCGCAGCTGACGGCGTACGAAGAGGAATCCGAGGGCCGCGCCGACGACGAGTGCCGCCGTCGGCACGGCCGACACGCCCTCGACGATCAGCTGCTTGATGCCGTAGAGCATCAACAGCACCGCCGCGAGCGACAGCCCCACGCTGGCCGGGTCCAGCCGGCCGGCCTGGTCGCTGCGGAACTCCGGGAGCAGGAACGGCCCGGCGAGCAGCAGCAACGCCATCGCCGGCACGGCGACCAGGAACACCGATCCCCACCAGAAGTGCTGGAGCAGGAATCCGGCGAGCACGGGTCCGATCGCGCCGCCGGTGAACTGGCAGGTCGCCCAGATCGCGATGGCCTGCCCGCGCTGCCGTTCGTCGCGGAACATGTTGGTGATCAAGGCGAGTGTGGACGGCGCGAGGGTCGCGCCGGCGACGCCCAGCAGCGCACGCGCGACGATCAGCATCAGCGGGCTGACCGCGAAGGCGGCCACGACCGACAGGACCGCGAACGCCGCTCCGCCGATCATCAGCAGCCGTCGGCGGCCGATCCGGTCGCCGAGCGTGCCCATCGTGATGACCATGCCGCCCACCATGAGTCCGTAGCCGTCGCTGATCCACAACTGCTGGACGTTGGTGGCCCCCAGGTCGGCGCTCAACTGTGGGAGCGCGAGGAGCAACGCCGTGGCGTCGATCGCGACGAGCAACGTCGGCAGCGTCAGGACGACCAGTCCCAGCCATGCCCGGTTGATACGCATATCCGATCTTCCTGTTCTCTCGACGATTCGCCGGTTGGTCGGAGCGGCCGAGAGCTTCTTGACATCGGTACGGAGGAAATCTCTCGCGTCTGCCATGGTGGGACGTGACCAGATGACGACTTCGTGGTCCGGGCGATGCGATGACGAAGAAGTCGTGCGGATTTCCTGGCGGGGGATGTCAAGACGGCGGCGGCGGCTCCGACCAACTGGTCGAAGGGCCCGACCGGGGCTCGCGAACCACGAGGAGTACGAGATGAAGTTCCTGATCAACCTGCACATCAACCCGGCCGTGCTGGACGCGCTGACCGACGAGGAGAAGGCGGCGATCGGCGATGGCCACGGCGCGTTCATCGAGGCGCTGAAGAAGTCCGGCGAGCTGATCAGCACGCAGGCGCTGGCCGACCCGTCACAGGCCGCCGTGGTGTCCGTGCGCAACGGCCAGCCGGTGGTGACCGACGGGCCTTTCCTGGAGTCCAAGGAGTATCTGGGCGGCTTCTACCTGATCGACTGCGAGAACAAGGAACGGGCGATCGAGCTGGCATCGCAGATCCCGGACGCCGCGATCGAGGGGCTGGCGGTCGAGGTGCGGCAGGTCATGTTCGCTGACGGACAATTGGAGGCATGACCACATCAGCCATCGAGGACCTGCTGCGTGAGCTCACGCCGCAGGTCCTCGGCGTGTTGGTACGCCGGCACGGCCAGTTCGAAGGGTGTGAGGACGCCGTGCAGGAGGCCGTCCTCGCCGCCACCGTGCAGTGGCCGGCCGAGGGAGTGCCGAGCAGCCCGCGCGGCTGGCTGGTGACTGTCGCGTCCCGGCGGCTCATCGACCAGATGCGCAGCGACCACGCGCGCCGCGAGCGGGAGTCGGCGACGGCCGCCGAGGTGGTCCCCGAGGACGTGCCGGACACCGACGACACTCTCGTCCTGCTGTTCCTGTGCTGCCATCCGACGCTGACCGCGGCCTCCCAGACCGCCCTGACATTGCGGGCGGTCGGCGGCCTGAACACCGCTGAGATCGCCCGCGCGTTCCTGGTGCCGGAGGCCACGATGGCGGCCAGGATCAGCCGGGCCAAGCAGCGCATCAAGGCCGCCGGCAGTTCGTTCACCCTTCCGGGCGATGCGGAGCGCGAGGAGCGGCTCCAGGTCGTCCTGCACGTGCTCTACCTGATCTTCAACGAGGGGTACACCGCCTCCTCGGGCAGCGAGTTGCACCGCGTGGACCTCGCGCACGAGGCGATCCGGCTGGCCAGGATGGTGCACGCGCAACTGCCCGAGGACGGCGAGGTGACCGGGTTGCTCGCGCTGATGCTGCTGACCGACGCCCGCCGGGAGGCTCGGACGACGGCGGCCGGCGATCTGGTGCCGCTGGACGAGCAGGACCGCACGAAATGGGACCGCGAACTGATCGACGAGGGCATCGAGCTGGTCAAGGCCTCGCTGGCCGGTCCGGCGCTGGGGCCCTACCAGCTGCAGGCCGCCATAGCCGCCACGCACGCCGACGCGGCCACGGCGGAGGCGACCGACTGGCCGCAGGTGCACGCCCTCTACCTGATCCTGGAACGGATCGCGCCCAACCCGATGGTCACCCTCAACCGGGCGATCGCGCTCGCCGAGATCGAGGGGCCGCGGACCGGGCTGGACCTGCTGTCCACGTTGGACGGTGACGAGAGGATGGCCGGGCATCACCGGCTGCTGTCCGTACGGGCGCATCTGCTGGAGAAGACCGGCGACACGGCCGGGGCGTACGAGCACTACCGGCGCGCCGCGAAGGCCACCGCCAGCATCGCCGAGCAACGCTACCTGGAGTCCAGGGCCGGCCGGGTGAGAACATAGACGCCGCCCTCGTCACCAGGGTCTGTTTCCATGATCCGCTCGTGGGCCGTCGGAGATCTGACGGTCGCGTCAGGTGATCTCGATGACGACTTTGCCGGAGGTGCCTCCGGCGGCCAGCGCGCGCTCGTAAGCATCGGCGACGGGCCGCTCTCGCTCGAAGTACACGTGCTCGGGACGGCCGGCGCCGTACGGGCCGTGGAGGTAGTGGACTTCCTCGGCGACCGGGCGGCTCCTGCCCCGTGCGAGGCTGATAATTTCCCGGCATGGACGCGATCATCCGGCACGGACGGGTTGAGGATGTCGAGGCCCTGCTCGCCTTCTGGCGCGTGGCCGCCGAAGGGACCGACCGCCACGACGATTCCGCCAAGGTGGAAGCGCTCATCGAGCATGATCCCGAGGCCGTCCTCATCGCCGAGGTCGACGGGGAGATGGCCGGCACGCTGATCGCCGGCTGGGACGGTTGGCGGGCCCACCTCTACCGACTGGCCGTGGACCCCGCCCGTCGGAGGCAGGGGATCGGGACCGCGCTGCTCCGGGCAGCCGAGGAGCGCTTCGCCGCCTTCGGCGCGTTCCGGGCCGACGCGATGGTGCTGCTGGACAACGAACTGGCCCATCATGTCTGGGGAGCCGCCGGCTACGTGTCTCAGCCTGAGTGGTCTCGTTGGGTCAAGCCTCTGATGTGAGATCGCGCGGTGGCCGCCATGGTCTGTGGCCACGCCGTGTCTCCGGCCGTCGTCATGACGGTCGGAGACACGGCGGCCGGAGACACGGCGGCCGGAGACACCGCGGTGACCGGTCGAGCCCGGGTCACACCGTCGCCCGGCAGCGGCTACGGGCGGCCCACCGGCGGCTTGGTGTAGTCGCATACGCCGGTCGGGAAGATCTGCTTCAGCGTGGCCCTCTGCGCCGAGCTGGGTCGCCACGAACCGTAGTCGCCCCTGGCCACCGCCTTGTCGACCGGCTGGAGCCGGCACTTGTACATGTCCTCGTCGAACGGCCCGCCGGCGACGATGCGCGACGTGGAGTGGATCGGGAACTGCTCGGTGCAGGCCCCGTCCGCCCTGTGGTCGAGGACGCCGTCCCAGACGTGCGAGCCGGAGGCGATGAGCCGCCCGTCGGTGGCGAAGCACCGGTCGGTGGCCTCCGAGGGCTTGTTCTGGCCCACGGTGCGCTCCGGGTGCTTCCGGATGTTCGCCATCCACGTGTCGACGGCCTTGAACGCCTCGGGGAGCTGGGTCGACTGGGCGCCGCCCGGCCGCGCGTCCGTGAACCAGATGGCCTGGTTGTCCGCGTTCCCCTGCGCCTCGATGATGCGTTCCCTGCTGGCGAACGACTGACGGCTGTTGTGCATGTTCAGCTCGTCCTCGAGGTAGTGCCGCCAGTCGATGATCGGGATGTCGATCCTGCCGCGGAACACCATGCCGGACCGGTAGGCCGCCTCGATCGCGCCGACGTCGCCCTCGGTGCGCGGCGCAGGAGTCGCGCCGCCGTCCGGGCTCAGGGTCATGTTGCGCGAGCTCCACGGGTCGAACGTGCCGCCGGGCACGAACGGCGCGCCCTCCTGCACCATGTCCTCCGGGTCCTTCCACCCGCCGACGGTGGCGTTGAGGTGCAGGAACTCCTCGGGGGTGAGGGTCCCGTCGTTGAGTGCCCGGAGGCCGTACTGGACGCCGACGTTGTCGAAGGTCCTGCGCGCGAAGCCGTCCGGCTTCACCCCGTAGATGTTGCGCAGATCATCGAAATGGGTCCATTTCACCGTGTCCATGACGCCCTTCGGCTCCATCAGACCCTGGTTGGAGCCGGCAGACCCGTAGTGCGGGTTGAGCGTCAGCGG
Source organism: Planotetraspora silvatica (assembly GCF_016863315.1). Taxonomy (GTDB): domain Bacteria; phylum Actinomycetota; class Actinomycetes; order Streptosporangiales; family Streptosporangiaceae; genus Planotetraspora; species Planotetraspora silvatica. The sequence continues at coordinate 97,490 of NZ_BOOQ01000024.1, forward strand.
ACTGAGCCCGCGCCAGCCGTTGACGCACTCGCTGGAGCCGGGCTTGCCCGTGTACGGGTTGCGGACCGTGCTGCTCGAGTTCATCCCTTCGAGCAGCTTGCGGTTGTCCCAGTTATGCCACTTGGGGTTGCCCGCGTCGGTGACGTCCATGAAGTACTCGAGCAACTCGCAGTCGCCGACGTGGATGCCCTGCGTGACCATGTCCGGATAGGCGTACACGGGGATGGCGGCGTCGATGAGACCGGGATGGTTCTGCCCGTACACGTACTGCTGAAGGCCGCCGCCGGAGGCGCCGACGCCGACGGTGTACAGCGGCTCGCCGTGCTCCTCGATGAACCGCTCCTTCACCATGAGGGCGGTCTCGCCGCCGACCTGAAGGTTGTAGTGGTTCCCGGTGTCGTTGCCGGTGGAGTAGGCGACCGCGTAGCCGGCGGCCAACCCCTCTTCGGCCTCGAACATGTCGTCGATCGTGGTGCCGAGCTCGCCCTGGGTGTGCCCGATCCCGACGCCGCCCGAGCTGAAGCTGTAGATCAGGCGCCTGTTCCAGGCCGAGTCGGCTGCGTGGTTCGCATCCACCTTCAGGGGGCTCAGCATCGCGATGCTGTAGATGAACCGGTTGATGGTGCCGCGCTCCCAGCGGACGACGAAGTCGACGACGCGACCGTCCGACGTCGTGGTGGTGGCGAGGTCGGCGGGCCGGCTGCCGTCGGCCGGCAGCGGCTTCCACCCACCGCTCGTGGTCCGGGAGACGAAGTCGACGCGCGGCTTGACGCTGCAGTCGCGGCTCCACCCGGCGATCTGATCGGTCTTCTGCCCATTCGCGTCGAGCGCGAAGACCGGCAGGCCCACGTGATCATGGTTGTCGACCAACGGCTGCCCGAGGCCTGACTGCTCGGTCTTGCAGACGAACGGCTCCTGCTGGGGGCCGGAGAAGATCGGCCCGGTGATGCTGTGGTTGTTCAGCGTGAGCCGTGCGTCACGGTGGCGGTCACCGGCCGCCTCCGCCGTGAGGACGTTGACGCCGGTCCGCATCCCGTCGACGAGACCGACGAGCGTCCGCCGCTGATCACCCGCGGAGAAGTCGCGCGTGACCTCCGCGCCGTTCAGGCGGATCTTGACCCGCTGGGGGGAGACGTCGTCCGGGACCTGCACCTGCACCCGGGCGTCTCCGCCCGACACCTGGTCGGGACGGCTGGACAGCACCGTGATCTGCAGGTCGTGCTTGCCGCCGTTCCCGTTGTCGTTCTTGTTGTCGTGCGACGGGCCGTGGGACGGACCGCCGGTCGCGGACGCGACCGCGGGGCCGGCCGCGGTGAAGAGGGAGGCCATGGACATTGACGCGATGGACAGTGACGCGATGACGGCGAGGCGCATGCGCCGCCCGCCGGATGGGGACCGCAGGTGCACTCCTAGGGGGTCGCGGGGCTTGCGGGCACGAGACGGGTCACGGCCCGGTCCAGCGGTCGAGGTAGCAGGGGTGGTCGCCGCAGGTGTCGACGACCACGCCGTCGAGGAGGAAGGTCGCCAGTTGCTCCTGGCCGGCCGCGGTCTCCGTGGCGTCCGGCCCGTGCGGGTCCACGCCCTCGCTGTTGGGCACGTTCTCGACGGGCGGCGGCGGTGTCCCCTCGACCTCACCGTCTACGGTGCGCAGCGGCCCGATGTCCCACAGCGTGATGGTCGCCGGCCCGCGGTACGGCGAGTGCTCCATCCGGGGAACTCCCCAGAACGGCGTCTTCTCCCGCGACCGCCCAGGGTCGAGGATGGGCGTGCGGATGCGGGCGCCGATGGTGCGTGCCTCGACCCCCGCGGACCAGGTGGAGACCTGGTGATCACCGTAGGACGCGAGCAGGAGCACCTGGTGCGCGGGAGTGTTCGGATAGGTGTCGGTCGTCATGTGGTGCGCGTAGCCGCCTGCCTCCGACCGATCCCACAACATCTGCAACAGCCCGAAGATGATCTGCTGGTCGAGCTTGTCGGGATAGTTCTGGTCGAAGATCGCCTGGAAGGGTGCGAAGTCGACGCTGCGGTTGAGCAGCAAGCTGTAGTTCATGCCGGGAACGCCGAGCACGCCACGGGTGAAGTCGGGCGCCACCGCGGTGAGGGCGCCGCCCATGATGCCGCCCTGGCTCCCGCCCAGGTAGAGCAGTTCACGGGTGTCGATGACCGATTCGGTCCGGCCGTTCTCGTCGAACTGGAAGGCCGGGTTCGCCGCGAAGCCGTCCGGATGAATCATCGCCCGGCCCAGATAGAGGAAGTCGAGCATTCCCTGCTGGCCGCGGTCGGCGACCGTCGGGAACTTCGAGAAGTCGCCATAGGCCTCGGCGGCGGTCGCACGGTCGTCTCGCGCGAGGCCGATCCAGTCGGTCGCGCAGAACATGATGCCGTGGTCGTCGCCGAGCGTGTACAGCTTGCCGGAATCGACCTCGCCGGCGCTGCCGAGCAGGCCGTGGCCGTACAGCGACGGGTGCACCTTGTGGATCCGCCCGCCTGAGACGGCTGAGCGGGGAATGTTGCAGATGAAGTTCGCGGCCCGCTCGTTGCCGGGGATCTGGGTCGGCGAAGAGGAGCCGTTCGAGTAATGGAACGTCGCCCCGGATGGGCAACCGCTCTCATCGAGGTAACACGGCACGAAGACGCGTCCCGCGACGCGGCGGGCGACCTGGTCGTTTTCGCCCGTCTGACACCCGTCGGCGCCGCACTCGCTGAAGTCCTGCACCGAGTCGACGGCGAACCGCGGAGAGCGCCCTTGGACGCGCTTGTCGTCCAGGTCCCTGTCGCCGAGTTGCCGGAAGGCGTCGTCGCGGATGTGCAGCATCCGCTCGGAGAGGCCACGTTCGCCGGCGACCGTGAAATCCCAGGCGAGGTAGAGGCTCTGCCTTTTCACCCCGGACTTCTCGAGCGTCGCGAAGATCTTGTTCATCTGCGCCAGACGCCGCGAGTCGACCTTCCCGGCGCCGTGCTTCCCGCCGCCGTGCTGGGAGTCGGCGTACGCCGCGAAGGCGGGGCCGGGCGGGATGAGCCGGCCCGTCCGGTCGCGCATCGAGCGGAGCGCGACGATATAGCGCGTTCCCTCCGCGAGGTTCGCGGCCGGGTGGATGATCAGAGCCTGGCGGGCGGGATCGGTCGCGTTGGCGTCGAGTTCCGCCCAGTACGCCGTGCGCTTGCCGGTGCGGCTGTTGAGCAGCACGATCGGCGCGTCATCGTCGAGTGAGGCGCCGATGTCGGTGATCGGAGCCGCCTTGGTCTTCGTCAAATCGACTCCGGGCACCCTGGTGAGGATCGGCGTGCCGGGGCTGAACCCGTCGTTTCGGTTCCATTCCGTCGGGTCGATCGGCGTGCCGGCGATGTTCTGCGGCATCATCCCCGGTGAAAAGGCGATCCGTCGGCCGGTCTCCGTGGACGGGTCGGGAACGGTGAAATAGTCGTCGGGAAACGGCAGCAGGCAGGCGGACGGGTCGATCGGGTCGCAGCCGGATTGCGGGCTGCCGCGGTCGGGACCGTGTCCGGCACCGGGACCGGCACTGGGACCGGGGGGCGGGGTCGGTGCTCCTGCGGCCGCGGCGACAGGAGTGCTCACCATCAGGGCGGCCGTGACGGCCAGCGCGCTGAACAAAGCGAACGAGCGATTCATGCAACTTCCTCGGCTAAAGCCAGAATCGGCGTCGTGGGATGTTAACTCGATCACACGTCCGACAACTATCGGCGTTCACCCGAGAGTTCAGGACCGTTCGTTGTGATTTCTCCCAAGCGCCTGCAGGGTCAGCGCCGCACCCAGCACGAGGACGCCCCGCCCCGACCCGACGGAGTACCCCGTGAGCTCGTTTATCCGGGTCAGCCGGTAGTCGAGGGTGTTGGGATGGATGTGCAACGCGGCCGCCGTACGCATCCGGTGGAAATCGTTGGCGAACCACGCGGCGAGGGTCTGCACGAGTTCGGGCCCGGATTCCAGCGGCTGGAGGACGTCGGCCAGACGCCGGCCCACCTCCCCGGCGCTCGTCAGCACGTACTCCAGCAGGACGTCGTCGAGTGTGTACGTTCCAGGAGCGGCGTTCAGCCGTACGGCGAGCCGAAGCACATGGTCGGCCTCCGCCGCCGCGGGGGGCACGCCGCCCAGATCCGCTCCCGTCGCGACCGCCGCGAGCACCGGGGCGTCGGCGGCCTTCGCCATGCGCGCCACCATGCCCGCGGCCCGGGTGGCACGGTCGTCCGGGTCTGTGCGCGGGAGGAGGACCACACCGCCGCCGGGCGACAGGACGCTGAGCGACTGCGGCTCATGAGCGGAGTCGCCGGACAGGCTCTGCTCCATCCGCCGCAACTTGCGGCGGGCCGCCACGGCGCTTTCCACCTCCTCGTCGCGCTCGTCCACTGAGGACTCGACCCGAACCGCCAGCACGTGATATCCGACGGCCAGTCGATGGCCGGCGCGCTCGGCCAGTTGGCGTGCGGGCATTCCCGCGAGGAGCGCCTCCGCGAGTCGGCGACGCGCCTCCCGATCCTCGTCGTGGATCGCCTGCCGCTCCTCGAGGTACGCCGCGGCGACCGCGCCGGTGACGACGTTATTGAACGTGATCACCAGGTGCGCGGCCTCGAACAGGTCCGCACGCTCGTCCTGATGCGCGTCGTCGCAGAGTTCCTGCCACCCGATCCTCGATCCCACGCGATAGGCCGCGAGCACCATCTCCAGCGGCACATGTTCCTCCGCCCGCCGGGCCGCGCTGCGGCGGACGATCAGAAGCTCTCGCTCATCCGGCAGTTCGTCATGGCTGAGGACGCGGAGAAAGAGCCGCAGGTTGTGCCGGCAGATCTGGAGGACCTCACCCTCCAACTGCTCCCTGGGCAGGTGGGCATAGAGGGGGATCTCCGCTACGAAGGCGTCGACCATCCGGTCGGCGAGCAGGTCGAGACGCGTCGCGACACGCTCGGCGAGAGCGTTCAGTCGACGCATGTCGGTCCGGCCGCCATTCTCACAGGCCCTTCGATGATCAGGTGAGGTCATCGTATTCCCGGCCGCGTCGGCGTGACGACGGCGTGCGGAGAGGCCCATGCGGCGACGGGCGCTGTGGTTGTGACAGGGAGGGTGCTGGGGTCGAGCGCCGGCTCGGCCCCAGCACCGATCTGGAGCGGTCCTGTCACATCACAGCGTGGCGCACTGACCCTGCTTGGGGCCGGTGACGGTGTTGGGCTTTCCGTTGTCGACCGGGGCCGGTCGATTGCCCGCGCAGTTCAACGGACCGGTGATCTTGTTGCCGGAGATCACGGTGGTTCCCCCGGTGCCGGTGACCGACACCGGGCCGGTCACCGTGTTGACGGCGCATCGCCGGGCCGGGTCGCCGATGGTGACCGATGTGGCGCCGTTGACGTTCACCGAGCCGGTCACCGTCGTGTCGCAGAGGGCCACCACACTCGCACCCGAGGCCTCCACCGGTCCGCTGACCTTCGCACCGGCGGTGGTCAGCAGGCCTGCGCCCGCTCGGACGACCACTGGCCCGGTCTGAGTGGCGCCGTCGAGGCACAGCACGCCCGAGGAGACGACCAGTGGCCCGGTGTGGTTCGTGGTCTGGATGGTCGTGCACCCCGGCTCGGTGGTCGAGAAGTAGTACGTGTTTCCCGCCTTCGTGTCGAACTCGAGGAAGCCGTCGTGGACGGTCACCGCGGTGAAGTGGCCCTTGTCGTCGGTCACTGTGACGGCTGATGTCGGCCACGGGTTCTTCAGCCTCAGGTTGCCGCCGGCCTTGCTCGTGATCTCCAGCGAGTGCACCACACCCCCGGTTTGCGCGGCGGACACCTCGAACGCGCCCTTCGCCAGGAGGCGGTGGAAGCTCGCGTCGCGGTTCGCCGGCCAGTCGGGGAAGACCGCCAGTTTCTCGCCGTCGCCGTACAGGAGCATGCTGTTGAGCCCCTCGGTGGCCGCCGCCTTCTCGATGCCATGGAAGCCGTCGGCCACGGCGAGGTTGGGGGCGAGGCCGATGGTGCCGTTCAGCTGCGTCTTGAGCCGGGTGATGAGGGTCTCCGGGTCGTAACCGACGCGGGCGGCCTGGGCGAACACCTTCGCGAAGGCGTTGAGCTGGCCCCAGGAGTTCATCTGCTGCACGGACGCCTGGCCCCGTGCGAGGTCCGCCGGTGACGAGAAGATGTCGACCTCGTCGCCGGGCTGGATGACCTCCAGGTTCACGGTGTTGTCGCCGGAGCGGAAGTTCGGGCCGGGCTGCCCGTTCTCCCCGATCATCGTGCCGTCGTCGGCGAGCGCGTAGACCGAGGCGCCGTTGCGAGTCGTGGTCGGCGTGGGCGCGAGCCGGTTGAGCATGTCCTCCCAGACCGCCCGCTGATTCGGGTCGTCGTTGAGGAGCTTGCTCGCTTCGATGAGGGTCTTGAGCGTGGTGCGCAGGAACGGGACGTCTGGGCTGGAGTTGCGGCCCCAGGTGTTCTCGTGTGGTCCGGCCCAGAGGTTGAGCCGCCCACCGGGGGTGCCGCCGTCGTCGAGCCAGTCTTCGAAGAAGGCGGCGATCTCCTTGAGGTACGGGTACGCCTCGTTCTGCAGGAATGCCTTGTCCTGGGTGTACTTCCAGTAGTCGACGTAGAGCATGGCGTTGAACAACCCGTTGCTCGTCTGCTGCAGGTACGAGCCGGGGAACTGGCCGCTTCCCTGCCCGCCGCTCGTGCTGCCCCATGGCCCGATGCCGACGGGGAACAGGACGCCGTCCGCGCCGCCCGCGAGGTCGGGTCGTGTCGCGACGTAGTCGGGCTTGATGCGGGACACGTCGTTCTTGGCGCGGGCCTTCGCCGCCGGGACGTAGTCCTTGACCACCTGGTAGTACGGCAGGGACAGTTCCGGCCGGTTGCTGGAGTACACGCCGTAGAAGGGCGCCTGCGCGTTGTAGTTGAGGTGGTAGTCGCCGGAGAACATCGGCTGGTCGGTGGTGAACCAGATCCCGTACAACGCCGGTGCGAGCTTCCCGGGCCGCGAGGCGGACCCGATCTCGTACTGCGCCCCGTAGTAGTAGCGATCGAGGACCGGGTCACCGAGGTCGACCCACGACTGCAGCCAGTAGGCCTTCCACCAGTCCGCCTTGCGTTGCGCGAGCTCTGTGAGGGATGCCGTGGTCTGGCCGGTGATGAGATCCTGGGCGGTCGCGAGTGTGTCGGTGGGGTTCCGGCCGCCGCCGCCCACACCCGTGACGATCTGCACGGTGGTGCCGGGCTCAAGCCTGAAAGTCGCCTTCGCCGTCGCTGAGGTCGAGGTGTTCGTCGCGGCCGGCCTCTGCAGTTCGGCGCCGATCACCCTCGTCGCAAGCGTTGCCCGGGACACCCATTTGGCCGTCGGGATGTTCTGGGTCTCCCTGGTCGCCCACAGCGTCGAATCGTCGACCCCGGAGGTCTCGGTGTAGCCGCCGTTCGCGCTGCCGGCGCCCGACCAGGTCGAAAGCTGCAGGTCGACCGGGTCGGTCGCGTGCGAGGTCAGCTCCGTCACGACGACGTTGCTGTCGCTGCCCTGCCAGGTGTGCATGGTCAGGTGCGCGTCGTCCATGGACATGTCGGTGTCGATCGACGGGTCGAGGATGTTCTGTCGCTCGTGGAAGGGCGGCGCGGGAGGAGGAGTCGTCGCGTTGGGGTCGGCGTACACCTCGATCTGGCCGAGGCGCGCCCGCGGGTTCTGGGTCGAGTCGGGCGTCGACTCCTGTGTCGGCTGCACGTAGTACACGCGCACCCAACGCGCTGACACCGGGGTGAAGCTGATGTCCGTGGTGTTCGCCGTGTTGTTCGTGGATGACGTCAGCGTCGTCCACCCCGGAGCGTTCGGATCTGTGCCGGGGGCGGTCGTGTCGTCGCTGTATTGAATCGAGAACACCTTGGGGGTGTTGGCGTCCTGACCCGGACGGGCGGCGGCGTCGTGCCGCAGCACGATGCGCCCGACCGTCGTCGGCGCCCCGAGGTCGAGGCGGAACCACTGCGGCTTGCCGACGTCGGAGAACCAGCCCTCGAATCCCGAGTTGGGGGTCCACTGGCCGTTCACCGCGCGGCTCGCGTTACTGGAGTTGGTGGATACGGCCACCGGCTTGTTCAGCGCCAGATTGAGCGACGTCTCTACCGGAGCCACCGCCTGCAGCGTGACACCGCCGAGTCCGGCCGTCTGGATCGAGGAGCCGCCGTTCCAGAAGTCGCCTTTGGAGATGATGAAGGTCTTGACCCCGCGGGAGCCGGCGGAGCTCACCCCGACGTCACCGTTACCCAGGTAGGCCGTGTTCGGCATCGTCTGGCTGATCGCACCGGGGTAGTTCTCGTTGTTCCAGTCACCGGTGATTCCGGCGAGTTTCTGCGACAGCGTGGCCCATTCACTCGTCGGTGTCTCGGCCGATGCCGGGGCAGCGGATGTGGTGACGACGCCGCTCGCCATCGCGAGAGCCATGGCGAGGGATAACGTTATCTTTCGTGGCATGAATGCCCGGACCAGGGCATGTGACGTCCTCATGGGCTTCTTTCTTTGCGGAGAGGGGCTGCTTCGGAACAGATGTCTGGCTGGTCCGCACTGATCGTGTGCACTGATCGGCCCCACCGCGGCGGGGGCGCTCCAGTCGAGGGATCACTCAGGCGCTCCTCATCCGAGGGGGGAGGGACGGAGGTCATGGCGTCAGCAAGCGAGACCGCATTTACGCGGCGAGACATCCGAGCTATCGGCCCGGTTTTTGGGAAGTTAGCCCGTTGTTACCGCATCGTCAAGAGTCAAGGGTGGCGATACACCCGATGTCTGCTGGAGTTCTATCCCACTTAGCGCCATTCGGCCGAATCCGTCCGCGTGGCGCGCATCCGTGACCCCCCGGGGCCCGGTGATCGATCGGCGGCGTCGGCTGACCTGCGGTCCACGCGGATGCCCTCGAACCCCCCCATTCCGGGGCCGCGGGTTCCTCCTCCGGAGGCGCTCCAGGACTACCGGATGGTCTCGCGCGCGGTGAGCGCCCCGAGGCCACGGATGAACAGCTCCAGATGACGGCGCGCGAGGTCGTGCTTCGCCTCCGGGGACAGCGGGCCGGGGAGGGGGCGGGCGATTCGCACGAGCATCATCCCGACGTCCTCGAAGGTGACGTCGGGAGGCAGCACGCCGGCCGTCCGCGCCGTGGCGAGGATCTGCCGCACGGCGCGGGCGGACAGATCGCGCATGGGGCCCAGTTCGGGGTCGTTTTCGAGGTCGAGCACGTCCATCAAGGCCGGCAACACCGCGGATACCCGCAGTTCGAGCGCCTCGCGAAGATAACGCGCGAGCGCGGCGAACGGGTCGGGCTCCTGCTCGACGGCCGCGCGTGCCGCCGCCGCCGTCCTGGTCAACGCGTCCAGAGCGAGCGCGTGCAGCAGGGTTTCCCGGTCGGGGAACCGGCGATACAACGTGCCGATGCCGACTCCCGCGCGGCGGGCGATCTCGTCGAGCGGCACGTCGTGCCCCGACTCGGCCACCAGGTCCCGCGCGGCGAGCAGGATCTGCTCTTGATTGCGTCGAGCGTCGGCCCTCAGCGGCCTGGCCATCGTCCCGCCCCCTCCAGCTTCATGCCGGCAGCATAGCCAGTAACTGGAGGAAAATTCTCCACTTGGTCTTGTCGGAGTCCTCTTGCCATGTGACAGTGAATCGGAGGGTTTTCCTCCGCTTAAAGATGGACCCGAAGGAGAAAGGGAGAGATCACCATGAGTCCGCAACAGATACTCGATCTCGTCAACCGCTGGGCGCAGGCCGAGATGGACGGCGACGTCGACGCCTATGACGACCTCCTCGCAGCGGACTTCGCCGGCATCGGCCCCGTCGGGTTCACCCTCGGCAAGCAGCAGTGGGCCGCCCGCCACCAGGGATCCCTGAAGAATCACCGCTTCGAGATCCTCGAGCCGCAGGTGCGGTTCTACGGCGACACCGCGATCGTGGCAGGAGTTCAGGATCAGCGCACCACCGCCATGGGACGTGACGTCAGCGGGTCATTCAGGCTCACCCTCGTGGCCGTACGACGGGATGAGCGCTGGCTGATCGTCAACATCCAGCTCAGCGGTCCGCTCCAGTCCCCGGCGGACCCGCCGCCCTTCGCCCGCGACGGCCACGCTGTCGGGCAGGGCGCACCGGCCGTCGCGACGATCTCCCGGGCCGAGCTCCGATCCGCGATGCACACCGGTACGGTCACCGTCGTGGACGGGCTGCCCGGACCCGCCTATCGGCGCAGGCACCTGCCCGGTGCCCTGAACCTGACCGCCGAGGATGCCGCGAAGTCGGCGGACGATCTGCTGCCGGATCGATCCGCGGCGATCGTCGCTTATTCGACGGACTCCGCCTGCACCCGAGGCCCCGACCTCGTCGCCGAGTTGAGGCACCTCGGATACCGCGATGTACGCCTGTACTCCGAGGGGATCGAGGGCTGGACCCGGTCGGGTCTCCCCGTGGAGAACGATCAAACCTGAGCATCCGCCGCCACCCCGAAGGCCGCCGGCGCAGGCGGTGGTGTCGGCGTGGCCTCGGGCGTCTACAGCGAGCGCGGTAGGCGAGGACCATTCCCAGGGCGGACGTCACGGCATGTGACATCGGTGAGTCTTGAGGCATGAACGACACGGTGCTCGCCTTGGCCCTGTGCGTGGCATCGTCGGTGTGTTATGCCCTGGGGGCGATCGCGCAGCGGCGCATCGCCCTCACACCCACGATGGACGCGTTCCGATGGTTGTGGGCCCTGGGGCTGAACCTCGCCGGAGGCGCGCTGCACGTCGCCGCTCTGAGGTTCGGTCCGGTGACGATCGTCCAGCCATTGGGCGCGTTGACTTTGGTCTTCGCGCTGCCGATGCGGCGCGAGCCGTCCGCGACATCCCGCTCCGAGTGGGCCGGGGCGACGCTCATCGTGATCGCGCTGGCGGGACTGGTGTCGCTGATGCTTCCCGCAGGTCCGCCCGCCCTCAGCGCGTACCAGGTGCTCGTGGTCGGCGGTGTGAGCGCGGGCGTGACCGCCGCGCTCATGGCCGTCTCCGCGGCACCTTCCCCGATGATCCGTGCGCTGTCATTGGCCGCCGGAGCCGGGATCGCCTTCGGCACCGCGTCCGCACTGGTTCCCGTGGTGCTCGCGGTGACTGGCTGGACGGTCCTCATGGCGGGCGGACTGGTCGGCTGCTTCGCGCTGGCAGGGGTGGCGCTGTCGCAGTCCTCCTATCGTGACTTCGGCCTGGGTCTGCCCTTGGCGGCCCAGACCATCGCCAATCCCGTGGCCGCGATCGTGATCGGATTCACCGTCCTGGGTGAGGGGATCCGGTTCGGGGGGCTCGCCCTCACTCTGGTCACCGCCGCGGTGATGGCCTGCGGCGTCGCGATGCTCGCCCGCGGCGAGGAGGCTCGGCGAGCCGTGTCCGCGCATGTCGCAGGCTCGCGCATCGAACGGCATGACACTCATCCGGCATCTGCGTCAGGACGATGACGAGTCCATCCTCCGAACGCGCGAGTTGAAGGCGACCTCCTGGCCGGTGCGGAGATCAGCACAAGCAGGTGATCGTGAGGTCCGGACGGATGCGGTGGCGTGCCGCCACGGCCGGAGCGCTCCGAGCCCGGCCTCAGCGGAGGAGCGCGTCGACGTCGAGACGGTAGAGCGCGCTGAAGAGCGGCCAGGTCAGAGCGGCCATCTCAGCGGGAGGCAGGGGGCAGCCGCGCTGGAGCCAGTCGGCGGCCACGCCGATGAGCGCCCCGGCGGTGAACACGGCGGGAACGTCGTGCGGGATGTCCACCGGAGAGCCGCCACGCTCCAGGAGATCACCACCGGCGGCGGCCTGGCGTACGAGGTCGTAGACGGCCGCGGCGATGCGCCGGCGGATGTGGTCGACGAGGCGCGCGCTGCCCTGGGGCCCGAGGAGGGCGCGGTAGAGGCCGGCGTGCTCGGCGAGACTCGCGAAGAACGCCTCCAGCGACTGCGTCGCGTCCCGCACCGGGTCGGCCGAGTGGGGGCCCGGCGCGGGCAGAGAGCCGATCAAGTCGTCGATCATCGCGGTACAGGCGGCCTCGGCCAGCTCGTGGACGTCGCGGTAGTGGTCGTAGAAGGTCGAGCGGCTCACGCCGGCGTGTTCGGCGACGTCGGCGACGCTGATCCGGGACAGGTCCTGCTCCTCGACGAGCTGGATCAGCGCGCTCGCTAAGGCCGCGTGGGTGCGGCGCACACGCCGGTCACCCGACGAGGTGTTGCTCTCCCTGGTCGTGACCACACCGCCAGCTTACCTTCTGACTACACATGTACGTTTTCCTACACATGTAGGGTAATCTTCTGAACGGCGCGACCACCGAGAGGACTGCGACGCAACAGGAACCCCATCAGCCGCCTGTCCGCAGGCGATCGACCATCCACGCGGAGGAGATGCCCGATGAGCCTCGACGAGCAGGTCCTGAGCTACCCGATTCCCAGTGACGCGGCGCTCGAGCCGCCCGCGGAATGGGCGGAGCTGCGGAGCAAGTGCCCGGTGGCCCACGTGACGCTGCCCAGCGGTGACCAGGCGACACTGTTGACCCGCTATGAGGACGTCAAGCGGGTGCTCGCCGACCCGCGCTTCACCCGCCAGCTCAACGCGCCCGACGCCGCGCGGCTTTCGGCAGAGGGGGACGGGGTCTTCAGCAGCGAGATGGCGCAGATCATCCCCGACGGAGGCGATGAGCACCAGCATTGGCGGCGCCTGGTCGGCAAGTGGTTCACCGCCAAGCGCATGGCCGCGCTCCGGCCGTCGATGGAGCAGATCGCCGAGCGGCTCATCGACGACATGGTCAAGTGCGGCCCGCCCTGCGACCTCAAGGCCGGCCTGGGCTTTCCGCTTCCGGTGTACGTCATCTGCGACATGCTCGGCGTCCCGGCCGCCGACCGGGAACGGTTCTCCTACTGGTCCGACGCCCTGCTCAACCTCACCCGCTACAGCCGGGCCGAGATGGAGGCCGCCCAGGGCGAGTTCTTCCAGTACATGTCCGACCACGTCGCGACGAAGCGCGCCGAGGCGGGGGACGACGTCCTCAGCGAGCTGATCGCGGCCGGCGGCCCCGAGGACGGCGGGCTGACCGACCTCCAGATCCTGGTCACCGGCATGGCGCTGCTGGTCGCCGGGCACGAGACCACCGCCAACATGATCGGCAAGATGGTCTCCATGCTGCTCGCGGACCGCAGCCGGTGGGAGCGGCTGCTGGCCGACCCGTCGCTGATCCGCACCGCGGTGGAGGAGGCGCTGCGGCTCGACGCCAACTCCGGCTTCGGCCTGCCGCGCTATCTGCGCGACGAGACCGAGGTCAGCGGAACGGTCCTGCCGCGCGGCACCACCGTGGTGTGCAGCATGGCCGCCGCGAACCGCGACGAGAGCGTCTTCGAGGGCGCCGCGGAGATGGACCTGCGCCGCAGCCCCAACGCGCACCTGGCCTTCGGCGTCGGCGCCCACTCCTGCCTCGGCCAGGCGCTGGCCCGCACCGAACTGCAGGTCGTGCTCGAGGTCCTGCTGCGCAGGCTCCCTTCTCTGGAGCTGGCCGTTCCCGTGGAGGAGCTGGAGCGCGTGGAAGGGCTGGCCGTCGGCGGCCTGCGTACGGTCCCGGTCCGCTGGTGACGTGGCACCGCCGTGCGCGGCCCGCAGAGAGGAAGCCGACATGAAAGTCACCGTGGACGAAGACAAATGTTGCGGCGCCGGCCAATGCGTGCTGATCGCGCCGGAGGTGTTCGACCAGCGCGAGGACGACGGCATCGTCATCCTGCTCGAACACGAGCCCGGTGAGGGCCGGCACGTCGCGGTCCGCGAGGCCGCCGCCGTCTGCCCCGGCGCCGCAATCGAGGTGACCGACACGGAGTGAGCTTGACGCTCCTCCCGCTGGGTGGCGGCGGAACGGTGACGCCGTCCTAGGTTCCGGAGATGACCTGGACGGCGGCACCGGGCGATCCATCAAATTATTCCTTGACACGAATATTCTCTGTCGAGAATACTCGTGCCCATGGACGCACTCCTCATCGCGCTGGCCGACCCGGCCCGCTGGCGGCTCGTGAGCCTGTTGGCCGAGCGGCCCCGCTCGGTCGGCGTCCTCGCCCAACTCGCCGAGGCCCGCCAACCGCAGACGACCAAGCACCTGCAGACCCTCGAGCGCGCAGGCGTCGTCACCTCCGAGCGCATCGGCCAGCGCCGCATCTACGCGCTCCGGCCCGGTCCACTGCGGGATCTGGCGGCGGCGCTCAGCCGACTCGCAGACACCGCGGACCAGGTCGGCGGCCCGCGCGCGACCTTTGACCGCTACGGGCTCCGCCTCGACGCAGAGCGGCTCGCCGCGGAGGAGCCGGGGTGGGCCGACGGCTCGTTCAGGTTCCTCCGGCCGCTGGCGGGGAGCCCCGAGCTGGTTTGGCGCCATCTGACCGAGGCCTCCCTGCTCGCCCGATGGTGGACGCCCGACGACCTCCGCGTCTCCGAGCTCGTCTTCGAGGCGCGACCGGGTGGGCGGATCGTCCAGGAGTACCGCGATGCGGAGGACGCCGACGGCTCCGACCTGGTCGCCGGGCGCGCGGAGGGAATCGTCGACGACGTTCGCCCCGGTGAGCGCCTCGCCTATCGACTCTCCCCTCTGCTTCCGGACGGCGGCCTCTCCTTCACCGCCCACGTCGACCTCGGCCTCCGGGCCACCGACACCGGCACGGACCTCGAGGTCCACTACCGGATCACCGACAGCACCGTCGACTCCGCGGACTTCGTCGCAGGCATCGAGATCGGCTTCGGCCAGAGCCTCGACAAGCTCGCGGCGACCCTCGCCGCGGACTCGCACGACACCGACGACACCGACGACACCGACGACACCCACGACACCGACGACACCGACGACACCGACGACACCCACGACGCCGACGGCACCGCCGACGACGCCGACACCGACACAAGGAGCACGAAGTGACAGAGCAGACCGCCGGCCGCAGAGTCGTCACCAACATGAGCCTGTCCCTCGACGGCCGCTACGCCGGGCCGGACGACCCCCAGGACATGGGCTGGGTGATGCCGTACGCCGTCACCGACGTCGCCCGCGACCACCTGACCAGACTCTGGGAGCCGGCGACGACGGCCCTGCTCGGGCGGGTCAACGCCGAGGGGTTCCTCGGTTTCTGGCCCGGCGTCATCGGCATGGAGGGCGCCGACCCGCGCGACGAGGGCTTCGCGAAGTGGCTCGTCGACACCGACAAGGTGGTCCTGTCCTCAACCCTCGGCGAGGCGCCGTGGGAGCGGACGACGATCGTCGACAAGCCGACCGCCGAGGTGGTCGCGGACCTCAAGGCGACCGAAGGCGGCGACATCCTCGTCCTGTCCAGCGCGAGCGTCATCAAGGCGCTGCTGGCGGCCGACGAGGTCGACCGGCTGGCGATCACGATCTTTCCGATCTTCCTCGGCGGCGGGCCGCGCCTCTTCGACGACGGTCTGCCCGCGGGGCGGTGGGCACTCGCTAGCCAGGCCGCGGGCGAGCACGGCACGTTGGCTCTCGTCTACGACCGAGTCCGCTGAGCCGGCCGACTGTCGTTCCGACGCTGCTCAGAGGGCCGACCCGATTGATCGGATTGGCCCTTTCGGCTTCTCGGGGAACGCGGGACCGATCCTCCATCGAGGCCGCAGGAACTCACGCGCTTCCTCACTGGCGGATCTCCATGTCCGTCACGAGGCCGCCGAGGAAGCGATATAGGTGCGTGACCTGGCCGTCCATGATGACCGCGCCCTCCTTGTCGCGCTTGCACCGTGACGGCGAGGCGACCGTCGCTCTCCCTCGTGAAGCCGGTGGGTACGACGGTCGGCTCGATGTGAGCCCACTGGCGCGTCCAATATTCGCGTACTTCATCGTGCCCGCGGACGGTGCCGCCCTCCCAGCCGTTCGGCCACACGACATCGACCGCCAGCGCTGCGAGCAGCGCCGGCATGTCGCGCCTGTTGAAGGCCGCATAGAGATCGGTCAGTGCGCGCTGCGGGTCGAGGGACTCTTGGGGGCTCATACCGCTCAGTCTCGGCCACACCACGGAGCACCTGCACGCCTGTTCACACCCGGTGAAATCTCCAGCTCGGCATCTGGGGCGCCCTGTTCCAGCCGTCACGAAATGAAACCCCTTTGCGCCGTTCATCCTTTCACTGCTCGAATGTACGGATGAATCATGACGAAGTGCTGGCGACATTCGATGCCCAGATGCGGCGGAACGCCCGTCCCGACGGCCCCGGAGCCCGGGTCGAGAGAGCGGGGACGACAACACGGCAGACCGGCGGTGAGAGCGGTTGGAACGGCGTCCTGTGGTCCGGCCTCGACGCGGAGTCCGCGGACGCGGCGATCCTGGAGCAGGTGAAGCACTTCACCGAGCTGGGGCTGGAATTCGAGTGGAAGCTCTACGCCCATGACCTTCCGCACGACCTGCCCGAGCTGCTCCGCGCGGCCGGGTTCACGTCCGAGCCGGAGGAGGCGCTGATGGTGGCCGAGGCCGGTGTGCTGTCCACCGCCGTCGTTCCTCCTGAGGGGATCACGTTGCGCGAGGTGACCGACGCGGCCGGGGTGGAGCTCATGGCGATCGTGCACGATCAGGCCTTCGAGACCGACGGATCCAGGATCAGAACGCAACTCCTGAAGCAGCTCACCGAAGCTCCGGACACCGTCGTCGCGGTCGTCGCCATGGCCGGCGACGTTCCGGTCAGTTCGGCGCGGATGGAACTCCCGCCGGACGCGGACTTCGCCGGGTTGTGGGGCGGCGGCACCGTCGAAGCTTGGCGCGGCCGAGGCCTCTACCGCGCTCTGATCGCCTACCGTGCCCGCATCGCCGCCGAGCGCGGCTACCGCTATCTGCAGGTCGACGCGTCCGACCAGAGCCGGCCGATCCTCGCCCGACTCGGTTTCGCGCAGCTGAGCACCACCACGCCGTACGTGTATCAGCCGAGGAGCTGACGTTCCCCCAGTAACGACGAGGCCGTCGCGGAAGCAAGATCCCGCACACGCGGCGGAGTCGAGGTCCGGGGGAGCGGCATCGCATCAGTGGGCGGGCAGTCGCATCCTGAGCTGGAGCCGTGATCGTCCGCTCTCCTGGTCGACGGCGACCTCGTCGCACAGCTGACTCATCACCCACAAGCCGAAACCGCGGGTCGCGCCGGGGGACGGACGTTGGTGGCGGAGGTCCTGGGGAGTGAGCAGGCCGGCGGTGTCGGCGACTTCGACGACGAGATGTGTCCCGTCGTTCCAGGCGCTCACAGAGCCAGATCCGCCGCCGTGTTCGAGGACGTTGATCGCGGCCTCATTGACCGAGATCACCAGGTCGTCGATCCGCTCTCCCGTCAAACCCGCATCGGCCGCATGCTGATGGAGTTGCTCCCGTAACAGAGCAAGGTCGGCGGTGATCGGCCAGTGCTCTCGCCAATCGGTGCTCACGAACATGTCCCTTCTCGGGGTGAACGCGGTCTCGGTTCTCACGGGCGACCGGCTCACCACCAGGACCAGGACGGATGTTGAGGGGTAACTACCCGCCTGGGGGCGCCCAATCCAGCCATCGGCTGGACGCGGAGCCCCGGCGGCGCCGGCGCGCGGGCTCAGCCTGCGGACGGAGATTGATCGGCGGAAGGCGCGGCGCGCAGCAGGGCGACGGCGTCGGCACGAGTGGGCTGTACGGCGAAGAACTGCACCAGTCCAGTCACCTGGAAGATTTTGAGAAGCCGGGGCCCTAACCCGGCCACGGAGATCGACCCGCCGCGCGCGGTGATCAGGGTACGCAGGGCGAGGAGAATCCTGATCCCCGTGGAGTCGCAGAACGTCAGCTCAGACAGATCAAGGATCAGTGAGCGATGGTCGTCGGCCAGCAGGTGGACGGCCCGTTCCCGCAACTGCTCGGCGTTGGTGTAGTCCAATTGGCCCTCCAACGCCAGGATGAGCGTCTGCGGCAGCGTGTCGTCAGGGTACGTGGCGAGGCTGACGGCGGCGGTCACGAGGACTCCTGTGGCAGTGGGCGGGCAAGGGACCCGGCGGGTACGGACGACGGCGGGAAGCCGGGCTTCGGGCGGTTCATCGGCGTCATGTCGGCTCCTGAATCAGGGAGGCAGGGACGCCGAGGGCCAGCGCGGCGGTGTCGTCCTCCACGCCCTCTCCGAAGGCGGCCAGCAGATCGGTGACCGCCCTGATGGCCCCGGATGCGGTCGTGGGGGCGAGATCGGCGGCGAAGGCGAGCAGCGCTTCGTCGCCGTAACGAGCTCCGGCGGCCACGTCCGTGAGCGCCTCGGTCAATCCGTCGGTGTACAGGAGCAGGGTGTCGCCGCCGGTGATCCGTACGGTGGTGGCGGTGAACCGAGCGTCGGGAAGGATGCCGACGAGCAGCCCGCCGGGGGTGAACTGGTAGTCCGCGGTGCCGTCGGCCCGGAGCAGCAGCGCCGCCGGATGCCCGCCGCTGGCAAGGGTGGCGGTGAAGCCGTCACCGTCCGGGACGAGGAGGCCGTAGATGACGGTGCAGTAGCGCGGATCGTCGCTCGAGTACTCCTGCCGCAGGACCGCGTTGAGGTTCCCCAGCACCGCCACCGGATCGGGATCGTAGGCGGCTGCCGCGCGCAAGGTGTAGCGGGTCAGTGAGGTCACCGCCGCGGCGTCGGGTCCCTTTCCGGCCACATCGCCCAGGAAGACTCCCCACCGGCCGTCGCCGAGAGGGAACAGGTCATAGAAGTCGCCGCCGAGTTGGTCGGAGGAGGCGGTGTGGTAGTACGCGGCGGTTTCCAGCCCCGGCACGGTCAGCAGGGTCGGGGGCAGGAGAGTGCGCTGCAGCGTCGCGACCAGGCTCTGAAGACGTTCGCGTTCGAGGTCGGCTTCCTGCCGGGCGCGGAGCAGTTCCCGTTCGTACGTACGGCGGTCGCGGGCGTCGAAGATGGTCGTGCGGATCAGCAGCGGCCGGCCGTCGGCGCTGTTCTTGACCGTGGAGGTGACCAGAACGGGCAACTGCGAGCCGTCGGCGGCCCGGAGTTCGAGGGCGACCCCTCCGATTTCCCCTTGCATGCGGAGCAGGGGGGCGAAGTGCGTTTCGTGGTAGAGCTTCCCCCCGACGGTGAGCAGGTCGGCGAACCGGCGCCGCCCCACCAGGTCGTCGCGGGTGTAGCCGAGCCATCTCAGCAACGTGGTGTTGACCTTGGCGATCTGGCCGTCGAGGAGAGTGGACAGGTAGCCGCAGGGCGCGTTCTCGTACAGGTCCTCGGCGCTGTCCTCCAGCAGGGCTGTGAAGATCGTTTCCTCGGTGACGTCCCCATTCTCGGGTCCGGTCGAGCTCGGAACGTGTCCGATGCCGGACATCATCAGGAGTCGGCGGCGAAGGAGGCGATCGCGCGGGTGGTGGCTTCGGGCGCACTCAGCTGCGGACAGTGCCCGACGGCGTCCAGGGTGACCAGACGGCTGCCGGCGATCTTGGCATGGATGAACGCACCCACTTCCCGCGGGGCGATGACGTCGCTGGCACACTCGATCACCAGGGTCGGCACGGTCACCTTCTCCAGGTCGGCCCGGTTGTCGGAGAGGAACGTGGTACGGGCGAAGACGCGTGCCATCCGCGGGTCGGTGCGGCAGAAGCTGTTGGTCAGCTCCTCACCCAGTTCGGGACGGTCCGGATTCCCCATGATCACAGGTGCCATCGCCGCCGACCAGCCCAGATAGTTGCTGTCCAGGGACTCCAGCAGCTCTTCGATGTCGGCCTGCGTGAAGCCGCCCCGGTAGCCGGCGTCGTCGACATACCGGGGTGACGGGGTGAGGAGGACAAGTTTGGCGAACCGGTCCGGTTCTCGGATCGCCGCCAGCACCCCGATCATGGCGCTGACCGAGTGTCCTACGAAGACGACCTGTTGCAGATCGAGTTCCCGGCAGATCTGCAGGACGTCGTCGGCGTAGCCGTCCAGCGTGGAATACCGCTCGGTCCGCCAGGCCGACGGATCCGACCGGCCCGAGCCGACGTGGTCGAAGAGCACCACCTGGAAGTCTTCGGCGAGCGCCGGCGCCACCAGACGCCACAGGTTCTGATCACAACCGAATCCGTGTGCGAGCATCACCACCGGTCCGCCGTTCTTTCCGGTCACCACGACGTTGTACCGGCTACGTACGTCCATGTCGTACATCCTCGCATTCATCCCTCCGATGGTGTGCCGGTGCCCGGGAACGCCACGGGCTCGGCCCGGAGCGGGCGTTCGCCCGGACGGCGTCAGGAGCTCGTGAGGATGACGAGTTGCTGGGTTGCCCGGGTCATGGCGACATAGCGGTCGACCGCTCCTTCGATGTCCCTGCCGAACGACTCCGGGTCGATGAGGACGACCAGGTCGAACTCGAGCCCCTTCGACAGCTCCGGGGTCAGCGACCGGACGCGGGAGGTCGCCCGGAACGCGGGATCTCCGATCACGCAGGCGATCCCGTCGGCATGCGCGGCGAGCCAGGTGCCGAGGATCGAGCCCAGATCCGAGGCGGATCCGTGTACGACTCGGACGTCGTTGCTGCGGATGGAGGTCGGCACGTTGGCGTCCGGGAGCACGGCCCGGATGACCGGCTCGGCTTCCGCCATGATCGCTTCCGGAGTCCGGTAGTTGATGCTCAGGGAGGCCAGGCTGATCCGGTCGAGCCCGACGCGCTCGAGCCGTTCCTGCCACGACTCCGTGAACCCGTGCCTGGCCTGGGTGCGGTCCCCGACGATGGTGAAGCTCCGGGACGGGCAGCGGAGCAGCAACATCTGCCACTCCGCGTCGGTCAGTTCCTGCGCCTCGTCCACGACGATGTGCGCGAACGGGCCGGCGAGCAGGTCCGGGTCGATGCCGGGCAGTACGGTCTCGTCGACCAGGTTGCGCTGCAGGTCCTCCCTGCGCAACTGCGTCACCAGACCCTCACCGTCGTCATCGGCCTCGATCAGGTTGTCGACGACCCTGGCCATGTACTCGCGCTGGGCGGCGAGAGAGGCGTCGTCCCGGCGCTTGCGCAGCGCCGCCTCCGGGTCGCCGAGCCGCTGCCGTGCGGCGTCCAGGAGCGGCAGGTCGGACACCGTCCAGGCCTGGGCGTCCGCGCGTTGCAGTGTCCGAACGTCGTCGGGGCCGAGCCAGGGAGCGCACTTGCGCAGGTAGGCCGGTACCGACCACAGGTCTCCGACGAGGTCGGCCGCTTCGATCAGCGGCCACGCGCGGTTGAGGGCCGTGAGGAGTTCCCTGTTCTGCAGCAGCGACTTGCGGAGCCGGTCAGCCGGGGCGTCGCCGTCGTGCTTGTCCATCAGGATCGTGAGCAACTCCGCCAAGATCTGGTCGCGCGCCTCGTTGTGGGGAGTGCCGGGTTCCGGTGCCTCGAACGCCTCGGCCCAATCGTCGGGGCTGAGCCAGATGTCGGACCAGTGGGTCGTGACCGTCATCCCCTTCGCGGGCGGGTGCTCGTAGAACCTGACGGCCGGCTCGATCGCCTTCACCAGGTCCGCGGACGCCTTCAGGCGGGCCACGTCCGGATCTGTCTCGATCGCCGCCGCGGCTCCCTCGGGGACGAGGTCCCGCAGGGTGCAGGTCTGCACGCCCTCCTCTCCGAGGCTGGGGAGGACGTCGGCGACGTAGGCCAGGTAGGGCTGGTGCGGACCGATGAACAGCACGCCGCCCCGGTGGTGACCGAGACGAGGGTCGGAGTAGAGGAGGTACGCGGAGCGGTGCAGCGCGACGACGGTCTTCCCGGTGCCCGGACCGCCGTCGACGACGAGTGCGCCGCGGGACCCCGCGCGGATGATGGCGTCCTGGTCGGCCTGGATGGTGCCGAGCACGTCTCGCATCCGGTCCGACCGGTCGCTGCCCAGGCTGGCGATGAAGGCGGACTGGTCGTCGAGCGCGGCGTGCCCTTCGATCCCGTCCGAGGTGAACACCTCGTCCCAGTAGTCGCTGATCCGGCCGCGGGTCCAGCGATACCTGCGGCGGCTCGCCAGGCCCATCGGGTTGGCGTGGGTGGCTCCGAAGAACGGCTCAGCCGCGGGGGAACGCCAGTCGAGTAGCAGCCGGCGACCCGCGCTGTCCGTGAGGCCGAGCCGTCCGATGTACACGGGCTCGGGGTCGTCTGAACCGACCATGTGTCCGAGGCACAGGTCCAAGCCGAAGCGACGCAGGGCTCGCAGACGAGCGGTCAGCCGATGGACCTCCAGGTCCCGGTCCAGCGCCTGCCGGCCTTTGCCGCCGGGCGACTTGCGCTCGGCATCGAGGCGCCCGGACAGGTCGGTGATCGACTG
Source organism: Planotetraspora silvatica (assembly GCF_016863315.1). Taxonomy (GTDB): domain Bacteria; phylum Actinomycetota; class Actinomycetes; order Streptosporangiales; family Streptosporangiaceae; genus Planotetraspora; species Planotetraspora silvatica. Next base: position 119,680 of record NZ_BOOQ01000024.1, read on the forward strand.
CTCGAGGCTCTCCGCGATGGCCGAGAAGTGCTGCTCGTCGCCGGCGATCAGCGCCGGGTCGGCCTTGGGGGAGAGGTGGTCGGGAAGGTCGAATGCGCTGGTGGTCAGGGGTTCCACGTCATCAGCTCCGCTCTGGGTCGCTTGCGCCATTGCACGCGGCAAGGCGTCTGGACCGGTGTGACGAACCTGGTGGCATGACGGGCAAGGCTCCGCCTGATGTGGAGCCGAGTTCCCGCAGCCGCACCGCGAGTTCCACCATCGGTTCGACGTCCCCGCGCGACCCATACGTCGACAACGACACACGCACTTCGCATCCCCCGTTTCCGCAGGTTCCGGCCTCGGCCGTCGATTCTGCGGCACGACCCGGGTCTTGCCGCAAGCCCCCCGGTGCGCTATAGGTTGAGAGTGGAAAGGGATGGGTAATCCCTTTCTCTTCATTGTCCGCTGTGGACGGACCTCCTCCTCGCGAAGCGGCGGCGCAGCCGCGTACGGCGGATACCACCGGACCTCGAGGATCTCCCATGAGCCCGGCTGCGGACGAGGTCGTCGTGCCCAGGGCACACGTGCCTCACAGTGGCAGATGTCCGGACAGAGCGCGACCGCCGCCGAACGACCGCCGCCCTCGTCCGCCGCCCTCGACCGGCTCGTTCCCTCGTCCCCGTACCGGCGGGCACCGTCGACGCCCCCCCACACGGTACGTAACGGATTCGTCACTCATATGGGTATGGTCGCGGACAGTGACCGCCCGAAAGCATGAAGCCTCCCGAAGAGCGGAGGCTGATGTGGCCAGTGAGTTCCAGCGCAGAAAGATCATCGGAGTCTTCCGTGCGATGGACATGGACGGAGACGGCCGGCTGACCGAGGTCGACTTCCAGGCGCTCGCCCATCGATGGAAGGCCGTCGCCGGATCCGTCGATCCGGAGCGGCTGGCCTCCATCATGACCGGCTGGTGGCCGGTGCTCCGGGCCGCCTCCGACGCTGACGGCGACGACGCCGTCACCATCGAGGAGGTGCTCCTCGTCGTGGAAGGGCTCGGTGCCATGGCGGACGCGGTCTCCGGTACCGCCGATGCGATGTTCGAGGCCATCGACCTCAACGGAGACGGCCTCATCTCCCGTTCGGAGTACGGCGCGCTCATCGAGACATGGAACGGGACGCCTACGGCGACCGATGAGATCTTCCCTCGTCTGGACCTGGACGGTGACGGCCACCTCACCCGCGACGAGTTCCGTACACACTGGACGGAGTTCTGGGCGGGCGACAACCCGAACGCTCCCGGAACCTACGTCTTCGGTGCGCTGGTCGAATAGTCGTCCACGTCTCGGACCTGCGGCATCGGTTCCTCACGCAATTCTCGGTCGGCACACGAAACCTCGCCCGTGATCATGCACGCATTCGTGGATGTCCGGCCCGACCTGCTGCGACTCTCCCCGTGATCATGCGCAGATTCGTGATCAATGCGGTTGACCAGCCGAAATCTCGCCCGTGATCATGCACGCATCCGGCGGATCGCGCCCACAAACCACGGGCATCCCGTACGGCACCAAGGTGGACAACGCCGCGAACGTGATCACGGGAGGCTCGGTTCCGCATGATCACGCTCGACGTCTTCCCAGGCAGGCCCACGCCCGTACGAATCTGCGCATGATCACGAATCGAGGATCAGCAGGTCGGGAGGGTCACACACGAACCTGTGCATGATCACGGGCGAGGTTTGCCTGTGCATGATCACGGGTGAGGTTTGTCGTGCCTGTTCGGCATCGAGAGACGGGCCGGTGAGACCCCGGCCGACTTCCGCGCTCACGCGAGGGGCTGCGCATGAGCATGGCGGGTGGAGCGGTTCGCGGATGTGTCGCTCAGCCGGAGGACGTGGCGATCTGTGCGCGGTCGCTCTCATCGTCGGACAGGAACGACGCCAGGCTCCGGCCCTCCTCGATGACGGCGGTGTGCTCGGCTCGGGTGAAGCCGCGCAGCGGGGTGACGACGACGGTGCCCGCGTCGACGGTCCAGGTCGCGGAGACCCGGCCGTCCACCAGCACGACGCGCGCGCCTGTGACGGACAGGCCGCGATGGGCGTCGTCGATGATCCGGCTGCGGTCGTGGTAGCCGAGGATCGCGTTGTCGAACGCCGGCAGGAACCGCACCGGGGCGGGTGTGCCGGGGTCGGGGCGCGGCGCGTCGGGCAGGTCGAGCAGTTCACGGCCGCGCTCGTCGCGGAAGGTGACCAGCTCCGCGCGGACGGCGGCCACCGCGGCGGGCAGTCCGGCGAGGCCGCACCAGGCGCGCAGGTCGGCCGAGGCCGCGGGGCCGAAGGCGGCCAGGTAGCGGCGCACCAGCGCCGCGCCGACCGAGTCGGTCCGCTGCGACGCGGGCGGGTCGATCTCGCGGCCCAGCCAGTGGGAGAGGGGGGTGGTGCGCACTCCCGACTTCACGCGCCACAGCCCGCGCGGCGGTAGCTGCACGTTCGGGACGAGGGCGGTGATCACCATCTCGCCCAGTGCTCTCGGGCCCGGCGCCGGCCAGCGGTCGGCGAGCATCCGCGCGACCTCGGTCATCGAGCGGGGCACGCCGTCGGCCAGCACCGCGCGGGCCGCCACCGCGAGCTCGTCGAGGTCCACCCCGTCGAGCTCGCGGCGGTAGGCGCCCAGCACCCGCTGGCGCAGCATGGTGTCGTGACGGGCCCGCCAGGCCAGGGCGTCGTCGGCGGTGAGGAGGTGGACGGTGCGGCGCATGAGGTGGGTCCGCACCACGCTCCGCCCGGTCAGCAGTTTGTCCAGGGCCGCCGGATCGAACGCGCGCAGCCGTGACCAGAGCCCGGTGAACGGCTCCTGCGGCTCCTGCGCCTGCAGGCCGCACAGGTGTGCGACGGCGTCGAGGACCGGGGTGTCGGCGCGGTCGAGCAGCAGCTGCCGGGCGAGCGCCGCGCGGTTGAGCGCCCTGGCGCCGAGGACGATCATGACGTCGCGGTGTCGGTCGTGGCGGTCATCGCCTTCAGTCCCTTCCGGTCCATCTCGGGTACGGGATGACGATCGCAGGTGAAGCGGCCAGATTGTGTCCGCTTCTCCGGGCGAACATGGAGCCATGCCGAAGTCCTCGGCGCGACTGCTGTCGCCGTCCACGACCAAAGATCGTCAGGTGCCGGTGGCCTTGAGGCGGTAGCCGGCGGAGGGGTCGGTCTGCAGGAAGCGGCCTTGTTCGTCGTGGAGTTTCTTGCGGATCCGGTAGGCGTAGACCTTGAGGTAGTGCGTCTCGTTGGCGTACGAGGGTCCCCAGACGTGCCCAAGGATCAAGCTACGTGTGCAGACCTTGCCGACGTGACCAGCGCGACGATCGTCCACGCGAAGCCCATTAGAACCACTCCGCTTTGAAGAGCGCGATGCCCACATAGATGAACACCGCGACAGACACAGTGAGTAACAGAACGTTGACGACGCTCATACGCGATCGAGCCCCTTGATCAGGCCCGGCATCGCGAGCGTGAACCCAACGATTCCCAGTACAACCAGCACGTCAGACACGAAGACAGTGTCGTCACCAGGCCGGTGGAGGCGAGGTGAAGCCCCGGCCCGTCCCAGTGGAGAATCGGTGAACGCCGATCGGTGGCCTCAGGTCCGCCGGGACACCCAGGTCGTACGCGGAGCCGAGGCGTCTATGGTTGCGCTGGTCGCCGCAAGCCTGTCACGCGTGCGCCGAGCACCTTAGACGGCGAGGGGGAGGCGGAGGACGAATCGGGCGCCGGTGGGATGGTCGTCGATGTACAGGTGACCGCCGTAGCCATGGGCGATCTCGCGGGCGATGGGCAGGCCGAGCCCGGAGCCGCCGGGATCCTGGCGACGGGCGTCGTCCAGGCGGCGGAGGCGTTGGAAGACTCGTGCACGGTCGGCCGGGGCTATGCCGGGTCCGTCGTCGATGACTTCCAGGACCGCATGGGGTGGGTCGGTGGTGACGATGATCTCGATCGTGGTGGTGGTGTGCCGTTCGGCGTTGGTGAGCAGATTGTTCAGGAGCCGGGACAGCCGGATCTGGGAGGCGCGCACCACCACCTGTCGATCGAGCCGGGTGAGGACGGCCACGGTCGGAGTGCGGCGTCCGAGTTCGTCCACGACGAGCTGGGCCAGGTCGACCGGTTCGGTGGTGGCGGGCGTCGCGGTGTCCAGGCGGGCGAGTTCGAGCAGATCGGTGACGATGTCATTGAGTCGCTCGGCGTCTCGCAGCGATTTGCGCAGGACCGGGTGCAGGTCGGTGCCGGATTCCGAGAGCGCGACCTCAAGCTCGGTCAGCAGCCCGGTGATCGGGTTGCGCAGGTCGTGGGAGGCGTCGAAGACGAACCGCCGCTGCCGGTCGAGGGCCTCTTGCAGGGCCGACGTGGTGTGCTTGAGCCGTTCGTTGAGATCCTGGAGTTCCCGGGCGCGAGCGTAGACGTCGGCACTCGTCGCCTCCAGTTCCGCCCTCGTCCCCGCGACACCGTGTTCGCCGGACCGTCCTAGCTGTGCAAGGAAGTCGGTGACCTCCTCGGTACGGTGAATGAGCAGTTCCACTTCACCTTCAGGACTCAGGACGGGCGTGTTGATCATGTTCCAGTACCGCTCCTCGAACACCCCCGGTCTGTCGCTCGCCTCGATGTCGTAGCGCTTCAGCGCCATGGTGTCCCGCTCTCCGGTGGCCAGCACCCGTTCCAGCGAAGCACGCAGACACTCCGGCCCCTGGGCGTCGGGATCGTGGGGATCGCCGGGGAAGACGGCGAAGAAGTGCCGGCCGAGTAGGTCCGCCCGGCTCCGCCCGGTCACCTTCAGATAGGAGTCAGTGGCCGCCACGATGACGAAGTCCGGCGTCATAACCAGCAATGGGGCCACGAGGACCTTGAACACGGCCCCGAAGTCGACCACCGGGTTCATCACCCGGGCCTCACCTTGATGCCCGTCGGCGGCCCGGCTGCCCGCGGGGCGGGAGCGTCCCCGGACGGACGGCCGGCCCTGGTCATCAAGGAGTCGATCTATGTCCACTTCGCCACCATATGCCGCATATGGCGGGTTTTGATAGCTCTAGACTGGAACCTTTAAGAAAAGCACCTCTTTCGCCTATGTAGCCCTCGGCGTCATGTTCGCGAGGTCCCCGCCGGTTGAGTACGGAGGACCCCTGTGGCGTCGCCGGCGTCCGTGTGATCGCCGGCAACCGGAGGCCGCTCGAGCAGGGCGGACAGGACGGCCAGAACGAGGGCGGATGCGGCGAGGACGGCACCCACCCAGTTGGGGGCGGTGTATCCCAGGCCTGCCGCGATGACGAGGCCGCCGAGCCAGGCCGACAGGGCGTTGCCGAGGTTGAAGGCGCCGATGTTGACCGCGGAGGCCAGGGTGGGGGCGCCTTGCGCGTGGTCCAGGACCCGCTTCTGCAGCGGGGGGACGGTCGCGAAGCCGAGGCCGCCGATCAGCGCGATGGTCACCGCCGATGCGATCTTGTCGTGCGCCGTCAGCGTGAACAGGGCCAGCACCACGGCGAGGCCGCCCAGTGAGACGTACAGCATCGGCATCAGGGCGCGGTCGGCGAACCTGCCGCCGATGAGGTTGCCGGCGACCATGCCGAGTCCGAACAGGACCAGCAGCCAGGTGACGGAGCCGTCGGCGAAGCCGGCGACGTGCGTCATCATCGGCGCGATGTAGGTGACGGCCGCGAACACTCCGCCGAAGCCGAGCACCGTCATCGCCATGGCCAGCAGCACCTGCACGTTGCGGAACGCGGACAGTTCCCGGCGCAGGCGCACGCCCTCGGGTCCGGGCATCTCGGGGACGAGCCTGGCGACACCGAGGAGGCCGGCGACGCCCAGTGCGGCGACGATGGCGAAGGTGACGCGCCAACTGGCGGACTGGCCGATCAGCGTGCCGAGCGGTACGCCGACCACGTTCGCCACGGTCAGTCCCGTGAACATCATGGAGATCGCTCGGGCCTTCTTGCCGGGGGCGACGAGAGTCGCCGCGACGACGGAGCCGATGCCGAAGAACGCACCGTGCGCCAGTGAGGCGACCACGCGGCCGGCCAGCATCATCCCGAAGGTGGGGGAGGCGGCTGAGAGCAGGTTGCCCGCGATGAACAAGCCCATCAGCAGCATCAGCATCCGTTTGCGGGGCACCTTGGTCCCCAGCACGGTCATCACCGGGGCGCCGACCACCACACCGAGGGCATATCCGGTCACCAGCAGGCCCGCGGTGGGAATCGAGACGCCGAAGTCGCCGGCGACCTCCGGAAGGACCCCCATGATCACGAATTCTGTGGTTCCGATCCCGAAGGCTCCGATCGCGAGAGCCAGAAGCGCGAGCGGCACGAGGTCTCCACCTCCCAGTGTTTGCATAAGCCATTAGAGCGCGCCAACAATAATTGCAGACGCGCACTATATGCAAGCGCGGCATATTGCATGAGTGGCCTATCCTGGGAACCGGCGCTCCGGCAGGGAGGAAGAGACGTCATGACAGCCACAGATCCCGTGCTCACCGCACTCGCACAGGGCTGGTACGCGCTCTCCTCGCTCTACGGGAGGATCGAGACTCACATCGAGCGCGCTCTGCAGGCCAGGCACGGCTTGAGTGTGCGGGAGTACTCGCTGCTGAACACCCTCAGCCGGCAGCACGACGGAGAGGGCGGCCACCTGCAGATGAAACAGGTCGCCGACGCCGTGGTGCTGAGCCAGAGCGCCACCACTCGCCTGGTCACCCGGCTTGAGGACCGAGGCCTGCTGTCCCGCTACCTCTGCCCGACCGACCGTCGAGGCATCTACACCAATGTCAGCGAAGCGGGTTTCCGGCTCCTCGCCGAGGCGCGGCCGACCCATGACGCCGCGCTGCGCGAGGCGCTCGACGAAGCGGCGAAGAACCCTGAACTCGCGCCACTCGTCGAAGCGGTGGAATCTCTGCACGTGCCCGCATGATCACCTGGCCCAGGTAGGGGGCGCCGGAGCGGCCGGAGGCGGCCCGCGGCCTCAATCACTCACCGGGCCGATCCTCGAGGACTGTCCGGAGCAGGTCCAGGGCCTCGTCGATGGCGGACAGCGGGATGGCTCCGTAGCCGAAGACGAGGCCGTCTGGAAGCCCCTGGTCCATCTGGAAACGCGAGAGGGGGTAGAGGCCGACGCCACGGGATCGAGCACGCCGGGTGATCGCCCGCGCGTCGAGGCCGGGAGCCGTCCAGGCCGCCAGATGAAGACCGGCCGCCGAAGGCACCAAGGTAAGCGTGTCGCCGAAGTCCTGGGCCAGCCTCGTCGCGATGCGCTCGTGCCGGGCCTGGTATTCGCGGCGCATCCTGCGGACGTGGCGGGCCAGCAGCGCCTCGTCGATGAAGCCCGCGAGCGCGGCCTGGGTCGGCTGCGGGGAGTGCCAGTCGGTCACGAACTTGGCGGTCCGCAGCGCATGCCGGAGCGAAGCCGGCGCGACCATGAAGCCGAGCCGCAGCACGGGGAGCATGACCTTGGAGAAGGTGCCGACATAGACGACCCGGCCCGAGGCGTCGAGGCTCTGCAGCGGCTCGATGGGGCGGCCGCCGTAACGGAACTCGGTGTCGTAGTCGTCCTCGATCACGACTGCGTCGCGGCTCGCGGCCCAGTCGAGCAGGGCCAACCGGCGTTCCAGGGACATCGGCATCCCGAGCGGGAACTGGTGCGAAGGCGTGACGTAGACGATGCGCGCGCGGGAAGGAAGCGCGTCCACGAGCAGGCCCTCGGCGTCGACCCGGACCCCGACGACCTCGGCTCCCAGCGCGCGGAACAGCTCGCGAGGCGCCGGATAGCCGGGGTCCTCCACGGCCACGCAGTCGCCCGGACGCAGTAGCACCCGGCCGACGAGATCCAGCGCCTGCTGGATGCCCTGGGTCACGATGAGGTCCTCGGGGGTCGCGCGTACCCCGCGGGAGACACCGACATGACGGGCGATCGAGGCGCGCAGACGGGGTAGGCCTGCCGGATCGCTGTGCATCCCGGTCCCCATCGCCGAGGCGCGCAGTTCCCGCGTGATCAGCCGCCGCCACGCCTCATAAGGGAACAGCCGTACATCTGGAATCCCGGTGCGGAGGTCGTACTCAGGGTCGTCCGAAAGAAAATCCGGCCGGGGCGCCTGGATCCGCGACCACATCGGCACCGGCCGTACGCCCACAGTTCCGGCGAAAGGAGTGCCGGGCCGTCGCGGCACGGAGACTCCGGCCCGGACAAAGGTTCCCGCGCCCACCCGGCTCTCCGCGAACCCCTCCGCGACCAGCCGGTCGTAGACGCCGGTCACCGTGTTGCGGGAGACCGCCAGCCGCTGCGCCAGTTCCCGCGAGGGGGACAGCGGTTCGCCCGGCCGCAGCCGTCCGTCCAGGACCGCCGCCCTGATCTGCCGGTAGATCTGGCCGCCCAGATCCCCGCCGCGGTTCAGGGTCACGTGAAAGTCCACCCCCCGACCCTAAATCGGCCCAGTGTGATTCGCCGATTTCGGCTCTTCTCCAGAGCCGCTGCCCCCTTCTAGCGTCGAGGGCGTGGACATCAGAGAACTCGACCTCCGGGCCAGTGCCACCCTCGGCGATGTCATCGCGAAGGTGCGGCTTGACCAGCTCCGACTGCCGACGCCGTGCGACGACTGGACCCTGCACGGCCTGATCCGTCACCAGGTGAGCGACAACCTCGGGTTCGTCGCCGCCGCGAACGGTGTGACCGATGACATCCTCGCCTGGGACGCGGGCCGCCTGGGCGACGATCCACTCGCCGCCTACAACGAGGCCGCCGACGCGATGGCCAAGGCCTTCGCCGACGACGTCGTACTCGACCGCAGTCTGCAGATCAGGGAGTTCGGCTTCTTCCCCGGAAGCATGGCGCTCAGCATGCACGTGACCGACTGCGTGGTCCACGGATGGGACGTGGCCCAGTCGATCGGCGTCCCCTATTCTCCCGATCTCGACCTGGTGGAACACGCCCTGGGCGTTGCCGCCTTCATCCCGACCGGCGCGGACCCGAACGAGCGGCCGCGCTCCGCCTTCGCCCCGATCATCAAGATCGCCGACGACGCGGCGCCGCTCGATCGCCTGCTCGGCCTCGTCGGCCGCCGCCCGTAGCCGCCTCGGCCAAGATCATGGCACCCGAGGAGCCCGGGGTCCGTCGCCGGCCTGGTGGCATCGCGCGACGACGCTGGAGTCGTTCTGGAGCAAGGGGGGGGCCGCCAAGTAGCTCACCCGCGGCTCAGGAGAACAGCCTGAGCACCTGCTCGGACGTCAGGCAACCGGCCGTCGCCAGATCCAGGTTGGCCAGCGACATGTGGTGAGCCTCGTCGGTCGCGGCGGTGACGCAGTCGCTGACCGTGTGGACGGTCAGGCCGAGGTCGGTTCCCTGCCTGGCTGTCTGCTCGACGGTGAGATTGGTGGCCACTCCGGTCACCAACAGCGTGTCGATCCCGTGCTCGGCCAGCCACTGGGGGAGGTCGTTCCCGGCGAGGCCGGACAGCTTCTGGTTGTCGACGACCTGGTCGGCCGCGGCCAGGGTCCGCATTTCCGGGATCAACTGCGCCCCGGGAGCGTCCGGGCGGAAGGACTCCTGCGCGTCGCCGACCGCGTTCATGAAGCCCGTGTTGCGGACCAGGCCGCCCTCTCCCTCGGGCACGGTGAACCGGGTGAAGACCACCGGCACTCCTGCGGTGCGCATGGATTGATGGAACCGCACGGCGCGCTCCACGACGCCACTGCGCGCGACAGGCTCGCCGAGCATCGCGCCGAAGAACCCCTCGGGCTTGATGACGTTCACCTGCCAGTGCAGAGCGAGAACGGCGGTGGTCCGCGGATCGAAGGCCATGGTCACGATCCTGCCGTACTTTCTCCCCGAAACCTCCACCTTTGGGAGAAACGCACCCTGCCAGGCGGGTACGGCTCACGCCGAGGGGAAGCCGAGATCGAGGGCGGCGGTCGTCATACAAAGAGCCGGCAACGTTCTGCACCGAGCATCGCTCGGAGGAGGACCCCGCTCAGGGTCGCGGGGTATGGAAAGCCATATCCGATCGATCCGAAGTGCCCAGCACTTAGCCTGAAGGTGCGCCACTAATGAGTCGTCATCGTACGGTGAACACGCTTGTCAGGACGGCGCCGACCCTGCGCCGACTGTCGCTGCTGCCGGCCGTCATCACGATAGGGACCGTTGTCATGGCGTCGCCTGCGATCGCGGTGCCGGCAGGATCGGGCTACGGGAGCGGAAACGGCTCGCAGCGCGACAAGAACACGCAAGGCGCGCAGGGCAACGAGAGTCAGAACAAGACTCACCACACCAAGAGGAACATCGCGCACGTGCGGTCGAATCACAGCCCCATCAGGCTGAGTGGAGTACAGCAACTGAACAGCAACAGCGGCGTCACCGCTCTTCAGGCCGCGTTCTGCAAGAAGAGGCGCGATTGCAGGATTACGCAGAACTACTGGGTGGGCCACATGTAAGCGGGGTCGCCCGCTAGGAATCTACAATGTAAAGGCGGCGGATCAGGAGACGAGCGGTATGCGGAGGACGAAGCACGCGCCACCATCGACGGATTCTTCGACGTGCAGAGTGCCGTAGTGGGCGGAGGCGATGTCACGGGCGATGGCCAGGCCCAGACCGGCGCCTCCGCGGTCGCGGCCGCGGGCCGTGTCCAGACGGACGAAGCGCTGGAAGATGCGGTCGCGGTCGTCCGGGCGGACACCTTGCCCGTCGTCGGCCACGGCCAGCTCCGCGTGGTCACCGGTGCGGCGCAGGTCCACCCTCAGTCTGCGCGAGGCGTGACGTCGGGCGTTGTCCAGCAGGTTGGCGAGCAGCCGGGTGATCTGCCACGAGTCCGCCCCCACCGTCACCGCGCGCTCGAGATCGAGCCGCACGTCACAGCTCCCGGTCCACCGAGCCGCCACTGCCTCGACCAGACTCGTCAAATTCACCTCCTCCAGTCTTGCGTCGAGGTCGACCTCGAGCGTGGCCAGCAGGAGCAGGTCGTCGATGATGTTCTCCAGCCGGTCGAGGTCGGCGGTCAAATGGTCGAGCAGATCGGGCATGTCGATGTCGTCCGGGTGCAGTTGCGCCTCCTCCACCTGCAGCCGTAGCGCGGTGAGCGGCGTACGCAGCTCATGTGAGGCGTCCGCGGTGAATTGGCGTTGGCGGCGCAGCAACTGCTCCGCATACGTAGTCGCCTTCCTCACCTGCTCGTTCAGCTCTTGCATCTCCCTGGCGTGCGCGCTCGTCCGGCTCACGCCGGATCGAGTCCTTCTCCGCTGTTGAAGGAACGCGGACATGTCCTCCGTACGGTGGACGAACAGCACCACTGCTCCGTCCGAGCCGAGCACAGGCGAATTGATCATGCTCCAACAGTGGGCCTCGGACCGGTGTGCGCCGCGGGAGATGGGCATGGCGCACTTGTGCGGCGCCATCACGTCGGGTTTGCCCGTGGCTTCGGCCCGGCGCAGAGACGCCTCGAGGTTCCGCAGCGCGCGCTGCTTGACCGGATCGGCGTGGTCGAGGGCGCAGGAGTCGAGCACGTGCCGGCCCAGCAACTCCTCTCGCCGACGTCCGTGGGCGTCGAGATATGCCTGGTTGACGGCCACGATGGTCATGTCCGGCGTCATGGCCAGACAAGGGCTCGGAACGGCCGCGAACAGGGCGGCGTAGTCGAGGTTCTGCCTCATCGGTTCCTTCCAAGCGCGCTCAGCAGGGCTCGGGAATCCATCACCCTGTGCAGGTGTCGCTCCGAACCTCAGGCGTCCGGAGCGGCCGGACCTGCGAGAGGAAGTCGCAGGACGAAACGTGGATTGGCGGCGTACCCCCGGCCCGCCACGATCTTCGGGCTTGTCGGGGGGCCATCCGCTGTCATATGGATACGCAGCTATGACAAGACAGCCCTGCGGCCTGTGACAGCTTTGACAAAGCGCCATTGATCCGGCTCCCGGTTCGGCGTTGTCACTGATCGGAATGCCGCCCGTCTCCCGCGGCACTCACGCCGCGCGTTCCGTGGGCGGGAGCCGCCCGTCCGCGACGCGGCGGCAAGGACTGAAAGAGGTTCGCCGACAGCTGTCACAAGCACGGAGGCTGTCCTGTCTTTCCTGGCGAACCGGTCGGCAACGGGGGAGTGGCGCGCCCTCGCCCGGGTTTCATCGCCACCAGTTCACGAAAGGTAGGTCCCATGTCCGATATCGACCCGGCATCCACCGGGCCCAAGCCGAGATCAGTCGCCTGGCAGACCGCGGTCACCGTGCTGCAGGAGGCCGAACCGCCGTTCATCCCGCAGGGAGCGCACGCGATGACCTTGGTCGTCGCGTACCCGCCCGGCGACCCGGGCACGCCGCCGCACCGGCACTCGGGGCCGGCGTTCGGCTACGTGCTGGAAGGGGAGATGCTGTTCGAGTTGGAGGGCGAGCCGGAGCGGGTCGTCCGCGCCGGTGAGGTGTTCTGGGAGCCGGGTGGCGACGTCATCCACTATCAGGACGGCAACAACCGCGACGACATGCCGCTCCGCTTCACCGTCACGATGCTGTGCGAACCAGGCCAGCCGATGCTCACCCTGGTGGGCGACCAGGAGCTCGCCCAGCGCAAGGACCGTCGCGCTCCTCGCCCGTCCTGAGCGCGGATGGACGTGTCGCAGCATGGTGACGCAGCCGCCCGGCCTGTTGCGGATCCATCACGGCCAGACGATCACCGTTCGTGAGAAGCCTGAGCACCCGCCCGGGGTCCGTCAGGCACCCGTTGAATCCGCCCCTCCAGACAGCCGAGGCAAGACACCGGAGTCAAGACACCACATGAAACAGCAGCAAGGATCGGCCGTTCCGGGTTCGTCGGTGCGGATCGACACGCTCGACGGCCTTCGTGAGCATCTGCAGTGGGCGATCGAGTTGGAACATGCGACGTTGCCGCCTTACTTATGTGCGTTGTATTCGCTGGACCCGGAGCGGAATCCGGAAGCCGTGGATGTGGTGGGCGGCGTCTTCGTCGAGGAGATGTTGCATCTGACGTTGGCGGCGAACCTGTTGAACGCCGTCGGGGGCCGCCCGCGGCTGGACATGCCGGGGATGTTGCCGTCGCATCCGCGGCGGCTGCCGCATGGCGATCGGTCTTTGGAGTTGTCGCTGCTTCCCTTCGGCGGGGAAGCGCTTGAGATGTTCTTGCGGATCGAGCGGCCGGCGCCGCCTGGTGCTGCGGCGGAGGGCGAGGACTACGAGACGATCGGGCAGTTCTACGACGCGATCGAACAGGGATTACGCCATCTGTGCGACCGGCTCGGGGAGCGGGAGGTCTTCAGCGGTGATCCGGTTCGCCAGGTGGACGCCGGTCACTTCCGGCACACCGCGGGGCGGTTGATCGCGGTCACGGATCTGGCGTCGGCGCTGGCGGCGTTGGAGGAGATCGTCGAGCAGGGCGAGGGTACGGCCCGCGGTGAGGTGTGGGACGGCGACCGGGACGTCTGCCATCCTGATCGGGATGAGGTGGGGCACTTCTACCGGTTCCAGGAGCTCAAGGTGGGCCGGCGGTACCGGCGTGGGGACACGCCTCAGTCCGGCCCCACCGGCGAGGCGATCTGCGTGGATCTCGACGGTATCCGTCCGATGAGACGCAACCCGAGGCTGGCCGATCATGCCGTGGGCAGTGCGATCCGTACGGCTCAGGAAGAGTTCAACCACACTTACTGCGCCATCCTTCACCTGCTGGAACAGGCGTTCAACGGCAGCCCGAAGCTGCTCGCCGTCGCCACCGGCACCATGTTCGCGCTCAAGGCCCAAGCCCAGGCCCTGATGCGGATGCCCGATGAAGGAGGCGCGACGGCCGGCCCCACCTTCGAATACGTCGCCCCCGACCTGCGCCGGTGGAGTGTCGGAGACTCACAGCGGATCGTCGTCCTCCGCGACGGCCCTTACATCGTCTACGGCGGTGTGCCGCTCCGGCGCAAAACCAAGATCGTCTCTACGGAGAACAACGCGCTGACCTGGAAAACCGGCCGGCCTCTGAAAACCGAGGACACCTACGCGCTGTGCCGCTGCGGCCACTCGGGCTCCAAACCGTTCTGCGACGGGACCCATGCGGTGATCGGGTTCGACGGCACGGAGACCGCGGGGGTGCGACCGTACAAGGAACTCCAGCACGTCCACGACGGGGTGGGGATCTCGGCTCAGCGGGTGGGGGAGTTGTGCATCCATGCCGCCTTCTGCATCGGACGCACCAGGCCGATCGCCGAGATGCTCGCCGACACCGGCGACAGCGACGTGCGGTCCGACGTCATGGGTCGCATCGATCACTGCCCCTCCGGCTCTTACAGCTATGCCCTCCAGCGGGGCGGCGACGTGCTCGAGCCCGATCTTCCCGAGGCCGTCTCGATCCTGGAGGAAGAGGACGGGCTGGCCAGCGCGCTGTGGGTCACCGGCGGAGTGCCGGTCCTGCGGGCGGACGGCCAGGCACTGGAGACCCGCAACAGGATGACCCTGTGCCGTTGTGGCCATTCGGGCAACAAACCGCTGTGCGACGGAACCCACCGAGAGATCGACTTCCGCGAGGAGACACCGGGCTGACGGCGGTGTCACACCAGGACGTGCTGTCCCGTCTTAGCTGGTGACACCAAGACGACAGAGGACCTCGTGTGGACGATCTCGTCAGCCGGCGCTCGCGCCGGCCGATCAACGGCCTGGGAACGGGAAGGGCCTGTCTGCTTCCACCGGCACCCTCCTGGCCGCACGGCCGGCGAGGGCGGCAGGACATGACCGAGGCGGGCGCCAGGTCGCTGGCGGAGATGCTCGACGAACGCCGGCACCTGCTCGAGATCGCTCTGTGGATGTTCGGTTCGGCCGCCACGGCCGACCTGATCGTCCAAGAGACCTATCGCCGCTGGTACGCCCTCAACGATGAGGAGCGTGCCGGCATCGCGGTGCCGCGAGCCTGGCTGACACGGGTCGCCGGAGGCATCTGCCTGGAATCGCTCGCCACGCCCGCCGCCTTCCGGCCCCCCAGTGCCGCACCGAGGTCGGACTCGGCCTCGGCACCTGTCGCCGACGGCCCGGTTCTTCGCGGCGGCGCGGCACGGCACGTCTCAGGTCGGCCCACGTTCCGGAAGGCGATGCTCGACAGGCATGATCGTGTCGCGCGCCGGTTCGCGGCGGCGTGCGGCACCGGAGACGTGGCGGCGCTGAAGGCGGTCCTGGCCGCCGAGGCGCTGGTCGTGAGTGACGGCGGCGGCAAGCTGCGCACTTCAGTGCGTCCGACCTACGGCGCGGACGCCGTCGCCCGGTTCATCGCGGCTTTGCTGGCCGGTCCGCCCGACATCCTGGTGACCATCGAGTCCGTCAACGGCCGTACTGGTCTGGCGCTGAGGAGGGCGGGCCGCGCTGTGGCAGTGGTCAGCGTGAGCGTCGCCGGGGACGAGGTCACCGCTGTGTGGATCGTGCTGAACCCCGACAAGTTGCATCGCTGGCATCGCCCATGACGCACCCGCCCGGACCACGGTCTCCTCGTCCCTTCGGCAGGGAAGGGGCCAACCGGTGAACGACTCGATGCTCTCTCCGGATCATGACGACGGCGGCACCGCGTTCAACCCGATCTACATCGGTCACGTCGCCGTCAGCGGCGGCAGCTCCGCCCACGGTCGGGCCACCGGCAAGGCCCGCTCCGCCGACGGCGCCCTCGACGTGGAACTGCGGATGCCCAGGGAACTGGGCGGCGACACCATCGGCCCGAACCCCGAGCAGCTCTTCGCCGCCGGATACGCCGCGTGCTTCCACGGCGTCCTCAGCCTGGTGGCCCGGCAGCATCTCCTCGACCCCGGCTCCATCGTCGTGGAGGCGACCGTCGCCCTCGGCCGTGACCCCGACGACGCTGGTTACCAGTTGCGAGCCGACCTCGTCGTGATCTGGCCTGGAGTCGAGCGGGAGTCGGCCACCCCGCTGCTCGCGCAGGCGAGCGCGCTGTGCCCCTACGCGAAGATGACCCGCCAGGGCATCCCCGCCACGATCAGCCTCGCCTGAAGAGCGCGCTGACCGGCCGGACGCCCAGTCCGGGCGCGCGGCGCGGACGCTGGCGGCCGCGGCTCCAGACCGGCCCGTGCCAGGGGTCTGCCGCCAGCAGGAGGTTGCCGTCGAGGTCGGCGTCGTCGGCCAGGGCGGTGAGATGCGCGGCGGCGGCGATGCCGAGACCCGATTCCAGGTTGCAGCCGATCATCACGCGTAACCCGAGCTCCCTGGCCCGGCGGATCATCGCCAGCGCCGGATGGAGCCCGCCGCATTTGCCGAGCTTGATGTTCACGCCGTCGCCGCGCTCGGCGGCGGCTTCCAGATCCTCCACGCCCCTGCACTCCTCGTCGAGGACTATCGGCAGGTCGTAGCGCGCGTGGACGGCGGGGGCCTCCGGATCGCCTGGTGCGAGCGGCTGTTCGACTTGCCGGACGCCGCACCGGCGCAGCACGGGCAGCATCTCGACGGCCTCGGCCGCGTCCCAGGCCCCGTTGACGTCGACGGTGATCACGTTGGGGACGGCCGCCCGGACCGCCGCGACCCGGTCGGCGTCCAGCCCGTCCCGGCCGCCCAGCTTGAGCTTCACTGTGGCGGACGCGGGCAGCCGCCGCGCGCGGGCCGCCATCGCGGCCGGGGTGCCCAGCGTCACGGTACGCATCGTGCTGAGCCGTCCGCGCCGCAGCCCGAGCAGCCGATAGACGGGCCGGCCCACGCGTTTGCCGAGCAGGTCGTGGAAGGCGGCGTCCACGCCCAGGCGGGCGGCCGGCGTGATCCCGTCCATCCGGGCGTGCAGGGAGGCCAGGTCCCGTCCCAGCGGCCCGCCTTCCGCCACGGCCCGCAGCCCGTCACGGACGCCGTCGACGTTTTCTCCCAGGTATGCCGCGGGCCGGGCCTCGCCGTACCCGTGGAGGCCGTCCTCGCTGACACGGACGAACACGGTCGTGACCTCCTCGACGCTCGCCCGGGAGATGACGAACGGCTCGGCCAGCCGCAGCCGGTGAACGGTCCACGACAGCACGGCGGTTCCTCGCGATCGTGATTGGATGTCTCGAAACAAGCCTCGTACCTCGAACGCCCTGGAGCATGGTGTCATGCCGGACACTGCCGTTCGCCCAGCCATAGATGCCGATTTTTCCGGAATCGCGCAGCTCTATTCTCAGGTGGGATTCCGGGCCGGCCTGGTGGACGATGTCCGGTTCGTCCGTGACGTTCTTGGCGGCAGGGTGTTCGTGGCCGAGCGTGGCGGCGAGGTGGTCGGCGCCTCCGCCGGGCTCCTGTTCGGCCGGAGCGGCTGGCTCGGCGGGATCGCGGTCTCGCCGTCCGCCCAGCGCCAGGGGTTGGGCGGCGCGCTCACCGCCGAGACCATGGAGTGGCTGTCCGCCTCCGGGGCCGGGACCCAGTTGCTGCACGCCACGGCCGTCGGCCTGCCCCTCTACGCGCGCCTCGGATTCGTGACCGAGGTCGCCTGCGTCCAGTACCACTCGCCGGATCCGCTCCCGCCCGCCACGCCGTACGGCGTCCGCGACGGCCGGATGTCCGACCTGCCCGCGGTGCTCCGACTGGACCGCGAGGCGACCGGCGAGGACCGGTCGGCTCTGCTGACTCGCTGGTGGCCCTCCGACGCCCTGGTCTGCCTCGAAGGTGGCGAGATCACCGGCTTCCGTCTCGCGGCAAGCGGCAACCACACCGCCGGGGCCGTCATCGGCAGCACCCCGCAGTCCGGCCGAGCCCTCCTGCAAAGCGTGTACGGCGACATCGCCAAGGGCGGGGTCGCGATCCCCGTGTCCAACGGCGACGCGGCGGCCACCCTGGCCGCGGCCGGTCTCAGGGAATCGGTGACGACGACCCGGATGTACTACGGAGAGCGTCCGATGTGGCGGCCCACCTGGCTCTACGGCCTGTTCAACCTGTTCTGGGGATGATCCCTGGGCACGGTGATGATCCCGGTGCCCTTCCAGTTGGCCAGGAACATCTCCACCGAGACCTCCATTCGCTCGCCGTCCCGCTCGGCCGGGTCGTGGTACCGAAGCCCTCCCTCGGCGTTCCCGATCAGCACGATCTGGTGCCCCGACCCGCGATGGTCGCCGAAGGGCCGGTAGACCGACGTGATCACCGGGACGCCCTGGGCGAGCAGTCCGGTCACTGTGGCGAGCCCCTCCGCGAGCATCTGGTCGCGAACCCATTCGAGTTCCTCGGCGGTGTCGGCGCCGGGCTGCCGCCCGGCCAGGTAGGCCTTCTCATGGCCGTCGAGAAGCCGCCAGTTGCGGCGGCACGCCATGAGCCCGTGGTCCTGCAGGACGGCGACCAGTCCGGTGTGCAGCCAATGGCGATTCTCGTCCCAGGCCCCCGCTGCCAGCGCGCGGTCGAGGACCTGGGCCAGCGTGACCCGTGCGCCCCAGAATTCGAGCACCATCGTCAGGCAGGCGATCGCGCAGCATTTCGGCGCCCATGATCTCGTGCCGGGCTCGTCCTGCAAGCCCCATTGGGTGAAAAAAGGAACTCGCAGCAATTTTCGTCCGTCGCAATCCGGAAATAGTCGGCTATTACCAATTTGCGCTGCTTTCGCGGTCTGAATATTAGTATTGCAAGGTGCCGATGACCACTCTGCTTTCCCACGGTCCACCGGCCCCCGCGATCACCGCCGGGTTCTCGACGCGGCCCGACGGCAATGTCAGCCTCGCCCTCGGGGACGACCCGGCCGCGGTCCACCGGACGCGGGCCGCGATCCTCGACGCGGCCGGACTCGGCGGCCTGCCCGTGGCGACCGTACGGCAGGTCCACGGTGCGCGCTGTGTGACCGTCGACCCCTTCTACCTGGAGCGGGAGCCGTACCAGGCGGACGGGATGGTCACGGCGTCCCCCCGGATCGTGCTCATGATCGGCGTCGCCGACTGCGTTCCCATCGTGCTGGCCGACCCGTTCGCCGGATGCGTGGGCGTGCTGCACGCGGGCTGGCGCGGCCTGCACGCCGGGATCGTCGAGGCCGGAATCAACGCGCTTGTCGCCTTGGGCGGCGATCCGGGCAGGATCCACGCCTGGCTGGGCCCCTCCATCTGCCCCGATTGCTACCCCGTGGGGCAGCACACCAGGGCCCAGGTGACGCGACGATATCCGCAGGGAGCGGCCGTGACCCCGGCAGGCGAGGGCTCCCTCGACCTGATCGCGGCGTCGGTCGAGGCTCTGCGTAACGCCGGAGTAGATAAGCGCGACATCGTGGGGGAGTGCACCCTGGAGAACCCGGCCCGATGGTTCTCCAGGCGGCGTGACGGCCGGTCGGGCGTCCAGGCCGCGCTGGTGGCGATCTCCCGCTGAACGCAGGACTCTCCGAGGAGCGTCTCCATGTACCGTGTGGCGCTGGTGCAGAACCAGTCCGAGATGGCGCACTACGGCTACGCCGACGCCCGGCAGATGGTCGGCGACCGCGGCTACCGTGTCGAGCTCTACACCGGCGACAACATCTCCACGTTGTCCCGCCGCATGCGGGACGACGACCTCGACTGCGTCGCACTGGCCTCGAACGCCCTCAACGACCGTACGATCATGGACGAGCTGTGCACCCCCGAGTGGGCCGCCGAGCTCGGCCGCTTCCTGGAGCGCGACCGCGGCCTCCTCTCCTTCCACCAGCTGGGGCTCGCCATGCGCAAGGGCCCCACGATGCGGCTGCTCCCCGACCCGCTCGCGGCCATCCGCCCGGTCGTACGGCCCGCCACCGAACCCCTCGTCGCCGGGGATCCTCGTTTGCCTCGCGACGCCCCTCACGTGGCGCTCCTCTACCCCAACCCGGTCGACGCCGAGCTGGTCGCCGAGCGATGCATGAGCCTGCACAACCCGCGTGGCCTCTACTGGCACTACTGGGACGACGTCGACCTGACCGACTGGGACGTGCTCCTGTCCGACGCGCTGCCGCAGGCCGGCCCGCGGCCGCTCGTGGTGTCCACCAAGGAGTCGTCGCGCGGCCGGGTGGTCCTGTCGGCCCTTCCCCTCGACTGGCAGAAGCAGCACGAGCTCGCCGCGAACCTGTTCATCTACGCCGTGGAGGGGCGGCACAACACGGCGGTGCTGGCCCACCGGTCCCGCGAACCCGTCGGCTTCTCCTACCTGCTCGCCGGCATGCGCGACCGCCGCCTCGGCTTCCGCGTGTACGACATGGAGGCCGAGCAGGACGCCCTGATCGACCACCTCACCAACGGCATCCACACCTCCCTGGTGATCGAGCCGGCCGTGGACCACCGCCTTCCCGTGCCGCTCGAACGGGCCGTCGCGAGTTCGGTGGGCGCCGGGGAGCTGCGCGTCTTCACGTTCGCCGAGCCCAGATACGGTCACTCGATCCGTCCGCTGTCCGTGGTGAGCCCCGAGCTCTCCCCCTTACGGCTGCTGAGGTCCGTCGAGTTCCAGATCCACGCCGACATGGAGGGCGGGTACGTCGACGACAGCCTGTGGGGCCACGTCGAGACCCTGCAGACGCTGAACGAGCTGCCCGAATGCACAGGAGACTTCACCAAGGCGATGGCCGAGTCCTGGGTGATCGTGGCCAACCACGACAGGGCCGGGTCGTACGACGAGGTCTTCGGCGCGAGCGTGGCGCTGTGGTGGATGCGGGCCCGCTGTCTGGGCCTCGACGACTCGAGAACAGCCGAGACCCAGCGCTGGCTGCGCCGGACGATCCTCGTCTGCCCCGACCGCGACCGGGCCATGGCATACGTCACGTTCGCCGGCCTGCGTCCGCTCGAACGCGAGGAGACCGAGGACCTGCGCGGCATCGTGAACCGCCTCAAGATGGGAGACGCGGACAAGCCGAGTGAGGCCGACCTGGTCGTCTATCTGCGCGCTGCCGTGCTGGCCGACCTCATGGAGATCGTTCCCCGCATCGTCGACGTGCTGGCCGACTGCCAGGACGCCGACAGCCGGTGGGTCGACCCGATCACCACGGCGACGATCGTCAGCGCGCTGCTCGACGTCCATCCCCTGCTGCGCGGCCTGGAGGGGGCGGGCTCGACGGTGGCGCGGATCGAGGAGGTGTGTCTGCGAGCCGTCGTCTACATCCTCGACGAGCTGGGCCGCGCCTCCGGCCACGCCTACCCGTGGGGCGGCAAGGCCAGCGTGAGCGTGCGCTGTCTCCAGGCGTGGATCAAGTTCGACAGCCTGGTCGACATCCCGGTCCACACGGTCGTCGACGTCCTGACCGACCACCATCGGGAGGGCGGCGCGATGGCCTCCAGCCGTACGGCCCTGGCGGTGCTGGAGCAGATGAAGCAGGAGAACCAGCGCCTGAGGCAGAAGCTGCGCGTCGCCACGGACGACGCGGTCGCCGCCCGCCGCCTCGGATCCCGCGGGAAGGTCGCGATGCTCGGCACGGCCTTGGCCCTCTACCTCCTCGTGGGCGTCGGTGGCGGCATGGTCGCCAACGGCGGCTGGTCCGGCCTCGGCCAGGCCCTCGGCACCGGCTTCGGCGAAGCCTGGGGCATCCACCTGTCGGTACTGGGCCTGGCAGCCGCGCTCCTGGCCGTCCCCTGGCGCCAATGGTTCAGCCGCGACAACTCCCGCCCATGACGGCAGCGACCGGCGTTGCGCTGTCTGTGCCGAAGTTCGTCACCGGAGATGCGGGGACTGCTCCCTGGACAGGAAGGCCGGCTGAACGTTCCCATGCTTACGGTCGATCGGGTTGATCTTCCCGGGAGGAGCCGTCGTGCCACCTCCCCAAGCTGTCGATGAGTTGCTCGATGAGCTGGTGGGAGACGGTTCCTGCCTGCATGGCGGTGCGATAGACGATTGGACCGACCAGTAGTGCCGAGAGGTCGATCGGGTCGGCGGAGATGTCGATCTCTCGGTTCGTGACGGCCAGCGCCAGCGCCACCTCGAGCCTTTCGTTGAGCGCTTCGAGGCACTCGTCGCGCTGCGTCGCGATGTAGGGATCCCACAGCGCGCCCTGCATCAGGGTGAGCGTGGCACCGGCGACCTGGGGCGTGGCGAGTTCGTCGGCGAGCTTGCGAAGCTGAGAATGCAGCCACGGGCGGACCGGCGTCTCCGGCTCGTGGAAGAACGGTATGTCGACACCGGTCATGACGTCGTGAAGCAGTTCCTCGGCCTGCGGCCAGTGCCGATACACCGTGGCGCGGCCGACGCCGGCCTGCTGGGCGACCCGTTGATGAGTGACCGCGGCGGGCCCCTCGTCGAGCAGCAACGAGCGGGCGGCGACCAGGATCGCGGCTCGGCTACGCGTGGCACGGGGATCGGTCGAGTTGCTCACGCCGCATTCTATGAGACAACTTGACTCAGAGGCGACTTTACTGCCACCCTCGCCCTGCGAGACAAATTGTCTCATAGTGCTTGGGTGGAGGATCGTCGTGAAAATAGTCGTCTTCGGAGCCACCGGCGGCACCGGGCGGGAGACCGTCACACTGGGCCTCGCCGCAGGTCATCACGTCACCGCGGTGGTGCGCCGACCGGAGGCCCTGCAGGCCCGGCCCGGTCTGCAGATCGTCGTCGTGCCGGACCTGGCCAACGCCGAGATGGTCGATGACGTGGTCGGTGGCCGTGATGTGGTGATCAGCGCGCTGGGCACCAACGCCAGGGGACCGGTGAGCGTCTGCACCGACGGCGTCCGCTCGATCCTCGGCTCGATGACGCGGACCGGGGTGCGGCGACTGATCGTGGTGAGCGCCCACGGTGCCGCCGAGAGCAACGACGGTTCCCTCTATGCGCGCAGTTTGTGGGCGATGCTGGGCCACAAGATGCGCGACAAGGACGAGATGGAAGAACTCATCCGAGCCTCCACCGTCGACTGGACGATCGTGCGCCCGCCCGCGCTCAGGAACAAGCCGCATACCGGCGTCTACCGCGTGGGCACGGACCTGAAGATCCGGCTCACGTCCGCGATCTCGCGCGCCGACCTGGCCGATTTCCTGCTGCGCGAGGCCACCACACCTGCCTTCCTCCACCAGGCCCCGCGTATCGCCGCCTGACCGCCGTGCCTCCGCGGGCGTCATGCCACTCTGGTTCGCCGGGGTTTTCCGACGCGGGGGTCAGCCGGCTACGCGGAGGGCGCGCGGGTCGTGCCCGAGACGTTGTCAGTGCCCGGAACGAGTGCCGGATTGCTGGGCCCCGACCGGTCGCACTCGACCGTTGCCAGGGACTGCCCGGTAGACGGACAGTCCCTGGATCGAAAGCGTCAGTTCTGACGGATGGTGTTCCTGCCGGGCCCGCCGGAGAGCTTGTCCTTGCCGGGTCCGCCGTACAGCTTGTCGTTCCCGCTGTTCCCGTACAGCGTGTCGTTGCCGCTGTTTCCGTACACGATGTCGTTGCCCTTGCCGCCGTACAGCAGGTCGTTGCCGACCCCGCCGTATATCGCGTCGTTGCCGTCCATGCCGTACAGGATCTGGTTGCCCTTGGCGCCCCGGATCTTGTCGTTGCCCCTGCCGCCGTCCACGCGGGTGTAGTTGCCGGCGGCGTAGATCGTGTCGTTGCCGTCTCCGGCGAAGACCAACGAGGCCTCGCCCACCGAGATGGTGTCGTCGCCCGCCTGCCCGAAGACATTGTTGCCGTCGACCCTGCCGGTGTCGGTCAGCTTGTCCTTGCCGGCGCCCAGGTAGATCACGTTGAAGTAGTAGACCTGACCGGTGGCGTTGTTGAAGGCGACGGTGTCGTTGCCGTCGCCGAGGTCCATCTTCAGAGTGGAGTACGGGTCCTGGCTGTCCAAGGTGGCCACCTTGCAGGAGACCTTGGTGCGGTCCGCGGTGTCGGGGTAGCCGCAGCCGCTCCCGGCACTGATCGGGACGCTGTCGTCGATCACATAGACGATGTTCGTGTAACCGCTGGTGAACGACTCGGTGACGCTCACCTTGTTGGTCTGGGCGGCGGCGGCCTTGTAGAGGAGCACGTTGCCGTTGTCGCCGACCGCGGCGGTGGCCGGCGCCGACGCGGCGCCTGCCGTGGCGGCCAGGGCGACCGAAGCGGTGAGCCCTGTGCAGAGAGCCAGCGTCAGCGCCGATGTGGTGCGTAACACCCGGCGGCTGACGAGGGGAGAGCGCATTGCGAACCTCCATGAGGCATGAGCGGTACTTCCAATACGTTTGACTCCCGGAACGCGCAGTTGGTTCTGCCGGGATCGAGGGGTTCTTCGCCGGATACGCGCAGGTCGAGCCGTCGGACGAGCGGAGTGGAGTCCCTCATCTTTCAGGGACGAGCACGACCTTCCCGGTGACCCGGCGATTGAGCAGGTCGTCCATGGCTTGTCCGGCCTCCGCGAGCGGCCTGGTCCGCGGTGGCATCGGGTCGATCCCCGGCATCGAGAACAGCCTCTCCAGCATGGCCCGGTTCTCGGCGGCGTTGCTCATCGACCATGCGCCCCAGTCGACACCGACGACCGCGCGGTTGCGCAGGAGCACCTGATTGGTGGGCAGCCGGGGGATGTCGCCGGCGGCGAAGCCGATGACCAGGAGCCGCCCGCCTTCACGGAGCGCGCGCAGGGCCTCCTCCGACGAGGTTCCGCCCACCGGGTCGACGACCACGTCCACACCCCAGCGTCTGGCCGTGTCCTTCAGGCCTTCGTAGCCGATCACCTCGTCCGCTCCCGCCTGTGCGGCGAGTTCCCGCTTGCCCTCCGTCGATGCGGCCGCCAGCACTTCGGCGCCCAGTGCCTTGGCCACCTGGACGGCGGCCAGGCCCACGCCGCCGCCGGCGCCCAGCACCAGCACGCGCTCGCCGCGCCGCAGCCCGGCACGCCGCTCCAGCGCGTACATGGCCGTGCAGTAGCTCTGCGCGAACGCGGCCGCCCGGACCGGGTCGAGCTTCTCGGGCAGCGGTACGGCCTGCGCCGCGGGCACGAGCACGTGCGTGGCGAAGCCGCCCAGCCCGGTGATCGCCAGCACCCTGGTGCCGTCGGGGAGCCGCCCCGCCACCTCGAAGCCTGGAGTGAACGGCAGGGGCGGCTTGATCTGGTAGCCGCCGCGTGCCATCAGACCGTCGACGTAGTTGACGCCGGCCGCTTCGACCTCGACCACCACCTGACCTGGGCCGGGGACCGGATCGGGCAGCTCGACCAGCTCGACCGGCTTGCCGTACTCGGTGCAGACGATGGCCCTCATGAGATCAGCTTCGTCGACCGAACATCATTCTGGCAAGATGCCGGCTCCTTCTCGTCGTCGCCGCGATGTTCCTCATCGCCACCGTCGCCGACCGCTCCCTGTCCCGCATCGGTCACGCCGCCGGCGGTGCCGACGGCCGGGCCCCGGGTGGCCTCGATGACCGGAGCGAGAAGGGTGCGCGGCCCGTGCGCCGATAGACGGCCGTCCCTTCCCGGCTTCTTTCGTCTTCTCACGCGCCGCCGTGCCTTCACACCTGTGGGAGGCGGTCGATCGGGAGGCCGAAGGAGCCGAACAGGTCCGCCCGATGGAAGGCGAGCACCGAGGAGACGCCTGCTTTGGTCAAGGTCAGCACCTGGATCGAGTGCGCGTGGAAGGCGCCGCCGCGACCGCGGATGTACTTCGCGAACGCCGGTTGCCCGTTCGCGGACGTCTCCACCATGATCCGCTGGGCCTTCCCGGGTGTCATCTTCGCCCTCAGCAGGCGCAGCACGTCGTCGCGACCGTCGAACCAGGTCGGGATCGGCGGCATCTCCCACCGGGTGTCCTGAGTCAGCAGACCTTCCAGAGCGACCAGGTCCGCCTTTTCGAAGGCCTTGGCGTACTGGTCGAGCAGGGCACGACGTCCGGGCTCGTCCGGCTCGCTGAACTGGTCCTCGGCAGGTGCGATCTTGGCCAGCGCGGCACGGGCCCTCTGGAGTGAGCTGTTGACCGCCGCAGTGGTCGTGTCGAGCAGACCGGCCACCTCGGATGCCTGCCATGCGAGCACATCCCGCAGAATCAGTACGGCGCGTTGCCGCGGCGGCAGGTGCTGCAGCGCGGCGACCATCGCCAGTCGGAGGCTCTGCCGAGTGCCCACGACCAAAGCCGGGTCCGCGCTCGACATCAGGTCCGGGAACGGCTCCAGCCAGCTGGCCTCCAGGGCCTGCGCCTCCAGGTCATCCGGGTCGGTGCCGGGAGCGCCCAGAGCCGACGGCACCATCCGGCGACTGCTGTGCTGCAAGGCGTTCAGACAGACCCGGGTCGCGATTCGGTAGAGCCAGGTCCTGACCGACGAACGCTGCTCGAACTCCGCGAATCCCCGCCACGCCCGCAGGTACGTCTCCTGCACCGCGTCCTCCGCGTCGTGCAGCGAACCGAACATCCGGTAGCAGTGCGCGACCAGCTCACCCCGGTACTGCGCGAACTCGTCCTCGAGGTTCAACTCAACTCCTCGACCGGCTCTTGCCGGGCGGCCTGTGCACCCGGACTCGTACGACGCCGCATGGCGATCCCGAGTCCTGCGAGCGCTCCGAGCAACGACAGTACGCCGCAGACGGCCAGGGCCCGGGTGAACCCGGTGGTGAAGGACTCGTAACCTCCGGCGGCGGCGAACACCGCGCCCAGTACGGCGACTCCGACGACACCGCCGAGTTGCCGCATCATGCTGTAGATGCCCGAGGCGATTCCGACGGCTTCGCGGGGCAGCGCTCCGATGGCGGCGCTTTGCGTCGCGGGCATCGCCATCGAGACGCCGCAACCGGCCACGATGAGCGGCGGCACCAGTTCGGAGTAGTGGACCGCGCTGCCGCTGATCTGACTGATCCAGAACATGCCGACCGCTTGACCGGCCAGCCCGGTCACCACCAGTGGACGTTCACCGATCCGATCCACCAGACGGCCGGCGACGGGCGCCACCAGGAAGAGCGTGGCCGTCCAGGGCAGGAGTCGCAGCCCGGCCTGCAAGGGACCGGAGCCGAAGGCGACCTGCATGAACTGGGCAAGGAAGAACACGGCACCGTAGAGCGCCGCGGTCAGGAAGAAGCCGGCCGCGTTGCCGGCCGAGAACGCCCCCGACCGGAAGAACGCCGGCGGCACCATCGGCTGCGGCGCACGCCTCTCCCAGACCAGGAACCCCAGCGACAGGAGGCCTCCGAGCACGAACGAACCGATCACCTCTGGGCTGCCCCAGCCCGCCGCGGTCCCGCGGACGACGCCCCAGACCAGGCCGAGGACGGCGAGCGTGATCAGCGTCGCTCCGCCCGGATCGAGCCCGCGAGTCTCCCCCCTGCTTTCGGGGATCCACCGGCGGACGAGGAGAACCGCCAGGGCGCCGACCGGCACGTTGATCCAGAAGATCCATTGCCAGGCGAGTCCTTCGGTCACGGCACCGCCGATCATCGGGCCGCCCAGCACCGCCAGACCGGTCAGGCCGCTGAAGACGCCGATCGCCCAGCCGCGGCGTTCAGGCGGGAAGGCGGCGCCGAGCAGGCTCATCGCCAGCGGCATCACGAACGCCGCGCCGATTCCCTGGACGGTCCGGGCGGCTATCAGCAACGGCATCGAGGTCGCCAGCGCACAGGCGGCCGATGCGACGGAGAAGAGGGTCAGGCCGGCCGCGAACGTCCGGCGCCGGCCCCACCGGTCGCCGACCGCCGCCGCGGTCACCAGCAGCATCGCGAAGCTGAGGCTGTAGGCGTTCACCGCCCATTCCAGCTGCTCGATCGAGGCACCGAGATCCTGCCTGATGGTGGTCAGGGCCGCCGCGACCACCAGGACGTCGAGCGCCACCATCACTGAGCCGATCGAGGTCAGGCCCAGCACCCGGCGTTGCTCGGCGGTCGTCCGTTCCTTGCTGCTCACCACGGTCCTCCAGAAGTTCGCTTGTCACTGGTACTGACAGCGGCGCAGGGCCGAACTCATCGCGGCGATGAAATCGGGGTGCCGGCGCGGTCAGAAGAAGTGACAGCCGAAGACAGAGGAGAACCGCGATGACCGCAGCAGTGATCCGCTACCAGACCAAGCCCGAGGCCGCCGACGAGAACCAGCGCCTGATCGAGAACGTCTTCGCGGAGTTGGCGAGCACGGCGCCGCCTGGCCTGCACTACAGCTCCTTCCGGCTGGCCGACGGCGTCACCTTCGTCCATGTGGTCGACGGTGAGGGCCTGCCCGAACTGGCGGCGTTCCAGGAGTTCCAACGCGCCTTCGGTGACCGGCTGGCCGTCGGTCCCACCCGCGACGACGCCATCCTGGTCGGCGCGTACTCGGCAGGGGTGGTGCTCGCGAACGGCTAGCGCGAAGGCCCGGCGGCGAGCCGGGCGCCCCACGGGGCGCCCGGCTCGCTCAGCCACCGAAGTGCCATGTGGCGTGGCCGGCCGGGAGAGCTCAACGGGACAGTGCGCTGACGCCGGCCTTCAGGAACGCGAACGCGATCTCGAGAGCACGCTCCTGCTCGAGGTCGTGCCGGCTGCAGTAGACCTCGTACATCACGGCCAGGGTGGCGGCCGCGACGATCCGGGGACCGACGTCCTCGGGGGAGGCGCCGACGTCGGCCGCGATGGCGGCGGTTCCCTCCTGGATGGCGTCGGCCAGGTGAGCACGCTGCAGGGCCTGGAGTTCCGGGTTGGCGTCGAACATCCGCCGCTGCAGATCGTCCAGGTCGCCGCGGGCGGCGGCCTCGGCGCGCAGCCACTCGCCCAGCACGTCCAGAGCGCTCTGTTTCGGAGATCGTCCCTGTAGCGCGTCGGTGAGCCGTTGCGTGGAGGCGATGAAACGCGAGAAGGCGATGTCGTGCTTGGAACGGAAGTACAACGTCACCGTACGCGGTGCCACATCGGCCTCGGCGGCGATGTCGGCGATGGTGGTCGCGGCGAAGCCGCGCTCGGCGAACAGGCGGTACGCCGTCCTGGTGATCGCGTCACGGCGGCGGGCCTTGCTGCGCTCGCGCACTCCTCCGACGGACATGCGCCCCACGATACCCCCCGTCACCGTGTATTTACCACGGGATGTAAGTTTGCCGTCGAATGCAATCTTTCTGTGGACGGGAAGGGGTCGGGCCTTGGCCGGACGGCTGTATGGACTGGGGCACTGGGCGGCACGCCGGCGAGGGCGGGTCGTGCTGGCATGGCTTCTGCTGCTCACGGTGGTGGGGGCACTCGGGGTGACCCTGAGCGGCAAGCTCGCGACGTCGTTCTCGGTGCCTGGAATCGAGTCCCAGAAGGCGCAGGACCTGCTGACGAAGGAATTCCCCGCTGCCGCAGGCGGCACCGCCCGCGTGGTGTTCGCCGCGCCGGCGGGCAGCACGCTGGACGAGCCGGGCATCGCGAAGGCCTTGACCGCCGGCTTGGAGAAGGCCCAGGCCGTACCCGGAGTCGAGCGGGTGTCGAACCCGGCGCAGACGCGCACGATCTCCGCCGACAAGCGGATCGGCTACGCCGACGTCGTGTTCCGTGAAGCTGCGGCGGACGTGCCCGAGTCGGCGAAGGACGAACTGACCGGCGCCATGGAGCCGCTGCGCGCCGCGGGCGCCCAGGTGGATTTCGGCGGATCCGTCATGACACCGAAAACCGAGGTGGGCGGGCCGGGTGAGATCGCCGGCGTGGTCGTCGCGTTCGTGGTCCTGGCCGTCGCGCTCGGGTCCCTGGTCGCGGCGGGGTTGCCGCTGTTGACCGCCCTGGCCGGGGTGGGGGTCGGCGTCTTGGGCGTGCAATTCCTCTCCCGGTTCGTGGAGATGACCAGCACCGCCACGATCCTCGCGCTCATGATCGGTCTGGCCGTCGGCATCGACTACGCCCTGTTCGTCATCACCCGCCACCGTGAGCAACTGGCGGAGCCCGGCAGCGACGTCCATGACTCCATCGCGCGCGCCACCGCCACGGCCGGAAGCGCCGTGGCCTTCGCCGGAATCACCGTCGTGATCGCTCTTTCGGCGTTGGCGTCCACCGGCATCCCCTTCCTCGCGATCATGGGATTGGCGGCGGCGGCCACCGTGCTGATCTCCGTCGCCGTAGCGCTCACCCTCCTGCCCGCGCTCCTCGCCTACGCCGGTGAACGCCTGCGTCCGCGTCCCCGCACGCGTGGCGGGGAGCCGGGTGCCTGGGGCCTCGCATGGGCGCGCGTCGTCACCCGCAGACCCGTTCTCGTCCTGCTGGTCGGAACCGTGGCGCTACTCGCCGTGGCCGTGCCCGCTCTGAACCTGCGCCTGGGCCTGCCCGGCAACCAGAGCCAGCCGGCCGCGAGCACGCAGCACCGCAGCTACGACCTGCTCTCCGAGGGGTTCGGCC
The DNA here is from genome assembly GCF_016863315.1 of Planotetraspora silvatica. Lineage (GTDB taxonomy): Bacteria > Actinomycetota > Actinomycetes > Streptosporangiales > Streptosporangiaceae > Planotetraspora > Planotetraspora silvatica. Next base: position 149,738 of record NZ_BOOQ01000024.1, read on the forward strand.
CCGGCTTCAACGCGGCCTTGTCCGTGGTCGTGGCCGACGTCCCCGCCGACCGCGCCAAGAGCGTCCTGACGGAGCTGCACACCACCCTCGCCGCCGATGGAGACGTGGCAGCCGTCGCACCTCCCGTCACGAACGGCGACGGTACGGTCGCCGTGATCGGCGTGGTGCCCAAGACCGGCCCTGACGATCAGGCCACCACCGACCTCGTCCTGCGGCTCAGAGCCGACCACCATGCGGTGACCTCGGCAGGCGGGACCATGTACGTCGCCGGCACCACGGCCGCGGCCATCGACCTGGCGGCGAAACTCTCCGGCGCGCTGCCGGTGAACATCGGCATCATCGTCGTCCTGGCGTTGATTCTGCTCATGTTGGCGTTCCGGTCGGTGCTCGTCCCCGTCAAGGCGGTCCTGGGCTTCCTGCTGTCGATCGCCGCCAGCCTCGGCGCCGTCGTCTGGGTCTTCCAAGAGGGCCACCTCGGCGGCGTTTTCCAGGTGGCCGCCGCAGCGCCCCTCCTCTGCTTCCTCCCGGTCCTGCTCATCGGTGTCCTGTTCGGACTCGCCATGGACTACGAGGTGTTCCTCGTCTCCCGGATACGGGAGCACTACGCGCACACCGGCAACGCGCGCGAGGCGATCCACCACGGCCTCGCCCGCAGCGGCCGTGTCGTCTCCAGCGCAGCGCTGATCATGGCGGCCGTCTTCGGCGGATTCATCTTCAGCGCCGACCCCATCATCAAGTCCATCGGCTTCGCTCTGACCGTCGGCGTGCTCATCGACGCCTTCGTCGTCCGCTTGACACTCGTGCCGGCGGCCATGGCTCTGCTCGGCGCCCGAGCGTGGCGACTTCCCCGCCTGATCGACCGCGTCCTGCCCCATGTCGACGTCGAAGGCGGCTCGCACGCCGGAAGCGCCGCCCAGGTGCATGAGCGAGTCTCGGCTTAGGTGTCCGGCTGCCGCCACCCCTACTCGAGCCGATGGGTCAGTGGGGGTGGCGGCCGGTGTCAGGCCTGTGCCGGAGAGGTGATGAACATCCGCCGGCCGGCGAGCATCAGCGCCGCGCCCGCGGTGACTCCGCACGCGCCCATCGCCGCGGCGACGGTCGGCCCGCCGTGGAGCAACAGCGAGCCCCCGGCGGCCGAGCCGCCGGCGATGCCGGCGCCGACCAGGGTCACCAACCAGGAGAACGCCTCGGTGACGGTTCCCTCGGGGGCGAGGTCGCCCACCATGCCGAAGGAGACGGAGAGCAGCGGTGCGAAGAAGACCCCGGTGACGACGGCGACCACCGCCATGCCGATCGGTCCGGGCACGAGGGCCACCAGCCAGTAGGAGGCCGCCATGCCGAACGCCAGTAGCGCCGCCTTCCGCGCGGGTGCGGCCTGCCAGTGGCGCGCGCCGTAGGTCCCGTAGCAGACCGCCCCGACGAGGGCCCCCGTGGCGTTCAGCGCCAGCAGGGTCCCGGCTCCGCCCGGAATGTGGTGGGAGTCGGCGTAGGCCACGCTGAAGACGTTGAACGACCCCACCGCCAATCCCGCACCGGCCAGGCCGAGGATGAGCAGCAGCAGGGCGGGGCTGTGCAGAGCACCGAGCCAGTGCGGCGTCCGCACGGCCGGTGCCCATGATCGTGAAGGCTCCGAGGTGCTCATCACGAGGGCGCCCACGAGACCGAGGATCGCCGACACCCACAGGGCCGCCCGGGGTGACCCCGCCGCCGCGATGCCGGTCACCGCCAGCGGTCCGGCGATGAAGAGCAGTTCCTGGGCGCCGGCGTCCAGGGAGTAGGCGGATTCCAGTTCGCGGGGCTCCACCAGTCGCGGCCACAGGGCGCGCAGGCACGGCTCGAGGGGAGGGGTGGCGGCTCCGGCGATGATCGCGCCGAGGAAGGCGAGTGTGGTGCTGTGCGGTGCCAGCGCCAGCACCGCGTATCCGCCTGTGGCCACGATCGCCGAGGCGGTGAGGACCTTCGGTTGCCCGAGACGGTCGACGCAGCGTCCCAGGAGCGGCCCCGCGATCGCCTGCGCCACGGCGAAGGTTCCGGTGACCAGGCCCACGGTCGCGTAATCGGCGCCTACTTGTCGGAGTGTCAGCGCGATGGCCAGCGCGGCCATCGCCGCGGGGAGGCGCCCGATCAGGGAGCCACCCAGGAGACGGCCGACGTAGGGACGGCGCAGGACGACGGTGTACGGCATGGGGATCCTTGCAGCGGGGTGGACGACGGCTGCGGCCCGACGCGCATGCGGGCCGTGAGCGGAGGGCGGGGAGGGCGCCGCTCGTGAGCGGGGAGCGGGAGGGTGCCGCTCGTGAGCGGGGGGCGGGCAGGGTGCCGCTACCCGGTCTGCAGGATGGACAGGTGGCCTGCCCGGCTGAGGACCAGGTGCTTGGCGAGGTAGCACGGCGCGCCGTTCAGCGCGGCCGTCTGCGTCACGATCAGGACCGGCTCGCTTGTGGAGGTTCCGAGGAGTGCCGCGCGTGAAGCACCGGGAACGCCCGGCGTGATCCGGACGGCTCCGCGGCCGATCTGGGATCCGTACCTGCTCAGGAGGATCGACAACAGGCTTCCGCCGCCGGTCGCCCGCATGGCGGCGGCGATGGCGTCGCTGTTCTCGGCGTCGATCGCCCCAGCGGCGGGGAAGTGCTCCTGACTGAGCGCGACCGCCTCGCCGTCGCGGGACAGGACGGTCTCGAAGAACCAGGTCGCCGCGTTCGCCCGCAGTCCGAGTCCTTCGGTGACGAAGGTGGCGGACAGCTGTTGGAGCGTCACTTCGCTGCGGTGGAGTGCGACCGGAGACGTCGGCGTTCTCAGCAGCTCCTCGAGCGGCCGGATGCGTTCGAGCCCTCTCGGCGGGAGGGCGTCGGCCACGAAGCGGCCGACGCCGCGGCGGGAGAAGAGGAAACCATCTTCGTCCAGGAGCATCAGGGCCTCACGCACGACAGTGCGGCTGACCCCCATGAGCTGTCCGAGTTCCGTCTCCGTCGGGATCATGGACCCGGGCGGCAGCACCCCCGAGCGGATGGCGTCGAGGATGCGGCTGTGGACCCGCGCCCGCAGCGGGACACCGGAGTCTCGCGGGATCTCCTCGGACAGGAAGGAGAGGCGGTCGACCACGTGGCATCGTCTCCAGGGGTGCGGGCCAGGTTGTTATACAAGCTCATCATACAACCCTGCCGAATTCTGGAATGTCTGCCTTGCGATGGCGTGCGCGAAACAGTCCGCGGACTGCTGGCCGGTACCCCGATCGTCGACGACGCGACCGTCGCCGTCGGCGCTATCCGGCCCCAGGGCCGATGGGCGGCTCCTCGATCGGGAACAGAATCGGGCTGAGCAGGTATTGCGCACGGTCCGGCGCCGGATGGTTCGCCAGCCGGGGGGCGATCGCACCGCGCAGTTCGCCGATCATCTCCAGGAGCTCGTCGTGGCTGAGCCAGACCGCATGCTGCCGGTAGCCGACGAGGTCTGTAGCCGGGTCGACGTGGTCGCGGTCGAGGTAGGCGTTGAACTCGGCCAGTAGGGCGGCCATCGCCGCGGCGAATCCGCGTCGATGATCGTCGAGCGTCAACGTCTTGATCGTGTCGGCGTCGATCACCGCCCGGTCCTGACGCAGCCGGTATCGGCGCTCCACCGCGCCGCGTACCCGCCGCTCGTCGGCCACCTCCAGGATTCCCCCGGCGGTGAGCAGGTCGACGTGCCGGTAGACGGTGGCCTTCGACACATCGGGAATCCGAGCGCACAGCTCGGAGGTCGTCAGCATCCGTCCTCCGCGCATCGCGTGCACGACCCGCAGCCGCACCGGGTGGGCCAGAAGCTCCAAGGTGTCCATTCGCCTACGATCTCACATGTGTTACCTTTCTCAAGTATGAGAATGGATGTGATGGGGATGGCGCCGGGAATCGGACCGGGGGCAACCGGCGTCGGGGTCGCCGAGATGGCGCGCGACGGACGCTTCGCGGAGATCGAGGATCTGTTCGCGCCGCCACTGCGGGCGGTCGTCACCGCTGAGAGATTGCAGGCCGCCTGGGCGGCCGAGGTGGGAAGGCACGGATCGGTTTCCGCCATAGGGGAGCCGCAGAGTGAGCCGCGCGAAGCGGGGCTGGTCCGCGTGAGTGTCCCGGTGACCTGCGAACACGGGGGACTCATCATGGTCATGTCGGTCGACCACGCCGGCATGCTGCACGGTTTGCGTCTTGCGCCTGCGGCCACCACGTCGTGGACACCCCCGCCCTACGCCGTCCCGAAGAGATTCGGCGAGCGTGAGGTCACGATCGGTGCAGGTCCCCTTGCCGTGTCCGGCACGTTGAGCCTGCCGCGTGGACGCGGTTCGCGACCGGGCATCGTGTTGCTCAGCGGAGGAGGGCCGTTCGACCGCGACGCCACCAGCGGGCCCAACAAACCGCTCAAGGATCTGGCGTGGGGGCTGGCCAGTCGCGGTGTGGCGGTGTTGCGGTTCGACAAGGTGACCCACACGCACAACAGCCAGGTGACGAACGCGCCCGACTTCACGATGACGGACGAGTACGTGCCACACGCGGTCGCCGCCGTCCGTCTGCTCCAGGACCAGTCGAGTGTGGACCCCACGCGGGTCTTCGTCCTCGGCCACAGCATGGGCGGCAAGGTCGCCCCGCGTGTCGCGACAGCCGACGCGTCCGTCGCCGGGTTGGTGATCCTGGCCGGTGATGCACAGCCGATGCATCAGTCCGCCGTCCGCGTCGCCCACTACCTCGCCTCGCTCGATTCCAGCCTGATCACGGACGCCGACGTCGAGGCGATCACACGCCAGGCGGCGATGGTCGACAGCCCCCATCTGTCTTCCGCCACGCCGGCCGCGGAACTGCCGCTCGGCCTGTGGCCGGGCTCCTACTGGCTGGATCTGCGCGGCTACGACCCGGTCTCGACCGCGGCGGTGCTCGACAAGCCCATGCTCGTCCTCCAGGGAGGCCGCGACTATCAAGTGACCGTTGAGGACGATCTCTCACGGTGGAGGGCGGGCCTCGCTCATCGGCCGGATGTCACGATCCGCGTCTACGCTGCCGACGACCACCTGTTCTTTTCCGGGACAGGTCCCTCCACGCCCGCCGAGTACGAACCGGCCCAACACGTCGACCCGGTCGTCATCGCAGACATCGCCGAGTGGCTGACAGCAGGCCAAGGCAAGATCACTCGATTCCTGTCCAGCCTCAGGCGCCTCAAGAACTGACCACGCCCCAGTGGCGGTGCGCGGTCACTGATTCGAGCACGCCGATCAGACGGGCAGGGTCGCGGTCAGCGGCGCGCCGATCTGGATGTCGAAGTACGCCACGAGATCGTCTTTGCCGACGGATCCCCGACGCGCGTCGATGATCACGATTGTTCCGGCCACGATGCCGGTGAAGCCGGTGCCGGAGCGGCGGGACTGTTCGATGCGCTCGGTGACCGGGCGGCGAACCGCCTCGGTGAGAAAGGTGAGGCCGTGCGGGAACTCCTCGCTGAGCAGATGCCGTTGCCGCCCCGACTCGATCAGGCTGCCGATGCCGAACTGGGCCGAGACGATCTGATCACCGCGGAGGGTGACACGGAAATAGCCGTTCGACTGGGGGCGGTTGCAGTTCTGCTGGGGTGGATAGAAGCAGTCGTAGCCACCGGCCAGAAGATCGTCGACGGCGGAGCTCATCGTGGTCGCGTAGTGCTCAGAGCCGAACGGCCAGCGCCGCACGGAGGTGTCCCGGGCGGTGACGACCAGTCCGTTGAGCCCGTCGTAGCTGTAGTCCGCGTGCGTGTCCCGCCAGCCCGTCCGGGGAATCTCGCCGCTCTGCCGCCCCGTCCGGGTCAGGAGATCGCGATCGAAGTCGTCGATCTCCTGCCGGGCGCGATCACCGGCGTCTGGCCAGATCGCGGTCAACGCCGGTGCCGCGGCTGCGGCGACCTGATTGTCCTGTTGGTTCACCGGCTGCTCGGTGTACGGGAACCACGCCCAGGCGAGCCGGTCGTCGCGGTCGAGCAGGAACTGCGCCACCTGCGGATGAACCGTGTCCGCCTCGTCGCGGCGACCGATCCGGCACCACAGGGCACGGCTGTCCGCATCGGCTCGAACCTGCGCGCAGAACCAACCGGCCTCCCTCAACGGCCGAGTGAGGGCCCCGGCCGTACCGTCGGTCGGGGCCGGCACGGCCTGCGAGTCCTCGCCCGACCCGTCGTGGTCATAGACGCCGGCGGGCGGCAGCGCCGGCGGCTCGGCCGATCGGGTGCAGCCGGTCAGAATGAGCGGGCCGAGAATCATGATCACAATGGCGACGATGATCGTGCGGATGGCCGGCCGACGGCGTGTGGTCGTGGGGAACGGACGGGACACGGGTTCATCGAAGCCGCTGGATCAGTGATTCGGCAACTTCGGCTATCAGGCGCAGTGGAGGACCTGCCCGGGCCGGTTACCTACGCCCTGCGCGTCCATGCCTGGAGCGCCACCCACCGTGGGAGGACCGGAGCCTCTGGGAGATCGTGCAGCGTCGCCCCCTGCACTGACCGTTCTGAGTGATGGTGGTCCCACTGACGCTGTTCACCTGCTGGACGCCCCTGACGGTGTTGGGGCTGTTGATGGCCGGTGCGTTCTGGTTGTGCCGCCCGCTGTTGTGGTTCCGGATAGGGCCGGGCTTGTCCGCGAAGCTGGGTGCCGACGCGGCCCGGGCGCTCGCGTTCGCCTGTGGTGCGGCGACGAATCCGGAAAGTGTGACGGCGGCAGTGGTCAGGGCCAGCAGTCGGACGCCGACGGTCATGCCGGCGAATGAGTTCCCTGCACGATGACGACTCATTTCGTCGTGCACCTGCCTCTCGTCCATCGGCGGTCGATCTCTCCGAACGGACATAAAGGACAAAAGGGGCATAACGTGCATACCCTCAGGCTGGGTGCCGGCCTCCTGTCTGGCGGTCTACGGCGGAGATGATTGCTCCTTCTTTGTCGTCTGATGTGGGGAGAGATCATCGGGTCGGGCGGAGCTTCCTCGCGCTGCTGGTTAGTGTCGATGGCATGACCGCCGATACGCCCAAGTCGCTGGTTCTCGTACGGCATGCCAAGTCTGCTTGGCCTGATGCGCCAGATTTGCCCGATCATGAGCGACCGTTGGCCGAGCGGGGGCGGCGGGACGCGCCGCTGGCCGGGCGGTGGCTGCGCGACCACGGTCATGTGCCCGACCGTGTCATCTGCTCCACCGCCCGCCGGACCCGTGAGACGTGGGAGTTGGCCTCGGGTCATCTGAACGCCTCGCCGCCCGTCACCTACGACCGGCGGCTGTACGGCGCGGATCTGCGGCAGTTGCTCGATGTCGTGGCGGAGAGCGGCGGTGACATCGGCACGCTGCTTCTGGTCGGGCACGACCCGGGCCTGTGGGAATTGGCGCTTCACCTCGCAGGTGATCGCGCCGGGGACGCCCTGGAGCGGGTGCGCGTCAAGTTTCCCACCGGCGCGATCGCGACTCTGGCGATCACATACCCATGGGCCGAACTCGGCGCGGGTTCGGCGGAGCTGACCGACTTCGTCGTCCCGCCGCGGCATGGTCGCCCGCATCACTACTAATCCTGGGGTCCGCCGACCCGATCCCCCCGTCGATGTAGCGCTGTACGGGGAAGCCGCCGCTCTGTGTACCACTGGTACGGTGTGCACATAAAGGGGCAAATGGGACGGTGGCGGGCGGAATGACGGATAGACAGGACGCCCGTCTGGCGCTCCTGGACAAAGCGGTGGCATATGTCGACGAGCACGGCCTCAACCGCGTATCGCTGCGAGATCTGGCCCGGGAACTGGACACCAGCCACCGGATGCTGATCTACCACTTCGGTTCCCGGGACGGACTTCTGTCGGCGGTCCTGCATCGGATCCGCCAGGACCATCAGCGCACCGTGCCCGCCGACGCGGGGGTGGGCAGGCGTAAGGCCCTGGATCTCCAGTGGCGTGCCTGCACCGCCCCGGAGGCGGAACATCGAGTCCGGGCCTTCTTGTACGTGCTGGGACAGGCGGCCCAGGAGGCTGAGCCGTACGAGGAGTTTCTGGCGTCGTTGAACCAGTGGATCGGCCCGCTGACCGATCTGGGCGTCGCCGAGGGGTTGGACGAGGGCACGGCGCGGGGGCAGGCGGAGTTGGTGAACGCGGCCGTGCGCGGCCTGCTGATCAGCCTTGTCGTCACCGGGGACAGGGACGGCGCGGAGAGCGGATTCGTGGCCCTCCAGCGGCTCTTCGACGAGAGCGTGACCCGATGACCGTCGTCGACGGGCCGAAGGCCTCAGGGCAGGCGGGGGAGCCGTCCGCGCCCGCGGGCGAGGAGGCCAGCGAGATCATGCTGATCGTCCTGCGCATGGGCGAGTTGCTGCTGAGAAGCGGAGCACCCGCGGCCGACGTGGTGGCCACGATGACGGAGGCCGCCGAGTCCCTCGGGCTGCGGAACTGCGCGGCGGACGTCACCTCGGGCTCGATCGTCCTGTCCTACCGAAGCGGGCCGCGGGCGGTGCCGCTGACCGAGATCAGGGTCGTCCGCGCCGCAGTTCTGGGATACGCGCGCATCGAGGCCCTGCACCGCCTCGCCGAGCAGATCAGAGGCGGGCGGATGGACATGCCCACGGCCTCGGCTCGTCTGAGCGAGATCGAGGCCGCGCGGCCGGCTCATCCCGCGTGGCAGGTCACCCTGTCGTGGGCGTGCCTCGGCGGGTTCTTCACCGTGATGCTGGGTGGCGGGCCGGTGGTGTTCCTGGCCGCCGCCGGCGTGACCGCGTTCATCGACCGCGCCGGTCGCCGGCTGTCGCGCCGTGGCGTCCCCGCCTTCCACCAGGCGGTACTCGGCGGAGCGGTCGCCACCGCTGTCGCGACCGGGCTCTTCCTCTCCGGCGGGACGACCCAGGCGCCGCTCGTCGTCGCGGGCGGAATCGCGATGTTGCTGCCCGGGCTGTCGTTCGTCGGTGCGGTGCAGGACGCGATCGCGGGCTATCTGGTCACCGCCGCCGCGCGGGCGATGGAGACCGCGGTGGTCGTGGCCGCGATCGTGGCCGGGGTGGGAACGGTCCTGTACGCCGCGGTGCGTTACGGGCTGCGCGTCCCTCAGGTTCAGCCGGACGGATTGACGCCGCACGGTTGGGCCGGACTCCCGGTGGAGATTCCGGCCGCGATGATGGTCTGCGTCTGCTTCGCCTTCTGCGTCCAGGCGACGCGTTGGAACATGCTCACCGCCGGATTGGCGGGGGCGGTGGGCTGGACGGTCTACCTGGTGCTCACCCAGGAGTACAGCCTCCCGTCGGCTCTGGCCACCGCCGTCGCCGCGGTCGTCGTCGGGCTCGGCGGCCATGCCTTCGCGCGGCGCACCAACGGCACGGCGCTGCTGCACACCGTCGCGGGCATCGTGCCGCTGGCCCCCGGTTACACCATCTACCGGGGCCTGCTTCAACTCAGCCACGGCCAGGCCGGGCCGGGATTCCTGGCCATCGGGCAGGCCGCCGCCATCGGTCTGGCGATCGGAGGAGGTCTGACACTCGGCCAGGCGATCCTCAACCGGCCCGCGCGTGCGGTCCCGCAAGCCGAGACGGCGCCCGGCGGTTCGGGACGGCGACGCCTGATCGGTGGTCGTCGGCGGTGAGCCTCGGCCGGCGACCATCCGAGCCGCCCGCACCGGCCGCGACGCCGGCGCATCGTCTGTCAGCGCCGCCGGTCGGCCAGGGACGACGCGAGCTTCAACCAATTCTCCAGGGTGGTGGCGGCGGCCCCGCTGTCGATGGCGTGGCGCGCTTCGTCCAAGCCGGTCGCGAAGGCCTCATGGAGACCTCCGCCGAGGCCGCGGTGGGCGGCGAGGGCTCCGGCCGCGTTGGCGAGGACGGCGTCGCGGGCGGCGCCCGGCTCGCCGGCCAGGACCCGGTGGACGGCCGAGGCGTTGTAGGCGGCGTCACCGCCGCGGAGTGCCTCCGGTGTGCTGCGCGCGAGCCCGAAGCCGGCGGCGTTCAGCGACTCCCGCCGGACTCCGTCGCCGTTGGCGATCCAAACGTCGGTGGGTGCGGCGGTGGTGATCTCGTCGAGGCCGTCCTGTCCGCGCACGACCAGGGCACTGGCCCCCCGCTCGGCGAGGACACTCGCCAGGACCGGGGCGAGGGCCGAGTTGGAGCAGCCGACAAGGGCGGCACGGGGACTGGCGGGGTTGGTCAACGGCGCCAGGTAATTGATGGCGGTGGGGACGCCGAGCGCCTTGCGCACCGGACCTGCATGACGCAGCCCGTGGTGGAAGCGCGGGGCGAAGGTGAAGCCGATGCCGACCTCACGCAGGCACCGGGCGATGTCGTCGGGGGTGAGGTCGAGCGAAAGGCCCAGGGCTTCGAGGACGTCGGCGGAGCCGGCCTTGCTGGACACCGACCGGCCGCCGTTCTTGACGACCGGTACGCCGGCGGCGGCGACGACGATCGCCGCCATGGTGCTCACGTTCACGGTGTGGGCGCCGTCGCCGCCGGTACCGACGATGTCGACGACGTCCGCGCCGTCGACCGGGAGGGGGACGACCCGTTCCATGAGGGCGTCGAGCATTCCGCGGAGCTCCGCGGTGCTCTCACCCTTGGCGCGCAGGGCGACCAGGAATCCGGCGAGCTGAGCGGGGTCGGCCGCGTCGTCCATGACCCGCCGCATGGCCCATCGGGTGTCGTCCGCGGTGAGGTCCTGCCCGCGCAGGAGCGTCGCGAGCAGATGCGGCCAGGAGCGGGCGGGCTCAGTCACTGAGGTCCTCTCGATACGACTGCGAACTCACCGGCGATGGGTGTCGCCGCTCACCGACGAAATCTACCGGGAGACCAGGTGGGGGACCGCACGTCATGCACACGGCCGGACGACGCCCACCGGTCCCGCGAGTGCGGTCGCACGGCCGGTGGCCGCAGTGATCTCCGTGTGGTGGTTCGATCGATCATGCACGCCTGCCCCAGACAGAGCCCATCCGCCTCGCGGCTCTGACCGCGACGACACACGACGCCAGGTAGAGGCCGATCGTCAGAGAGAACACCAGGTGCCACAGGACGTCGCCGCCGAGTGTGAACTCCCCGGTGCCGAGCCATCCGAACGCCGCGAAGACGACCTCGAGCACGGTCAGCACCGCCACCGAGAAGCCCCACGGCATCGCCGGTATGCCGATCAGGAACGCCAGGAAGTTGACGTTCGGTTTCCTGGAGAAGACGGCGGCTACCAGAATTGCCGCCGCCACCAGGGCGTACACCTTCGTGAACGGCGTCAGGTCCAGCCACGACACGGCCGATGCCGCGTTCTGGGCCTCCAATTCCAGGAAACGCCTGCCCGACCCCTGGTAGGCGAAGGTGAGCATGTCGCCGACGACGAGCAATCCGGCGAGCCACACGAGTTGCACCACCAGGAGAACGGCCGACATGACGGTGGCGAGCGTTCTCTGGCCCGAGGGCATTTCGCGCAGACGCGAACGGGCCTCCTGCGCGGTTCCCGCCAGCCACCGGGCCGCCGACCTGGTCGATTTGATCGCGCCCAGCCAGGAGACCACGAAGTTGTAGACGAGGAAGACCGTCACCGCCAGGCCGGGGCCGAGCGTCGCCTCGATGGCCCATTTCCAGACGTCGTCGGGCTGGGGGATGTTCTGCAGGAAATCGTTCATCGATTTTCCTGTCTACGGGGGAGAGGGCGAGGAACACCATAATCACGTGGTCGCCCCGGTGCAGATCGAATAGACGCAGATCGAATAACGGGACGGGACGCCCAACGTCACCGGATTCGGTCGATCACGGCATGGTTCGCGACAGGTTGGCGCCTGTTTTCGACGATGCCGCGTCGCGGGACGCGGAGGTCGGTTCCTGGGGCGTCGTGGTGGCCCACGGGTGGTCGGCCAGGAGCCGGAGGGCCGCGTCGGACGGTGTGCCGGGGACAGAGGTGTAGGTCAGGATGCGGTGCCCGGTGTCGTCGGGCAGGTGGAGGACTTCGAACCCCAGCTCGACGTCGCCGACCTCGGGATGGTGGAACCGCTTGACCCCGGACAGGCAGTTGTGGACGGGGTGTCCGGCCCACAGGGAGGCGAAATCCTCGCTCTTGAGGGTCAGTTCTCCGACGAGCTCGGCCAGCTCCCGGTCGTCGCGGTGGCGGCCGGCGATCAGCCGCAGGGAGGCGACGGCGCGGGCGGCCTCTTCGCCCCAGCAGGCGTACAGCTCGCGCGTGTGCGCGTCGAGGAACAACATCCGCGTCAGGTTGGGCCGCTCAAGCGGACGGTTCGGGGCGTCGAAGTCGTAGTGCCCGGCCAGCAGCGCGTGTCCGAGACGGTTCCAGGCAAGGATCTCGCTGCGGCGGCCCATGACGATCGCGGGCACCTCCGCCATCGCGTTGATCAGACGCACGGTGCCGGCGCGCGCGGCATCCGGCCGGGCGGGGCGGCGCCGCTTGGTCCTGACCGGCCGTGCCAGGTCATGGAGGTGGGCGCGCTCGTCCTCCTCCAGGTTGAGCGCCCGGGCGATCGCGTCGATGACGGCTTCTGAGGCGTTGCCGCTCTGTCCCTGCTCCAGACGGGTGTAGTAGGTGGCGCTGACACCGGCGAGCTGGGCCAGTTCCTCCCGGCGCAGCCCCGGCACGCGGCGGGCGCCGTAGGACTTGATGCCGGCGTCCTCCGGGGTCAGCCGCGCCCGGCGACTGCGGAGGAACTGACCGAGAGCTCCCGCCGCTGACGCATCCGCTCCATTCATGCCCTCCATTGTGCCTATTCGCCCGCTGCGTGCCTGCCCCTGTCAGTGCTAGGCAGCGCGGTGCTCGATTGAGCCGGGTGTGGTCGCGGATCCCGGCCTCTTCCAGAGTCTGAGGCGGGACGGCGGGACCGTCCCCACCGCTCTGAAAGGGATCACCTGGTATGACCAGCCTTCATCAGTCATCCGCCGCCGGCGGTGACATCGCCTCCCGAGGCGGGGTCGGCGACGGCACGTCGCGCAGCCTGCGCATAGGCGGCCGAGAGCGCTTGATCTTGGCCGTGTTGCTGACGGCCGGGTTCACTCTTGCCGTCGATTTCTCCATCCTCAATGTCGCCCTGCCGACCATCGGCGCCGACGTCGGGTTCTCTCTGAGCGGCCTGCAGTGGATCGCGACCGCCTTCTCACTGTGCGCCGCGGGCTTCACGCTCTTCTTCGGGCGGATCGCCGATCTGTTCGGCCGGCGTCGCCTGTTTCTGGCGGGCGTCGCCGTACTCGGCATCGCCTCTCTCATCGGAGGCCTGGCCGGCACGCCGTGGGTGCTGATCGTCGCCCGGGTGGCGCAGGGGCTGGCGACCGCCGCGGTCACGCCCGCGGCACTGTCGCTGCTGACCACCTCCTTCCCCGAGGGCCCGGTGCGGGACAAGGTGCTCGGTCTGAACGGCGCGCTGATGGCGGCGGGGTTCACGACCGGAGCCGTCCTCGGTGGCGTGCTCACCGATCTGCTGAGCTGGCGATGGGCGTTCTTCATCAACGTCGTCGTCGCCGTCGCCGTTCTGGCACTCGCTCCCGTGGTCCTGGCCGAGAGCCGGCCGGGAGACCGCCCCAAGGTGGACGTGCCGGGAGCGGTCACCGTGAGCCTGGCGCTGCTGGCGGTGGTGTACGGACTGACCCAGGCCGGGGAGAGATCCTGGGGGAGCCCGCACGCATACGGCGCGCTCATCGCCGGCGCGGGGTTGCTGGTCGCGTTCTGGGCGATCGAGAAGCGGGTGCCGCAACCGCTGGTGCCGATGCGGGTGCTGCGCCGGCGGACCGTCGGCTGGGGCAACGTGGCCGGACTGGCGGCCTTCGCGACCGAGACGTCCGTGGTGTTCTTGCTGACGCTCTACCTGCAGAAAGTCCTTGGTTACTCCCCTCTGGCCGCGGGTCTGTCCTTCGCGGTGCTGGGTGTGGGCACCGTCGTCGGCGGCATCCTCGGTCCGAGGGTCATCGGCGCCGTCGGCGGCAAGAACGCCCTCGTGGGGGGCCTCCTCGTCCAAGCGGCCGCGACGATCCCGCTGATCTTCCTGGGCGACCGGCCCGGGTGGATCGCCGTGCTGCTGGCCGCGACGTTCGCCGGCGGGATCGCCAACCTGGTCGCGATCGTCGGGTTCATGGTCACCGCGACGTCCGGGCTGCCCGACGACGAGCAGGGCCTGGCCACGGGCCTGGCGACGATGAGCCAGCAGGTGGGCATCACGATGGGCATTCCGATCATGTCCGCCGTCGCCACCGCACGGATTCACGCACTCGGCGGCCCGACCGCGCACACCGTTCTGAGCGGGATCAGCACCGCTCTGATCCTGAACACGGCGGTTTGCGTCGTCGCGGCGGTCCTGCTCGCGGTGTTCTTGCGGCCATCCGGGCGTCTACGGGCGACCGCGTGAGCGCGGTGCCCGTAAAGATCGGAGTGGATGTTCGTCTCGTGCCGGTTCGCGGACGTCCGTAGGCAGACGGCCCGGCCTCGTGGAGATCGACCGGTACGGACGGCCCGGCGTCCAAATCCACCTCGACGCGCACCTCGCCCTCGTCCTCGGCCGCCGCAGGCCTACCGGTGAGGTACGTCCGGGGTGGCCCGGGACGGCTCGTGATGCCCTGCCGGCGTGTGCCCGGCGACGTGCGTATTCGTGTTGATCGCCGCGGCCCGCGTGCTGACGACGAAGCCGGGCTGGAAGTCTGTGGGTTCAGTCTTGGCGGTGGAACATTGGGCGGGGGACGGGGCTCCGTACATCTCTACGTCCGCCACCGCCGTACCGGTGTCCTGTCCGCACCTCTCCCAGGCGAACACATCGCGCACGAAGATGACCATAACGATGATCCCGACGCTGACGAGCGCCACGAACAACATCGTGCTCAACCGTCTCATCGCCGCCTCCAGCCCCTGCTGGATGGACGAAATCGGTACTGGCGAGGATGACCCGAGAGCGGAGGCCATCCGCCGGTCCTAGTCCACCGAGAAGGGGACCATCACCCACGATACGGCCCCTGCCCGGGCTGGTCACCTGCCCCCTGCTCCCCACCCTGACTCGACTTCGGCCCCCAGGCCTCCCGCGAGGATCTCGGTGCGATGCGTAAGGGGTGCTGTGCACGCACCGCGGTCAGGGCCGTGAACGTCGCTATCCAGCAGGCGAAGGCAGTCGTACCAATCCGAAGCCGAGTTGGCTGTAGAGCTCCAGCTGATCCCAGTAATGCTGATGCGTGACGATCTTGTCGTTCTCGACGTGGGCTTCACATGATGCGCGGAGTCTGATCGGCCGGCCGGTCCCCTCCATCTCGGTCCCGTCATGCAGAAGGAAGGGTCCCGTATGAGTGCCGGTGATCGTCCATTCGGTGACCGCGGGATCGTCGCAGTCGACCTCCAGCCAGGGCGTGTAACGCAGGTCGGGGAAGCCCTTGAAGAACCGCTCGAAGCACCACTCGATCTGGTCGTGTCCTTCCGACACGCCCAACGGGGTGACGAGGACCGCGTCCGGGCTGTAACACTCGCGTATTCGGCGCAGGTCATGAGCATTGATCGCGTCGCCCAGTCGGTGTTTGATCTCCCAAGAAGTAGACATCGCGAAAGTCCTTCTCGTTGGACCAGGGAAGGCAGGCCCGCCGAGCCGCCGATGTGATCGGATGACACCACTGGGGCGCGTGCACGAGCCCGAGTCGGATTGCCCTTCTCTGACGCTGCTCCGCGATGAGTCGGCCGCCGGCGTCACCGGCGTCGTATGCGCGCCACCTGACGAATCCCGGCCGGTCCACGGCGGCGCCGGCAAGACGAAGAGCACACGCCGCCCCCTGCGGCAGGGGGCGTGAATGCCGGGCCGGGTCAGAAGTAGTGCTTGCGTCCGCCGACCGGCTTCCCCATGCGGCCCATCAGCATGAGCACCAGCCCGATGACCAGGACGATGATCCCGATGGTCCACAGGATGGAGATGCCGGTCAGGAATCCGATGATCAGCAGGATGATCCCGATGACGATCATGATGGCTGCCTACTTTCGAGGGTGGTGAATGTGAGGCATCGGCTTGCGGGTCGCGTCGACGGCGCGGTGAACGGTCGACGTTCGAAGGTGTCCCTCAAGGGTCGCCATGTTCGACATCTACCCCTCATGGGGAATGCAGTCCGGTTGTCGGAAACGCATGCCTGAATCTGCCGAATGATTCCCATCTCTTGAATTCCCCGTGGAGAAGCCGTCGAGCGGCGTGATCTGCATCGGCCACGCCGGCGTCTCCGCCGGGGTCCGACCGTAAGTGTCACGCCCGCAGGCCCCGGGCGGGGTGCTCGGCGTGGATCAATAGACTCGCCGGTATGACATTGCTCGATCTCACCCCGGACCAGTTGCTTTCCACCACGCGTGCGGTGCGCAAGCGTCTCGACTTCACGCGTCCGGTTCCCGACGATGTGGCGCGTGAGTGTGTGGCGATGGCGTTGCAGGCACCGTCCGGGTCGAACGTGGTGACGATGCGGTTCGTGGTGGTCCGGGACGAGGAGAAGCGGCGCGCGATCGGTGAGGTGTACCGGCAGGTGTACGCCATGTACAAGGCTTCGCCCGGTTACGCCGGCAGGCCGACCGGTGACGCCGGGCGTGACCGTGTCCAGAGCCGGGTCGCGAGTTCGGCCGACTATCTGGGCGAGTACATGGGCGAGGCTCCCGTGCTCGTGATCGGCTGCAACGAGGGCAGGGATCGGGCCTCGGCCCTCGCGGGGATCGGCAACATCCTGCCGGGAATGTGGAGCTTCATGCTGGCGGCCCGGGCGCGCGGGCTCGGCACCGCCTGGACGTCGATGCACGTGGCCCGCGAGCGGGACGTCGCGGAGATCCTCGGCATCCCGTACGACACCGTCGCGCAGGCGGTGCTGACGCCGCTCGCGTACACCAAGGGCACCGACTTCCGCCCGGCCGGCCGGCCGGCTCCCGACCAGGTGATCCACTGGGACGCGTGGTGAATCCGTCACGTGGACGCCGTTCACCTGCGCCGGTTAACCTCTACGCCGGGAGGCGACCAGATGCCAGCACAGCCGCAACCGCTCGACCACACCTTCACGGCCCCCATCGGAGTCGACGTCAAGGGGGAGATCTGGTCGTGTGTGGCCATGCCCGACTCGGTGGAGTTCTTCGGTACGGGCAGGTCCGTCAAGGTCACCGCGACGATCGACGGTGAGCCGATCACTGCGGCCTTCATGCCGACCGGCACCGGCGGTCACATGCTCTCCATCAACGCGGCCCTGCGAAAGCGCCTCGGTAAGGGAATCGGCGACGAGGTGACCGTCCATATCGAGCGGCGTCTGAGCTGAGGCCCGCTGCTGATCGGACCGGCCGACGGATTCAGGCGGAGAGCGCTGGGTAGGCCCGCGGAAAGGGGTATCCAGGGCGAAGGGGTCATAACCGTATGGCACGTGACTTCAAGATCCGTCCTCTTGGCGGGGCGATGGGCTGCCTCACGATGATCGCGGTGTCGATCCTTCTCTCCGTGCTGCTGACAGTGCTCATCAACGTGTTGCTTCGGTAGCGCGTGAGGCGGCGCCTCGTTTCGGCCCGGCCGTCATCGAGCCGGGGAGAAGGGTTCCGCTCAATCAATGCGGATGAGGTCGGCGTAGACGCCCGTCGCGGTCCGCCTCTCCGGAGACGGGCTGTCGTAGACGACGATCAGCCGTCCGTCGTCCAGTACGGCGAGGCCCTCGGGATGGTCGCATCCACGCCCGAAGGGGAGGTCGGCCACGTGTTCCAGATCCTTGGCGGTGACCACGTCGCGGACGGAACCGTTCCGCCAGCGCACCACCCGGACCGGGCCGTCGAGATCCATGCTCGGGCCGGTGAGGATCAGCAGGTCGTCGCCGTACGGGCACAGGTCACGGATGCCCAGGCCGTCCAGATCCAGAAAATGCGTCCGGTACGGCTCAGCCAGCCGGAGTCTGGACGGGTCGCGCGGATGGGTCACGGGCCGGATCTCCAGCAGCACCGCCCACCCGCGCAGGACCGGTCCGCGGAGCCCCACGTAGAGCCGGTCGCCGTGCTCGTCTGCGACGGCGGCGATGCCCTCGATGTCGAGGCCGTTGTCCTTGCCCGGCAGCTTGAGGAACGGAGCCAGGTGGGGATCGTCGGAGAGCATGTCGGCGAGATTGTCGTGGCCGGAGAGGACGGCGGCCCTGCGATGGCCGTCCGCGCGCACCGGTTCGCCGCCTTGAAGCGGCAGACGCAGGAGCACGAACCGGTTCTCCTCGCGGATCACCGTGGCCAGCCTCTTGCGGGCCCTGTCACTGGAGTGGCCCGGTTTGGCCCGCTTGCGCTTGAGGCTGTGCGAGCCGATCGCCCAGAGCCAGCCGTCGGTTCTGGCCAGACCCTCGATGTCGGCCTCCGCCTCCGGCCCGGCCGGGAGATCCACGAAGTCGGCCAGATTGAAGGTGCGCTGCTCGTCATAGACGCCGTCACGCAACGTCAGCCGCTCGATCGTCGCCGTCTCGTCGCCCGCGATCCACAGGTGCCGTCCGTCCTGGCGGACCGCCGACAGGTTCTCATGAGTCCTGGCGCTCCGGGCGCCCGTATGGAAGCGGAGTTCCACGCAATCTTCACGGTGCACCCCTCCCATCATGACCTCCGGCCGCCAGAAGAGAGCGGCCCGTTCGCTACATAAACCGCCGGAGAGGTGCCCGTGACGGCATGGCGGCAAGCCGGGGCGGCACGGGTCAGGGCAGCCGTGCGCCGGTGAACAACGTGTGGACGGCGGGTTCGAAGAAGACCGCGATGTGAGCGAGACCGGTGGTGTCCATGGTCAGCACATGGACGGCGTGCGGCCGGGGAGTGCCATCGTCCTCGTGCAGGTAGGCCATGACCGCCGGCTGTCCGTTCGCCGCCGTGGGCACCATGGAGAAGCGGCCCGGCTTGCGGAGAACGCGGGTGGCGAAGAATCCCGCGACCGCGCTCCGGCCACGGAACCACTCGACCTGAGGGGGCATTTCCAGAGCGATGTCGGCGCGCATGAGCCGTGTCAGGGCGCCGATGTCGGCGCTCTCGAACGCGGCTACATATCGATCGAGCAAGGCACGCCGGCGTGGTTCCGCAGGTTCGACGACCTTGTCGGCGATGGGCGCGATCTGGGCGATCTGTGCTCGGGCCCGGGGCAGGGCGCTGTTGACCGCGGCGGTCGTGGTGTCCAAGACCTCCGCGGCTTCGGCCGCGGACAGGGAGAGCACATCGCGAAGGATCAGCACCGCACGCCGGATCGGTGGCAGGTGCTGCAGTGCGGCGATGAAGGCGAGCCGTACGGACGTTCGCGTGTCGATGACGGCGGCCGGATCGGAGGCGCCTGCCAGCAGGGCGTCCGGAATCGGCTCCAGCCAGCTCGGCTCGCCGGGCTCGAAACCGTGAGCAGAGGGCATGATCCTGCGCGACCTCTGCTCCAGCGCCGTGAGACAGGCGTTCGTGGCTATCCGGTACAGGTAGGTGCGCACCGAGGAGCGCCCTTCGAAGGCGTCGAAGGAACGCCAGGCCCGGAGAAACGTCTCCTGCACCAGATCCTCCGCCTCGTGCACCGACCCGAGCATGCGGTAGCAATGCACAAGCAACTCGGTGCGGTAGGGATCGGTCAACGCGGCGAACCGGGTCGTATCCGGGCTCATCGTGCCAGTTTGCATCATTGTCTCCTCGCGCCTGCGTACACATACAGACCGTCGTCCCGCACGGAAATCAGCACCCGGACGATGACGAGTTCTCCGCATCGCGGTGGTCTGTATCGGTGTTCGTATCGACGACACAGGAGCTCAGCATGCGACTGCACGACAAGAACGCGATCATCTACGGGGCGGGCGGGGCGATCGGCGGTGCGGTGGCGCGCGCCTTCGCCCGCGAGGGAGCGAGGGTCTTCCTCACCGGCCGCGACCTCGGTCCACTCGAGGCCGCGGCCAAGGAGATCTCCGCTGAGGGCGGGTTCGCCGAGGCGGCGCACGTCGATGCGCTGGACGCCGCGGCGGTGCGCGAACACGCGGACGGCGTGGCACACCGGCACGGCGGCATCGACATCTCCTTCAACGCGATCGGCCTGCCGCAGGCCGGCATCCAGGGCACCGCGCTCGCCGACCTGGAGTTGGACCGCTTCCAGGCACCGATTCACGCCTATCTGACGTCCCACTTCCTGACCGCACAGGTGGCGGGGCGGTACATGACCCGCCAGGGCTCCGGGGTGATCATCACACTCACCGCCGCGCCCAGCCGCGCCGCCGCCCCCTTCGTCGGGGGGATGGCACCCGCCTGGGCCGGGGTGGAGGCGCTGACCCGCGTCCTCGCGGCCGAACTCGGCCCGCAGGGCGTCCGGGTGGTGTGCCTGCGGCCCGACGGCATCCCCGAGACGGCGACGATCGACGTGGTCTACGGACTGCACGCCCAGGCGCTGGGCATCACGCGCGCCGAGTTCACCGATGCCATGCGGGAGCGGACGCTGCTCAAGCGGCTCCCGACACTCGCCGATGTCGCCGGAGGAGCGGTCTTCCTCGCCTCCGCCGACGCAGCGGCGATGACGGGCACGGTGGCGAACCTCAGCGGTGGCTCACTGGTGGACTGACGGGCGTCGCGCTCACCGGGGCGGGCAGGGTGGTGGTTACCGTCAGCCCGCCCTCGGCGTTCGGTGCCGCCGTGACCGTGCCGTCGTGTGCGTCCACGATGGACCTGACGATGGCGAGGCCCAGACCGGTCGACCTGGACCCCGCGGCGCGGTCGGACTTCAGCCGCTGGAACGGCTCGAACAGCCGGTCGACCTCTGCCGGAGGGATGTGGTCGCCGCTGTTGCGTACGCAGATGACGGCCTCCCCGTCGCGGTGAGCGGTGACCACCTCGACCCAACCGCCGGGACGGTTGTGCCGGATCGCGTTGTGCACCAGGTTGCCCACCAGGCGATCCAGCAGAGCCGGGTCGCCCTTGACCGGGGCGGGGCGCAGGTCGGTGGTGATGGTCAACTCGGCGCGTTCGGCTTCGCCGTCCGCCTCGTTCAGCGCCCCGGCCACCGCGACCGCCAGGTCGTACGTTTCAGCGGCGATGACGCCGCTGTCGCTGCGGGCCAGGGCCAGCAGGCCGTCCAGCAGGCGTTCGGCCCGGCCGGTCGCGGTGAGGACGCGGTGTGCCATGGCCTCCCACTGCTCGGGCGCGTTGTGCCGCTTGGCCAGCTGGACCTCGGCACCGGTACGCACGATCGCCAGCGGGGTGCGCAGTTCGTGCGCGGCGTCGGCGACGAACCTGCGCTGGCTGTTGAAGGAGGCCTCCAGTCTGGACACCATCTCGTCGAAGGTGTCGGCCAGCTCCTTGAGCTCGTCATGTGGCCCGGTGAGCGCGACACGCTCGTGCAGCCGGTCCTGCGAGATCCGCCGAGTGGCGGCGGTGAGTGTTCGCAGCGGCCGGAGCATGCGCCCGGCGACGATCCAGGAGACACCGAGCCCCAGCACGGCCGTGACGGCCAGCGCGATCGCCGAGGTGCCGACGGTGCTCAACAGCGTGTCCCTGCGCAACCGGGCGACCTCGGCCATGTCGCGCTGGTAGGACACGTACCTGTCGTCGGCCATCGCCGCATCGAATTCGATCACTTTGTCGTGCCACACCGACATCTCGACCTGGGACGGGGCATTGATGTTGGTATAGAGGCTCTTGTACAAGAGCGCGTAGTTCAGCGCGAGGAGTGCGGCGCAGGTCGCCACGAGCACGACCGCATACACGAGGGTCAACCGCAGCCGGATCGACGGGTGCTTCCACCGCGGCCTCATAGCCGGTACCCCGCGCCGACGACGGTCTCGATCAGCGGCGGGTCGCCCAGCTTGCGGCGCAGCCGGGCCATGGTGACCCGGACGGTGCCGGTGAACGGATCCGCGTGCTCGTCCCACGCCCGTTCCAGCAGGTCCTCAGCGCTGACGACGGCGCCTTCGGCGCCCATCAGGACCTCCAGCACGGCCAGCTCCTTCGTGGTAAGCGGGATGACGCGGCCTCCGCGGGTGACGACGCGCCGAGCGGTGTCGAAGGTCAGGCCGGCCCGCTGGAGCACCCGCGGAGCGTTGTTGGCCCGGCGCGCCAGCGCGCGGATCCGCAGCACCAACTCGTCGAAGACGAACGGCTTGGGCAGGTAGTCGTCGGCGCCGAGCATCAGACCGGCGACCCGGTCCGCGGCCTCCCCGGCCGCGGTGAGCATGAGGATCCGGGCGTCGTTGCCGCCCCCGGTCAGTGCGATGCACACCTGGTCGCCGTGGACGAGCGGCAGGTCCCGGTCGAGCACGACCACGTCGTACCTGTTCGCGGTGGCCTTGTGCAGGCCGTCGAGGCCGTCGGCCGCGAGGTCGACCGCGATGCCCCGGTCCCGCAGCCCGTCGGCGACCTGTACGGCCAGCAGCATCTCGTCCTCGATCAGCAGCACTCGCACACTGACATCCTCCCTGCTTCAGCAGTTTGGGCAATCGGGGATTACACCGGCGTTACAGGCGCTGTGACGGTGCCGTCGCGAGCCGGCTGCTCCACTGGACCCACCGAACCAGAGGAGATCGCTGATGAGAAAGAGATTCCTGGTCGTCTGCCTGCTACCACTCCTGCTGGTCACGGCGGCCGCCTGTTCGCAATCGGATGACGGCGAGGGCGTGGCCTCGGTGGCCGGCTCCGCCGCACCGAGCGCGACGCCGAGCCTGAGCGAGCAGGAGCAGGCGATCAGGTACGCGCGGTGCATGCGGGAGCACGGCGTACCGATGCCCGACCCGCAGGTCGTCGACGGCGACGTCCGGATGGGGGGTGGGTTCGACAAGGAAACGCTGGACCCGGACGTGGGGGCCGCGGCGCAAGAGGCGTGCAAGCAGTACGAGCCTGTCATGCCCGCCGGTCTGGCCGTGGTGAAGGCGGAGTTGGCCCGCGAGGAGTCGCGGTGCATGCGGGAGCACGGGGTGGAGGGCTTCCCCGACCCTGACGCCGAAGCCCATGTCGACGTCTCCGAGCAGGTCCGCAGGGATCCGCAGTACGACCAGGCGGAGGCCTTCTGCAGGGAGTACATCCGGTCGTACCGCCCGAGCGCGGAAGCGACGCCGAGGTGACGAGCCGATCTGGAGCGCGGCGGCGCGGCCGCGCCGCCGCGGTGGCCGGTACGGTCGTGCTCACGGCGGGGGCGGCGACCGCCGCAGCGGTGGGGTTCGGCGGAGACGGCACCGATACGCCGACCATGGCGGACCTGCCGCCGGCCACCGCTCAGGTGACCCGGCAGACGATGCTGGACACCGACGAGGTGCCCGGCGATCTGGGCTACGGCGCCACGACAACGCTGGCCGGCCGGATCGCGGGTGTCGTCACCGAGGTGCCGCTGCCCGGTGACGTCATCCGCCGAGGCCGGCCGATCTACCGAGTGGACGACCGGCCGGTGGTGTTGATGTACGGCGCGGTCGCCGCGTACCGGACACTCGGCCCGGGTGCCGTCGGCACGGACGTACGGCAGCTCGAAGACAACCTGAGGGCCCTCGGATACGGCGGGTTCACGGTGGACAAGACGTACACGGCGCTCACCGCGGCCGCGGTGAGGCGCTGGCAGAAGGATCTGGGCCTGCCGCGGACCGGCCAGGTCGAGCAGGGGCGAGTGCTGTTCGCTCCGAGCACGATCAGGGTCGATGCCGTCACGGCCGGGGTCAACCAGTCCACCGGCGACGGGCAGGAGGTGTTGCGGTACACCGGGACCGGCCGCCAGGTGACGGCCCGGCTCGCGGTGTCCGGGCAACGGCTGGCCCGTAAGGGGATCAAGGTGCAGGTCCAGATGCCCGACGGCAAGAAGGTGACCGGCCATGTGGAACGGGTCTACTCGGTGGTCGAGCAGCCTGCCGACGCGGGCAGCGAGGCGGAGACCTGGATCGAGACCGTCGTCTCGCTGAACGACCCCAAGGCTGCCGTGGGGATCGAGGCGGCCGTGGTCACCGTTGTCTTCACTGCGGCCGAGCGCGAAGACGTGCTCGCCGTGCCAGTCGCGGCGCTGGTGGCTCTGGCCGAGGGCGGCTACGGCGTCGAGGTCGTCGAGGGATCCGCCACGCACTACATCGAGGTGGAGACCGGCCTGTTCGCGAACGGCCAGGTCGAGATCACCGGCGACGGGCTGAAAGAGGGCATGACCGTGGGAGTGCCGCGATGATCGAACTGACCGACGTGACGAAGGTGTACCCCGGTGACGTGCACGCGCTCGCCGGCGTCACCCTGAGTATCGGCGCCGGCGAACTGGTCGCGGTCGTCGGCCCGTCCGGCTCGGGCAAGTCCACCATGCTGCACATGCTGGGCACGCTCGACCGGCCCACCTCCGGCCGTGTGGCCGTCGACGGGTATGACGTGTCGCGGCTGTCCGACAGGCAGCTGTCGGCCTTGCGTGCGAGCCGGATCGGCTTCGTGTTCCAGCAGTTCCATCTGGCTTCTGGCGTACCGGCGCTGGACAACGTGGCCGACGGCCTGCTCTATTCCGGAGTCGGCCTGAGCGAGCGGCGGCGGCGGGCCGAGGCGACGCTGGAGCGGGTCGGGCTCGGACACCGGCTCGGCCACGAGCCGCACGAGTTGTCCGGTGGCGAGAAGCAGCGGGTGGCCATCGCCCGGGCGGTGATCGGCGATCCCGCGCTGCTGCTCGCCGACGAGCCGACCGGCAACCTCGACTCCGTTTCCGGCCACGGCGTCATGGCGGTGCTGCGGGAGCTGCACGCCGCCGGTACCACGGTCGTGGTCATCACGCACGACCGTGAGGTCGCCGCCGGCCTGGACCGGCACGTGCACATGCGCGACGGCCGGCTGGTCGGCGACGGCGCCACCGCGCCGCAGGTTGCGGGGGTGGCCGAGTGATGACCGCGCCACAAACCCGCGCCCGGCTCACGCCCGCCCGGCTGGCCCCACGTGACGTGGTCCGGGTCGGCGCGGCCGGGCTGCGCACCCGACCGGCCCGGGCGCTGCTCTCCGCGCTGGGCATCGCGATCGGCATCGCCGCGATGGTCGCGGTGGTGGGTATCTCGTCCTCCTCCCACGAACAGCTCAACCGTCAGCTCGCCGCGCTCGGCACGAACCTGCTCACCGTCTCGCCCGGACAGGGCCTCAACGGCCAGGACGCGAAGCTGCCCGCCGAGGCCGAGGCGATGATCGCGCGGATCGGCCCGGTGACCGCAGTCTCGGCGACGGGGACGATCCGCGACGCCAGGGTGTACCGCTCCGACAAGATCCCCAAGGTGGAGACCAACGGGCTGACCGTGTCGGCCACCCGTTTGAGCCTGCCGCGGGCCGTCGGCGCGACTCTGCGCGGCGGCGTCTGGCTGAACGCCGTCACCGGCCGGTACCCCGCGGCGGTCCTCGGCGCCGACACGGCCGAGCGGCTCGGCATCGGCCGGCCCAGCCCGCAGACGGAGATCATTGTCGGCGGCGAACGGTTCACCGTGATCGGCGTGCTCAACCCGGTCACGCTCGCGCCCGAGCTCGACACGGCCGTCCTGATCGGCTGGGAGGTCGCCACCGGCCTGTTCCGCTTCGACGGGCGGGCGACCACCGTCTACACCCGGTCACGTGACAGCCAGGTCGAGGCGGTACACGGCGTCCTGGCCGCCACCGCCAACCCGCAGACTCCGGGCGACGTCAACGTGTCCCGTCCCTCGGACGCGTTGGCCGCGAGCCGAGCGGCCGACGTCACCCTGAACGGGTTGCTGCTCGGCCTGGGCGCGGTGGCGCTGCTGGTGGGCGGTGTCGGGGTCGCCAACACCATGGTGATCTCGGTGCTGGAACGCCGAGCCGAGATCGGGCTCCGCCGTTCGCTCGGCGCCACCCGAGGGCAGATCCGGGTGCAGTTCCTCGCCGAGTCCCTCCTGCTGTCCACGCTCGGAGGCGTCGGCGGGGTCCTGCTGGGCATCGCCGTCACCACCGGATACGCCGCCTACCAGACCTGGCCGTCCGTCGTGCCGGCATGGGCGACGGCGGGGGCGCTCGCCGCCACTGTGATCATCGGCGGTGCCGCCGGGCTCTACCCCGCGATCCGCGCGGCCCGGCTGCACCCCACAGAGGCGCTGGCCGCACCATGAGACGTGTGACGCACGTCATATCGATCCCATGTCACGGAAAGGAGGGCGGCTTCCATCTCGTGGTCGTCAGCACGAAGAGAGAGGCACCACGATGAGCACTCGGCACGAAGCCGGCAGGGCCGCGCACCGCGTTCTGGTCCTGGGGGCGGGGTACGCGGGCATGGCCGCGGCGATCCAGCTCGCGGCGCGGGTCAAGCGGCGCGAGGACGTGCGGGTGACCCTGGTGAACCCGCAGGAGCGGTTCACCGAGCGGCTGCGGCTGCACCTCTCGGCGACCGGGCAGCAGGTCGCCGAGATGGACATCCCGGAGCTGCTGGAAGGCACGGGTGCGCAGTTCGCCCGTGGCTGGGTGACGGCGGTGGACCCGGACGCGAAGACCGTCCGGATCGACGACGACCGGGTGTTGCACTACGACACGCTGGTGTACGGGCTGGGCAGCTTGGCCGACACGGCGGCGGTGCCGGGCGTGGAGGATCACGCCTACAACCTCGACAGCGTCCAGGACGCCGAGGTGCTGGCCGACCGGTTGGCCCGGCTCGGCCGCGGCACGGTCGTGGTCGGCGGCAGCGGGCTGACCGGCGTCGAGTCGGCCGCGGAGATCGCCGAGCGGCACCCGGAGCTGAACGTCGTGCTGCTGGGACGGCGGGAACCCGGTGCGGCCATGACCCCGAAGGCCAAGGCGTACCTGCAGGCCGCGCTCGAACGCCTGAACGTCCACGTGCGCGGCGGGATCGAGGTGGTGAAGGTGCTGCCCGGCTCGGTCGAGCTGGCGGGCGGGGAGAGCATCGCCGCCGATGTCGTCCTGTGGACGAGCGGCACGCGGGTGTCGCCGCTGGCGGCCGCCGCGGGTCTGACCGTCGACGAGCGCGGCCGCATCGTCACCGACGCCGCGCTCCGGTCGGTGTCACACCCGGACGTGTACGCCGTGGGCGACGCGGCCGCGATCCGCCAGGGCTACGGCGTCATGCACGGCACCTGCCAGGGCGGCATGCCGACCGGGGTGCACGCCGCCGTGTCGATCTTCCGCACGCTGAACGGCAAGCAGCCCAAGCCGTTCCGCTTCGGCTATTACCACACGCCGGTGAGCCTGGGACGGCATGACGCGGTCGTTCAGTTCACCCACCCCGACGACAGCCCGCGGCGGGTGCATCTGACCGGCCGTATCGCGGCACGGTATAAGGAGACGGTGACCGCCTCCCCCTGGCCGACTTACGGCCGCATGAAGAAGATGCCGGCCTCGGGCGCGTTCTGGCCCCGCGGCGGCCGCTTCACCCGTATCCGGGGCGTGCGGTGACCCACGTGTCTCCGGACCACGACCAGCAGGTGTTCAACGAGCATCGCAACCTGCTCTTCTCCGTGGCCTACCGCATCCTCGGCAGCGCGGCCGATGCCGAGGACGCGGTCCAGGACGCCTGGATCAAATGGTCGGCCGCCGACCGTTCGCAGGTGACCGATCCCAAGGCGTACCTGGCGCGGATCGCGTCGAACCTGGCGCTCGAACGGCTGCGCTCGACCCGGCACCAGCGCGAGACCTACGTCGGGCCGTGGCTTCCGGAGCCCATTCTCACCAGCGGCGACACCGCCGACGACATCACCGGCGCCGAGTCCGTGTCGATGGCGATGCTGGTGGTGCTGGAGACCCTGAGCCCGCTCGAGCGCGCGGTGTTCGTGCTGAAGGAGATCTTCGACTTCGGCCATGCCGAGATCGCGGAGGCGGTCGGGCGTTCCGAGGTCGCGGTGCGCCAGGCCGCGCACCGCGCTCGCGAGCACGTGCGGGCCCGGCGGCCGCGCTTCACCGCGGACCGGTCGCGGCAGCGCGACGTCACCAAGCGCTTCCTGGCGGCCGCGACCGGAGGGGACATCAACACCCTCATGGAACTGCTGTCTCCTGATGTCACGCTGTGGACCGACGGCGGCGGCAAGGTCCGCCAGGCCCTGCGTCCGATCATGGGCGCGCAAATGGTGGCCGCCTGGTTCGCCGCCATCGGCAAGGTCACCTACCAGGGCGTCGAGCCCGCCGACATGAACGCCGAACTGGTCGAGATCAACGGCGGCCCGGGCATGGTGTTCAGCGGCCCGGGTCGTGTGATCGCCACGGTCACCTTCGACTTCGACGCCGACGGCCGCATCATCGCCGTCCACAACGTCGCCAACCCCGACAAACTCCAGGCCGTCGCCGGCGGGACCACCCACGACGTCAGCACGCCCTGAGAGTGTCCCTACAGCGTTGGCGCGAAGTGGCTCCCGGCGGCCTCCCCGGACTCGGCCTGCTTCACATCGGACTGCTTCACATCGGCGAGAACGCGGTCGAGAAGCTCGCACAGCGTCTCGAGCTCGCCGGAATTGAGTCCGGCGAACCACGTGGCGACGGCGGCGTGGTCGCCGACGTTCCGCTCGCGCCAGTACTCCGTGTTGGCGGACGTGGTCATCAGCCTGCGGCGGCGCCGGTCGGCGGGGTCGGTGGCGATCTGGAGCATGCCCTTGCGCTCCAGGGACGCGACGAGCTGGGCGACGTTCTGGTGCGTGCTGCCGAGCACGGCCGCCGCCTCCTTCAGTGACGGTTCGCCGAGTGCGTCCACCACGGTCAGCAGCGCGGCCTGCTGGGTGGTGAGCCCGTCCCCGCGCAGCCGGTCGTCCATGAGATAACGCAGTCGCTGGGCGAGGGCGAGGACCGCTCGGAAGGCGTGCACGTGCGGCTCGGGGGCCTTGTACGGCTCAGACATAGGCAATATATTACCTAATATGATCGCCCTTGTCCCTCATTGCGGATACCTGTCGGAGACCTCGCGGATGCTGGACATCCACCACGCACTGCGCCGCCGCGGTGCCCAGGTCCGGATCGCCACCCATGGCGGCACGCACGAGAACCAGCTCCGCGTGCCGTACGACGTCATCGAACCGCGCATGGACCACGAACGCTGCGTCCGATTCGTCCAGAACGGTCTCGGGCTCGGCCCTCCTGACCAGAGCATGTACACCGATGACGAGCTGCGTGAGCACGCGCTGGCGGAAGCCGCGTACTTCCGGGAGCACGGCGTCACGGTCGCGGTCACCGGGATCGCGCTGAGCACGCTGCTGTCCACACGACTGGCCGGGATCAAGCTGGTGACCGAGCACGCGGGCTCCTGGGTGCCCCCCGTGCTCGACCCGAGGGTTCTGGAGCTCACCTGGTACTGCGACGGCTTCAACCGTGTGGCCGACGAGCTCGGCGTCCCCCGGATCCCCAGCCTGCCCGAGCTGTTGTGCGGAGACCTGACCCTGGTGCCCGAGGTGCCGCAGGTGCTCGGCATACCGGCAGACGAGCTGGGGGACGGGTTCCGATACACCGGCCCGCTGTTCGCCCACCTCGACCTGCCCGTTCCCGACCGGGTGTCCGCGTTCCTCGACCTGCCCGGTCCGGTCGTCTACGTCGCGCTCACGTCCACCTCACCCGACCTGATCAGGCGCATCGTCAGGCAGCTGCACACCCGGGTCCTGGTCGCGGGGACCGTACACGACCTGGCCGACCTGGCCGGAGACGACGTGCTCGTCGAGGGCGTGCTGCCCAGCCACCTGATCATGCCGAGGGTCGACCTCGCGATCACCACGGGCGGGCAGGGCAGCGTTCAGACCGCGATGGCGTCCGGGACCCCGCTCCTCGCGGTGCCGCTGCAGCCCGAGCAGCAGCACAACGTCGACCTGCTTCACCGGCTCGGGGCGGCCGAGGCGCTCGATCTCGACCAGGTCGGCCCGCAGGTCGACGAGATGCTCGGCAGCGGGTCGCATCGCGCGGCCGCGCGACGGATCCAGTCCTGGTATGACGAGGTCGACGGCCCGGATCGGGCCGCGGAGGCGATCATGGAGTTCGCGGCCGCACGATGACGGCAGGCAGGGGGCAGGGGATGGCCGGCCGCCCCACGATCGGGAGACGGCGGCGAATTCCGGTGGCCTGGTCACGAGCGGACGGTTCGTACGTCAACGCCCGGCGGCAGGTTGATCACGAATGCGGAGCGGGGCGAACAACACATGATCTCGCCTCATCTCTCTGGCATGAGGAATTCGGCCCTGGCCTGGCTCGGTCACCCCCTGACCGTCATCGCCGTGGTGATCCTGCTGCTCAACGACCACGTTTTCAAGCCGCTGTGGCCGGGCCCGGTCACGGGCAAGCTCAGCGACCTCACCGGGTTGATCGTCGCCCCGCCCCTGCTCAACCTGTTCATCTGCCGCCCCCGCGTATCCATCCTGCTCACCGGCGCGGCCTTCACCCTGGTCAAGACCACCGCCGTCGGCGCCGTCCTCGCGTCGGAGGCCTGGACCCTCGCCTGGGGTCCCTCCCGGGTTCTGGCCGATCCCACCGACCTCATCGCCCTCCCCGCCCTGTACGCCGCCTGGTGGACCTGCAATCGCCCCGGCGCGCGAGCCGTACGGCTGGCACGGGCCGCGGTCCTGATTCCCGTCACCGTGCTGGCCGTGGCGGCGACCGGCCAGGCGGACATCTTCCGGCCGTACAGCGCCCATGCCGTCGACGTGGTCGACGGCATGATCGTCGTGTCGATCCGCGGTGGATCGTCGATGGGCCCGCGCGTGACGAGCTTCGCCTCCAGCGACGGCGGGAATTCGTGGTCGAGCTGGGCCGTCCCGGTGCCGTCCGATCCGAGGGCGTCGGCCTGCGTGCCCGGCCGGCCGGACCGCTGTTACCGGATCGTCCCCACCCGGCTCAAGGTCGAGGAGTCGAGGAATGGCCGGTGGGCGACGGCGTGGGAGGTGTCTCCCAGTGGACAGGACCGGCTGACGAGAGCTCACGCGACTGAGATCCCCGAGGACACCGAGGCCGTCGCGTCCTTGGGGATCGCGATCCAGAAGTTCTCCGGCGGATACGTCGTGGTCGTCGCCAACGGCGCGGACGGGATCGCCCTGCGGGACACGTCGGGTGCCTGGCGCCGGCTGGGCTGGGCGGAGGACGGGTTCGACTACTCGAGCGCGGTGCCGCTGACGGCACCGGGGAGATATGAGGACTCCGTTCCCATGGCGGCGCTGCTGGCAGCCCTCGCGGCGGGACTGGTGGCACTCGGATGCGATGTGCGAAGGTTCGGCTTCGCCGTGGCCGCGCTGACGCTGTGGGTGGGAGTCTGGTTGTTCTATACGGGGACGAACACGCCGATCCTGTTCAACCCGTTCGCCGTCCTCCTCGCCGTGGTGCTGGTCCCCGTCGGAGGGGTCTCCATGATGGTGAGCGCCGTGCGGGGCGGCATACGGATCCGGGCGTGGGCGATCAGCACGGCCACCGCGGCCGTCGCCTACTACGTGGTCATGATGCCCTTCTCCGCGTGGAGCGCCGGGTGGCTGGGGTACTACTCACTGGCGTCCGGGCTGTCGATCGCCCTGGGGATCGCGGTGGCCTCCGCGGGAGCCCTCGCGGTGATCAAGCTGAACACGCGGCGACCGGCGCCTCGCTTACAGCCACACGCCGATGACCCGGATCAGTGATCTATTACACGATGTGATGTGAAGTACTACGCTTTGTCGCCCGACCTTCGCGCAGAGATAGATCACCTGCTGTCCGAGCTCGAGTCCGTTCGCTGGGAGAACTCATGACGGTGATGACGGGCCTGCTGGACGCCCTGGTCGACGACGCCGGGCTGTTTCCTCCGACCTCGCTCGACATGAGATCGGCGGTAGACCGTCATCGCGGTGACCTGGCCGCCGCCGCACCGATGCTGACCCACCGCCTCCTGTGCCCGGCGGCGCGCATCGGTGAGCTCATCGCGGAACTGTCGGCGGGCGATCGCCTGCGAGTCATCCTGATCGGAGGCGACGACCCGGCGAGGACACAGGACGCCATCGACCAGGTCGTGAGCGACGGCCGGCTCACGCTCGCCGCTGTGGAATGGGCCGTGACCCCCCTGGCGCGACACCGACTCGGCGATGGCCCGCCCTCCAAGGAACAACCCCGTGAGGGCTCACTCGGCGAGGCGCTCCAGGTCGCCCTCCATGCGCTGGACGCGTCACAGGCGGGTCCTCAGGTGCCGTTGTTCGCCGAGGCGGCGGACATCTCAGCCGCGCCGGCCATGACCGCGGCGCTGGCCGGACGCCCGGAGGCCGAGCGGCCGGTCGGACTGAAGTTGCGCTGCGGCGGTGTCCGGGCGGAGTTGTTCCCGGCCCCCGCCGACCTGGCCGCCGCGTTCGTCGTCGCGGCGCGCGCGGGCATCGCGGTGAAGGCGACCGCGGGCCTTCACCACGCGGTCCGCCATGTCGACCAGGCCACCGGGTTCACCCATTACGGGTTTCTCAATGTGCTGCTCGCCTCGGCGCAGGCTCAGCGAGGTAGGCCGGTGTCCGAAGTCGAGGCCGTCCTGCGGGATGACGACGCCGAGAGGCTGGCCACGCTGGCCCGGTCCTTCACGACTGAGGAGGTCCGGCTTGTGCGTGCCGGCTTCTTCTCCTACGGGTCGTGTGACACCTCCCTCCCGGTGCGAGAGGCGGCAGGACTCGGCCTGTCCGTCTGAGCCCGGCGTGGCGTGACCGAGCTCCCCATCCGGTGCCGGGAACCGCTCGGCCGCCGACCTCGCCGGTGGCGTCGGCCACCCTTGGCGGTGCCGGGGGCTCAACCGGTGCCGGCGACGAGCGGGTCTTCCAGGAGCCGTTCGAAGGCGAGTTCGGCGGCGCCCATCAGGGGGACGTCGTCGCCGAGCGCCGGGGTGCGCAACCGGATGTGGTCCCGGCAGCCGGGCAGCGCCATGGTGCTCAGCCGGTTGTGGACCTGGGCGGCGCCGGCGAGGTACAACTCGCGCAGCGTGCCGCCGAACACCACCATGTTCGGATTGAAGATGTTGACCAGGTTGACCACGCCGAAACCGAGCCAGTCCGCGACGTGCCGGATGGCGGCCTCGGCCTCCCCGTCGCCGTCCAGCGCCGCGTGCATGACGGCGAGGACGGCGTCGCGACCGGTGGCACCCGCCCGCCCGGCGCGCTCGAGCAGAGCCTGCTCGCCGATCTCCGTTTCCCAGCAGCCCCGGGAACCGCACCCGCAGGCGCGGCCCTGCGGGTTGACGACCATGTGGCCGGCCTCCCCGCCGTAGCCGCCGTGCCCGGTCACCCGTCGGCCCCCGGCGATGATGCCACTGCCGACGCCCACGTCGCCGTGGAGGTAGATGACGTTGTCGTAGCCCGCCGCGGCGCCGCGGGTGTGCTCCACCAGGGCGCCGACATCGGCCGCGTTCGCGACGACGAGGGGGTGGTCGTGGCCGAGCGCGGAGCCGAGTGCCTCGCCAACTGTTCCGGCCACCCCGCCGACGGGCGAACTGATCCGCACCGCGCCGTCCGCGCCGCGCACCATGCCGGTGACGGCCACTCCACCGCCGACGCAGCGGGAGTCGGCGGGCGCGGCGCGCTGCATGTCCCGCACGAAGCCGGCCAGCGTGCCGACGGTCTCGAAGATCCGCAGCCCGGGTGGGCGATCCGCGGCGCGACTGTCCAGGATCTTCCCGCCGAGGCCGACCCGTGCGGCCCGTAGCCGGTCCACCTCGATGCTCATCGCGTACGCGTGCACGCGGGACGACCGGGGCCGGACGACCAGTGACGGCCGACCGGCACGGCCGGTCTTGCGGGGAATCTCCTCGCTGACCAGATCGGCGGTGGTCAGGTCGGCGGTGAGGGCGCCGATGGTGCTGCGGTTGAGCCCGAGCCGGTCGGTCAGTTCGGCCCGGGACGTGGCGCCGTGGATGTGCACGTACCGGAGTAGCGCGCCCAGGTTCCGCCGGCGGACCTCCTCCTGGCTGGGGGCGGCGATCGTCAGCGCCATGCCGCGCCCTCGCCGGTGCTACGTCGCCCTTGATGTGAAATCGCGGTCA
The DNA here is from genome assembly GCF_016863315.1 of Planotetraspora silvatica. Classification (GTDB taxonomy): domain Bacteria; phylum Actinomycetota; class Actinomycetes; order Streptosporangiales; family Streptosporangiaceae; genus Planotetraspora; species Planotetraspora silvatica. Next base: position 183,505 of record NZ_BOOQ01000024.1, read on the forward strand.
CGGGAGAGGTCCCTTTTCCGATCGGGCAACGCCGTTAGACGACAATGTGGGTCCCCGTCGTCCGGGGACCCACGATTTGCCTGACTTCAGCCGAGCGCTGCTACTTCGTGAGCGGGGCCAGGTTGGGGTCGTTGGCGTACGCCTCGACGACGTTGTCCTTGGTCACGATCATCGGGGGGAGCAGGAACGACGGGACGACCTTCACCCCGTTGTTGTACGACTTGGTGTCGTTGACCTCGGGGGTCTTGCCGGCCTGCAGGTCCTTGACCATCTGGATGGTCTGCGCGACCAGGTTGCGGGTGTCCTTGTTGATCGTGGAGTACTGCTCACCGGCGACGATCGACTTGACCGACTCCACCTCGGAGTCCTGGCCGGTCACGATCGGCAGCGGCTTGCCCGCACCCTTGACCGACGTGATGATGGCGCGGGCCAGCGTGTCGTTGGGGGAGAGCACGCCGTCCAGGGTCTTGCTGCTGTAGGTGGAGGTCAGCAGCGAGTCCATCCGCCGCTGGGCGTTCTCGGCCTTCCAGCCGTCGGTGGCGGTCTGCTTGATGTCGGTCTGGCCGGAGCCGACCACCACGTCGCCCGAGTCGATCTTCGGCTTCAGCACGCTCATCGCGCCGTCGAAGAAGACCGCCGAGTTGTTGTCGTCCGACGATCCGGAGAACAGCTCGATGGTGTACGGGCCCTTCGCCTTCTTCTTCGCCATGCCGTCGAGCAGGGCCTGGCCCTGGAGCTCGCCGACCTTGAAGTTGTCGTACGCGACGTAGTAGTCGACGCCCTGGGTGTTCTTGATGAGACGGTCGTAGGCGATGACCGTCGCGCCGGCCTGCTTGGCGGCCTCGACCTGGGTGCTCAGCTGCGCGGCGTCGGTCGCGCCGATGACGATGACCTTGGCGCCCTTGGTGGTCATGGCGGAGATCTGCGCCTGCTGGTCGGCGACGGTCGTGGAGGAGCCGGCGTACTGCACGTCGGACTGGAAGCCGGCGTCCTTCAGGCCGTTGGTGAACAGGTCACCGGCCAGGACCCAGTTCTCCGAGGTCTTCGCCGGCAGGGCGACGCCGATCAGCGAGTTGGCCGGGAAGCCCTTGGCGGCCTCGGTCGAACCGCTGGTGGCGGTGGCGTCGCCGCCCGTACGCTCGGAGGAGCAGGCGGTGAGCGACAGCAGCGCGATCGCGCCGGCCGCCACGCCCCTGACGAGGATATTGCGCATTTCAGATGCCCTTCTTCGATGGAGGACGGGGCGGAGGCTCCGTCCGTGAGGAAGAACGGTGGCCGTCAGCCGGCCACCGGACTCTTGCCGCGTTCCTGGCCCGCTTCGGCGGGAGATTCGGCGCCGGTCGGTGTATCCCGGCGGAATGGGCGCATCAGTGAATCGATGACTGAGAAGCGCCCCTGCTTCTTGTTGTAGGCGTCGAACGCGACGGCCAGCAGCAGGACCACGCCCTTGATGATCTGTACGCGGTCGGACCCCACGCCCATCAGCTGCAGGCCGTTGTTGAGCACGGCCATGACGAGGCCGCCGACGATCGACCCGCTGATGGTGCCGAGGCCGCCGGAGACGGCCGCGCCGCCGACGAAGACGGCCGCGATCGCGTCCAGCTCCCAGCCGATGCCGTCCTGTGGCCCGGAGGCGGCCGAACGGGCGACGAAGATCATGCCGGCCAGAGCCGCCAGGACCGACATGTTCATCATCACCAGGAAGTTGACCCGCTTGAGCTTGACGCCGGACAGCTCGGCGGCGCGGGCGTTGCCGCCGACCGCGTAGATGTGCCGGCCGCCCGCCGTGTTGCGGGTGACGAAACCGTAGATCACGACCAGGACGCCGAGGATGATGCCGGAGATCGGGAAGCTGGTTCCGACCCGTCCACCGGCGAACTGCAGGCTCGCGAACACCACGACGACGAGCGGGATCGCGATCCGGATCACCGAGATCCACATGGGGGCGACCTCGGCCTGCATCTCCCGCCGGGTGCGGCGGCCCCGCCACTCCCGGACGACGACCGCCACGCAGATCACCAGGCCGAGCAGGAGAGTGAGGTTGTTGTATCCGGTGTTCGGGCCGACCTCCGGCAGGAAGCCGGCGCCGATCGTCCTGAACCCTTCGGGCACGGGGATGGTGTCGGCGTTGCCGATGTACTGGTTGCCGCCCCGGAACAACAACATGCCGGCCAGGGTGACGATGAACGCCGGCACCCCGACGTACGCCACCCAGAAGCCCTGCCAGGCGCCGATGAGGGCGCCGACCACCAGGCCGATCAGGATGGCCACGAACCACGGGACCGAGTATTCCTGCATGACCTTCGCGACCACGATGCCGACGAACGCGGCGATCGAGCCGACGGACAGGTCGATGTGCCCGGCGACGATGACCATCAGCATGCCGATGGCCAGGATCAGGATGTAGGAGTACTGGCTCACCAGCGAGATGAGGTTGCCGGGGTTCAGCGTCAGACCGTCGGTGAGGATCTGGAACAGCAGGACGATCGCGACCAGCGTGAAGATCATCCCGAACTGCCGGGCGTTGGAGGTCGTCCCTCCGAACAGGGACTTCTGGAGTTCTTTCACGCGGCTCATGCTCGTTGCGCCTTCTTCACTGAGGTCATCTGCTTCAACAGGAGTTCGGGGTCGGCGTCCTTGCGGAGGATTTCGCCGGTGATGGTCCCCTCGAACACCGTGTAGATCCGGTCACACAGGCCGATCAGCTCGGGCAGTTCCGAGGAGATGACGATGACGCCCTTCCCCTGCTCGGCCAGCCGCTGGATGATGCCGTAGATCTCGTACTTGGCGCCCACGTCGATGCCGCGGGTCGGCTCATCGAGGATCAGCAGGTCGGGGTCGGTGAACATCCACTTGGCCAGCACGACCTTCTGCTGGTTGCCGCCGGAGAGCTTGGTGACCCCCTCGTCGACGGTGGGGGCCTTGACGCGCAGGCTCTTGCGGTAGTTCTCGGCCTCCTGGTACTCCCGCACCTGGTCGACCACGCCGTGCTTGGAGATCTTGGACAGCTTGGCCGACACCATCGAGGTCTTGATGTCGTCGAGCAGGTTCAGGCCGATCGCCTTGCGGTCCTCGCTGACGTATGCCAGGCCGTGCTCGATGGCGTCCGACACGGACTTGAGCACGATCTCCTTGCCGTCCTTGAAGATCTGCCCGGATACGTAGGTGCCGTACGAGCGGCCGAACAGGCTCATCGCCAGTTCGGTCCGCCCGGCGCCCATCAGGCCGGCGAACCCGACGATCTCGCCGCGGCGCACGGTGAAGCCGGAGTGCTTGGCCACCAGGCGCTCGGCGGAGATCGGGTGCCGGACCGTCCAGTCGCGTACCTCGAAGAAGACCTCGCCGATGTCCGGGGTGTGGTCCGGGAACCGGCTGTGCAGCTCCCGGCCGACCATGCCCCGCACGATGCGGTCCTCGTCGACGCCGTCCGCCTTGATGTCGAGGGTCTCGATCGTGCGCCCGTCCCGGAGGATGGTGATGGAGTCGGCGACCTGCGCGATCTCGTTGAGCTTGTGGGAGATGATGATCGAGGTGATGCCCTGCCGCTTGAAGCCGCGGAGCAGGTCCAGCAGGTGCTGGGAGTCGGCCTCGTTCAGGGCGGCGGTGGGCTCGTCGAGGATGAGCAGCTTCACGTCCTTGGCGAACGCCTTCGCGATCTCCACGAGCTGCTGCTTGCCCACGCCGATGTCCTTGATCAGCGTGTCCGGGTCCTCTTCCAGACCGACCTGGGCCATCAGCTCGACGGCCCGGCGGTTGGCGATCTTCCAGTCGATCACACCGCCGCGGCCCGGCTCGTTGCCGAGGAAGATGTTCTCGGTGATGGACATGCCGGGCACCAGCGCGAGCTCCTGGTGGATGATCACGATGCCGGCGTGCTCGCTGGCCCGGATGTCGGAGAACCGGCTCTCCGTGCCCTGGTAGAGGATCTCGCCGGAGTAGGTGCCGTACGGGTAGACCCCGCTGAGCACCTTCATCAGGGTGGACTTTCCGGCGCCGTTCTCCCCGGCGATCGCGTGGATCTCGCCGGCCCGCACCACCAGGTTGACGTCGGACAGCGCCTTGACTCCGGGGAACTCCTTGGTGATCGAACGCATCTCCAGCAGGACGGGTGCGCCGCTCATGACCAGCTCACCTCACTCCGGGCCCGTCCCGGGTACGGCTGCGGGGCGGCGGGGCCGCCGTCCCTGGGCCGCCGGAGGGATCCGCGCGCGTCCGGCTGCAGGGGGCCGCGCCACGTCTCCAATGACATTGTTGCCTCCGGGGGTCGACATCAGTTCAGACAACTTTGACCGCAGCCTGAAACATATTTCGAAGACGAGGGGCTCCACAAAGCCCCGATTCGCTCATTTCTCGAACGATTCGCCTGTGCGGGGAGTGATCGGCGTGTGCTGGTGCCGCAGTCGTGCGCGGTTGCGGGCCGTGGACGACTGTCGACCAGGCCCGGAAGCCTCGTCGTGGGGGGCCGGCGACGATGTCCGCTGGGAACGATCGTGCAGGGACGCTTGGCCCCGGCACCGGCTGACAGGCGTCTCCGCGCCTGCGTGGAGTTCCTGACCGGACACGGTACCGCAGCAGGAGGAGCCGGCGAACATAACGATTGTGGTTCCTCCTATCGGTCGTGACATCGTTGTCAGGCAGGCAGCGGATAGAGACTGCTACCGCGTTACGAGAGTGTCAACTGGACTCGTTCCAATGTGGCCGTTTCGTAACGCGCTTTCGGCGGTCCCGAGGCTCTCACCTCGCATGATCCAACCGGGCCATGGCCCAGCGGGCCCCGCTCACGCCGGGCCGCGGGCGGTCGGTCGTGCCGCGATGACCGCTGTGCGTGACCGGCCGGTCCCGGCTCAGCGCGGCGGGGCGCCCCGCGCCACCAGTTCGGTGGGGAGCACCACCGTACGCGGCCAGGAACGGTCCCCCTCGATCCGGTGGAAGAGCAGTTCGGTGGCGGTCCTGGCCAGCTCACGAGTGTCGTAGGCGATCACCGTCAGCGGGTACGGCACCAGGCGGGCCACGTCGAAGTCGTCGAACCCGAGCACCGCGGCGTCGCTGCCGCGCCGGTGCAGTTCCTCGATCACGCCGAGGGTGATCCGGTTGTTCAGGGAGAAGAAGGCGGTCGGCGGATCCGGTCCTTCGAGCAGTTCGGAGACGACCCGGGCGGCCGCCAGCGGATCACGGACGCCGTCGCGGACCAGCCGGGTGTCGTACGGCACGCCGGCCGGTGCCAGCGCGTCCTGCGCGCCGTCGAGCCGCTCACGCATGGTGTAGACGCCGATGGAGTCGAGCAGGATGCCGATCCGGCGGTGGCCTGCCTCGACGAGCCGGCGGACCCCGGCCCGCGCGCCCCCGCGGTTGTCGAGCAGTACCGTGTCGGCGAGCAGCCCGCCGGCCGGCCGGTCGAGGAAGACCATGGGGGTGCCGAGTTCGATCTCGGCGCGCAGGAACGAGTGATCGTCACCGGCCGGCACCACGAGCAGCCCGTCGACACGGCGGGCGCACATGTCCCGCAGCAGTTGCTCCTCGCGCGCCGGATCCTCTTCGGAACTGGCGATGATGAGCATCGTGTCGTGTTGCCGGGCCACCTCGGCGGCGGCTCCCGCGATCGTCGCGTAGAACGGGTTGGCGATCTCCTCGATCAGCAGCCCGATCGTGGCGTTCGTCTGCCCGGAGCGCAGCGAGCTGGCCAGGGGGTTTCGGCGGAAGCCGAGCTCGGACACGGCGGCGAGCACGCGTTCGACCAGCTCGGGCTGGACGTGCGGCGCGTTGTTCACGACCCGCGAGACGGTTTTCAGGCTCACTCCGGCCAGGTCCGCCACGTCCGCCATGGTGGGCCGCCTCGTACGGCCGACGTCGCTAGCCATGAAGGAACCATACCGGCTCTGACCGCTATTGTGACAACGTTGTCCAAGCCATAGGAGCGCCGCATGTCCGATCTCGCCCTCGCCGTCGACATCGGCGGAACCAAGGTCGCCGCCGCCCTGGTCGCCGCCGACGGGACCGTCGCCGAGCGCGGGGTACGGGCGACGGTCGTCTCACCGGACCCCGAGGTGGTCTGGCGACCGGTGGCCGAACTCGTCCTGGAACTGCTCGCCGTGGCCGGCACGGCGCGGGTGGTCGGCGTCGGCGTGGGCTCGGCGGGCCCGATCCACCTGCCGGAGGGTTCGATCAGCCCGGTCAACATCCCGGCTTGGCGCCGCTTCCCGCTGCTGCACCGTCTCGCGGAGTTGGTCCCCGGGGTCCCGGTCCGGCTCGCCGGCGACGGCAGTTGCGCCGCTGCGGGAGAACACTGGCGTGGTGCGGGGCAGGGCGCCGACGACCTGCTGGGCATCGTCGTCTCCACCGGCGTCGGGGGCGGCCTGATCCAGGCCGGGCGGATGGTCGGCGGCCCGACCGGCAACGCCGGGCATATCGGCCACGTGGTCGTCGACCTGGACGGAGTCCCCTGCCCGTGCGGGGGACGTGGCTGCGTCGAGGCGATGAGCAGCGGGCCGAGCATGGTCGCGTGGGCGCTGGACGCCGGGTGGCGGGCGCCCGTACCGGCGCCGACAGGGGTGGACCTCGCCACCGCGGCCCGGGCCGGCGATCCGCAGGCGTGCGAAGCGTTCCAGCGTTCCGGCCGTGCCCTCGCGGCGGGCATCGTCTCGACGGCGGCCATCTGCGACCTGTCCCGGGTGGTGATCGGCGGCGGGGTCTCGGCCGCCCACGACCTGCTCTTCCCGCCGCTGCGGGCGGCCATCGCCGAACACGGCCGGCTGGAGTTCCTGCGGGGGTTGACGGTGACGACGGCGAGTCTCGGCAACGCCGCCGGTCTGGTCGGCGCCGCGGCCCTGGTGCTCGCCCCGGAGGCGTACGCCGGCCGCGGCGTCGCCTCGCTCGCCTGACCAGACGGACGACCACGGGAAAACGAACGGGTTGTTTCGCGGAGGTTTCGCGGTGAGTCTTGACAACGTTGTCTCAGAGGAACCAGGCTAGCCGCGATCTCCAGCCGGGTGCGCCCTTCCGCGAGCCCGCCATCCCCTTGTGGAGCTTCCGCATGGTCCAAGACCTCCGTCCCTACTCACGGCAGCGGTCGCGGCGGGTCTCGCCGCCTTACGGCACTCCTCCCGGCGCCGACCCACGCTGACCCCCCTCGGAGCCGAACCGCTTGGGCGCGGCCCCGGGCCGGCATACGGCAAGCCGGCCTGGGTGCCCCCACAGGCGACTCGCGCTCCGTCGCAGTCGATCGACTGCGGCAGCCAGGGTCTTCATCCCCCGACGATCGACGCTCTCGACCTCCATCGAGTCGAAAGGCCCCCGTGATGTCACATTCCCCCTTTGCCCGTCTCTTGTCCCTGAGACGGTTGGCCGCCGCGGCCGCGGCGCTTTCACTGCCGGTGTGGGTGCTCGCCGCCGCACCCTCGGCGAGCGCCGCGGCGCAGCCCGGCGACTTCAGCTCCTCGTTCGAGACGGCCGACCCGCAGCCCGCGGCGAGCACCGTCGAGAGCGCGAACGGCAAGCCGGTCCAGGCGAACCTGAGCGGATCCAACCCAGGACTGCCCGGTAGCGTGCTCGGCCAGGTCGGCGTGGTGACCGCGAGCGCGGAGAACCCTCCCGGCGAGGTCGTCGCGAACCTCAAGGACGACGACTCGTCGACCAAGTGGCTGGCGTTCAGCCGTACCGGCTGGGTCACCTACCGGCTGTCCCAGCCCGTCGTGGTGAAGAAGTACGCGCTGACCTCGGCGAACGACGCGCCGGGCCGCGACCCCAGGGACTTCACCGTCCAGGGGTCGAACGACGGCAGCGCGTGGACCGACCTGGACGGCCGGACGGGGGTGAGCTTCAGCGGGCGGTTCGCCACCAACACCTACAGCTTCACCAACACGACCGCCTACAGCTACTACCGGCTGAACGTCACGGCGAACTCCGGTGACTCCATCATCCAGCTCGCCGACTGGAACATCAGCGACGGCTCGGACGTCGTGCGGCCGGCAACCCCGATGGTAAGCGTCACCGGCCCGGGTCCGGTCGACGGCGCCAACATGAAGCCCGGGGCCGGATTCACCGGGGTGACCACGGTGCGGTACGCGGGCTACGCGCAAGCCGGCGGCCGCGCGTACGCGACCAACAAGCTGTACGACGTCGACATCCCGGTCGGGCCCAAGACCCGGCTGTCCTACAAGATCTTCCCCGAGTTCACGGCCGACGACCCGCGGTACCCGTCCACCTACGTGGCCGTGGACCTGCACTTCACCGACGGCACCTACCTGAGCAGCCGTTCCCCCCTCGACCAGCACGGCTACCCGCTCACGGCCACCGGCCAGGGCGCGGCGAAGGTGCTGGTGGCCGACGAGTGGAACGCGGTGCAGTCCGAGATCGGCGCCGTCGCCGACGGCAAGACGATCGACCGCATCCTGCTCGCCTACGACGACCCCCAGGCGACGGACTCGACCCGCTTCCAGGGCTGGCTCGACGACGTCGTCGTGACGGGCGTCGCCGCCCCGATCGACGGCTCCCGCCTGACCAACTACGTCGACACCCGGCGCGGGACCAACGCGACCGGCGGGTTCTCCCGCGGCAACAACCTGCCGATCTCGGCGGTGCCGAACGGCTTCAACTTCTTCACGCCGGTCACCAACGCCGCGGCCAACAACTGGGAGTACGACTACCAGCGGGCCAACAACGCGGCCAACCTGCCCACGCTGCAGGGTCTGGAGATCTCGCACGAGCCCAGCCCGTGGATGGGCGACCGCAACCAGATGTCGGTCATGCCCGTTCTCGCTGGCGGTCCGCTCACCGGAGCGCCGAGCAACCGCGCGGTCGCCTTCAGCCACAACGACGAGATCGCACAGCCGGACTTCTACTCGGTCACGCTGCAGAACGGCCTGAACGCGCAGATGTCGCCCACGGACCACGGCGGCATCATGCGGTTCACCTTCCCGGCCGGGCAGGCCGCCGGAAGCCTCGTCTTCTACAACGGCACGTTCACCATCGGCACGGACGGCACCTTCACCGGCTGGGTCGACAACGGAAGCGGCCTGTCGGCCGGCCGCAGCCGGATGTTCGTGTCGGGCACCTTCGACCGGGCGCCGACTGCGACCTCCGCCACGTCCGCCACCTTCGACACCTCCGCGACGCGGCAGGTGGAGCTGCGCATCGCGACGTCGTTCCTCTCGGTCGACCAGGCGCGCAAGAACCTCGACTTCGAGGTCACCGGCAAGAGCTTCGACCAGATCCACGCCGCCGCCACCGCGGCCTGGCAGGACCGCCTCGGCCGGATCGAGGTGCGGGGCGCGAACGACACGCAGCGGGTGACGCTGTACTCGAACCTGTACCGGCTGAACCTCTATCCGAACTCGCAGTCGGAGAACACCGGCACCGCCGCCAAGCCGCACTGGCAGTACGCCAGCCCGGTCTCGGCGCCGACCGGCACGTCGACCGCCACGCAGACCGGCGCGAAGATCGTCGACGGGCAGATCTACGTCAACAACGGATTCTGGGACACCTACCGCACGGTGTGGCCCGCCTACTCGCTGCTGTACCCGGACATCGCGGCCAAGATCGCCGACGGGTTCGTCCAGCAGTACCGTGACGGCGGCTGGGTCGCCCGCTGGTCGTCCCCCGGCTACGCCGACCTGATGACCGGCACCAGCGCGAACGTCGCGCTGGCCGAGGCCTACCTCAACGGCGTCAAGCTGCCCGACCCGCTCGCCGCGTACGACTCCGCCGTCAAGGACGCGACCGTCGCCTCCGGCCGCAGCGAGGTCGGCCGCAAGGGCATCGAGACGTCGCTGTTCCTCGGCTACACGCCGACCTCCACCGGCGAGTCGGTGTCGTGGGCGCTGGAAGGCTTCATCAACGACTACGGCATCGGCAACATGGGCGCGGCCCTGGCCAAGGACCCGGCCACGCCGAAGTCGGAGCGCGCCAGGCTCAAGGAGGAGTCGGAGTACTTCCTCGAGCGGGCTCGCAACTACGTCAACCTCTTCGACACCAAGACGAAGTTCTTCCGCGGGCGTGACGCCGCCGGCAACTTCCTGACCGGCGACCCGCTCGACTGGGGCGGCGTCTACACCGAGACCAACGGCTGGAACTTCGCGTTCACCGCGCAGCAGGACGGCCAGGGCCTGGCCAACCTGTACGGCGGGCAGAAGGCGCTCCAGGACAAGCTCGACCAGTTCTTCGCCACCCCGGAGAACGCCGACCGCCCCGGCGGGTACGGCACCACGATCCACGAGATGCTCGAGGCGCGCGCGGTGCGCCTGGGCCAGCTCGGCATGAGCAACCAGCCGTCTCACCACATCCCGTACATGTACGACTACGCCGGGGCTCCGTCGAAGACCCAGGCGATCGTGCGGGAGATCCTCCAGCGCCTCTACGCCGGCGGTGAGATCGGCCAGGGCTACCTGGGCGACGAGGACAACGGCGAGATGTCGTCGTGGTACATCCTCAGCTCGCTCGGCATCTACCCGCTGCAGGCCGGCTCGTCCAACTGGGCCATCGGCTCGCCGCAGTTCACCCAGATGACCGTCCACCGCAAGACCGGCGACATCGTGGTCGACGCGCCGGACAACAGCACGAAGAACGTCTACGTGCAGAGCGTGAAGGTCAACGGGAAGACGCAGCACTCGGTGTCCATCGACTCGTCCGAGCTCGCCCGCGGCGGCAGGATCGACTTCCAGATGGGCTCGAAGCCGTCGTCCTGGGGCACCGGCAAGCACGACGCCCCGCCGTCGCTGACCAAGGGCGACGAGGCGCCCCAGCCGTTCCAGGACACCACCGGTCCCGGTCTCGGCACCGCGACCGCCACCGGCGGGCAGGACGCGTCGAAGCTGTTCGACGACACGTCGACCACGCAGATGACCTTCGCCTCCGGTACGCCGCAGGTGAACTGGACCTACCGCGGCGGCAAGCAGAAGCCGGCGTACTACACCCTCACCTCGGGGGCGAGCGCGGGCGACCCGGGGGACTGGCGTCTGCAGGGCTCCAAGAACGGGATCACCTGGACCACCGTCGACTCCCGTAAGGGAGAGGTGTTCCCGTGGCGGAACCAGACCCGGTCCTTCAAGATCGACCATCCGGGGCGGTTCACGCAGTTCCGCCTGGTCGTGACGAAGACCGTCGGCGGCGCGCAGACGAACCTCGCCGAGATCGAGTTGCTCACTGGCGGCGACGTCCAGCTCACCGGGGACGACATCGCGGTGACCGCCGTGAGCGGCGTCCAGGCGAGGTCCGGCGCCGCGGTGTCGGCACCGCTGGCCACCGTCACCGGAGGCGACGCGAGCGGCTACCAGGCCACGATCGACTGGGGTGACGGCACACCGGCCACCCCGGGCACCGTGACCCTGAGCTCGCGGGGCGTCTACGGCGTCAGCGGCTCGCACACCTACGCCACGCCGGGTTACTACCAGGCCGGTGTGACGGTGACCGACGGCGACGGGCAGGGCTCGGACACGGCCGGGGTCCAGGTGGCCTACGCGCCGAGCTCCGGCCTCACCGCGGCCTTCGACACCGTCTGCATCGGCGACCAGGGTGTCGTCGCGGCGAACTGCGACGCCAAGTCGTGGGCGTACTCCCGCGCCGCTCTCGCGGACGCCGGCGTGACCCAGGGCGAGCGGCACGACGTGCCCGGCACGGCGCTGCACTTCACGCTGCCGGCGATCCCGGCGGGGCAGGCTGACGACGCGACCGGCAACGGCAAGACGATCGTGCTCGACCTGCCGGACGACGCGAAGAGCATCTCGTTCATCGGCGTCGGCACGCAGGGCAACCAGAGCACCACGGGCACGGCCACGTTCAGCGACGGCAGCACCGCTGTCATCCCGATCCAGATGAGCGACTGGACGCTGGGCGGCAACCCCAACGGCACGCCGTCCTACGGCAACATCGTCGTCGCCAAGACCGCGTACCGACTGCTCGGCACGAGCCGGGACGGCGCACAGCCGTTCCTGTTCGCCACCGCGCCCTACCAGATCCCGGAGGGCAAGAAGCTCGTCTCGGTGACGCTGCCGACGCAGACCGGCGACCCGGGCTCGGCGGGCAGGATCCACGTGTTCGCCGTCGCCGACGACGGCACGCCGGCCCCCGCGCTCGAGACCACCGCGCCCCAGGCCCAGAAGGCCACCGCGGGGCAGGTCCTCTCGGCGAACCTCGGTTCCGTCGCCGGTGGCGTCCCCGGCTCGGCGGGCTACCACGCCCGCGTCCAGTGGGGCGACGGCACGGTTCCGGACGACGCCGCGGTCGACCCGTCCGGTGCGATCACCGGACGGCACACCTACGCGCAGGAGGGCACCTACACGGTCCACGTCACCACGTGGGACACGCTGTCGAGCAGCACCGAGTCGTTCACCGTGACAGTGGCGCGGTCCGGACGGCAGCCGTCGATCGCGGTGTCCGCCTCGGCCGTCGCCGGTGACCCGATCACCGTCAACGGCAGCGGGTTCGCCGCCGGCGAGCAGGTGACCGTCAAGCTCGACACCGATTCGGCGCGCAGCCTGACGGTCGCGGCCTCGGCGGCGGGAGACGTTCACGCGTCGGTCGCGGCGTCCGACGACGTGCAGCCCGGCCGGTACGCCGTCACCGCCGCCGGCGCGTCCTCGCGGACACCGGCGACGGCCACCGTCCAGGTGACCGAGGAGCCCGCGGCACCGGTTTACCGGCCGGAGGCGCTCGCCTCCGCGACCTCCGGGCCTCGCGGTACGGCGATCGTGATCGACGCCAACGGGTTCGCCCCGGGCGAGGCGATCACGATCACCTTCGGTGACGGCCTGTCCGCCACCACCGTCCACGCGAACGGCGACGGCGTCGTCTCCGGACAGACCGTCAGCGTTCCGGGTACGGCCAAGCCGGGCTCGACCGAGATCACGCTGGCCGGCGCCGACTCGGCGACCAAGGTCGGACTGTCCTTCACGGTCACCAGTCCGAACTGATCCGAGGTAGTCCAGAACCGCCGGTGGGCGGGGCCGTCATCACGGCCCCGCCCACCTGTGGTTTCCGATACAACCGGGTCTGCACGCGGCTCACCGTGACCGGACGGCCCGTCGCGGTCGTGGGGTGTTGTCGCACCCGTGCGGAATACTTGCTCGGTCATGGCTGATTCATTAGACGGTTCGAGGGCTCTGGATCTGGATGCGCCGGCGATCGGCGACAGGTTCCGGCTGTTCAACTTCACCCGCAGAGATGATCATGTCGCCTACCTGTGGGTGCTGCGCGCCATGGAGCGTCTGCGCGCGGTGCATCGCGTCCAGGTGGACGGCGATGACGTGATGGCGGCGCTGCGGGATCTGGCGCTGGTCCACGATGAGGTTCCTCAACTGGACACGGGCCTGCGGAGCCGCTTGGACGCCCTGGCCGACGACGGGATCATCCACCGGCTTGAGGACGCGTCCCGGGCGGGAACGCTGGAGCGCTACCGCAACAGGCAGTCGGTGTACCAGTTCAGCGAGCTCGGCTACCGGGCCTTCGTCGCGGTCGAGGATGTGCTGGCCGCCAGAGTCCGCGACGCGAACCTGTCCCGTCTGGTGTTCTCGGACATCCTCGACGACCTCAAGGCGCTGGCGGCGGCGAACCGTACGGGGGACCAGGAGCAGGTCTATCGGCGACTCTCCCGGTTGAACCAGGTCATGGAAGACATGGTTCGCCGGTCCGCTCAGTTCCATGTGACTCTCAACCAGATCGTCAACTCCACAGAGACCTCACCCGAGCTGTTCCTTCGCTACAAGAACGCCCTGCTGGTCCACATGAGCGACTTCATGGCGGAGCTTGATCGCTACCTGCCGCGATTGGATCGAGCGGTACGGGACGTCGAGGCGACCGGAGTCAACACGATGCTCGTCCGGGCGGCCGACGCCGACGACCGGCCCTTTCTCGGCACCGTCGAACGGATCGAGGACTGGAAGAGACGCTGGCAGGCATTGCGGGCATGGTTCACCTCGACACCGGGTCAGGAGTCCGGGGCCGCTGATCTGCGGCGCGCGACCAGGGCGGCCGTGTCGGGCGTGATCGCGCTGCTCCGCCAGCTCACCGAAGCCCAGCGCGGGGGCGTCAACCGGGCTTCGGAGCTGCGGCATCTCGCCCAATGGATCTGCAACGCCCCCGATGAGGACGCGGCGTACGCGCTGGCGTCGGCGGCGTTCAACGTCGGCTCGGCGCGCCATCTCGGTGGAGCCCACGACGACGTCGAGGAGATCTCGTCGTCGGCCACGTGGTGGGATGCGCCGGGGATCGAAGTCGCACTCACACCGTTCCGGACGGGGCGGCAGGCCGGGCCCGGTCTGCCGCAGCCTGTCCGCTCCGACACGGGACAGCGGGCCGATCTGAGGCGTCGCCAAATCGCGGTCAGAGCAGCCGAGAGGGCGGCCGCCGAGAGCCTCGCGGCACGCGGAGCCCATGACCGCGTTCTCGACGAGGCCGAGACCAGGGTGTTGATGTCCTTGCTCACCAGAGCGCTGGAGGCTCGGTCGGTCGTCGCCGGGCGGCTGAAATCCGGATCCGGGAGCGACGACACCGTGCTGATGCGACTCGTCCCGGATGTGAAGGGCGGCGCCGTCCGGACTCCGCACGGCATGCTGCACCTGCCGGGATTCGCCTTGGAGATCGTTTCGCGTTCCGGGAGGGCACGTGGCTGAGCCACGGGCGGCGGCCGAGGTCCAGGCCGGCGATCTCGGCGCGTACCAGGACGCGGTTCGACTGGTCCTCACCAGTGACCTGATCACCGCGGTTCACCCCCGGCCGGGAGTCCTGGAGCGGGTGTTGCCGTGGGCGGACGAGCTGACGCGTGACCTTCACGATCTGTTCGGTTACACCTTGATCGCGACGACCCGGCACGTGCGGTTGGTCCGTCAGCTCGACACCCTGAATCCGTCCCGGGGGAAGATCTTCACCAACAGGGCGGGTAAGGCGTTCGATCGTCGGCGCCTGGCGTATCTCTGCCTGATCATCGGCTCGTTCCAGAGGTCACGGGTGGAGATCAGCCTGGCCGATCTCGTCCGTCAGTTCGGCCCCGTCGCCAACTCCATCGAGGGGCTCGGCTTCGATCCACTCGTCCCCGGCCACAAGGGAGCAGTCGTCGACGTGCTCGGCTGGCTGGTCGAGCGGGGAGCGTTGAGCCTCTCCGACGGTTCGATCGAGGCATGGGCACGCGGCGGCGGGGGCGACGCCCTGTACGACATCGATCACGACATCTGCGCGATGATCTTCCGGCCGTCGCGTCCGCTGCAACATCTGACCAGCGCGGCCGGCTTGCTGGACGGCACCGGATCCGTCGAAAGAAGGGCGCGGAGGCTGCTGCTGGAGCGCCCGGTGGTCTACTACTCCGACGTCGACGCGGACACGGCCGCGGTTCTCCTGCGCGACGATGTCGCCGAGAACCTGGCCCGGCTCACCGGTCTCGTCGTCGAGCGCCGTGCCGAAGGCGTCCTGCTGGCCGACCCGGTGGGACGGTTCACCGACCGGCCCTTCCCCGGCAGGGGCGCGGTCGTCAACCGCGCGGCAGGTCTCCTGATCGCCAGGATCGCCGACCTCCTTGAGGAAGGCGGCGTGCTGGGGCGCGTTCAGGCGCCGACCGAGGCCGAGGTGCAGCAGGATCTGCTCACACGGATCGACTCGGCGCTGCCGGAGTCCGGGATCGTCCGTGATCTCGCCTGGTCCGAACGGGTGGAGCCGGCCGGACAGGGTTCGGAAGCGCTCGTCTTCGTGGAGCGGCACAGGCTGGAAGAGCTGATCGGGGAGTTGTACGAGCGGTTCGGCGCGGCCTCCTTCACCGGCGCCTGGCAACAGGATCCGCAGGGGTTGCTCGACGCCGCGGTCGCCCTGCTCGAGGACCTGCGCCTCACCCGTTCCGTACCCGGCGGCGTTCTCGTCCTTCCGGCCGCGGTCCGTTATCGCAACATCTCCCTGGCGATCCCGGCGCCGCCCAAAGACCAGCTTGATCTCTTCGATGGAGACCTGAAATGAAGCGGTTCAAACCGTCCCGTGCCGGTTTGATCAACATCTGGGACTACACGGACGAGGAGTTCGTGTTCGCGGACGGCAGGCTGGTGCTCCGCGGCCACAACGGCTCCGGCAAGACCAAGGCCCTTGAGGTGCTGTTCCCCTTCATCCTGGACGGGGTCGTCGACGCTCGCCGGCTGGATCCCTTCAGCGGTGAGAACCGCACGATGAAGTCCAACCTCCTGTACCGAGGGCAGGAGTCGGAATACGGGTTCGTGTGGATGGAGTTCGCGGCGGGCGCACGGACCGTCACGCTGATCATCGCCATGCACGCCCACAAGGACCGGCCGGAGGTCAAGAGATCGTTCTTCGTGACGGCCAAACGGCTCGGCGTCGACTTCGGTCTCTTGACCGACGATTCCCGGCCACTGACCGATCAGCAGCTGAAACGTGCGCTGGAGCCCGAGGCGTGGCACAGCAGCCCCACCGACTACCGAGACGCGGTCGACACCGCCCTGTTCGGGCTGGGGCGCGAACGGTACATCCAACTGCTCGATCTGCTGCTCGCGCTGCGCAGGCCGTTGCTGGCCAAGGACCTGGACCCGGGCAAGGTGTCCGACACCCTCACCGCGGGACTGAGCCCGGTGCCGGAGAACCTCGTCGAGCAGGCCGCGCGCGATTTCGACAACCTGGCCGCCGTCCAGCGCCAAGTCGACGACCTCACGGCCGCGGACGCCGCCGCCAAGGCATTCCTCGAGTCCTATGCCGGCTACCTCCGAGCCGAAGTGCGTTCTCATCTCGACCGCATCGCGAGCCGTACGCAGCAGGTGGTGAAGCATGCCGGCGAGGTCGCGGTGGCGGGAACCGAGATGCGCCGCGCGGATCTCGCGCGGAGCGAGGCGGAGCAAGCACGTGAGGTCGCGAGCGCGGAACAGAACAGACTCTCCGCCAGGCTGGACGGACTCAAGAAGGACGGCGCGTACACCGCTCAGGGAGAGCTCGAAATCCTTCGTGCGCAGGTCGGCAGGCAGGCACAGGAGATCGTTCATGAGCGGGATGCGAACGCCAGATCGACCACGCGCATAGCGGATCTCCTCAAGGAGGCCGACGACGCCGACCGGCGGTTGAAGAGTGCTCGTGACGGCGCCGGACAGTTCGCCTCCGACCGAGCCGAAGCCGCGAGGCTCGCGGGGATCGTGCATGCGGAGGACGACGATCTTCAGGCCGCCAGGGCGCATGTCAGCGCACGCCGGCAAGACGTGGAGGATGTGCGGGCCTGCCTGCAGAAGGTCGGCGACACGGAGAAGGACCGGCGCCGGGCGGAGCAGGCCGTGGACAAGGCCAGGGGGAGGGCCGAGGCCGCGGAGCAGGCCGTCGAGGCCGCAGTTCAGCACCTTGAGGAAACGCGCGCACAGGCGCTGGAGCGACTGCACGCCTGGGCCGGCAGGTGGTCCGCGGACTCCTCGGTGAGCGCGGACGACCTCGCCGTCCTCGTCGAAGGGCTGGACCGCCTGGGGGAGGCGGGCGCCCCGCGCCTCGCGGAAGTCTTCGGTGACCTGACCGAAGAGCGGCGGACGCTGCTCGCCCACGGCGTGGCGGCGTCGGACGCACGGTCGGCGCGACTGGCGGCGGATCTCGAACGGCTGGCCGCGCTCCTGGAGGAGATCGCGGCTGAACGCGACGACGCGCCCGCGCTCGCCGGCGCCCGGCGCGCCGACCGGACGGTACGGCAGGGCGCCGCGCTGTGGCAGCTCGTACGGTTCGCCGACGAGGTCTCGGACGCTGACGCGGCGGCTGTCGAGGGAGCCCTTGACGCGGCCGGCTTGCTCACCTCGTGGATTCATCCCGATCCGCAGCTCACCGCGGCCGCCGTGGAGCATGCCGAGGCCGACGCCTACCTGGTCCCGGCTCCGGCCGGGCTGCGGCCGAGTGGGCCGACCCTGTCGAGCGTCCTCGTTCCGGAAGATCAGGACCACGTCCCCAGTCAGATCATCTCCGACGTGCTCGACTCGATCGCGCTGACCGACGCGCTCATCGGTTCGGCCGCGACGCCCGCGGTCACCAGGCGAGGGCAGTTCACCTTCGGGACTTACCTCGGCGCGCAGCCGAAGACCGCGGCGGAGTACATCGGCGCGACCAACCGCGCGGCTCGCCGCCGGGCACGGATCGCCGAGTACGAGCGGAACATCGAGGCCATCTCCCGGGACCTGTCGGCTGCCCGGGGGGAGGGCGACCGGCTCAAGGAGCGGCTGAATGACGTGAGCCGGGCCAAGTCAGAGCTCCAGCCAGTGGGCACGGACATTCTCACGGCCGTGAGGACGCTGGCGGAGAAATCGACTGTGCTGGCGTTGGCTCGTGCCGAACACAGCGAATCCACCAAGGCCCTGGACGGTGCCGTCGCCGAGGTGGACGCCGAACGCCGCAGGCTGAGGCAGGCGGCCGGGGACCGGAACATGCCCACCGGAGCGACGGAGATCGAGGCGATCGCCGCGGCGATCACGGATTTCATCACCGCCGCCGAACGGCTCTCCGCGCAACGCACGCACATCGCGTCGTCGGAAACGGACCTCGAGTCGCGGCGCCGTACGGTCGCCTCGCTGGAAACGGAACACCGGACCGCGCGCGACAGCCTGGCCGAGAAGGAGAAGGCGCACGAGAGCGCCGCCGAGCGCCTGACCGCCATGGAAGAGGCGCTGAGCGCGCCGCTGAAGGAGATCCTGAGCCAGATCAACCAGGTGGAGCGGGCATTCGCCGTGGCCGGCGACGCCTGGAAGACCGCGGACACATTGGTCCGCGGCGAGCACGACGCCCTGGTCAGAGCCACGTCCGCGCATGAACACGGGACGATGAGTCTCACTGCCGCACTGGGTGAGCTGCTCGACCAACTGGCGGCGTTCGGGCCGCTCGCTCAGCCCGATCTCCGGCCGGTCCTCGGAATGGGCTCGGGGCCGGCGTGGCCGGACCGGGCGCAGTGGACGGGGCCGGACCAGGGCGTGGCCGAGATCATCGAACGGCCGGCCGACCAGGATGCCGCCGCGGTGATCGGATCCGTCCTGCCGGACGGCACGGCCGACCTCCTCCGGCTGTACGAGGCGGCCACCACGGGACGGCCGGCCGGAGAGACGGCCAGGAAGC
Source organism: Planotetraspora silvatica (assembly GCF_016863315.1). Lineage (GTDB taxonomy): Bacteria > Actinomycetota > Actinomycetes > Streptosporangiales > Streptosporangiaceae > Planotetraspora > Planotetraspora silvatica. The sequence goes on from NZ_BOOQ01000024.1 coordinate 202,543, forward strand.
GTGCTCGTGACCGGATGTCGGAAGCGCTGAACGAGTTCGGCGACGCACTGAACGCCTGCGAAGAGGACTATCGGCTGGACTGGCAACCAGGGGAGTCCGTGGTCGTCGTGCAGGTTCAGGATGCCGACGGCCGTCACCCGGTCGCCGAGTTCGCGCGGCGCATCGCGGACCGCGCCGAAGAACAGGGCGTCCTGCTGGAGGAACGGGAGCGGACGGTCCTCGAGGACGAACTCCTCGCCGGCCTGGCGCAGCAGATCTTCGACCGCGTTTTCGCCGCGAAGGACCTGGTCAAGGGCATGGACGCCGACACCAGATCCAGACCGATGTCGACCGGCACGACCGTGGGCATCCGCTGGGTGGTGGCCGACAAGATCACCGACTCGGAGCGGGAGATGTCCGAACTCCTGGGACGGGATGGCCTGGGGGCCGCCCAGCTGGCCGATCTGCGCCGCATCATCCGGCAGATGATCCGGGAGTACCGGGCCGGCCATCCCCGGGCGACCTACAAGGAGGTGCTCTCCAAGGTCCTCGACTACCGAACCTGGCGTTCCTTCGAACTCCGGCTCAAGGTCCCGGGGCAGGAGGAGGTGCGGCTCAGCAAGAAGCGCCATTCTCAGATGTCCGGCGGGGAGAAGTCCGCTGCGATCCATCTGCCGCTGTTCGCCGCGGCGAATGCTCTCTATTCGTCGGCAGCGGACACCTGCCCGCGGCTGATCGCGCTTGATGAGGCGTTCGCGGGCATCGACGACATCTACAAGCCGGACCTGCTGGGGCTCACCGTCCGCTACGACCTGGACGCGTTCATGACCGGCCACGACCTGTGGGTCCGGTACGAGACGGTTCCCGCGGCGGCCCACTACGACATGCACAGCGACAAGGCGTCGCACACGGTCTCGGCGATGCTCGTCATGTGGGACGGAGCCCAGCTCATCGACTCCGCGGCCGGGTTCTCCGGCAACGAAGAACTGGCCACGGAACTGCTGGGGTTCACCCCGAGCCGGCGTGTACCGCTTGAGGACGGGTTGCTGGGGCTCGCGGAGCCTGCCCCGGAGGGGACGCGTTGACGGATCCGGCGAAGTTCACGGAACCGGGGTTCGCGCGGCTGATCTCCGCGGCGCGTCGATCACTCGAGCGCACGGGAGGGGATCTGGCCTGGGGTGACGTCCACGTGGCCATCGCCTTACCGTTTGCTAGGTGGTGGCTGGTGTTCCTGGGCGGGGTCGTGGCCCTCGTCGGTAGTAGCCTCGGATTCGCCCATCTCCACGATCGCCGATACCGACGTGGTCCCACACCGCACAGGGCCCACCCTCTGTCCCGGTCCAAGCGAGCGGGAAACACCGGGTAGACACCTACGCGTCGTCTGACAAGCCAGATGATTGACCCATGACCAACGAAAAGCCTCTTCGGCGTCGCAACTCCGCGGCCAGCCGCGAACTGCTGCTCCGCGCGGCGAGCGAGCTGTTCGCCGACCGAGGCTACGACCGCACGACAGCACGCGACATCGGTGAGCGCGCCGGGGTCGACCCCGCGCTGATCGCCCGGTACTTCGGTGGGAAATCGGAGCTCTACGTTGCCGTACTGCGCTCGGAGAAGGAATCCGAGCCCTTCACGCCGATGACCAGTGGCGACCGGCTGTCACGCATGCTGGACCGCATTGCGCTCAGCGGTCCCGGCCCCGTCTACCAGGCGGTCATTCGTCCTTACGACAACTCCGACGCGCAGAGGGTGTCCCTGGAAGAGCTGTACCGAAGGGGCATCACGCCATTGAGTGAGCACCTCGCGGCGCGAGGCGAGGAACAGCCGGAACTGCTAGCCGAATTTTTCTTCGCGATGTTCATCGGGGTGATCCTCAGCCGGCATGCCGGGACCCTCTCCCACCTTGCCGGTACCACTAAAGAAGAGCTTCTTGCTCTCCTTCAGAGCGTCATCCCGATGGACCACACGGGCGACTCCGCGGACCATCATGCGCCGGAACGAAGCCACGGCGGGGGACCCTAGCTGTTGCGCGACATGACGTTGGTGATTCACGGGGACGGCAACGATCAGGGCTCCTACGACGGAACTCCGCTGGTCACCCGCCGCTCATAGTGCCCCGAGTGATCTGTGGGGACGGGTTTTCCTCCGTTCGCTTGACAAGGGGGGTCGTTCGTGCTCTCTTGTCATTAAGCGATGACATCGAACGTTGACATCGCCGATGGCATCACCGAGAGCTATCGGAAGACCTCCGCCTCGGTGATGAGCGCCCGCCGTCGCGACTACGCGCCCAGTTCAGCCTGCTTCAAGCCTGATCCTGGTGGGCCGGCCGAAGGACTCCGCAGAGCTTCAAGCGTCGAAACAGAACATCTCGGATTCCCGGCGCTTCGTCACTCGAGAGAAACAAGATCTCCGATTGGAGTGGACATGAGTTTCCTGGATGGTGAGCGGTGGAACGAGAGCGTCACCAGTGGATGGTTCCCGCTCAGCGGCGGAGTGATCTCTGTGACCGAGCCGGCCACGGGGCGGCAGATCACAAGTTTGGGCCGCGCCGATTTCGGAGACCTGGAAAGGTCGGTGGCGCAGGCACGCGAGGCGCAAGCCGCTTGGGCTGCGAGGCCATTCACTGAGCGGGCCGCCGTCCTGCGGCGGGCGGCCGATCTGTGGACACAGCATTCCGAAGGCGTCCAGTACTGGCTGATTCACGAGGCGGGCAGCGTTCGCCTGAAGGCCGAGTATGAGGTGCACGGCGCTGTCCATGAGTGCCTGGAGGCCGCCGCGCTGCCCTCCCACACCCTGGGTGAGGTCCTGCCATCCGACAGTGCCCAGTTGAGCATGACGGTTCGCACACCTGTGGGTGTCGTCGGAGTCATCTCGCCGTTCAACTTGCCGCTGCTACTGGCGATCCGTTCCGTGGCGCCTGCCCTTGCTCTGGGCAACGCCGTCATCCTCAAGCCTGACCCGCGGACCTCGGTCTCCGGAGGCGTCATGATCGCGAGGGTCTTCGAAGCGGCGGGACTGCCTGCGGGGCTGCTGCACGTTCTTCCCGGAGACGGCGACCTTGGTTCGGCCATGGTCACTCACCCCGGCATACGGGCGATCTCGTTCACCGGCTCCACGCAGGCCGGCCGCGCGGTCGGTGAGCTTGCCGCGCGGCATTTCACCCGCGCGCACCTGGAACTGGGCGGTAACAACGCGCTGATCGTGCTCGGCGATGCCGACCTGGACCAGGCCATGAGCGCGGTCGCCTTCGGGAGCTTCTTCAATCAGGGCCAGGGCTGCGTGATCATCGGCCGGCACCTGGTCCACGAATCGATCTATGACGCGTATGTGTACAAGCTCGCCGACCTCGCGTCCGCACTCGTCGTAGGGAACCCGGAGTCCGAAGGAGTGGCGCTTGGGCCGATCATCGACGCCAGGCAACGCGACAGGATCCACTCACTCGTCACGGACAGTGTCGCCGCGGGGGCCCGCCTGCTCACAGGCGGGACCTATGACGGCCTCTTCTACCAGCCCACCGTCCTCGCCGAGGCAGGTCCCGGAATCCCCGCCTACGACAACGAGGTGTTCGGCCCGGTGGTCTGCGTCACCCCGTTCTCCACCCTCGACCAAGCCGTCGAGCTCGCATCGGACACGCAGTACGGGCTCGCGCTGGGCATCTTCACCGCCGACATCGCAACCGGCCTTTCGCTGGCCGAGCGCATCCCGACGGGCATGGCTCACATCAACGACCAGACACTCAAGGACGACCCTCACGCCCCCTTCGGGGGGATGGGCGAGTCGGGCAACTCCACACGCTTCGGTAGCCCCGCAGCAAATATCGAGGCATACACAGACACCCGCTGGATCACCGTCCACGCACAGGTCCCCACCTATCCGTTCTGACCGGATGGACTCGGGATGACTTTCGTTCGACGGTCGCGGGGGGGTGCGTCACATGCTCGATATGCGACTGTTTGTCGCTTTCTGTGGTCGTTTGGTGTGGGCGGCGACGCGGTATGAGGTCAGGATTGGAGCGGCGTGATGGATACGGGCGTGTACGACCACATAGTGGTGGGCGCCGGGAGCGCAGGCTGTGTACTGGCAGCCCGGCTGTCCGAGGACAGCGGTACGCGGGTGCTGCTGGTGGAGGCGGGCGGCCCGTACAGTGCCGAGATCGCGGAGAAGATCGCGTCACCGCTCGCATGGCCCGAGTTGCTGGACAGCACGGCCTGCTGGGGCGACACCACGGTCACCCAGCGGGCCACCGGTACCTCCACGCTCATTGCTCGTGGCCGCGGCCTTGGCGGGTCGTCCGCCATCAACGCCATGATGTTCGCGCGAGGTCACCGTTCGGGTTACGACGCATGGGAAGCGGCCGGCGCCGCCGGCTGGGCCTACGCCGACCTGCTGCCCTACTTCAGGCGCTCGGAGACGGCGCCCCATCGTGATCCCGCCGTGCGCGGTACGGACGGACCGCTCACGCCGATGCCCGCGGACCCGCTGAGCCCGCTGATCCTGGCCGGCCTGGAGGCTGCGGCTCAGTGCGGGCATCCCACTGCACGGGACGTGAGCTCCGGGCTGGAAGAGGGCTTCGGACACCCTGATTGGAACATCGTCGACGGCAGGCGGCAGAGCGCCACGGACGCGTACCTCGCCCCCGACGTGCGCGCGCGGACAAACCTGCGCATCGTCGGCGGCGCCCTGGTACACCGGCTGATCATCGAGCAGGGCCGTTGCACCGGCATCGTTTACGCGCCGCCCGACGCCCCAGGCACCCTGGCGACCGTGCGCTCACGCCGTGACGTGGTCCTGACAGCCGGCGCTCTCGGCTCCGCGCAGCTCCTCCTTCTGTCGGGTGTGGGACCGCGAGAGCATCTGCGCAGCCTCGGCATTCCCGTCGTGCACGACGCGCCGGAGGTCGGCGCGAACCTCCGGGACCACCCGGTCAGCAACCTCGTGTACCGCGCGGCCAAGCCCGTGCCCTCCGCGGGCAACCAGCGCAGCGAGGCATGGGGATTCTGCCGCTCGCCCTACGCGACGGACGGTCCCGACCACCAGATCCTCCTGGTCGACGCGCCCGGCCACCGCTCGCTCGGTCTGGGCCAGGCATATTCCATGTCCGTCGTCCTCGCGCGGCCCGCCAGCCGCGGGACCGTACGGCTCGCGAGCGCCGATCCGCTCACCCCGCCCCTGGTCGACCCGCGGTACTTGCAGGACGGCGACGACCTCAAGATCATGGTTGCGGGCGTGCGGACCGCACGTCGTATCGGTACCGCGCCCTCCCTCGCCCCCTGGTGCCACTCGGAGGTCGCCCCAGGCCGTGGCGCGGACACGGACGAGGAATTGGCCGCGTTCGTTCGGGACGAACTGGGTAGCATCAACCACCCTGCCGGCACCTGCCGCTTGGGAACGGACGAGCGGTCCGTCGTCGACACCGCGCTACGTGTACGCGGCATCGAAGGGCTACGCATCGCTGACGCATCCATCATGCCGGGCGCCTTGGTCGGCTTCCCCAACGCCACCGTCTACGCGATCGCCGAACGCGCCGCGCAGCTGTTGCGCGATGCCCCGGCACCCGGCGGCAACGTCGCGACCCTCCGAGATGGCTCCCACCATGGGATGAGCGAGGGCGTCGGCGAGTAGCAGGGTGGACTCTTCGAAGATCTCTTCTGCGCGACGGTAGGAGCCGCGCGGGTCTCCCGGCAATCAGGCGGATGAATCCCGAGTATTCCTCGCGATAATCCTTTTCGGGGAGTCGGCGCGGCGGGGACCGGCCAGGACGACGGGGGACGGCGTTCGAGGCGGAATGGACAGCCGGATCAGGAAATGCGCGAGGCCACTAATGGTGTCCACGACCACCTATGACGCTCGGTGGTGCCGTCGACGCATTCTCGGATGTCAGCCCCTTCCCCGCAGGTCTTGACGATCGCCCGCCTGCGGTTAACGTATGGCGTAGGTTCGATCGCTTGTGAAAACGGGGTCCGCGCTGCACACGAAATCCTCGTTTCGTGAGGCAGTGCGATGAGGGGTGCGGAAACAAAAAAGAAATTCACTTAATCAGTCATGCAATGGGGAACGTATTCCGGCCGGCGGATGCTCCTCTTCGTCGAGTCGCGTATCCGAATGGACGGAACCGGCGATGGCAAAACGTGGCGTTTCCCTTCTCGATCTGGCGGCTCCGTTCCCCGGCGCCCAGGCACTGGTTCCGGACGACCTCGCGTCCCGGCTCGAGAACCTCGCCGTCGTCTCGCATCAGGCGACGACCAGTCCCGGCGTGATGATCCACTCCGGTGTCGTCCAGCCCATCGCCGACCTCGGCTTCCCTTCCCTGCGCGACTGGGATGTCGAGGTGCCCGGGCTGAACTCGGGACTGCCGTTCCGCCTCGTCCGCACGCGGACGACCCCCGGCGCCGGACAGACCCTCGAGCCCGCCGGGGCCGCCTCGTTCCTCGATCTCTTCGTCGACCGGATCGCCATAACCGTGCCCGGTCTGCGGCCGGCGACGCTCGTGCCGTCCGCTCCCGCCGTCGTCGCACACCTGCTGCCGGACACGTCTCGGAGCAAGGTCCGGATCGTCGGCTCAGGTGTCGTGCGCATAGATCTGTCGGGCGGCGGCGATCTCGTCCGCTTCGTCGACTGGCCGGACCCGTTCGACCCGTCCGCCCCCTCGGGGGCCGTCTACCGGGTCACCTTCGACCCCGTGAGCTTCTTCATCGGGGGCTCCGAGATCGGGATGACGGTGGACCGCCTGGTGTTCGACGCATCCGCAGAAGTCACGCCCCCGGAGATCATCGCCCGCGGCCAGACACCGGGCTGGCAGGGCATCTCGATCGCGGAGGCGACTCTGTTTCTGCCGCCTGACACGCCACTGGTCGACAAGATCAACGTCGGCGTCAAGGACGTCCTGCTCGGCAGCCCCGCGGGCCTGCAGGGGGAGATCCGGGTGGAGCTCGGGCGCACGCCCATCAGCGGCGCCGCCGTGGGGTTCCTCCAGGATTTCGAGGACTCCGAGCAGCCCAGGACCGTCTCAGGATCCGGCCGGGAGCTCACCGTCCCGTTCATCACAGGGACGCCGAGCACCGGCCGGATGCGCGCCAAGCTCAACCCGTCCGCGCTCGGCGCGTCGACCCACCCGCACATGACGTGGACCCTGCCCGACGGCACCCTCGTCGACCAGGACGACTCGGGCTGGTTCACCACCTCTGTCGGCGAGACCATGAGCGGCCGCTTCTCCGAGGAGGTCGACGGTGAGAAGGTGTTCGACTCTCCGACGAGTTACACCTTCGTCCAGTCCGAGGCGCAGGTGCAGCACGCGGCCAAGGTGAACGTGCACGTCGGCGCGGTCGACATCGCGAACGTCGTCGCCGTCGCCGGTACGGCCGAGGATCTGACCCTGCTGGAGTTCGAATCGGCGCTCAACCCGGCCGACGCCGCGAATCTGCGCTGGCAGCACGGGGACGGCGCCGACGCGCACACCCGCACCGGCCCCGACTTCGTCCTCATCCCGAGCACCGACCCCGGCACGAGCCACGTCGTCGTCACCGACCCGGACGAGCGCACCCGCCGCATCCGCGTCGACGTGCTCGCCGAAGGCGGTCTCCTCATCGGTGCCGAGGACGGCGTCCACGACCGCACCGGCGCGCTCGTGCAGGTGCGCGGCGTCGACCAGACCTACAGCCTCAACGCCTTCCACCGCGACGCCTCTCTCGTCCCGTTCACCACGCCGGCCACCGTCTCCGGCGGCACGGCCACCGTCCCGGACGGCGGCCTGGCCGAGGTCACCGTGGAGCTCGGCATCGGAACCGAGCCGGACGCCCCACCGCCGCCGGTGACGGAGGAAGAGGTCCGCCGGCTGGAGATCCGGTTCGACTACGGGCTCAGCAACCCGAAGGCGTTCGGCGCCTACGTCCCCCGCACCCAGGAGGGCGGTGTGGAGGCCTCCGTCCGGGCCTGGGCGGCGTTCTTCCCCGGTGCCACCTTCGTGGTCATCGGTCGTACCTGCGACATCTCATCGGACTCGTTCAACGCCGCACTCGCGACGGATCGGGCGAACGCGGTCGCGGCGTGGCTGCCGGCCGGTACGACCCTGTCCCGTGGAGAGCAGACAGCGCCGAGCGCGCCCATGGCCGCGGCACAGGACGCCGTCGTCACCGCGCCCCCGCTGACGGACGACGCGAAGGCCGCGAAGCGACTGATCGACTGGGAGTACTCCGAGGAGGAGCGGCGGGCCTGGGGCGACGTATCGACCAACAAGACACGCGAGTCCTTCCGGCGCGCCGACGTCTTCGCCGTCGGCGGCACCTATACCCCCCCGGGCGGCGCGGGCGCCTCCGACCAGCGCCTGCCGACCGACACCCAGGAGCTCGACCCCGCGCTGCGGCGCAGCTACATCCCGGGGGAGGACGCCGACGACGTCGCCCTCCCCGCACCCGTCGATCCGCGTCTGGCCTGGCTCGTCCGCCTGCTCGTACGGTGGGACTCTCCCACGGTCACCGACTGGTCGGACGCCATCCCGACCCAGGCCGAGTTCACCTTCGAGTGGGCGACCACGAACGTCCAGACCGTGCCGGCGCCCGGTGGCGGAGACTCGCCGGTGCCGGTCCGCGCGCCCTCCGAGCCCGTCGGGCAACCCTCGACCGAGGTCTACACGCTGACCGGACGCTGGTCCTACGACTCCCGATCGGGGCAGACGGTCTTCTCGCTCTCGATCGCGTCATCGGGCGACCCCAAGGGCCTCGCGGCGATCGACTCGGAGTTCCTCGCCGTCGCCCTCGCACTGGCCCCCGCCCTCCTGGCCGGGATCGGCGCCTCGGGCGTGGACGGCGGAATGGTGCGGGTCGCCGCGCTCGCGATCGCCGCGGGCGTCCTGTCGAGTGTCGCCAAGGACGGCGAGGTCGTCATCCACGCCGCCGAGATCGAGCATCGGCAGCGGAGCCTCACCGACACCACCGGCTTCCGCACGCGCGTCCTGTTCGACTACACCGCATCGCTGGGGCTCGACATCCAGGCCGCGGGCCTCGGCGCGATCGCCACCGACGACGGCCACCCGCTCAAGGTGCGGTACAAGAAGGTCGGCCTGGAGTTCGACGATTCCAAGACCGAGTGGTACGACAAGGTCGGCCTCGTCTACGAGGACGTGTCGTTCGAGGTGGCCGACCCCGGCCGGTGGCAGATCGACGGACCGCTCGGGCAACTCCTCCAGGTCGTCGCCACCCGCGCCGGCGTCGGCTCGACATGGTTCGAGTGCGACCTGGAGTTCGCCCTCGACCTCGGCGTCGTGTCCGTCACCGGTGCCACCGTCCGGTGCACCTTCGGCGATGACGGCTTCTCGGCGGAACTGCGCGGGCTCGGTGTCGGCGTCGACATCCCCGGAGTGCTGCGTGGTGAGGGCCGGCTCGTCCTCGGAGACGGCGGCGCGTTCAAGGCCGCCCTGGAACTCGACCTCGTCAGCGTCGGAGCCAAGGCGATGGGCGCGCTCGCGTTCGATCCGGCACACGACTTCCTGTCGATCGCACTCGGCCTGGTGCTGCCCGTCGGGATCCCGCTCGGCGCGACGGGCCTGGGCATCTTCGGCTTCCTCGGGCAGTTCGTGTCCAACGGCGCCCGCGCGCTGCCACCCGGCTTCGACGACGACCCTGTCGGGCGTGAGATCGCCTGGTTCCGGGACACCCCGTACGAGAACAAGTTCGCCCCGCTGCGCGGCCAGTGGGCGATCGGGCTCGGCATGATCGTCGGGACGCTGCCGGACAGCGCGTTCACGTTCAACGCGACAGGCATGTTCGTCGTCGCCTTTCCCGATCCGACCGTCGTCTTCGGCATCGACGCCAAGCTCGTCGAGAAACCCGCGGTCGCCCCGTGCACACAGGGCGCCCCTGCGGACCCGAGTCTGAGCATCCTCGGGCTGGTCTCCATCGACGATGAGGCGGTCGCGGTCGGCGTCCGCGGCCGGTACACGATCCCCAAGGTGCTCGAGTTGCTCCTGCCGATCGACGGCTACTTCCCCTACCCGTCCACTCCGAAGGACGCCTATGTCCGCATCGGATCCGACGGTGTGGTCAGCGAGGGACGCCCCGGCGACCCGGTGACCATCAAGCTGCTGCCCGGCACGCTCGACGTGTCCGCCTTCTCCTATCTCATGATCGAGGAGAGGAGGCTCCACCGGCTCGGCGGCGATCCGGCGTTCAACTTCGACGGCTTCTCCGTGGGCTTCGGCGCGGGGTGGGAGATCAGGTGGTCGGCGGGCCCGATCAGGCTCGAGGCGTCGGCGAAGATCCTCGTCGGGTTCGGCACGAACCCGTTCCTGCTCAAGGGCGGCATCTTCGTCAAGGGCGAGCTGAGCCTCGTCGTCGTCAAGGTCTCGGCCAAGGGATCGATCGTCGCGACCGTCTGGGACGACGGCGGCTTCTTCCCCGCGGTCAACCTCAAGGGCGAGTTCTGCGGCTCGGTCTCGTTCTTCTTCTTCTCCATCGAGGGCTGCGTCGGCGTCGAGATCGGAGACCCGATCACCCCGGACGCCCCGCCGCCGCCACCGCCGGTCGGCAAGGTGTCACTCACCGACCGGCGCGGCTTCACGACCGCACTGGCGGCCACCACCTCGCCGGGCCTGGAGCAGACCGTCTGGCCCGACACCGTCCCGGTCATCGAGTTCACCCACCACCTGGCCGTCGACCTGAGCGGCGGCGCGTTCAGCCCCGGACCCGGCCCGGCCGGGCCCGCCTGGTCGGGGACGAGCGAGATGAAGTACGCCTACCGGCTGACCGGAGTCGAGATCGTCCCGGACGGCGGCACCCCGCTGCCGGGTCCGCTCGACTCGGGCTGGTGGCTGCCCACCTCACGCCCGGGAGTCCTGAGCGACGGGGACGTCGCCGTCTCGGAGTCCGAGGGCATGTTCCTCGCCCTGCTCGCCTGGGACCCGGGGCCTTGGACGTACTGGCTGACCGACGGCGGCGCGGGCACGGACGCCGACCCCGCCGGCACTCCGGGCCGGCTCTGCGACCCGCCGGCCCGGCCGAAGCCCAACTGCGTGCTCGGCGAACTCGGCCTGCGCGCCGGCGCTGACGACGTACGCTTCTTGACCGCGCAGGCGGGCGAGCCCCCGTTCCCGTCCCGCTTCACACTCCTCGCCCGCGAACGCGCGTACGGGAGGCCGCTCGCCTCGCTGGTGCCGTTCGTGGCGGCGCAGGGATGGTCCCTGACCCCGGGCCAGGTCGACGCCGGCCCCTTCGGGCACGACGTCTGGTGGCTGGCCGCGATCACCCAGCACTCGTTCACCGTGCGGACGACCGAGTTGCGCGGCCGGCTCGCCCCCGAGATCCGCGACGCCGACCTGTCGCTCGTCGTCTGCCGGGACTTCCGGCACCGGCCGCCGGCGGAGCGGCAGCGGACGTGCGCCGTGGTCGCCGACCGGTTCGGGCCCGGCGAGAACCTCGGCACCGCCAACGCCATCGGGCCGGTGAAGATCGACTCCTACTCGACGGACATGCGGACCTTCGCGGGCGTGAACGGCGTCGGCACGACCCTGCGCTACCCGAACGACGGCATGGCGTTCCACCTCCCGGAGGCGGCCGACGAGGTGCTCGTGACCCTTCACCCGCTCGGCAGTTCCGCCGAGGTGCGGGCCTACGACGCCCGCGGGGCCGTGGTCGCGTCCGAGCAGGTCTCCCAGGGCCGCGATCCGGTCGACGTCGTCCTCACGGCGCCGGGCATCGTGCGGGTCGACCTGTACCGCGGCTCCTTCGAGGTCGGCGTGGTCAAGATCTGCTGGGGTGGCGCGGTCGCCGGGCCTCAGCTGCCGGACGACTCCACGACGGGCGCGTTCCCCGTCGTCATGGGAACCGCGGTCGGGAGCGGCGAGCACGAATGGACCCCGACGGTCGAGCAGGAGATCCGCACCGGGGAGGGGATCTGCTCTCTGGTGCGGTACACCCCGCCCGACGCCGAGGCGACCTGGTCGGCGGTCCGCATCCGTGAGTGGTCGGGCACCGGCAAGAACGACGCCGGGCGCGTCGGCCTGGTCCGGCTGTGCGGCGTGAGCGGGTCCGCCGCCGCGCAGGCGGAGGCCAACGCCGCCTTCGCGGCACACCTGCTGGCCACCATCAACGACCGCGCGGCGGCCGAGGAGCCGGCACGCAAGGACCTGCTCGAGGCGAACCGCGGCTACACGATCAACGTGTCGTGGCAGTGGCAGGGCTGGGTGAAGTCCGAGAGCCGGCCCGAGCCGCCGGTCGTGCCGCCGTCCGGTGCCTGGCAGAGCGGGCCGGTGCAGTCCTACCGGTTCAGGACCGCGGCGCGCGCGGTGACCGCCGGGGTCCCGCCGGCGGAGCTGACCGACGAGCGCGACTTCGACCCGCGTTCCCTCCTGCGCTATCTCATCGCGTTCGAGCCGGACACGCACTCCGCGCCGCACCTGCTCGACGACGCCCTCCTCGTCCACCTCGCCGTCGACCACGGCGAGCAGCTCGCGGCGCTCTACGGGCGCCACCTGCGACTGCGACTTCGCCGCACCGACCCGCCGCCGGGCAGCCTGGCGGAGCAGGACCATCCTGACGACGAGACGATCGGCGTCGTCTGGGGGCCCCTGTTCGACGCCTACCGCCCCCTTGGGCAGTCGCTCTTCCTCCAGGCGATCCGCGAGGCGCCCTGCCTGGAGGAGCCCGCGCTCGGCGGCACCACCGGCGAGATCACCGCAGACCTCGTGCCGGGCGCGTGGTACGACCTCATACTCATGGCGACGCCGGCCGCACGGCCCGACGCCGAGGACGTCGTCGTCTCACGGGCCCACTTCCAGGCGTCGCGCTACCGCGACGCCGGCGAACTCCTCGCGGCTCTCGGCTTCGCCGTCCCCGGCCCCGCGGCGTTCATCGCGCCGGACGCCGTGGTCGCCGCCGCCGTGCCGCCCGCACCACTCGCCGTAGGCGACGGAGACCTCGACGCCGCGCTCGCCGCGGTCGGCCTCGATCCCTGGCCACTGGCCGGCCAGGCGCGCACGTCGATCCTCTGGCTCGACGACGCAGGCACGTGGAAACTCGCGGGCCTGCTGCTCGAGGCGCCGGAGGCCATCGTCCGGACGGGCCGGACGGCGCTCGACGTCACGGCCTGCGCCTACGGCGGGGTCACGCTCGGACAGCGCTGCCGCAACCTCGCAGGCACGCGGGTCCTGCTCACGCCGTCCACGCCGGTCGCCGTGACAGGCGCCGACACGATCACCCTCACCCTGACCCGCACGGTGACGGACAGGACGGGGACGGCGTCCTCGACGACGGTCACGGGCCGCCGGTTCGCGATCGACGTCCCGCGCTCGGTTCGCATGGAGGCCGGAGCATGATCACGAACGGAGCGCCGCCATGGGCCTGAGTCCGTCATGGGCCCTCTCGGGCCAGGCCGTCGACGGCGTGGGCGACGCCCATCTCGCCACCGGCGTGCACTACCGGGTGCTCACCAACCCGCTGCTCGGGCTGCCCGTGGTCCCGCTGTCCATCGGCCGGATAACCCTCGGCGAGATGGCCAAGGGCCACACCCGCCGCGACGTCACGTGGGTCGACTCGCGCGGGAACATGCTCACCGCGCCCTTCACCGTGACCCCCGACAACCCGGTGACCGGCCACCTGCCACTGGGCGAGACGTGCTGCTGGGCCGCACTGGAGGGAACGGCCGCCCGGGGCGGCCCGCGCCCGCCCGTCCCGCCTCGGCCGCCGCGCCCGCCTTTCCTCGTGCCGCCTCGTGCCGGTGAGGATGCTCAGACGGCCGACGTGCGGCCCATCGTGGTGCGACCCGGTGCCGGGCCCGTTCCGCAGGCAGGTCTCCCCGCGTCGTTCTGGGTCGAAGGCGTCGTGGCCACGCCGTACGGCGACGCGCCCGTGGCGATCCGGAGCGCCGAGCCCTTCCACGTCTACGCCTCCCATCTCGAGCGCATCGTCGTCCACGGCAACGGAACCGTGACCGGCCTGTCCTGGCTTCCCGCGAGCGCCGTGGACGTCTTCGAGCGGTTCCGGACCGCGCCGCTGCCGACCGGGCCGGGCGTCCGGTACGCCGGACCCGCCGACGGCGAGGACCGGGGCTTCGAACGCGTCAAACGCGGAGCGCCGGCTCGCTTCGGCATGCACGAGTCGCCACTGGCGGCCTCGCCGACCGCCTGCGCCCCGGTGAGCGCGGGCGAGGAGTCCGACCGGGTCGCCGCCCTCACCGGGGAACTCGCCAAGAGCCTCGACCGGCTGGTCAACGACACCTCGGCGCCGCAGCGGCTGCTCACGTCCTCCACGACGGTCCGGGACGAGAACGGCACCGCTCTCGGCGACTCTCAGCGCTACATCCTCATGGACCTCCTCCAGGGTGCCGTCGACCCCGGGGTCGCCCGTTGGCTGGGCTTCCTCGACGTGGATGAGGACGTCCCGCCCAAGAACGTCGTCGTCGCCTACGTGGTCGACGGCCTGTTCGCCCCCGACTGGAAGTCCGTGACCTCGGGCCGCCTGGACCAGACGTTGCCGTTCGGCACCGTCGTCGAGGACGGCGCCAAGGCCGTGATGGAGATGGCGCGGCGCGCGCCCGAGCTGGCGGACTACGCCGCCCAGGTGGCGAGGATGGGCCGCGGTCCCTTCCTCCAGTTACGCGTCGTCCTCGCCGCGACGGCTGGGGTGCCGCTGGATTCCCCCGCCGCCCCCGGATTGGACACGCCGGCCTCCGGCGACTGGCTGCCCGCGACGGCGCCCACCGCCGCCCGCGAGCTCACCGTCTCCATGGAACATCTCGTGCCGGGCGCGGGCCTCGGGTCGGCGATCGCGCAGCCGTCCGGTGACAAACCCCTCGCGCGCAATCCGGAGGAGCCGAAGGGGCGCCGCCTCCTGCTCACCACCCGCCTCGACGACGCGGCGGTGAGGGCGACCAGCGGAATGCTGGCCGACCGGCTCGTCGACGAGCGGGACGGCTCCTGGCAGGTCGCGCAGGCCGACTGGTTCGGGCGCTGGTCGGCCTGGGCCGGAATCACCTTCGCCGCCGCGGCCCGCCCGCGCCCGCCGCGGCCGGTGTTCACGCTGACGACCCGTCCTCCCGTCGTCCCGACGCCGGTCCCCGCAGGCCCGCTCGCCGGTGCCGTACGCGTCGAGGTGTCCGTACCCCCTGTCAGCGGCCTGCCCGCGGGCGGCCGGCTGCTCCGGCACCTCAAGCTCACGGTCACCTCCGGCGGAGTGCCCGTCCAGACGATCCACCCGATCGCCAGTCCTGCCGCCCCTCCGGAGACGCTCGTCATCGAAGTGCCCGGTCCAGCCCTTCCACCGACGGCGAGCGGCACGGTGACGGTGACCGCCGTCTGGACGGACAGCGCGGGCATCGACTCCGGCACCTCCGAGCCGAAGCAGGCGACACTCCACGACCCTCGGCCGCCGGAGCCCGTGATCATCCCGCCGACCCTGACGTACACCGCGCGACCTGACGCGACGGGCCGCGCCCGCACCGCCCTCCGCTGGACGCCCGGCGCGGGGCAGGCCGCCTACCGGGTCTTCGTCGCCGACGAGACGACGTTGCGCGCCAAGCTCAAGGACACCGCGACCGGCGTCATCGCCGAGGGAGACGCGGGCCAGGCTCCCACGAGCGGGCAGGCCGCGGCGCTCCTCGCGGCGCTCGACGCCGCCCCCGACGCGCCGGCGCGTGGTGCGGTCTGGGACGCGGGCCGCCGTCTGCTTCCCCGGCGATGGTGGCTGCAGCTGACCGCCGAGCCGCTGCCACGACCGGTGAGCGGACAGGCCGTGTTCACCCACGACGTCTCCGGCTCGTTGTCGGTCCTCGTGCTCTACCGCGTCGTGGCGGTCAGTTCCGCGAGCGTCGAGTCCGACTTCGCGACCTGCCCGCTGCTGCCCCGTGCCGTGCCGAACCTCCTCGTCCCGCCCGTGCCGACGCTGGACGTCCTGCCCGTCGTCGACGGCTCGGCCGACCTCCTGGCCCGGCTCACCGTCACCGTGCCTGTCGGGCCGACGCCGGCGGTGCGCTATCGGCTTCGCCGGGCGACGGCCACGACCGACCCCGTGTTCATGCCGGTGGTGGCCGAGGGCGCCATCCCGCCTCGGCCGGTCGGCGCCCCGGCCCCTCAGGTGTTCACGATCCTCGACGCGGGCGCCTCGCCGAGTGAAGCGCGCACGACACTGTCCGCGTGGCTGCGCTACAACTGGCGGGTCGAGGTCCAGGGGGCGCCCGCCCCGGGCGGCGGGCCCGCCGGTGAGTGGTCGGCCCCGTCGGCGGCCGCCTCCACGACCGTGATGCCTCCCGATCCACCGGCGGCCGTAAGCGATCTGACGGTCACGCGTGACGCCGATGGCGTCCATGTCCGCTTCGGACACCCCGAGCCGCTCGCGGGCGGTGCGACCGCCGGATACACCGTCGACGTCTACCGCCAGTGCCCAGGCGGGTCGTTGCGGCTGCTCACGAGCCTGCCGGGCCAGGCGCCGCCGCCGACCGGCCGCGGACCCGACGTCACCGGCTCGTTCGACGTCCTGGACCCCGGCGCCGAGGCCGTCACCGGGACGCTCTACCGGGTGGTCGTCACCGATCCGATCGGCCGGGCGTCTCAGCCGAGCACGCCGCAGGAGGCGCCATGACCGCGCTCGTGCCGGACCCGGGCACCCTCGGGCTGGAGTCGCCGACGCTCGGGCCGTGGTTCTCGACGGACGTCACCCTCGGGGCGCCCGGGGACGACCTCGGGGTGGCGCTGACGATCCCGGCGGGCACCGACTGGCTGCCACCCGCCGCCGGCCTGCTGTCCTTCGCGGTGGCGAGCACCACGCTGCCGCCGATCCTTGCGGGGCTACGGGGACCGTCCGGGACCCCTCCCTTCACAGCCGGACGACTCGTCGCGGTGTTCCGCCTTCTGCCGGAGGTCGAGCAGCGTCTGGCCACACTGCTCTCCGACGTTCCCCCTGCCGACGGCACGACCGCGACCCCGGGCCTCGCGACCCGCGACGCCGTACGCACGTTCGCGCTGGAGTTGCCGGAGGATCCACCGACGCTCGCCGTACTCAAGACCCGGGTGCACCCGCCGATCCCGGCCCTGTCCTCGCCGAGCGAGGAGGCCGGGCACGTGGGTCTGAGCCAGGCCGGGGGCGACGTGGACAACGGCGCCGAGCCGATGACGGACCTCAAGCGTCCGGGCCGGTTCTTCGGTCCGCCCGAGAAGCTCCTGACCTTTCCCACGTCCACCGCCGCGACCCTGTACGCCTTCGACGCCCGGGGGCGGGTGATCGACCCCGGCGCGGTCGCGGCGTGGTGGGCCCGGCTGACGAGGACCTTCACGAACCTCTTCGCGGCGGGCGTGACGCAGCGCACCGCCACGGTCGACCCCCGGCTCACCGTCCAACTCGTCGGCCCCGCCGACGCCCCGGCGTCCGCCGCGGTCCTGTCCCGGCTTGCGGCGACCAACGTGACCGGGACGGGACCGGTGCGCGTCCATGGCGGCGGCGACGCGGCCGCCGCCTTCGCCCTGACGGAAGGCACCGTCGACGACGCGCCCCTGCCGCTGATCGCCGCCATGCCCGCCGGGACGTACGGGGCCGCGGTGAACCTCTGGACCGGCGGCGCCGTCGGAGGGGTGACGCGGGACTTCGTCCGAGTGGCTCTCGTCGACGTCGAGCGGCACCTCACCGGTCAGCCGCGAGTGGCCGAATCGGGTGCGAACGCCGAGGCACGGCGGCGCGCCGACGACCAGAAGCGGGCCTCGACACGCACGTTGGCCGCCCAGGCCACGGCGAACGCCGGTGAGAGCGTGCTCCTCGCCACCGCGGACGCCGCGATGAGCGGTCTGCTCGCCGTCCTGTCCGCCGGGCCGGCGACGATGGTGGCCCCGGTGCTCGACCGGGCCGCCGGAGCACTGGCGGCGCCCACGCTGCCCGCCGCCGTCGCTCCGGTGACGCTGCCCGGCCCCGTGACCATGACGGCGCTGACCGGCGGCGGGACCGACGACGACGGCACGGTGGTCGGGCAGCGGGTGCTCGTGCAGACCACGGTCGACCCGTCACTCGCCGGGGCATGGCTGCGGGTGTGGCCGCAGTACTTCGACTCGGCGACGGGCCGGCACGTGCGCGGCGCCGGCGGTGGGGGGCTGGTCGACTCCACGGGTGTCGCGCGCGCCGTCGTCCGGCTCGCTGACGGCGCGGTGGAGCCGGAGAACAGGATGGGCCTGGACCTCATGCTCGTCACGGCCGCCCAGGCCGTGCGCTACCCGGAGGTCCGCCTGGAGAGGCCGGCTCCCGTCGGCGGCGCCATGCCGTCCCTGTCGTCGGTCACTGACACGGTCGTCGCCTGCGAGAGCGGGCAGTCCTTCGCGGGCGGTGTCCCGGCGGGCGCGCTCGCCTCCGGCCTCACGCTGGTGGCCCTGTCCGTTCCGCCGGCGCTGGTCGACCCGGCGAGCATCTCTACGGCGCAGTGGAGTGCGACGACCGTCGCCGCGAGCCTGACCACCGGGGACCGCGTCCAGCTGACCGAGCCCGCGTGGAAGGGCTGGCGCGGCGGCGAGGACCCCGCGACGCTGTCGGGCTCGGCGACGGCGACGCAGATCCTGCGCACCGGGCTGACGCGGCTCACACAGATCGGTGCGCCACTGCCGACCCAGTCCCGCGACGAGGTGGCGGCGGCCATGCTCTCCGCCACGGCGGCGGACGGCCTCGTCGCCGGGGTGCGACCGCTCGGCGCCCACCATGAGCTGCTGCCTCACCAGAACGGACATCCCGGCGCACCCGCCGACGACGAGCGCCACGGGGCCGGCGCCCGGCTCCGCGGCCCGGCCGTACTCGGGCTCGCCGAGATCATCCGGGAGCGGGTGGCGGGCCCGACGACCGCACTCGCCGCCGACGCCTCGACGCCCCTGGCCACGCCCGCCCTCCCGGCCGTCCCCGCGTCGTGGGCGGCGACCCTGCGCACGGTGGGATTCGGGGTCGAGGCCGAGCCGGGCCTCGTCGAGGCGCTCAACCTCGTCGGGCTGGAGGCCTTCCCGCTCGACGGTCCCGTCGACGCGGTCCAGTCGTGGCTGTCCGCGCGCGGCATCACGATCCCCGGTGGCGTCGGAGGTGCGGCGACGAGCATGCTGCGTGCGGTCGACCGGCGCCTGCTCGGAGCCCGCAGCGGCTACAGGGAGGCGGCGACCGCACTCGCCGCCGCGTTCGCCGGGGCCCAGGATTTCGTCTACCTCGAGACCCCCGCACTCGACGGGCTTGCCGTGGGGAGCGGCGACGCGACACTCTCCGTGTGGCAGGCGCTCGTCGAGCAGGTGCGCGCCAACCCCGTCCTCCGTGTGCTCGTCTGCCTGCCGGCCAAGCTTGCGCCCGGCGCCCCCGCGAAGCTGCAGCGCGTGCGGGACAAGGGCGTTCGCGACGCCCTGGACGCCTTGCGCGCGGCCGCGGGCGAGCGGCTGGCGGTGTTCAACCCGGTCACCGGGCCCGGACGTTCGCTGCATCTGGACGCGACGAGCGTCGTCGTGGACGACGCGTGGGCGCTGACCGGCGGGACGCACCTGTGGCGGCGGGGCCTGAGCTTCGACGCCTCGCTCGCGGTCAGCGTCTTCGACGAGCGCCTGACCGGCGGACGTCCGGCGGACGTCGTCGCATTCCGCCGCGCGCTCATCGCGGGGCGGCTGGGTCTGGCCGCGACGCTGCTGCCCGAGGACCCGGCCGAGCTCGTCGCCGCCGTGCGACGGCTTTCCGCCCGAGGAGGAGGACTTCGGCTGAGCCCCGAAACCATCCAGGCACCAGACCCGATGCCGTCCGAATTCGACGTGACGGTCTGGAACCCGGACGGCTCCCCGGCGTCGTCGTTCGACGCCATGGCATGGATCGGCGCGCTCGTGGTCGACGTCCAGGCCGAATTTCAGGCAGAGATATCAGGATCTCCTTGACCCGGTTTCGCGGTCGCCTTCCGTGGAGCCGGTCCACGCGCGGATTCGCTCCGGGCGTCGATGCTCTCCGCTACGCGGGCTTCGGATGGAATGGATGCATTTCGAATAAATTGTGGCTGATCACCGTGTAG
The DNA here is from genome assembly GCF_016863315.1 of Planotetraspora silvatica. Classification (GTDB taxonomy): domain Bacteria; phylum Actinomycetota; class Actinomycetes; order Streptosporangiales; family Streptosporangiaceae; genus Planotetraspora; species Planotetraspora silvatica. Next base: position 222,496 of record NZ_BOOQ01000024.1, read on the forward strand.
GTCGACTCCGGTGCCTCGATCCACTGGCCGGGCAGGTCACGCAGGGGTTCGGACACGATGACCCGCGCGTCGCCGGACAGATCCACGCGCATGAACACTTCGGGATGCAGGTCCCGGAGGCACTGTGTGGTGGTGCTGTGGAAGAGCGATCGCGAACGACGCTCGGTGGAGTAGCGGAACGCCCACAGCCGCTCGCCGTCCGATGTCGCCACCGTCATCTGGACCGGGTGCTCCACGCCGTGCGCCCGTCCCGTCTTCTCCACGAAACCGACCATGCGCTCCACCGCGGCCGGCGGATCCTCGCGCAGCCCGAACGTGAGCGCCAAGAAGAACATGACCTCCGAATCCGTGGACCCCTCGATCGCCGGAAACAGTTCCGGTTCGACGGCCAGAACGAGGTCGCGTTTGAGCCGGCCGAACTGGGAGATCGCGCCGTTGTGCATCCACAGCCAGTTGCCGTGGCGGAACGGATGGCAGTTCGTCTGCTGTACGGCCGTCCCGGACGACGCGCGCACGTGGGCCATGAACAACGGCGACCGGACGTGGCGCGCGAGTTCGCGCAGGTTCCGGTCGCCCCAGGCGGGCTTGGTGTCCTTGAACACCGCGGGCGGCACCTCGACGTCGTCGTAGTAGCCGACCCCGAACCCGTCGCCGTTGACCGTCTCCGCGCCGAGTCTGGCGTGGAGGCTCTGGTGGATCAGCGAGTGCTCCGGTTCGTAGAGCAGCTTCTCCAGATTGATCGGCGAGCCGGAATAGGCCAGCCAGCGGCACATATGTCCTGTTTGCCCATGAATGTCATGCATGGAACTGGTTCGACCGAATCCGGACGTAGGGGGCCTACGGGGAGGCGCAGTCACTCGTGCGTCGAGCGAGCGCCCTGGTCGGTGAGACCGGGGGCCTCCTCGTGACCGAAGGTGATCACGATGTCCCTGCCGTTGGCGTAGCTGACCACAGGCCGCTGGAGCATCTCGCCCACCCTGCGGGCGACCGCCTGGAACAACTCCACCATCTCCTGGGTGTCGGCGGTCACCCTGAACCGCCCCTTCGCGACGAGCGTCTCGGCGACGTAGGGGACGAAGCCCATCTCGCTTCGAGCCTTTTCCTCTGCACTGAGAGGGGTGCGCCGGGGTGCGGGCTGCGTGCCGAGAGGGTGGGGCATCGCTGTTCTCCTCGTGATCGCCGTTCGTCCAGCATGCCATTCGCACGTCCCCTTCTGGACCGCTGCCGAGCATGGGGAGCCGGCGACCTCGACCATCCCACCCGTTCGCCGCTGCGGACACGGGGGACCGTCCGCAGCGGCGCCGTCGCGGTGAGCAGGGTTCAGCCGATGCGCAGGGGAAGCGTGCGGGGGCCGCGGACCTGGCTGGCGGCCCAGGTCACCGCCTCCGGGTCGTGGAGGCTGAAGTCCGGGATCCGTTCGAGCCAGACCTCGAGGGCGACCCGAAGCTCCATGCGGGCCAGGTGGGAGCCGACGCAGCGGTGGATGCCGAGGCCGAACGCCACGTGCCGGTTGACCTCACGGTCGATGACCACCTCTCCGGCCCGGTCGAACTGGGCCGGGTCGCGGTTGGCCGCCGGGAACGGCAGCAGCACCCAGTCCTCGGCCTTCATGTCGACACCGTTCCAGTGCATGTCCTCCTTCACCAGCCGCGCCATCGTCACCGGGGCGTAGACCCGCAGGAACTCCTCCATCGCGGTCGGCAGCAACTCCGGCTCCGCCACCAGGCGCTCCCGATCAGCCGGCGTCTTCGCCAGATGCCACAGGGAGGCGCCGACGGAGCTCCAGGTGGTGTCGATGCCGGCGATGAGCAGCAGGTTGATCGTGCCGAGGACATGGGCGGGTTCGAGTTTCCGGCCCTGCAACTCGGCGTTGAGCAGGTACGTCGTCAGGTCGTCGCGGGGATTGTCGATGTGGTCGCGGATCTGCGCGAGCAGGTAGTCCGAGAGTTTGGTGAACCGCTCGACGCGCTCCTCGCGCGAGGCGTTGATGTTCTCCAGCGCGTTCTCGACGAACGAGCCGAACTTCTCCGAGTCCTCCTGCGGGAAGCCGAGCATGTCGGCGATGACCCGGGTCGGGATGTGCTTGGCGTATTCGCGTGCGGCGTCGACGACGTCCCGTCCCTCGAAGGCGTCGATGAGCGAGTGGCAGAACGCCCGCGTCCCTTCTTCCTGCCGGGAGACGGCGGTCTTGGTGAAGGCCGGCAGCAGCAGCTTGCGCGCGTCGTGGTGGAACGGCGGGTCGGAGGAGATGGGCGGCGCACCGCCCACCGGCGCGAGTTCCTTGGGGGGCCGGACGTTGCTCACGATGATCGCCCGGGAGGTGAAGTGCTCAGTGTCGTAGGCGATGGCCGAGACGTCCTCGTAGCGGGTGGGCAGCCACGCGCCGCCGAAACGGTCGGTGTGCGCGATCGGGCAGCGCTGCCGCAGGTCGTCCTGGATCGGGTACGGGTCGGCGGCCCACGCGGGGTCGACATGGGAGAAGTCGGTCGCCCAGTCGGAGACGGGATCGGTGACGATCTCACTCTGGTAGCCGCTGAGGAACCGTTCCCTCCGCGATTGTTCGAGGTCGTCGCCGAAGCGGTCGTCCGCGGTCATCGTGAGGCTCCTTCGACGGCGATGGCCCGTTCGGGACAGTTGGACGCCGCGAGGCGTGCGCCGGGCTGCCGGCCCGGCGACACGGCGCCGTCGCCCAGGACCATGCCGTAGCCTTCGTCGTCCTCGCCGAACAGGTCGGGGGCGAGGTCGTAGCAGCGGCCGTGCCCGTGGCAACGTTCGGAGTCGATCTTCACTTTCATTGCCTCGTTCCCGTCTGTGTCGTTCCTGTCTGCGTTGTGCTCTCCGGGCCGTGAGTGGTGCCGGTTCGGGTGAGGGCTGTCAGGACGCGGGACGACCGCTTGGGGGTTTCGGCGGGAGCGGCACCGGTGATGCGTCCCATGGCGGTATCAAAAAACCGTTCATTTGATATGTCAAGGCTCGACGCCGGAGCCGGAGGCGGACCCCCCCAGGAGTTTCCGAGCTTCGTGACGCTGACATGAGTCGCGACTTCACACACTTTCGGCGGCGTGCTCTAATGCTTCTAGAATCAAAATCTAGAATCATCTTCCGATAGTTGAGGATGGGGCATGCCGTACCGGATCTATGTCGACGGTGAGTGGGTGGCGGCGAGCGGCGGCGAGGCGATCCCCGTGGTGAATCCCGCCACCGAGGAGGTCGTCGCCGAGGTGCCGCGCAGCGGCGTCAAAGACGTGGCGCGGGCCGTGGAGGCCGCGGCCGCCGCGCTGCCCGCCTGGGCCGCCCGCCCTGCCGCCGAGCGGGCCGCGCTGTGCGCGGCCGTGGCCGGCGCGTTGAAGGAGCGGGCCGACGAGCTGGCCGACACGATCGTGAACGAGCTGGGCATGCCGCTGCCGCTGACCCGGCTCATCCAGGTGGGGGCGCCCATCAATACCTTCGCCTCGATGCCGGAGGTGGCGGCCGGGATCGACTTCGAGGAACGGCTCGGCGGCTCGGTGGTGTACCGCGACCCGATCGGCGTCGTCGGCGCCATCACGCCCTGGAACTATCCGCTGCACCAGATCGCGGCCAAGGTGGCTCCGGCCCTGACGGCGGGCTGCACGGTGGTGCTCAAGCCGAGCGAGGTCACGCCGCTCAACGCGTTCGTGCTCGCCGACGTGATGCACGAGGTCGGATTCCCGCCCGGTGTGTTCAACCTGGTCTCCGGCACCGGACCCGAGGCGGGGGAGGCGCTGGCCGCGCACCCGCTGGTCGACATGATCTCGTTCACCGGTTCCACCCGGGCCGGGCGGCGGGTCGCCGAGCTGGCCGCGGCCGGCGTCAAGCGCACCGCGCTCGAACTCGGCGGCAAGTCGCCGAACGTGCTCCTCGACGACCTGGACGACGCCGCCTTCGAGGACGCCGTGCGCAAGGGCGTGGGGGCGTGCTTCCTGAACTCCGGCCAGACCTGCTCGGCGCTGACCAGGCTGCTGGTTCCGCGAGACCGCCTGCCGGCCGCCGAGCGGATCGCGGCCGAGGAGGCGCGGACCTACTCGCCCGGGGACCCCCGCGACCCCGGCACCCGGCTCGGCCCACTGGTCTCGGCCGTGCAGCGGGACCGCGTGCGCGAGCACCTGCGCGCCGCGGCCGAGGACGGAGCGACGACTCTCACCGGAGGCCCCGACGCGCCCGACGGGCTGGAGCGCGGCTTCTACGTGCGGCCGACCGTGCTGACCGGCGTCGCCCCCGAGTCGCGGATCGCCCAGGAGGAGATCTTCGGGCCGATCCTGGTCATCCTGCCCTACTCCGGCGAGGACGAGGCGGTCCGCATCGCCAACGGCACCCCGTACGGGCTGGCGGCCGGTGTCCGCGCCGCGGACCCGGAACGTGCCCGCCGGGTCGCCAGGCGGCTCAGGGCCGGGCAGATCCGGATCAATGACGGCGCGCACAACGGCCTGGCCCCCTTCGGCGGCTTCAAGCAGTCCGGGTACGGCCGCGAGTACGGCCGCTTCGGCCTGGAGGAGTTCCTCACCACCACGTCCGTGCAGCTCTGAACCGGGGAAGGCCCATGCGAGGCGTCATCCTGCGCGAAGTCGGAAAACCCGTCGAGGTCAGCGACCGGCTGACGTTGCGGCGGCCGGGTCCGGGAGAGGTGCGGGTGCGGCTGCGCGCCGCCGGGGTGTGCCACTCCGACCTGTCGATGTGCGACGGCACGTTGCCCGCGCCGAGGCCCTTGGTGCCCGGCCACGAGGGCGCGGGGGAGGTGGTCGAGCTCGGGCCGGGAGTGGCCGGTCCGCCGGTCGGCACGCACGTGATCCTCTCCTGGATCCCACCCTGCGGGTCCTGCTACTTCTGCCTGGGCGGTCAGCCGAACCTGTGCGTCACCGCCCGAGCCGCCGCGGGGCCGCCCACGCTGAGCCTCGGTGATGAGCAGGCCCACGCCGCGCTCGGCGTGGGCTGCTTCGCCGAGGAGACGGTGGTCGACGCGCGGGCCGCGATCCCGATCCCGGACGACGTGCCGTTCGACGTGGCCGCGGTGGTCGGCTGCGGAGTGCTGACCGGCGTCGGCGCCGTGGTCAACACCGCCGGGGTGCGTCCCGGGTCGTCGGTCCTGGTGATCGGCTGCGGCGGCGTCGGGATCAACGTGATCCAGGGCGCCAAGCTGGCCGCCGCCGCTCCGGTGCTGGCCGTGGACCGCCTCCCCGGGAAGCTGGAGATCGCCCGGCGGTTCGGCGCCACCCACACGACCACCCCGGACGGACTGGCCGACGCGGTGAACGAGCTGACCGAGGGACGCGGGTTCGACTACGCCTTCGAGGTCGTCGGCCGCTCGGCGACCATCAAGCAGGCATGGCAGGCGACCCGGCGCGGCGGGACGACCGTCGTGGTGGGCGCGGGCAGCCTGGAGGACCAGGTGTCCTTCAGCGCCGCCGAACTCTTCGCGACGGAGCGGCGCCTGCTCGGCTGCCTGTACGGCTCCGGCGACGTGCGCACCGACTTCGGCCGCCTGCTGCGGCTGTGGCGGGCCGGGCGGCTCGACCTGGACGGGCTGATCAGCAGGCGCATCACGCTCGACGACGTGGGCGACGCGTTCACGGCGATGGCGTCGGGCGAGGTGATCCGCTCGCTGGTCATCTTCTGAGCGGCGTCTGACGGGCGTGCCTGCCGTCCCCGCCGTCCCGGCCGATGCGCGACCACGTGGGCGAGCGCGCCGAGCGGCCGGCCGAGTTGGTACGGTCGGCCCAAGACGGCGGCGAGCGGGATCAGGCCCTGCCGCCTGACGCGCCGGCTCACTTTCTGCCTGTTGCTTTCCCTGGGCAGCGCGTTGATCACGCCGGACCTGCACGCCGTCGACGACGATGAGTGGGGGACGTCGCTCGCCCACCTCCGACGACACACAGAGCGGAGCACCCGCGATGAAGATACGCATCGATCCTGAGCGGTGCCAGGGGCACGGCCGCTGCTACGACCTCGCCCCTGAACTGTTCAGTGAGGACGACGAGGGCTACGGCCAGGTCATCGGCGACGGCCTGGTGCCGCCGGACAAGGAGCGCGCGGCCCGCCTGGCGGTGTCCAACTGCCCCGAACGCGCGATCGAGATCAGTTAGCCGTCCGAGATCCGGTGACGGGCCGGTAGGAGGGGCTCTCGTCGTCCAGCGGCGCCGTCCGGGTGGCGCGCCTTCTGCCCAGGCAGGTGAGCACGTTCAGCGCGGCGACGGCCGTCATGCAGCCCAGCGTCCACCGGTAGCCGGTGATCAGGTCGGCGACGGCGGCGGGCGAGACCTGCGACAGGGTTCCGGCGAAGACGGAGTCGTGCAGGACGGCGGGGAGCGGGACGGTGATGACGGACAGGACCATGGCGGTGCCCACCACCCCGCCGGTGTTCTGGAGCATGAGCCGCATGGCGTTGACGATGCCCAGCCGGTTGGAGGGGATTCCGTCGAGCAGGACCGTGGTGTTGGAGGGAAGGAAGAGGCCCGAGCCGAGGCCGATGAGCACCAGGAACGCCGCCATCGAGGCGTAGGGGACGGTCACGGAGATCGTGCAGAGCAGTCCGGCCAGACCGGCGGTGGTCAGCGAGGCGCCCATGACCGTCACGGTCCGCGGGCTCAGTCGTCGCTGCAGGAACCCCGACGTCACCGATGCCGCCATCGCCGCGATCGACAGCGGCAGCACCTTCAGCGCCGCCGGCACCGGATCCTCGCCGTGTACGGACTGGAAGAACAGCGACACCAGGAACACCACCCCGATGCGGGCCACCGAGTTGAGGAACGACGCCGCCGTGCCGAGGGCGAACGGCGGATCGCGGAACATGCGCATGTCGACCACTGGATGACGCGCCCTGCCCTCGCGCAGGACGAACAGCGGGAGCGCCAGCACGAAGACGGCCAGGCCGCCGGAGACCAGCGGATGGCCCCAGCCGAGCCGGGTCACCTCCGACAGCGCCAACAGCAGCCCACCGAGACCGGCCAGGACGAGCACGTTGCCGGGCAGGTCGAGGCCGCGGCCGCCGCCGGCGGATCGTCCCCGGGGCAACACCAGCGCTCCCCACACCAGGCAGACCAGGCCGATCGGCACGTTGTACCAGAACACCCACCGCCAGCCGAGGTGCTCGGTGAACAGACCGCCGACCGTGGGACCGACGAGCTGGGCTATGGAGAACGACGCGGTGTAGACGCCCATGCCCTCGCCCAGCCTGGACCGGGGGAAGGCGTCCGTGACCAGGGCGGCGCTGTTGGTGAGCAGCATGGCGGTGCCCGCGGCCTGCAGGACCCGCAGCGCCACGATGAGCCAGGCGTTCGGTGCGAGACCCGCAAGAAGGCTGGCCAGGGTGTAGGTGGCGAGGCCGGCGAGGTACATCGTCCGGCGGCCGAACATGTCGGCGAGCCGGCCGAACGCCACCATGAGCACGGTCGTGGTGAGCTGGAAGGCGATCAGGATCCAGGCCGCGGCGTCGGCGCCGGCGTGCGTCTGCCGTACGACCTGGGGGAGTGCGACGTTGAGCGCGCTACCGCCGAGTGCGGTGAGCACGCTGGCGAGGCTGACTACTGACAGGATGCGCCAGGCGCGGCGGAGCCGCTCCCTGTCGTCACCTACTTCGGCTGACTCGTCCGTGGTATTGGTCATCGTTCGACCGACATGATCGCGCTCCCCGTCTCTCCGGCATCTCGAGTCGTCCAATTCTAGATCCAAATACTAGAATTGTGCTCGGTTTGATTCGGAGGGGGCCGGATCCGGCGGTCAGGTGGTCGGATCCAGTTGCGGGGCGAAGCGGCGGATCAGGGTGATGGCGGCTTCGATCACCTCGTCGGCCTCGGACCGGGTTTCGCAGACGGCCACCTCGCGACCGGCCTCGCCGATGACGACGGTGAGGACCGCGGCGGTGAGGTGATCGAGGGCGGTGTCGCCGGCGCCGAGGAGGACGGCGTTCTGACGGACCCATTCACGGCCGCGGGTACGGCGCATGAGTTCGAAGCCGGGCGGGGCGTCCCCGTCCATGAACAGCCGCGTGAGGTCGCGCCGCTCCCACGAACCCTGCAGGTAGGCGCGGGCGCCGGCGATGAACTGTTCGACCGGGCCCGTGACGCCCGCCTGCCGCGCCTCTGCCACGCTGGACACGGCGGCCTGCTCGTGGGAGCTCTGATGGTCGTCCCAGAGGGCGAGGAACAACTCGGTCTTGCCGCCGAAGTGGTGGTAGAGGCTGCCCACACTCGAGCCGGCCCGTTCGACCACGTCGGCGACGACGGCGTCGGCGAAGCCGTGTTCGGAGAAGACCTCGCGGGCGGCGTCGAGCATGCTCCGGCGGGTCTGGGCGGTGCGGCTCCACTCCCAGGAGCCGCCCTTGGCGGTGGACTTGCGGGTCATCGAAGCTCCCTGCGTCAGCGGGGTCCCCCAGGGGTCCGCAATTTCTAGAATCAAATTCTACGGCACGGTTGACACGCCAGGAGGCCGGAACCCATTCTGGAACCAATTCCTAGACGCTGATTCTAGAAATGAGTCGGACCATGGACTTCTCCCTGAGCACCGAGGAACGGCAGATCCGCGACACCATCCGCAGCTTCATCGAGAGGGAGGTCATGCCGCTCGAACCCGACGTACTGCGCAACGAACGCGCCGGCCGCCCCGGGCTCGAGCCCCAGGTCGTACGGGACCTGCGGCAAAAGGCCAAGTCGATGGGTTTCTGGGGGATCAACACCCCCGAGGAGTACGGGGGAGCCGCCCTCGGCCCGCTGATGTCGGCGATCATCGCGATGGAGATGGGCCGCACGTTCGTGCCGTTCACCTTCGGCGGCACCGCGGACAACATCCTTTATGCGGGCAACGACGACCAGAAGCGCCGCTACCTGATCCCGACCATCGAGGGCGAGCGCCGCTCCTGCTTCGCGATCACCGAGCCGGGCGCGGGCTCCGACGCCCGCAACATCCGCACCCGGGCGGTCAAGGACGGCTCCGAATGGGTCATCAACGGGGAGAAGACGTTCATCACCGGGGGGAACGAGGCCGACTTCGTGATGGTGTTCGCCGTCACCGACCCGGACAAGGGCGCCGACGGCGGCGTCACCTGCTTCCTGGCCGACCGCGACATGGGCTGGAAGTCCGAGCCGATCCCGACGATGGGCCAGTGGGGCCCGGCCTCGCTGGTGTTCGAGGACGTACGAGTGCCCGAGGAGAACATCCTCGGCGAGTTGGGCAGGGGCTTCGAACTGGCCATGCAGTGGATCGGACAGGGCCGTTACATGATCCCGGCCCGCGCCATCGGCTCGGCCGAACGCATGCTGCAGATGGCCGTCGACTACGCCAAGATCCGCCAGTCCATGGGCCACCCGATCGCCGAGTACCAGGCCATCCAGTGGATGATCGCCGACTCCCAGGTGGAGATCGAGGCCGCCAAGTGGCTCACCCTGTACGCCGCATGGCGAGTGCAGCAGCGCATGGACGCCCGGCACGCCTCCTCGATCGCCAAGCTGAACGGCGCGGTCATGGCCAACCAGGTCGTCGACCGGGTGCTGCAGATCCACGGCGGCATGGGGTACACCAAGGAACTGCCCATCGAACGCTGGTATCGCGAGCTGCGATTGCTGCGCATCTTCGAGGGCACCGACGAGATCCAGCGCCGTACCATCGCCCGCAACCTGCTCAAGGGTCATGCCCGCCTGGGCACGATCGGGGAGTGACATGCCTGTCGCAGACCTCTTCAATCCCCGGTCGGTCGCGCTGGTCGGGGCCACCGACAAGTCGGGCTGGTCGATCAGCACATTGACGAACCTGCGCATGCACGGCTTCGCCGGTCCGGTCCACCTGGTGAATCCGCGCGGCGGCGTCGTCCACGGCGAGCGCGCCCACACCAGCCTGTCGGCCATCCCCGAGCCGGTCGACCTGGCCTACGTGATGGTGCCGACGACGGCGGTGCTGCCGGTACTGGAAGAGGGCGCCAAGCTGGGCATCCGCAGCTACGTCATCCTCACCGCGGGTTTCGGCGAAGTCGGCCCCGAGGGCGCCGCGATGGAGGCGGAGATCGCCGACTTCATCCGGGAGAACGGCCTGACCGTGCTGGGCCCCAACGGCAACGGCTTCATCAACGCCGCGGCCGGCATCACCCCGTACGGCCTGCCCATCCCGCCGCCGCTGCTGCGCGGCTCCGTGGGCGTGGTGCTGCAGAGCGGCGCGCTGGCCAGTTCGGTGCTCGCCTTCGCCCAGGCCCGCAACATCGGCATCAGCCTGCTCACCTCGATGGGCAACGAGACGACGCTGACCGTCACCGACGTGATGGACTACCTGGTCGACGACCCGGCCACCACGTCGATCGCGCTGTTTCTGGAATCGGTGCGCAACCCGGCCGAGTTCGCGCGGGTCGCCCGGCGGGCGCTGCTGGCGGGCAAGCCGGTGGTCGCGCTGAAGATCGGGCGCAGCGCGGTCGCGTCGCACACCGCCCAGGCCCACACGGGTGCGCTGGTCGGCGACGATCGGGTGATCGACGCCGCGTTCCGGCAGCTCGGCGTCCTGCGGGTGCGGTCGCTGGAGGACCTCATCATCACCGCGGGCCTGCTGGCGGAGACCGGGCCGCTGCCGGGGCGGCGGATCGGCGTGGTCACCCCGTCGGGCGGAGCGTCGGAGATCATCGCGGACCGGGCGGAGGACGAGGGGCTGGAGCTGCCGTCGTTCGCGCCGGACACGGTCGCCAAGCTCGAACAGATCGTGCCCGCCTTCGCGACCGTGCAGAATCCGCTGGACGTCACCGGCTACATCCTCATCGACAGGACCCTGCTCGGCCGCGCCCTGGAGGCCGTGTCGGCCGACCCCGGCATCGACGCGATCATGCTGCTCACGGAGCCGCCCCGCACCGCCCCGCGGGACCCGGCCGCCACACTGGCGCTGTACGCGGCCAACGCCAAGCGGATCGCTGAGGCGCCCGTCCCCGTCTTGGTGGTGTCGAACGTCCTCACCGACGTCACCGAGTTCGGCCGTGCCGTACAGGAACAGACCGGCTTCCCGCACGTCGCCGGCGGCATCGAGCACGGCCTGCACGCCATCGGCGCCGCCGTCCGCTGGTCGGAGTATCACCGTGCCGCGCTGGCGGGCGAGGCGGCCGGGTCACCTCCCGGGCCTGCCGCCCGTCATGTCGTCGGCGATGTCGCCCGCCACGTGGAAGGGGCGACCGGCGTCTGGGCCGAGCACCGCGCGGCGACCTTGCTGGCCGAGGCCGGAATTCCGATGGTGCCCTCCGAACCCGTCCACGACGAGGACTCGGCCGTGGCGGCGGCCGACCGCATCGGGTATCCGGTGGTCCTCAAGGCATCCGCCGAGGGACTGGGGCACAAGAGCGACATCGGCGGGGTACGCCTCGGTCTCACCACTCCGGATCAGGTGCGCCACGCCTACCGTGAGGTCGTCGCCGCCGCGACGGCCGCGAGCACGGGTCCGCCCGTGCGGGTGGGCGCGCTGGTCCAGCCGCAGCGCTCCGGCGGGGTCGAGATGCTGGTCGGGGTCGTCCGCGACCCCGGGTGGGGCCTCACCCTGGCGGTGGGGCTCGGCGGGGTGTGGGTCGAGGTGCTGCGGGACACCGCCCTGCGCGTTCTTCCGGTGGGCGCCGACGAGGTACGGCTGGCGCTGACGGAGCTGCGCGGGGCGCGGCTGCTCCAGGGGGCCCGCGGCACCGAGCCCGCCGACCTGGACGCCGTCGCCGATGTGGTGGTGCGCGTGGCGGACCTCGCCCAGAGCCTGGGGGAGCGGCTCGAATCGCTGGAGATGAACCCGCTGCTGGTGGCGGGCTCGCGGGTGGAGGCCCTGGACGCGCTGATCACCTGGCGCGGGTGAGCATGCGCGGGGCCGTTCGCCCTGCGCCGATCCCGCCCGAGTGAGCACCGCCGTGATGACCGCCGTGCGACACCGGTCATCACGGCGGTCTTCGCCATGGAAACACGCCTGCCGTACATGCCGGTGTGAGTGCGGGACCGCCGGCCGCCGGGGTTCGACGGCAGGCGCCCATGCGAAGCGCATCCCCGAAGTGCGTCCCTCGGCGATGACGGGCAGGACTCTCTCACAGCCCCTTGACTCGGACAGTGAGAGAGCGGACGATCCGTAGAAATAAATTCTAGAGTCTCCCTCTAGAACTGGTCACCAGAGCCCAGCTCGACCAGAAAGGCCTAGTCATGAGACTGTCCTATGTCCGTGAGCTCGGCGAGTATCCGACCGGCGCCCGCCGCATGAAGATCCTCACCATGGCCGTCCTGGCCATCCTCATCGGCTCCTACGAAGCACAGATCGCGCCCGTGGTGCCACTGCTGCTCAAGGACCTGCACATGTCCCTGGCGACCTACGGTGCGGTGTCAGGGGTCGCGGTGGTCGCCGGCGCCATCGCCTCCGCGGTGGGCGGCAGGCTCACCGACCGGCTCGGCCGGGTGCGGCTGCTGGTCCCGCTCATGCTCCTGACGGCGGTGTGCTGCTTCGCGATGACACTCGTCAACAGCCCGCGCGACCTGCTGATCGCCCGGATCGTCCTGTCCTTCATCGACGGCGTGGCGATGGCGAGCACCGCGCCGCTGGTGCGCGACTTCTCCCCGCGACTCGGCCGCGCGCAGGCGTTCGGCTTCTGGACATGGGGACCGGTCGGGGCGAACTTCCTCGCCGCCGCCCTCGCCGGCTGGACGCTGCCGATCTTCGACGACTCCTGGCGATCGCAGTTCGTCATCATGGGCTGCATCTCCCTGGTCATCTCCCTGGTCATCGCCTTCAACATCGCCGACCTGTCGCCCGAGTTGCGCGCCCGCATCCAGCACACCGAGAGCGACGCCGCCCACGTGGTCGATCTGGCCCAGCCCGCCAGGGTCCGGGCATTGTTCGCCCAGCGCAACATCTGGGCGCACGTGATCGGCATCTCCCTCTGGCTGGTCCTGTACATCACTTTGTCGCTGTTCGGCCAGACCATGCTCGTCGGAGCGCTGGGCATCACCACCGCGCAGGCGTCCACGGTCATGACGGCCTTCTGGATCCTCGACCTGGTCGTGCTGGTCGCCATCGGCCGCATCTCGGACCGGACCGGGCTCCGCAAGCCGTTCGCGCTGGGCGGCACGGTCGTGGGCGTGGTCATCACCGCCTACTTCGTCTATCTGCTGGGTCAGAAAGACGTCTCGCTCGGTCTGCTGATGATCGTGGGCGCGCTGCTCGGCGGGTCGCTCGCCGTCGCGTACGCCCCTTGGATGGCCAACTACTCCGAGGACGCCGAGGACGTCGATCCCCGGCTGCAGGGGACCGCCTGGGGCCTGTTCGGCTTCATCACCAAGGCCGTCGCCGTGGTCGGTCTGCTGATCATCCCGCCGGTGGTCGAGAGCACGAGCTGGCAGACCTGGCTGATGATCTCACTCGGCTGTCTCGTGCTGTACATCCCCACGATCTTCCTGTTCAACGGCCCCTGGCGGCGCGAATCCGTTCCCGCCGCCCTGCCCGCTCCGGCCGTGCTGAAGATGGATTGACGCGGCCGCGATCGGGCGCACTCCCCGGGAGTGCGCCCGATCAGGCGTTTCCAGCGGCCTGGCTTCCGGAGAGTTCGCCGGCGACCGTATGGGGTCCGGCGTTCTTCGGTGGTGAGGGAGAAAGCCGGCCGTCGAAGGTTCACTTCACACCCATTGTCCTGCCGCTTTGATGGGTGCCCAATTTTTTGGAACACGGCTCTGGCAATACCCTCGGATTGGCGACCCGGGAGCGAGAAGCCGCGGGAATTCTACAATTGTGTTCATTCAACGGAACAGTGAATCGGGGGCGGTGATGGCACGCAAGGCGAACGGCGGAGGCGCCTGGCGATGGAGCCGTACTGCGGAGACCCGGCGGGTGCTCCTCAATGCCGCCCGTGAGGTCTTCTGCGAGCAGGGCTTCACCGACGCGAGCATCTCCGATGTGGTGAGTCGCGCCGGTTCGAGCACCGGCAGCCTCTACCACCACTTCGGGGGGAAGGCCGAGCTGTTCCTCGCGTTGTGGGAGGACCATCGGACCACTCTCGAGCAGGCCGCGGCGGCCGCGGTCGCCGCGGCGCGCGCGGACGGCGAGGACGATCCGCTCAACCTGTTCACCGCGGGCGCCCATGCGTTTCTGGAGGGCTCGTGGCAGCGGCGTGACCTGACCCGCCTGTTCATGGACGGGGACGCCCCACCCGGCTTCGAGTTGATCCGTCGCACCAGCGGCCGGGAATGGGTCCGGCAGAACGCGGTGCTCCTCGGCGCCGGCACCAGTTCGGTCGACCGGATGACCGTCATGGTGCTGACCGGGCTCATCGGTGAGGCCGGCCGGGAGATCGCCACGTCGGCGAGCAAGCGGGAGGCCAACCGGATCGCGGACGCCGCGATAGTGCTGATCCGCCGCCTCGACCCTCTCAGTCGTACGGCTGAGCCCGCGACCTGATCTGGCGGGGCCCCGCGGGTATGTCGGCCGTCGCGGAGCCCGGAGTTACCGGACCGCGCTCCGCATCGCGGACATCGCCTGGGTGAGCCGCCCGCGTCCGTCCAGTACTAGGTCGCCGGGCCGGCGCGTGCGCTGTGCCGGCCGGTCTCCCGCTGATCTACCGTTCGCGGCACTGGCATGTCGCGTAGATCGCTCTATTATCGAATCAGATTCTAGTATTGCGCTCTACTATGCCTGCGATGCGGTGTGCGCGACGGGCATCCAGCGTGACCGGGAGGAACGCCGATGTCCGAGCCGACCGAGCAGGCGCGACTGAGTTATGCGTGGCGGGTGTTGTCGGTCGTGAGCTTGGCGAGCATCCTGATCGCCCTGGGCAGCAGTTCGCTGAACGTGGCGCTGCCCGAGGTGGTCCGGCATTTCCATGCCAGCGCCACGGCCGCGAGCTGGATGTTGTTGTCGTTCATGTTGGCCACCACCGTGTTGATGGTGGTGTTCGGGCGGCTGGCCGACATGTTCGGCCGCCGCTCCATGTATCTGTGGGGGCTCGCCACCTACACCGGCTCCAGTCTGCTGCTGGGCTTCTCCCCGGACGAGTGGTACGTCGTGGGCCTGCGGGTCGTGCAGGCGGCCGGGGGCGCGATGTTGCTGACCAACAGCGCCGCGCTGCTCACCGACGCCTTTCCGCGGCGGCACCTCGGCCGTGGCATGGGCATCTACATCGCCTCCTTCTCTGTCGCCCAGCTCGTCGGCCCCACCCTGGGCGGCTTCCTCACGCACCGGTTCGGCTGGCAGTGGGTCTTCTGGTACAACGTGCCCGTGGGGCTGATCTGCCTCGCCTGGGGTTGGGTCACGCTGCGCCGCACCGAGGGATCGGCCAGAGACCGGGGCATCGACCTGCCGGGCAACCTCCTGGTGCTGGTGTCGCTGGGCGGGCTGCTGTTCGGGCTGTCCCAGGCCGGTGACCGCGGCTGGACGGACCCGGTGGTCCTCGGCGGGGTGGTGGTGTTCGCCGGTCTCGTTCCGGTGTTCGTCCGCGTCGAGCGGCGCAGCCGGCATCCCGTGGTCGACGTGGGGCTGTTCGCCGACCGGGTGTTCGGTCTCAACCTGCTGGCCTCGTTCCTCAGCACGGTGGCGAGGATGGCGGTGGTACTGCTGATCGCGCTCTTCTACCAGGCGGTGCACGGTGAAGATCCGGTGTCGGCCGGGCTGAAGGTGTTGCCGCTGTCCGTCGCCATGATGATCGCCTCGGTGTGCGCGGGACCACTGCACGCCCGGCTCGACGCTCGCGTCGTCGGCCTGCTCGGCAATGTCACGGGTACGGCGGGCCTGGTGGTGCTGCTCCTGTGCATCTCCGCCGACGCCGGGTACGCGCCGATCTGTGGTGGCATGGTGCTGGTCGGTGCGGGCGCCGGGATGTTCATGCCCGCCACCGCCACCGCCCTGCTGGACGAACTGCCCGCCCACCGGGTGGGCATCGTCAACGCCATGCGGCTCATGGTGCAGAACGCCGGAGTCGTGGTGAGCAACGCACTGGCCCTGTCCCTGATCACCAGCCCGTTGCCGGCCGCCCTGCGGCCTGAAGTCTTCGCGGGCACCCTGTCCCGTGTCTCACCCGCGGATGTCGGCCACCTGGTCACCGGCTACCGGCTCACGCTGGGGGTGCTGACAGCCGTCTCCCTGCTCGCCGTGCTCGCCTCATTCGGCGGCCGCCGGAAGGCCGGCAGGCAGGACCGCCGGTCCCGGCCCGAGTCGCTGGCCTCCACCACGGGCTGATGTACTAGTGATCGACTGTATTTTAGAATTTTCCTCTAGAATTTGTTTCATGCGAGATCCGCCCGAATGGGCGGGGTCCGGCTCTGCCAGGGCAGCAGAAAGATCACCAAGAAGGCTGGTGCAATTTCTCGTGATGGGCTTTCAAACCGACGACTACGCGGTGGAGTTCAACCGGCGGGTCGTCCTCGTCACCGGCGGCGCGTCCGGAATCGGCCTGGCCGTCGCGCGGCGTCTCGCGGCCGGAGGCGCGGCCGTCGCCATCGCCGACCACAACGAGGCGGGCGCCAAGCAGGCGGCCCAGGAACTGATCGCCGCCGGTGCGCGAGCGCTCGCGGTGCCCGTGGACGTGACCGAACCCGAGTCCGTCCGGGCGGCGGTCGACGTCACCATGGAGGACCTGGGCGGGCTGCACCTGGCCGTCAACAACGCGGGAGTGGCCGGAAACATCGGCGGGCACACGGGCAACTACGACCTCGCGGACTGGCGCCGGGTGATCGCCACCAACCTCGACGGCGTCTTCTACTCCCTGCACTACGAACTGCCGGCGATCCTCGCCTGCGGCGGTGGCGCGATCGTGAACATGGCCTCCGTCCTGAGCGCCAACGGCCTGCCCGGATCCGCGGCCTATGTCGCGGCCAAGCACGGCGTGCTCGGGCTGACGAAGACCGCCGCACTGGAGTACGCGCCTCTGGGTGTGCGGATCAACGCGGTCGGGCCGGGTTTCGTCGACACGCCGCTCCTCGCGGGAGTGGACCCCGAACAGAAGCAGGCGCTGGCCGGGTTGCATCCCGCCGGCCGGATCGGCCGCGCGGAGGAGGTCGCCGAGTTGGTGGCGTTCCTGCTCTCGCCGCGCGCCTCCTTCGTCGTGGGCAGCTACCACCTCGTGGACGGCGCCTACTCCGCCCGCTGACGTCGGGCCGTCCGCGGTCACCCCGGGTCGATGGTCGCGGTGCCCCGGTCGATCACGACCGTGCCGTCCTGCTTGGCGGTGCGGAACATCGCGGTGTCGCCGTCCACCCACATCGACACGGTCAGGGACTCCCCGGGGAACACCGGCGCGCTGAACCGGCCCGACATCGCGGCGAAGCGGGCCGGATCGGAGCCGGCGAGGGTGTGCAGCAGGGCGCGCCCGGTCACCCCGTAGGTGCACAGGCCGTGCAGGATCGGGCGGTCGAACCCGGCGCGCGCGGCGAACGCCGGGTCGGAGTGCAGTGGGTTGCGGTCCCCGGACAGGCGGTAGATCAGCGCCTGCTCCGGGCGGGTCCGGTAGGTGACCTCGTGGTCCGGCGGCACGTCGGGCACCTTCCAGTCCGAGCCCGGCCCACGTGCCCCGCCGAAGCCGCCCTCGCCCCGGATGAACACCGAACTGCGCGAAGTGATCATCGGCTCCGCCGAGTCCGGATCCACCGCGAGCGCCTCGCTGACCACCAGGGCTCCCGAACCCTTGTCGTAGATGCCGGTCACCTTCGAGGTGATCCGGACCGTGCCGGCCGGCGGCAGCGGCCGGTGCAGCCGGAACTCCTGCTCGGCGTGCACGAGCATCGCCCGGTCGAAGTCGCCCAGATCCCGCCCGCGGGCGCCCTGCGCGGCCAGGACCGCGAACGTGGGCAGGACCTGTTGCCGGACGTCCGCGGAGTTCTCCGTCGTGAAGGCCAGTTCCCTGGTCGGATCGTCCAGTCCCGCGCCGACGCCCACCGCGTAGAGCAGGGTGTCCTTGCTGGTCCAGCTCTTCTCGACGGGCTCGGACTCGACGCCGATCACGTCGTGGTTCAGTGACATGTGCCCTCCTGGATGCCGATCCGCCCGGCCCGGAAATCCTAGAATAATGTTCTATTATTGGATTCGCATGGCTTCCGCTGTCAAGACCGGCAGGGATGTGCCGGATTTCCGGCCGGACGATCAGTCCCCTCTTGACAGTGCCACCCGTCGGCCTAGAAGCTAATTCCAGAACTTCATTCTAAAATCATCCCACCGCAGAGAGGCTGGTGTGGCCATGGGCCGGCTGGACGGACGGGTCGCGATCGTCACGGGCGCAGGCAGGGGTATCGGTGCCTCTGTGGCGCGGCTGCTGGCGCGCGAGGGCGCCCAGGTCGTGGTGAACGACCTCGGCGCGCAACTCGACGGATCAGGAACGAACAGCGGGCCGGCGGCGGGAGTGGTCGATGAGATCACCCAGGCCGGCGGCAAGGCGATCGCCGACTTCTCCGACGTCTCCGACCACGCCGCGGCCGAGCAGCTGATCGGCACCGCGATCGGCGAGTTCGGCCGGCTGGACGTGCTCGTGAATGTGGCCGGCATCCTCCGTGACCGGATGGTGTTCAACATGGCCGAGCGCGAGTGGGACGACGTGATCCGGGTGCATCTCAAGGGCACGTTCAACACCACCAAGTTCGCCGCCGCGCACTGGCGGTCGCTGCGCGACGCCGACGCGCAGAACCGGATCATCAACTTCACCTCGGTCTCCGGGCTGCACGGCGCGCCGGGGCAGCCCAACTACGCGGCCGCCAAGATGGGCATCGTCGGGCTGACCTACTCCTGCGCCAATTCGCTGGCCAGGTACGGCGTCACGACCAACGCCATCTCACCCGGCGCGGCGACGCGGATGACCGCGTCGATCCCGGATGAAAAGCGCCGTTCCCCCGCATCCGCCACCGACGAACACTCGCCGGACAACGTGGCGCCGGTCGTGGCGTACCTGGCCGGCTCCGAGTCCGGGTGGATCAACGGGCGAATCCTGCACTCGGCCGGGTACCAGCTGGCGCTCTACGACAACCCGCAGCCGATCAGCCGGATCGCCGGCACCGGCCCGTGGGACCTCGACACCCTGTCCACTCACATCGAGCAAGCCTTCGGCCCGCTGCTCGGCCGCTGAGAGGGCGAGATGGGCGTACTCGACGGCCGGGTCGCACTCGTGACCGGGGCCAGCAGAGGCATCGGCGCCGCCATCGCGGCGCGGTTCGCGGCCGCGGGCGCCCGCGTGGCGGTCAGCGCGCGGACGACGGCGGCGGGCACCAGCCGGCTGCCCGGCACGCTGGGGGACACGGTGGGTGGCATCCGAGCCGCGGGTGGGACGGCGGAGGCCTTCGCGGCCGACCTGTCCGTGCGGGAGGACCGTGAACGGCTGGCCGAGCAGGTGCGCGAGCACTACGGCGACGTGGACATCCTGGTCAACAACGCCGCGGTCACCTACTTCACCCCGGTGGCCGACTTCACCGAGCGACGCCGGGCGCTCATGTTCGAGGTGCAGGTGGCCGCGCCCATGCATCTGGCGCAACTGGTCATCCCCGGTATGCGGGCGCGGGGGAGCGGCTGGATCCTGAACATCTCCTCCGTGGCCGCCCGGCACCCGGTGATGCCGCCGGGCCCGCACGCGGGGCGGGGAGGCACCGTCTACGGCATGTGCAAGGCGGCCATGGAGCGGTTCAGCACCGGCCTCGCCGCCGAGCTCCACACCGACGGAATCGCGGTCAACTCACTCGCCCCGACCCAGGTGGTGCCCACCCCGGGCACGCTGTTCCACCACCTGACCACCGAGGACGACCCGAACGCGGAGCCGCCGGAGGTGATGGCCGCCGCCGCGCTGGCCCTGTGCCGGGCCCCGGCGAGCGAGCTGACCGGTCGTATCGCCTACTCCCAGCAACTACTGGCCGAGCTCGGGATCGCGCGTCCCACTCGCTGAAACCGTCACCGAAGGAGTTCCGTTGTCCGCCAGAGCAAAGCCGGCACCCGTGCCGACACCGGAGACGCAACCCTACTTCGACGCCGCCGCCGAGGGAGAGCTGAAGATCCAGCGCTGCCTCGACTGCGGCAAGCCGTTCTTCTACCCGCGACCGTGCTGCCCGTTCTGCGCCTCCGACGCGCTGGAATGGATCACCGCCAGCGGCCGCGGCACGCTGTACTCCTACACGATCAACCACCGGCCGGCTCCAGGCTTCGAACAGGACGCGCCGTACGCGATCGCGGTGGTGCAACTGTCCGAGGGCCCGCGCATGATGGCCAACATCGTCGGCATCGAGAACACCCCGGACAACCTGGTGCTGGACATGGACGTGGAGGTCACCTTCGAAAAGCGCGGCGATGTGACCATTCCCCAGTTCAGGCCGGCGGGAAGGGAGGCGATCTGATGGCACGGGGCGACGTGGTGATCGTCGGCGCGGCCGAGACCGACGAGGTCGGCGTGCTGCCCGGGCACTCCACACTGCGGTTGCACGTGGAGGGCGCCCGCAACGCGGTGGCCGATGCCGGCCTGCGCATGTCCGACATCGACGGCATCGCCAGCGTGTCCGCCCCTGGCCCGATCCAGGTGGCGCACACGCTGGGCATCAAGCCGCGATGGATCGACGGAACAGGAGTGGGCGGCACCTCGTTCCTGCTGCACGTCCGCCACGCGGTGGCCGCGATCCGAGCCGGCCACGCGACCACGGTGCTGATCACCCATGGGGAGTCGGGCAGGTCCCAGGTCGGCTCCGCGCGTGGAGCCTTGCCGGCGTCGAGCCCCAACGCCCAGTTCGAGGCGCCCTACGGGGTCCTGGGGCCGCCGACCATGTTCACCATCCCGTTGCTGCGCTACATGAAGGAGTTCGGGCTGACCGCCGAGCAGTTGGCCTACGTTCCGGTGGCGCAGCGCAAGTGGGCGGCCCGCAATCCGCGGGCCCGCTACCGTGAGCCGATCACCGTCGAGGACGTGCTCGACTCGCGGATGATCTCCTATCCGCTGCATCTGCTGGAATGCTGCCTGGTCACCGATGGCGGCGGCGCCCTGGTCATCACCTCGGCCGACCGCGCAGGGGATCTGCCGCAGCCCCCGGTGCACATCCTGGGCACGGGGGAGACCTTCGAGTCGCCGCTGATCTCCCAGATGGAGGACTTCACCACGTCCGCGGCGTTCCGGCGGTCCAGCGCCGAGGCGTTCGCGGAGGCCGGCATCACGCACGGCGACGTCGACCATCTGATGATCTACGACGCGTTCGCGCATGTGCCGATCTACGGATTGGAGGACATGGGCTTCGTCGGCCGCGGCGAGGCCGGGGCGTTCATCGCCGAGGGCAACACCGAGCCCGGCGGAAGGCTGCCGCTGAACACCAACGGCGGCGGGCTGTCCTACACCCACACCGGCATGTACGGCATGTTCCTGATCCAGGAATCGGTGCGGCAACTGCGCGGGCAGGCCGCGGCGCAGGTCCCGGGTGTGGAGATCAGCGTCGCCCAGGGCAACGGCGGCATGTTCACGGCCGCGGGCACGCTCGTGCTGAGCAACCGCACGCCGTGATCGCCCCGCCGGACCCGTCCCGGCCCGTCCCGCCGGGCCGGGTCCGAGTCGACTGTCACGTGCACACTGTCGAATCCGGTGACGCCGTCACCACACTCGACCAGTTGGCCGAGCGGGTGGCGGTCCACCGGATCGACGTGGTGTGCATCACCGACCACAACCACCTGGCGGGCACCCCGGAAGGGCTCTCCCGGGCGATCGGCGCCCGGGCGGTGCTCGGGGAGGAGATCCGCACCCGCTCCGGCGAGCTGATCGGCCTGTTCCTCACCGAACGCGTGCCGTATGTGCTGCCCGCCCGCGAGGTGGTCGAGTTGATCCGCGCGCAGGGCGGCATCGTCTGCGCGCCGCACCCCTACGACCCGCTCCGCGCCGGCGTGGGCGCCGACCTGGACGCCATGTGCGACGCCGGCCTGATCGACGCGGTCGAGGTGTTCAACGCCAAGATCGCCGACCCGGAACACAACCGGGCGGCAGTGCGCACCGCTCGGGCGTACGGCCTGCCCGGTACCGTGGGTTCGGACGCGCACGACCCGCAGGGGGTCGGGGCCGCCTACCTGGAACTGCCCGACTTCGATGGTCCGAAGTCCTTTCTGGACGCCCTGCACGAGGCGGAGCACCGCGGCGAGTACAGGCCACACGCCCCCCGCTACACCCCCGGTCCTCCGGCGGCGTCACGGCCCGGCCGAGACCTCGGATCCCGCGGCCGCTCATCGGGGTCCGCGTGAGATGCCGCGTTTCACATCAGACGTGAACAGCTATCGAGGATGGGTCCCGATGCCTCTTGACCTGCAGATACGCGCCATGCTCGAGCGTGCTGCCGCCGCCCCCGCCATCCCCCTGAGCCAACTGCCGCCCGCCGTCGTCCGCGACGGCTTCCGAGCATCCATCCTCGCCTCGCTCGGCGAGGGCTACGAACCCCTCCCGCTGGCCGAGGTCCGCGACCACACGATCGACGGCTCCGTACCCGTGCGGATCTACCGGCCGCGAACCGAAGCCACAAGCATCCCGGTCGTCGCGTTCTCCCACGCGGGCGGATGGGTGCTCGGCGATCTGGAGACCCACGACGAGGTCTGCCGCCACCTCAGCCGCTCGCTGCCGGCCGTGGTCGTCGCGGTGGACTACCGCCTCGCGCCGGAGCATCCGTACCCGGCCGCCGTCGACGACTACTGGACGGCGGTGTGCTGGCTCGCCGAACACGCGGCCGATTTCGGCGGAGACGCCGACCGTCTCGCCGTGATCGGCGACAGCGCCGGAGGGAACCTCGCCGCCGCGGCCGCCCTGCGCGCGAGGGAGGCGGGCGGCCCGCCTATCGCGGTCCAGGCGCTGGCCTACCCGACGGTCGACGCGACGCTCGAATACGGCACACGGCCGGGCGGTTCGTACACCACCTGTGGTGAGGGCTACGGGCTCACCCTGTCCACCATGCGGTGGTTCGTCGACTGCTACCTTCCCGACCCCGCGGCCCGCATCGTCCCGGACGCCTCGCCCCTGCTCGTCGACGACCTGTCCGGTCTGCCCCCGGCGATCGTGGCCACCGCGGAGTACGACCCGTTGCGCAGCGAGGGCGCGCACTACGCGCACCGGCTCGCTCAGGCCGGTGTCACCGTCACCCACCTCGACCTCGACGGGCTCGTGCACGGCTTCCTCTACCAGACCAGGGTGTCGCGCTCAGCCGACCGGGCCCGAGAAGCGTTCGTGGACGCCGTCCGCGAGGCCCTCGGCGCCCGGCTCGACGACTCGACGGAGGTGCGGGCATGACCGGAACGACCAGCACAGAGCCGATCACCGACGGGGACGACGCCATCCGGCGGGCACTTCTCGACGCCGAGCTTCCCCCGCTGCTCGCGGCCCTGGCGATCGCCACCGATGATCCGGCGCTGCTGCCCGGCCACCTGCGCCCGGCCACGATCAACAGGCTGGTGCCGCAGGGCGGCTACTCCGCGGAACAGCAGGACGAGGCGCGCTCCCTCGCGTTCGCCGCGCTCACCGCGATCCGCGACGGCCGCCTCAGGCCCCGGCGGATGTCGGCGGGCGGCGACGAGATGTTGCGAACGGCGGGGTTCCTGGCCGGAACCGACGCCGAGCGCTACCTGCCGCTGCTGATGGACGAGCTCGCCGCGCCGGACGACCCTGCGGCCCCCCGATGGCAGAAGAGTGAGCTCGCCCCCGATCGCCTCTTCCATGTCGTCATCGTCGGCGCCGGGATGTCCGGCCTGCTGGCGGGGTACCGGCTGGGGCAGGCCGGCATCCCGTACACGATCGTCGAGAAGAACGACGACGTGGGCGGCACGTGGCTGGAGAACACCTATCCGGGCTGCCGCGTCGACGTCAGCAGCCACCTGTACAACTACTCCTTCTTCAAGCACGACGACTGGCCCCATTACTTCTCCAGCCAGGACGTGCTGCTGGACTACTTCCGGGAGTTCGCCGACCGCGGCGGCATCCGTGAGCACATCCGGTTCAGCACGGAGGTCATGGCCGCCGAGTTCGATGACGACACGTGCACGTGGACGGTCCGCGTGCGGACGCCGAGCGGCGGCACCGAGCTTCTCGGCGCCCAGGCGGTCATCTCCGCGGTCGGCCAGCTCAACCGCCCCTCCTACCCGCGCATCGAGGGCAGGGACGACTTCACCGGGCCGAGCTTCCACTCGGCGCGCTGGGACCACGGCATCGACCTGAACGGCAAGCGGGTCGCGGTGATCGGCACGGGAGCGAGCGCCTTCCAGTTCGTGCCTGAGATCGCCCGTACCGTCGGCGGCATGGTCGTCTTCCAGCGCACCGCCCCCTGGCTCGGACCGACACCGGACTACCACGCCCCCGTCTCGGACGGCCTGCGCTGGTTGTTCCGGCACGTCCCCGGCTACGCGCAGTGGTACCGCTTCTGGCTGTTCTCCAGCTCGGTCGAGGGCGGACTGCCGACCGTGGACGTCGATCCCACCTGGCAGGGCGGCGAACGTTCGGTGTCCGCCTCCAACGACGAACGACGTGCCCTGCTGACCATGTACCTGGAGCACATGTTCGCGGACCGTCCGGACCTGCTGCGCGCCGCGATCCCCGACTACCCTCCCGGCGCCAAGCGGATGCTGCGCGACAACGGCGTGTGGGCCGCGGCGCTGAAGCAGGACAACGTCGAACTGGTCACCGACCCGATCAGCCGCATCACCGAGCGCGGGATCGCCACCGCCGAGGGCGAATACGAGGCCGACGTCATCATCTACGCCACGGGATTCTCCGCCTCCGACTTCCTTCTGCCGATGACGGTGACCGGCCGCGACGGGGTGGACCTGCACAAGCGCTGGAACGGCGACGCGCGCGCCTACCTCGGCATGACCGTGCCGGGATTCCCCAATCTCTTCCTGATGTACGGGCCGAACACCAACATCGTCGTCAACGGCAGCATCGTCTTCTTCTCCGAATGCGAGGCGCACTACATCCTCGAATGCCTCCGCTCGCTCCTGCACGACGGGCACCGCGCGCTGGACTGCCGGGACGAGGCGCACGACGCGTACAACGAGATGATCGACGCCGCCAACCGGCGACGGGCCTGGGGTGCGTCCGCTGTGAACAGCTGGTACAAGAACGCCCTCGGCCGTGTCTCGCAGAACTGGCCGTTCACCCTCATGGAGTACTGGGAGCGGACCCGGACTCCCGACCTCGGCGACTACGACCCTCTCTGACATCAGGTTTCGACGCTGATCCCGGGCATCGGGCAGAGCATCTGCTGTTTCGCCTCGAAGTGTTTCGTCGCGCTCCAGGGGACCGTCTTGCCGGGCGGGACCTTCACGAGGGTCTGCGCGAAGTCCAGTGTCGTCGCCTTGGTGGTGGTGAAGTACACGACGATCTTGTAGGTGACCGTCTTCGTGCCGGGATTCTTCGCCGTTCCCTTGGCACCCCAACCGCCCGGTACGGCGTCACACTTCGTCTGAACGATGTTGTCGCGGATGCCGGGGTCGTTGGCGAGCTTCGTCGGGAGCGGGTTCGCCGCGATGTTCGGCGCGGACGGCGCCGGAGTCGGCGATTTCTGCGGCGCTTCGCGCGCGGCGTCCTCGCTGGACGAACATCCGGCGACCAGGGCGGAGGCCAGCATCATCGCCAGGGGGGCCCGCACCACCGAAGGCGACACATATCTCATGTTCATTCAACGAACCCCGCGGTATCTGCGTCGATATCGAATTCATCGGCTGATGCGACTTCGCGGCATCAGGCGAACGGTGAATGTCAGATCGCCCACGATCCTAGGGCCGCTCCCGCCGGCCGGCATTCTTCGTTGCGTATCGATGACCCCGATTTGATGGGATGTTCGCGTACGCGGGATCGAATTCTTTCCGCTCGTCTTTTATGGCGGATAAGGCGGAAATGGCGCCATGCCGGCGTCATGAGCGCAGAGCCGACCATTTCCTGCTCTTCGCCTCCATAACCGCGGTCCTCACCCAATCGCGCTGTCCGCCCAGATCAAACGACGTCAGATGAGGATGCAGGACGGATTTCACGCCGTGGCATCGGTGATGACCGGAGTCGGCGCCGGGACGACCTGACACCTTCACATCGGGGGACAACGCCGGCGTGATGACGGAGTTGATCAAGTGATGGTCTCCACCGGCCCGATTGAGCCGGATGGGATAGGTGATGACGGCGGTTCGATGGGCCTTCAGCGTGCCCTCCCAGGTGAGGGTCGCGGACGTGATCTCCACGCTGCCCTTCGAGGCCTTGACGCCGCCGCGGTACACGCCGTCGTCCAGGACACCGGACAGATCATTCGTGATCTTGACTTCGGTGAGCTTGGACGAGCCGGTGTTGCGGATCCTGATCGTATAGAGGACCACATCACGCAAGCGCGGCTTGTCCTGCGGGCACACGTACTCGGGTATCAACGGCAGCCCCCGGTAGACCGTGACCGTCGCGGTCGAGGCGGTGGAGGTGGTGACCGCTCCCGACGTCCGGCGCCCTGACGCGGTCGCGGTGTTGACGATGGAGTCGGCGGCGATGTCGGCCCGCGTCACCGTGTAGCTGCCGGTGCATGTGGTCGAGGTTCGTGGCGGGAGTGTCGTCATCGGGCAGGTGATCACCGGCCGTGTTCCGGTGCCGGAGAAGGCGGTGTCGGTCGCGGTCACGTCGGTGAGGGTGACGTCCCCGGTGTTGGCGATCGCGTAGGAGTACGTGATCCGCTGGCCTGCCGACGTCACCCTCCTCGGAGTCGCCGTCTTCACAAGGGTCAACGACGGGTCGGCGGTCGCGGTGACCGTCGCGGTCGAGGCGGTGGAGGTGGTGACCGCTCCTGAAGGCAGCGTTCCTGAGGCCCTCGCGGTGTTCACGATCGAGCCCGCGTCGACGTCGGCCTGGGTCACCGCATAGGTGCCCGTGCACATGGTCGAGGCCTGCGGCGCGAGTGTCGTCATCGGGCAGGACACCGCCGGAGGTGTTCCGGTGCCGGAGAAGGCGGTGTCGGTCGCGGTCACGCCGGTGAGGGTGACGTTCCCGGTGTTCCTGATGGCGTAGGAGTAGGTGATCGTCCGTCCGGCCGTTCCCACGGTGCTGGGGGAGGCCGTCTTCAGCAGTGCCAACCCCGCGGCGGGCTCGGCTGTGACGGTCGCGGTCGAGGCGTTCGAGGTGATGGCGGTGCCGGTGGGCGGTGTGGCTGAGGCGGTGGCGGTGTTGACGATGGAGCCGGCGTCGATGTCGGCCTGGGTGACGGTGTAGTCGCCGGTGCAGGTGGTGGACGCCAGGGGAGCGAGTGCCGTCATCGGGCACATGATCACCGGGGGTGTTCCGGTGCCGGAGAAGGCGGTGTCGGTCGCGGTCACGTTGGTGAGGGTGACGTTTCCGGCGTTCATGATCGCGTAGGAGTAGGTGACGATCTGGCCTGCCGAGGTGACCGTGTCCGGGGCCGCCGTCTTCGTGAGGGTCAACGACGGGTCGGCGGTCGCGGTGACGGTCGCGGTCGAGGCGTTCGAGGTGATGGCGGTGCCGGTGGG
>NZ_BOOQ01000025.1 GCF_016863315.1 Planotetraspora silvatica
GGAGCCGGCGTCGATGTCGGCCTGGATGACGGTGTAGTCGCCGGTGCACATGGTGGACTCCTGCGGCGCCAGTGTGGTGACCCCACAGGTGATCACCGGAGGCGTTCCCGAACCCGAGAAGGACATCTCGGTCACGTGCACGCTGGTGAGGGTGACGTTCCCGGTGTTGGTGACGGCGTGGGAGTAGGTGACGGTCTGGCCGGCCGAGGTGACCGTGTCCGGGGCCGCCGTCTTGGCGAGGGTCAATGCCGAGTCGGCGGTCGCGGTGACCGTCGCTGTGGAGGCATTGGACTCGGTGACCGCTCCCGACGGTTGCGTGCCTGAGGCGGTGGCGGTGTTGACGATGGAGCCGGCGTCGATGTCGGCCTGGGTCACGGTGTAGTCGCCGGTGCACGTGGTCGAGGCCTGTGGTGCGAGCGACGTGGCCGGGCAGGTGATCACCGGAGGCGTTCCCGAACCCGAGAAGGACAGGTCGGCCGCACTGACATTGTCGAGGGTGACGTTCCCGGTGTTGGTGACCACGTAGAAGTACGTGACCGTCTGGCCTGCCGACGCCACTGTGTTCGGGGCCGCCGTCTTGGCGAGGGTCAACGACGAGTCGGCGGCCGCGGTGACCGTCGCGGTCGAGGCGTTCGAGGTGATGGCGGTGCCGGTGGGCGGTGTGCCTGA
>NZ_BOOQ01000026.1 GCF_016863315.1 Planotetraspora silvatica
AGTCCCGCTGGACCGAGGTGTGACCTCGGTCCAGAGCGTCACGGAGTGAGAAACGGCTCCGGTCCGGGTCCATCGGGACCCGGGCCGGAGCCGTTCTCATCGCTGCCGTGGGACGCGCCGGACGCCGGCACGTCGTACGGACTCAGTCGAACATGACGATCTGGCGGAGCACCTCACCGCTCTTGAGCGCCGCGACGGCGTCGTTGAGGTCGGCCAGCCGAATTCGCGAGCTGATCATGCTCTCGAGATCGAGCTTGCCTGCCTTGTAGAGGTTCGCGAAGAACGGGAAGTCCCTGCGGACGTCCGCGCCGCCGTACAGGGAGCTGAGGAGGTTCTTGCCCTCGAACAGCAGCCCGAAGGCGGTCAGCGGCACCTGGTCGTCCATCGCCCCCGCGCCCACGACGATGACGTCGCCGCCGCGCCGCGTGGCCTGCCAGGCGGTCATGATCGCGGCGGACTTGCCGACGACCTCGAAGCCGTAGTCGAAGCCCTGGCCGCCGGTGAGCGTGCCGATCGCGTCCATGAGCTGATCGGGCGTGCACGCGTGCGTCGCGCCGACCTTCTTGGCCAGCTCGTGCTTCGACTCGAGCGGGTCGATGGCGAGGATCGTCGTCGCCCCCGACACCCGGGCTCCCTGGATCACCGACAGGCCCACGCCGCCGCAGCCGACGACCGCGACCGTCGAGCCCGGCCGTACCTTCGCCGTGTTGATGACGGCGCCGACGCCCGTGGTGATGCCGCAGCCGATGAGCGCGGCGGCCTCGTAGGGGACCTCCGGGTCCACCTTGATGGCGCCCTGCCACGGGACGACGATCTCCTCGGCCCAGGTGCCGCAGCCCGCCATGCCGAACGCGGGCGTCTGGCCGCCGTAGAGGAAGCGGGCCTCCATGAAGCTCTTCATGACGTAGGTCGTGCAGAGATTGGGCTGGCCGACGATGCAGTTGGGGCAGTCCCCGCAGGCCGGAGTCCAGTTGATGATGACGTGGTCCCCTGGCTGGACGGAGGTCACGTGGTCCCCGACCTCGACGACCTCGCCCGCGCCCTCGTGGCCGGGGATCACCGGCAGCGGCATGGGCAGGACGCCTGTCAGGACGGAGAGGTCGGAGTGGCAGACACCCGTGGCCTTGATCTTCACTCGCACGTCGGACGGGCCGACGGGCGTGAGGGTGAAGTCGTCGCGGATGTCGAGTTTGTCGTCGCCGACCGCGTGCAAGAGAGCGCCGCGCATTGGACCTCCTGGGGGGTTACTCGTCTTCGAGTTATGAGTCTTCGAGCGACTTATGAGCCTTCGAGGGACAAGGCGGCCTTGGGGCACGACCGGACCGCGTGCCGCACCCGGTCCAGCATCTCGGCGGGGGGCTCCGGCAGCAGGACGTGCAACTGGTCGTCGTCGTCGACCTCGAACACCTCGGGCGCGAGGCCCATGCAAACGGCGTTCGCTTCGCAGATCAGATAGTCGACCTTGACCTTCATGTCCGGCTCTCCTTCGCACGGTGGCTCGTCCGCACTCTCAATCCGGCGGCCGGGATCGTGTCGTTCCACCGACCTCCCGCCGACCGGTGAGGTCGCGCTCACCCAACGCTAGCGCCGGGCAGCTTGCGATGATCCCATGAGACGACGCGGGACGGCTCGACGACATAGGCGATCCGCTTGCGGGCGGTGTGCGCGACGTACTCACGCAACGAGCCGTCCTCGCCGCCGTCGTTCTCGCCGGCGCCGTTCGAAGCCGTGCCGTCGGGGGCGGCCATGCCCGTCATCCGCCGGGTGACGTCCATCCCGACGTCGAGGACCTCTTCCGGGTCGTCGATGAGGCGGGCCGTGCCGTAGACCATGACACCGCGCAACTCGAAGTAGTCGTCGCCGGACTCGACGAGGCAGGTGACTCTTGAGTCGCGGTCGATGTTCTTCGCCTTCTGGGCCTTGCGGTACGTCCAGAAGGTGATCTTTCCGTCGCTCAGGCCGTAGAACATGGTGACGAGGTGGGGGGTGCCGTCGCCGTTGATCGTGGCAAGGTGGAGCTTGCGCGCGTCGCGCAGGAACCCGGCGAGCTCCTCGTCCTCCATCGCGATGCCTGCACGGCGGTTCACGCTGGGCTGGGTCACGCTGCAAAGTAGAACATGTTGCAGCAGTGCCGACAAGAGGCGAATGGAATGTTGTTCGGGTGCGTGTGCGGTGGTCGAGCGGGGGTCGGTAGGGTTCGACCGCGACGGCGAAACGGCCGTCCGCGATAGCCGTACAGAGGGACAGCACATGGCCGTCACGATGCCCGACGATCTTCGCCGCCTCGCCGAGGAGGCGAGGGGTTTCATGCCGCCCGCCGAAGGGCTGGCGCTGTTCGAGATCGCCGCCCAGTACGGCTCCCGCGGCCCGATCTGCGAGATCGGCACCTACTGCGGCAAGTCGGCCGTCTATCTGGGCGCGGGCGCGCGGGAGGCGGGCTCGGTGGTGTTCACCGTCGACCACCATCGCGGCTCCGAGGAGATCCAGCCGGGCTGGGAGCACCACGACGCCGACCTGATGGACCCCCGCTTCGGGAAGATGGACTCATTGCCGTTCTTCCGGCGGACCATCGCGGAGGCCGGGCTGGAGGACGAGGTCGTCGCGGTCGTGGGCGCCTCGGCGGCGGTGGCCCGATTCTGGACCACGCCACTGGCGATGCTCTTCATCGACGGCGGCCATTCCGAGGAGCCGGTCACGAGGGACTACGAGGGATGGGCACCCCACGTCCTGGTGGGAGGGGTCCTGGTGTTCCACGACATCTATCCCGACCCGGCCATGGGTGGCCAGGCTCCGTACCGCGTCTACCTGCGCGCGCTGGCCTCCGGAGCCTTCAAGGAGACCCGAGTGGTGGGCTCCCTCCGCGTCCTCGAACGCACCACCCCCTCCTTCGCGTGATCATGCACAGGTTCGGCGACACGCCGTCCTGCCTGCGCATCCTTCCCCCGTGATCATGCACAGGTTCGGGCACGTGCCGTCCCACCTGGGTGAACCACGAGCGTGATCATGCGCGGACTCGCGCACGTGCCGTCCCACCTGGGTGAACCGCGAGCATGATCATGCGCGGATTCGCGCGCACGCCCGATGACCTGCGGCTCGGCCGTACGTGATCAGGCAACCAGGCGATCACGCGATCACGGCGATCACGCGTGAGTGCGATCAGGCGTGAGCGCGCTCGCACCCGCACTCGCCGGTGATCCGCACCTGCTGGCTCCCCGCGTCGCGGAAGACGCCGGACCCGGGAGTGGTCCGCGAAAGGGCGTCGGCCGCGAGGATCACCGCGGCCGCGGTGTAGCCCGATCGCTCGTGCGGGAAGTGCTTGCCGTTCACGAACTGCCAGCCGGTCCAGTAGGACCCGTCCTCGTGCCGCAGATGCTGCATGTCCGCGAACACCGTCAGCGCCCGCTCGTCGTCCCCGAGCGCGTCGAGGGTCATGACCAGCTCGCACGACTCGGCCCCGGTGACCCACGGCTGATCGGACACGCAGCGCGCGCCGAGTCCGGGGACCACGAAGGTGTCCCACTCCAGATCGAGCCGCTGGACCGCCTGTGGGCCCCGTACGGCGCCACCCAGGATCGGGTAGTACCAGTCCATCGAGAAGCGGCTCTTGTCCGCGAACGCCTCGGGGTGCGCCGTCAGCACGTGCGCCAGCCGGTCGGCCGCCAACTCCCAGTCGGGTTGCGGATCGCCCAGCCGTTCCGCGAGCAGCACGCCGCAGCGCAGTCCCTGGTGGATGGACGAGGAGCCGGTGAGCAGGGCGTAGGGGGCGGGCTCGCCGGCGGTGTCCCGCTCCCACACGATCTCGCCCCGGGTGGTCTGGAGGTCGACGACGAAGTCGAGGGCCTTGGTGACCACGGGCCACATCGACCGGGCGAATTCCATGTCGCCCGTCACGAGGAGGTCGTGCCAGACGCCCACGGCGACGTAGGCGGCGTGGTTGGACTCCCCGCCCGTCTCGGCGGCCTCTCCGCCGACGAGCTTCATCGGCCAGGAGCCGTCGGGACGCTGGTGCCGTACGAGCCAGTCGTAGCCCCTGCGCGCCTCGTCGTGGAGCCCGGCCACGGTGAGGGCCATCAGACACTCGATGTGGTTCCAGGCGTCGACGTGACCCTCAGGCCAGGGGATGCCGCCGGTGGCGTCCTGGACCGCGGCGATGCTCCGCGCCGTCTGGACCACCTGCTCGGCGGTGATGACCCCCGGGACGGACGGCGCCGCCGTCATGCGGGCTTCCGGACGTAGACCACCACACTCTTCCCGATCAGAGGGTTGAGCACGGCTTCCGCGATCCGGGTGGCGGCGGGGCGCTTCATGATGTCCCACACCAGGAGTTCGTGGTACGCCTTGGCCAGCGGGTGGCCGTCGTTGTTCACGCCGACCGCGCATTTGATCCACCAGTACGGCGAATGCAGCCCGTGGGCGTGATGGTGCGGTCCGACCTCGAGGCCGGAGGACTTCAGCTTGGCCTGGAGCTCCGCCAACGTATAAATCCGGATATGTCCGCCAGGCGCTGTGTGGTAGTCCTCGGAAAGGGCCCAGCAGATGCGCTCGGGGATGAAGTTCGGGACCGTGATGGCCGCCTGTCCGCCCGGCTTGAGGACCCGGACGATCTCTCGCATGGCGGCCATGTCGTCGGGGATGTGCTCGAGGATCTCGGCGGCGATGACGCGGTCGAACGACGCGTCGGGGAACGGCATGCCGAGCGCGTCGCCGACGACCGTCTCCCCGGTGGCCCCTGCGGGGATCTGCCCTTCCTTGTCCATCGCCGCGAACATCGCGGCCACGCCCTCGAGCTCGGCGGCGTCCATGTCGAAGGCGACCACGTCCGCGCCCCTGCGCAGCACCTCGAAGGCATGCCGGCCCGCGCCGGCGCCGAGATCGAGAACGCGGTCACCCGGTCCGACGGGCAGCCGATCGAAGTCGACGGTCAGCACTCGCGCCACCTTTCGTATCGCAATGTCGTCTCGTATCGCAATGTTTTAGGCCGCCGCACGGCAGGGCCCCATGTTCAGCGGCCCGGTGGGGCCGGAGGTCAACTGGTGCGACCCGCGCGCGCTGCGATGGCCTCGCGGTAGGCCTCGACCGTGCGCTGGGCGACGACGGGCCAGGCGTAGCGCTCCATGGCCCGGTCGTAACCCTTGCGGCCCACGGCCTCGCGCTCCTCAGGGGAGTCCAGAAGGCGGCGCAGGACCGCGGCCAGTTCCTCGGGGTCGCCCGGCTCGACCTGGATCGCGGCGTCGCCGACGACCTCGGGGAGGGCGCCCGTCCTGGAGGCGACCAGCGGGGTGCCGGAGGCCATGTGCTCGACGGCGGGCAGTGAGAAGCCCTCGTACAGCGAGGGGACGACCGACACCTCCGAGGTGGCGATCAGCTCGGCGAGCGCCTCGTCCGAGATGCCGTGGACGAACGTGACGTGCTCACCCAGCGAGAGCTCGGAGACGAGCTTCTCCGTCGGTCCGCCGGGCGTCGGCTTGCTCACCACGGTGAGGTGGACGTCGCGCTCGGTGGCGAGCTTGGCGGTCGCCCGCAGCAGCGTCGCGACGCCCTTCATCGGGGAATCGGCGCTGGCCACGGCCACGATCGAGCCCGGTCGTTTGGGCAACTCCGGCCGGGGGTGGAAGAAGCGGGTGTCGACGCCGAGCGGGATCAGCCGCATGTTGGCCTCGGGAACGCCGAAGTCGCGGTGGATGTCGGCCAGCGACGACTCGCTGACGGTCAGAATCGGGCTCAGCCGCGGGGCGACGATGCTCTGCATGCGCACGAAC
Source organism: Planotetraspora silvatica (assembly GCF_016863315.1). Taxonomy (GTDB): domain Bacteria; phylum Actinomycetota; class Actinomycetes; order Streptosporangiales; family Streptosporangiaceae; genus Planotetraspora; species Planotetraspora silvatica. Next base: position 5,760 of record NZ_BOOQ01000026.1, read on the forward strand.
CCATACCAGCGGCGCATGGAGAGCTTCTTCCAGCCCTTCGCGGCCTTGAGCTCGATCCGCCGGTCGACGCTGATGGGGTGGTGGATCGTGCCGACGACCGGGAAGAACTTCTTGATCCCGAGCACGCCGTACCCGAGGGTCTGGTTGTCCTGGACCACGTCGAAGTCGCCCTGGCGCTTCTCCAGCTCGCGGCGCGCGCGAAGGCTGAAGGTCAGCGGCTCGGGGAAGCCGGCCGTCCACATGGTGGCGACCTCCAGCACGTCGATCCAGTCGCGGTACTCGCGCAGCTTCGGCGTGCGGAACGGGTCGTCGTCGTTGTAGAGGTCCAGGCTGGGGACCTTGTTGAGGATCACGCCCTCGTCCAGCTCGGGGTACGGCTGGCCGGAGAAGACCTCGACGTGGTGGCCGAGGGCGACCAGTTCGCGGCTGATGTGGCGCAGGTACACCCCCTGGCCGCCGCAGGTGGGCTTGCTGCGATAGGACAGCAGCGCGACTCGCAGCCGTTCCGCCAAGGGGCACCTCTTTCCCGCTGTGCCCTCTAGGGGGCTGGCACCGAACCCTACCATTTGACCTTTGATGGGACAGCTGGGGTGGAATTGTTCCTCGCGTTGCCCGCACCACGCCGGAACTGCGAAGTTAGCTTACCCGAACGAGATTCGGTGTAACACGTTCTATCTAACGGCGGGCGACGATGGCATCCTGAGGCAGGCAGGGCGGTACATTCGCCTCGTATAGCTCTCATCGGGCTGGTCGGGCACAGCGAGGAGGACCGTTGGCCAAGCGCGCGCTTGTTACCGGCATCACCGGTCAGGACGGCTCTTATCTCGCCGAGCACCTGCTCAGTGAGGGCTACGAGGTCTGGGGTCTCGTCCGCGGCCAGGCCAACCCCCGTGTGTCGCGCGTACGGAAGCTCCTGCAGGATGTGCAACTCGTCCGGGGGGACCTGCTCGACCAGGGCTCGCTGATCTCGGCCGTCGAGAAGGTGCAGCCCGACGAGGTCTACAACCTGGGCGCGATCTCGTTCGTCCCGATGTCATGGGAGCAGGCGGAGCTCACGGCCGAGGTGACCGGCATGGGAGTGCTCCGGATGCTGGAGGCCATCCGGGTGTGTTCCGGGATCACCGGGTCACGGGGCTCGGCTGCTGACCAGATCCGCTTTTATCAGGCTTCGTCGTCTGAAATGTTCGGGCAGGTCAGGGAGACGCCGCAGACCGAGAGCACACCCTTCCACCCCCGCTCCCCGTACGGCGTCGCCAAGACGTACGGGCACTTCCTGACACAGAACTACCGGGAGTCGTACGGGATGTTCGCCGTGTCGGGCATCCTCTTCAACCACGAGTCGCCGCGCCGTGGCGCCGAGTTCGTCACCCGGAAGGTGACGCTCGGAGTGGCGCGGATCAAGCTCGGCCTCGCCACCGAGCTGCGCCTGGGCAACCTGGAGGCGCGGCGCGACTGGGGATACGCGGGGGACTACGCCCGTGCCATGCATCTGATGCTGACCGCGGCCGAACCCGAGGACTACGTGATCGGCACCGGGCGGACGAGGTCCGTACGGGAGCTGGTGGAGGCCGCGTTCACGGCCGCCGGGCTGGACTGGGAGCAGCACGTCGTCTGCGACCAGACCCTGCACCGGCCGGCGGAGGTCGACCTGCTGTGCGCGGATCCCAAGAAGGCCAGGACCCAGCTCGGCTGGGAACCGACGGTGTCGTTCGAAGAGCTCGTCACGATGATGGTCGAGGCCGATCTCCAACTCCTGGCGGACGGCCACGACCCCGATCACGACTCCTCCTGGCCCTGACCCCCCCTTTTCGGGCGTGATCATGCACAGGTTCGGTGATGTGCTGCACGACCTGCGCGTTTCTTGGGCGTGATCATGCACGGGTTCGGCGGCTTGCCGTACGAGCTGGGCTTTTCCCGGTCGTGATCATGCGCAGATTCGGAGAAACACCCTCCCAGCTGGGAAAACCTATTTCGTGATCATGCACTCGCGGACCACCGGCCTCGCTGGGCGTCACGCGGCATAACGGCGATGCCTTGCCTCGCGGTCGCGCAACATGCGCAGCTGCGTGAGGACGAACGTCATCTGCTCCCTGGATGGCCGCCACCCTCTGGAGAGGAGTTTCCCGGCCAAATCCTCCAGATACTCGGCGGGCCGTCCGAGAACATCGGATTTGCGGACGATGACGAGCTTCCAGCCGCACTCCCGAAGCTGAGCGCGCCGCCACGCGTCGTGGGCCCTGTCCTCGCTGCTGCTGTGATGTCTCGCCCCGTCGTATTCGACGCCGACCAGATGGCTCCGATAGCCCATGTCCACGAACACCTCCGCGCCCGACGGCAGGATGACGGGTATCTGCGTCTCAGGCCTCGGCAGCCCGGCGTCGATGATCAGCACACGGGTCCAGCTCTCGCTCGGAGCCTGCGCGCCCGCGTCGCCGAGTTTCAGGACCTCGCGCAGCCTCTTCGCGTTGCGCTGCCCGGCGAGCGCGAGGGCCCGGTCGTGCAGATGCTCGATCTCGACGCGTCGCCGGAGGAACTGGTCGAGCGCGGCCACGGCCTCCAGCCGCGGCAGATAGCGCGCGCAGTCGAGAGCCGTACGTTCCTGGGTGGTGATCGTCACGCCGCCCGCGTGCGTGAGGTCCGCGGCGGCGATCTCGGCCTCGTACCCCCGGCAGCCGGGACGCCGCGGCCGCGTCCTTTCGCCTGCGGCAACCAGGAGTTCCACCGGCCAGTCATGACTTTCTTTGCCCGGGGGCAGCACGTCGAGGCCCCACAACCACGCGGCCGTGCGGCGGCAGATGATCGCTGTCGGACCGCTCATCGCGGCGATGATCTGCGCTCGTACGGCCAGGGCACGCGGATGGTCGCCGGCGTAATAGGCCCCGAGCGCGAGCCGGTGAATCTCGCCCATGGCGACGAGCCTGGTGAGCTCGTCCTTGTCGATTCCCCGCGCCCTGGCGGCTGCCGTCGTTATGAGATCCATGGCCGCACAGCATGCGGCTTCGCGCGCAAGGCCGTACGCGATTCCGCCTGGCTGTGGATAACAAGGCACGCACCGACCCGGGGGCGGGGACGGCGCGTGCATGATCACGACGGGTGTCGATGCAGGTGGGCGGGTGTTGCGCCGAATCTGCGCATGATCACGAACAGCAAAAGGCCAGTTCGTACGGCATGCCGCCGAAACTGTGCATGATCACGCCCAAGGGTTGCGCTCACGCCGAAGGGTTGTGCTCACGCCGAAGGGTTGTGCTCACGCGGAAAGCGTCGGCGCCGAGGGGCGTTACAGGGTGACGGGGAGGGATTTGATGCCGTTGATGAAGCTGGACCGGAGGCGGGCGGCCTCGCCGGACTGCTGGAGGGTGGGGACCCGCTCCGCCAGGACCTCGAACAGGACCCTCAGCTCCAGCTTGGCCAGGTGGTTGCCGAGGCAGAAGTGGGCGCCGCCGCCGCCGAACCCGATCTGCGGGTTGGGGGTCCGGCCGATGTCGAAGACGTCCGGGGACTCGAACACGTCCGCGTCGCGGTTGGCCGAGGTGTAGAAGACGACGACCTTGTCGCCCTCGGCGATCTCCTGGCCCCGGATGACCGTGTCGGTCGTGGCCGTCCGCCGGAAGAGGTTGACCGGCGAGATCCACCGGACGATCTCGTCGGCCGCGGAGCCGGCCAGACCGCGGTCCGCGACCAGCCTGGCCCACTGATCGGGGTTCTCGAAGAGAGTGAGCATGCCGCCTGAGGCCGCGTTCCTCGTGGTCTCGTTGCCCGCCACGACGAGGAGCAGCACGAACAGGTCGAACTCGTCGACGGTCAGCGTCTCGCCGTTCTCGGCCGGCTGGAGCAGCTTGGTGACGATGTCGTCCTGCGGGTCGTCCTTGCGGGCCGCGGCCAGCGCGTTGGCGTAGGTGTAGACCTCCATGGCGGCGGTCTGGCCCTCGTCCGGGTCGGCGGCGTAGTCGGGGTCCTGGGCGCCGATCATCCGGTTGGACCACTCGAAGATCTTGTCCCGGTCCTCGATCGGAGCGCCGAGCAATTCGCAGATCACATACAGCGGCAGCGGGGCCGCGAAGTCCGTGACGAAGTCGACCGAGGACTTGGCCTTCGCCTCATCGACGAGCTGGTGGCAGATCTCCCTGATGTGCTCTTCCAGCTTGCCGATGGCGCGCGGGGTGAAACCGCGGTTGACCAGTGAACGGCGCCGGGTGTGCTCCGGCGGGTCCTGGTTGAGCATCATCATGCGCTGGAGCTCGCGCTGCGGCTCGGGCATCTCGTCGAACAGGGCGAGCTTCTTCGACGAGGAGAACAGGTCCGAGTGCCGGGACACGTGGACGACGTCCTCGTGCTTGGTGAGCGCCCAGAATCCGGGCCAGTTCCGCTCGGCGTCGCCCTCGTGCCAGAAGACCGGAGCGTTCTCGCGCAGCCAGCGGAGCTGGTCGTGCGGGGCCCCCTTGCTCGCGTACTGGTCCTGGTCGACGAGGTTGATATCCATGGGACCACCTAGTGTCGAGGGTGAGGCCGGGACTGGAAGATCGTTTATACACCAGCCGAATGACGAACCTCTTACTGAAACGTGTTCTATTACGGCTCCGGATCGTACGTCAAGGTGTGGCCGGGGTGGCCGGAGGGTGACAAGACGCACCTTCTCCCGCAGGTCATCCGATGTGTGTGCGGCCTCGCACTTGACATCGGCCCCAGCTGTCAGGAATCTTCTCCTTGAGAAAACATCGGATGTATGGGGGCCCCTTGTGAAGTTGCTCCGCGTTGGTGCGATAGGTGAGGAACGTCCGGCCGTGCTGGACGGCGAAGGCCGCGTCCGCGACCTGACCGGCCTGCTCGGGGGAGCGGACATCGACGGGCCGTTCCTGGCCGGTGGCGGCCTTGATCGGGTCCGCGCCGCGCTCGCCGGAGACGACCTGCCCGTCGTCGACACCGAGGGCCTGAGGATCGGGGCGCCCGTCGCCCGGCCGGAGAAGGTCGTCTGCATCGGCCTCAACTTCCGCGACCACGCCGCCGAGTCCGGCGCGGCCATTCCGGAGGAGCCGGTCGTCTTCATGAAGGCGCCGAACACAGTCGTCGGACCTTTTGACGAGGTGTTGGTTCCGAGAAAGAGCGTCAAGACCGACTGGGAGGTCGAGCTCGCGGTCGTGATCGGCAAGACCGCCCGCTACCTCGAGTCCCACGAGGAGGCGCTCTCCGTGATCGCGGGCTATGCGATCTCCAACGACGTCTCCGAGCGAGAGTTCCAGCTCGAGCGCGGCGGTCAGTGGGACAAGGGCAAGTCGTGCGAGACCTTCAACCCGCTCGGCCCGTGGCTGGTGACGGCCGACGAGGTCGCCGACCCCCAGGGCCTGGGCATGCGGCTGTGGGTCAACGGTGAGCTCCGCCAGGACGGCGACAGCAAGAGCATGATCTTCGGGGTGGCCGAGGTCATCCGGTACCTGAGCTGGTTCATGGTCCTCGAGCCCGGCGACGTGATCAACACCGGTACGCCGGCGGGGGTCGCCCTCGGCATGCCCGACCACCCGTACCTGCGCGAGGGCGACGTCATGGAGCTCGAGATCGACGGTCTGGGCCGCCAGCGCCAGCCGGTCGGCCAGGCATGACGGCCGAGCAGGTCGTCGCACGGGGCTCCTCTGTGATCACGGCGATGGAGACCCACGACATCCGCTTCCCGACGTCGAGAGAGCTCGACGGCTCGGACGCGATGAATCCCGACCCCGACTACTCGGCGGCCTACGTCGTGCTGCGTGACGGCGACGACGAGGGCCACGGGTTCGCCTTCACGATCGGCCGCGGCAACGACGTCCAGACCGCCGCCATCAAGGCGCTGGAGCCGTACGTCCTCGGGAAGAGCGTCGACGACCTCGGCGCGCTGTACCGCGACATGGTGGGCGACTCGCAGCTGCGCTGGCTGGGCCCGGAGAAGGGCGTCATGCACATGGCGATCTCCGCGGTCGTCAACGCCCTGTGGGACCTCAAGGCCAAGCGCGAGGGCAAGCCGGTCTGGCTGCTGCTGAGCGAGATGTCGCCCGAGGAGATCGTCGGCCTCGTCGACTTCCGCTATCTCTCGGACGCCCTCACGCGCGAGGAGGCCCTCGCCATCCTCCGCGCCGCCGAGCCGGGCCGCGCCGAGCGGATCGAGCGGCTCAAGGAGAGCGGCTACCCGGCGTACACCACCTCGCCCGGCTGGCTGGGCTACAGCGACGACAAGCTGCGCCGCCTCTGCAAGGAGGCCATCCAGGACGGCTTCACGCAGATCAAGCTGAAGGTCGGCGCCGACCTCGACGACGACGTCCGCCGCATGCGGATCGCCCGCGAGGTCTGCGGCCCCGGGTTCCGCATCGCCGTCGACGCCAACCAGCGGTGGGACGTCGGCGCGGCCGTCGCCTGGGTCAAGGCGCTCGCCGAGTTCGACCCGTGGTGGGTCGAGGAGCCCACGAGCCCCGACGACGTGCTCGGTCACGCCACCATCGCCCGAGAGATCGCACCCGTCAAGGTGGCGACGGGCGAGCACGTCCAGAACCGGGTGATCTTCAAGCAGCTGCTGCAGGCCGGCGCCATCTCCTACCTCCAGCTGGACGCCGCCCGCGTCGCCGGTGTGAACGAGAACATCGCGATCCTACTGCTCGCCGCCAAGTTCGGCGTCCCGGTCTGCCCGCACGCCGGTGGCGTCGGCCTGTGCGAGCTCGTGCAGCACCTGTCGATGTTCGACTACGTCGCGGTGAGCGGGTCCATGGACGACCGGGTCATCGAATACGTCGATCACCTTCACGAGCACTTCGTGACGCCCGTGGTGATCGAGAACGGCGCCTACCGGACGCCGCTCGCCCCCGGCTTCAGCGCCACCATGCACGCCGAGTCGATCGCGGACTACTCCTTCCCGGACGGGCCCGTCTGGAGATCCGCATGAGCCGCGCGGCCCACACACGTCAGGGATGTGACCGATGAGCACGGAATTCGACGGACTTACCGCACTCGTGACGGGAGGCGGCTCAGGGATCGGACTCGCCACGGCCACGCTGCTGGCCGAGCGGGGCGCCCGCGTGGCCTGCCTCGACGTCAACCCGCCGGGGGAGCCGTTCCTCGGGCTCAAGGCCGACGTCACCGACGACGCCTCCGTCCGTACGGCGGTGGCCGCGGCGGCCGAGCACTTCGGCGGGCTCGACATCGTCGTCAACAACGCCGGAATCGGGGCGGCGGGCACGATCGCGGACAACCCCGACGACGAGTGGCTGCGGGTCCTGGACATCAACGTCGTGGGCATGGTCCGGGTGGCCAGGGCGGCTCTGCCGTACCTGCGGCAGTCGAGTCACGCGGCCATCGTCAACACGTGCTCCATCGCCGCGACGGCGGGGCTGCCGAATCGCGCTCTCTACAGTGCCAGCAAGGGGGCCGTACTATCGTTGACCCTCGCGATGGCGGCGGACCATATCGAAGACGGCATCCGGGTCAACTGCGTCAACCCGGGCACGGCGGACACCCCGTGGGTGGGCCGGCTGCTCGACGCCGCGACCGACCCGGCGGCCGAGCGCGCCGCACTCGAGCAGCGCCAGCCGATGGGGCGGCTCGTGAGCGCGCAGGAGATCGCTCATGCCATCGCCTACCTGGCCAGTCCGCTCGGCTCCGCCACCACCGGTACGGCCATCGCCGTCGACGGTGGCATGCAGGGCCTGCGGCTCCGGCCCCGATCGAACTGACATCGAACCAGCAGGGAGTTCGCCCATGCAGAGGATCGCTCTGCGCACCCGGCTCAAGGCGGATGCCGTCGACGAGTACGAGAAGGTCCACGCGGTGATCCCGGAGGATCTGGACGCCGCCCTGCGAGAGGGCGGCGTGCACACCTGGCGGATCTGGCGTGACGGACTCGACCTGTTCCACTATGTGGAGGTCGACGACTACGAGAGCCTGCAGCGCTTCCTCCGGGACAGCCCCGCCGACCAGGCGTGGCAGGCCCGGATCAACCTGCTGCTCGACGCGGACTTCGACCCGGCGGCGACCGGCCTTCGCATGGTGTGGGAGCTTCCATGAACGTCACCCCCTACGGTTTCGGCTCCGCGCCGATCGGCAACCTCTTCACGGCCCTGTCCGACGAGGAGGCGGCCGCCGCGATCGACGCCGCGTGGGACGCCGGCATCCGCTACTTCGACACCGCCCCCCATTACGGCCTGGGCCTGTCGGAACGGCGGATCGGCGCGGCGCTGCGGGACCGCCCTCGGGAGGACTACGTCGTGTCCACGAAGGTGGGCCGCCTGCTCGAGCCGAGCTCGGCCGGCGGGCGTGACGACCAGGGCTTCGACGTGCCCGCGACTCACAGGCGTGTCTGGGACTTCTCCCGCGACGGCGTGCGGCGCTCGCTCGAGGAGTCCCTGGAGCGGCTCGGCCTCGACTCGGTCGACATCGCGCTCATGCACGACCCGGACGCCCATTACAAGGAAGCCCTCTCCGAGGCGTATCCCGCGCTGGCCGAGTTGCGCGCCCAGGGCGTCGTCAAGGCGATCGGCGCGGGGATGAACCAGACGCGGATGCTCGGCGACCTCGTCAGGGAGACCGACATCGACGTGGTGCTGCTGGCCGGGCGCTACTCGCTGCTCGACAGGTCGGGCGAGGAGGAGCTCCTGCCGCTGTGCCTGGATCGCGGCGTGTCCGTGTTCGTCGGGGGAGTGTTCAACAGCGGGCTGCTCGCCACCCACGACCCCGCCGGCACCTACGACTACGCGCCCGCACCTGCGGAGCTGCTGGAGCGGGCCAGGGCGATGGCCCGGGTGTGTGAACGGCACGGAGTCACGCTGCCGCAGGCGGCCCTGGCGTTCCCGCTCAGGCACCCGGCGGTGGCCTCGGTCGTCGTGGGCATGCGCTCGGCCGCGGAGGTCGAGCAGAACATGGCCCTGACCGACCTGTCCGTCCCCGACGACCTCTGGCCGGACCTCCTCTCCGTCTGACCGTCCGTCTGATCAAGCCGCGCACGACGACAAGGAGACGTGTCGTGATCGACGCGCACCACCACCTCTGGGACCCGTCCCGCCGGACCTACCCGTGGATGTCGGGGGAGGCCCTCGCGCCGGTGCGCAAGCCGTACGGGCTGGAGGATCTCAGGCGGGAGACGGCCGCGGCCGGGGTGAGCGGGACGGTTCTCGTGCAGACCGTCTCCGACCTCGGCGAGACGGTCGAGTTCCTCGGCACGGCCGGAGGGTCGGACGGGCTGATCGCCGGCGTCGTCGGGTGGGTGGACCTCACCGGCGGCGTGCCCGATCAGGTGGAGCGACTGCGCGGGTCGACCGGGGGAGAACTGCTCGTCGGCATCCGCCATCAGGTGCAGGACGAGGCGGACCCCGAGTGGATCGCCCGTTCCGACGTCCGCGCGGGGCTGCACGCGGTCGCCGCGGCGGGACTGGCGTACGACCTGCTGGTGCTGGTGCCGCAGATCCCGGCGGCCCTGTCCGTCGTGCGGGACATGCCCGGCCTGCGTTTCGTCCTCGACCACGCGGCCAAGCCGCCTGTCTCCTCCGGCGAGTTCGAGCCGTGGGCGAGCGGGCTCGCCGAGCTGGCCAAGCTGCCGAACGTCGCGTGCAAGCTCTCCGGGCTGGTGACCGAGGCGTCGTGGACGGACTGGGAGACCCCGCAGATCGCGCCTTACGCGGCCCACATCCTGGACTCCTTCGGCCCCGACCGGGTGATGTTCGGCTCCGACTGGCCGGTGTGCGAGCTCGCCGCGTCGTACGCGCAGGTGGTCGAGCTTGCGGGTGAGCTCACGTCGGGTCTGTCCGAGGCGGAGCGTGCGCGGGTCTTCGGCGGCACCGCTCAGGAGTGGTACGGACTGCCCGACATCGACGACCTGGACGCGTCCCTGCTCCGGTAGGCCCGGGGCGAGGTGCCCATGACCCGTTTGAACGCGTTGCTGAAGGAGCTCTCCGAGCCGTACCCCCAGTTGCCGGCGATCGCGTGCACGGTCCGGTCGGTCTCGCGCAACTCCCGCCCGGCCGCGTGCATGCGCCAGCGCATGAGGTAGTCGAGCGGGGAGGAACCGACGACGGCCTTGAACCTCTCCGCGAAGGTCGACCGTGACATGCCCACGGTGGTGGCGAGGTCGTCGACCGTCCACTTGCGTGCGGCGTCCTCGTGCATCAGCCGCAGCGCGCCCCCGATCTGGGGATCGAGCAGTGCGCTGAGCCAGCCGCCCGGCGACTCGCCGTCCGCCGCCATCGTGGCGGCGTAGGTGCGCAGGGCCTGCACGAACACCATGTGGACGATGCGTTCGGTCATGAAGGCGGAGCCGAGCGCGGGCGCGGCCGTCTCCTGGTTGAGCAGCCGCATCGCCATGTGCAGGACCTCCGCCTGATCGGTCGAGGCGGGGACGTGTACCAGCGGCGGCAGCACGTCGAGGAGCAGCTTGGCGTTGTTCTCGTCGAAGGTGAGGGCCCCGCCGAACAGAACGGTGTCGACGGTCGCGTCCCCGTACCGGACGCGGGCGACGCTCTCGGCCGCCAGGAACACCGGCACGGCGTCGACGACCCGCGTCTCCAGATCGCTGGACATGACGTACGGCCCGCCGCTGGTGACCATCCAGCAGTCCCCCTGCCGCAGCAGTGCCGGCGCGGCGTCCTTCGGCGAGATCCAGCAGGAGCCCGCGAGCACCACGCCGAACTTCGCGTACCGGTAGCCCCCCGGGAACCGCAGCGCCCAGGGGCCCCCGGCCTCGAAGCGGGAGGGCGCGGCGCTCTCGACGTTCAGCAGGGACAGGACGTGGGACAGGGCATCCACGGGGGAACTCCGGACGATCGATCAGGTAAATCGGACTTTCTCGCATAGATTGTCCGGATTTCCGTCTCTAGGGTGCAAGGGCAAGCTCGTAAAGACGGGGGAAATTATGAAATATCGCCTATTGGGTCGCACAGGGGTGCTCGTATCGGAGATCTGCCTGGGTGCGATGACCTTCGGCGGTGCCGAGGGTCCTCTCTACCGCATGCTGGGCAGCCTCGGGCAGGACCAGGTCGACCGCATCGTCGGCACCGCCCTCGACGCCGGGGTGAATTTTGTCGACACCGCGGACGTCTACTCGGCCGGCGAATCCGAGATCATGCTCGGCCAGGCGCTCAAGGGCCGCCGGGACGAGGTCGTTCTGGCGACCAAGCTGGCCGCCCGCGTGGGACCGGGGGTCAACGAGATCGGCCTGTCGCGCCTTCACACGGCGCGGGCCCTGGAGGACAGCCTGCGCCGGCTGGGGACCGATCACATCGATCTCTACCAGCTTCACAACGTCGACCCGCTGACGCCGATAGAGGAGACGCTGGGTGCACTGAACGACGCCGTACGGCAGGGCAAGATCCGATACATAGGATGTTCGAACCTCGCCGCGTGGCAGGTGGTCAAGGCGCTGGGTGTCTCGGCATTGCGTGACCTGGCGGGATTCGCATCGGTCCAGGCGTACTACTCCCTGGTCGGCCGGGACCTCGAGCACGAACTGCTGCCCATGATCGAGGAGTACGAGCTGGGCCTGATGGTGTGGGCGCCGCTCGCCGGAGGGTTCCTGTCCGGGAAGTTCGACCGTGCCGGAGCGTCCGACCCGGCCTCGCGGCACGCGCAGCAGGGCTACCCCGACTTCCCCCCGATCGACCGGACGCACGCCTACGACGTCATCGACGTGCTCAAGACCGTCGCCGCCCGCCACGAGGTCAGCGTCGCCCGCGTCGCGCTCGCGTGGGTCCTGGCGCGGCCTGCCGTCACCACGGTCATCGTGGGCGTCCGCAGGCCCGAGCAGCTCGCCGACAATCTCGCGGCGGCCGACCTGTCCCTCACCGAAGAGGATCTGGCTCGGCTCGACGAGGTGAGCCGGATCCCCGCGCCCTACCCCGCCTGGGTCCAGCGGAACAGCATCCTGGGGCGGGCGGCTCCCCAGCCGGTGAGGTAGGGCTCACAGGGCCTGGCGCAGCCACTCCTCGACCCCGGCCACGTGGACGGTCGCCCAGGCCATCGCGATGTCGGGCTGATGCGAGGCGATCGCCTCGTAGATGGCCACGTGTTGCTCGCGCGTCTTGCCCAGGGCGCCCTCCTGGGTGAGACCGCGCCACACCCGCGCCCGCGTGGTCGGCCCTGACAGGCTCTCGATCAGCGAGGCCAGGACGGCGTTACCCGAGCCGGCCGCGATCCGCTGGTGGAACTCCAGGTCGTTGGCCACGAGTTGCTCGACGCTCGGCTCCGCCGGGAGGGAGTCGAGGATCTTGCGCAGGTCCTCGATGTCCTCGCCGCCCATCTGGGTCGCCGCCATCGCCGTGGCCGCGGGCTCGAGGATCCTTCTCACCTGGAAGAACTGCAGGACCGTGTCGTCCAGGTGGAAGTCGACCACGAACGACAGCGCATCCAGCAGCAGATGGGGTTCCAGGCTCGTGACATAGGTGCCGTCGCCCTGCCGTACGTCGAGGACGTTGATCAGGGCGAGCGCGCGGACGGCCTCGCGGAGCGAGTTGCGGGACAGGCCGAGGCGCTCGGCCAGGTCGGCCTCCTTGGGCAGCCGGTCGCCGGGGGCCAGCTCGCCCGAAATGATCATGTCCTTGATGCTGTCGATCGCCGCGTCGGTGACTGCCACGCCATGCACTCCTTGGAGTCCTGTCAGCCGGGGCGATCCCTGCGTGCGTGGACTCTTAGACATCCGATGTCTAAGAGTGTATGACGCGAAGCCCTCCCGTAGATCCCGACCGGGGCCCCGACCTCCTGTGGATTCCCGGGTTTCGCCGGAGACGACTCTCAGACGCGCTCGAGAATGGTCGCGGTGGCCAGGGCTCCGCCGGCGCACATCGTGACGAGGGCGGTCGAGGAGTCCGACCGTTCCAGCTCGTGCAGCGCCGTCGTGACCAGCCGTGCACCCGTCGCGCCGACCGGGTGCCCCAGCGCGATCGCGCCGCCGTTCACGTTGACCCGGTCCATGTCGGGCCGGTGGACCGACGCCCACGACAACACGATGGCCGCGAACGCCTCGTTGACCTCGAACAGGTCGAGATCGCCGATCGACATCCCCGACCGGTCGAGCACCTTCGCCGTCGCGTCGACCGGCCCGTCGAGGTGGTAGTAGGGCTCTGAGCCGACCAGTGTCTGCGCGAGGATCCGGGCGCGGGGGCGCAGGCCGTGCCGTGCGGCCGCCTCCTCGCTCATCAGCAGCACCGCGGCCGCGCCGTCGGAGATCTGTGACGACGTGCCGGCCGTGTGCGCGGCGTTCTCTCCGAGGACCGGGCGCAACCGCGCGAGCCCCTCCGCGGTCGTCTCCCGCAGCCCCTGATCCCTGGTGACCGTACGGCTCTCGCCCGTCGGCTCGCCGTCCTCGCCGAGAACGGGAGCGGCCACGGGGAGCACCTCACGGCCGAACCTGCCGTCGGCCCACGCCTTGGCGGCCAACTGCTGCGAACGCGCGCCGAACGCGTCGAGGTCCTCGCGGGTGAGAGCGCGGCGGCCGGCGATCCGTTCGGCGGCGGTGAACTGGTCGGGCAGGTCGATCGACCAGTCGTCCGGCCGCGGTTTCGCGGGCAGCACGTTGCTGCCGAGCGGCTGGCGGCTCATGACCTCCACGCCGCACGCGATCCCGACGTCGATGACGCCCGCCTGGATCAGCGCGGCGACGAGATGCACGGCCTGCTGCGACGATCCGCACTGGGCGTCGACCGTCGTGACACCCGCCCCGTACGGCAGGCCCGCGTAGAGCCAGGCGTGCCGGCCCACATGACCGCCCTGCTCGCCCGCCTGGGTGACGCAGCCGGCGAAGACCTGCTCGACGGCCGTGGGATCGACGCCCGACCGGTCGACGAGCCCCTTCAGGGCGGCGCCGAGGAGAGCCTGCGGCTTGACGCCGGCGAGCAGGCCACCCCTCTTCCCGATCGGAGTCCGTACCGCTTCGACGATCACCGGGCTGCCCACGAGACCTCCGCCACGTCAGAACAATGTTCCAGCAAAATGTAACGCGTTCTACTCTCGTGGGGAAGATGAGGACGGGGACCCTCCCGGCGGCCGGCCCGGATGTACGGATCCGGGATGATGGCGACATCCACCCCAGTCTTCGCACCGGCCGACCGGTCTTCGCACCGCCTGACCGAAGGACGTATGACGATGCCCGAGCAAACCGACGGTGGCCCGATCGGCCCGGTCGACGCCTCTCTCGTGCCGCGATACGGCGGGGAGGCGACGTTCGCGCGGCTGCCGCGCCTCGACCAGGTCGCGCACGCCGACGTCGCCCTGCTGGGCGTGCCGTTCGACAGCGGGGTCAGCTACCGCCCGGGTGCGCGGTTCGGGCCGGGGCACATCCGTCAGTCGTCGCGGCTGCTCCGTCCGTTCGACCCCGCGTTGCGGGCGGAGCCGTTCGCCGAGCAGCAGGTCGTGGACGCGGGCGACGTGGTCTGCAACCCCTTCGACATCAAGGCCGCGATCGAGGCGATCGACCTGGCGGCGAGCGAACTGCTGGGCCGGGGCACGAAGGTGGTGGCCCTCGGCGGCGACCACACGATCGCGCTGGCGATGTTGCGCGCCCTGGCCCGGCGGCACGGGCCTGTGGCGGTCCTGCACTTCGACGCGCATCTGGACACGTGGGAGACCTACTTCGGCGAGCCGTACACCCATGGCACCCCGTTCCGCCGCGCGGCGGAGGAGGGCCTGCTCGACGAGCGGCGCTGCGCGCACGTGGGGATCCGCGGTCCCCTGTACAGCTCCCTCGATCTCGACCAGGACGAGCGGCTCGGCTTCCAGGTCTTCACGGCCGACGACGTCGAGGACCGGGGCGCCGCGGATGTGGCCCGCGGCGTCCGCGCGCGGCTCGAGGGCGGTCCGGTCTACGTCTCGATCGACATCGACGTGCTGGACCCCGCGCACGCGCCGGGAACGGGCACGCCCGAGGTCGGCGGCCTCAGCTCGCGTGAACTGCTGGTCATCCTGAGGAGGCTGGCCGGGCTGGAGATCGTCGGCGCCGACGTGGTCGAGGTCTCGCCGTCGTACGACCATGCCGAGATCACCGGCATCGCCGCGGCGAACGTCGCGTACACGTTGTTGTCCCTGCTGGCGCTGAACTCGCGGCAGGACTCCGGCGGCTGAACGCCTCCCGGGAGCGGGTCAGAAGTCGGAGAAGAGCCGGCCTGCGGCGATCTCGATCCTGCGCTGGACCTGCTCGTAGGTGCGGCGGCCGCGGAGCATCTCGAGCAACTCCTGCACCCAGACGCCGGACAACGACCCGGCCAGCGCGAACTGCTCCTCGGTCGCGCCCTCCATCGTCAGCCCGTCTCCCGCGACCCGCAGCAACAGCCCGGCCATCCGGTCGCCGAACGGTATGTCCACCTCGGCCATGATCAGCGAGCGGATCAGGGCGTCGGCGAGCTCCGGCTCACGCATCAGGCCCCGGGTGGCCCGCATCAGGATGTCGACGGCCCGGCCCGCGGGTGTGGCGGCGCTGGGCGGGCGGCGCTCGATGCTCGACTCCAGCGTGTCGATCTCCTCGCCGACCACGGCGACGACGAGATCCATCTTGGAGGGGAAGTAGCGGTAGAGGGTCCCGAGGGCGACGCCCGCACGCTCGGCGACGGTGCGCATCTGCATGGCCTCGACGCCGCCCCGTGAGGCGAGCGCGGCCGCCGCCTGGACGATGCGCTTGCGCCTTTGGTGCTGGCTCCGCGTCCGCACTCCCGGTGTGGGAGTGGGAGAGATCGGATGGCTGTCCACCACGGATGCCCCCTCGGAATGTGGCCCCGGGGCGTCCGCGCCGACAGGCGAGATACGCATAGGAACACGTTATCTGATTCCCGGTCTGACCCGGTGGTTACTCGCCAGTCACAAATACCGGGCCCCTTGCATGTCTTTTCATGTTTTATGGGGATGTGGGAGCCGGTCTGGGGGCTGCCCTATGGACACAGATTAGAATGTGTTCTAGTTTGCGGTTCTGCCAGGTGTGCGAGGAGGCGGGTCCGGGGCGTACGGCGACGCCCCGGGGGACAGCGCGGAAATCGGGACCGAGTTCGCCCTTCTGGAGGGCCAGTGGACTTCAATGTGGACGAGACCCAGGCAGAGCTGCGCACGCTTGCGTCGGACGTGCTCGACCGGGAGGCCGCGCAGGCGCGGATCGAGGCCCACGAAAAGGGCGGCCTGCCGTACGACGCGAAGACCTGGAAGGCGATGGCGCAGGCAGGCCTGCTGGGTGCGTGTCTTCCCGAGGAGGCCGGAGGGGCGGGCCTCGGAGCGGTCGAGATGGCGGTGATCCTCAGGGAGACCGGCGCCCGGGTGGCGCCCGTCCCCGTCCTGCCCAGCCTCGTCGCCGCCCTGACCGTCTCGCGGTACGGCACGGCCGCGCAGAAGGAGGCCCTCGCGCCGCTGGCCGAGGGGGAGGCGGTGCTCACGTTCGCCTTCAGGGAGCCGGGCGCGGATCCGGGCGAGCCGCCCACGGCCACGGCCGCCGGCGGAAGGATCACCGGGCGCACGGCCGTCGTCTCCCATGCCGCGGCGGCGTCGGGGATCCTCGTCCCGGCCCGGGTCGAAGGGGCGGGGGTCGGCCTCTTCCTCGTCGAACCGAGGGCCGTGGCCGTACAGGAGGTGACGCTGTCGACGGGCGAGCCGGGCGCGGTGATCACCATGGACGGCGCTCCCGGAGAGGCGGTCGGCGAGGCCGACGGTGCGGCGTGGGAGTCGCTCCGGTTGCACGCGCTCGCCGGCATCACCGCGACCGCGTCCGGCGTGCTGGCGGGGGCGCTCAAGCTGACGACCGAATACATCAGGACGCGCCGCCAGTTCGACCGGGTGCTGGCCGAGTTCCAGGCCGTGACCATGCAGATCGCCGACGTCTACATCGCGGGCAGGGCGCTCGACGTGGCCGTGTGGTCGGGCGCCTGGCGACTGGCCCAGGGGCTGCCCGCGGAGGAGGACCTGGCGATCGCCGCCTTCCACACCACCGATTCCGCCCTCAAGGCCCTCTACACCTGCCAGCACCTGCACGGAGGCATCGGCCTCGACGTGACCTATCCGCTGCACCGCTACTTCGCCTGGGGCAAGAACGCCGCCCACCTCCTCGGCGGCACGGAGGCCCAGCTCGACCTGATCGGAGCGCTGGTCTGATGTACATCGAACTGACCCCGGAGCAGCGGCGGCTCAGAGACGAGCTCAGGGAGTACTTCACGGCCTGCCTCACGGCCGAGGACCGGGCGAAGCTGGCCCAGGATCCGTTCGGCCAGGCGTACATGGAGCACTGCCGCAAACTGGGGCGGGACGGCAAGCTCGGGCTCGGCTGGCCGAAGGAGTACGGCGGCGGCGGGTTCGGGCCGCTGGAGCAGCAGATCTTCGCCAACGAGATCGCCAGGGCCGAGGTGCCCTACCCGATCATCACGCTGCAGACCGTGGGGCCGACGCTGATGCAGTACGGCACCCCCGAGCAGAAGGACTTCTTCCTGCCGCGCATCCTCGCGGGCGACTGCCACTTCGCGATCGGCTACAGCGAGCCGGGCGCGGGCACGGACCTCGCGTCGTTGCGGACGACGGCTGTGCGGGACGGCGACGACTACGTCGTGAACGGGCAGAAGATCTTCACGTCGGGGGCGCACCACGCCCAGTACATCTGGCTGGCCGCCCGGACCGACCCGAAGGCGAGCAAGCACCGCGGGATCACCATGATGATCGTGGACTGCGCGGACTCCGGCTTCTCCTGGACGCCGATCGTCACGATGGACGGGCGCCACCACACGAACTCGACGTACTACTCCGACGTCCGCGTCCCGGCGACCATGGTCGTCGGCACGGAGAACAAGGGCTGGGACCTCATCGTCAACCAGCTCAACCACGAACGGGTGACCCTCGGGCCCGCCGGCAACATCGCGCACACCCACGTCAGATTCGTGGCGTGGGCGAAGGGCAAGCCGGGCCGGGACGGCAGGCCGCTGTACGACAACCCGGCGGTCCGGCGGGCGATCGCCCAGGTCTACGCGTACTTCCGGACGAACGAGCTGCTGAACTGGCAGGTCGCCGCGAACATGGACCTCGGCTGGCTGGGTGCGCCCGACGCCTCCGCCACCAAGATCTACGGCTCTGAGCGCATGCAGGACGTGGGCCGGATCGTGGGCGACACCCTGGCCCGCTTCGGCGACCCCGGAGACGAGGAGACGCAGGACCTGATCGAGCGGGTCGACCGCGGCGTCAAGGGGGCGATCGTGCTCACGTTCGGGGGCGGCGTCAACGAGGTGCAGCGCGAGCTCATCGCCATGCTGGGTCTCCAGCTTCCGAAGCCGCCGCGATGAACCGACCGTCACGGGTCGGTTTCCGAAGGCCGGGACGAATCTGTTTTCGAAGGCCGGGACGGGTCTGTTTTCGAAGGGACGAGGAGGCGCGATGACCGAACTGCGGGACCATCTCATGGCGCTCGCGGACAAGGCGGTCGCGGCGGGGGACGGCCCCCGCCACCCGGCCCCCCACCCCGTGAACGCCATCATGACCAGCCACTGGACCGAGGCGATGGGGGACCGCAACCCCGCCTATACGGGCCAGGACGCGGTGGCCCCTCCGGCGATGATCCAGGTGTGGTCGATGGAGGGACTGAGCCGGGACCCGGCCAAGGAGTTCCGCAGGGCCATGGACGACGTCTTCGACGCGCTCGACCAGTCCGGATACACGGGCGTCGTGGCCACCAACTGCGAGCACACCTACCACCGCTATCTCTCGATGGGGGAGGAGCTGACCTCCAGCACCCGCATGCTGGACATGGTGGGGCCCAAGCGGACCGCGCTCGGAGAGGGCTACTTCGTCACCTGGAACGTCACATGGTTCTCGGGGGACGAACCGGTGGCCGAGATGATGTTCCGGCTGCTGAAGTTCCAGCCGCTTCGCCCGGTGGAGAAGGTGAAGCGGGAGCCGTACCCGCTGACGCCGGCCGTGAACGGCGACACCCGATTCTTCTGGGACGGCGTGCGGCAGGGTGAGCTGCGGATTCAGAAATGCGGCGCGTGCGGAGAGCTGAGGCACCCGCCGGGACCGGTCTGCCCGTCGTGCCGGTCGGCTGAGCGGACGCACATCGTGGCGGGCGGCACGGGGACGGTCTACAGCTACGTGGTGCACCACCATCCGGCCGTGCCCGGGCGGGAGACGCCGTTCGTGGTGGCCGTGGTGGAGCTTCCCGAAGGGGTACGGATGGTCGGAAATATCGTGCAATACCCCATCGAGGACGTGTATGTCGGCATGCCTGTGCGGGTGACCTATCAGGAGATGGACGACGAACTGACCCTGCCGATGTGGGTCCCGATCCAGGAGGCGGTGTGATGCAGGTCGTCGCCGGAAGCGCGCTGCCGCCCCTCACGATCGAGCTGACACCCACAGTCGTGATCTCGACCGCGATCGCGACCAGGGACTTCACGCCCGTCCACCACGACCCCGACCTCGCCAAGGCGCAGGGGTCGAAGGACATCTTCCTGAACATCCTCACGACGATCGGCCTGGTCGAGAGATATGTCAGCGACTGGGCCGGCCCCGAGGCCCTGTTCCGGGGCATCAAGGTGAAGCTCGGCGTACCCGCCTATGCGGGCGACACCCTGACCTTCTCCGGCACGGTGGCGACCGTCGAGGAGAACGAGGCCGTCATCGAGGTGACGGGCGCGGTGAGCCTCGGCCCCCACGTCACCGCCTCCGCCGTGATCATGCACAGGTTCGGAGAGTTGCCCGCCGACCTGGCCAACCCCCGCGCGTGATCATGCACAAGTTCGTGATCATGTCGCATGACCTGCGGCAACCCTCGCCGTGATCATGCACACTTTCGCGATCAACGTCATTGACCTGCACCGACCGTTTTCGTGATCATGCAGAAGGGGTGAGTCCATGAGCTCCCTGTCCGGCCGTACGGCTGTCGCGGGCATCGGCGCGACGGAGTTCTCCAAGGAGTCCGGGCGCTCGGAGTTGCAACTCGCCGCCGAAGCGGTGTTCGCCGCGCTCGACGACGCGGGGCTCTCGCCGTCCGATGTGGACGGCATGGTCACCTACACGCAGGACTCCAACGATGAGATCGCCGTCGCCCGCGAGGTGGGCATCGGCGATCTGTCCTTCTTCTCCCGAGTGCATTACGGCGGTGGCGCCGCCTGCGGCACGGTTCTGCATGCCGCAATGGCGGTCGCGACGGGGGCCGCCGAGGTCGTGGTCTGTTATCGCGCGTTCAACGAACGGTCGGGCCGGCGTTTCGGCCAGCCCAATGCGAGGCTCAGTGGCGAGCCGTCCTCTCAGGGGCTCGAAATGAGCTGGCACGTGCCGTACGGGCTGATAACGCCTGCGGCCTGGGTCGCCATGTTCGCGCGCCGGTATATGCACCAATATGGCGTTACGTCCGAAGATTTCGGCCGAGTGGCGGTGGCCATGCGGCGGCATGCTTCGACGAACCCGGCCGCCTGGTTCTATGGGCGTCCGATCACTTTGGCCGAGCATCAGGCATCGAAGTGGATCGTCGATCCGCTGCATCTGCTGGACTGCTGCCAGGAGAGCGACGGCGCCGTGGCCTTGGTGGTGACCGCCGCCGAGCGTGCCAGGGATCTTCGTCGCTCGCCCGCGGTGATCGCGGCGGCCGCCCAGGGGTCGGGTTCGGGGCAGATGATGATGACGAGCTATTACCGAGATGACATGAGCGGTCTTCCGGAAATGGGAGTAGTCGGCCGTAAATTATGGGAGAAATCCGGGCTTTCTCCATCAGAAATTCAGACGGCCATCATTTATGATCATTTCACGCCATTTGTTCTTAATCAGCTCGAGGAACTCGGATTCTGCGGCCACGGTGAGGCGAAGGATTTCATCCAGAACGGGGGCATCGAGATCGACGGCCATCTGCCCGTCAATCCGCATGGGGGCCAGCTCGGCGAGGCCTACATTCACGGCATGAACGGCATAGCGGAAGCTGTACGGCAAATCCGGGGGACCGCCGTAAATCAGGTCGCAGGCGTGCAGAACGTCCTCGTCACGGCCGGTACGGGGGTCCCCACGAGTGGCCTCATCCTGTCGCAGGGGTGAGGCGGCGGCGCGAAAGCCTTTCCGTGCATGATCACGAACATCATTGCCGCAGGTGCGGGGCCTTGATCGCGAACTTGTGCATGATCACGGCGGGTGTTAGCGCAGGTCATGTGACATGATCACGAAGCTGTGCATGATCACGCGTGGGGTTTGCGCAGGTCGGCGGGCAACTCTCCGAACCTGTGCATGATCACGCCGAGCTTGGATCGCGCTGGGCTTGGATCGCGCCGGGCTTAGTGGGTGACGATCGTGGGGACGCTGAAGAACACGATCAAGGCGATGGCCAGGCAGATCAGGAAGCCCACGAGCTCCCACAACCAGTCGTAGTGGCGTTCACCCGACTTGGCCTTCTTGCGCTTCTTGAGGCGAGCCCCGGGCTTGGTCGCCTGCTGCTCCGGTGTCTCGGCCTCCACGGTTGCCGCCGGCTCGTTTTCCGGCAGGTCCGTCTCGGCAGGGGCGGGGGGCGCCGGCGGCGCAGCCACCAGAGCCTCGGCCACCGGGGTATTCGAGATCTCGGTGTCCTGCGCGGCCTCCGGCTCGGCCGGGCGGAAGGCGTCGAAGGTCGCATCGGCCTGCACCGGGGCGGAAGCCGTCGGCACCGAGGCGGAAGCCGTCGGCGCCGGCTCGGGTGCCCGCCTCCGGCGCGTACGGCTGTCGCCGAGCGCGTTGAGGATCGACCCTCGCACCTTGGGCATGGGCTCGGTCATGGCCTCGTGCTTGGCCCTGCGCCTCGGCTCCGATGCCGGAGCCGGGTCGGTCTGCACCAGGACGGTGTCCGTCGCCTGGTTCGGGTTGCTCAGGGGCAACGGCCAGGTGGGAGTCGTGGGCCACAACTTCTTGGCGGACAGTTTGAGGGAGCCGTCGACCATGCCCGACTCTTCGAGGACCAGCGACGACAACACGCGGCCGCGTACGGCGGCGACCGGACGGCGCCAGGGCAGGCGGGCGAGGATGTCCGCGACGGGGGCCACCCCGATCGCGTCGTAGACCTCCGCCACGTCGGCGGCGACGTACGGGGCGGAGCGGGCGGCCGCCGTCGCGGTCTCGAGAGTCTGGACGAAGCGCCGCTGCGCCCCGAACGTGAGCTCCTCCGCGGTGTCGGCGGCGACGTCGAGGACGACGGCGATCTCAGGGGTGTCCAGCCCGCAGACGGCCGACAGCAGCAGCACCTCGCGCTGGTGGGGCCGGATGTCACGGAAGACCCGCTCGATCAGCGCGGTGGCCGGGTCGGCGACGGAGTCGACGGAAGGCAGGGCGTAGCTGACGTCCCTGCGGTAGATCTCGCGACGAGCCAGGGCGTACAGGGCGGCACGGGGTGGCGGTTCGGCCGTCGGGACGCCGGTGAACACCGCGACCACGGCGTCACCCGCGGATGTCGACTCGCCCAGCTGGTCGTGGCAGTACGCGAACAGCCCGGCGGCGTGACGCTCGTAGAGCTCGGCGATCAGCTCGCTCCGCGAGCGCTGACCGGTGAGCGATGAGGACACGACCGGCTCTCCTCTGATTCGTAGTGGAGGGGCTGGAGGGATTCTTGAGCGTAATCATGCCAAGACAACGTGGTCGAGCGCACTAATAGATGCCCTATTGATAGATATTCCGGTGTTGGAATTCTCATATTGATCATGTCGGTGAATCGTCGACTGGACGGGACAGATCGGACGAGTGCCCCGTAGGCTGACGGGCACGTCATGTGACCGGGCGGCACACGGTGGGCGCGGCGGCCGAGAAGGCCCACGGGAGTCGATCCCGGGAACACCGATGCCGCCCGGCCTGTTGTCGTGATCGCTTGCTGTCGAGGGACGAGGTACGTGTGATCACATTCGAAGGCGTGACCAAGCGCTACCCCGATGGAACGGTGGCGGTGGACGACCTCAGCCTCCAGGCGCCCACGGGCGCGATCACGGTCTTCGTCGGCCCGTCCGGATGCGGGAAGACCACCTCGCTCCGAATGATCAACCGCATGATCGACGCCACCTCGGGCCGGATCCTGCTCGACGACCAGGACGTCCGCGCGATCGATCCGCCGACGTTGCGCCGCGGCATCGGCTACGTCATCCAGCAGGCGGGGCTCTTCCCGCACCGCAAGATCGTCGACAACGTGGCGACCGTGCCGTACCTGCTGGGCTGGGACAAGAGGAAGGCCCGCGCGCGGGCGATGGAGCTGCTGGAGCTGGTCGGCCTCGACTCCAGGCTCGCCGGGCGCTATCCCTTCCAGCTGTCCGGAGGCCAGCAGCAGCGTGTCGGGGTCGCGCGCGCCCTGGCCGCCGATCCGCCCGTGCTGCTCATGGACGAGCCGTTCAGCGCCGTCGACCCCATCGTCAGGGCGAGCCTTCAGGAGGAACTGCTCCACCTCCAGTCGGAACTGCACAAGACGATCGTGTTCGTCACCCACGACATCGATGAGGCGATCAAGCTGGGGGACACGGTCGCCGTCCTCCGCGTCGGCGGGCACCTGGCCCAGATGGCCGGTCCGGCCACGCTGCTGAGCGAACCGGCCGACGACTTCGTCCGCGAGTTCCTCGGCAAGGACCGCGGCATCCGGCGGCTGTCGTTCGTGCCCGCCAAGGGGGTACGGCTCGGCTCCGCTCCCGCCGATCTCGTGGTGGACGACGACACCCGGCCTCTCGGATGGCGATCGAATGGCGGGCTCCTGCCGTACGGAATCTTCGACCCCGAGAGGGACTCGCTGCGCGCGGCGCTGGACGCGGCGCTGCTCTCGCCGAACGGCACGGCGATCGCCGTGGACGGCGACGGCCACGTGATCGGGGTGGCGACGCGGGACGCGCTGGACGAGGTCCTCCGCCGGCACGCCACAGGGCCGGACGAGCAGGCTCGCGAGTCTGACGGAGAGGTCCCGGTGACCGATCCGAGGCGGGCGGAGTCATGAACGACGAGCCGCTGGTCCGCTGGGACTGGATCGCCAGAAACTGGGACAACGGCGGCCCATCGGCCATCAAGACGCTTCTGGAGAGCCACGTCGTGATGGCATTGCTGCCGGTGGTGTTCGGGCTGCTGATCGCGCTGCCGCTCGGGGTCGCGTGCGCGCGGTGGCGCTGGCTCTACCAGCCGACGGCCGGGCTGATGAACGTCGTCTACTCCCTGCCGTCGCTCGTGTTGTTCTCGATCTTCCTGTCCGTCACCGGGCTCACGCAGTCGACGGTGATCATCCCGCTGACCTTCTTCACGCTGGCGGTTCTGATCCCCGCCGTGGTCGACGGGCTGGGCTCCGTGCCGGAGCATGTGCGGCAGTCGGCGGTGGCGATGGGCTTCCGGCCGCTGCGCCGCCTCCTCCAGGTCGAGTTGCCCGTCGCCGTGCCCGTGGTCCTCGGAGGCCTGCGCGTGGCGACGGTCTCCAGCATCAGCCTGGTGAGCGTGGGCGCGCTGATCGGCCAGGGTGGCCTGGGCAACCTCTTCATCGACGGATGGCAGCGGCAGTTCTACACGCCGATCGTCGTGGGGATCGTGCTCATCGTGCTGCTCGCCGTACTGTCCGACGGCCTGCTCGTGCTCGCGCAGCGGTTGCTCACCCCGTGGTCGCGGGCGAGGAGGAGGACGGCGTGAACTGGCTGATCGACTTCTTCGGCAACGCCGCCAACTGGTCCGGCTCCGACGGGATTCCCACGCGCATCCTCGAGCACCTCGAGTTCTCGGCCGCCGCGTTCCTCATCGCGGCGGTGATCGCCGCTCCGCTGGGTCTGCTGATCGGTCACACCGGCCGCGGCGCCTTCATCGTCGTGGTCTCGGCGAACGCCGCACGCGCCCTGCCCACGCTCGGACTCCTCGTGCTGGTCGTGCTGCTGATCGGGGTGGGGACCGTTCTGCCGGTCCTGATTCCTCTGGTCGTCCTGGCCGTCCCGCCGATTCTCGTCAACACCTACGAGGGCGTGCGGGGGGTCGACGCCGACCTGCGCGACGCGGCGTACGGCATGGGCCTGCGGGGGCGCCAGGTCCTGTTCAAAGTGCTGACTCCCAGCGCGCTGCCGCTGATCCTGCTGGGTCTGCGGCTGTCGGCCATCCAGGTGGTGTCGACCGCTTCCGTCGCGGCCTTCGTCGGCCTCGGCGGGCTCGGGCGGTTCATCATCGACGGGTTGGCGACCAAGACATATTCGGACGTGATCGGGGGAGCGGTACTCATCGCGCTCCTCGCGCTGGCCGTCCAGTTGGGCTTCACGCTGCTCAACCGGGTGGTCGTCTCCCCAGGAGTGCGACAGGTCCGCTAATCTCCCTATTACCTCCCGATTGTGAAGGGATTTTTGATGAAACGCATCCTCACCGCCGCCGTGGTCGCCGTGACCGCGGCGCTGACCCTATCCGCGTGTGGAGGTTCCGATCCGCTGACCTCCGCCACGCCGTCGAACGCGCCGGCGACTTCGGCCGGAACGTCGGCCAAGGTCGTCGTCGGCTCGTTCAACTTCCCCGAGAGCATCCTGCTCGGCTCGATCTACGCGCAGGCTCTCCAGGCCAAGGGCGTCACCGTCGAGGAGAAGCCCAACATCGGCACTCGTGAGGTCGTCTACGACCAGGTCAAGAGTGGCGGCCTGACGGTCGTGCCCGAGTACATCGGCTCGCTGCTGGCCTTCGTCGACAAGACGAGCACCGCGAAGACCAAGGACGAGATCGTCGCCGGGCTGCAGGCCAAGCTTCCGGCCGAGCTCGGGGTCCTCGACCCATCCGAGGCCCAGGACAACAACTCCCTGACGGTCACCAAGGAGACGGCGACCAAGGACAAGCTCACCACGATCGAGGACTTGGCCAAGGTGTCCAAGAACTACATCGTCGGCGGTCCGCCGGAGTTCAAGGAGCGGCAGGAGCAGAACTTCAAGGACGTCTACGGCCTGGAGTTCAAGGAGTGGAAGCCGACGGGTGACACCACCGCTGACGCGATCAAGAGCGGCACGATCCAGGTGGGCAACGTGTTCACCACCGACCCCAAGATCGTGCTGAACGACCTGGTCTCGCTGCAGGACACCAAGAACGCGTTCGGCTCCGACAACGTCACGCCCCTGGTCTACAAGGCCGGGGTCGACGGCACCGTCACCTCGACGCTCAACGCGGTCTCGGGCAAGCTCACCACGGACACCTTGTTGTCCCTGATGAAGCGGATCTCCGTGGACAAGGACGACCCGCCCGTGGTCGCCAAGGACTGGCTGACCCAGAACGGCCTTCTCTAACCGCACCCCTCCCTTTTTCCGCGTGATCATGCACAGGTTCGCGGAAAGGCGGCTTCACCTGCGTGAACACATTTCGTGATCATGCACGGATTCGTAAACTGGTCCGCCGACGTGGGGGAATGGCGTTCGTGATCATGCACTGTGCTGACAGTGCATGATCACGGGCACTGAAATCGCAGGCCGGGCCGTACGTCGCAGAACTTGCGCATGATCACGGACTGGAAATGCGCAGGCCGGGGCGCAAGTCTGCGAACATGTGCATGATCACGGCGCGGGTTCGGGCAGGTGGGAGTACATCCACCCGAACCTGTGCATGATCATCAACCTGTGGACCTGCACATCCATGAACCTGTGCATGATCACGACGGGAAGGGGCGGGGGTGTGTTCACCGAGGCCATGGGGCAGGTGCCCGCGGGGGTGGGGGTGGTCACCGTCAAGGACGGTCGCGACGACCTTGGCACCACCGTGGCCACGCTCCTGTCGGTGTCCCTCGCCCCGCCCCTCGTCCTGGTCAGCCTCGACTCCAGCAGCTACCTGACCGAGGTGCTGCTCCGCAACGACCGGTGGGCGGCCAGCCTCCTCGCGGACGGCCAGCAGGCGATCGCGTCGAGGTTCGCCACCCCCGGACGGCCCAGCGCCCGGCTGCTCCTCGCGAGCACTCCCCACCATCGCGGGGACCACAGCGAAGCCCTGGTCATCGATGGTGGAGTCACCGCGCTCGAGGTCGAGACCACGCGGGTCGTCCCGGCCGGCGACCACACGCTCTTCATCGGCCAGGTTCTCGGCGTCGCCTATGTCGACGTCTCGAAGGCCCCGCTGGTACGGCTCCGCGGCCGCTATCGGCCCGTGCCTGGGATCAAGGCCGCCCCGGAGGCCTAGCTCCGGAGCCCCAGCCCCGGAGGCCCAGCCCCGGAGCCCCAGCCCCGGAGCCCCAGCCCTGGAACCCTAGCCCTGGGGGTCGGGGCCGACGAAGATGATCACTTGGCCGTCGCTGCCCGCGAGCGCGTTGTGGACGTACCAGTCCTGCTCGACCTTGTCGGCCGGGATCCCGTTCGGGTACGGCTGGTCGGAGCCGTCCTCCTCGTAGCGGTACTCGATCCGGGTGATGTCCCGTCTGGCGGCCTCGGCGAGCACGTCGGCCACCGTGCGGCCCTGGACGTCGCTCAGTCCGACACCCTCACCGGGCACGTCTCCTTCGCCGGTGTTGTAGTGCTCGCCCGGCAGGGCGACCCGCCCGAAGACGACGCTGAAATGTCCCTTGAAGGACACCGGGATCTTGACGCCCACGCCACAGGTGTACGGCCCGCACGCGCCCTCCGCCGTGATCATCCGCACGTCGTTGCCTTCTTCGTCGCCCCCCATCATGAGCACCGAGCCGGCTCTGTTCGCGGAGGAGGGCTCCAGGGTGAGGTCGACGTCCAGTCCTCTTGCTGCGAACTCCCGCCGGTAGCGGGCCGGATCGGCGACCGGGTCCTTCACCTTCACGATCAGGTAGTCGCCATCGCGGCTGAACGACAGGGCCGCGGCCTGGGCGCTCGGCGGCCCGACCTGCAGGGGGCCGACCTTCTGGCCGGGGGTCGCGGAGGACGTCACGACGACCGCCGCGGCGGCCGTCACGCCCACCACGGCGACGCCCAGCAGCAGACGGCGCCGGGGCGACACTCTCCGGGGGGCCTCCTCGACGGTGGTGGCCATGATCCGTTCGGCCAGGTCCGTCCTCGTCAGAGGGCTGACCATGGTGGAGACCTCCTCGTCGGTCACGGGGGCGGCCTTTCTGATCAGCAGTTCGGGATTCATACGTGGTCTCCATTCGCCACCCGGACCTGGTGCATCGGCATTTCGAACAGGGCGCCGCGACGTTCCAGCTCGCGGGTGAAGCGCCGGCGGGCGCGGTGCAACCGGATCCGTACGGCGTTGCGCGAGCAGCCGAGCACCGTGGCGATCTGGCCGGCGTCCAGGTCCTCCCAGCCGACCAGCGTCAGGAGTTCCCGGTCGCGTTCGGGCAGGCAGTCCAGCGCCTCCATGATCGGGCGGAGGTCCGCGGGCACCTCGCCGGCATGCTCGTCGGCGAGATCGGACCTGAGCCGGTCGCCGAGCGCCAGGCGCCGTCGCTCGCCCCTTCGGTGATTGGCGAGCACACGCCGGGCCACGCCGTACAGCCATGGTCTGGTCTGCTCGTCAGGCGGCACGTCGTCCAGCCGCCGCCAGGCGGTCAGGAACGTCTCGGCGAGGACGTCGGCGGCGTCGTGGGGGTTGGCGGTGCGGCGTAACACGTACCCGAGCACCGGGTCGTGGTTGGCGGCGTAGATCGCCTCGAACCTGCGCCGTTTCTCATCAGGGGGCGGCATCTCTCTCCTTAGGCGTACGCCGGGTCACGGCGTCTCGCGCGGAAGCTGACACCGGGCACATGTCCGGCAGCCGGCGTGGCATTTCACCACCACGAAGCTGATCCCGCGCCGCGCGAAGGCCGAGGCCGCGGGGCTACCAGAGGTCGCCGTCCCGCCAGTCACACGTGAGATCGCCGGCCAGATCCGGTGCGACCGTCACCGGCAGGACGTAGACGCCGCCGTCGTTCTCCTCCGTCCGCCGGGCTCCGTCCGGCGTGAGCGCCCACGTCCGCCCGAGCCAGAGCCTCCAGCCGCGCGCGGCGTAGAAGCCGATGGCCTCGTCCGCGCTGCTCAGCGCACCCATGTCGTACGCGCCGCGGATCACCCGTTCCAGCGCGGCCATCACGGCCGCGCCGTACCCGTGCCTGCGCAGGTCCGCGCGTACGCCGACGGCCTCGACGTATCCCACGCGAAGTGCCCGGCCGCCGTGCATCAGGCGCCGTTGGACGACGGACCCGTGCGCGACCAGGTCCGTTCCCTCCCAGACCAGGGCGTGGACGCCGCCCAGGGAGTGATCCCAGTCGTGATCGTCCAGGTCTCCCTGGAAGACGTCGTCGAGGAGGGCGCGTGCCTCCCGCAGCGTGGCGGAGTCCAGGTCCGCGGTGTGTGTGGTGACGATCTTCATGGCACGCGGACGCCGGCTCAGCGGATCGTCCACCAGCCGGGAAGCACCAGCGGGCCGTAGGCCGGGAGGCCGAGTTCGCCCGCCAGACGGGCCATCGGGCCCCATGCCTCCAGCCGCACCTTGGCGAGCGCGGCGGACCTGTCCTCGCTGGACTCAGGCGGGCGCAGCCGCTCCAGCGGATGCATGCGCGGATATGTCCGTACTTGGGTGTCCTTCGACAACCCGGCCTTCTTACGGGCGAGGCTCAGCGCGTCCTCGACGCCGCCGAGCTCGTCCACCAGACCCGCTTCCCGCGCGTCGGCCCCCGTCCAGACCCTGCCCCTGGCGAGCTCGTGCGTCCGCTCCCTGGTCAGGCCGCGTCCCTGCGCCACCTTGCCGACGAAGTCGTCGTAGATCCGGTCCAGCCAGCTGTTGACCCTGGCCCACTGGGCGTCGGAGAACTCCCGTACCGGCGAGAACATGCCGGCGTTGGCGCCCTCGGAGACCGCCTCGGTGACCACGCCGAGCTTGCCCAGCAGCTCACCGACGACCGGCTTGCCGCCGAACACGCCGATCGAGCCGGTCAGCGTGCCCGGCTGCGCGACGATGACGTCCGCGCCCATCGCGACGAAGTACCCGCCCGAGGCGGCGACGTCGCCCATCGAGATGATCACCGGCTTGCCGGCCTGCCTGGCGAGGACGACCTCACGCCAGATCGCGTCCGAGGCGACGTACGACCCGCCGGGGCTGTCCACGCGGAACACGATGGCCTTGACCTTGTCGTCCCGGCGGGCGGAGCGGAGCGCCGCGCACATCGTGTCGGAGCCCATGGCGCCACCACCACCGAGCGGTGAACGGCCGCTGCGGCCGAGCCGGATGGCGCCGGTGCCGTGGACCAGCGCGATCACGTTCTCGCCGGGGTGGGGCAGCCGCTTGGCCAGCGCCGCCTTCGCGTACCTCGACACGTACAGCAGATGGGCGCCGTCCTTGACCGCCTCGGCGTACACCTCGTCGCGGTACTTGAGGGCGTCCACCAGGCCGGCCTCCACCGCCTCCGGTCCCAGGAACGGCCCCTGGTCGATGAGCTCGCGCACCCGCTGGGGTTCGAGCGAACGCGCCTCGGCGATGCCCGCCGTGATCTGCTCGGTCACCGACTCCGCGATGCGGGCCGTGGACTCGCGGTGCGCCTCGGTCATGCGGTTCTGCGTGAACATGTTGGCCGCGGTCTTGTACTCATGGCGCTGGCCGAGCTGATACTCCACCCCGGCCTTGGCGAGCGCGTCCCGCAGGAAGCGCTGTTCGAGTGCGATGCCGGTCAGGCCCACGTCGCCCGACGGCTGGAGGTACACCTTCTCGAACGCGCTGGCCAGGTAGTACGGAACGGTCCCGGCGCCGAACTCGCCGAACGTCTCCGCGAACGCGATGGTCAGCTTCCCCGCGGCCCTCAGCTTCAGTACGGCGGCGCGTAACTCCTGGACCATGCCCAGACCCAGCGGGTTGCCGCCGATCTTCACGATCAGGGCCTTGACCCGGGGGTCGGTTCGGGCGCGCCTGAGGCCGGACAACACGTCGGTCAGGCGGGCTCTGCGCATGGACAGCAAGGCGCCGAGCGGGTCGGCGGGCGGTCCCTCGGACAACCCCTCGGTGAGATCGAGCTCCAGCACGAGTGCCGCGGTACGGCGTTGCCGAAGCCTGTCGACGGTCTCCATGATGGCCTGTGTCGCGTCCATAAATGTCACCATAGGCGACGCCGCCGCCCCCGGCCTTGGTGGTGATCATGCACACATTCGTGGATCAGTGGCCGGACCTGGGCTTATCGCTTTCGTGATCATGCACGGATTCGCGTAGACCCTCCCTCGGCTGGGGTGACGCGTTCCGTGATCATGCACCCCGTTGTGTCGTGCATGATCACGTACGGCGAAGCGCCACGTCGGCCTGCCGCCCGCCGAATCCGTGCATGATCACCGCCAGGGTTTCCGCTGGTCGTACGGCATGCGCCCGAACTTGTGCATGATCACGGGCGGGGTTTCCGCTGATCGGACAGCATGTGCCCGAACCTGTGCATGATCACGCGGGAGGTTGGGGCTGGTCGGACGGGATGTGCCCGAACTTGTGCATGATCACGGGGTGGGGTGCTTCCTCAGCCAGACGGCGCCCAGTGGGGGGACACGCAGGCGGGCGGAGTACGGCAGGCCGTGGTGGGGGGTGTCCACGGCGTCCACGGTGCCGAGGTTTCCGACGCCGCTCCCCGCGTACTCGTAGGCGTCGGTGTTGACGATCTCCTCCCAGCGGCCGCCCACCGGGAGGCCGAGGTGGTAGTTCTCGTGTGCCCCACCGGAGAAGTTGGCGACGCAGGCCAGCATCGAGCCGTCCGTGCCGTACCGCAGGAAGGAGAAGACGTTGCCCGAGGCGTCGTCGGCGTCGATCCAGCGGAAGCCGTCCGGGGTGGCGTCCTGCGTGAACAGCGCGGGCGTGTCCCGGTAGACCCGGTTCAGGTCACGGACCAGGCGCTGCACACCCTTGTGGAAGTCGAAGTCGAGCACCCACCAGTCGAGCCCCTTCGACTCCGACCATTCCGCGCCCTGGCCGAACTCGCCGCCCATGAACAGCAGTTGCTTGCCGGGGTGGGCCCACATGAACGCGTAGAGCGCCCGGAGGTTGGCGAAACGCTGCCATTCGTCACCGGGCATCTTGCCCAGCAGCGACCCCTTCAGGTGCACCACCTCGTCGTGCGAGAGGGGCAGCACGAAGTTCTCCGAGTACGCGTACATGAGGGAGAAGGTCATCTGGTGATGGTGGTACTGCCGGAAGACCGGCTCGCGCGCCAGGTAGTTGAGGGTGTCGTGCATCCAGCCCATGTTCCACTTGAAGCCGAAGCCCAGCCCCCCGAGGTGGACAGGTCGTGACACACCGGGCCAGGCCGTCGACTCCTCGGCGATCGTCACGATCCCCGGCACCTCGCGGTAGCAGACGGCGTTCATCTCCTTGAGGAACTCGATCGCGTCGAGGTTCTCCCTGCCGCCGTGGATGTTGGGCGTCCACTCGCCCTCGCGGCGCGAGTAGTCCAGGTAGAGCATCGAGGCCACGGCGTCCACCCGCAGCCCGTCGATGTGGAACTCCCGCAGCCAGAACAGCGCGTTGGCGACCAGGAAGTTGCGGACCTCGCGGCGGCCGAAGTCGAAGACGTAGGTCCCCCAGTCGGGATGCTCGCCGCGCGCCGGGTCCGCGTGCTCGTAGAGCGGCGTGCCGTCGAAGCGCGCGAGCCCCCACTCGTCCATGGGGAAATGCGCGGGAACCCAGTCGACGATCACGCCGATGCCCGCCTGGTGCAGTTCGTCGACCAGATGGCGGAAGTCGTCGGGCGAGCCGAACCGCGACGTCGGGGCGTAGTAGGACGTCACCTGGTAGCCCCACGACCCCCCGAAGGGATGCTCGGCCACCGGCAGGAACTCCACGTGCGTGAAGCCCATGTCCTTCACATAGGAGACCAGCTCGGTGGCCAGTTCCCGGTAGGACAGGCCCGGCCGCCACGAGCCGAGGTGGACCTCGTAGGTGCTCATCGGCTCGGCCAGGGCGTCGCGGCCCGCGCGGTCGGCCAGCCACTCCTCGTCGCGCCAGGCGTAGTCCGGCTGCTCGACGATCGAGGCGGTCGCCGGGGGCACCTCGGTGCGGCGGGCCATCGGGTCGGCCTTCTCCCGCCACACGCCGTCCATCCCGAGGATCTGGAACTTGTAGCGGGAGCCCGTCCCGATGTCGGGGATGAACAGCTCCCACACGCCCGAACGGCCGAGCGAGCGCATCGGGTGCCCGCCGCCGTTCCAGTGGTTGAAGTCGCCGATCACCCGCACACCCTGGGCGTTGGGCGCCCATACGGCGAACGCCGTGCCGTCGGTGTCCTCGTGGCGCAGGACGCGCGCGCCCAGCACCTCCCACAGCCGCTCGTGGCGTCCCTCGCCGATGAGGTGCAGGTCGATCTCGCCCAGTGTCGGCCAGTGACGGTACGGATCACCCGTCTCGTACGGCTCGGCACCCGGATACGCGACCCGCAGCCGGTAGTCGGGGATCTTGTCCACACCGGGAAGCGTGACCTCGAAGACCCCGAAACTCGTGTGGTGCAGCTCGTGCGGCCGGCCGTCGATCAGCGCCTCGACCTTCTCGGCGAAGGGCCGGAGGGCCCTGATCGTCACGCCGTCCTGCTCGAGGTGCGCGCCGAGAATCGAGTGGGGGTCGTGGTGCGCCCCGCCGGCCAGCCGGTCCAAGTCCATTTCTTTACCCTGCCCTAGAACCATCCGAGGTCCCAACAAATCGGTAGATACGCAGAGATCCGTGACGATCTCAGCTGAACGCGGACAGGGGGATGGGCAACCACGAAGGACGGTTACGCGCCTCGTACACGACCTCGTACACGGCCTTGGTCAACTCGAGCGCCCGCAGGAAGACCGCGTCGTGGCCGCGGATCCCGCCGCCGGCCTCCGAGTAGCCCGCGAGGAACGCCGCCCGGTTCCGCGCCGCCCACTCCTGCGCCCGTCTCTCCAGGGAACCCGCGCGCGGGTGACCCGCCAGCAGGTGCCGGGCCGCGTATTCGAACGAGCGCAACATGCCCGCCACGTCGCGCAGGGGCGAGTCCAGAGCCCGGCGGTCGGCGAGCGGCTGGCCCGGCTCGCCCTCGAAGTCGAGCACCACCCAGTCGGCCGGCGTGCGCATGACCTGGCCGAGGTGATAGTCACCGTGCACCCGCTGGACCGGTATCTCCTGGTCGAGGTCGGCCAGCCGGTCGAACGCCTCGTAGGCCACGTGCGCGTGCCCGGCCAGCGCGGGCACCTCGACGACGGCCTTCTCCAGGCGCCGCCGGAAGCGCTCGGTCATCCGTTTGATCTCGGGAGGTTCGATCACTCCCGTGGGAAAGGCCCCGGCGAGCTCGGCGTGGACCTCCGCGGTCGCCGTCCCGAGGCGGAACGCCTCCGCGGCGAAGTCCCCGCCCGCGTCCTCCGCCGGCATGCCCTGCGCGGTGGCGTAGAGGTCGCGGACGCTGGTGAGCGCCATCGTCCAGCCCTCGTTGGCGTTGGACAGGTACTCCTGCATGATCGCCAGAGTCGTGGCCTCGCCGTCCAGCTCCGTCTCGATCCAGCCGTACGGCCTGGCGACGTGGGCCGATCCCGCTCCGGCGAGCGCGGTGATCACCTCGAGCTCGGGATTGAGGCCGGGCGTGATCTGGCGGAACAGCTTGAGGATGTACATGTCGCCGTAGACCAGCGACGTGTTGGACTGCTCGGCGGTCAGCACGAGGCTCCGCTGCGAGGTGTCGATCGAGGTGCCCGGCACCCGGTGGAACCCGAGCGGCCGCACCCGCAGCTCGGAGTCCATGCCGTTCAGCAGCCGGGACGTCAGCGACGCGTCGTGGGCGGCGTCGTAGGCGCACATCCGGCGGCCCTGCCAGTCGCACGACCCGATCAGGACGTGCTTCAGCCGGTCGGGCACCTGCGCCCGCAGGCCGAGCGGGATCTGGTACTGCGTGCTCCGCTCGCCCTGCCGTACGGACACGAGGGCGTGGACCAGCGCCGGGTCGCCCGGATCCAGCTCGGTCAGGGTGTCGACGGCCAGGTCATCGATCGCGCGCCCCTTGCCGGCGAACCACCGCTGTCCGGTGATCCAGCCGGCCAGGAGCTCCTGAAGTGAAGTCGTCACTCCTCCTTCGCGCCGACCGCCCTCGAAGGTACGGGCAGTGTGAACCAGTAGAACCCATGCCCCGGAAGCGTCAAAAGATACGGAAGCTCGCCAATCGGCGGGAAAGGAACTCCGCCCATGCACTCGACGGGCATCGATCCCTCGAACCTGCGCAGGTCGAGCTCCACCGGCTGCGGGAAGCGCGAGAGGTTGTTGACGCACAACACGCGGTCGTCCCCGAGCTCCCTGACGAACGCGAGCACGCTCGGGTTGGACGAATTGAGCTCGGTGAAGTCGCCCAGGCCGAACACCGGGTGGCGCTTGCGGATCTCGATCATGCGCTTGGTGAAGTGCAGCAGCGAGCTGGCGCTCTTCTGCTGGGCCTCGACGTTGATCGCCTGGTATCCGTATATCGGGTCCATGATGACCGGCAGGTAGAGGCGGCCGGGGTCGCAGTCGGAGAAGCCCGCGTTGCGGTCGGGGGTCCACTGCATCGGCGTGCGGACGCCGTCGCGGTCGCCCAGCCAGATGTTGTCGCCCATGCCGATCTCGTCGCCGTAGTAGAGCACGGGGGACCCGGGCAGGCTGAGCAGCAGGGCGGTGAACAGCTCGATCTGGTTGCGGTCGTTGTCGAGCAGCGGCGCCAGGCGGCGGCGGATGCCCACGTTCGCCCGCATGCGCGGGTCCTTGGCGTACTCCGAGTACATGTAGTCGCGCTCTTCGTCGGTGACCATCTCGAGCGTGAGCTCGTCGTGGTTCCTGAGGAAGATGCCCCACTGGCAGTTCTCGGGGATCTTCGGCGTCTGGGCCAGGATCTCCGAGATCGGGTAGCGGGACTCGCGCCGGACCGCCATGAAGATGCGGGGCATGAGCGGGAAGTGGAAGGCCATGTGGCACTCGTCGCCCCCGGTCACCGGGTCGCCGAAGTACTCCACCACGTCGGCGGGCCACTGGTTGGCCTCGGCCAGCAGCACGCGGTCGGGATAGAGCCGGTCGATCTCCGTGCGGACCCGCTTCAGGTAGGCGTGGGTCTCGGGCAGGTTCTCGCAGTTGGTCCCCTCCTGCTCGAACAGGTAGGGGATGGCGTCCATCCGGAAGCCGTCGATGCCGAGGTCCAGCCAGAAGCGCAGCACCTCCAGCATGGCCTCCTGCACGGCCGGGTTCTCGTAGTTGAGGTCCGGCTGGTGGTGGAAGAAGCGGTGCCAGTAGTACTGCTGCCGCACCGGGTCGTAGCTCCAGTTGGAGGACTCGGTGTCGATGAAGATGATCCGGGCGTCCTGGTACTTCTCGTCGGTGTCGCTCCAGACGTAGAAGTCGCCGTACGGGCCCTCGGGATCGTTGCGGGACGCCTGGAACCAGGGGTGCTGATCGCTCGTGTGGTTCATGACGAGGTCGGCGATCACGCGGATGCCGCGCTTGTGCGCCTCGTCGACCAGCCTGACGAAGTCGCCCAGGTCGCCGAAGTCAGGAAGGATCTTCATGAAGTCGGCGATGTCGTATCCGCCGTCACGGAGCGGGGACTCGTACAGCGGCAGGAGCCAGAGGCAGTCGACGCCGAGCCACTGGATGTAGTCCAGCTTGTCGATCAGCCCGCGGATGTCGCCGGTGCCGTCCCCGTTCGAGTCGGCGAAGCCGCGGATAAGCACCTCATAGAAGACAGCCCGTTTGTACCAGTACTGATCCCGCGGCTTCTCGTGCGTGAAGGTGTTCGGGATGGGCTGGTGCTGGCTGGGCTGAGGTGTCGAGCTCACCTGTGGACTCCCCGGATGTGCAGGGCCGCGCTCACGGGCGGAGCACTGACCCGTGGCGGAGCGTGAAGACGTGTGCGGGATTGACGTGCGGGTCGAGGCGCACGAAGTCGGCCTGCCCCCAGTGGTACGACTCGCCCGACAGTTCATCGTGGACGACGAACTGGTCCTGCCAGTCGAGACCGAGTGCGGGCATGTCCAGCCGGACAGTCGCCTCATGGGTGTTGTGCGGATCCAGATTGACGACGGCCAGTACCACATCGCCTATGCCGTGCCGTCGTGTGGCCGTGTCGTAGGCGCCGGGCAGTCGCTTGGAGAAGCAGATCAGATCCGGCTGGTCGACGCTATGAAACCGTAGGTTACGCAATTCCTGGAGTGCCGGGTGAGCTCTTCGCAACAAATTGAGTTGCGTGATGAACGGGGCAAGACTCCGTCCTTCACGCTCGGCCGCCGCCCAGTCCCGCACCTTGTACTGATATTTCTCACTATCGAGGTATTCCTCGCTGCCGGGCCGTACCGGGACGTTCTCGGCCAGCTCATAGCCAGAGTAGACGCCCCAGGTCGGCGCCATCAGCGCGCCCAGCACCGCCCTGATCTTGAAGGCGGGCATCCCGCCGTGTTGCAGGTACTCGTGCAGGATGTCCGGAGTGTTGACGAACAGGTTCGGGCGCAGGAAATGCGAGGTCTCGTGGGCGAGTTGCCCGAGGTAGTCCTCCACGTCGGTCTTGGAGTTCTTCCACGTGAAATAGGTGTACGACTGGTGGAACCCGATCTTGGCGAGCGTCTGCAGCATCGCGGGCCGGGTGAACGCCTCCGCGAGGAACAGCACGTCGGGGTCGGTGGCGTTGATGTCCGCCAGCAGCCGTTCCCAGAAGTTCACCGGCTTGGTGTGGGGGTTGTCCACGCGGAAGATCCGGACGCCGTGATCCATCCAGAGCCGTACCACCCGCTTGACCTCGGCGAAGATCCCCTCGGGGTCCTTGTCGAAGTTCAGCGGATAGATGTCCTGGTATTTCTTGGGCGGATTCTCGGCGTACGCGATCGTCCCGTCGGCCCGGATGTTGAACCATTCGGGATGCTCCTTCACCCAAGGGTGGTCGGGGGAGCACTGCAGCGCGAGGTCCAGGGCGATCTCCATGCCCAGATCCCTCGCCCTGGCCACGAAGTCGTCGAAGTCCTCGAACGTCCCGAGGTCCGGGTGGATCGCGTCGTGCCCGCCGTCCTCGGAGCCGATCGCCCACGGTGAGCCGGGGTCGTACTGCTCCGGAGTGAGGGTGTTGTTGCGTCCCTTGCGGAACTGCGTGCCGATCGGGTGGATCGGTGGCAGATAGACGATGTCGAACCCCATCTGGGCGACGGCCGGCAGTCGCTTCGCCGCACTCCGGAAATTTCCGGATTTGGGGGCGACCTTGGGGTCGCTGTCCCTTTCGGCCACCGCCCCCTCCGACCGGGGGAAGAACTCGTACCAGGATCCGAACAGCGCCCGACGCCTGTCCACCTGCACCCGGCCCCTGCTGGACCGTGAGACCAGGTCCCGCAGCGGATGCGCCGCGACCAGCGCGGCCGTCTCCGGCAGCTGCGCCACGGTGAAGCGCGCACGCGGATCGACGCGGTCGTCCCGCAGGCGTTCGGCGATCGCCAGCAGCGTGGCCCTGTGCCCACAGGGATCGGCCCCGGCCTCGTCTTTGCAGTCGACGGCGCGTACGGCTCTCGCCGCCCGCTCGAAGAGGCGGGCGCCCTCCTCGCACATGAGGTCCGCGTCCATGCCGCGCGGGATCTTGATCTCCGCGTCGTGCATCCACGTGGCGATGGGATCACTCCACGCCTCGACGCGGAACTGCCACAGGCCCTCGGCCGGCAGCGTCACCTCCACGCTCCACGTGTCGGTGCCCGGAGCGACCTCCCGCATGCGCAGCAGCCGCCTCGACGCCCCGCTCGGGTCGATCAGCACGACCCCGGCGGCCACGGCGTCGTGTCCCTCGCGGAACACGGTGGCGCTGATCTCGAAGGTCTCACCCGCGGCCGCCTTCGCGGGCCTGCGCCCGCAGTCGACGACGGGGTGGATGTCCTGGATTGGGATTCTTCCGATCATCGTCACTCACGTTAGCGACGGCACGCCCGGTGCCGCCGGATTTTCAAGATCTTCTCAATGGATCAATCAGGTCGATTTCCGGGGTTGCCCGAGCGTTCACGTGACGCGGCCGATCCGGCCGCGCGGGATCATTCTCAGGTGGTGCCGGGGTGGTGCGGTGTCCTGCTGGTCGTCCTGCTGGTCGTGCCGTCGCGCGCCTGTGCCGTCCGGAGGCGGCACATCGAGGAGCCCGTCACGGGGAACCTTCGCTCCTACAGGGAGTGCCCCAATAGTCCCCTCTTACCCCTGCCGACGGAAAGACTGCACGGCGTGTTCGGGTGGCCGCTCTGTGGTGAGCGAGCACACGTGGGCGGGCCGTAGCATCGCCGGTGGGATTCACCTGAGCCAGTGTAGTTTTGTGAGGTTTGAGCAGGTTTGTTAGTGGTGAGAGCGCTTATGCAAGAAACCCAGGGGAGTGTCGCGCCCGCGGGCATCCCCGCATCGGACAGAGTGTTTCGGTCGCGCGTCGTGGCGCTGAGTAACTAGGGTCTGGCCCCGTGAGAGCTATCCGCAGGTTCACCGTCCGCACCGTCCTTCCCTCGCAGCTCGAGCCGCTGGGCGAGCTGGTCCGGAATCTCCGCTGGTCCTGGCACCCGGAGACCATGGACCTGTTCGCCGAGGTGGACCCCGAGGTCTGGGAGCGAGTGGACCACGACCCCGTCGCCCTTCTCGGCGCGGTGGAGGCCGACCGGCTGCGCGAGCTCGCCCAGGACCGGCGCTTCCTCCGCCGGCTGGCCGACGCGGCCGACGACCTCCGTGAGTACATGACCGCTCCCCGGTGGTACCAGTCGCAGGAAGGCGGCCCCGCCGCCATCGGCTACTTCTCCCCCGAGTACGGCATCGCCGCCGCCCTTCCGCAGTACTCGGGCGGCCTGGGCATCCTGGCGGGCGACCACCTGAAGGCGGCGAGCGACCTCGGCGTGCCGATCCTCGGCGTCGGCCTGCTGTACCGCCACGGCTACTTCTCCCAGTCGCTCTCGCCCGAGGGGTGGCAGCAGGAGCACTACCCGTCGCTCGACCCCGGTGGCCTGCCGCTCACCCTGCTCAAGGAGGCGGACGGCACGCCCGCTCGGGTCGGGATCGGCCTGCCGGGCTCGCGCACGCTGCACGCCCAGATCTGGGTGGCCCAGGTCGGCAGGGTCCCGCTGCTCCTGCTGGACTCCGACATCTCCGACAACGACGCCGCGGCGAGGGACGTGACCGACCGTCTCTACGGCGGCGGCGGCGACCACCGGCTCATGCAGGAGCTGCTGCTCGGCGTGGGCGGCGTCCGCGCTCTGCGGGCGTACTGCCGGATCAGCGGCCACCCGGAGCCCGAGGTGTTCCACACCAACGAGGGCCACGCGGGATTCCTCGGCATCGAGCGGATCCGTGAGCTCACCGAGGCGCGCCTGTCCTTCGACGAGGCCCTCGAGGCCGTCAGGGCCGGCACCGTGTTCACCACGCACACGCCGGTCCCCGCCGGGATCGACAGGTTCCCGACCGAGATGATCGCCAGGCAGTTCGGCGGGTCCAACGCCTGGCCGACGGTGAGCGTCGACCGCATCCTCCAGCTCGGCGCCGAGCCCGAGGGCCCCGACTCCGACCCGGCCGTCTTCAACATGGCCGTCATGGGCATGCGACTCGCCCAGCGGGTCAACGGCGTCTCCGAGCTCCACGGCGAGGTCAGCCGGGAGATGTTCAAGGGCCTGTGGCCGGGCTTCGACGTCGAGGAGGTGCCGATCGGCTCGATCACCAACGGCGTCCACGCCCCAACCTGGGTCGGCCGCGAGGTCATGGAGCTCGCGGGCGACGAGCTGCCCTCCCTGATCGACATGTCGCAGGGCTGGGATGCCGTGCGGAAGCTCTCCGACGCCGACATCTGGTCGATCCGGGGCAGGCTCAGGGCCCACCTGGTGACAGAGGCCCGCAAGCGCATCAAGCAGTCCTGGCGGCAGCGGGGCGCCGCGGAGGCGGAGCTGGGCTGGGTCGACGAGGCGCTCGATCCCGACGCGCTGACGATCGGGTTCGCCCGCCGCGTGCCGTCCTACAAGCGGCTCACACTGATGTTGTCGGACCCGGAGAGGCTGAAGAGCCTGCTCCTCGACCCCGACAAGCCGGTCCAGATCGTGATCGCGGGCAAGGCCCACCCGGCCGACGAGGGCGGCAAGAAGTTCATCCAGCAGATGGTCCGGTTCGCCGACCAGGAGGACGTGCGGCACCGGATCGTCTTCCTGCCCGATTACGACATGACCCTCGGCCGGCTCATGGTCACCGGCTCCGACGTCTGGATGAACAACCCGCTGCGGCCGCTGGAGGCCTGCGGCACGTCCGGTATGAAGGCCGCGCTCAACGGCGGCCTCAACCTCTCCATCCGCGACGGATGGTGGGACGAGTGGTTCGACGGCAACAACGGATGGGCCATCCCCAGCGCCGACGGCGTCACCGACCCCGAGCGGCGCGACGAGCTGGAGGCGACGGCCCTGTACGACCTCATCGAGCGTGAGGTCGCCGACCGCTTCTACGACCGCGCCGCCGACGGCCTGCCCCGGCGGTGGCTGGAGATGGTCAAGCACACGCTCAGCTCGCTCGGGCCCAAGGTGCTCGCCGGCCGGATGTTGCACGACTACGTGGTCGGTCTGTACACGCCGGCC
The DNA here is from genome assembly GCF_016863315.1 of Planotetraspora silvatica. Taxonomy (GTDB): domain Bacteria; phylum Actinomycetota; class Actinomycetes; order Streptosporangiales; family Streptosporangiaceae; genus Planotetraspora; species Planotetraspora silvatica. The sequence continues at coordinate 47,069 of NZ_BOOQ01000026.1, forward strand.
GCGAGCTCCGCCCGCGCGCTCGTGGCGGACGGGTACGAGAACGCCCGTCAGTTCGCCGCGTGGAAGCTGAGGCTCACCCAGGCGTGGCCCGGGATCCGCGTGGAGCACGTCGAGGCCGCGGGGATCGGGGACGCTCCCGAGCTCGGGGCGCGGCTGGAGTTGCGGGCGACCATCGCGCTGGGCGAGTTGTCCGCCGACGACGTCCAGGTGCAGGCGGCCTACGGCCGCGTCGGACCGCACGACGAGCTGATCTCGCCCACTTACGTGACCCTCAAGGCCGACTCGGTCGACGACGACGGCAGGGCGTACTACACCGGAGACCTGCCGCTGGACCGCACGGGGGCCTTCGGCTACACCGTCCGCGTGGTGCCCTTCCATCCGCTCATGGCGTCGCCCGCGGAACTCGGTCTCGTCTCCGCTCCGGAGGAGCCGGCGGGGATGACCAACGGAACCCTCCGCTAGAGGAGCAGATTCTGACCGCACGTCGGTCAGCGGCCGCCGTGTGACGTCGACGGGTGACCGGGTGGCGGGGCGGCGGTGCGTCGCCGGAGGTGGCGGTCTCGTCGTTGTGCGAGATCGCCACATCCGGTATGGGATGAGTTTGCGCGGGATCCGCCGTACCCGTGACCGGGGACGTCTATGCGAGCTCGCCGCACCTGTTCACCCGGGATGGGTTGTGGGGGATCGCCGTACCCGTCGCCGGGATGTCCATGCGAGATCGCCACACGTGCACATCGGGACGCTCACGCGAGATCGCCGCACCTGCTTACCAGGATGCTTGTGCGCGACCACCACACCTGCGACCGGGATGAATTTGTGCGGTATCCGCCGTACTCGACACCGGGATGCTCACGCGAGATCGCCGCACCAGCTCACTGAGGCGAATCGCCCATCACTGGCGCATGTTCCGGCTGGGCTCATACGTGCGGTTCCTTGCCGTGACGGATGAAGCCGCTTCGCGCCGTCCCCTCAACGGCGTGATCATGCACGAGCTCGCGTCTCACCGCCTCGACCGCACGCATCAGTGCCTGTATGCCAAGATCGACGCCTCGCAGTCGCGCCTGCGGCTATTGCCGCGCGCGGCCTCGATGGATGCGTGTCGACCAGTCGTAGCCGCGTTTGTGATCATGCGCGGCCCCGGCCGCATCCGAAGAGCGGTCGTTGTGCCCCGATGCGTCAATCGTGGACTCGCTAGACCCGGTCCATAATTCTCGGCCGTAGTCCGCTCCATCGGGCTGCACGTCGGGTCGTGTGCGTGCAGCCGTCCGACGACGGTGGCGAGCACGCCGAATCCCACCGCACTACCCGAACAAGCCGTCATCCACCAGATAGAAATTCTGTTCGAAAAATGTAGCCGAGCGATTACTCTCCGTGAGATTATTGGATCAGATTTTCGATTGCTGGAGGGGGTTGGCGTGGCTGAAACGCGAGGGGGGCACCCCTCATCTTCTTCCGGTGCAGGGGAAATGCCGTGCGGTTCGGAGTGGTGGGCCGAGGTGACGGCCCGGGCGAGGTCGTGGTCGTCCGACGGCAGTTCGGCATTGAGTTCCCCGCCGGTGACTGATCCGTGGCCGGATTCGGATGCCGCCGGCTCGTTCTTCTGGGACTCTCCCGGCTCCGACTCGACGGATTCGGAGCCGTCTGCGCCGGATCCTCCCGATGCGGTCTTTCCTGTGCCGGCCTCGTCGACCTCGGCCTCGTCCACCACCTCGGCCACCTCAAGCTCGTCTACCTCGGCCTCGGCCACCTCGAGCTCGCCCACCTCCGGCCCGGACCGCTCGTCCGACACGCGGGCTTCGGCTGCCGGATCTGAAGGGTCGGATGACCTTGTGGTCAGGGCTGTCGAAGTGTTGTCCGCGTTGGCGTTGGCTGAAGTGCCGGACTCGCCGTCGACCTGTCTGGAGCAATCACAGGAATTGCTTTTCGCGCGAGACCGATTGATTTCGGCGATCTCCGCCCGCGTGGGCCGGGTGCATCGTGCGGGCGAGGCCAAAGCTCATGGGCATGCCAGCACCCGGACCTGGCTTCAGGGAGCCTGCGGAACGAGCGTGGGATCGGCGTCCCACCTGGTCAAGCTTGCGACGGAACTGGCTCGTCTGCATGTGGTCCGAGTGAGATTCGCCGAGGGCAGTCTGTCGGAGGGGCAGGTCGGCGCGATCTGCGCCGCGACAAGTGGTCTCTCCGATGAGCAGGCGGAGATCGCCGAGTCGATCCTCGTCTCATTGGCGGACCGGGCGACCCCGGCCGAGGTGGCCAAGGCAGGCCGATATCTGCGGGAAATGCTGGACCCGGGGCAGGCAGGCAAGGAGAGGGACGCCGACTATGCGGGCCGGTATCTCCAGGTCCGTCCGACCGGTTCAGGCGGAATAGAAGGGGAGTTCCGGCTTCCCCGAGAGGCGGCGGCCCGGTTGCGGACCTGGCTGGACGCCTATGCCCAACCGAAGACCGATGATGATGACCGCCCGTTGCGGGTCCGCAATGCGGACGCCCTCATGGTCCTCCTCGAGAGCAAGATCACCACTGAGCTGCTCGTCCTGGTCAACGTGGAATCCCTCCCCAAGGATCACCCGTCTGACCCTGCCGCCGATCCCACTGGTGGTCCTGTTGGCAGACGAAAGGACGGCCCCGCAGACGGGCATGGCCATGGGGATGCTCCGCCGGCGGCTGATGCAGGCGACCCCGGAGAGATGAAGCCGTCTGGTTCCGCATTCAGGCATACACCTGGGGCCGCGTCTGGACGTGCCCCCGGAGGCGGTGCCACGAGCGGCTCTGGAGGCGGTGCCGGGAGTGGTCCTGGAGGTGAACGTGAATCTGGACCATGGCCGGCCCCTGGGGAGAGGCCATCGGGGCTGTCAGGTCTGGGGTGGGCGATGCCGGGGTTGCTTCTGGCCACGGGGGAGTTGTTGTCGTCTGATGATGTGGCTCGGCTCGCGCGGACCTCAGCACTGGTGCGGCTGGTGATGGATGCCGACGGTCAGGTCCTGGATATGGGTCGTACGGCGCGCCTGGCCAATTGGGCTCAGCGCAGAGCGGTCTTCGCCCGTTATGCCACTTGCTGGGTCGATGGCTGCCCGCTTCCGGCCACCATGTGCCAGATCGACCACGCTGACAACTGGATCGACGGCGGTAGGACGGACCTGCGGATGCTGGGTCCGGCCTGTCAGTTCCACAACCGTGATCGCTATCGCCGTCCTCACCGCTACGAGCGCCGTCCCGAAGGTAAGGACCGCTGGGCTTTCACCCGGACGGGACCTCGACACACCTCCCGCAGACCATCACCCGCACGAGCCGCATCCGCCGACGCCATGAACACCACAACGGCGGGCGCGCGCGGCCCGAACGCGCCTTGATCACGGGCATGGCGGGCTTCGCGTGCGCCGGCCCGCGCAGATCGGACACGCAGATCGGACACTAGGGCCAACCGGTGAGGTGGCGCTGTCATCGGCCGCCATCGTCCTGGGCCGCCATCGTCCTGGGCCGCCAGCGTCCCGGGCTAGCTCTGTGCTGGGCTAGCTCTGTGCTGGGCTGGCACCAGTCACCGAGGCCGCTCACATCGCTAGGCCTGCCCGGACGCCGCCCGTCCGGACGCCGCCTGTCGGATACCGCCCACCTGGATACCACCAGTCCGGACACCGTCCCGGACTGGCGCTGACCCCTGAGGCCCCCGACGCCACCGGGCCCACCCAGCCCACTCGCCCGCCCCCAGCTATCGCGGGTTCCCACTCACACGGCCCTTGTTTGGTCGGGCTCCGGTCCAGTGGGCCGCTGTGATCGTACGGATCTCCCTCTCCTTCGACCATGTCCGGGGCCTGACTTGGCGGCAAGGCGGGAACAAAGTGTGACGAAAGGGGCAAACGGTCTGATCTAGGGGGCGACCCCTTCTGCGGGGGCGGATTCTGGAGGCCCGATGGACTCGATAGACCCAATGGACCCGATAGACCAGATGGAGTTGATGGACCCGGACCCGATCGGCTCGGCCCAAGTTGGCTCGGCCCAAGTTGGCTCGGCCAAGGTCGTCGACTCGGCCCATGTCGACCCTCCGCGAATCGATCCTGCCGAAATCGACCCGGCGGAGCCGTCCGGTGCAGAGGGCAGCAACGAGGGCGGCGACGGGGGCGGGCTCCACATTGCGATGGTGGCGCCCCCCTGGTACGACATCCCGCCGAGAGGCTATGGCGGCATCGAGTCGATGACGGCCGACCTGGCGCGGGGCCTGACGCTGCGAGGCCACCGGGTAACGCTGATCGGCGCGGGTGCGGGCGTCGATCTGCGCACCTATGACGAGCCGCCGTCGGAGCGCATAGGAGAGGCGATCCCCGAGATGGTCCACGCGGCCCAGGCCGCACGGTTCCTCGACGACATCGAGGCCGACGTGATCCACGATCATTCGCTGGCCGGTCCTCTGGGCGCCCGTGGCAGAGGAGCACCGACGATCGTCACCTGTCATGGGGAGGTCACCGGTGAGTTCGGGCGGTTCTATCGCTCGCTGGCGACGACGGTCTCGCTCGTGGCCATCTCCTGGGCGCAGCGGGCCCTCGCGTCCGACCTGAACTGGATCGGCAGGGTCCACAACGCGGTCGACGTGAGCACGTTCCCCTATCGCGACCGCAAGGACGACTGGGTCCTGTGGCTGGGACGGTTCAACCCCGACAAGGGAGCCCACCTCGCGATCGAGGCCGCGCGGGCGGCCGGCCGCCGCATCCTGCTGGCCGGCAAGCGGACCGAGCGTGCGGAGCAGGCCTATTTCGACACCCACGTCGAGCCGCTTCTCGGTCCCGACGTCGAATACCTGGGGGAGGTGGGCGCGGAGCTCAAGCGAGAGTTGTTGTCCAAGGCCCACTGCCTGATCTTCCCTCTCCAGTGGGAGGAGCCGTTCGGCATGATCATGATCGAGGCCATGGCCTGCGGCACGCCCGTGGTGGCGCTGCGGCGAGGGTCGGTCCCCGAGATCGTGGTCGACGGCGTCACCGGATTCGTCCGGGACTCCCTGCAGGAGTTGCCCGCCGCGATCGAGGAGGCGGGCGGGCTGGACTTCGCCGTCGTCCGCGCCCATGCCGTGAGGCGTTTCGACGTCGCGATGATGGCTCGGGGATACGAGCGCATCTACCGCAGGGCCATCGCGCGTGCCCAGGCGCGTGAGCCCCAGCACCTGCTGCCGCTGGCCCGTTGATCTATGGTGTTACGGTCTCGGCGTCTGTTACAGGACCGGGCGGGCGGAAGGACGAGGGTGTCATGGGTGAGTTCGTCAGCGTGGAGATCGTGGACCGGATCGCGACCATTCGGCTCGACCGGCCGAAGATGAACGCCCTGAACCGGCAGGTTCAGGAGGAGATCGCCGAGTCGGCCCGGCTCGTCGACGCCGACCCCGGCGTGCACGCTGTGATCATCTACGGGGGCGAGCGGGTGTTCGCTGCGGGTGCGGACATCAAGGAGATGGCCGTCATGTCCTACGCGGACATGGCCGTTCACTCCAAGGTCCTCCAGAACTGCTTCACCGCGGTGGCCCGGATCGGCAAGCCCGTCATCGCCGCCATCACCGGATACGCCCTGGGCGGCGGTTGCGAGCTCGCCCTGTGCGCCGACTTCCGCGTGGCGGGGGAGAGCGCCAAACTCGGCCAGCCGGAGATCACCTTGGGCATCATCCCGGGCGCGGGAGGCACCCAGCGCCTGCCGCGGCTGATCGGTCCTTCGCGGGCCAAGGACTTGATCTTCACCGGACGGCACGTCGCCGCGGCCGAGGCCCTGTCCATCGGCCTGGTGGACCGGGTGGTGCCGGACGGCGAGGTCTACACGGCGGCTCTCGAGCTGGCCGCGACCTTCGCGGAGGGTCCCGTCGCGGCGGTGAGGGCGGCCAAACTGGCGGTCGACCACGGGCTGGAGACCGACCTCGACACCGGCCTGGAGATCGAGCGGCTCCAGTTCTCCGGGCTGTTCGCGACGGAGGACGCCAAGGAGGGGATGACCGCTTTCGCGGACAAGCGGAGGCCCACATTTACCGGCCGATAGACTCATTCGGTCGGATTTTCCCGTACGTGTGAGCGTGTGTGGTGATGGGTCTATCGTTGCGACCCATGATGCGGTTCGTTGGACGCGTTCTCGTCCCGGCCCGGGTTCGCCGGGCTTTTCTGTCTCGGCTGGACGCTCGATATGTCACGCAGGCCGACCATCGGCAGGACGTCAGAAACATCCGGGATGAGTTCCGGAGGCTCCATCGGGAGACCAAGGACGACCGCAGGGACGACGCGGCGGCGTACGCCACAAAAGAGTCCGCCAAGGACATTGCGAAGGCCATCGCGAAGGATGTCGTGAAGGACGTCGTCAGCGCGGCCGTCAAGGACGCTCAGCGGGAGAACCAGTCACTCCGCGAGGAGATCGTCGCACTGCGCGCCGAGGTTCGCGCGTTGAAGCAGCTCACGGCGACCGTCAACAAGGCCAACGATCAGGCGGTGAAGGGCCACCGGCTGGCTGAACGGACGGCGGAGGCGCTCGACCACGTCCTGCAGAACGAGGTGCGCGTGTGGCAGGCCATCGACGGCCTGTCCGCGCAGACCCCCGCCACAAATCTGTGAGGTAGAACCCTATGCGCGTCAAGTGGACCGTCGCCGACGGCATCTGGAACCTGACCTTCCTGCTCGACCCGGAAGATGACGTCACGGGCACCTGTACCGACGGGGCACGGCTGGAACTGCGCACCAACACCTGCCAGATACGGCTGCCCAAGGACAGGACGAGCGGCGCGGACGTCCATCCCGACCTCCTCGCCGTCGCCGCGTGGACCGTGGCCGCCCCGTGGACCAGGCAGAGGGTCACGTTCGACCGGCCGATCTCACCCGCGCTCGCGGAGGTGTTCCGTACCCACTGGAACGTGGACGCCGGCCCGGTCGGCGGGGACCCCCGATCGGGGACACGGCTGGCGGTCTCCTACAGCGGGGGCGCCGACTCGATGGCGGTGGCGGACGTCTTCCCGGACGCGCCGTTCGTCCACTTCCAGCGGATCAGGCACCCACGCGTGCCGAACCGGTGGTCCTTCTACCGCTCGGATGTGCTGGCGGGCCTCGCGGGGGAGACGGGGCGCGATGTCGCGATCGTCCAGTCGGATCTGGAGCTTCTCCTCCGCCTGCCCGGGCCGGGATATCCCGAACACCACGCCGTGACCGTCGGTGCCCTCCTTCTCGCGGACGAGATGGACTTGGGGGGGATCGCACTGGGTTATGAGCTCGGCTCACGCTGGCTCGGTGGCGGTCGGTACACCCACCACTTCACTCCCGACAACCCCATATGGTCGGGGCACGGCAAGTGGGGAAGCCTGTTCAAGGCAGTCGGGTTGCCGCTCGTGTTGCCCGTGGCGGGTATCAGCGAAGCCGTGACCATGCGGCTCGCCCTTGCGTCCGACCTTCGCGATCACGTCCGCTGGTGTCTGCGCGGATCCAAGGGCGGGGGGGCGTGCGGAGTCTGCGCGAAGTGCGTGTACAAGGAGCTGATTCAGGCAGCCATCGAAAGGCGCCCGCTCAACACGACGGTCACCGCTGACATGCCCATCGCCCGCAGGTGGCAGGAGCCGCCGCCGTACGGCGGACAGGAAATGATCGAGTACGGCGTCGCGCACGTGCCCGGCATCGAGCACACGATGTTCGCCAAGGCGGCCGCGTACCTCCAGGCGACGGAGGAGTCGACTCGCTGGCTGGAACACTGCTACGCGCCGGCGATCGACGAGGTCCCCGAACAGTGGCGCAAGCAGGTGGACGCCTACATGGTGGATAACGTCGGACTCATGACGGAGGACGAGGCGCGGCGGGTGGAAACCTGGGAGACGTGATGAAGATCTATGTGTCGGTGGACATGGAGGGTGTCTCCGGCCTGACCGATCCCGAGGAGATGCACGCCGGAGGCCGGGGCTACGAGCGCGGTTGCGAGCTGATGACCGGCGACGCGAACGCCGTCGTCGAGGGAGCCTTCGACGCCGGCGCCGACACGGTGCTGATCAACGACGCGCACGGGTCGACCAAGAACCTCAGGATCGATCTGATAGACCCGCGGGCCTCGCTGATCAGGGGGCCGGGCAAGCCGCACCGGATGGGGCAGGGCCTGTCGGGCGACTTCGCCGCGGCCTGCTTCGCCGGATATCACGCCCGGGCCGGTGTCCAGCACGGGGTGCTCAACCACACGTGGATGGGCAAGGAGATCCACGACGTCTACCTGAACGGCGAGATCTGCGGCGAGATACGCCTGGTCGCCGGCCTCGCGGGTTCCCTCGGAGTGCCCGTGGTCGTCGTCACCGGCGACGAGGCGGCGTGCGAGGAGGCTCGGGACCTGCTCGGCGACGTCGAAACGGTCGCCGTGAAGAAGGGGATCGACAGGTTCTCGGCCGAACTGCTGCCGCCGGGCGTCGCCCAGGCCCGCATCCGTGCGGCCACCGCCCGGGCGCTCGGCCGCCTGTCCGCCTTCCGTCCCTACGTGGTGAGCCCGCCGTACACGCTGGGTGTGGAGTGGAACTCCACCGACATCGCGGCGGGCTGTGCGATCGTCCCCGGGACCCGGTTGGTCGGGCCGAGGCACACCGAGTTCACCACAGACGACTATTGGGACATCATGGCCCTCTTCGGTATCTTCGCCACCATCGCCGGCCGGATCGCATGCGGCAGCGGGGTGTACGGCTGACCGCTGTGCATGATCACGTAACGCGTTGAGGCCGGTCGAATCTGGAAGGTTTGCATGATCACGCTTGCCGATGTGGCGGGTGGGACGGGATGTGCGAATTGCATGATCGCGTCCGACGATAGACCGGTTCAGGCGAGGCCCCCTGGAGTGCTCACATGAGCATGTCCAAGGGTGACGGGATCTCGCGAAGGGCCCTGCTGGTGGGGCTCGGCGTCGCCGGCGGGGCGGGGGCCATGTACGCGGCCATGGGCGCTCTCGGCCTCGCCCCCGATCGGCAGGAAAGCGACTACGCGCCGCCGCAGCGCTCCGACTTCGCCTTGAAGGGGAAGGCGGCCGCCAAGGTCGTGATCCTCGGCGGCGGCGTGGCGGGCCTGGCGACGGCCTACGAGCTCGGCAAGGCCGGCTACGACTGCACGGTGCTGGAGGCGCGCGACCGGGTGGGCGGGCGCAGTTTCACCATCAGGGGCGGCGACCGGGTATCTGAGCTGAACGGCGAGACGCAGGAGGCCCGATTCGGCGACGGCGTCTACTTCAACGCCGGTCCCGCGCGCATCGCCCAGTGGATGATCACGCTCGACTACTGTCGTGAGCTGGGCGTTCCCGTCGAGGTGTTCGTCAACGACAACCCCAACGCCTACATCTACAACCACACCATGAAGGCTCCCGTCCGGGCCCGCACGGCACGTGCCGACACCTACGGGTACGTCAGCGAGCTTCTGGCGAAGGCCACGAACACGGGCGCGCTCGACCGGACGGTGACCCGGGCGGACAGGGAGGTGCTTCTCGACTTCCTCTCGGAGTTCGGGGCGCTCGACGACGACCACGTCTACCGCGGGTCCTCCACGAGGGGTTACCGGACGAACCCCGGAGTCGACGCCGGAGTCGGCCTGGGCCCCGTGCCGTCCGTCTCCGAGGTGCTCCGCTACGGGCTCGGCCGCACGGTGGCCTTCACCTTCGACTACGACCAGTCCATGCCGATGTTCCAGCCCGTGGGCGGGATGGACGCCATCGCGCGCAAGCTCGCCGACGCCGTCGGACGGGACCGGATCACGACCTCGACCCAGGTCACGAAGATCACGAACGTGTCCGACGGCGTCGAAGTGGTCCACAGCGGCGGATCGATCACGGCGGACTACTGCGTCGCGGCCCTGCCGCCCCACATCCTCGCCCGGATCCCCGGCAATCTCGGCGCCGAGGTGCTCGGTGCGCTGCGGACCCCCAGGCCGTTGGCGGCGGGCAAGATCGGGCTCGAGTACCGCCGCCGATGGTGGGAGACCGACGACCGCATCTACGGGGGCATCACCGAGACCGATCTCGACATCTCGCACATCTGGTACCCGTCGTACGGGTTCCACGGTGCTCGGGGCCTGGTGGTGGGCTATTACAACCTCGATGCCGCCGCGAACTCCTACGCGGCGATGAAGCACGCGGACCGGCAGCGCCGGGCGATCGAGAACGGCGTGCGCATCCACGGGGACAAGTACCGGACCGAGGTGCTGAGCAGCGTCTCCATCGCGTGGCGCAGGCAATCGCACATCGAGGGTTCCTGGGTCGAGTGGCCCTCCTACGGCCCCCAGTTCAAGCTTCTTCAGGAGCCCGCCGGCCGGGTCTACTTCGCCGGGGACTGGCTCACCCACCTCATCGCCTGGCAGGCGGGCGCCCTCGGCTCCGCCCGTAAGGTGGTCACGGAACTGCACCAGCGCGTCTTGAAGGAGGGCTGAGATGCCGCTCGAGTGGACTCCTGCCGTGGACAGGCTCGACCTGGTCGCGGACCCGGTGGCCAAGGCGATCTCGGAGGCGAAGTCGCCGGGCTCGGCGCTCAGCGTCGCGGAGATCGATCCGGAACTGGCGGACACGGCCGCGTTCTGCGAGCGCTACGGCGTCGCCCTGGAGGACTCGGCCAACTGCGTGATCGTGGCGGCCAAACGGGGCGGCGAGACGCGATACGCCGCCGTCATGGTGCTGGCGACCGATCGTGCCGACGTGAACGGGGTCGTCCGGCGGCACCTGGACGCCCGCAAGGCGTCGTTCGCCCCGCAGGCGGACGCCGTGGCCATCACCGGGATGGAGTACGGAGGCATCACGCCCATCGGATTGCCCGCCGACTGGCCCGTCCTCGTTGATGAAAATGTGACTCGGCGCTCGTTCGTGGTGATCGGAAGCGGCGTTCGCCGCTCCAAGCTGGGGCTTTCCGGGGAGGCCCTGGTCGAGGCGACCGGCGCGGAGGTCATCGCCCTCACTCTGTGACCTTTCGTGGGAAACCACTTACCATTCTGTGGCGTTGTGCTTACTAGGAATGTGGCGCGATGGTTCACTCATGGACGGTGTTTTAGTCGGTATGGTGCTTAGGCCATGAATCAGGACGACCGACTGGGCCCATACCGGCTGCTGAAGCGGCTCGGAGAAGGCGGCATGGGTGTGGTTCACCTCGCCCTCGACGCCCGCGGCAGGCAGGTGGCCGTCAAGGTCCTGCGCCCAGAGGTGGCAGGCGACGACGTCGCGCGCAGGAGGCTGTCGCGCGAGGTCGAGACCATGCGCAGGGTGCGCGGCTCGCACATCGCCGAGGTCGTCGACGCCGACGTGACCGGGCGGCGGCCCTACATCGTCACCCGCTACGTCCCGGGCCGGGCCATCGACGAGATGGTCAAACAGGACGGCCCTTTCTCGCTCGACGTCCTGCTCAAGGTGGCCCGCGGTGTGGCGGAGGCCCTCGTCGCCGTGCACGCCGCCGGAGTGATCCATCGTGACCTGAAGCCCGGCAACGTGCTCATGCTCGACGACGAGCCGGTGCTGATCGACTTCGGCATCGCCCAGGCCGTCGACGCCACCCGGCTCACGCAGACCGGGATGTTCATCGGCACCCCCGGCTACCTGGCGCCCGAGATCATCGAAGGCCAGGAGGGCGGGTCCGAGGTCGACGTGCACGCCTGGGCCGGCACGCTGCTGTACGCCGCGACCGGCCAGCCGCCGTTCGGCAAGGGCACCCTGGAGATGATCTTCTTCAACATCACCTCCGGCAAGGCGAACGTGGAGGCCGCGCCCGAACTGCTCCGGCCCGTCCTGCGGGCCGCCTTCCACCGGGACCCCGCGAAGCGGCCGGCGGCGGCCGAACTGCTCCAGTGGATCGATCGTCTGACACCGCGTCGCACCGGGTTCACCCCTCCCGACGAGATCTCCACCGTGGCGGAGGTCGATGAGGGCCTGCCGTCAGGTGCATCCGGTCCTTCCGGGCGGCCCGGGCATGCGACCCCTCCTGCTCCCTCCGCTCACTCCGGTCACTCCGTCCCGTCAAGGCCGCGATGGTCACCGCCGTCGCCCTCGCAGCCCGGCGGGGAGTTCGTGTCGCTTCTCAACGACGGTCCAGCCGCCCAGCAGGGCGACCCGTTCCCCACCGTCCGGGTGACGGGGGAGGACCTGCGCAACGCCGGACTCCCGTCCGGCCCCTCGGGCAGGATTCCGGCCGAGGGTGACATCCCCACGAGGAGGGTCACCCCCGAGGAGCTCCGCGAGGCGGCCATGCCCAGCCAGGCCTTCTACGAGCAGGCTCCCGGCTCCAAGCCGGCGGAGACGCACGAACGGGCGCCCCGGGTCCAGCAGCACCCGGCGCCGTTCCCGCCGGCCGTCCGGGTCCCCCCGCACGAAGTGCCTCCCCATGGTGCCCCGCCCCATGGGGTTCCCCCGTACAGGGCGGCCCCGCACGTGGCGTCACCCGCCATGGGGGTCCTTCACGCGAGCACGCCGGGTACCCCGGGCACGATGCCGTCCGCCCGGGTGGCTCCGTCGACGGGCGGCGCGCTGCTGCAGCGACCCAAGGCGTACGGCGTGGCGAGCACGATGCTGCTGATCGCCATGACGGGCCTGGCGGTGATCGCGCCCGTGGCGGTGTGCCTGATCGCCCTGCCCGCGGTCGTCCTCCTGAGGGCCGCCGACCTCGCGCAGCCGCGCCTGAGCAGCCGCAGGCCCGCCGGCGCCGCCGCCGCGGACGTGGTCCGGGTGCTGGGCGAGCCGGCCTCGCTGATCAAGTCGATCGGCATCACGGCCCTGCTCGTGCCGCTCGCCGCGGTGCCGGGGACGTTCGTCACGGTGCTGCTCACCTTGATGGCGCGGTCGATGCCCGATTCCGCCGCGTGGGGCTGGGGCGTCGCCGTAGGCTTGCTGATCGTCTGCGCCGGGCCCGGAGTTCAGGGTCCCGGCCGGCAGATGCGGCGCACGCTCGCTTCGCTGGCGCCGGGCGGCGCGGCCGCGGTGAGGCTGGCCTGGGGCGCCGGCGTCCTCGCGGCCCTGGTGGGGCTGGTCGCGCTCACCAGTGTCATGGGTAGACCAATAGCAGGGCACTTGTGGGGTTCCGCCGACGTTCAACCTGTGGATCAACGCCTGACGGAGCTTCGCGGGACGGGGTATCGGTGACGGGGGACGACATGTCGGCTACTGAGGCTCCGGAACGGATCGGTCCCTATCGGCTGTTACGCCCGCTGGGCGAGGGCGGCATGGGAGTCGTCCACCTCGGGCTGGACGTCGAGGGCCGCGAGGTGGCCGTCAAGGTCCTGCATCCTCATGTGGCCTCCGACCTCAAGGCGCGCGACCGTCTCACCCGCGAGGTCGAGACCATGCGCCGCGTCCGCAGCAGGCGGGTGGCCGAGGTCCTCGACGCCGACCTGACCGGCGCCATGCCGTACATCGTCACCAGGTACGCGCCCGGCCGCACGCTGGAGCAGGCCGTGCAGGAGGACGGGCCGCTTCCGGACCGGGAGATCATCCGCCTCGCCCGGGGGCTGTGCGAGGCGCTCACGTCCATCCACGCGGCGGACGTCATCCATCGCGACCTGAAGCCCGCGAACGTGATGCTGGTCGGCGGCGAGCCGCTCGTCATCGACTTCGGCATCGCGCACCTGGTCAACGCCACCCGGCTCACGCAGACGGGGATGTTCGTCGGCACGCCCGGATATCTGGCCCCGGAGATCATCCGGGACTCGGAGATCACCCAGGCGGCCGACGTGCACGCTCTGGCGGCGACGGTGTTCTTCGCGGCGACGGGCAAGCCGCCGTTCGGCACGGGCACGTTCGAGGCGGTCTGCTTCCGCATCCTCGAGGGCAAGGCGAACGTCGACCAGGCGCCGGCGTGGTTGCGGGCCTGGCTCAGGCTCGCCCTGGCCACCGAGGTCGGAACCCGGCCGTCCGCGGGGTCGTTGCTCAGGCTCACCCAGACGCTCGACCCCTCCGTGACCGCGCTGCACGAGAACGCGCAGGACGGCGGCACCCGGGTGCTCGGGGCGGGTGGCAACGGGCGCGTCCCCGACGGCACGAGGATCCTCGACGACGACATCACCTGGCCGGGTCGTCCGGAGCGGCGTCAGGGGCCGGACGCCTCCGACGACAGTTACTCCGACCTGCTCCCTCCGGTGAACTACGTCAGGCAGGAGCGTCCGCGCCGTGAGCCGCCCGGGCCGCGCCAGGCCCCGCCCGGCTACGGAACGGCGCAGCCCCACCAGCCGCAGCCTCACCAAGCGCAGCCTCATCAGCCGCCTCCCTACCAGCCGGCGCCGTACCAGGCCGCGCCGTACCAGCCGGCCGCTTATCGGCCGTCGGCCGGTCAGCCGCCGCCACCGCAGCCCGACCAGCGAGTGGCCGGATACCCCGACCCGCAGGCGACCGTCCCGCCGCCCGGACAGGCGGGGGGCGGTGCGTCCACGCAGTCCCGGCCGCAGGCGGGTGAGCAGCACAAGACTCCCTACAGGGGCAGCCATCCGCTCGTGTCGGCGTCTCTGCTCGTCGCCCTGGTGGCTCTGGCCTGCATCCTCCCGGTGACCGCGGCCCTGGTCGCCGTCGCCCTGTCGGTGTGCCTGCGCGTGGCGCACTACCTCTTCGAAGGCGTCGCGGAGCGACGGTCGATCCGGGGCAGCAGCGGCGCCGACCCCCTTCTCGCCGTGGTCGGGGCGCCGTGGGCGCTGATCAAGGCCGCGCTCATGACCGTGGTCCAGGTGCCGCTCGCCGCGATGTTCGGCGTGTGCGTTTGGGGCGGCTTCTATTACCTCGGAGATCTCAGCACCGACCGATCGGCCGCGTACGCCGTCGCCGCCTTCGTGGCCGGGCTGTTCCTCCTACCCGGAGGTGGCGCGCCGCGCAAGGCCGTCGCGAGGACGCTGAGCTCCTCCATCCGCAGCCCGGGCGCCGCCATGGTCGTCACGATCGCCGTGGGCGCGCTGGCGTTCTTCGCCGTGCTGACGGCGATGTCCGCCAGCCCCGTCTGGACGCCGTGGCGGCCGCCGCACGAGGTCATCACCGAGCTGACCAGGCAGGGCAAGCAGACCGTCGCCAACCTCGTGGGCGGTCTCGTCGGGGATCTCCTGGACAAGCTCGGACTCGGGTTCCTGAGCTTCTGGAACTGACAAGACGGGACAGGACGCCGGCGCGAAGGGAGCGGGATGAGTTCGCAGGAAGACCTCGGCTCCTATCGTCTGCTCTCCCTGCTGGGCTCCGGCGGATTCGGCGAGGTGCACCTGGCGCTCGACCCCGGGGGGCACACCGTCGCGGTCAAGGTGCTCCATCCCCATGTCGCGTCCGACGCCTTCGCCCTCACCCGGCTCGCCCGCGAGGTCGAGACGATGCGCCGCGTGCGCGGACCCCACATCGCCGAGGTCCTCGACGCCTCGCTGACCGGGCCGCGACCCTACATCGTCACCCGCTACGTGCAGGGCCGCCCGCTCAACACGGTGATCGCGTCCGACGGGCCGGTCCGGGGCGACGAGCTCGTACGGCTCGCGCGGGGCCTGTCCGAGGCCCTCGGGTCGATCCACGCGGCGGGGGTCGTCCACCGGGATCTGAAGCCGGCCAATGTGATCATCGCCGACGGCGAGCCCTATGTGATCGACTTCGGGATCGCCTGCGCACTCGAGTCCGCCTCGGTCACGGCCTCGGGAGCCGTGATCGGCACACCGGGCTACCTGGCTCCCGAGGTGCTGGAGGGTCGCGACGCCGGCCCGGAGGCGGACGTCTTCGCCTGGGCCGCGACGCTGGCGTTCGCCGCGGCGGGGCGCCAGCCGTACGGGACGGGACCGGCGGCGGCGGTCGCCTACCGGGTGGTCCATCGCGAGCCGGACCTGTCCGGTGTCCCCTCCTGGCTCGGCCCGCTGCTCGCGGAGTGCCTGCGGACCGATCCGGACACCCGGCCGACCGCGCCGCAACTCGCCGCACGTCTCGGAGCGGCCGCGCCCGCGGTGGCCGAGCCGGCCGAGTCCCGTGGTGCGGGCAGGCGGCCGGCCCGGTCCGCCCCGTTGTACTCGGGCGAGCTTCCGTCCTTCCCCGGATACGCCGAGCCGGCCCCGCCGCGCGGACGGCACCCGCTCGACCACCGGGACGCCGAGGTGACCTCCGTCGGCGGGATCAACGATGCGCGGACCCAGGAGTGGCGGCCCACCGAGAAGAAGCGATCGATCGAGGACGCGCGAGCCCGGCACCGCCAGAAGCTGCACCGCCGCTGGGTGATCGGATCGAGTTTGGTCGTCGGGCTCTTCGCGGCGGCGGCCCGGCAGTACGTGCCCGAGGTCTCGCTCCTGATGCTCGTGCTGTACGGCATCGGGGTCGTCACCGACGCCGGGCTGGGGCTGCTCGCTCGATCGCGCTCCCGCGTGCTCGTGGACGTCATGGGCGGCGTCGGCGTCGTGGCCGTGTGGGCCCTGCTGAGCAGTTTGTTCAGCACGACGACGCTGCTGCTCGCCGTCGGCACGGTCCTGTTCCTGCTGATCGCCCTCGTCGTCGCCAGTTGACGGCTGCCGCGGGGGGGCGGCTTCAGCTTCTGGAATAAAGTTCGGTATCGTAGCGGGAGTGGACTTCCGGGTATGAGCACGGTCACGTCGCCCGTAGCCGGAGGTTTGCGACTAAGCTACCGATGGGTAACATGGCGTCTGGGGACCAGGGAGAACTCCGGGCCACCCGCTGTCATCGGGCTTGCGAGCTCCTGGCAGTCTGGCAAGACGTGCGCGTACCCCACGGGCGCGTCCGATAAATCGCGGCGTCAGCCGTACGGAAAGGGGAGGTCGGCTACCGGCCATGAACATCGTCGTCTGCGTGAAGCAGGTCCCCGACACGGCGACCGAGCGCAAGCTGAGGTCCGATGACAAGACGCTCGACCGCGACGCCGCCGACGGCGTCGTCAACGAGCTCGACGAGTACGCCGTCGAGGAGGCGCTGCGGCTCAAGGAGGCTCACGGGGGTGAGGTGACCGTCCTTTCCATGGGCCCGGCGAAGGCCACCGAGACCATCCGCAAGGCGCTCGCGATGGGCGCCGACAAGGCCGTCCACCTCAGCGATGACGCGCTGCGCGGGTCGGACGCCCTGTCGACCTCCTACGCCCTGGCGGAGACGCTCAAGAAGATCGGCTTCGACCTGGTGATCCTGGGTTCCGAGTCGACCGACGCCCGCACCGGCGTCCTCGCCGCGATGCTGGCCGAGCGGCTGGGCACGCCTCAGCTGACCCTCGCCAACAAGGTTGAGGTGGACGGATCGGCCATCGCGATCCAGCGGGTGACCGACTACGGCTACGACAAGGTGGAGGCCTCGCTGCCCGCCGTCGTGTCCGTGGTCGAGAAGATCAACGAGCCGCGGTACCCGTCCTTCAAGGGCATCATGGCCGCCAAGAAGAAGCCGGTCGAGACGCTCGCCATCGGCGACGCGGAGATCTCGGCCGACCAGGTCGGTCTGGCGAGCGCGTGGAGCGAGGTCGTGGACTTCGCGGCCGCGCCGCCCCGTGCGGCGGGCACCGTCGTCAAGGACGAGGGCGACGGCGGCGTCAAGGCCGCCGAGTTCCTCGCGTCGAAGAAGTTCGTCTGAGGGGCGTCGAGATGAGTGAGATTCTGGTGCTCGTCGAGCACGCCGACGGTGACGTCAAGAAGGTCACCCTCGAACTGCTGACCCTGGCACGGTCGCTGGGCGAACCGTCCGCCGTCTGGGCCGGCCCGGGTTACACGGACGCCGCGAAGGCCAAGCTCGCCGAATACGGCGCGGGCAAGATCTACGTGGCGGAGAGCGAGGAGATCGCCGGCTACGTCGTGGCTCCGAAGGCCGAGTTGCTGGCCAAGCTCGTGTCCGACGCCTCGCCGGCCGCGGTGCTCGTCGCCGCCACGGCCGAGGGCAAGGAGATCGCGGGCCGCCTGGCCATCAAGACCGACTCCGGTGTGATCACCGACGCGGTGGGTCTGGGCGAGGGCTTCGTGGCCGACCAGTCGATCTTCGGCGGTGGCGTCAACGTGCGCAGCCGCGTGACCAAGGGCACGCCGATCGTGGCGGTCCGCCCGAACTCCACCGCCCCCGTCGCCGAGCCCGGCGCGGGCGCCGAGGAGAAGGTCGAGATCGCCCTGTCGGACGCCGCTCGCGGAGCAAAGGTCGTCGAGCGGGTCAAGCAGGAGAGGGGCGCCCGTCCCGAGCTCACCGAGGCGGCGATCGTGGTCTCCGGTGGCCGCGGCGTCGGATCCGGCGAGAACTTCTCGATCATCGAGAAGCTGGCCGACTCGCTCGGCGCGGCGGTCGGCGCCTCGCGCGCCGCCACCGACGCGGGCTGGTATCCGCACCAGTTCCAGGTCGGGCAGACGGGCAAGACGGTGTCGCCGCAGCTTTACGTCGCGGCCGGCATCTCCGGCGCCATCCAGCACCGGGCGGGCATGCAGACCTCGAAGACCATCGTCGTGATCAACAAGGACTCCGAGGCCCCGATCTTCGAGATCGCCGACTTCGGCGTCGTGGGCGACCTCTTCCAGGTCGTCCCGCAGCTGACCGAAGAGATCGAGAAGCGCAAGTAGCCGGCGCGAATAGTCGGCGCGGATAGTCGGCGCGGATAGTCGGCGCGAGCAGGCGCAGGCACTGACGGGAACGGCGCCGCACGACATGTGCGGCGCCGTTTCCTCTTTCCCGGCCCATCCCGTACGGCTGTCGCCGTGCCAGGCCGTGCGTCAGCCCACCGCAGGGAGTTCCGGCCGCGTGGACCACACCCGGGTGAGGACGGCTCCGGCCGCCATGCCGCCCAGCAGCGCCGGGCCGTGGAGGTTGGACACGGCGGAAAGCCCGGCGCCCACCCCGAGCGCCACGAGAAGGAAGGCCCAGCGCGGCAGGCGGTCCCGATGGACGACGATCTGCGTTCCCGCCACGACGGCGACCGCACTGGTGACGATCCCGGCCGCCGAGTGGGTCACCGCGGTCGTCACGAGCACGAACGCCCAGAGCGCGGCCACCGACGCGGCGAGCCGGTCGGCCCGGGAGGTCGCCGACGCCGCGATGAGCCGGTCGGCTCGGAAGGTCGCCGACGCCACCACGAGCCCACCGGCGAGCCCGCAGACGGCGATCGAGTTGCCCGCCCCCGTCGTGCCGAACCACAGACCCGCCGCCTGCCCGGCTACGGCGCCGGCAAGATAGAGGGCGAGCATTCTCGCGGGACCGAGGGCGCGCTCCGCCAGGACGCCGAGCACGGCCAGGCCGGCGAGGTTGAACAGGGTCCCGATGACGCCGCCGTCCTGGAAGACGAGCGAGGTGCCCAACCGCCACCATTCGCCCGAGGCGATCTTCGAGGGATCTCGGGAGAAGGTGGCGAGCAGGGAGGGGAACATGAACTGCAGGATGCCGGGCACAGCGGTGACCACGAACAAGATCAGGGCAGCCGGGGGAATCGGTCTGACTTTCACATCGTCGATCGTCTCAAACCCCCGCCGGTGCCGGCAGGCGCATATGTCGTGCTTCTCCTAGGACGAATGTCATGGTCAGGCGGCGATCGCCATCGGCTCCTCCTCCAGCTCCGTCAGCGTCTCCGACCCGAGGACGACCGGGAGCGGCTTCGGCAGGAAGCGGGCGGCCCCGGCCACGAACAGGCCGAGCACGACCGCGGTCGCCATGGCGGCCCGCAGCGAGGTGAGCGAGGACAGCAAGCCGATCACGACCGGGCCGAGCAGCAGTCCCGCGTAGCCCATCGCCCCCGCCTGGGCGATCGCCGGACCGGGGTTCGCCGTCGCCGTGCCCGCGAGCGACAGGGCCATCGGCGAGATCGTCGCCACGGCCATGCCGACGAAGATCATGGCTCCTACGGCGGCGAGGGCGGACGGGGCGGCGACGACCAGCAGGAACGTGGTCGCGGTCGCTCCACCGGAGAACAGGATCAGCCCGCGTGCGCCGAACTTGCCGCGGAGCCGGTCTCCGGAGAGCCGGCCGAGCAGCATGCCCGCCTCGAACGCCGGGTAGCCGAGCGCGGCGAGAGCCTCCGGGGCGCGGAGCGTGTCGAGGAGGTAGAGCCCGTTCCAGTCGGCGACGATGCCTTCGATCATGAAGGCACCGAACGTGATCGCACCGAGAAGGTAGATCACACTGGGCAGCCTCTTGCGGGAGTGACCGGGCTCGGGCGCGCCGGCCGGGTCCGCCACGTAGGTGCGGCTCAGGACGGCCACGACGGGGAGCGAGATCAGCGCGATGACCGTCAGGTGGGCGGTGAGCGACAGGTCGGCCGCGATGGCGACGGTGCCGACGAGCCCCGCCGAGATCGCGCCCACGCACCAGCCCGCGTGCATGCCGCTCATCAGCGAGTGGCCGTATGCCTGCTCGACCGCCGAGCCCTGCGCGTTCATGGCGACGTCCACCGCGCCGAAGGCCATTCCGAAGGCGGCGGTGGCCAGCACCATGAGCGGGAAGGTGGGGGCGAAGGCGACGAGCATCAAAGTGACCGCGCAGACGGGCGCCGCGATCCTGAGGACCCCGCGGCTGCCGACTCTCGCCATGACCACCCGCATCGCCTGCATGCTCAGCAGCGCGCCGACGCCCCAGGCGAGCAGGGCCACGCCGACGGACGACTCCGGTAACCGGAGCCGTTCCGCCAACGCGGGAAGGCGCACGGTGAACGTTCCGCACATAAGGCCGGCCAGGACGAACGTGAGGACGGCACCGTAGCGGGCCTTCCTCAGGGCGCGGGTCATCACGGGTTCCTTTCCAGGGTTTCCGAGTCGGGTGAAGCGGGCAGACAAAAGCCGGTCGCCCTTACCGGCTGAACTGCCGGAAGGGGCGACCACCAAAAAGGGATCAGAAAACGGGCTCAGAAAAAGGGTCGGAGAAGGGTCGCAAACGGGGCTCAGAGCAGGGCGAGAAGTCCCTGCCGGACCGCGCCGTAGTCGACGATCGCGGGACAGTGGGTGGCGACCTCCCAGACGCCCTCGCACGCGAGCCGTACGATCTGGGACGTCTGCGGATGGGGCTCGTCGTCGAGGCCGTGCCGGTGCCAGCGGGCCATCGCCTCCCGCAGCGGTGCGAGGAGCGCCGGATCACCCGCCGCCCCCGTCACCACCGCCCAGCGTCTGAGCCTGCCGGTCTCGATGGCCTCGAAGGTCGCCTTCAGATAGGCCCGCGTGTACGTGCTCTCGCGCTGTGCCTCGATCATCGCGTCGAATTCGCCGATGAGGCGCTCGATCATGGCCTTGATCAGGGCTTCCTTGCCCGAGAAGTGATAGAGGAGGCCACCCTTGCTGACGCCGGCGCGCTCGGCCACGGCGGCCAGCGTGAGCCCCTGGGACCCCTGGTCCTCCAGCAGGCATTCCGCCGCGTCGAGTAGCTCGTCCCTCCTCATGGCCGTTACTGTACCGGCTGGACGGTTAAGTAGGCAAATCCGAGGATGGAGCGTCGCCGAACCCCGGATACGCTTGGTTGGCTGAGGTAAGGAATCTGGAGGGGCCGTGGGAACTGCGTATCTGGACCATGCCTCGACCACCCCGATGCTTCCCGAGGCGCTCGAGGCCATGACCACGCAGCTGGGACAGGTGGGCAACGCCTCCTCCCTGCACGCGACAGGCCGGCGCACCCGCCGCGTCGTGGAGGAGTCCAGGGAGACGATCGCGAGCGCGCTGGGGGCTCGGCCGAGCGAGGTCGTCTTCACCGCCGGCGGCACCGAGGCCGACAACCTGGCGATCAAGGGGTTGTTCTGGGCCAGGAAGCGGCCGAGGGTCCTCATCAGCGCGGTGGAGCATCACGCGGCGCTCGACCCCGCCCACTGGCTGGCCGACAACCACGGTGCGACGGCCGAACTCCTCGAGGTCGACGAGTACGGGCGCGTGCACCCCGACACTCTTCGCGCCGCCATCGAGCGCGACCCGGAGGGCGTCGCCCTGGTGAGCGTGATGTGGGCCAACAACGAGGTGGGAACCGTACAGCCGATCAAGGCGCTCGCCGCGATCGCGCACGAATACGGCATCCCGTTCCACACCGACGCCGTGCAGGCGGTCGCCCAGCTTCCCGTGTCGTTCGCGGAATCGGGCGTCGACGCGATGACGGTCTCCGGGCACAAGGTGGGCGGCCCCATCGGCGTCGGCGCGCTGCTGCTGGCACGCGGAGTCGACCCGGTGCCGGTGCTGCACGGCGGTGGGCAGGAACGCGACGTCAGGTCGGGCACGCTCGACGCTCCCGCCATCGCGGGGTTCGCGGCCGCCGTGCGCGCCGCCGTCGACCGCCGCGCCGACACCGCCGAGCGGCTGTCCATCCTGCGTGACGACCTGATCTGCCGGGTGCGGAAGGCCGTCCCCGACGTCATAGTGAACGGTCACCCCTCCGAGCGGCTGCCGGGGAACGCCCACTTCTCCTTCCCCGGCTGCGAGGGCGACGCGTTGCTCATGCTGCTCGACGCCAGGGGAGTGGAGTGCTCGACCGGGTCGGCCTGCTCGGCCGGCGTGGCGCAGCCGTCCCACGTGCTCCTGGCGATGGGTCAGGACGGCGCCCGCGCCCGCGGCTCGCTGCGGTTCTCCCTCGGCCACACCTCGACCGTGGCCGACGTGGAGCGGGTGGCCGAGGTCATCGGCATGGTCGTGGAGCGCGCCCGCCGCGCCGGGCTCACCTCGGTCTCCGGAGGCTGAGCCGGACCCAGGTCAGGGCGGACCAGATCAGGGCGGACCAGATCAGGGCGGACCAGATCGGGGCAGGCCAGATCGGGGCAGGCCAGATCGGGCCAGATCAGGTCAGGAAGTGCGCGACGGCGCTCCAGGACGGATCGTCGGACACGTCGACGCGCGCCCGGCCCTCCGTCCAGCTCAGGACGAGTTCTTTGATCACGAGTGCCGCGTCGCTCGACGGGTCGGCGTAGACGTGCAGCACACGCGTGCCCCCGGTGCTCAGATGCGCGGCCAGCACGGCCGAGCCGAGCTTGTCGAGCCGCTCGCCGAGACGCTCCTCGAAGGCGCGCAACGCCGGGAGGGACGCCCCGGACGGCTGTCCGTCCCCGTCCGCGTGTTCGTACGGCAGGCTGATCGCGATGTGCTGGTCGAAGAGCGGATGGTCGACGGGGCGCAGCGGGTAGCGGGCCGCCACCGTCAGGCGGGCGCCCTGTGCCGTCTGGCCTTCGAGCACCGCCCACTGGTCGGCCTTGAAGCCGTCGGCCACGTCGGCGACGACGGCGGGAAGGTGGATCGCGGGGATGGCGTCGATGGGTTCGAACTCGGCCGCGACGATGTCCCCCACCCAGCGGGCGACCTCGTCCTCGCCGAGGAGCCAGTCGAGGGCGAGGAGGGTCGTCTCCAGCCGGGTCTCGTCATCGATATCCGGAAATATCGGGTGGAAGGCGGAAACGTCGACCCGGGCCGTACCCGGCGGAACGCGCAGGCCCAGCACCAGCCGGTCGAGGCCGAATTCCCTGCCTGCGACGTCGACGGCCATCTCGGCCGCCCTCGGGTTGGCCTGGCGGGACGGGTGGAACTCCCAGAGATCGTCCGCCGGGGGCGCGGCCAGGGCCCACCTGTGCGCGAAGGAGCGCAACTCGGGATCGCCGGACGCGCTGACGACGAGGGCGTGTTGTGCCGTCCGGCCTGGTGCGATCTCCCAGATGAGGGCCGGATCAAGGGTGGTGACGGCGGCGCCGACGAGCTCGGAGAGCGCCTCGGTGTTCTCCGCCTCGATGTACGCGTCGATCTCGGGGCGGGTCTGCCGCCACCAGGTCCAGAAGTCCGCGATGGCCTCGGCCGGATCGACCGGCTGGCTCTTGCGCCCGAACAGTCGCATGACCCCGAATCCTCGCAGGTCGATCACCCGGGTGCCAACGCGGGCGCGAGAGCCGTCCACGGCGGCGGATCAGCCCTGCCGTACGGGTAATCTCGAAGTGTTATGAGTTCCACTCAGAGGCTTCGCGTGCTCGCCGCCATGTCCGGTGGCGTGGACTCCGCCGTGGCCGCCGCCAGGATCGCCGAGGCGGGGCACGACGTGACCGGCATCCACCTTGCGTTGTCGTCGAATCCCCAGTCCTATCGGACCGGGGCTCGCGGCTGCTGCACGCTCGAGGACTCCCGCGACGCCCGGCGGGCCGCCGATGTGATCGGCATCCCGTTCTACGTCTGGGACATGGCGGAGCGGTTCCACCACGACGTGGTGGAGGACTTCGTCAACGAGTACGCCGCGGGCCGCACGCCCAACCCGTGCCTGCGCTGCAACGAGAAGATCAAGTTCGAGGCGGTGCTCGACCGCGCGCTCGCCCTCGGATTCGACGCCGTCGCCACGGGCCATCACGCACGCCTTTCGGACGGGGTGCTCCGGCGCAGCGTCGACGAGGGCAAGGACCAGTCGTACGTGCTGGGGGTGCTCACGCGAAAGCAGCTCGCCCACGCGATCTTCCCTCTCGGTGACTCCACCAAGGCGGAGGTGCGGGCGGAGGCCGCGCGCCGGGGGCTGGCCGTGGCGGACAAGCCGGACAGCCACGACGTCTGTTTCATCGCCGACGGCGACACCCGCGCGTTCCTGTCCGAGCGCCTGGGCGCGTCGGAGGGGCCGATCGTCGACGCGCTCACGGGCCAGGTCGTCGGGAGCCACGAGGGGGCCTTCGGATTCACCATCGGCCAGCGCAAGGGGCTGCACATCGACCGCCCGGCCGGCGACGGACGGCCGCGTTACGTGTTGTCGATCGAGCCGGTCTCCAACACGGTCACGGTCGGTCCCCGGACCTCCCTGGAGGTGCGCGGCATCGTGGGCGAGCGGCCGGTGTGGAACGGGCCCGTGCCCGAGCCGTACGAGCCGATCCGCTGCATGGTCCAGCTGCGCGCGCACGGCGAGGTGTACGGCTGCCGAGCCCAGCTGTCCGGCGACCTGCTGCACATCGAGCTCGACGCCCCGGCCACGGGTGTCGCGCCGGGCCAGGGCGCCGTGCTCTACGACGGCGACACCGTGATCGGGTCGGCCACGATCGCCTCGGCCGTCTAGGACGGCTCGACTAGGAAAGCTCGACTAGGAAAGCTCGACCGACTCGCCGACGGGGATGCGGCGGATGTCGGCCTTCTGGCTGTCGGCCTCCATGCCCAGGAAGTTGTCGATCAGCATCAGGCCGATGTCGTTGGCAAGGCCGTCGTGCGTGGAGTACGCGCGGCCGGGACGCACGTCGCGGAGATACTGGACCGTCTCGGCGAGCTTGACCCAAGGTCCGGTCGTCGGCACGAGCAGCGTGGGCACGTCGACTCCGGGAACGGTCAGCGCGTCACCGGGGTAGAAGACCTCCTCGTCCACCAGGAAACCGACGTTCTGGATGGGATCCACGCCGGGCAGGTTGACGGCGTGCCACTCGCCGATCACCTTCACGTCGAACCCGGCGGTGCTGAAGGCGTCGGTGTTCCGCACGACCTGGACCTTCGCCGGGATGTCGCCGAGTTGGTCGGCGACCGCCTGGCAGGTCCAGATCTCGAGGCCGGCCGGTGCGCCCTTCAGCAGCTTCTCGTCGACGTGGTCGAAGTGCTCGTGGGTGATCAGAACCGCGTCGGCTCCGTCGAGCAGGCCCTCTCCGCTGAAAGATCCCGGGTCGATGACGACCGTCGAACCGTCCTTCTCCAACCGCCAGCACGCATGGCCCAATTTGGTGAGTTTCATAGTCCCTAAGCTAGTCCTCGTGAATGACTATCCGTGGGGCGAGGCCACGGCCACAGGCGTGGGGTCGTATCCCGAAGAGGATCACCTCGCAGCCCTTCGTGTGGCCTTCGACGAGTTGCCCATGCCGTATCTGCCCGAGCTTCCCGCGAGGGGCGTCGGCGCGGACATGATCGGCAGGGGTGCCGCGCTCCTGGTGGAGATGCCCGTCGAGGTGCAGCCCTCGGGATGGCGGTTCGCCGACAGGCCGGGGCGGGATTCGAAGCGCGCCCGCGACCATCTGATCCGTGACCTCGACGGGCTCGAGGAGTCCACCCAGGGGTACGAGGGCCCCCTGAAGATCCAGGTATGCGGGCCGTGGACCCTCGCGGGGGCGATCGAGCTCAGGTACGGGGACAAGGTGCTCGCGGACGCGGGAGCCGTACGGGATCTCACCGACTCCTTGGCGGAAGGGCTGGCCAGGCACGTCGCCGACATCCGCGGCCGGGTGCCGGGGGCGCGCCTCGTCGTCCAGGTCGACGAGCCGGGGCTGCCCGGAGTGCTCGCGGGAACCGTGCCGACGGCGTCGGGGTTCGGCCGTCTCCGCGCCGTGGAGCCGATGATCGCCCGCGAGCGGCTCGCCACCGTCCTGTCGGCCGTCGCGCCCAGCCCGCCGCGCCCCGGCACGCAGGCGTGGCTCGAAGGCCCGCGGACGGAGGAGACGCCGGAGGGCGAGACGGGTTCCGGGGTCTTCCCGATCGTGCACTGCTGCGCGCCGGGCACGCCTTTCGAGCTGCTCCGTACGGCGGGCGCGCGCGGCGTGTCCGTGGACATGTCGTTGTTGCGCCACCGGGACGAGGACGCGATCGGCGAGGCGATCGAGGCCGGCACGGCGCTGTTCCTGGGAGTCGTGCCCGGCACCGACACCCGTATCCCCGATGCGGGGGTGATCGCCAAGCCGGCGATCGAGCTGTGGCGGCGGCTCGGGTTCGATCCCACGCTGCTCGCCGGGCAGGTCGTGCTCACGCCCGCGTGCGGGCTCGCCGGAGCCTCGCCGCGGTACGCCAGGGCGGCCCTGGCCGCGTGCCGGGAGGCGGCCAAGGTGCTCAGGGACGATCCGCAGCAATAGGAGCAACAGCCGCGCGGCGCGTCCGCCGTGCCCGGGTCTGGCGATGACGCGCGTGCCGATGGAGGATGCCTGGGGAGATGTCGGTGGTCGGCGATACGGTTTCCACGGGTCGTTGACGAGGGGAGACGGGCGACGTGACCGATCAGGTGAACGAGGCGGCAGGCGCCCCCTCACAGGCGCGCGAGCGGCACGCTCAGCTCACGGAGCTGATCGAGGACGCCAACTGGCGCTACCACGTGCTCGACTCGCCGACGGTGAGTGACGCGGAGTACGACGGGTGGATGCGGGAGATCAGGGCGCTCGAAGAGGAGCATCCGGACCTGCGCACCCCCGACTCGCCCACGCAGAAGATCGGCGCGCCGATCTCCACCGAGTTCGCCGCCGTCGCGCATCTGCAGCGGATGGAGAGCCTCGACAACGCCTTCAACGACGCCGATCTGGCGGGCTGGCAGGCGAGGGCCGAGCGGCTCGCCGAGACCGACCCCGCGCCCTACCTCTGCGAACTGAAGATCGACGGGCTGGCCATCGCGCTCGTCTACGAGAAGGGGCGCCTGACCAGGGCGGCCACCCGGGGAGACGGCCGCACGGGTGAGGACGTGACGCCCAACGTGCGCACGATCGGCGACGTGCCCCAGCGGCTGGCCGGCGACGATGTCCCCGACCTGCTCGAGGTGCGGGGCGAGGTCTTCCTGCCCGTCGAGGGGTTCAAGAGGCTCAACGAGCAACTCCTGGACGCGGGGAGGGCGCCGTTCGCCAATCCGCGCAACTCCGCCGCCGGATCGCTGCGGCAGAAGGATCCGCGGATCACCGCCCAGCGGCCGCTCCGGATGATCGTGCACGGGGTCGGCAAGTGGGAGGGGACGGAGCCGCCGAAGACCCAGTCGGACACCTACGACCGGCTCGCGGCCTTCGGGCTTCCCGTCAGCGACCGCTACAAGGTCGTCGGGACGCTCGATGAGATCGCCGGCTTCATCGCCTATTACAACGAGCATCGCCACGACCCGGCGTACGAGATCGACGGCGTGGTCGTGAAGGTCGACCGGATCGTCGTGCAGCGCCAGCTGGGCTCCACGAGCAAGGCCCCCCGGTGGGCGATCGCGTTCAAGTACCCCCCGGAGGAGGTCACGACCAAACTCCTCGACATCCAGGTCGGCGTGGGCCGGACGGGGCGCGTGACACCGTACGGCGTGATGAGGCCGGTCGTGGTCGCGGGGTCGACGGTGGAGCGGGCCACGCTGCACAACGGCTCGGAGGTGGTCCGCAAGGGCGTGCTGATCGGGGACACCATCGTGTTGCGCAAGGCGGGCGACGTCATCCCGGAGATCGTGGGCCCGGTGGCCGACCTCAGGGACGGGTCGGAGCATGCCTTCGTCATGCCGACCCACTGCCCCGAGTGCGGCACCGAGCTCGCCTACGAGCGTGAGGGCGACGCCGACCTGCGCTGCCCCAATGCCCGGGCCTGCCCCGCGCAACTGCGCGAGCGCATCTTCTTCGCCGCCGGGCGCAACGCCTTCGACATCGAAGGGCTGGGATACGTCGCCGCCACGGCTCTCACACAGCCGCTTCCCCCGCAGGAGCCGCCGGTCCGGACCGAGGCCGACCTGTTCGATCTCACGATGGACCGGCTGCTCCCGATCAAGTCGGTGGTCCGCGACGTCGAGACCGGGCTCCCCAAGGCGGATCCGGAGACGGGAGAGCCCAAGGTCGTCTCGTTCTTCGCCACGATCGCGGGGGCGCCCAGCAAGAACGCGGAGAAGATGCTGGAGCAGATGGACAGGGCCAAGGCCCAGCCGCTCTGGCGAGTGCTGGTCGCGCTGAGCATCCGCCACATCGGGCCGCCGACCGCGCGGGCCCTGGCCGACGGGTTCCGCTCGATGGACGCGATCGCCGCCGCCTCAGAGGAGGAGCTGGCCGCGGTGGAGGGCATCGGTCCGCGCGTGGCCGCCACGATCAAGGAGTGGTTCGAGGTCGACTGGCACCGCGAGATCGTGGACAGGTGGCGCGCCGCCGGTGTGAGCATGGTGGACGAACCACCCGCCGATCAGCTGCCGCAGACCCTCGAGGGCATGAGCTTCGTCGTGACCGGGACGCTGGCGGGCTTCAGCCGCGACGAGGCGAGCGAGGCCATCACCAGCCGGGGCGGCAAGGTCTCGAGCTCGGTCTCCAAGAAGACCAGTTTCGTCGTGGTGGGGGACAGCCCCGGATCCAAGTACGACAAGGCGGTCAAGCTCGGCGTGGCCGTCCTCGACGAGGAGGGCTTCCAGACGCTCCTTCAGGACGGTCCGGAGGCGGCGGAGGCCGCTGCCGTCACGCCGGAGGCCTGATCGGCTGGTAAGGCTGGACGTCAAACGTAATCACCGCAGGAAGCCGGGCCTCCGGGCCGTCGGCGCGCAAAAACTTGCCCCCATTCCGATGGATCTGAGCCGCTTTTGTCAGTGGATCTCAGGAAATCTACCGTAACTGACCGTGCGCAACCGGTTTCGCGAAGTGGCCCAGAGGTCGTACCCTCCCATAGTGACCTCTTGGGGGGTTTCTGACCTATGGCGCTATCTAGCAATCTCTGGCCATGTGCAGAGATTGCCCGTTCTGGCAGTCTCATGGTGACTTCTGAGATTGCTCCGGCCGACGCGCGCGACACCGGGCCGCGTCCCGGCTCGCCCCTGTGGGGCTACCTCACGGCCGTCATCGTCGTGGGTTTCGCCGCGCTGATAGCGGCGCAGGTACGGCTCGGCACGGGCGACCTGGCGGACGCCACCCGGACCCCGCTCTTTTGGATGTTGTCCGTCCTCGTCGTGCTGGGTGAGCTGCGTCCCGTCATGGTCAGCTCCTCGACCGCGGTCGGCGGCACCCCGACCTCGGCGATGTTCACCTTCGCCGTCCTCATGCACTACGGCCTGCCGACGGCGGCGCTGATGCAGGCCGTCGCGGTGGTCGTCAGCGGTGGCCTGCACCGCAGGGCGTGGCACCGCGTGATGTTCAACATGGGGCAGGTGACGCTGGCCTGCACGGCGGCGGCCGTCGCGTTCGCCGCGTTCGGGATCCATCCGCGGCCCGACGCCCCTTGGACGCCCGACGGCATGGACATCCCGGCCCTCGCCCTGGCCGCGTTCGCCTACTTCGTGGTCCGGGCCGCGCTGGTCTGCTCGGCCGTCGCGCTCCACGAGCGCAAGCCGGTCCTGCGCGTCGTCAAGGCGTCGATCGGCCCGCAGGCCCTCGTCTACGGAGCGCTCCTCGGGCTCGCGCCCCTGGTCGCGGTGGTGATGTCGCACTCCTCGGCCCTGGTCCCGCTGTTCGTGGCGCCCCTCGCGGCGGTGCACTTCACCGCCACGCTGTCGTTGCGCCGTGACCATCAGGCCACCCATGACGGACTGACCGGACTGCCGAACCGGAAGATGCTCATCCTGCGCACCATGGAGGCGCTCGCCGAGGCGCGCGAGCATGAGCGCGTCGGCCTGCTGCTCCTCGATCTCGACCGGTTCAAGGAGGTCAACGACACGCTGGGTCACCCGGTCGGTGATCGTCTCCTCCAACTCGTCGCCCATCGGCTCAGCCACAGCGTGCGGCCGGGGGACGTGGTCGCCCGCCTCGGCGGAGACGAGTTCGCCGTGCTCCTGCCGTCCATCAGGGACGCCCACGCGGCCAAGGAGGTCGCCTCGCGGTTACGGGTCGCGCTCACCCAGCCCGTCCGGCTGGAGGGCATGACCTTCGATCTGGACGCCTCGATCGGCATCGCGCTCTATCCCGACCACGCGCCCGACTTCGAACTGCTGTTACAGCGCTCGGACGTCGCGATGTACCTGGCCAAGGAGCACCGGACGGGCGTGGAGTTCTACGTGGCGGACAAGGACCGCAACTCGCCCGAGCGGCTGAGCCTGCTCGGCGATCTCCGGCTGGCCATCGAGTCGGGCGACCTCGACCTCCACTACCAGCCCAAGGTCAGGTTGAGCGACGGCACGGTCGAAGGCGTCGAGGCCCTGCTGCGCTGGTGGCACCCCCTGCGCGGCCCCGTCTCGCCGGTCGAGTTCATCCCGCTCGCCGAGCAGTCGTACCTCATGCGCGAGATCACCCAGTACGTCATCAAGAAGGCGCTGGCCCAGGCCGGGCGGTGGTGGGAGGCCGGCATCGGCGTGCCGATCTCGGTGAACGTGTCGGCGCGCGACCTGCTCGACTCCAACCTGCCCGAGCAGCTGGAGGCGGGGTTGAAGGAGTTCGGCCTGCCGGTGGACGCGATCCGCCTGGAGATCACCGAGCGCGTCCTGATGACCGACCAGGCCTACATCGCCGACACCATCAAGACGCTGGCGGACATGGGGGTCCACCTCTCCCTGGACGACTTCGGCACCGGATACTCCTCCCTCGTCCGCCTCCAGCGGCTGCCCGTCTCCGAGGTCAAGATCGACGCGTCGTTCGTCCGGCGGCTGGCGGAGTCGGCCGACGACGAGCAGATCGTCCGATCCATCGTCGACCTGGTCGGCTCGCTGGGACTGCGGGCCGTCGCCGAGGGCGTGGAGTCCCTGGAGATCGCCACGATCCTGCGGGAGATGGGCTGTCCCGCCGGTCAGGGCCGGTGGCTCGCCAAGCCCATGTCGGCCACGGAGACGGCCGTCTGGCTGCGATCTCGCCTGAGTCCGGCCTTCGTGGCCCGCGCCGTCGACCAGGTGCGGCTCGCCCCCCATTGACCTGCCCGGCCTCGATGACCCGGCTTTAATGAGTCGGTCGCGCTCGGAGACGAGCCCTAGGATGGGAAAGTCCAATCTCCATCCATGAAACGGGTTCGACGACTCATGTCCGCCATAACCCGCGATGAGGTCGCTCACCTCGCCCGGCTGTCCCGGCTGGCGCTGGACGAGGGGGAGCTCGACCACTTCGCCGCCCAGCTCGACCAGATCGTCGGCGCGGTCGCCCGCGTCGCGGAGGTCGCGGCCGGAGACATCCCGCCCTCTTCGCACGCAGTGCCGCTGACCAACGTGTTCCGTCCCGACGAGGTACGGCCGTGCCTGACGCCGGAGCAGGCGCTCTCGGGCGCGCCCGCCGTCGAGGACGACCGGTTCCGCGTGCCCCGCATCCTCGGGGAGGAAGCATGAGCCTGATCCACAAGACCGCCGCGGAGCTGGGACGGCTCGTCGCCTCCCAGGAGGCCTCCGCCGTCGAGGTCACGCAGGCCCATCTCGACCGGATCGCCGAGGTCGACTCCAAGGTCTCCGCGTTCCTGCACGTGGACGCCCAGCGGGCGCTCGAGCAGGCGCGCACGGTGGACGAGCGGATCGCCAAGGGCGACAAGCTCGGCCCGCTGGCGGGCGTGCCCATCGCCCACAAGGACATCTTCGCCACCGACGACATGCCGACGACCGCCGGGTCGAAGATCCTCGAAGGCTGGCGTCCGCCGTACGACGCGACGGTGACCCGCCGCCTCCGCGAGGCCGGCCTGATCATCCTCGGCAAGACCAACCTCGACGAGTTCGCGATGGGCTCCTCCACGGAGAACTCGGCGTACGGGCCCTCGCACAACCCGTGGGACCTGTCCAGGATCCCGGGCGGCTCGTCGGGCGGCTCCTCCGCGGCGGTCGCCTCCTTCCAGGCGCCGCTGTCGACCGGCACCGACACGGGCGGCTCGATCCGCCAGCCCGCCGCCGTCACCGGCATCGTCGGAATGAAGCCGACCTACGGGGGATCGTCCCGATACGGCCTCATCGCGTTCGCGTCGTCGCTCGACACACCGGGCCCGTTCGCCCGCAACGTGCTCGACGCGGCCCTGCTCCAGGAGGCGTTCTCGGGCCACGACGAGTTCGACTCGACCTCGATCGACGCGCCGGTCCCGCCTGTGGTCGAGGCCGCCAGGCAGGGGGACGTCGCCGGGCTGCGCATCGGCGTGGTCAAGGAGCTCGGCGGCGAGGGGTTCCAGCCCGGCGTCCTCGCCCGGTTCCACGAGACGGTCGACCTGCTGGAGTCCCTCGGGGCCAAGGTGGTCGAGGTCTCCTGCCCGACGTTCGGTTACGCCCTCCCGGCGTACTACCTGATCGCGCCCTCGGAGTGCTCGTCCAACCTCGCCCGCTTCGACGCCATGCGGTACGGCCTGCGCGTCGGGGACGACGGCACCCGCAGCGCCGAGGAGGTCATGGCGCTCACCCGGGCCGCCGGTTTCGGGCCCGAGGTCAAGCGGCGGATCATGCTGGGCACCTACGCCCTGTCATCGGGCTACTACGACGCCTACTACGGCCAGGCGCAGAAGGTCCGCACGCTGATCTCGCGGGACTTCGAGGCGGCGTTCCACCAGGTCGACGTGCTGATCTCGCCGACCACGCCGACGACCGCGTTCCCCATCGGGGAGCGGGCCGACGACCCGATGGCGATGTACCTGGCGGACCTGTGCACGATCCCGAGCAACCTCTCGGGCAACGCCGCGATCTCGGTGCCGTGCGGTCTCGCCGACGAGGACGGCCTGCCGGTCGGCCTGCAGATCATGGCTCCGGTGCTCGGCGACGACCGGTGCTACCGCGTCGGCGCGGCGGTGGAGAAGGCGTTCACCGACCGCTGGGGCGGCCCCCTGCTGTCCAAGGCGCCCACGCTCTAGGCGCCCGTACCGAAGAGGGGAGGAACGGCGGCGTGATCACCCGCATCGAGATTGACGGCTTCAAGTCCTTCCAGGACTTCAAGCTGGACGTACCGCCGTTCCTCGTGCTCATCGGCACTAACGCCAGCGGCAAGTCCAACCTGCTCGACGCGCTCAACTTCGTCGCGACCGCGGCGACCCGCGGTCTGGACGCGGCGGTGGCCGAGGTCCGAGGCGATGCCCGTGGCCTTTTCCGTCGTCGTGGCGACGGCACCCGCGTCGACCGGATGAGTTTCGCCCTGGAGTTCCGCCGTTGGCGCTATGAGTTGCGGCTCTCTTGGGCCGTACCGGAAGGCGCCCTAGAGGGCATCGTGGTCGAGGCGCAGCGGCTCGTATCGCTGGAACGCCGGTTGCCGCGAGGGCGCGACGCCGAGTCCCGGCCCCTGCAAGGCGTCGAAATCGGCGAGCAGGTCATCGAGCTTCTTCCCACCTCGTCGGCAGAGCCGGTAGGCCTGTCCGGGCTGCTGGATTCACCCGTTCTGCGGCCCAAGGCCGATTCGAGAATCGTGTGGGACATCCGACGCGAGCTTTCCGAAGTGCGGTCCCTCCATCTCGAGGCAGGCTCCCTCCGCCGTGCGAGCGAGTTCGGCGGACCCAAGCGGATGCATTCGACTGGGCATAACCTGCCGAACTACCTCCGGTTCCTGGCGCGGGAGACGGCGTCCGAGAACCGGCCGCTCGGTGTGGTCGCTGAGATCAAGATGCACCTCGTCGGCCTGGTCAGGGAGATCAGCGATTTCGTGATCGTCGAGGACGAGCGTCGCAGAGACGTCAGGCTCGAGTTCGCGTCGCCGTACGACCAGAGTCTGGATGCGGAGTTCGCCTCGGACGGCACGCTCCGCATGCTGGCGATCCTGGCCTCCTTGCACGATCACGGGACGGTCGCCGTCGAGGAGCCGGAGAACGGAGTTTTTCCCGAAAGACTCCGGCAGATGCTCGGTCTAGCGCGGGGTCTTGTATCGGATCCGCGTGAGTCTCCCGAGCGCTATGGAATGGCTGAAGAGCGTCCTCGTCAGGCGATCTTCACGAGTCACTCGCCTGTGGTGCTTGAAGTGGTCCCTTACGAGAACATCGCCTTTCTCGACATGACCACCGCCCTGGAGAACGGGATCGCCAGCCGGGTGACCCGGGTCAGGCGGCTGAGAGAAGATGGCGGGCCTGTACGAATCACCGGTGAGAGGTGGCCTCGCATCACGGATTCGGAGCTCGACAGGTTCCGCGCCGGGGTCGAGGAGGCGGTCTGATGCGGAGCCTGAGCTGCGTGCTGGTCAGAGAGGGGCCGTCCGACGACTGGTTTCTGCCGATTCTGCTCCGGAGAGCGTTGGAGAACCTCGTCGTCGAATGTTTCCCGGCGTGTAGAGAGGTTCAAGAGGTGCGCAGCCTGACTCAGGCCGGCAACCAGCATCCCACGCCAGTTCTGCAGGCGCTGGAACAGGAGCGTGGAACCTTCGACGTGGTGCTCTACCACCACGACGGCGCACCGCCCGCCAAGTCCGACCCCGTCATCGAGCGGATGCGGCAGAATTGGGCGACCAGCGACTTCGTCGAGCCTCTCGTGGCCGTCGTTCCCATGAGGGAGACGGAAGCTTGGTTACTCGCTGATCATGTGGCTCTGGCGAAGGTGCTCAATGTGCGGAGGCTCACCAGGGCGCCGGCGTTCGGCTCAGAGGTGGAGTCCTGCCAGAGGCCCAAGGCGGTTGTGGACATGCTGCTGAGGGACGAGGCCGGAATCAACCCGAACAAGTACGGCGTGCTACAGAACTTCTATGTATCGGTGGCGGAGACCACTGACATTGGCGAACTGCGGAAGGTCCCGGCCTTCCAGCAATGGTGGAATGACATGATCGAGGCTTTGGAAGGACTGGGTTACCAGCATGGCTGAAACCGTGACGCTCATGCCGTACGACGAGGCGCTGGAGCGCTTCGAGCCGGTGCTGGGGCTGGAGACGCACGTCGAGCTCGGCACCGCGTCGAAGATGTTCTGCGGTTGCCCGACGACGTTCGGCGCACCGCCCAACACGCACGTGTGCCCGATCTGCCTGGCGCTGCCCGGCTCGTTGCCGGTGGCCAACGTCAAGGCGATCGAGTCGACCATCAGGATCGGCCTCGCGCTGAACTGCTCGATCGCGGAGTGGTGCAGGTTCGCCCGGAAGAACTACTTCTATCCGGACATGCCGAAGAACTACCAGATCAGCCAGTACGACGAGCCGTTGTGCACGGACGGCTACCTGGACGTCCAGGTCGAGGGCAAGACCGTCCGGGTGGAGATCGAGCGGGTCCACCTCGAGGAGGACACCGGCAAATCCACTCACGTCGGCGGCGCCACCGGCCGCATCCAGGGCGCCGACTACTCGATCGTCGACTACAACCGGGCGGGGATCCCGCTCGTCGAGATCGTCACCAAGCCCGTCGAGGGGACCGACAGGCTCGCTCCCGAGGTCGCCAAGGCGTACGTCACGGAGCTGCGCGAGCTCCTGCGCTCTCTCGGCGTGTCCGACGTCCGGATGGAGGAGGGCTCGCTGCGCTGCGACGTCAACGTGTCCCTGATGCCGCGCGGGTCCTCGACGTGGGGCACCCGCACCGAGACCAAGAACGTCAACTCGCTGCGTAGTGTCGAGCGGTCCGTCCGGGGTGAGATCGAGCGCCAGGCGGCGATCCTGGCGGACGGCGGGCGGATCATCCAGGAGACCCGCCACTTCCACGAGGACACCGGGGCCACCACGTCCGGCCGGTCCAAGGAGGAGGCGCAGGACTACCGCTACTTCCCCGAGCCGGACCTGGTGCCGATCGCGCCCGACCCCGCGTGGGTGGCGACGCTGAAGGCCGAGCT
The DNA here is from genome assembly GCF_016863315.1 of Planotetraspora silvatica. Classification (GTDB taxonomy): domain Bacteria; phylum Actinomycetota; class Actinomycetes; order Streptosporangiales; family Streptosporangiaceae; genus Planotetraspora; species Planotetraspora silvatica. The sequence continues at coordinate 83,117 of NZ_BOOQ01000026.1, forward strand.
CCCCGAGCTGCCGTCCGTACGGCGGGCGCGTATCCAGGCGGAGTGGGGAGTCTCCGATCTCGACATGGCGGCCATGCACAACGCCGACGCCATCGAGCTGGTGGAGGCGACGGTCGCGGCCGGGGCCCCGGCCGCCGACGCGCGCAAGTGGTGGATGGGCGAGCTGGCCCGCCGGGCCAACGAGGCCGGTACGGCTCTCGCGGACCTGCCCATCACGCCCGGCGACGTCGCCAAGGTGACCGAGCTGGTGGCCTCGGGGGCGTTGAACGACAAGCTGGCCCGCCAGGTGCTCGAAGGCGTGCTGGCCGGAGAGGGCGCGCCGGAGGCCGTCGTCGAGAAGCGGGGCCTGCGGATCGTCAACGACGAGGGCGAGCTGTCCGCGATCATCGACCAGGTGCTGGCGGGCAACGCCGACGCGGCGGACAAGGTGCGATCGGGCAAGATCGCGGCCGTGGGCGCCCTGGTCGGCGGAGTCATGAAGGCCAGCCGCGGCAAGGCCGACGCCGGCCGGGCCCGCGAGCTCATCCTCGAGAAGCTCGGGGTCGAGGGATAGTTCTCCACTCGCCGCGCGCGGTGTGCCGGCGTCGCCTGACGGCGGCGCCGCGCGCGGCGGGAAGCCCGCTCTGGCGGGGCTTTCGTACCCGAATGAGAGATGCGCCGGCGAGGAGCCCGTGTGGCGTTCGGGGATGTCGTTGCGCCCGCGAGTTTCTGGCACACAGAACGTTGTTGTTTCATGACATATCTCGAAGGCAGGCTTTAGGGTTGGCTGAACGGAGTTGCCCTTGAGCAGGAGGAGACCGAGGCGTGCGGAACGCCGGAGCGTCCATCGATCCGCCGACAGATCCGCTGTCGGCGGTGCCCGCCTCCGATCCGCCCAAGAAGCATCCGGTCCGGTCGAACGCGTCCTCGCTGCCTCCCGGAGTCTCCGCCGACATCTTCGGTGAGAGGTCGGCGCAACCCGCGCCCGGGCCGTCGGCCTCCACGCAGGGCAGCAGCCTCCCTCCACCCGCGTCCCCGGTCGAGTTGTGGCCTGTGGTCGACACGACGGTCATCGAGGAGCCGGTCGCGCTGGAGCCGGAACCCGAGCCGAAGCGGCGGACCCTGCGCTACACGATCGTCGGCCTGGCCGTCCTGCTGCTGCTCGCCTACCTGATCCCCGCGATCTCCATGTCCGGCCGGATCCTGCCCGGCACCCTGGTCCTCGGCGTCGACATCGGCGGGCAGAGCACGTCCGACGCGGTGCTGAGCCTGCAGGAGAAGCTGTACACCCAGACCCGCTCGCCCATCGTCGTCCGGCAGGGCACCCACCGCATTCCCGTGGACCCCAACGAGGCGGGTCTCCAGTTCGACGCCGAAGCGACCGTACGGCAGGCGCCGACGGGGTTCCCCACCCCCGCGCAGGTCCTGGGGTCGATCTTCAGCGGCCGTGATCTCACGCCGGTCGTCTCGGTCGACCAGGTCAAGCTGGAGGCCGCCGTGGCCAAGGACATCGGCGCCTCCCTCGAGGACCCCGCCCAAGAGGGCGACGTCACGTTCAAGGGGACGACTCCCGTTCCGATCTACCCGCACCCGGGCAACGGGATCGACAAGACGGTCGTGGCCCGGGACATCCAGCGGGCCTACCTCAGCCCGAACGTCACGGTCATGGCCGCGGCGGTGAAGGACGATCCCCAGGTCGACCGGGCCGCCGTGCAGCGGGCCGTGGCCTGGGCGAAGCGCGCGGTCTCCGAGCCGATCACGCTGACCGTCGGCGCGAAGTCCGTCCAGCTTCCCCCGGACACCCTGGCCGGGCACCTGTCCTTCGTGCCGGAGGGACACTCCCTGAAACCGCGGTTCGACGCCGCGGCCGCCGCCGTCGGCTTCGAACACCGGCTGGTCGCCGCCGAAGCGGGAGCCAGGAACGCCACGTTCACGATCGAGGACGGCAAGCCGGTCCTGGTGCACGCCCGGGACGGCAAGAGGGTGGACACCGGACGGCTGGGCGTCGACGTGATCGCGGCGATGGAGGGCGGGAGCCGTACCGTGCCGGTGACGCTGGTCAGCGCGCCGCCGGTCGTGACGGACGACGAAGCGGCGAAGATGGGCGTCAAGGAGAAGGTCGGCGAGTTCACGACCTCCTACGCCTGTTGCCAGCCGCGGGTGGCCGACATCCAGGCCGCCGCGCGTGTGCTGAACACCCATCTGGTCAAGCCGGGGGAGACGTTCTCCTTCAACGAGTTCGTCGGGAGGCGGGACGTCGCCGGCGGGTTCAGCGGAGCCGCCCTGCCCACCTTGATCCGGGGGAAGGCCGGCTCGGACGTCGCGGGCATGACCCAGGTCGCCACCACGATGCTCAACGCCGTGATGCGCGCCGGGTTGGCGGACGTCGAGCGCACGGCCCCTGATGTGTACATGCCGCAGTATCCGGCCGGGATGGACGCCACGGTGTCCTATCCGGAGCCGGACCTGAAGTGGACGAACGACTCTCCGTACGGCGTGCTGATCCAGGCGTCGGCGAGCGACACCGCGTTGACCATCTCCCTCTGGAGCACCCAGCGGTACGACGTGCAGATCGGTGAGCCGGTCAAGTCCCGGTTCCTCCATCTCGCGCCGGTCGAGGGAGCGGGCCCGGACTGCGTGCCGGTTCCCGAGCAGCCGGGCTTCACGGCAGAGGTCACGCGGGTCATCAAGCGGGACGGGAAGGCCGACGACCGCCAGTCGTTCACGACCGTCTACAGGCCCCAAGCCGAGATCACCTGCCCCGCCCCTCCCTCGTGATCATGCACAGGTTCGGGTGTGGCCCACTTGACCTGCGCCGATCCAGTTCGTGATCATGCGCAAAGTCGAGATCACCACGCCTGACCTGCACCGACACCTGCCGTGATCATGCACAAGGCGCCCGCCCCCGAGGGCGCCCGCGCATGATCAGCCGGCCGAGTTCCCGGTCGGCACCACGAGAATGCGGTCGTCGCCCCGGCGGGGAGACCCACGGCCGTCCTTGTTGCTGGTCCCGACCCACAACGTCCCGTCGGGGGCGGTGGCCACCGCGCGCAGCCGGCCGTACTCCCCGGTGTAGAGGGCTTGCGGCCGTCCGGCCTTGCCGTCCGCGCTCAGCGGGATCCGCCACAGCCGCTGGCCGCGCAGTGCCGCCGCCCACAGGGAGCCGTCGGCGTAGGCGAGCCCCGACGGCGAGGCCTCGTCGGTCGACCAGGTGAGCAGCGGGTCGGTGTACTTGCCGTCCCCGCCCATGCCCTCGACGTCGGGCCAGCCGTAGTTATGGCCCTTCTCGATCAGGTTGACCTCGTCGTAGGTGTTCTGGCCGAACTCCGTGGCGTACATGTGACCGCTGGAGTCCCAGGCCAGCCCCTGGACGTTGCGATGGCCGTACGACCAGACCAGGCTGCCGAAGGGGTTGCCGGGCGCGGGCTTGCCGTCCACCGTCATCCGCAGGATCTTGCCGGCCAGGGAGTTCCTGTCCTGGGAGAGCCCGCGCTCGCCGGTCTCGCCGGTCGACGCGTAGAGGTAGCCGTCGGGGCCGAAGGCCAGGCGCCCCCCGTTGTGGATCGACCCCCTCGGGATGCCCGTGACGAGCGGGACGGGGTCGGACAGGCCGCCGTCGTACCGGTATCTGACCACCCGGTTGTCGCCGTCGGCCGAGAAGTACACGAAGACGTAGTGATCCGTCGCGAAGCCCGGGGACACGGCCACGCCGAGGAGGCCGCCCTCCCCACTCGGGGAGACGCCGTCGATCACGCCCACGTTCGTGACCTGCCCCTTCGGAGTGACCCGGACCACCTTGGCCGAGTCCCTCTCCGTCACGAGCGCGTCGCCGCCCGGCAGGAACGCGATGGCCCAGGGCACGGCGAGATCCGTCACCAGGGTGCGCGGCGCCCCGGAGACCTGCGCCGGCGCCGATCCGGTCAGCGGGCCGGGCGTCAGGGCCCCGCCCGCGTGTCCCGGCGTCGTGCCCTGACCCGGCGCGGCCCCGCCAGGCTGCTCCGGCGCAGCCGAGCATGCCGTTACCGCCGTGATCGCCACGGCCACCGCCACCGGCGACGCCCATCGTGCGAATCGGCCCGTCTTCACCATGTTTCGTGACCTCCCTCGTCCCTTCCATACTCGCGTTTCGCCGCGGAGGTTCCCTAGGTTTGTTCTTGTGAAGATCTGGGTCGCCTCGCAGGACCTCGCCGACGTGCTGTCCGATCTGCCCAAGGAGTTGCCGGACGATCCTCCGGAGATCGAGTGCGCCGTCTACGACGGCAGGGGAGCGCTGCCCGGCCCGCCCGATGAGGTGGAGATCTGGGTGCCGCCGCTCGTCCCGGTGCCCGGCACCCCCGGGCTGCTCGGCCGGATGACCGGACTGCGCCTGCTGCAGACCGTGACCGCCGGCGTCGAGGCGTACCTCCCGCATGTTCCGGAGCACGCGATGCTCTGCAACGCCCGTGGCGTCCATGACGCGGGGACCGCCGAGTGGATCGTCGGCGCGGCGATCGCCGTGCTCCGGGAGTTCCCCGGGTTCGCCGCGGCCCAGGCTCGGCGCGAGTGGACCTACCACCACACCGGCGTCCTCGACGGCGCCACCGTTCTCATCGTGGGGTACGGCTCGATCGGCGAGGCCGTGGAACGCCGCCTCGCCGGGTTCGAGGTCGACGTCGTCCGCGTGGCCAGGACCGCGCGCGAGAACGTCCACGGGGAGGACGAGCTTCCCGCTCTGCTGCCCTCGGCCGACGTCGTCGTCCTGCTCGTCCCGGTGACGGCCGGCACCGTGGGCATGGTGGACGCCCGATTCCTCGCGCGGATGCGGGACGGGGCCGTGCTCGTGAACGCGGCACGGGGCACCGTCGTCGACACCGACGCTCTGGTCGCCGAACTCGAGAGCGGGCGCCTGCGCGCCGCCCTCGACGTCACCTCCCCGGAGCCGCTGCCCCAGGACCATCCCCTGTGGACCGCGCCCGGAGCCTTCATCACACCGCATGTCGCCGGCAGCACCCCCGCATCCGTACGGCGGACACGAGAACTCGTGCGCTCTCAGGTCATCAGATACGTGACCGGCGAGAGACTCGCTAACATGATCACGGGTCATTACTGAGCGCTCGCCGTCGAGACGACACGAGCGACCAGGGACTTGACTGGCGGTCCTGACTGGTCCATTAAGGAATCCGGAACGTGGCTGCTCCGTGACCTGTAGTGCGTACGGTGAACCTCGTCGCGCGTGGCCGGTTATCAGATCGGTGACGACTCACTGGTTGTCGCCTTACGGATCAGGCGCTGTGCGCAGACTGGCCATGTGACATGGAGAGTAAAGCCGGGTCGAGGACGGGAGGGGCAGTGACGTCACACCCCGCCGGGCGCGACGACGCCGACGCGGCTCCATCTCCGGAGGCGACGGCGCCGGACGTACCGGCTTCGGACGTACCGGCACCGGACACGGAGCCACCGGGGACGGCGGAAGCGGACGCGGTGGCGTCCGACGCCGCCGAACCAGGCCATGAGGCGACGGCCGCGGAGACGGTTACGCAGACGGCCGCACAGACGGCCGCAGGGACAAGGGACACAGGGGCGATTCGCGTGGACGGCAGGCGCAACCCGAGGGGTTCGCTCACCGCCGCGGCCGGACTCGGCGCGGTGGGGCTCGCCGCTGCGTTGATCGGCGGAGGCTCCCCGTCCATCATCGCCGCCGTGGCCGGCGTCGCCGCCGGCCTTCTCGCCGCCTTCTCGCTGTTCCTGGCCGCCTTCCGTGCACAGCCGGGGCAACGGCCGCGGCCCGCCGCCTGGCGTTGGCTGGCGGTGGGGACGCTGACCTGGCTCGTCGGCATCGGCCTGCGCCCGGTGGCCGACGGCACCCCTTTCGTTCTCACTTTCGCTGACCTGCTGCTTCTCGTCGGATCCGTGTTGATGGCGATCGGTTGCGGGGTCGCTGTGACTCCCTCCGCCTACAGCAGGAGCGCGTTCCGGCAGGCCGCCGACGCCTATCTGGGCGCCGCGTCGATCTTCACCGTGGGCTGGGTCCTCCTCCTCGGCCCCGCCTTCCAGAAGGCGGAGGAGCCCGGAGCGTTCTTCTCCACGCTTGCGCTGCCGATCGTCTGCCTTTTCGCGGCCTGCGCGGTGGCGCCCGCCGTGGCCGCCGCCCGCTCGGGAGGCCGCGTCGTGGGTCTCGCCGGCGTGATCGTGCTCGGCGCGATCACCGTGGCCGAGGTGAGCACCGCCCTCGCCCGGCTCAGCGGAGACGACCCGCCTCTGGCGACGGTCCTCATCGCGCCGGCCGCCTTCCTCGTGCTCGCCGTCGCGCCATGGCTCGACCAGCGGCGCCTTCGCAGGCCTCTGCCGATCGCGCTCACGGCCGCCACGCCGCTCGTGCTCGTGGGCGTCGCCACCGTCGCGGTCGCCGTCCAGGCGATCAGCGGCAACCGGGACGCGGCCCTGTCCGCCATCGCCGCCTCCGTCGTCCTCGTCCTGCTCGGCCGGCTGTTCGTGCTCCTGGTGGAGACCGCGGGGATGCGCCGCCTCGTCGACGTCGGCGAGCGGCAACTGCGCCAGCTGGCGGAGAACACGGGTGACCTCGTTCTCGTGTGCGATCACGACGGCGTCATCAGGGAGATCGGCGCGGCCGTCCAGGAGACGTACGGCTACTGCCCCGACGATCTCGAGGGCCGCCCGATGTTCGACTACATCCACCCCGAGGACGTGCCCGGCATCCAGGCGCTGCTGCGGCGAATGACCTCCGAGGACGACGGGCCCGATGGGCCCGGGACCTGCCGGATCGCCTGCCGGGTCCGGGCGGCGGACGGCACCTGGCGGCCGACCGAGTCGGTCGCCACGCGAGACGTCAGGAACGAGGACCAGATCCTCGTCAGCGTCCGGGACATGAGCGACCAGGTGGCCCTGCGGAACCAGGTCACCCACCTGACCTTCCATGACGGTGTCACGGGCCTGCCCAACCGGGCCTACTTCGAGGAACGCGCACGGGAGGTCCTCGCCCGCCGCGGCTCTGGCCGTACCGCTGTGATCTTCCTGGACCTCGACGGCTTCACCGGGGTCAACGACTCGGTCGGCCACGCGAGCGGCGACTACCTGCTCGGCCAGGCCGCACGCAGGCTCCGCTCCGCCGTACGGGCCGACGACACGCTGGCCCGCTGGGGCGGCGACGAGTTCGCGGTGTTGCTGGAAGGCGGCGTCTCCACCGGCTCGGACGCCCAGACCGCGATCGACCTGGCGGAACGTCTGGTGCGCGCGGTGTCGTCCGAGCCCTTCCGGGTGGCGGACCGCGACATGGCCCTCACCGCCAGCGTGGGCGTCGCGTTCGCCGAGGACGGCCTGTCCGCGGGCGACCTCCTCCGCAACGCCGACGTCGCGATGTCCCGTGCGAAGGAACTGGGCGGCAGGCGGGTCGAGGTGTTCGCCGCGCACATGCACGCCGACGTCGTCCGCCGGCTGGAGATCGCGGCCGACCTCCAGAGGGCCCTGCTCGACAATCAGTTCGCCGTCGAATACCAGCCCGTCGTCGACCTGGCGACCTCCCGCGTCACGGCGGTCGAGGCGCTGGTCCGGTGGTGGCGGGGAAACACGTTCGTCCCGCCCGAGCAGTTCCTCGGGCCGGCCGAGGACACCGGCCTCATCGTTCCGCTGAGCGAATGGATCCTCCGCGAGGCGTGCAACGAAGTGGCCGCCTGGCGGGCCTCGTCGCTCGACATCGGCCTGTCGCTCAACCTGTCCCTGCGCCAGATCACCGCTCCCCGGTTCGTCGAGACCGTCTCCCAGGCGCTCGCGGAGAGCGGCCTGCCCGCGAGCGCGCTGACCCTCGAAGTCATCGAGGAGATGCTCGTCGAGGACGCCGAGGACACGATCAACAAGCTGTCGCAGCTACGGGCTCTCGGCGTACGGCTGGCCATCGACGACTTCGGCACCGGCTACGCGTCGCTGGCGTTCCTCCGCCAACTGCCCGTGGACATGATCAAGATCGACCCGTCGTTCGTCTCAGGCCTCGGACGGGACGAGACCCTCACCCTGCTGACCCGCACGATCGTACGGCTCGGCCATGATCTCGGCCTGATCGTCGTCGCTGAGGGGATCGAGCGCCCCGAGCAGCTCGAACTGCTGCGTGAAATGGGCTGCACCCGTGGTCAGGGTTACCTGGTCGGGCGCCCCATGGCGGCCCGCGGCGTCGACTCCCTCATGCGCACGCCCCTGCAGAACACCGCGTGACCTCTTGCCTCGCCTCAGGCGAGGCAAGAGCAGGCACCATCCCGGATGCTGAGATATCCGTCCCAGATGATTTGACGTGAGGGCCGGGGATCGGACATGGTGTAGCCATGCATCGCGATGGGATCCTCGTAGTACTTCGCAGGCGCGCAGCCTGACGAAGTCTCGGTCCTGCGCGCGCCCCAGCTCCGCTCAGCGGATTGGGGCGTTTTTTATGCCAGCGCAATCCCAGCAGACAAGCTCAGCCACAAGGAACGAGCCGATGACCGAACAGATGACAGGTGCCCAGGCCCTCGTGAGAGCCCTGGAACACGTTGGGGTCGACACGGTGTTCGGGATCCCGGGCGGCGCGGTACTCCCCGCCTACGATCCCCTCTACGACTCGGTCAAGGTCCGGCACGTGCTTGTACGGCACGAGCAGGGCGCCGGCCACGCTGCTGAGGGATACGCCCAGGCCACCGGCAAGGTGGGGGTCTGCATGGCGACCAGCGGTCCGGGGGCCACCAACCTGGTCACCCCGATCGCGGACGCCTACATGGACTCGGTGCCGATCGTCGCGATCACGGGCCAGGTGGCGTCCCAGCTGATCGGGACCGACGCCTTCCAGGAGGCGGACATCTCCGGCATCACCATGCCGATCACCAAGCACAACTTCCTCGTCACCGAGGCCGCGGACATCCCCAGGACCATCGCGGAGGCGTTCCACATCGCCTCGACCGGCCGTCCGGGGCCGGTGCTGGTGGACATCGCCAAGGACGCGCTGCAGGACATGATGGAGTTCTCGTGGCCGCCGGTCATGCAGCTTCCGGGCTACCGTCCCGTCACCCGGCCGCACTCCAAGCAGATCCGTGAGGCCGCGAAGCTGATGATCGAGGCCAAGCGCCCGGTCCTGTACGTCGGCGGCGGCGTGCACCGCGCGGGGGCGTCGGCCGAGCTGATCGAGCTCGCCGAGCTGACCGGCATTCCCGTCGTCACCACGCTGATGGCCCGGGGGACGTTCCCCGACAGCCACCCGCAGCACATGGGCATGCCGGGCATGCACGGCAGTGTCTCCGCGGTCGGCGCCCTGCAGCGCTCCGACCTGCTGATCGCGCTGGGCACGCGGTTCGACGACCGGGTGACCGGCCAGTTGTCCAGCTTCGCGCCGAACGCCAAGGTCATCCACGCCGACATCGACCCGGCGGAGATCTCGAAGAACCGCCACGCGGACGTGCCGATCGTGGGCGACTGCCGCGAGGTGATCGGCGACCTGGTCACGACCATGCGCAACGAGCACAACGAGGGCCGCAGGGGCGACTACTCCGAATGGTGGAAGCTGCTCAACGACTACAAGAAGACCTACCCCCTCGGTTACGAGCAGTTCGCCGACGGATCACTCGCTCCGCAGTACGTCATGGAGCGGCTGAGCGCCATCGTCGGCCCGGACGCGTTCTACGTGGCGGGCGTCGGCCAGCACCAGATGTGGGCCGCGCAGTTCATCGGATACGAGAACCCGGGGTCGTTCATCAACTCGGGCGGCGCGGGCACGATGGGCTTCGCCGTCCCCGCCGCGATGGGCGCCAAGATGGGACGGCCGGACGCCACGGTGTGGGCCGTGGACGGCGACGGGTGCTTCCAGATGACCAACCAGGAGCTCGCCACCTGCGCGATCGAGGGCGTGCCGGTCAAGATCGCGCTCATCAACAACGGTAACCTCGGCATGGTCAGGCAGTGGCAGACGCTGTTCTACGACCAGCGTTATTCCAACACCGACCTGCAGAGGGTCAAGAGGATTCCGGACTTCGTGAAGCTGGCCGAGGCATACGGATGCGTCGGTCTGCGCTGCGAGCGGCCGGAGGACGTCGACGCCACCATCCGCAAGGCCATGGAGATCAACGACGTGCCTGTGGTGATCGACTTCGTCGTCCATCAGGACGCGATGGTCTGGCCGATGGTCGCGGCCGGCACCAGCAACGACGACATCAAGTACGCCCGTGACATGGCGCCGAAGTGGGAGAGCGAAGAATGAGCGAGCGGGGCAACGGGGCCTGCGCCGAAGGCGCCATGAGGAGGGTGGCATGAGCCGTCACACGCTGTCCGTGCTGGTCGAGAACAAGCCGGGAGTCCTGGCGCGGGTCGCCGCGCTGTTCAGCCGGCGCGGGTTCAACATCGACTCCCTGGCCGTCGGCCCGACCGAGCACCACGACATCTCGCGGATGACCATCGTGGTCAACGTGGAGGACCTCCCTCTCGAGCAGGTCACCAAGCAGCTCAACAAGCTGGTCAACGTCCTCAAGATCGTTGAGTTGGACAACGTCCAGTCGGTGCAGCGCGAGCTGATGCTGATCAAGGTGAGGACCGACTCGGAGAGCCGGTCCCACGTCCTGGAGCTGGTGAACCTGTTCCGCGCCCGCTGCGTCGACGTGGCCCCGGACGCGGTGACGATCGAGGTCACCGGCACGACCGACAAGCTGGCCGCGTTCGTCAAGGTCCTCGAGCCGTACGGCATCAAGGAGCTTGTGCAGTCGGGCATGGTGGCCGTCGGCCGGGGTGCCCGTTCCATCACCGATCGTTCGTTGCGGGCGCTCGACCGCATCGCATAGCCGTACGCGCCGCACAGCCGTACGCACGTGGTCGGGCCCGTGCCGAGCGAGCGCGACCATCCGATTCCGAAAGGCAAGCAAGTGACTGAGATCTACTATGACGACGACGCCGACCTGTCGATCATTCAGGACCGCCACGTCGCCGTCCTCGGATACGGAAGCCAGGGTCACGCCCACGCGCTGAGCCTGCGTGACTCCGGTGTGGACGTCCGGGTGGGGCTGCTCGAGGGCTCGAAGAGCCGGGAGAAGGCGGAGGCCGACGGCCTGCGCGTGCTGACGCCCTCTGAGGCCGTCGAAGAGGCCGACCTCACGATGATCCTCGCGCCCGACCACATCCAGCGGCATCTGTACGCCGAGCATGTCGCGCCGAACCTGGTCGAGGGTGACGCGCTGTTCTTCGGGCACGGCCTCAACATCCGGTACGGCCTCATCGAGGCGCCGGAGGGCGTCGACGTCGCCATGGTCGCGCCCAAGGGCCCGGGCCACCTCGTCCGCCGGCAGTACGCGGCCGGCCGCGGCGTTCCGGTCCTCGTCGCCGTCGAGCGCGACGCCACCGGCAACGCGTGGCCGCTGGTCCTGTCGTACGCCAAGGGCATCGGCGGCACCCGCGCGGGCGCGCTGAAGACGACCTTCACCGAGGAGACGGAGACCGACCTGTTCGGCGAGCAGGCCGTGCTCTGCGGCGGCGTGTCCGAGCTCATCAAGGCCGGGTTCGAGACGCTGATCGAGGCGGGCTACCAGCCCGAGGTCGCCTACTTCGAGTGCCTTCACGAGATGAAGCTGATCGTGGACCTGATGTACGAGGGCGGCCTGTCCAAGATGTACTGGTCGGTCTCCGACACCGCCGAGTACGGCGGCTACACGCGGGGCCCGCGCGTGGTCAACCCGGAGACCAAGAAGGAGATGCGCCGCATCCTCGACGAGGTCCAGGACGGCCGCTTCGCCCGCGAGCTGGTCGAGGAGTTCGACTCCGGCCAGGGCAACTTCAACAAGTACCGCGAGGAGCTCGCCGGTCACCCGATCGAGCAGACCGGCGCCAAGCTGCGCCCGATGATGAGCTGGCTGAAGGGCGAGTAGCCCGCAGCGCCGGCGCTCGCGCCGGCAGCGTGACGCAGTGCGACGCGGCGCCGCCGACCTCGGCGGCGCCGCGTCGCGCGTTCACCCACCCCGCGCCGGTACGGCTCAGCACTGGACGGGCTTGAGCCACGAACACTCCAGGTCGCCACCCGCGGGCGGGTTCACCCGGAGGACCGAGGCGCCGTCGACGGCGGTCGACCGCTTGAACTCGGCCAGCCGGACGGCGATCTTGTCCTCCAGGTCCTTGGGCGCCCCGGAGAGGTAGCCGTTGGAGATCACGGAGAAGACGAGGGGCTCGCCGTCGGCGCTGGTCACATAGCCCGACAACGCCGAGACGCTGGTCAGCGACCCGGTCTTGGCATGCACGTTCCCCGCCGCGGGAGTGCCCACCATCCTGCTGCTGAGCGTCCCGCCGACGAACCGCTCGCTTTCGCCCGCGACGGGCAGCGCGTCGTACCAGGTCTGGAACCAGGGCTTGCCCTTGAGGGTCACGAGCAGTGAGGCGATGCCCGACGGCGTCAGGCCGTCGATCCTGGACAGGCCGGAGCCGTCGCGGAGCCGTGCCGTGGGAACCCCGTTGGCCTGCGCGAACGCCGAGGTGACCGCGAGTCCGGCGGGCCAGGTGCCCTGGCCGGACATCTTCCGGCCCATCGCCTTGGTCAGGATCTCCGCGTGCATGTTGTTGCTCAGCTTCATGAACGGGACGAGAAGCTTGCTGAGCGGCATCGATTCATGGTCGGCCACGGTCGTCGAACCGCTGGGGGCGGCCCCGCGAACGGTGGGACCGTGGACGCGCACTCCGTGCTCGGCGAGGGCGGCCCGGAACAGCGACGCCGTGTAGAGCGTGGGGTCCCACACCGAGATCCAGTCCTCGTACCGGTCGGCCACGGTGCCGGTGATCACGACGGTGTTGGTGCCGTGTTCACGGACGATGTTCGCGTCGGTGGTCGTCCCGGTGACCGCCTTGTTGACGATCTTCAGGTAGTCGGTGGCGGGCGTGGTGGAGATCTTGGCGGGCGTGCCCGGCGCGCTTCCCGGGTCCGCCGAGACGATCACCGATCCCGCGTCGTAGTCGGTGTCGGGCGAGGTGGTCAGTGCTGAGATCTGGCCCGCGTAGTAGTACGGCTCGTCGTCCCAGGTCCAGTCGGCGCCGAGCCGTACGTCGTCGAACCAGGTGTCGTCGGCGAGTAGACGGCCGGTGACCTCCTTGACCCCCGACCGGGCGACCTTCGCGGCCAGCGCGTCGTAGTCGGCGGCCAGCATGGTGGGGTCGCCCGTTCCCTTGAGCACGAGGTCGCCCTTGATCGAGCGCCCCGGCTTCGATGTCGTGAGGACCTTGGTGCTGAACCGGTAGTCCAGGCCGAGCGTCTCGACCGCGGCGGCCGAGGTGAGCAGCTTCGTGTTGGACGCCGGGATGAACAGCTTGCCCGGCCGCAGCGAGTAGAGGTCCTCGCCGGTCTCCGCGCTCTTCACGACCACCCCGGCCTGAGCGGTCGTGAGCCGGGGGTCGCTGAGGATCTGGTCGATGTCATGCGTCAGGTCGCTGACCCCGGGCGCCGGATCGAGAGCGCTCGCCGGAACGCCGGAACCCGCGATCCCCGCCACGAGAACCGCGCACGCGAGCACGATCGAGCTTCGTCGTGATGACCGCACGATCAACCCCCAATGATAGGTCTTTCGCGATCATTGAGAATTCTCGACTGCGCCTCAATACGGAAATATGCGTATCTGTTCCCGGATCAGGCGTGATCAGGCTTGGGCGGCCACCAGGAAGGCGCAGTCACCGAAGGCTATCTCGTCGCCCGTCCGAACCCTGGCAGGCCCGGCCAGCCGCCAGCCGTTCAGTCTGGTCCCGTTCATGGAACCCAGGTCGACGAGCATCCAGGAATCGTCGGAGTCCTTGCGCAACTCGGCGTGGACCCGCGAGACCGTCAGGTCGGTCAGCACGAGATCGCATCCCGTTCCCCTACCGACGACATACCGGGCGCGGTTGTCCACGGGCAGGGCCAGCCGGGGAAGGCGCGGCCGTCGCCACGCGGCCTCGACCCGGTGGGTGAAATCCGACACCGAGCCGACGGCCTCGGTGATGCGTCTGCGCCAGCGGCCGCGGTGAGGCAGGTCGGCGATCAGCTCGTCCAGCTCGCCGCGGCTCCGTGCCCGCAACGCCATGTCGACTCGGCCGACGAAGGTCTCCATGGACAGGCGTCCCTCGGCGGCGCGGTCGCGAAGCTCGCTGAGCGCGCGCTCGCGATCCCCGTCAGAGGCGCGGACCGGGGGAGAACTCATGACTGGAGTATCCGACGCATGCGCGCGGAGTGTCCAGAAGATCCCTGCATTCTCTCCTTTTTGGGGTGCTGTTACCCGCTGTTTGGTCAGGGCTTTCCGAAGTCCTGGGTCCAGTACGGCCCGCCGGCCTTGGCGTACCCGACGCCGATCTCCGTGTAGGTGCAGTTCAGAATGTTCGCCCGATGCCCGGAGCTGTTCATCCAGCCGTCCACGACGGCGGCGGCGCTGCTGTAGCCCTTGGCAATGTTCTCGGCGGCCGCGGAGAACGAGTAACCGGCCGCCTTGATGCGGTCGACGAACGTCCTGCCGTCCTTGGAGTCGTGGTCGAAGTAGTTCTTCGCGGACATGTCGGCCGAATGGCCGAACGCCGCGGCGCGGAGCTTCGCATTGGCCTTGAGCGGACGGCAGCCGGCCTTGGCGCGCTCGACGTTGGTGAGGCGCACGACCTCCTGCTCCACGGCCGTGCCGACGCCCGACGACGAAGATCCGCCCGAGGACCCGCCCGTCGACGATCCGCCCGATCCCGAGGTGCCGCCGGAGGTCCCGCCTGAGGGAGTCGAGCCGCCAGCGGAGCCGCTGCTCGCGGGAGGCGCGGGGCAGGCCACGCGGACCTGCTTCGACGTGCCCGTGTGTCCCTTGTGGTCGGAGACGGTCGTGTAGAACAGGCCGTTCGCGCAGGGGAGGGCGATCGTCACCCGCGCGTTCCGGATGACCTTGGAGCCGCTCTTCGTCATGCGGTCGTTCCCCGGCTGGACCTTCCAGACGCGAACCTGGAAGGTCGCCTTGTCGACGCAGCCGGCACGCGAACCCGCCGCACGGACCTTCCCGTCAGAAGCGCGGGACGGCACTCCCGCGAACACCCGGCAGTCCTTCCCCGCTGTCGAACTGGGGGAGGGAGAGGGGGACGGCGTCGGTGTGGGGGTGGCGGAGACCTCGGCCTGCGCGTTGGCGACGGGCGCCGTGGTGGGGGTGGAAGCCGCCTGGCCTCCACAGGCCGCGAGACTTCCGACGCACAGGATCGCTCCGAGCGCTCTCTTCACGATCTTTCTCCAGTGGGGGTTCGACGCTGGATGCAAATCGCCATTATGGGGCGCTCGGATGACGTTTGTCCTGCTAAATCACTCGTCTCTCTGAAATATCGCCCAAGTGGGACCGCCTCAGAGATCACATGAGCCACTCCGGACGCAGCCTCCGGATGGCTCCTGGAACGTTTTCTCCAGCGGTTGCACGCGTGGCCGTGGCGCGCGCGAAGGGGTGCCCGATCTCCTCGGGGGGTTGCCGAATGAATACTGAGTATGCATACTCAGTATTCATGTCGATCCGACACGGACTGCTCGCTCTGCTCAGCCAGGGGTCGCGTCACGGCTACCAGTTGCGCGCCGAGTTCGAGGCGTCGACGGGGGCGACCTGGCCGCTGAACATCGGCCAGGTCTACACGACGCTGGCCCGCATGGAGCGGGACGGTCTCGTCGAGCCCGGCGAGCAGGACGAGCAGGGCCGGATCGTCTACTCGATCACTCCGGACGGAGCGACGGAGGTCGGGCGGTGGTTCGCCACGCCCATCACGCAGACCGAGCGGCCGCGTGACGAGCTCGCCATCAAGCTCGCCATGGCGGTCACCACCCAGGATGTCGATGTGGCCGAGGTCGTCCAGGCCCAACGGACCGCCACCATGCGGACCCTGCAGGAACTCACCCGGAGCAAGCGCGGTCTGGACTCTCCGCTCGACGTCGCACAGACGCTGATCCTCGATTCCAAGATCTTCCAGGCCGAGGCCGAGTTGCGCTGGCTCGACCACTGTGAGGCCGTCCTCTCCCGTAGATCCCTTCAGCACCCCCAGGAAGAACCATGATCGATCGTGATCCGTCCCCCGTTCCATCTGTCGTCGAGGAAGATCCGGGTCGTGATCTTGTTGTGGAATTGGCCGACGTCGGCCGCGTTCACCAGGAGGGGGCGCAGGCCGTCCACGCGTTGAAAGAGGTCAGTCTGGAGATCGTGGCGGGTGAGCTCATCGCGGTGATGGGGCCGTCGGGGTCGGGGAAGTCCACGTTGCTCAACATCGTCGGCGGCCTCGACCGGGCGACGTCCGGACGAGTCGTGGTGGAGGGGGAGCCTCTCGACCTGCTGTCACCGCCTCGGCTGGCCGCCTTGCGCAGGAGGCGCGTGGGCTATGTCTTCCAGGACCTCAACCTCATTCCGTCCCTGACGGCGGTGGAGAACGTCATGTTGCCGAGGGAGCTGGACGGGGTCCGTACGGGGAAGGCGCGGAAGGAGGCACTGGCGGTGCTCGGCGAGATCGGCGTCGCGGACCTGGGCGACCGTTTCCCCGACGAGCTGTCGGGAGGTCAGCGTCAGCGGGTCGCCATCGCCCGCGCGCTGGTGGGGGAGCGTCGGCTGATCCTGGCGGACGAGCCGACCGGCGCGCTCGACACCGCGACGGGTGACGACATCTTACGCCTGCTCCGTGCCAGGGCCGATGCCGGTGCGGCCGTCCTCCTGGTCACTCATGAGCCTCGCTACGCCGGGTGGGCCGATCGGGTGGTGTTCCTGCGGGACGGGCAGATCGTGGACTCGGCCACGGCAGGACTGGTGACCGCGCGATGAGCGCATTCAGGGCCGCCCTCAGGATCTCCCGCAGGAACGCGTGGCGCTCCAAACGACGCAGCGCACTGATCCTCACGATGATCGCGCTGCCGGTCCTCATCGCGACTTTTGTGGCGAGCGCCGCGTTCGACAGCACGATCGATGACCACTCCGGCGTGCCTCTCGGCCAGGCCGACGCCGTGGTGTCGGGCTCCCCAGACCTGGCCCAGGCCGCTGAGGACGAGAGTGGGGACGCACCACCGAAAGCGAGGCCGTTCACGGCGGCCGAGGTCATCGAGATGTTCGGGCCCGGTACCCGGGCGGTTCAGATGGATCAAGGGTTCATTCGTTACCTGACGCCCCAGGGCTTCAGATCGGACATGGTCAATCAGGCGGACCTGCGTGATCCGCTCTTCCGCGGAACCTATCGCCTGCTCGACGGGCGGTTGCCCGCGGCGCCGGGCGAGATCGTCGTGAACACCGTCATGAACCAGGGACCTTCCAGCGCGCCGGGGATCGGCCAAACCTTCTTCGCCGGTCGGCAACGGGTGCCACTACGCGTCGTGGGGGACGTTCTCATGCCCCTGGGCTGGCCGCCCGACTTCGTCGGGTTTCCCGGCAGCCTGCCCGTCGGCATCCTGGATGACGCAGGGCCGGGAGGGACGACCTTTTGGATGGTCGACACCCCCAAGCCTGTGTCCCGGGCGGAAGCCCGGAGGCTCGCCGCGCGAGGCGCGGACGTCGTCAGCCCGGCCGCGCCCGATGAGTCGCAGCAGGTCGTGACCTCGAGCGATAACAGCGTAGATCTCGAGCCGGTTCCTTGGATCGCGATGATGCTGCTGGAGGTGGTTCTGCTCGCGGGGCCCGCGTTCGCGGTGGGCCAGCGGCGGCGGTCGAGAGAGTTCGCCCTCATCGGCGCGCAGGGCGGTTCGCCGCGGCAACTCAAAAGGATCGCGCTCGCCGACGGGCTGCTCTTCGGGGTCTGTGCTTCGATGATCGGTGCGGTACTGGGCATCGGCGTGGCGGCCCTCGTGAAGCCCTCGCTCGCGGTCGGTTCCGACAGCCTGGAGGAGTCGATCTCAGTCCCGTGGACGGTGGTCGCGATCATCATGGCGATGGGCGTCGCAGCCGGACTGCTCGCCTCTCTCGCGCCCGCACAGCGCGCGAGCCGGACGGACATGATCGCGGTCCTCACCGGCAGGCGGACCCCAGGCCGGGACCGGGCGGGCCGGCCGGTGCTGGGACTGGTGCTCATCGTCGCCGGCCTGACCGGCACCGCCGTGGGCGCACGGTACAGCGTCGCGTGGATCGCCAGCGCCGCTCTGCTCACCCAGCTCGGACTCCTCGCAGTACTGCCCTGGCTGATCGCCCAGGCGGGCCGTCTGGCGGGCGTGTTGCCGTTCTCGCTCCGATTCGCGGTGCGGGACGCGGCGCGCAACCGTGGCCGTACGGTTCCCGCGGTCGCCGCCGTCATGGCCGCCGTCACGCTGTTCACGGCACTGGGTGTGGCGTCGCGAAGCAACTTGTCCGCCCCGCCGGTCTTCGGCTTCGACTATCCCCAGGGTCCCCCGGGAGCGTTGTGGATCCGCGGCCAAGAACTGGGGCCAGAGCTGTGGGACCGCGTCCGTGCGCAAGTCCATGCCGCGCTCCCCGCCGGTGCGCCGGTCATCGAGGCCAAGGCCCTGGTGACCTCGTCGAGTGAGCTGTTTCTCGTCGACGTCCCGCCTCGCGATCCCGACCACCCTGAGTCGACAACGGGCATCGAGACGGTGGATCCCAGCGGCAACGGCGGCCTGCTCGTCGGTGACGAGCGGTTGTTGCGCTATGTGCTCGGCCGCGAGGACTCCTCCGCCGCGTCCGCCCTCCGCGCCGGGAAGGCCGTCGCGCTGAATCCGGGGGACGTCCGCAACGGGAAGGTGCACATCGGTCTCACGACCTCGGACTCCGACATCAATGATGCCGAGCTGACTCTGCCCGCCGTCTCCGTGCGGGCGACGGGGCAGGGCTGGGCACGCGTCGTCATCTCTCCCGAAACGGCCAAGAAGCAGGGTTACGCGACCGATACGGCGCTCCTCGTGGTCGATCCCGCAAGCTACCGCGTTGTACCCGCGGCGGCGCGTCGGCTGCTTTCCGACGTCGGCCAGATGAGTCCGCAGGTGACGGGCAGGCTTGAGGTGCCCCAACCTCCGGACGACAGGCCGATTCTGTTGACTCTGGGCGCGGCCGCGGCGGTCCTGGTCCTCGGCATGACCTTCGTCTCCACAGGCCTCGCGGCGGCGGAGGCCAAGCCCGATCTGGCGGTCATGTCGGCGGTGGGTGCCGCACCTCGCATGAGGCGGCGGGTGAAGGCCGGGCAGGCGTTGGTCATCGCGCTCGCGGGCGCGGTCATCGGGGTGCTCGCCGGGCTCGTGGCCGGCGTCGCGGCCGGATGGCCGCGGCCTCACGCGCGCGCGTCCCGGCCACTCTTCGGCGCCGACGGTCTCCCCCTCACGCCGCAACCGGCGACCCCTGTGATCATCGTCCCGTGGAGCCTGATCGCGCTGCTGGTGGTGGGGCTTCCGCTGCTCGCCGCGCTCGTCTGCGGCGTGTTCACCAGGTCACGGCTTCCGGCTCCCCGGCGCAGGCCGGCCTGACGGCCTGACGGCGGTGTCAGGCCTCCGGCGCCGCCGTCTCGGAGGTCTTCTCCGGTTCCGAAGTGGTGATCGCGGCCAGGCGGTCGGCGGTCAGGTCGTACTTCAGGGTCATCCAGATGCTCGCGATGGTGATCACGGCGGGGATGGCGGTGAGGCCGACGATGACGGCGGTGTGCGCGCTCTCCGGCTGGGTCACCGGGTTCTCGGGGTCGGAGGAGATGAAGCCGCCCACGGCGAGGGTGGCGCCGTAGATGGTCGCGCCGAAGGCGGCGACGGCGTTCTCGGCGGCGGTCCACAGGCCGGTGAAGACGCCGCCTCTGCGCTCACCGCTGACCGCTCCGTCATAGGCGATCACGTCGGCCAGCATGGAGAACTGGAGGAGTTGCAGCCCCGCGTAACCGACGCCGACCACCACCACGGCCAGGTGGGCGTACAGCGAGCCCAGAGCGGGGGCCCCGACGGCCAGGATGTCACCGATCGCGAACAGTGACGCGGCGAGGATCATCGCACCGCGCTTGTCGAGCCTGCGGGCCAGCCACACCCACAGCGGCATCGTCACCAGCATGGGCGCGACGAGAGCGGCGAAGAGGGTGACCTTCGCGTCCGGGTCGTCCAGTGTGTACGCCGCGAAGTACGGAGCGCCCGCCAGCATCACACCCGCTGCGAGGGTCTGAGCGGAGCTGAGCCCGAGCAGCCACATGAACGGCTTCGACGTCCGCGCGGCCCGCACCTGCGCCCGCAGTGTGCCTCCCGCCGACTGCTGCTGGCCGGTGAACGGGGCACGGGCCGTGCCGTAGAAGGAGCCGATCATGGCCGCGAGGAGGATCACCGCGAAGATGATCCCCATCATGCGGTAGCCGTCCACGGTGTGACCGGCGATGAGCGGCGCGACGATCCCGCTCAGCCCGATCGAGATGGCGATGAAGACCATCCGCCACTGCAGCAACGAGGTCCGCTCGTGATAGTTGCTGGTCATCTCGGCCGGCATCGCCTTGTACGGAACCTCGTACAGGGCGAACCCGGTGGCCGCGATCAGGAACATCACGCCCACGAAGATCCCGGCCGAGGTGCCCTTGAGCGGGGGGCCGAGGAACATCAGGGCGAAGAACAGCGGGAGGACGGCCGCGCCGGCGAGCAGCCACGGGCGCCGCGGCCCCCATCGCGACGTCGTACGGTCCGACCACTGACCGACGAGCGGGTTGGCGATCAGGTCCCATGCCTTGGGGAGGAAGACCACGACGCCGGCGAGCAGGGCGGGCACGGCGAGCACGTCGGTCATGTAGATCAGCAGCAGCAGACCGGGAATGGTCGTGAAGTTCGCCGAGCAGAACGAGCCGACGGCATACCCGAGGCGCACGCCGGTGGTCACGTTCGAGGGGGGCCTGGCCGTCGCGGAAACCATGCCGTCATTCAAGCCGAGCAAGCGCCCGACCGGAAGGCTTTCTAGATCGCAATCGGGGTACGAGAGAGGCGCGCCGTCAGTCCGTGACGTCGGCGCAGACGACGTGCGCGCCGAGTTCGATCATCCGGCGTTCGGTGTGGGAGTCCGCCACGCGGGCCATGAGCGCGGGCGCCTCGCTGGCCGCGAGTTGCGGCAGCTGGGCCCGGACCCGTCGGTGCAGGCTCTTGACGATGTCGTCCGCGGAGGGCGTGTGCACCTTGACGTGCAGCATGATCCCCGACGAGCCGGCGGCGGTGCGCGCCTCGGAGATCCACACGTGGTGGACCAGCGGGAAGTCGCGGAGCATCTCTCCGATCGCCACCCGGAGGGCGGGCAGGATCGGATGACTCGTCCGGCGGTAGCTGGGGTCGACCACGGGGGCGGCGCCCGACGTGTGCTGCCGCGGCGCGGGGACCCAGGACGAGGACACCGGAGCCGGGACGGGAACGGGAGCGCTCCGCGGCAGGTGCGAACTCGTGATCGCCGCCATCGCTCCCGTGGCGTACGCCGCGGGAACGGGGGCCGACTGCCTGTTCAGCGCGGGTGTCGGGCCGGTGCGGGTCGTCCGGAGATGCCGCTGGAGGTCTTCGATCGGCACGGCCGCCGCAGCGGGACCGGCCGCGTCGATGACGATTTCCCGGACTCCGGTGACGCGCTGGATGTCGAGGATGGTGTCGGCGTCGCAGACCGACAGTGAGTGGCTGCCGTTGTGGCGCGCGTAAGTCGCGGGCCCGGTGTAGCCCAGCAGAACCCGCTCGCCGTTCTGGGTCGTCCCAAGCACCACGGAGCGGTCTGGCCGTACGGCAACGAGGATGCCCCATTCCGCCAGAGCCGCAAGCAGCTCCTGGGGTCCGCCGTGCTGCGCGAGCACTTCGCCGAGGGAGGGGTTCCCGATGCTCATATGCTGAACGATAGGTAGAGAACCATGGCTTAAGCAGGCTAATCGTCAAGATTGGGTGCTATCAATACCAAGACGACCCTTGTACGGATAGGACCGGTCCAAGTTGGGTAAACAACCCCACTAGTGCCCACATCGGCATAGGTCTCACCCTTCTCTGTGGTCACACGAGCCCCCGTCTCCGTTCACGCGAAGCCCCGTCTTCGTGGAATCGACGCGGGTTCCGTCTCGGATGGCGGATCGCTCGTGAGAGCTTTCACAAGCTCCGGCTAGACTCGCGCGTGTCCGAGCCGTCGCACTTCGAAGGACTGACCAGTGAACAGGCCCGTCGTACTTGTCGCAGAAGAGCTCTCCGATGCGGGTCTCGCCGTCCTCGGCGCGGACTTCGAGGTCCGCCATACCGACGGCGCGGACCGGGCGCAGTTGCTGCCCGCACTCGCCGACGTGGACGCCGTGATCGTCCGCAGCGCCACCCAGATCGACGCGGAGGCCGTGGCCGCGGCGCCGAAGCTGCGAGTCGTCGCCCGCGCGGGCGTCGGACTCGACAACGTGGACGTCGAGGCGGCCACCAAGGCCGGTGTCATGGTGGTCAACGCCCCGACCTCCAACATCACCAGCGCGGCCGAGCACACCATCGCCCTCATCCTCGCCAGCGCCCGCAACGTCGCCCAGGGTCACGCCGCGCTCAAGGACGGCGAGTGGAAGCGCTCCAAGTACACCGGTGTCGAGCTCGACGGCAAGGTCGTCGGCATCCTCGGCCTCGGGAAGATCGGTCAGCTGGTCGCGCAGCGCCTGCAGCCGTTCGGCGTCGAGCTCATCGCCTACGACCCCTACCTGCAGCCGGCCCGCGCCGCCCAGATGGGCGTCCAGCTCGTCTCCCTCGAAGAGGTCCTCGAGAAGGCCGACTTCATCACCGTGCACCTGCCGAAGTCGAAGGAGACCGTCGGTCTCATCGGCGACCGAGAGCTGCACCTGGTCAAGCCCTCCGTGCGTCTGATCAACGTCGCCCGCGGCGGCATCATCGACGAGAACGCCCTCTACGCCGCCATCAAGGAGGGCCGCGTCGCCGGTGCGGGCATCGACGTGTTCGCCAAGGAGCCCTGCACCGACAGCCCGCTGTTCGAGTTGGACCGGGTCGTGGTCACGCCGCACCTCGGCGCCTCGACCCACGAGGCCCAGGAGAAGGCCGGCACTCAGGTCGCCCGCAGCGTGAAGCTCGCCCTCGCCGGCGAGTTCGTCCCGGACGCCGTGAACGTCCAGGGCGGCGCCGTCGCCGAGGACGTCAAGCCGGGCCTGCCGCTCACCGAGAGGCTCGGCCGCATCTTCACGGCCCTCGCGGGCGAGGTGGCGACCAGGCTCGACGTGGAGGTGCGCGGGGAGATCGCCTCCCAGGACGTGCGCGTGCTGGAGCTGGCCGCCCTCAAGGGCGTCTTCACCGACGTCGTGACGGACGCGGTGACTTACGTCAACGCCCCGCTGCTCGCGAAGGACCGCGGCGTGGTGGTCGAGCTGGTGACCAGCGGGGAGAGCCCCGACTGGCGCAACCTCATCACCGTCAGGGGCGTGCTCGCCGACGGCCGCACGGTGTCGGTCTCCGGCACGCTGTCCGGCCCCCGGCAGATCACCAAGATCGTCGAGGTCAACGGCTTCGCGATGGAGATCGAGCCCACCGACCACCTGGCGTTCTTCACCTACACCGACCGGCCCGGCATCGTGGGCATCGTCGGCCGCCTGCTCGGCGAGCACGGCGTCAACATCGCCTCCATGCAGGTCTCCCGGAACGTGAAGGGCGGCAAGGCCCTCATCGCGCTCACCGTCGACTCGGCCATCCCGTCCGACGTCGTGGAGCAGATCGGCGCCGAGATCGGCGCCGACAGCGGCCGTACGGTCGACCTGGAGGACTGAGCACGGCCGGCGGCCGCGCGGTCGCCGGAGAACACATGGGACAGGGAGCCGATCGCCGATCGGCTCCCTGTTCGTTTTTCTCCGCTCGTCTTCCCATGGGGTGCGGCCGAGGCTCGGGATGCGAGGGTTCCTGATGTGGCTGGTCAGGCCGGTGATGCCCCAGGGATTTCGTCTCAACAAGTGAGATGCTAGGTCGTCCTACAAGATACTGGGGTAACCTGGCTGGTGATGACGCGCCAGGTGTTCGTACTCCTTACCTGCCGCGGCGGGGCCTGATCATGGCAGGCCGGCGACCCGCCGCGGTGTGCGGCGTGTGCCGGCCGATGGCTTCTCGGTTCCAAGACGCGTGATCCGCGCCGGAGCCCGAAAGTCATGAGCCCCCCGGGTTCGCGACCGGAATCCGCCTCCCAGCATTCCTTTCTTGGAGATGAGATCCGCCATGTACGAGATGTATCCCTGGAACCGCCCGGAAGACGCCGAAGACGAGGCCACCGCAGCGCTGCAGACCGCCCTCGACCGGCGTGACAACGGCGGCTCGCCGCAGCGCTGAACGTCTCACCCGATCGAGGGGTGGTCATCACGGGGATCGGCCGGCCGGTCTAACCGGCCGGCGTGTCCCCGTCCAGTGCCAAGGCGAGTGCCCCGTAGAGGGGTGCGTCGTCCACGAAACGGGCCGCCACGATCTCCGGCGGGTACGGCACGGCCTGCCGTACGGCCTCGCGCAGGTGGGGCATGATCAACGAGGCCGCGCCCATCATGCCGCCCCCGACCACGACGCGGGACGGGTCGAGCGCGACGCAGAGATTGGCAAGGGCGAGCCCCAGCGCGTCGAAGGCGTCGTCGAGCAGGGTCCGCACGCGTGGCTCGTCGCCGCGCTCGAACAACTGGGCCGCGGTCACCGGACTGCCGAGCAGTTCGGTGCCGCGCTCGGCCAGCGCGACCCCGGAGATGTACTCCTCCAGATGCGCCCGGGCCGCGGCGGGCTCGGACACCTCCTGCTGCCGTTCCGTCACCCCGCCGGGTCCTGCGGCCGGCCGTGGCACGCGCAGGTCGTCCGCATGGCGGGCGAGGTAGGCGATCTCGCCTGCGGCGCCGTGCGCACCCCGGGTCACCCTGCCGTCGACGACGAGGCCGGCCGCGAGCCCGGTGCCGAGGTTGAGGTAGATCCCGTCACGTACTCCCGCGAGGTTGCCCCACCGGAGCTCGGCGGCCGTCGCGGCCTTCACGTCGTTGGCCACGAACACCGGCGTCCCGCCGAACTCCTCCCGCAGCAGACCGGGCAGCGGCAGCCCCTCCCATCCCGGCACGTTGGGCGCGAGCCGTACGACGCCGTCGCGGACGATGCCGAAGGTGGACACGCCGACGGCGACCAGGTCCCCGGGCTGCGAGGCGAGCAGGGAACGGCAGGCCAGCACGGTGCGGCGCACCACCTCGGCCGCTCCCTCGAAGCCGCGGGTCTCCAGGCGCGTCACGGGCAGAGCCGTTCCACGCTCCGTTCCCGGCGCGGCATCAGGAGCCGCTCCGGAAGCTCCGGAAGCTCCGGAGACCCCGGAAGCGACCCCGGGGGGCACTCCCGCGGCACTCAGCGGTGCCACGGTGAGCGCCACCTTGGTGCCCCCGAAGTCGATGCCCAGCACGTAGGGAAGCGGTTGCGTGCTGTCGCTCACGGAGTGCTGCCGCGCCGGGCGAGCGAGTCGATGGCCACGGCGAGGGCGAGGACCGCCGCGGTGACCATGTACCGGACGGAGGAGTCCACGCTCAGCAGGTACATGCCGTTCGTGATCGACTGGATGACCAGGATGCCCAGCAGCGCCGCGTAGGTCCGCCCCCGGCCGCCGAACAGCGACGTGCCGCCGATGACCGCCGCGGCGATCGCCATGAGGAGGATGTCGCTGCCGCCGGAGCCCTGGTTGACGGCCGACAGCCGGCTCGCCGACAGGATGCCGCCGAAGGCCGCCAGTGTGGAGGACAGGACGAACGCCAGCACCCGGATCCGGGTGACGCTGATGCCCGCCCGCCGGGCCGCCTCGACGTTGCCGCCTACGGCGTACATCCACCGGCCGAACGCCGTGTGCCGGAGCACGAGGTCGAAGGCGACCACGAGCGTCCCGAAGATCACCAGCAGGAGCGGCACGCCCCGGTCGGCCGACATGACCAGGACCGCTCCCGCCAGCACCAGCGTGAGGCCGCCGATCTTGACGGCGGTCCACCACGCCGGCGGCACCGGAAGCTCCGCCGCGAGCCGCAGTCGCCGGTTGATCAGGCTCGACCCTCCGGAGACCAGGACCAGCATCGCGACGATGAGCCAGGCCAGCCAGGGCGGCAGCCACGTGTCGCTCAGCTTCGCCACGAAGCCGTCGAAGGGCAGGTTGACGATGCCGCCCTCGCCGAGCAGGTAGAGCAGCAGGCCCTGCCAGCCGATCAGGCCCGCGAGCGTCACGACGAACGACGGCATCCTGAGCCGGGTGAACATGATCCCGTGCAGGAGGCCGACCAGAGCCCCGGCCGCCAGGGCGACGACGATCGCCAGGATCGGGTTCCAGCCCTGCCGTACGGACAGGATGGCCATGACGACGGCGCACAGGCCGCTGACCGAACCCGCGGACAGGTCGATCTCGCCCAGCAGCAGCACCATGATGATGCCGAGTGAGATCGTCCCCGTCGCCGCCATCTGCAGCGCCAGGTTGGTGAGGTTCTCCGGGGACAGGAAGTGCTCGTTGAGGGACCCGAAGACCACGGCGATCGCGATCAGGGCGCCGACCACCGGCCAGGCGCCGAGATCCCCGTGCCGCAGGCGCTCGACCGCCTCCTTCGGTGTGTACGGCTTGCGCGTGACCGTGGCGGCGTTCATGCGGCGGCTCCGGTGATGGCGGCCACGATCGACTCCTGGGTGGCGTCGGCCGTGCGGAACTCGCCGGCGTTGCGGCCGAGGCGCAGCACGACGACGCGGTCGCTGACCGCGCGGACGTCGGCGAGGTTGTGGGAGATGAGCAGCACGGCGAGGCCGCGCTCGCGCAGCCGCCTGATGAGGTCGAGGACCTGGGCGGTCTGCTCGACTCCCAGCGCGGCGGTCGGCTCGTCCAGGATGACCAGGCGAGGCTCGCCGATCAGCGCGCGGGCGATGGCCACCGACTGGCGCTGGCCGCCGGAGAGCATCGCCACGGGCACCCTGATGTCGCGGATGCGCACGTCGAGGGAGGTCAGCAGGTCGCGCGCGGATCGTTCCATCCGGATGTGGCTCAGCACCGACCTCTTCCGCAACTCGGAGCCGAGGAAGAGGTTGGCCACGACGTCGAGGTTCTCGCAGAGCGCGAGGTCCTGGTAGACGGTCGAGATGCCGAGCCGCTGCGCGTCATGGGGGTCGCCGATGTGCGCGGGCTCGCCGTCGATCGCGACGCCCCCGGAGTCGGGGCCGATCACGCCGGCGATGACCTTCACCAGTGTCGACTTGCCGGCGCCGTTGTCCCCGACCAGGGCGACCACCTCGCCGGGGTGCAGGTCCAGGCTCACGTCCTGGAGAGCCTGGACCGCGCCGTAACGCTTGGACACGTCTTTCGCGGAGATCATCTACTGGATGCCCGCCTTCGCGCACGCGTCCTTGAGCTCCGGCGTGCAGATGTCGGACGCCTTGTAGAAACCGTCCTTGACGATGGTCCCGGCGATCTTGTCCGCGGTGACGGGGATGGGGTCGAGCAGGAACGACGGGACACTCGCCGTGCCGTTGTCCACGGTCGTGGGCGCCGCGGGCTTCTCGCCCTTGGCCACCGCGACCGCCAGCTCGGCCGACTTCTCCGCCTCGGCCCTGATGTCGAGGTAGATGGTCATGTACTGGTCGCCGCTCAGGATCCGCTGCACGGCAGCGAGCTCGGAGTCCTGACCGGTGATCGGCGGCATGGAGCTGTAGCCGGCGCGCTTCATGGCGGCGATCGCGCCGCTGGCCATGCCGTCGTTGGCGGACAGGACGCCCACGATGCTGTCGCGGCCCAGGGCGGTGATGGCCTGCTCCATCTCCTGCTGCGCCTTGTCGGGGCTCCAGTCGGGGGTGTCGAACTCCCGGCCGATCTTGACCTTGCCGTCGAGGACGTTGTGCGCGCCCTTCTTGTAGTCGGCCGAACTGGGGTCGGTCGGCGAGCCGTGGATCATCACGATCTGGCCCTTGTCCACCGTCCCCTTCGCGGTCAGCGCGTCCAGCAGGCCCTGCCCCTGCATCTCGCCGACCCGGACGTTGTTGAACGACACGTAGTACTCGTAGCCGATGCCGGAGATCAGCCGGTCGTACGCGATGACCGGCACGTTCTTCTGCTTGGCCTGGTTGACCAGCGGCGCCACGGCCGCGGCGTCGACCGCGTCGAGCACCAGCACGTCGGCGCCCTGGGTGAGGGCGGCCTCGACCTGCTGCTGCTGTTTGGTGGCGTCCTGGTCGGCGTTGGAGTAGAGGAGTTTGCAGTCGGCGCAGAGCGCCTTCACCTTCGCCTCGAACAGCGGCCGGTCGAACGCTTCGTAGCGGGTCGTCTTCGACTCGGGCAGGAAGAGGGCGATGGTCTTGCCGTCGCCGCCCTTCTCCCCGGACTGCGTGGCGCCCGTGGTCGAACCGTTCCCGCAGGCCGCGGCGAGCAGAAGCGCCGCGGCGGATATGGCCAGCATTCCTCGACGCATTGGACACGATCCTTTCTCACGACCCGGAGGGTTGATAAGAAAGGTAATTTACTATCAGGTGGAATGACTAGGGGTTGGGGAAGATCACGTTCGCGGAGGCCGCATGGTGCAGGGCGATCCATTGATGATCAACTGGCCCGCCTTCCGCGGCGGGTATGTCAACCTTGGGAACGTGGTGAGTATGAGCGGCGGGACCGCCAACACGACCAGCCTGCTCAGGGTGATGAACGAGCGGGCGGTGTTCGGCGAGATCTTCCGGCTCGGCAAGGTCTCCCGGCCCGAGCTCGCTCAGGCCACCGGGTTGTCCAAGCCGACGATCTCCGTGGCGCTCGCCGATCTGGAGCGTGCCAAGCTGGTCCGCCCTGTCGGCCTGCGCACCGGCAACGCGGGCCGTGCCGCGCTGCTCTACGAGATCCGCCCACAGGCGGGCTCGGTGCTGGCGGTCGACATCGGCAGGGCGTACGTCCGGCTCGCAATCGCCGACCTGGTCGGCGACATCGTCGCGCGCAAGGACGAGCCGTCGCGCGCGGAGAGCTACGACGAGGTGCTCTCCCAGCTCTCGGGGATCGTGGACCAGCTCACCGCCGAGGCCGGCATGACCCGCGCGGACATCACGCTCAGCGTGTTCGGCACCCCCGGCATCCATGACAAGGAGACGGGCATCCTGCGGCTCGCCCCCAATCTCCCCGGCTGGGAGCAGCCGGGCGCGGTCGAGCGGCTCGCCGACGTGACCGAGTCGCCGTACGTCGTGGAGAACGACGTCGACCTCGCCGCGGTGGGGGAGGGCGCCTACGGCCTCGGCCAGGGCGTGTCCCACTTCGTCTACGTCTCCATCGGCACGGGGATCGGCATGGGCGTCGTCATCGACGGCAAGCTCTACCGCGGCTCCCAGGGGGCGGCGGGGGAGATCTCCTACCTGCCCGTCGGCGAGGGGGACCCGCTGGTCAACCCGGGGCGCGGCATGTTCGAGTCCGTCGCGTCGGCCGACGGGGTCGTCGCCGCGGCGGGACGGCTCGGCATGGTCGCGGCCACCGCCAAGGAGGTCTTCGACGCGGCCAGGGCGGGCGACGAGACCGCCGTGAAGGTCGTCGCCGCCGAGGCCGATCACGTGGCGCACGCGCTCGCGGGCGTCACCGCCGTCCTCGACCCCGAGTTGGTCGTGCTGGGCGGGGGGATCGGCGCCCAGGCGGGTGACCTGCTGATCGAGCCCGTCGCCGGGCGGCTGGAGTCGCTCGTCGCCCTCAGGCCGCCGCGGATCGAGAGCTCCACCCTCGGGTCGGACGCGGTGCTCCTCGGCGCTCTGGCCTTCGGGCTCACCACCGCGCGCGACCTCGTCTTCGAGCGTGCGGTGGCCATGACGCCGCTCGGATAGTGAGACCGTTTGTTCGAGCTCCGAGACGAGCCGGTAAGGTACACGCATGGAGTCGAGCAGCATCCGCCTGGCGGTGATCCCCGGTGACGGGATCGGCACCGAGGTCGTCGCCGAAGGCCTCAAGGTCCTTCACGCAGCGGGCGTCAAGACGGAGACGGTCGAGTACGACCTGGGAGCCAGGCGTTACCACGCGAGCGGGGAGACCCTCCCCGACGGTGTCCTCGAGGAGCTTCGCGGCTTCGACGCGATCCTGCTCGGCGCGGTGGGCGACCCGAGCGTCCCGCCGGGCGTCCTGGAGCGCGACCTGCTGCTGCGGCTGCGCTTCGAGCTCGACCACTACGTGAACCTGCGCCCGGTCAAGCTCTTCCCGGGGGTGGAGACCCCCCTCGGCGGCGTCCGTCCCGAGGACATCGACATGATCGTCGTCCGCGAGGGCACCGAGGGCCTGTACGCCGGAGCCGGTGGCGTCCTGCGCCGCGGCACGCCGCAGGAGATCGCCACGCAGGAGTCCCTGAACACGGCCTTCGGCGTCGAGCGTGTCGTCCGTTACGCCTTCGACAAGGCGCAGGCACGGCCGCGCCGCAAGCTCACCCTGGTCCACAAGACCAACGTGCTGACCTTCGCCGGCGACCTGTGGGCCCGTACGGTCGACCGGGTCAGCGTCGAGTATCCCGAGGTCACGACCGACTACTGCCACGTCGACGCGGCGTCGATGTTCTTCGTGAACCAGCCGCAGCGGTTCGACGTGATCGTCACCGACAACCTGTTCGGCGACATCCTCACCGACATCGGCGCGGCCGTCGCGGGCGGCATCGGGCTCGCGGCCAGCGGCAACGTCAACCCGTCCAGGACCACGCCGTCCATGTTCGAGCCGGTCCACGGCAGCGCGCCCGACATCGCGGGCCAGGGCAAGGCCGACCCCACGGCGACGATCCTGTCGGTCGCCATGCTCCTCGATCACGTGGGCCTCGCCGCCGCGGCGGCCCGGGTGGAGCAGGCGGTGGCCGACGACCTGGCCGGGCGTCAGGTGGCCGGATCGGACAGGCTGACCCGCGAGATCGGCGACGACATCGCCGCACGAGTAGCCGGCTGAAGCCGGGCCGCTCACCCCCTTCACAGCGCATGGCGGCCCGGTTAGGGCCACCATGCGCTTTTTCATACCCATCGGATGCCCTAGGTTTTCGTTAGCCGCTTCGTCGCACAATGAAGATGACGACGTAGAGAGAAGGATCCTCGCCATGACCACCCAGCTCAGCTTCGACGTGCAGCTCAACCAGCAGGCCCGCACCGTGGCCGAGCGCGAGCAGGTACTGGCGAGCCCCGGCTTCGGGCAGACGTTCACCGATCACATGGTCTCCATCGACTGGACCGAAGGACGCGGCTGGCACGACGCCAGGCTCGAGCCGTACGGGCCGCTGGTCCTCGACCCCGCCACCTCGGTGTTCCACTACGCCCAGGAGCTTTTCGAGGGTCTCAAGGCCTACCGGCAGTCCAACGGGTCGATCGTCACGTTCCGCCCGTACGCCAACGCCGCCCGCTTCAACCAGTCCGCCCTTCGCATGGCGATGCCGGAACTGTCCGAGGACACCTTCGTCGAGTCGCTCGAACTGCTCGTCCAGACCGACCGCGACTGGGTGCCGACCACCGAGGGACACAGCCTCTACCTGCGCCCCTTCATGATCGCCACGCAGGCCGGGCTCGGGGTGAACCACCCGTCGCGGAACTACCGGTACATGGTGATCGCCTCACCGGCGGCGTCGTACTTCTCCGGGGGCGTGCGGCCGGTGTCGGTCTGGTTGTCGACCGAATACACCCGGGCGGCCCCCGGCGGCACCGGGTTCGCCAAGTGCGGCGGCAACTACGCGGCGGCCTTCGTCGCCCAGCGCCAGGCCGTCGAGGAGGGCTGCGACCAGGTGGTCTGGCTCGACGCCTTCGAGCACCGCTGGGTCGAGGAGATGGGCGGGATGAACCTGTTCTTCGTCTTCGGCGACCGACTCGTGACCCCGGCCCTGACCGGCACCCTGCTCCCGGGCATCACCCGCGACTCGATCCTGAGCATGGCGGGCGAGCTCGGCGTCAAGGCCGAGGAGGGCAAGATCTCCATCGAGGAGTGGCAGTCGGCCTGCGAATCGGGGGAGCTCACCGAGGTCTTCGCGTGCGGGACGGCCGCCGTCGTCACGCCCGTGGGCAAGGTCAAGGGATCGGACCGAGGCTGGACCATCGGCGACGGCACCCCGGGCCCGGTCACCCTCAAGATCCGCGAAGAGCTCATGGGCATCCAGTTCGGCACGCGCCCCGACACCCACAACTGGGTCCACAAGATCTGCTGACCCCACAACCCTTGTGGTGATCATGCACAGGTTCGTGGCGAGGGCGGCTGAGCTGCCACAACCCATGTGATGATCATGCACGGGTTCGGGAAAAGCCACCGCGACCTGCGCCTTGACGATGTGTGATCATGCACGAATTCGGTGGAAGGCCGCCGACCAGGCCTTCCACCGTTCGTGATCATGCACCCGCGGGGGTCAGCTCTTGCGGACCAGGGTGAGCCCATCGGCGATCGGCAGCAGCACGCTCGTGACTCGCGAATCACCCGCCACGAGGTCGTTGAACGCACGCATCCCCGGGACGTTGCCTCCGTTGGAGGCGTCGGTGATCTTCCCGTGCTGCAGCGTGTTGTCCACGGCGATCAACCCGCCCGGCGCGAGCCGTACCAGGACCTCCTCGTAGTAAACGGGGTAGCCGGCCTTGTCCGCGTCGATGAACGCGAAGTCGATCCACTCCTCGCGAGGCAGTGCCCGCAACGTCTCGGCCGCCGGGCCGAGACGAAGCTCGATCTTGTCGGCCACGCCCGCCTTGTCCCAGTAGCGGCGCGCGATCGACGTCCATTCGTCGCTCACGTCGCAGGCCAGAAGGCGCCCGTCGGACGGCAGGCCACGGGCGATGCAGATCGAGGAGTAGCCGGTGAAGGTCCCCACCTCGACGGCCTGCCGTGCTCCGGTGAGCTGGACGAGCATGGTGAGCAAAGTGCCCTGCTCGGGGGCGATCTGCATGCCGGCGTTGCCGCCGGTGACCCGCAGAGTCTCCTCCGCCAGGCCGAGCAGCAGATCGTCGGGCGGGCTGGTGTGCGAGGCGGCGTACTCGGCCACGGCGACGTCGATGAAATTGGCAGCCTTCATGACGACCACCCTAGACAACGCCGATCGCGAGGAGCATGGCGATTCGGACATGCTTCGCGCCGCGTCCACACCGCTCCGGCGGCGGTCCGAGGGCCACCGCCGCAGCAGGCAGCCGTCTCGTCATTCGAGATCGATGTGCCAGATGCTGAAGTCGTATGGCAGACTGCTAGGCACTATGCGCTTCGGTCTGCTCATTATCAGCAGGCGCGCCGGCTAAAGGACAACGCCGGCGCGCAGACCTCTCACGTCCGTGGGGGGTCTTTTTGTTTGGCCGGAAAACCCGGGAAGCGCGCGCGGCGACATGAACACCCGCGAAGGAGACAGAGCAATGGCCGATGACGGCTTCCATGTGTATGACACGACGCTCCGTGACGGCGCCCAGCAGGAGGGGCTCAATCTCACGGTGGCCGACAAGCTGGCGGTCGCGCGGCACCTGGACGGCCTCGGCATCGGCTTCATCGAAGGCGGCTGGCCCGGCGCCAACCCCAAGGACACCGAATTCTTCCGGCGGGCCCGAACAGAGCTCGACCTGAAGCACGCGCAGCTCGCCGCGTTCGGCGCGACCCGCCGGGCCGGAGTGAAGGCCGCCGACGATCCATTGGTGGCCGCATTGCGCGAGTCCGGCGCGCCGATCGTGACCCTTGTCGCCAAGAGCCATGACCGGCACGTGAAGCTGGCCCTCCGGACGACACTTGAGGAGAACCTCGCGATGATCCGCGACACGGTCTCCCATCTGCGCGCGGAGGGCCAGCGCGTCTTCCTCGACGCCGAGCACTTCTTCGACGGCTACAAGTCGAACCCGGCGTACGCGCTGGAGGTCCTCCGTACCGCGGCGGAGGCCGGGGCGTCGGTGATCGCGCTCTGCGACACCAACGGCGGCATGCTGCCCGACGAACTCGCGGGCGTCGTCCATGAGGCGGTGGGCACGGGCGCCCGGATCGGCATCCACTGCCACGACGACACCGGCTGCGCGGTGGCCAACACCCTCGCCGCGGTCGCGGCCGGCGCGACCCACGTTCAGGGCTGTGCCAACGGGTACGGCGAGCGCGCCGGGAACGCCAACCTGTTCACGGTGGTCGCCAACCTGCAGCTCAAGAAGGGCTTCGACCTCGTCCCCGCGCAGTCGCTCGGCGACATGACGCGCATCGCCCACGCGATCACCGAGGTGACCAACGTCACGCCCAACTCGCACCAGCCGTACGTCGGGACCTCGGCGTTCGCGCACAAGGCAGGGCTGCACGCGTCGGCGATCAAGGTCGATCCCAACCTCTACCAGCACATCGACCCCGCGGAGGTCGGCAACGACATGCGGATGCTGGTGTCCGACATGGCCGGCCGGGCGTCGGTCGAGCTCAAGGGCCGCGAGCTGGGCTACCAGCTCAGCGGCGACCAGTCCCGCCAGCTCGTCGACCGGGTCAAGGAGCTGGAGTCCCGCGGGCACACGTTCGAGGCGGCGGACGCGTCGTTCGAGCTCCTGCTGCGCGACACGGTCTCAGGCGAGCGGAAGCGGCACTTCTCGGTCGAGTCGTGGCGGGTGATCGTCGAACGGCGTCCCGCCGGGGACATCGTGAGCGAGGCCACCGTCAAGCTGCACGCCAAGGGTGAGCGGATCGTCGCCACGGGTGAGGGCAACGGCCCCGTCAACGCGCTCGACAAGGCCGTACGGCTGGCCCTCGAGCAGCTCTACCCGGAGCTCGCGGCGGTGCAGCTGGTCGACTTCAAGGTGCGCATCCTGGAGGGCACGCTCGGCACGGACGCGGTCACCCGCGTACTGATCACGTCAAGCGACGCCACCGGCGAGTGGGCGACCGTGGGCGTCGACGAGAACATCATCGAGGCCTCGTGGCATGCGCTGGAGCAGGCCGTGACGTACGGCCTGCTGCGCGCGGGACACACCGCCTGATCGTTCAGGCCCGGCCCGCGGAGAGTCGGGGGCGCGGGCCGTGGGGAGTCGGGGGCGCGGGCCGTGGGGAGTCGGGGGCGCGGGCGCGGAGGCTCCGGGGCGCGGCCGCGAAGATCAGGACTCGCGGGGCGCGGCGCTCTGGACCACCTCGAAGGACCACAACTCCGACCCTGAGGCGGCCGGGCCCTGTCCGTGGCCATGCCCCTGGGCCTGCCCGTGACCGTGGCCCTGCGCGCCGGCCTCCGCCGCCGCCCGGGCGTGGCCCGCCTGGAACGCCTGGCTCTGCTGCCAGCGCTGGAAGTCCTCCTCGCTCCGCCAGCGGGTGTAGACGAGGTAGCGGTCCGTGCCCTCGACGGGGCGCAGGAGCTCGAACCACTCGAACCCGTCGGAGGACTCGACCATCCCGGCACGGTTGGCGAACCGCTTCTCCAGTTGCTCGCGCATCTCCCCGGGCACCGTCAGCACATTGATCTTCACGACCGAAGGCACATGGACTCCCGTACGACTCGATGCTCGTCTGACCGGTGACCCCTCGGGCACCAAGGACCACCATACGGCGACCGTACGGCCCTGCCTGGCGGGCGGCTCGCCGCGAAGCGAAAGTCGAGTGTGACCACTCGTCGATCGGCACTAG
This sequence comes from Planotetraspora silvatica, assembly GCF_016863315.1. Classification (GTDB taxonomy): domain Bacteria; phylum Actinomycetota; class Actinomycetes; order Streptosporangiales; family Streptosporangiaceae; genus Planotetraspora; species Planotetraspora silvatica. The sequence goes on from NZ_BOOQ01000026.1 coordinate 118,444, forward strand.
GCTCGTGACGTGCGTATCGCGAGGTTCTCCACGGGCGACGGGGTCGCTTTCGGAGTGGTGGAAGAGGGCGAGCAGGTCATCGCCAAGATCGACGGTCATCCCTTCGGCGGGATCCAGCTCACGGGTGAGCGGTATCCGCTGGCGGAGGTCCGGGTGGTCGCCCCGATGTTGCCGAGCAAGGTCATCGCGATCGGCCGCAACTACGCCGACCACGCCAAGGAGATGGGCAACGAGGCCCCGGCCGAGCCGATCGTGTTCCTCAAGCCCAACACGTCGGTGATCGGGTCGGGCGAGGCCATCGCGTACCCGGAGAAGCTGTCCGAGAGGGTCGACTTCGAGGGCGAACTCGCCGTGGTCATCGGGCGGCTGTGCCGTGAGGTGCCGGTCGAGCGCGCGTTCGACGTGATCTTCGGTTACACCTGCGCCAACGACGTGACCGCCCGCGACCTCCAGTCCAAGGACGGCCAGTGGACACGGGCCAAGGGCTTCGACACGTTCTGCCCGCTGGGCCCGTGGATCGAGACCTCGCTCGACCCGAGTGACCTCGCGCTCACCACCACCGTCAACGGCGAGCTTCGGCAGAGCGCGCGCACATCGCTGCTGCTGCACGACATCCCCACGCTCATCGCGCACGTCAGCGCCTTCATGACCCTGCTGCCGGGGGACGTCATCCTGACGGGCACTCCCGCCGGGGTCGGCCCGCTGTCCGTCGGCGACGAGGTCAGCATCGGCATCGAAGGAATCGGAACTCTCACGAACCGGGTGGTCTCACGTGACTAGGGTGCGCTTCGCCCCCTCACCGACCGGCATGTTCCACGTCGGCGGGGCACGTTCCGCGCTGTTCAACTGGGCGCTGGCCGAGCAGTCCGGCGGCACCTTCGTCCTGCGCATCGAGGACACCGACGCGGCGCGCAACCGGCCGGAGTGGACGGAGGGCATCATCTCGGCCCTCGCCTGGATCGGCATCAACGGAGACTCGCCTCACTTCGAGGGCCCCTACTTCCAGTCGGCCTACGAGCAGCAGCACCGCGAGGCCGCGGCGAAGCTGCTGAAGGACGGTCGCGCCTACCACTGCACCTGCACGCGCGACGAGGTCAAGGCCAGGACGGGTTCCGAGCACCAGGGCTACGACGGCTTCTGCCGGGACCGGGGTCTGGCCGAGGGCGCGGTGCGGTTCCGCACGCCCGACGACGGCATCACCGTCGTGGAGGACAAGGTCCGCGGCCGGGTCGAGTTTCCGAACTCGGCGATGGAGGACTTCGTGATCGTCCGCGGCGACGGCTCGCCGCTGTTCGTCCTCGCCAACGTGGTCGACGACATGGAGATGCGGATCGACAGTGTCGTCCGGGCCGAGGAGCACCTGTCGAACACGCCCAAGCAGCAGCTTCTCTGGGAGGCGCTCGGCGCCGAGCCGCCCCAGTGGGCGCACGTGCCCGTGATCGTCAACGAGAAGCGGCAGAAGTTGTCCAAGCGGCGCGACAAGGTCGCCCTGGAGTCCTATCGGGACGAGGGCTACCTCGCGGAGGCGATGGTCAACTACCTGATGTTGCTCGGCTGGTCGCCCGGTGACGACCGCGAGATCCTGCCCTGGTCGGAGATGATGCCGCTGTTCCGGCTGGAGGACGTCAACCAGTCGCCGGCGTTCTTCGACGAGAAGAAGCTGCGGGCCTTCAACGGCGAGTACATCCGGGCGCTGCCGCTCGACATCTTCGTCGCCCGCTGCGAGCCGTGGCTGGACCCGTCCTGGGACCGGGGCGTGTTCGGCAGGGTGGCGGAGCTGGCCCAGACCCGGATCGCGGTGCTCTCGGAGATCACGGCCAACGTCGACTTCCTCTTCCTGGAGGAGCCCGTCTTCGACCAGGCGTCCTGGGACAAGGCGATGAAGCCGGGGGCGGCGGAGATCGTCTCCAGCTATGCCGAGCGACTGGAGACGGTCAGCTGGGACGCGGAGTCGCTCAAGGTCGCTCTGGAGGAGGTCGGCGCCGAGCGGGGGCTCAAGCTGGGCAAGGCCCAGGCCCCGGTGCGAGTCTCGATCACGGGCAGGACGGTCGGCCTGCCGCTGTTCGAGTCCATCGAGGTTCTCGGCCGAGCCCGCTCCCTCGACCGCCTCCGGACCACCCTGACCAAACTCACCTGACCCGTTCCTTGGGCGTGATCATGCACAGGTTCGTGAATGTAAGCCTTGAGCTGGCCGAACACCGCGCGTGATCATGCACCGGTTCGGTGCTTGCGGGCATGACCTGCGCAGATCTCAGTCGTGATCATGCACAGGTTCTTATATATGCAACCTGACCAGCCCGGACGCATTTCGTGATCACGCATGGGATGTGCCAGACGGCTCTCGCGCCGGCGTGTGGCCGGTCCCACCACCGGCCCGCGCCCGTCGGCGTCGTCGCCATCCCCCTGTAAGACCTGAGACCGTCCGCGTCAGATCTCCGACGGGTCGTTCCATCCTTCGTACGGCTTCATGCCGAGGAGGTGCTCTGCTGACTCGAAGAGGATCGACCGCGCGATGGAAAGGGCGTCGTCGATGTCGTACTGGCCGGTCCAGACACGCTCGGCCAGAACGCGGGCGAGCTGCTTCCGGACGATCATCGCTTTGCCGTAGACCCAGTCGATGCAGTACGCGTCGGAGAAGAACGCGCACTGACTCGTCGTGGGAAGCATGTCGAGCCGTTCGCTCATGAGCTGCCGGATCGAGTCGGGGTAGAAGTTGTGCCACCAGTAACCCGCGATCGAGAGGTTGGGCAGCTCCCGGGCGAGGCTGGCGAGCCCGTGGTTGGCGTGGCGGGTGGCGTTGTTCACCTGGAAACGCAGGCCGGGATGCCGGTCGATCATGAGGGCGAGCTGGCCGAGGGTGTCCTGGCGCAGCCGTGCCCCTGTCTCGAACGGAAGAGGCTCCGCGCCGAAGCTGAACTGGAAGGCGACGTCAGGGCGTTCCGCCTCAAGCCGCGTGAGCAGGAGTTCGTTGAGGTAGGAGGCGTAGATGCCCCGCTCCGCGGGGCCGGCCGTGTCACGCCTCGCGAGCGCGGCCTCGAACTCGGCGGCCGTCGGCGCCGTGTAGTCGATGTCGGTGGACAGGTGTGTCGCCATGGCGATGAGGTATCCGGGGATGAGCCGTACGAAATGCGCGGTCGCCTCGTCGGCGTCCGCCGCCGAGCGGATGCGTTTCGGCAGATCGGGGCGGACACCGCCGCCGATCTCCATCGGGCCTCCTGCCGCGTCCATCGCCCAGCATCGCTCGAGTTCGTAGAGGGGCGTGTCGAACTCGCCCCACTGCGCCCGGGTGACCATCCCCCACTCGAGTGAGTACAGGAGCCGCGAGTCGTCGGCTCCCTCGCCACGGCGTGTGTACTCCGCGTTCGTGCGGGCGATCCTCAGACGGTCGAGGATCGAGTACGCCCAGTCGGCGGACGCCGACCGCTCCCGGATGATCGCGTCGAGGCGACGCCAGTTTCCGGGCTCGATCGGCTCGGTCCAGTCGTAGAGGTCGCGCAGGATCATCCGCAGGCCCCACGCGTTGCTCGTGTTGCGGGCGCGGTGCAGATAGGGGAGCGCGCGTTCGATGCGCGACTCCGCCTCCGCGTCGTCAGGGGCGTCCGGGTACGGGGTGAGGCGCGCCCCGTCCGGGGCGCCCGCGGCGTAGAGGTCGCTGATGACCATGTGGTAAAGCAGCACGTCGTGGAGGCCTCGCGCCGCGAGCGAGCCGCTCGTGAGGTGCGTGTGCACGTCGTACATCGGGACCTCGGCGAGTCCGTCTTCGAGCTGCCGGGTCAGTTCGTCCTGGTTCATGGTCGTGCTCCTCGGGAGGTTCTACAGAGGCAGCGGAGCCGTCGCGAGGAGTTCGTCGACTTCCTCGCGATTCGGCAGTCGTTCCGGTCCGCCGCGACGGGTCGAAAGGACGGCGGCCGCGGCGGAGGCGAAGCGGAGGGAGTCGAGCGGTGCGACGCCGCGCGCGATCGCCGAGGCGTACGCGCCGTGGAACACGTCGCCGCAGCCGGTCGTGTCGATCGCCTCGACCGGGAAGGCGGGCATGTGCCGCGCAGGGTCGCCGCCGGCCGAGTGGAAGAGGCCGTTGGCGCCGTCCGTGACGGCCGCCAGCGTCCGCTCGGGGCCGCCCAGCCCTTCGGCGGCGTCCGACGGGCTGGAGGTGCCGGTGACGGCCATCGCGAACGCGGCCGGGAGGATGAGATGGTCCACGAGGTCGAGCAGCTCGCGTGAACGGGGGTGCTGGATGGTCTCGCAGTCGGCGACGATCGGGATGCCGCGGTTCCTCGCGAACTCCGCGGCGACGATCGCGCCCGGCACCCCGTGACCGTCGAGGAGAAGCACGGCGCACTCCCCGACCCGGGAGAGGTCGGGGGTGTCGTCCGGGCCCGCCGGGCTCGAGTCGTCGAAGAAGATCGTGCGCTCTCCCGACGGCGCGACGGCGATCGTGGAAAGCACAGGGTGCACGTCTTCACGCCGTGGCGCGAACGAGGTCGTGACACCGAGCTCCGCCAGCTCCTCGTCGACGAACGCCCACTCGTCGTGTGAGCCCAGGAGCCCCTCGAACGAACATGTCGAGCCGAGTCGGGCCGCCGCCTGGAGGGCCAGGGCGGTCAGGCCGCCGATCTGCCGCCGCCGGCCGATCACGCGTGCCTTTTCACCGGCGACGGCCGGGCTCTCTGTGTAGAGGAAGTCGTCGACGGCGACACACCCCAACCCGACGATGTCGATCATTCGCAGCGATCCTCCTAGCCCGCACGTTCACCCTAGAGCGCGTCGTCGACCGCTACGCCGTCGTGGATCACGGACTTGAAGGCCTTCGCGACGGCGGCGGGATCATCGTGGCCCCAGACGTTGCGTCCGACGGTGAGTCCGACGGCACCCGCCTTGAGTGATTCGTTCGCGGTGGTGAGCGCTTCGTGGAGGCTCGACGTGCGCAGGCCGCCGGCGACGACGATCGGCCGGGGGGACGAGTCGACGATCTCCGCGAAACTGTCGATGGAACCGGTGTAGGCGATCTTGATGACGTCGGCGCCGCACTCGATGCCGCAGCGGGCGGCCCATGCGATGTCCTCGGCGTCGGTGACGATCTCGGGCCCGTTCACGTAGGAACGCGGGTAGATGTGGGCGATCACCGGCAGTTCGAGTTTCTCGGCGGCGGCCACGGTGCGATCGAGGTAACGGAGGTAGGTGCCCTCGTTCGGCCCGCGCACGCCGATCGCGAGGGCGATGGCGTCCGCGCCGAGCCGCAACGCGTCCTCGGGTGTCGCGAGCACCTCCATCACCCTGTCGTCCGGGGTGAAGCAGCCCGCCTGCACGATGAGGGGGAGCGTGCCGGCGTACGGCATCCAGATCGCCCTGGCCGAGCCCGCGAACATCGTGATGGCGTCGGGTGCCACGTCCACGAGTGTCTTGACCATGCTCGGGAGGTCGCGCAGACCGTCCTGCATGGTGCGCGGATACCCCACGAAGTGGTCGACCGCGACGGAGAAGAACCGTCCGCTGGGGTTGGAGAAGATCCTGTTCAGGCGTACGGCCGTGCCGAGACCCGGCATGGGGCAGGTTCCTTTCGTTTCGCTCCACCTGCGGGCGCAGCTGGACGAGGTATTCCTAACACTCAAAAGAAAGTAAAAGCAAGTATTGTGTTTGCGTTACGTTGGGATTAAGGTCCCTTCAACCGAAGTGCGGGTGTGCAAAGCAAGTAAACGAAAGACCAGCACTGTCGATCTCTTGTCTGTTGGGGTCTCACGGGGAAGGCTGCCGGCGGGCATCGGGAGCATGAGAAGGAGCGCACCTTGATCACAGCAACCGCCCGGCGCCTCCGAAGGGAGGTCGCCCTGGTGGCGATCTCCGCCACCGTGGCACTGGGGACGACCGGATGCGGCGGATCGTCCGGATCCAACGACGACACCCCGGGCCAGATCACCCTCACCGTGCAGGACTACTACACCCAGCCCAGTTCGGGCGTGTACGACGCGATCTTCAAGCAGTACGAGCAGACCCACCCGAACATCAAGATCAAACACGTCGAGCTGCCCGGCCCGACCTACCTCACGCAGGTCCTGCAGCAGGCGCAGTCGAACACGCTGCCTGACGTGCTGATGCTCGACAACCCGACCCTTCCGCAGGTCGCGGACACGGGCGTGCTCCAGCCGCTCAGCGACATCGGGAACATCGATCTCTCGCAGTTCATCGACTCCGCCAAGCAGATGATCACCTACAAGGGCGCCGTGTACGCGGTCCCGATCGTGACGACGACGGTGGCGCTGTTCTACAACAAGGCGACCTTCTCGAAGGCCGGGCTGCAGCCTCCCCGCACCTGGCAGGAGCTCCTGACGACCGCGAAGCGGCTTTCCGGCGGAGGGAACTACGGCATCGGCGTCACGGCCGACACGAGCGACGGCGGCGACGCGCCATGGCAGTTCCTCCCGTTCGCCTGGAGCAACGGCGGGTCGCTGGCGGATGCGTCGTCACCGGAGATGAAGGAAGCCCTCCAACTGTGGGTCGACCTCGTGAACGAGGGCGCCATGTCCAAGTCGGTCGTCAACTGGGGCGCCCAGGATCTCGTCGATCAGTTCTCGGCCGGCAAGCTGCCGATGATGGTCAACGGCGCTTGGAACTTCCCGGCCCTCGACGCCGTCGGCGGCCTCGACTACGGCGTGGTGCCCCTGCCGGTCAAGGACTCGAGCCACAAGGCGAGCGGTGCGTTCGGCGGCGAGGTCTGGTCGATCCCGAAGTCGACCCCGTCCGACCGGCAGAAAGCCGCACTCGACCTCCTGGCCTACCTCTCGAACGCGGACAACTCCGTGAACATCGCTGTGAAGTCCTACGCGGTGCCGCTCGTGCAGTCGGGCATTCCGAAGGCGGTCCAGCAGATCGGGCCGAACCTGCAGCCCTTCGTGGACGAGCTGGAGAACGGACGCCAGCGCACCGAGAGCGTGGGCGCCCACCTGCCCCAGGCGGCGCGCATCCTGACGAATGCCATCCAGTCGGCGCTCACCGGGACGAGAACGGTCGACGACGCGCTGAACGACGCCGCGCAGCAGATCAAGCCGCTCCTCATCAGTCAGTGACGACCGGCGGCCGGAGGGGCGTCCTCTCCGGCCACCGCCACCCGAAAGGCAACCATGTCCACCGCGACCGAAGTCGTGACCCGTCGCTCCGCCGAGTCGACCGGTCGTGCGCCACGGCGTCCCGTGGCGCGCAGGAGACTGGTCTCTGCCGCGTTCGTCGCCCCGCTCGTCGTGTTCCTCCTGGTCTTCTTCGCGTATCCGCTCGGGCTCGGCATCGCGATGAGTCTGCAGGACTTCGACGTGGCCGCGCTCGTGCGCGGCTTCGGTGACTTCGTCGGCCTCGCGAACTACGTCGACGTCCTCAAATCCCCGGTGACGCAGGCCGCCGTCGTCCGTACCGTGATCTTCACGGTGTTGTCCGTGGTGTTCTCCGTGGGGATCGGGCTCGCCATCGCGCTCTACTTCAATCGCCGGTTCCCGCTCAGCCGCTTCCTGCGGGCGCTGATCCTGCTGCCCTGGCTCCTGCCGACCATCGCGAGCGGCACGCTCTTCAAGATCATGTTCGCGGACGACGGCCTCGTCAACAAGGTCCTCGCCACCCTCGGGATCATTCAGCAGCCGGTCCCGTGGCTCACGGACCCGACGGCCGCCATGGCCGCGCTCATCCTCGTGAACATCTGGGCGGGGATCTCCTTCCCCGCCGTCGCGTTCTACACCGGACTGCAGGACATTCCGCGCGACCTGTACAACGCGGCGGCCGTCGACGGCGCGGGACGCTGGCGGGTGTTCCGCAGCATCACGTTCCCGCTGCTGCGGCCGGTCACGATGATCGTCCTCGTCTACGGAATCATCTACACGCTCAAGGTCTTCGACATCGTCTACGTGATGACCGGCGGCGGGCCCGCGGACGGCACGCAGCTCCTGTCGACCTGGGCCTACACCGAGTCCTTCACCAACTACAGCTTCGGCGGCGGCGCCGCCGTGAGCAACATCCTGCTGGCGTTCAGCCTGGTCGCCGCCTCGTTCTACATCTGGCTGCAGAGGAGGTCGGCTCGTGTCTGAGACACGGGAAACCCGCCGCGCCGCGTCCCTTCCGCGGCAGCTCGCCTGGACCGCCGGCGCCGTACTCATCATCGCCGCGCTGGTGTTCCCGGTGTACTGGATGGCCGTGCTCGCCTTCGACGACAGTAGGTCGATCCTCGCCGACACCCCGGTGTTCTGGCCGCGGCAGCCCTCGCTCGACAACTTCACGCACGCCTGGGACCTCGTCGCGGGGAACATCCTGATCAGCACGATCGTCGCGCTGTCGGTGACCGTCATCACGCTCGTCATCGCGGTTCCGGCGTCGTACTATCTCGCGCAGTTCCGGTTCCGCTGGACGGCGGTCATCATGCTCGGGCTGCTCGTGGCGCAGATGATCCCGGGCATCGCGCTCGGGCTGAGCTTCTACACGATGTTCGCGCAGGCACACCTGCTGAACTCGTACGTGGGGCTCATCCTCGCCGACACCACCTACGGCATCCCCTTCGCGGTGGTGCTCCTGCGCGCGTTCATGGAGTCGGTCCCCGCGGACACGCTCGCCGCCGCCCGCATCGACGGATCAGGTGAGTGGCGCGTGTTCATCAGGATCGCGGTGCCGCTCGCAACGCCGGGGATCATCACCGCGGCGCTGTTCGCCTTCCTCTTCGCGTGGGGCGACTTCCTGTTCGCCGTCACGCTCAACGGCACGGGTGCGGTTCAGCCCGTGACCGTCGGACTGTACAAGTTCGTCGGGACCTACGGCTCCGACTGGGGTGGCATCATGGCCTCGGTCGTGCTCGCGATCATCCCGGCGAGCGTCTTCCTCATCCTCGCCCAGCGCTGGCTCACCGTCGGCGTTCGCACGGGCGGCATGACCGGGTGACGGTCTCCGTCATCATCAGTGAAAGGAACCCCTCTTGTCGGAACGTCCGATGGATCGCCCGATCCGCGTCACGGTCTGGAACGAATTCATTCACGAGCGTCGCGACGAATCCGTGCGCGCGATCTATCCCCGGGGTATGCACGCGGTGATCGGCGACGCCCTGGTGCGCGAGTTGGGTGAGCGCGTCACGGTACGGCATGCGACGCTCGACATGCCCGAGCACGGCCTGACCGACGAGGTGCTCGAGGCGACCGACGTGCTCACCTGGTGGGGGCACTGGGCCCACCAGGACGTCTCCGACGAGATCGTCGCCAAGGTCGTCGACCGGGTGCGCCGCGGCATGGGCCTGGTGGTCCTGCACTCCGCGCACTTCTCGAAGGTGTTCCGCACGTTGATGGGCACGAGCTGCAGGCTTCGCTGGCGAGGGGGCGAGGACCGTGAGCTGGTCTGGACCGTGAACCCGGCGCATCCGATCGCGCGGGACGTCCCCGTCCCCATCGTGATCCCCGAGCAGGAGATGTACGGCGAGTTCTTCGACATCCCCGCGCCCGACGAACTCGTCTTCGTGAGCTCGTTCAGCGGTGGTGAGGTGTTCAGGAGCGGCTGCTGCTTCTACCGGGGGCACGGGAAGATCTTCTACTTCAGCCCTGGTGACCAGGAGTACCCCGTGTACCACCATCCCGCGGTCGGCCGTGTGCTCGCGAACGGGGTGGAGTGGACGGCGCCGGCGGCCGGCGTCCTCGGCAGCGAGTACGCGCCGGAGCTGTGCGAGACCGGTTGGTACGACGAGGAGATCGCGAAGCAGGGCGCCGCCCAGGCCGAAGCGCTCGCCGCAGAGGCGAAGGCGGGTGTGCGATGAGCGGCGGGACCCTTCGCGTCGGCGTCGTGGGGCTCGGCTGGGCCGGTGTCACCCATGCGGACGCCTACGCGCTCCTTCCCGGGGTCGAGGTGCACGCCCTCGCGGGCCAGGAGCCGGAGCAACTGGCGGCGGTCGGTGAGCGGCTCGCGGTCCCGCACCGCTACACCGACTGGGAGGACCTGGTCGCACGCGACGATCTCGACATCGTGAGCATCGCGGCCCCCAACTGGTTGCACGACCAGGTGGCGGTCGCCGCGCTGGAGGCGGGCAAACACGTGCTGTGCGAGAAGCCGCTCGCGCTCGACGCCGCGCGTGCGCGGCGGATGGTGGACGCCGCCGTCGCCGCGGATCGTGTGCTCTGGACGGTGTTCAACTACCGGGAGCGCGGCGACGTCCGTACGCTCCGGCGTTTCGTCGACGAGGGCGGCCTCGGGCGGATCTACCACGTCAAGGCTTCCTGGTCACGGCGGCGGCACCCGATCGGCGACACGTGGTTCACCCGCAGGGACCGGTCGGGCGGCGGACCTCTGATCGACATCGGGGTGCACATGCTCGACCTCGTCCTCTACCTGATGGACGAGCAGGTCGTGACCCGCGCGTCGGGGTTCACGCACGCCGAGCTGGTGCCGGCCTCGATCGCGGCGGCCGGCGGCGACTCGGCGGGCTACGAGGTCGAGGATCTCGGCGGCGGCATGTTGCGGACTCGGTCGGGCGCGAGCGTCTACCTCGAGGCCAGCTGGGCGTTGCACGCGCCGATCCCCGACAACGAGATGGCGTTGACCCTGCACGGGACGGAGGGAGCCGCGACCCTCGTGATCAAGGATTACGCGCCGGTCGGGACCCTCCAGTTCTCGACGGACGTGGCGGGGAGGCCTGCGGAGACCTTCCCCGTCGTCCCGCTCGGCGGCGGCCACGCGGACGTCGTCGCGAAGTTCGTCGCGGCGGTCCGGTCGGGCGAATGGGGGGAGCATCGCGGGATCGAGGGGCTCCGGCGATCGATCGTCATCGACGCGCTCTACCGGTCCGCGGAAAAGGACGAGGAAGTCGACGTCGCGTACGAACGCGACGCGTAATCGAAGGGGAACTCATGGTTGCGCCTGGTAACGAGGGCGCGAGCGGAGGCGGTGAGGCGGCGAAGCTCCTCTCGCCGGACCGCCGCAGCCAGATGCTCGCCCTCATCACGCGTGAGGGGAGCGTGCAGGTCGACGAGCTGAGCGAGATCTTCGGAGTCTCGAAGGTGACGGTCCGCGGCGATCTCGACTGGCTCGCGAGCCGTCAACTGGTCACGCGCGCCCGGGGCGGAGCAGTCGCGATGAACGCACACGCGCTCGCCACGGGGTTCTCCGAGCGCGCGGCGCTGAACTCGGACGAGAAGCGGCGCATCGCCCGGGCCGCGTACGAGACACTCGGCTCGAACGAGACGATCATCCTGGATGCGGGCACCACCGTTTTCGAGCTCAGCAGAATCCTCGGCCAGTCGAGCGGGCTCACGGTCGTGACGCCCGCTCTCAACGTGGCCGCGCAGGTCACCAACTATGCGGACATCGAGCTCATGGTGGTCGGCGGCCGGTTCGACTCGCAGACGATGGGATCGATCGGGTCGATCGCGGAACGGGATGTGGCCGAACTGCCGGCACACCGGGCCTTCGTCGGCGCTCACGCCATCGACTCCGACTTCGACGTCGTCGACGTCTCGGTCGAGGTCGCACGCCTCAAGCGGGCCATCGCAAGCTCGGCTCGCGAGGTCGTGCTTCTCGCCGACTCCAGCAAGTGGGGCAGGAGCGGGCTCGCGAAGGTGGTGCGGCTGACCGAAGTGAGCATGGTGATCACCGACTCCGGGATCGACGACCGGATCCGAGGCGAGATGGAGGATCTGGGGGTCAAGGTTGTCATCGCCTGAGACCCCGATCCGCATCGGGATCGTCGGCACGGGATTCATCGCGCGTGCCCACGCCGAGGCCTACCGCCGGGTGCGGGACCTGGGGACGGGGCGGCCAGTCGAGCTCGCGTCTGTGGCTTCGCGGCGGCTGGACAACGCCCGGTCCTTCGCGGACAGGCATGGGATCCGGGACGCGATGGACGACTGGCGCGGCCTCGTCGGGGCCGACGTGGATCTGGTGGACGTGTGCACGCCGAACGATTCGCACGTGGAGATCGCCGGCGCCGCGATCGACGCCGGCCACGACGTCGTATGCGAGAAACCGCTTGGACGCGACGCGACGGAGGCGCGCGGGCTGGCGGACCGCGTCGAGGCGAGCACAAGGCGGCTGTTCTGCGTGTTCAACTATCGTTTCGTGCCCGCAGTCGCGTTGATCGCGGAGCTCGTCCGCTCGGGTGAGTTCGGGGACCTGCACGGGTTCCGCTTCGACTACTCGCAGGACTGGGGGCTCGGCGAGGGAACAGGGTGGAAGTTCGACGGTGTGGCCGCCGGATCCGGTTCTGTCGGCGACCTCGGCTCGCACGCCTTCGACCTCCTGCGTGCGCTCGTCGGGCCGATCGACTGGATCTCCGCCAGGACGACGACCGTCGCCCCCGGCCGTTCCGTGGACGACGCGTTCGTCTCGCTCGTCACCACGGTCGGCGGGGTGAGCGGGACCGTGTCGTCGTCCCGCGTGGTCCCCGGCGCCAAGAACCGTCTCGCCCTCGAGATCACCGGAACCCGCGGTGCGGTCTCGTGGAACCTCGAGCGCCTCAACGAGATCACGGTCGTCCGGGAGACTCCGGGCGGCTTCGAGCGGACGACACGGCTCGTGACACGGTCCGCCGATCCGTCGATCGATCGCTGGTGGCCCGAAGGGCACGTCCTCGGCTGGGAGGCGGCGATGTTCGGCAACCTCGCGGCGGTGATCGAAACGCTTTCCGGGCGCGCCGACTGGTGGGCGCTTCCCCCGGCGGATCACCGTGACGGGCTCGCCGCGGCGCTGGCGGTCGATGCGACGCTGGCCTCGGCGGCGGATGCGACGGCCGGCGCCGCCACCGTGGCGCCGGTGGGCGGCGAGTCGTAGCGGCAGGGCCGTGTCGTCCTGATCGGCGTGGCCCTTCACGAACATGATCGGAGCCCCCGGGGAGCGTTCACGCCCCCCGGGGAAAGTCCTTGGGCCTCAGAGGAGGCCGCGGCGGGTGAGGAGGGGGGTGATCTCCGGGTCTCGGCCGCGGAAGTTCCGGAAGGCCGTGAGCGCGTCGACGCTGCCGCCCTTCGACAACAACTCCCGCCGGAACTTGTCGCCGTTCTCGCGCCGGAGGCCGCCGTTCTCCTGGAACCACTCCACCGTGTCGGCGTCGAGCACCTCGCTCCAGATGTAGGAGTAGTAGCCGGCGCTGTAGCCGCTCGCCCAGATGTGAGCGAAATACGTGCTCCGATAACGGGGAGGCACGGCCGCGAGGTCCACTCCGGCCCGCTTCAGCGCGTCCGCCTCGAACCGCTCCGCCTCGCCGCCGGTGTAGGCCGTGTGCCAGGCCCAGTCGAGCAGGGTGGCGGCCAGGTACTCCACGGTCGCGAACCCCTGGTTGAACTTCTGCGCCTCCAGCATGCGGTCCACGAGTTCCTGCGGCATGGGCTCGCCGGTCTCGTAGTGCTTCGCGTAGTTCGCCAGGATCTCCGGATCGGTCGCCCACATCTCGTTGACCTGTGACGGGTACTCCACGAAGTCTCGCGGCACGGCCGTACCCGAGAAGCGCGGGAACCTGACGTCGGAGAACAGGGCGTGCAGCGCGTGCCCGAACTCATGGAACATCGTGTTGACCTCGTCGAACGTCATCAGGGTCGGCTCGCCCTTGACGATGTTGAGGTTGTTGACCACGACGGGCCCGGTGCCCAGGAGGGCCGACTGCTTGACCAGGCTGTTCATCCACGCGCCGCCCCGCTTGGAGGCCCTGGCGTGGAAGTCCCCGAGGAAGAGGCCGAGCGGTGTGCCGTCCTCGTTGAAGACTTCGAAGACCCGGACGTCGGGGTGGTATCCGTGCAGATCGGACCGCTCGGTGAAGGTGATGCCGTACAGCCGGGTCGCGGCGTGGAAGACGCCCTTCTCCAGGACGGTGTTCAGCTCGAAATACGGCCGCATGCGGGCGCTGTCGATGTCGTAGCGCGCCTTTCGCACCTTCTCGGCGTAGAAGGGCCAGTCCCACGGCTGCACGGCGTGTCCGGCGATCTCCTCGAGGTCGGACTGCTCCTTGCGGGCGTTCGAGACGGCCGGGGGGACGAGCCTGTCGAGCATGTCCGTGACGGCCTGGGTGGTCTTGGCCGTCTGGTCGGCCAGGACGTACTCCGCGTGGTTCGCGTATCCGAGCAGGCCCGCCCGCTCCTGCCGCAGCGCGGCGATCTCGGTGATCAGCTCGGCGTTGGCGGCGCCGCGTCCGGTGGACGCCTCGTGGATCCGCTGCCGCAGCGACCGGTCGGTCAGCTCCGTGAGGTACGGCTGGCTGGTCGGCAACACGAGTGTCACCAGGTACTCGCCGTCGAGGCCGCGCTCCTTCGCGGTCTCCTGGAGCCCCTGCACCGCGTCGGCCGACAGCCCGTCGAGTTCCGAGACGTCGTCGACGACCACGGCCCGCGCGTTGGTGTCGGAGAGGAGGTTCTGCTGGAACGTCGTCGCCAGCGTGGAGAGCCGTTCGTTGAGCAGCCTGAGGCGCTCCTGGTCCTCCTGGTCGAGTACGGCTCCCGCCCGCGTGAAGTCCGTGAGATACCGGTCGAGCAGCCAGCGCTGCTCCTCGTCGGCCGCCTCGACCGCCTGGATGCGGGCGAAGAGCTTCGCGTTGAGGTGGACGGCGTCGGCGTGCTTGGACAGCCGGGGCGTGATGTCCTTCTGGATCTCCTGGACGCCCGGAGTCGCGTCGGAGGACACCTGGTTGAAGAAGACCGTGGAGACGCGGTCCAGGAGCTCTCCGGACCTTTCCAGGGCCTCGATGGTGTTCGCGAACGTCGGCGGCTCCGGATCGTCCGCGATCGCCGTCACCTCCGCGAGATGCTCGGCCATGCCCTGCTCGAACGCCGGCGCGTAGTGCTCCTCCCTGATCTCCTGGAACGGAGGCAACCGGTAGGGGAGCGGGCTGGTGCTCAGGAAGGGATTCGCATCCGGCGTCATCGGTGACGGCTCCTCACAGGCTGCTGACGTGTGGTTCCACCCTCGCATAAGTCAAGCTCACGCTGTGATCGCGGGACGCGCGAGAATCGTTTTGGTGGTGGGTCCCAAGCTGGGCTATTCTTTCGGAGTCGCAAGCGGCCCCTGTGGTTCGCGAGCAGATGGGGTATGGGGTAATTGGCAGCCCGGCTGATTCTGGTTCAGCTAGTCTAGGTTCGAGTCCTGGTACCCCAGCTGGATCCCCCCATGGGATTCTGCTGGATAAGATGCAGTGCGAAGGTCCCGTCGTCTAGTGGCCCAGGACGCCGCCCTCTCAAGGCGGTAGCGGCGGTTCGAATCCGCTCGGGACTACTCACTGCGTAAGGCTCCGTCGTCTAGTGGCCTAGGACGCCGCCCTCTCAAGGCGGTAGCGCCGGTTCGAATCCGGTCGGGGCTACAAACTCGGGTAGGACCCTCGGACGCTCCCGTCCGGGGGTTTTTTGCCGTTTTCCGGCATTTCGCCCGCCCAGGCGCCCACCCACTGCACACAGCCCGCTGCGTTCGCCCGCCGCCTCTGCCCACTGCGCTGCCCGCCGGCCGCCGCGTCCGCTTCCACCGCTCTTCACAGCCTTCCGGGCTTTCCGACACCCGCCGGCATTGACTGGACAGCACCGCTATCCAATAATTGGACAGCGAAGCTATCCAATGGAGGTGTCCGTGTTCACGTTGCTGATGGACGGCCGGGAGGACCAGGTCGAGAGTCTGACCGTTCCGCACGGCGAAGCGATCTTCGGGTGGGTGCGCAAGCCGCACGGCTGGTGCCGCGACGACGCGTGCATCCCCGCCTTCCGCGCGGCCGAGGTAGAGACGCCGGAGGGTGTCGACCTCGCCGGCTTCGCCGGGCTGCTGGGCCGGATCGCGGTGGTCGATCCCGTCGAGCGGCTGATCGCGGTGGGCGACGCCCAGAGGCTCGGCCCGGACGAGGCGCCGGATTTCACACTCGACGGCTTCTCCCTCCGGGAGGCGCGAGGCAGCAAGATCGCGCTCGTCTTCTGGGCCTCCTGGTGCGGTTGCCGCTACGACCTGGGCGCGTGGGACGAGCTCCACGAGGAGCTCTCGCCGAGCGGGCTCACCGTCGTCGGCGTCTCCCTCGATCGTGATCCCAAGGACGCCAGGCCGTGGATCGAGGGCCTGGAGCACCCGTCGCTGATCGACGCCGAGGGCTCGGTGGCGGAGCTCTACAACGTCGTCAACGTGCCGACCGTCGTATGGATCGACGAGGAGGGTCGGATCGCCCGGCCGCAGGACACCATGACCGCGACGGACACGTTCCGTGAGATGAACGGCCTGTCCTCCGAAGACGCCAAGAACGCCCTCCGGAGGTGGGTCCTCGACGGGGAGTCCGGCCTGACGCCGGAGGCCGTACGGGAGCACCTGCGGATCCCGACGGAGGAGGAGCGCCGTGCCCGGTTGCACGCGAGGCTCGCCGCGTGGCTGTTCCGCCATGGCCGTACGGCTCCCGCACAGGGGCACGCCCGCACGGCGGCGGAGCTCGCGCCGCACGATGTGGCCGTCAGGCGGAGCCTCATGCCGCTGAACGGGCTCGACCCCTTCGGCGACGAGTACTTCAGGCTCAGGGACGAACTGGAGGCCAGGGGCGTGGCCATCTACCGACCGCTGCCGGACTGGTCAGGGGGAGGAACTGCCGCGGAGGTGCGCGGCTGAGGGGAACCCGCGGCTTTCGATTGCGTTCGGCGGCACCTGGGTTCCAAACTTAGACCCATGACGACGACCGCCAACTCGCGAACGCATTCCTGGCTTCCCCCGACCCCGGCCACCGGGGAGCTCAGTGGGCTGGACTTTCTCCGCGCCCTGATCGACGGAGAGATCGCGCCCCCGCCGATCGCCGGAACGCTCGGCTTCACCCTCGTTCACGTGGAGCCGGGCAAGGCGATCTTCGAAGGGGAGACCGGCGAGCACCTGTACAACCCGCTGGGCTCGATCCACGGCGGCTATTACGCCACCCTGCTCGACTCGGCCCTCGGCTGTGCGGTGATGACCCGGTTACCGGTCGGCCGGGCCTACACCACCACCCAGTTGGGGGTCCACATGATCCGGCCGGCGTTCGCCCACACCGGAGTCCTCCGCTGTGAGGCGAACACCGTGCACGTCGGAAGGACGACCGCCACCGCGGAGGCGCGGCTCGTGGGCGCGAGCGACGGCAAGCTCTACGCCCACGGCACGACGGCCTGCGCTATTTTCCCGACCGCGCCTTGAACAGGGCCCGCTTGGCGGCCTTGCCCACCTGCTGGTCCGGGTGGGCGTCGCCCACGGCCTCCAGCAGCTCCTCCAGATGCGGGTGAGGGACCTTCCAGATCACGTCGAGCAGGCCGATGATCGTCTGCGCCGTCCCGATGTCGTGGAGGCTGCTCACGAACTCGGTGCGGCCGAGACCCGCTGAGATCGTCCACATGTCGAGGATCAGCCAGTGCGTGTCCGCCTGGGTGGGCTCGAGGGCGTCCTCGGCGTCGAGTTGGGCGAGGTGGGTCGCGGCGTACGGCCGGAGCGAGGCCTCCTCGAGCGCCTCGCGCCAGGCCGGCACGGCGACCTCGCCGAGGGAACCCACCAGGCTGGCCGCCTGGACCCGGATGAGGGCGTCGGCCTCGTCCTCCGCGGCGGCGGCCAGCAGCTCGGAGGCCGCGCGACCCGGATCCCGAAGCGCCATCCAGGCGGCGAACTCGGCGTCGGCCTCCTCCTCCGGCAGGTCGGCGCTGAACGACAGCAGATCGAGGGCCGTCATCGCGTCGATAGCCGGACGGGCGTCCACCTCGATGTCCGCCTCGTCGATCATGTGGACGACGCCTTCGGTGCCGAGCGGCGTCAGTGTGACATCGCTCTCCTCGACGGTGACCATTCCGTAGCCCGTGAGCCAGGCGATGACGGGGGCGAGCGGGTCGCCGGCGGCGGCCCACGCGTCCGTGCCGAGATCGTCGTACTCGGCCGTGGCCTCGGCCAGCTCGTCCCGCAGTTCGTCGAGAGAGCGGCTGCCGCCGTTGAGCAGGACTCTGATCAGCAGTGCCCGGGTGAGCCCGGAAAGCGCCAGCGTCAGGTCGTCGTCGTCGAGTTCGGGGTCGCCGTAGTCGATCGAGTGCAGGCCGAGCATCCAGACGTCCAGGGCGTCCTCGTCGTCCTCGAACGGCCAGGCGGCGGTGTCGGAGTCGACGCTCACGGTGTCTTCGCCGTCGGGAGCGATGAACTCCAGATCGATGGCGAGGTTCCAGATGTTCCAGAGGGACTGCGGCTCGGACAGGCCGAGCGCCTTGACGGCGTCGGCGACCTCCTCGTCGCTGAGCAGGGTCTCCTCGCCGACCTTGCGGCCCGTGCCGACCCACAGCGCCAGATCGCGCGCCTGGGCGACGAGCCGGACCTGGCGGGCGGCTCCGGCCAGCTCGGAGTCGGGCCGCAGCCGGATGGTGGGGAGGTCGGAGATCTCGTCGGCGAAGGGCTCGAAGTCGCCGAGGCTCTCGTCCTCGTCGAGCTCGTCCTCCTCCTCGTCCCAGTCGCGCTCGGAGAGTGCGTCCTCCATCGCGTCGACGAAGTCGTCCTCGAGTTCGTCGAGCTCCTCGATCAGGCCCTCCAGCGGGTCCGAGCCGGCCGACAGGTGGCCGGTCGAGGACAGGAAGGTCAGGTATGCCCGGAGGGCCGGCACCATGCCGTCCGCGGCGGCGTCGGGATCCTCGACGGCCTGCGGCATCCGCTCCAGAAGCAGGTTGCGCAGATCCTGTCGTTTCCACAGCCCTGCGTCGCCCTTGACGTCCAGGCGATGCCACAGCGCGGCCGGGCCCACGAGGTCAGGGTCACTGCCCGGTGCGTTGGCCGGCGCCCAGAGGATGAATTCTTGGAGCAGGGGACGCAGTTCAGCGGCGGCTGCCTCGATGCGATCTGTCACCCCGCCAGCCTAGGGCCAACAGCCGCAGCTCTCTAATCAGTTGGCCCGCCGCATCGCCTCGGTGATCCTCTCGGCCGCGGCCAGGACGGGGGCGGCGTGCATGCGGCCGGGCGTGCGGGTGAGGCGCTCGATCGGGCCCGACACCGAGACGGCCGCGATGACCTTGCCGCCGGCGCCGCGGATGGGGGCGGATACGCTGGCCACGCCTTGTTCGCGCTCGCCGACGCTGTGGGCCCAGCCCCTCCTGCGTACGCTCGCGAGGGTGGCGGCGGTGAACTTGGCCCCACGCAGCCCCCGGTGCAGCCGGTCGGGCTCCTCCCAGGCGAGGAGGATCTGCGCCGCGGATCCGGCGGTCATCGGCAGCGCCGACCCGACGGGAACCGTGTCGCGCAGGCCGCTGGCCCGCTCCGCCGCGGCGACGCAGACGCGCTCGTCTCCCTGGCGGCGGTAGAG
Source organism: Planotetraspora silvatica (assembly GCF_016863315.1). Lineage (GTDB taxonomy): Bacteria > Actinomycetota > Actinomycetes > Streptosporangiales > Streptosporangiaceae > Planotetraspora > Planotetraspora silvatica. The sequence goes on from NZ_BOOQ01000026.1 coordinate 137,666, forward strand.
CTGCGCGCTCTCCCCGGTGAGGTCGCGGAGGTGGATGAGGACGGGCCCGGCGACGGCGAGCAGCCGGTCCTCTCCCGCCGCGGTGGACAACTCCGACAACCGGGGTCCCAGAACGAATCGTCCCTGCGTGTCGCGGGAGACGATGCGATGGTGCTCCAGCGCCACCGCGAGCCGGTGTGCCGTGGGTCTGGCAAGCCCGGTCGCCTGGACCAGCTGGGCGAGGGAAGCGGGGCCCGCCTCCAGGGCGTTGAGTACGAGAACCGCCTTGTCGAGTACTCCGACCCCGCTAGAGTTGTCCATACCCCGATACTGCCGTCTCGGTATCCGAGATGCAAACCCAATACGGGAACACAGCGGGTACAGTGTCCATATCCCGATATTTCCGTCTCATCATCAGAGATGCCGGGGTAGAGCGCAAGGAGGCGTCACAATCATGGGCCGCACACTGGCTGAAAAAGTCTGGGAGAAGCATGTCGTCCGCCGTGCAGAAGGCGAGCCCGACGTGCTCTACATCGACCTGCACCTCATCCACGAGGTGACCAGCCCGCAGGCCTTCGACGGCCTGCGTCTCAGCGGCCGGACCGTGCGCCGTCCCGACCTCACGATCGCCACGGAGGACCACAACGTCCCGACCGTGCTCGGTCCCATCGCCGACCTGGTGTCGCGCACCCAGGTCGAGACCCTGCGCAAGAACACCGCCGAGTTCGGCATCCGGCTCCACCCCATGGGGGACGCGGGCCAGGGCGTCGTGCACATCATCGGCCCCCAGTTCGGTCTCACGCAGCCCGGCATGACGGTCGTCTGCGGTGACTCCCACACCTCCACGCACGGCGCCTTCGGGGCGCTGGCCTTCGGCATCGGCACCTCCGAGGTGGAGCACGTGCTGGCCACCCAGACCCTGCCCGCCTACCGGCCCAAGACGATGGCGATCGAGGTCGCCGGCGAGTTGCCGGTCGGCGTGACGGCCAAGGACCTGATCCTCGCCATCATCGCCCAGATCGGCACGGGCGGCGGCCAGGGCTACATCGTGGAGTACCGCGGGGAGGCCGTGCGCAAGCTCTCCATGGAGGGCCGGATGACGGTCTGCAACATGTCGATCGAGGCCGGGGCCCGGGCCGGGATGATCGCGCCCGACGAGACGACGTTCGAGTACCTCCGCGGCCGGCCCCACGCCCCCACGGGGACGGCGTGGGACGAGGCCGTCGAGTACTGGAAGAGCCTGCGCACCGACGACGACGCCGAGTTCGACAAGGTCGTGCACATCGACGCCTCGACGCTGACGCCCTTCGTCACGTGGGGGACCAACCCCGGCCAGGGCGCGCCGATCGGCTCCGCCGTACCCTCGCCTGAGGACTTCACCGACCCGGTCCAGCGGTCCGCCGCGGAGCGTGCGCTGGAGTACATGGGGCTGGCCGCCGGCACGCCGCTCCGGGACGTCGAGGTGGACACGGTCTTCGTCGGGTCCTGCACCAACGGCCGGATCGAGGACCTTCGCGCCGCGGCCGACATCCTGCGCGGCCGTACGGTCGTGACCCGCACGCTGATCGTCCCCGGGTCGATGCAGGTCAAGAAGGCCGCCGAGGAGGAGGGCCTGCACGAGGTGTTCAAGGCCGCCGGCGCCGAGTGGCGCGAGGCGGGCTGCTCGATGTGTCTCGGAATGAACCCCGACACGCTCCAGCCGGGGGAGCGCAGCGCCTCGACCTCCAACCGCAACTTCGAGGGCCGCCAGGGCAAGGGCGGCCGGACCCACCTGGTGTCGCCGCAGGTCGCCGCCGCGACCGCCGTCACCGGCAGGCTCACCGCCCCCGCCGACCTCTGACCCGGCCCGTTCCTAGGAGAGAACACTCATGGACGCGTTCACCACTCACACCGGCCGGGCCGTGCCGCTGCGCCGTAGCAACGTCGACACCGACCAGATCATCCCGGCCGTCTGGCTCAAGCAGGTCAGCCGTACCGGCTTCGAGAACGGCCTGTTCTCCGCCTGGCGCGAGGACCCGGCCTTCGTCCTGAACAATCCGGTCTACGAGGGCGCCTCGATCCTCGTCTCCGGCCCCGACTTCGGCACCGGATCCTCGCGCGAGCATGCGGTCTGGGCGCTTCAGCAGTACGGCTTCCGCGTCGTCATCTCCGCGAGGTTCGGCGACATCTTCCGGAACAACTCCACGAAGATGGGCCTGCTGCCGGTCGTGCTCCCCGACGACGTCGTCGAGCGCATCCAGGCCGCCGTCGAGGCGGACCCGGCCGCCGAACTGACCGTCGACCTCGTCGAGCGGCAGGTACGGCTCGGCGATCTGGTGTCGGAGTTCGAGATCGACGACTACACGCGGTGGCGCCTGATGGAGGGCCTGGACGACATCGGGCTCACTCTGCGTCACGCGGACGACATCGCGAAGTACGAGAACGGCCGCCAGCAGTGGCTGCCGACGACCGTCTGAACGATCTTCAGAGCGTATATTGCCTGCTGGCACGGCGACTGCGTGATGCGCGGCGCCGTGCCGGCGCGCTAGCCTTACCACAGGAGAAGCGGTGCGCCCGACTCGACGGGGCTCGCCATCTGTGACGTGGCATATCGGGACATAACCCATGCGGCTCGCCCGGCCGGACGCCTTCATCGCCTGTCTGGACGGCGCATTCGACACGCCGAGCAGGCGAAACATGCCCCCCGGTGATTGAGTCCCGCGCCCTCGTCCCCTAATTTCAAGCGCGTAAGGGGGAGGAACCAATGAACAAAAAAGAACTCGTCGACGCGATCATCGATCGCGTAGGTGACCGGAAGACGGCCACAGAGGCCGTCAACGCGGTACTCGACGCGATCCAGCAGGCCGTCGCAAGTGGTGACAAGGTTTCGATCACCGGCTTCGGTGCCTTTGAGATGGTGCACAAGCCCGCCCGTACGGCGCGCAACCCTTCGACCGGCGACCCGATCAAGGTTGCGGAGAGCTGGGCGCCGAAGTTCCGCCCGGGCGCCGACTTCCGCGACCAGGTCAACGCCGGGGGCAAGGCGTCCTCGAAGAGGAAGTAACCAGCGGAACCATCATCAGAGCCATGAAACGGCGTCCGGCAACCCCGGGCGCCGTTTCCGCTTATCCGGGGCCGGTGTTCCTGGGGCCGTCTCCCGCGGGCTCAGGCCGTATCGGGGCCGGTCTCGGGGAGCGGGAACGTGGAGAGCGTCACGTAGGTGATCCGCTCGCCGGTCATGACGATGTTGACCCGCTGCCCGGACCGCAGGTGCCGCAGCGGCCCGGCGTCGAACGCGGCGGCGTCGAACGGGATCTCCGTCCCGTCGTCGAGCAAAACCGATCCCGAGCGGGTCTCACCGTCGAAGGTCTTCACTGTGGCCTGCACATGATCAGACTACTCACGATGACCCGCCTGCCGGCACGGCTCAGCCGTACATCAGGGGGCTTCGTCCCCATCGGGCGCGGACGGGGACACGCTGTATGACGCGAGCCCCCGGACGATGATGTCGAGGCCCAGCTCGAACCGGTAGTCGTTGGTCTCGCCCACCATCAGGTCGGCCAGGGCGACCAGGTTCGGGAACCGGTCGGGCGGCAGCGAGGCGAAGTAGTTCTCCGTCTCCGTGCTGATCGTCTGCCAGGAGGCCTCTCCCATGCGCTCCCGCCACATGTTCTCCTCGAGGGTGAAGCCCTCCATGTACGTCGAGAGCAGATCGCCGGCGATCGCCATCACCTTGTCGGGGAGCCCGCCGGCCTTGAGGATGGCGAACAGCTTCTCGATGTGCGGGAGCAACTCCCCCGTGAAGGGGACGTGCCCCATCGAGATCCGGGCCATGTCGCGGTGGCGCAGCAGGCGCTCACGGCCGGATCGCGCGAAGTCCTTGATCTGCTCCTGCCACGTCTCGGGATCGGGATCGGGCAGATCGACGCCCTCGAACATCCGGTTGTACATCAGCCGGAGCAACTCGTCCTTGTCGTCGACGTGGACGTACAGCGCCGACACGGCGACGCCGAGCTTGGCCGCGACCTGGCGCATGCTCAGCTTGTCGAAGCCGTCCCTGTCGAGGACGACGAACGCGGCGTCGACGATCCGCTCCCTGGTGAGAGGAATCCTGGCCGGAGCCTGGCGCTTCCGCGGACGCTCCCACGGCGGTGTGGGCACGTCGTCCTGCTGGCTCATGAGGTCCTCCTCCCGCTGTCGCGCCCATCGTAGGGAACGGTGCTCGGTGCGGGCGAACAGCGCTTCTTTTTGAGATATATCTTGTCTCTCCTCAAGTTGAGATATATCGTGAGAACGCTGAACTTGTCACTGAGCACTGTTCAATAGTAGAACAGTGCTCGGTACATTGTGAACAGTGTTCTTTCGGCTTTCAGGAGGAGTGATGGTCAATCCCGCCGATGTGACGGCGTCCGCGGCGCCGGCCGGTGAGGCCGTGCCGTACAGGTGGCGCTGGGCGGCTCTGTTCGTGATCCTCGCCGCGGAGGTCATGGACCTGCTTGACGCCATGGTCACCAACATCGCCGCGCCCACCATGCGCGCCGATCTCGGAGGAACCCCCGCGACGATCCAGTGGCTGGGCGCCGCGTACACGCTCTCGATGGCCGTGGGCCTGATCACCGGCGGCAGGCTGGGTGACATCTTCGGGCGCAAGCGGATGTTCCTGATCGGCGCCGTGGGGTTCACCCTCGGGTCGCTGGCCTGCGCCGTCGCGCAGTCACCCGAGATGCTGATCGGCGCCCGCGTCATGCAGGGCCTGTTCGGCGCGGTGATGCTTCCCCAGGGCCTGGGGATGATCAAGGAGATGTTCCCGCCGAAGGAGATGCAGGCCGCCTTCGGCATGTTCGGCCCGGTCATGGGGCTTTCCGCCGTGGGCGGTCCGATCCTGGCCGGCTGGCTCGTCGAGGCCGACTACTTCGGCACCGGCTGGCGCATGATCTTCCTCATCAACCTGCCCCTCGGCGCCGCCGCGCTGCTCGCCGGCATGCGCTACCTGCCCGAGTCGAGGTCGCCGCACCCGCTCAGGCTCGACATTCCCGGGATCATCCTCGCCTCGCTGGGCGGATTCCTGGTGATCTACCCCCTGGTTCAGGGGCGTGAGAGCGACTGGCCCGCCTGGACGTTCGTCATGCTCGGGGCGGCGGTCGTCGTCTTCGCGGCGTTCGGCTGGTTCGAGTCGCGCAAGAGCCGCCAGGGCGGTGACCCGCTGATCGTGCCGAGCCTGTTCCGCAAGCGTGCCTTCACGGGCGGCCTTCTCACGGGCACGGTGTTCTTCTCCGGCATGGCCGGCTTCATGCTGGTCTTCAACCTGTACACCCAGATCGGACTCGGCTACTCCACGCTGAAGGCCGGACTGACGATGGTGCCCTGGTCCGCCGGCATGATCGTCGGATTCGGGCTCGCCCAGGCCGTAAAGAGGTTCGGGCGCAAGGTGCTGCACGGCGGCACCTTGATCATGACCGTCGGTGTGATCGCCGTGCTGTTCACCGTGAGCTCCGGTGGGCTCGAGGTCACGCCGTGGCAACTCGTGCCGGCTCTGATCGTCAGCGGTGTGGGAATGGGCCTGCTGATGGCGCCGTTCTTCGACATCGTCCTGGCGGGTGTCGAGCAGCACGAGACCGGATCGGCGTCCGGCACGCTCACCGCCGTCCAGCAGTTGGGGAACGCCTTCGGTGTGGCGCTGCTCGGCACGGTCTTCTTCGATCTGCTGGGCTCCGTTCCGAGCGGCGCGACCTTCGACCACGCGATGAAGGTCACCCTCTGGGTGGTGGCCGGAATGCTGATCGTCACCTACGCAGTGGCCTTCCTCCTCCCCAAACAAGCCAGAGAGGAGCCCCCCGCCTGATCCCCCCTTCAACCCTTCGCCGTGATCATGCACACATTCGGATTCATGCGGGTCCACCTGGGAAAACCTCGCCCGTGATCATGCACAGGTTCGCGTGCGGCGCCTCCGACTTGCTGATTCCCCATTTGTGATCATGCGCAGATTCGCGGGGGCGTGGGCCTGCCTGGGAAGCCGTCGAGCGTGATCATGCGGAGCGAGCCTCCCGTGATCACGCTCGCGGCTTTGTCCACCCAGGTGCCGTACGGGTCCCCGCAGGTTGTGGGCGCGATCCGCCGGATGCGTGCATGATCACGGTCGAGGTTTCGGCTGGTCAACCTCATTGATCACGAATCTGTGCATGATCACGGGGAGGGTCGCAGCAGGTCGGGAGGGCCGCACGCGAACCTGTGCATGATCACGGGCGAGGGTTTCCCAGGTGGGGCCGCAGAAGCCCGAACGCGTGCATGATCACACCAAAGGGTTCGGCTGGTGGGGTGCCATGATCACGAACCTGTGCATGATCACGGGCGGAGGATGTGGGGGGTGATTTTGGTGGTGGCGGGGCCTAGGCCTAGGGCTTGGGCTTGTCTGAGGTCCTCGATCGTGTCGACGTCCCGCCGGACCGAGGGGATCCCCTCCAGCGTCAGCTCCTTCGCTCCGCCCGACAGATGCCTGGCCCTCGACTCGCCCCCGAACCTCGGCTGGAACGCGACCCCGGGCCGTACACCGTAGAAGGTGGTCCCCACCTCGGTGGCGTCCGGGACGAAGGACTCGTCGAAGTCGAGCGCCGCCGCCAGCACTCGTTCCAGCTCCTGCGGGCGTAACGCCGGCAAGTCCGCCTGGAGGGCTCCCACGGCGTCGCCGGGCGCGAGCCGCACCGCCTCCGCCGCGCCCACCCGCAACGCGGCGTTGAGCCCCGTGTCCGGGTCGTCCACCACATGCGCGCCGAGCGCGGCGAGCCGTTCCGCCGGCACCGGGTCCGCGGTCACCACCACGACGCGGGCCACGAGAGCGCAGGTCAGAGCCGCCGACACCGTGTCGCTCGCGACGGCCACGGCCAGGTCGGCCCGGTACGGCCCGGCCGCACCCGCCAGCCGCGTCTTGGCCCGGATGAGAGTCTTGACCGGCACCACGATGGACCATCGAGGGAGCTGCATAACCTTAAGCATCCCGCCTCGACATTCCGGCGGCGCAGCCGGGAGACTTGAGCCGCGCGCGCGTGACCTGGAGGCCAGGTGGCGGGGCGCAGCGATGCGACACATGGAACATTCAGCGGCCGTCGAACGCGGCCGTGAAGGAGGAGAAGTGAGCCAGCCCAGCGAGCCCACCGGCGAGGTGGAGCAGTCGCCGTCCGGCGAGGCTCGGACACCCGCTTCGAGGCGCAGTTCGCGCCCGCCCCGCTTCTGGGAGTTCCTCGCCGTCCTGATCGTGAAGCCGCTGTCGCTGCTGTTCGTCAGGCGGAGATGGCGTGGGGGCGAGAACATCCCGCGCAAGGGCGGCCTGATCATCGCGGCCAACCATCTGTCCTGGTCGGACCCGGTGCTGCTCTCGCACTACCTCTACAACACCGGTCGCTGGCCGATCATCTTGGCCAAGTCGGGGATCTTCAAGGTCCCCTTCCTCGGTCACGCGGTCTCCCAGTTGCGGGCCATCCCGGTCCATCGGGGGAGCACCGAGGCGACGCAGTCGCTCAAGACCGCCGAGGAGCGGCTCAGAGCGGGCGGCTGCATCCTGTTCTACCCGGAGGGCACGATCACCCGCGACCCTGAGATGTGGCCGATGGCGTCCAAGACGGGCGCGGCGCGGCTGGCCCTCGCGACGGGTGTGCCGGTGGTCCCGATCGCCCACTGGGGTGCCCAGGAGCTCCTGCCGTACGGCGAGAAGAAGCCGCGGCTGTTCCCCCGCAAGACGTTCCACGTGGTCGCCGGCCCGCCGGTCGACCTGTCGAAGTACGCCGGCCTGCCGCTGCGCGGATCGGTCCTGCGCGAGGCGACGGCCGACATCATGGCGGCGGTCACCGATCTGCTTGCCGGGATCCGGGATGAGAAGGCGCCCGAAGTCCCGTATGACCCGAAAAGCGCTGCACAGGACTGAGCACGACGTACGGTAGGGAATGGCACGTGACCGCGAGCCTGGGCGATGAGGAGTGGTGAGCGACCAGTGAGCAAGGCGGTCGTCTTCGGTACAGGCTCGTGGGGCACCACGTTCGCGATGATCCTCGCTGAGGCGGGCACCGACACGGCCCTGTGGGGGAGGCGGGCGGAGGTCGTCGAGGCGATCAACGATCGGCACGAGAACCCCGAATACCTTCCCGGCGTGAAGCTGCCCGAGACCCTGCGCGCCACGACCGATCCCGTCGCGGCCATGGACGGAGCGGACTTCGTCGTCCTCGCCGTCCCCGCACAGACGCTGCGCGGCAACCTCGACGAGTGGAAGGACGCCATTCCGCCCGGCGCCGTGCTGGTCAGTCTGATGAAGGGCGTCGAGCTGGGCACCGGCAAGCGGATGAGCGAGGTCATCTGCGAGGTGGCCGAGGTGCCGGAGAGCCGGGTCGCGGTGGTCTCCGGGCCCAACCTGGTCCCCGAGCTGGCCCGGCGGCAGCCGGCCGCGGCCGTCGTCGCCTGTACGGACGAGGCGGTGGCCGGCAGGCTCCAGGACGCCTGCCACCTGCCGTGGTTCCGCACCTACACGAACACCGACGTCGTCGGCGTCGAGCTCGGCGGCGCGGTCAAGAACGTCATCGCGCTGGCCGTGGGCGTCGCGGCGGGTATGGGCCTCGGTGACAACATCCGGGCCACGCTGATAACCCGCGGACTCGCCGAGATCGCCCGGCTGGGCGGGGCGCTCGGCGCCGACCAGCACACCTTCGCCGGTCTCGCGGGGATGGGCGACCTGATCGCGACCTGCACGTCGCCCCTGTCCAGGAACCGGACCTTCGGGGAGAACCTCGGGCGCGGCATGACGCTGGCCGAGGTCGTGGCCGCGACCAAGCAGACGGCCGAGGGCGTGAAGTCCTGCGAGTCGGTTCTCGAGCTGGCCAGGAAGCACGATGTGGAGATGCCCATCACCGAGGTCGTCGTGGGAGTGGTCCACGACGGTCTGACACCCAGTGAGGCCGCGCTCCTGCTGATGTCCCGGAGTCCCAAACCGGAGCGATACGGCCTGTGAACCCCATGAGGCGGTCGCGGAAGAGGCCCGGGGAGAACACCCGGGCCGTCCATCTGCCCTCGCCTCCGCTGCCCCGTCAGGTCCCGATCGGCCTGCCCGTCTGGCGGACCGCCTCGTGGAGTTTCGAGTCGTCCGGCGAGTACGCCGACGTCCTGGCGGGCCGCGTGCCGGGTTTCGCCTACAGCCGGATCGACAACCCGACCGTGGCGGCCTTCGCCGCCGGGGTGGCGGCCCTCGAGGGCGCCGCCGCACCCGATGACGTGTCGGGCCAGGCCTTCCCGTCGGGAATGGCCGCGATCAACACGGTCTTCCTGAGTTTCCTCCGCGCGGGGGCGCATGTCGTCGCGCCCGCCCCCGTGCACGGGGGGACGTACGCGCTGCTGACCGACGTGTTGTCCCGGTTCGGGGTGGCCGTGGACTTCGTCGACTACACCGACCTGCGGCGGGTCCACGCCGCGATGCGGTCGACGACGAAGATCGTGTACGCGGAGGCGCTGGCCCACCCGACGATGATGGTGGCCGACATCCGCGGTCTCTACCGGATCGCCGGCGAGGCGGGGGCCCTGCTCGTCGTCGACTCCTCGACCGCCACCCCGATCGTGTGCCGCCCGCTCGAGCACGGCGCCGACCTGGTCGTCCACTCGGCCACCAAATACCTGGGCGGGCACGACGACAGCACCGGCGGCGTGGTGGTCGGGCGGCACGACCTGATGGCCCAGATCCGTGAGGTCCGCGTCGCCACGGGCGGTTCGCTCTCGCCGGACGACGCGTTCCTCCTGCACCGGGGCCTGGAGACGCTGACTCTGCGCGTGCGGCGGATGTGCGCGACGGCGATGGAGGTCGCGGCCGCCGTGGCCAAGCACCCGGCCGTGCGCCGGGTCGACTATCCGGGTCTGCCGGGCCACCCCGCGCACCAGCTCGCCCGGCTCGTCTTCGACTCCGGTCCCGAGGGCACCCGGTTCGGCGCGTGCATGACCGTAATCCCTCACGGCGGGTACGCGGCGGGCATGACCCTGGCGGACGGCCTGCGCCTCGCCGGGATCGCCTCCTCCGTCGGCGGCACCCACACCAAGGTCACGCACCTCGCCTCGGTCGCCCGTTCCGACGAGGCGCTTTCCGGGGTCGACGCGGGAGCCGTGCGGTTCTCGATCGGCCTCGAGGACGCCGACGACCTCATCATGGACGTCACCCAGGCGCTCGACACGCTGCGTTCCGCCAGTCCGGCGCGCGGCTGACAAGCCGTTTTGCACCCCAGACACGGTAGATTCGGGCATCATGAACGAGGTTCGCGAGTCACGGTCGCGTATACGTGTGGCGGTCGTCTTCGGAGGACGCAACTCCGAGCACGCCGTCTCCCTGATGGGCGCCGGAAGCGTGCTTGAGGCGATCGACCGCTCAAAGTACGAGGTGTTCCCCATCGGCATCGCTCAGGACGGGCGCTGGGTGCTGGCCTCCGGCAGCCAGAGTTATGCGATCGAGGCGGGCCGCCTGCCCTCCGTCGAGGAGTCCGGTACGGCTCTCGCGCTGCCGTCCGAGTCGGGTTCGCTCGTCGCCCTCGAGCCGGGGCAGATCCCGCGGTCTCTCGGTGAGGTCGACGTCGTCTTCCCCGTCATGCACGGCCCCTTCGGCGAGGACGGGACCATCCAGGGACTGCTGGAGATGGCCGGGGTGCGTTACGTGGGGTCCGGCGTGCTGGCCAGCGCCGTCGGCATGGACAAGGCCTACATGAAGCTCGTTCTCCGGGCGGCCGGCCTGCCCGTGGGGCCGTTCGTCGTCGTCCGTGACCGTGACTGGCGGACGGACCGCGCGCGGGTACTCAAGGAGGTCGAGGAGCTCGGCTGGCCCGTTTTCGTGAAGCCGGCCCGCGCCGGGTCGTCGCAGGGCATCTCCAAGGCCCACGACGTGGAGTCCCTCGAGGCGGCGGTCGAGTTCGCCCGGGCCCATGATCCCAAGGTGCTGGTCGAGGCCGCCATCGTCGGCCGTGAGATCGAGTGCGCAGTGCTGGAGTCCTTCGGCGACGCGCCCGCGGAGGCGAGCATGCCCGGCGAGGTCCTGGTCAGGGGCGAGCACGAGTTCTTCGACTTCGAGGCCAAGTACTACCCCGACCAGATGGCGCTCGACGTGCCCGCCGACCTCCCCGAGGAGACGATCGAGGCGCTGCGGGCCATGGCCGTACAGGCCTTCGAGTCGCTCGGATGCGAGGGGCTGTCCCGGGTCGACTTCTTCTACACGCCGTCGGGTGAGCTCGTCCTGAACGAGATCAACACCATGCCCGGCTTCACGTCCCTCTCGGTCGCCCCGCAGTTGTGGGCCGCGAGCGGCCTGCCGTACGCCGATCTCGTCGACCGGCTGATCCAGCTCGCCTACAACAGGCCGGCGGGGCTGCGCTGACTCGCTCGCCGACTCACTCGGGGATGGCGGCCTTGATGGGCCCGGCGAGATCGACCTGGACCTCCGCGGGCTTGTGCTGGGGAGAGATCGTCACCTCGACGTACGCCTCGCGGTTGACGGCGGTGTACAGCGCCGGCCGCTGCGGATCGTTGAACCAGCCGATGCCGTTGACGTCCGACACGTCGGCGGTGGCGTCCATCGCGGCGGGCCGGTCGACGCCGCAGCGCAAGGCGATCTCGCCCTCGCCCCAGACCACGACGTACGGCGAGGCGGGCTCGGACGCGACGCGGTCGAGCCCGTCGAGCGTGCGGGGAAGCGCGCCGGCGAGCTTCTGGCACGCGGCCGCGGCTGGGCCCGTGGGTGTGGGCGGGTCGACGCGCACGACGCCGGAGCATCCGGCCAGGACGGTCAGAGCCGCCAGTGCGGCCGCCGCCCCGGCGGGCAGGGCTGGTCTTGGCATGGTCTTCCAGATCGGCTGTCCGGCGGGTGTCGAGGCCCGCCGGACCGGGCTAAATGTGGACTATCGGACACGTAAGCGTACGTGTGATGCCCGCCACCGCCTGAATCTGGGCCACGACGAGCTTGCCGAGTTCGTCCACGTCCCGGGCCTCGGCCCGGACGATCACGTCATAGGGGCCGGTGACATCCTCGGCCTGCGTGACGCCCACGATCGACGCGATCTGCCCGGCCACATCGGCGGCCTTGCCGACCTCGGTCTGGATAAGGATGTAGGCCTGCACCATCACGTCCTCCGGATAGAGATCAGTGCCGGAGCGTAACCGTACCTCGAATGCACAAGGGGTGTGTCATCAGAGTCGGAGATCTCGGTGAATTCGGTGTGATCAGGCGAATTTCGGGACGCCTGCCCCAAGGTTCGGGGGTGATCCTGGGCCCCGGCGACGATGCCGCGATCCTGGAGGCACCTGATGGACGGGTTGTGGTGAGCACCGATCTCCTGATTGAGGGTAGGCACTTCCGCCGCGATTGGTCCAGTGGGTACGACATAGGTAGAAAAGCCGCAGCACAGAATCTTTCCGACATCGTTGCCATGGGGGCGAATCCCACGGCGATCGTGGTCGGCCTGGGGTTGCCCGGCGAGGCGTCGGCCGAGTGGCTGGACGCCCTGACCGACGGTTTCCGGGACGAATGCGCTCTGGTCGGGGCCACGGTCGCCGGGGGAGACATCGCGCGCTCGGACACCGTGGTGATCGGGGTGACCGCCCTCGGCGATCTCGGCGGGCGGACGCCGGTGACCAGGTCGGGGGCACGGCCTGGCGACGTGGTCGCGGTCGCGGGCCGGTTGGGATACGCCGCCGCAGGCCTCGCCTTCCTCTCGGCGGAACAGGGACTCGCCCTACCCCCGGCGGAGCGGACGACCGCCGAGGCCGGATCCGCGGAGATCGCGGACGAGTTCGTGGCGGCCCACCGCCGGCCGGCCCCGCCGTACGCGTGCGGGCCGGAGGCGGCCGGGCTGGGCGCCACGGCCATGCTCGACGTCAGCGACGGGCTGCTGCAGGATCTCGGCCACGTGGCGACCGCCAGCGGTGTGCGGATCGTCCTCGACCCCGGCTCGCTGCCCGTGCCCGAGGCGATGGCCCGGCTCGCCGCCGGACTGGGCGCCGATCCTCTGGAGTGGGTCCTCACCGGGGGCGACGACCACGCGCTCGCCGCGACCTTTCCCCGGGACGTCCCGCTCCCCCCTTCCTGGCGTGTCGTCGGGCAGGTGTCCGACGCGGATGGGGAAGCGAAGGCAGAGGTCAGCGGGCGTGCCGAGGCCTCGGGTGGCTGGGATCACTTCCGAGAATGAGGGGAATTTTGTGACAAGGATTAATTAGCTCTGTTATTAAGTAAGGCGGTTACCAACAGGAAAGGACCCTCATGGGCCGCCACGCGGCAGAACATCAGGGCGGAGCGGGACACCCGCCCTTACCGGACGACGGGACGAGCGCGGCCATCCGGTCCGGCGATCCGGCGGAGGGCCGGCAGGAGGGTGAGCAGACCCGGCGGAGCGCCGGGCTGAGTGGTGATGCAGCATTGGGCGACGCGCCCTCGAAGGGGCTGCGCAGGCTGGCTCTCGTGTCGGGTGTCTCGGTCGTGCTGACCCTGGGTCTGATCGTCGGTGGCGTGCGGGTGTTGTCGGGGCGCACCGAGCTCACCGTCCAGTCGTCGGGCGCCAGTTGTGCCGCGCCCGACCAGTGCCGTGCCGAGCGGACGGCGGACACCGCCCCCACGGACGGTCGTCGGACCAGCGACGGCCCGGCGTCCCCCACTCCTACGATCTCCGCTGGACAGACGCCACGCGGCTCGCACAGCGCGACGCCCGGCGTCACCCCCGGCCCTGTCACCAGCACGACCGCCTCGGCCACTCCGGGTACCACCGCGGTTCCCGAGCCAGGCGAGTCGCCCACCCGTGCCGTCACGCAGACCCCCGGGACGACGCCGAGCGCGTCCTCGCCGGTGCTCGGCGCCGCTCCTCCTCCCTCTCCTGACGGCGAAGCGTCCGTGCCCGCGACCACCCAGCCGGCCGCCCCGAACCGGGTGCGCGTGAGCGTCGAGCTCTTCTCGCGGGGCTACCGGGCGGAGGTCACCGTGCACAACGAGGCCGCCGACCTCGACTCCTGGGCGGTCGACCTCCCCCTCGGAGCCAAGATCGCGGGAGCGTACTCGACGCAGGGGGGCGTCGACACGCGGGGGAACACGATCACCTCCAGCCGGCCGCTGCGGAGCGGACGTGACATCACAGTGACGATCTACGGGTTCGGCTCGTTCCGGTCCCCTGGCGGATGTTCCCTCGCCGGAGGTGAGTGCACCGTCTCCAGCGGGCGACGGTGACGCGGGCGATTCCCATTGGTCCTGGTTGGATGGGGGCATGACCACCACCCCTCCACGCGTGCTGACGATCGCGGGCTCGGACTCCGGCGGGGGCGCCGGCATCCAGGCCGACCTCAAGACGATGCTGGCCCTGGGTGTCCACGGGATGAGCGTGATCGCCGCCGTGACGGCCCAGAACTCGCTGGGTGTCCAGGGTTACTGGGAGCTTCCCCCCGAGGCGGTACGGGCCCAGCTCGACTCCGTTCTCGGGGACATCGGCGCCCAGGCGATCAAGACCGGCATGCTGGCCTCCCCGGCGCTCGTGGAGACCGTCGCCGAGGTGCTCTCCGGCGTCGACGCGCCCGTCGTGGTGGACCCGGTCGGCGTCTCCAAGCACGGCGACTCCCTCCTCGCGCCCGAGGCCGTGGGCACGGTCAAGACCCGCCTGCTTCCCGTCGCGACCGTCGTGACCCCGAACCTTTGGGAGGTCGCGCAGCTCACGGGCGTCAAGGTCGAGGACGAGCGTGATCTGCCCCGGGCGGCCGAGGCCGTGCTGGCGCTGGGGCCGACGTGGGCGCTGATCAAGGGCGGGCATCTGCCCGGCGAGCCCGTCGACCTGCTCACCGACGGATCCCGGAGCTTCCGCTTCACCGCGGAACGGCACGACAACCGGCACACCCATGGCACCGGCTGCACGCTCGCCTCCGCCATCGCCTCCTACCTCGCGCTGGGAGAGGACGTCCCCGGTGCGGTACGGCAGGCCAAGGAGTACGTCACAGGGGCGATCGCGCGTGGTTTCCCCCTCGGGGCGGGCATCGGCCCGGTCGACCACGGCTGGCGCTGGAGGTCCTGACCCGGGCTCAGGTCAGGCGGGCGACGGGGTCGCTCGCGAGGCGGCGGAGGATCGCGGCGGCCTGGGCGGCGTCGGGCTCCGGGCGCGCGCCCGACTCGATCGCGTCGGCCAGGGCGTTCAGTTCGTCCGGGGGCAGGAGCCCCCGGTCTCTGCCGTGGAGCCGCAGCCGCACCGGCCTCCCTGAGGCGCTCCCGGCGATCAGCCGGGGGACCCTGCGGCCGGTGGGCACCACATGGTCGTCCGCGTTGCGGACGTACTCCGGGACCGAGTCGATCTGCACGTGCGCGCTCGCCAGATCGGCGCGACGGGTGGAGAGCGCTCCCGTGAGCTCTAGCGTCGTTCCCGACAGCGTGGCCCGGCCCCGGAAGGTCTGCAGCAGGAATGTGACCACGGCCGCGGCGGCGACCATCGCGATCAGCGTGAAGAAGGCCGCGAACACGACGGCCCCGCCGTAGAGGACGCCTCCGCTGTCGGGCTCGATCGAATCGGGGAAGCCGGGCTCCGCGTCGACCGCCACGAAGGCGGAGAACACGAGGGCGCCGATGCCGACGACGCCCGCGAGGATGCCGAGGAAGATGATCCCGAAGACCGAGGCGGCGATCTTCTGCCCTCTGGTCGCGTGAACGCTTATCCGAGTGATCACGGTTCGGATGCTAATCGCGCTCGCGCCCCGTGGCGCCCCCGTTACCGAAACGGCCGGAAACGGCCTTCCACGCGAAAGCCCGCCACCGGACGGTGACGGGCTCGGCGGAACCTCTGGGGGTCAGCGGGTGACCTTGCCTGCCTTGATGCAGGAGGTGCACACGTTCAGCCGCTTCGGCGTCCCGTCGACCACCGCGCGCACAGTCTGGATGTTCGGGTTCCAGCGGCGGCGAGTACGGCGGTGCGAGTGGGAGACGTTGTTGCCGAAGATCGGCTTCTTGGCGCAGATGTCGCAGACGGAAGCCACGGTAAATCGCTCCTTCAAATCAGTCGATCGGCCCGGTCCGCGTCGAGCGGCCCATCCGAGCAATGCCGGGACAACCGGCTGGCCAGACGAGGATATCCGATGTCAGCCGCTGCACACCAAACGGAGATCCCGGCGAACGGGGATAATCTCGTATCCGCCAACGGTAGCGCATTGGGGGAGCGGCGCGCCTGGAAGGAAGGACGGCAGCGATGCTGGACGTGCTCGACCCCCCGGCCGTGCGGCGCTGGCTCCGGCACTGCGCGGACGCCCTCGGCAAGGCCAGGGCGGAGATCGACGCCCTCAACGTGTTCCCCGTTCCCGACGGCGACACCGGGACCAACCTGCATCTGACGCTGCTTTCCGCCGCCGAGGCGCTGGACGGCCTGCCCCGCGACGCGGGCAGCGACACCACCTGGCAGACGCTCGCCCGCGGCGCGCTGCTGGGCGCGAGGGGCAACTCGGGCGTGATCGTCAGCCAGGCCATCAGGGGCATGGCCGAGGTCCTCAGACGGGCCGAGGGCCGCGGAGCCGATCTCCGCGACGGCCTGGTCAAGGCGGCGGAGCTGGCCAGGGCCGCGGTCGTCCGCCCCGTCGAGGGCACCCTGCTCAGCGTCCTGTCGGCGGTGGCGGGAGCCGTACGGGACGCCCCCGACGACCTCGCAGAGGTCGCGAGGCGGGCCGCCGAGGAGGCGCGCAAGGCTCTGCGCAGGACCACGGGGCAGCTCGACGTGCTGGCCCGCAACGGCGTGGTGGACGCGGGCGGCGCCGGGCTGGCGATCATCCTGGAGAGCCTGGCGGAGGTCGTCTCCGAGGCATACAGCGACAGGCACGAGGTCCCGGCTCCGACCGAGAAGATCACCGCCGAGGCGGACGCGGGGGCGGGCTACGAGGTCATGTACCTCCTCGACGCCGAGCAGGCCGGCATCGACCGGCTCAGAACCGAACTCGACTCCCTGGGCGACTCCCTGGTGGTCGTCGGAGGCGACGGCCTATGGAACGTCCACGTCCATGTGGACGACGCCGGCGCCGCGATCGAGGCCGCGCTGGGTGTGGGCCGCCCGCATCGCATCCGCGTCACCTACCTCGGCGGGCGCACGCACGAACCGAGCCACGGGCGGGGCGTGGTCGCGGTCGCGGCCGGCGACGGCCTCACCGCGCTGTTCCGCCAGGCGGGGGCCGTCGTCGTGCGGCGGGATCCCGGCTCTACGCCGTCGCTCGCGGCCGTCATGCAGGCCGTCAAGGAGGCCGGGACCGAGGTCGTGGTCCTGCCCAACGACGGCGGCGTCCAGGCCGTCGCGGCGGCCGCGGCGGAGGTCGCGCGCGAGGAGGGCGTCACGGTCAGCGTGCTGCCGACGAAGGCGTCGGTCCAGGGGCTCGCGGCCCTCGCCGTGCACGACCCGCTGCGCCGCTTCGACGACGACGTCGTCGCGATGACCGACGCGGCGGGGCACACCCGCCACGGTCACGTCTGGGTCGCCGACCGTGAGGTGATGACCAGTGCGGGGATCTGCGGCCCCGGCGACGTGCTCGGCGTCGTCGACGGCGAAGCCGCCCTCATCGGTACGGCTCTCGCGGACACGGCCGTGGAGGTGACCCGTCGCCTGCTGTCCGGGGGGAGCGAGCTCGTGACGCTCGTGACGGGCGCGGACGCCCCAGGAGACGTCCTGCGGGCCGTACAGGGCCATCTGGAGGCCACCCGGCCGGACCTCGAGGTGACCGTCCTCGAGGGCGGTCAGGGCGGTTATCCGATCCTCATCGGTGTCGAGTGACCCGCGTTGTCGGTGATCCGGGGTAGAAACTGATGCCGTGACAAGGTTCGACGAACCGCTGAAGAAGGCCCTCGGCGACAAGACGGCCGCTCCGCTGGAGAGCGCGCTGGGCATCGCCACGGTCGGTGAGCTGCTGCGGCACTACCCGAGGCGCTACGCGCAGCGCGGCGAGCTGACCCCGATCGCCTCGCTCGAACACGACGAGCACGCGACGGTCGTCGGCAAGGTGTCGGCGGCGATGCGCCGCCCGATGAAGAACCGGCAGGGCACCTGGCTCGACGTCCAGGTCACCGACGGCAGGGACAAGCTGCATCTCGCGTTCTTCGGCAAGGGGGCGTACGTCGCGGAGCAGCGGCTGACGCCGGGCACCGAGGCCATGTTCTCCGGCAAGGTCAACATCTTCGCGACCGGGAAGACGCGGCGGGTGTCGCTCGCCCACCCCGACTACGAGTCGTTCGACGAGACGCCGGAGACGGTGGAGGAGTTCGCGACCGCGCCCGTGCCGATCTATCCCTCGGCGCAGGGCCTGGCCACCTGGAAGATCCGCCGGGCCGTGCGCACCGTGATCGACGTGCTGACCCTCGAGGATCCGCTGCCGGCCGAGGTGCGCGAGCGGCACGAACTGTCCGCCCTCGACGTCGCGCTGCGCCGGATCCACCGGCCGCGCGACATGGGGGAGGTGTCCCAGGCGAGGCGCCGGCTGAAGTTCGACGAGGCCTTCGTCCTGCAGGCCGTGCTGGTGCGGCGCAGGCTCGCCGCGTCCGCCTGGCCGGCCAGACCGCGGCCGGGGGCCGAGGACGGGCTCCTGCGGGCCTTCGAGGGGAGGCTGCCGTTCCAGCTGACCGAGGGCCAGTTGGCGGTCGGTGCGGAGATCGCCGCGGACCTCGCCCTTGAGCACCCCATGCACCGGCTTCTCCAGGGGGAGGTGGGCGCGGGCAAGACCGTGGTGGCGCTGCGAGCCATGCTGCAGGTCGTCGACTCCGGCGGTCAGGCCGCGCTGCTCGCCCCCACCGAGGTGCTCGCCCAGCAGCACCACAGGTCGATCGTGAAGATGCTGGGCGACCTCGCCACCGGTGGCATGTTCGGCGGCACGGCGGTCGCCCTGCTGACCGGCTCGATGGGCGCCGCCGCGCGCAGGAGCGCGCTGCTCGACGCCGCCTCCGGCAGCGCGGGGATCGTGGTGGGGACCCACGCCCTGCTCCAGGAGCACGTCCAGTTCGCCGATCTCGGCCTGGTCGTTGTGGACGAGCAGCACCGGTTCGGGGTGGAGCAGCGCGACGCCCTGCGCGAGAAGGGCGGCGGCGGCCGGCCGCACGTCCTGGTGATGACCGCGACCCCCATTCCCCGGACGGTCGCGATGACCGTCTTCGGCGACCTGGAGGTCTCCACCCTCACCCAGTTGCCCTCGGGCCGGGCGCCGATCTCGACGCACGTCGTGCCCGCGGCCGAGAAGCCGCGATTCCTGGACCGCACATGGGAGCGGGTGCGCGAGGAGGTCGGGCTCGGCCGGCAGGCGTACATCGTCTGCCCCCGCATCGGTGACCAGGAGGGCGACGAGGGCGACCTCGACAAGGCCGACTCCGAGGAGGAGCGCAGGCCCCCACTGGCGGTCCTGGACGTCGCCGAGGCGCTGTCGGGCGGTCCCCTGCAGGGGCTGCGGATCCGGGTCCTGCACGGCAAGCTGCCGCCCGAGGAGAAGGACGGGGTGATGACGGCCTTCAGCCGGGGCGAGATCGACGTCCTGGTGGCCACCACGGTCATCGAGGTGGGCGTCGACGTCCCGAACTCGTCCGTGATGATCATCATGGACGCCGACCGGTTCGGCGTCTCACAGCTCCACCAGCTGCGCGGTCGCGTCGGGCGGGGCGGCCTGCCGGGGCTGTGCCTGCTGGTGAGCGAGGCGCCGGAGGGAACGCCCGCACGCGCCCGGCTGGACGCTGTCGCGGGCACGCTGGACGGGTTCGAGCTGTCGCGGGTGGACCTGGAGCAGCGCCGCGAGGGCGACGTGCTCGGTGCGGCGCAGTCCGGCCGCAAATCGTCACTGAAGATGTTGCAGTTGCTCAGAGACGAGGACGTGATCGAGGCCGCCCGGACGGAGGCGATGTCCGTGCTGGTGGGCGATCCCGATCTGGAGGCCCATCCGGCCCTCCGATCGGAGCTCGACGCGATGGTCGCCGACGAGCGGGCAGAGTACCTGGAAAAGGCATGAACCCTGCAAGACCCACTAAAAGGCAGAAGATCTCGGAAAGGCCGCAAATGGGTTCCAGGCGCTGACGCGCCGAGGCCCTGGGCGCTTAAATGACCCAGGGCCCAGCCATGGGACGGCCTCCCCCCGAATGCCGTCCCCGGCTGGGCCCACCCTCGGGTCAGGTGCCGAGGGCGCCGACGCGCGGAAGGGCTCACGATCACGTCGGCCGGCCTTCCCCTGGGTCACCTGAAGGCCGCAGAACTCATCATGCGGATGCCACAGGCCTCGCGATACCGCTCTTACTCATTCCTCGCTCCCGCTTGCCCACTCTTGACCTGAGACGATCTCCGCGGGAACCGGGCCGCGGAGCGGGACGGCCGCGGCGGACGGGACAATGAACGGATGACGCGGGTGATCGCAGGGACCGCCGGAGGCCGCAGGCTCGCCGTTCCCCCAGGTGGTTCGACCAGACCCACCAGTGACCGGGCCAGGGAAGGCCTGTTCGCCACGGTCGGGTCGGTGTTCGGCTCGCTCGGGGGACTGCGGGTGGTCGATCTCTACGCCGGGTCCGGGGCCGTCGGCCTCGAGGCGCTCAGCCGGGGGGCCGCGCACGCGCTGCTCGTCGAGTCGGACGCGAGAGCCGTACGGACGATCAAGGAGAACATCGCCTCCCTCGGCCTGCCCGGAGCCGTGCTCGCGCCGGAGAAGGCCGAGCGGGTGGTGGGCCGCCCGTGCGAGGAGCCGTACGACTTCGTCTTCGCCGATCCGCCCTACGCCGTCACGGACGAGGCGGTCGTGAGGGTGGTGGAGGCGCTCAGGGACAACGGCTGGCTGGCGGAGGACGCCCTTGTGGCGGTGGAGCGGGAGTCCAGGGGGAAGGACCTGGTGTGGCCGCGTGGGTTCGAAGAAGACAGGGTCCGTCGGTACGGCGAAGCGTCCGTTTGGTACGGTCGCGCCGCCGGGAACCCGTAAACCGTGGGGGTGCGCCTTTGCGTCGCGTCGTCTGTCCGGGGTCGTTCGACCCCGTGACCAACGGACATCTGGACATCATCGGCCGGACGTCACGGCTCTACGACGAGCTCGTCGTCGCCGTGCTCATCAATGTGGAGAAGAAGAGCCTGTTCACCGTGGACGAGCGCATCGAGATGCTCACCACGGTGACCAAGGAGTACGGCAACGTCCGTGTGGAGAAGTTCCACGGGCTTCTGGTCGACTTCTGCAAGCAGCAGGGCATCCCGGTGATCGTCAAGGGACTGCGGGCGATCAGCGACTTCGACTACGAGTTGCAGATGGCCCAGCTGAACTACCGCATGTCGGGCGTGGAGACGCTCTTCATGTCGACGAACCCGGAGTACTCGTTCCTGTCGTCGAGCAGGCTGAAGGAGATCGCCCGCTACGGCGGCGACGTCTCCGGCCTGGTCCCCGACCTGGTGAAGGAGCTGCTCGTCGAGCGGCTCAGAGGTTGACGCCGGGCTGGTATCCTTTCCTTTCAGCCTTGCACGACGGCGGTTGTTCGCCATGCCTAAACGAGAGCAGGATGACTCAGCGCACCCTTGACCCCCGAGCCCCTTGGGTGATCTCCACCCATGATCTGGGACGACGACCGGGGTCGATGCGCAAGATGACCCCCGTTCTCCCGGCGCCGGTGGATCTCGCAGTCGGAATGATCGGCGTTCCCAAGGACGCCGACGTCGAGCTGGACATCCGGCTCGAGGCGGTGATGGAGGGCGTGCTCGTCACGGGCACGGCGCGGGCTCCACTCCACGGAGAATGCTCACGCTGTCTGGACCCGTTGACCTCGGAGATCGAGGTCGACTTCCAGGAGCTCTTCTACTACTCGGCGGATGACGCGCTTCCTGGAGGCGCGGGGGGAGAGGACGACCTCTTCCTCGATGGTGAGTTGCTCGATCTCGAGCCGGTATTCCGTGACGCGGTGGTGCTCGCACTGCCGCTGAGCCCGGTCTGCGGTGATGACTGCGCCGGACTCTGCACGGAGTGCGGGGTCAAGCTGGCGGATGCCGGCCCTGACCACGGTCACGAGAAACTCGATTCACGCTGGGCGTCGCTGCAGGGTTTGGTTGTGGACAACAAAGACGATCAGGAGGGTTGACGTGGCCGTCCCCAAGCGGAAGATGTCGCGGAGCAACACCCGCGCCCGCAGGGCCCAGTGGAAGGCCGCCGCGGTGTCACTCGTGAGCTGCCCCCAGTGCCGCTCGCCGAAGCGCCCG
Source organism: Planotetraspora silvatica (assembly GCF_016863315.1). Lineage (GTDB taxonomy): Bacteria > Actinomycetota > Actinomycetes > Streptosporangiales > Streptosporangiaceae > Planotetraspora > Planotetraspora silvatica. The sequence goes on from NZ_BOOQ01000026.1 coordinate 159,802, forward strand.
CACGTGGCGTGCCCCACATGTGGCACCTACAACCGCCGTCAGGTCATCGAGCCGTCGGCCTGATCGCGCTCTGAGCGGATCGGGACGCCGGCCGGATCGTCAAACGACCCGGCCGGCGTTACCTTGCTTAGAGGCGCGTGCGGTGGCGGTTGGAGCGAAAGACCGGCATTAACGTGCCCGCGGCCGTGGTGGACGCCGGGGCCCCCGACTTCGGTGGCCCGGCGTCCACCACGCCTTCGGGCCTCACATCGATCCCGCTTGCCTCCGTGCTCGGCCTTGCCATGCATGAGTCAGGAGGAGAGAAGTGGCTTCAGCATCGGGAAAACCGGTGGCCGTAGAGGTCGCCAGGGATGAGCTTTACCAGGTCATCGAGGTGCGGCTCAGCACCCCGATCCTTGAGCGGGCGCTGACCCACCGGTCCTACGCCTACGAGAACGGCGGCCTGCCCACCAACGAGCGCCTGGAGTTCCTCGGCGACTCGGTGCTGGGCCTGGTGGTCACGGACACCCTCTATCGGGGCCACCCCGACCTGCCGGAAGGGCAGCTCGCGAAGCTGCGCGCCGCCGTCGTGAACATGCGGGCGCTCGCCGACGTGGCGCGGACCCTCGGTCTCGGCAAGTACCTCCGCCTCGGACGGGGCGAGGAGGGCACCGGCGGGCGTGACAAGTCGTCGATCCTGGCCGACACCCTGGAGGCCCTGATCGGCACGGTCTACGTCGACAAGGGCCTGGACGAGGCGTTCCGCGTCGTCCACCTGCTCTTCGACCCGCTGATCACGCGGTCGGCGTCGCTGGGCGCGGGCCTCGACTGGAAGACCTCGCTGCAGGAGCTGACCGCCGCCGAGATGCTCGGCGTACCGGAGTACCACGTCGACGAGAGCGGGCCCGACCACGCCAAGTCGTTCGTGGCCGCGGTGCGCGTCGGCGGCCGGCAGTACGGCACGGGCGCGGGACGCAGCAAGAAAGAGGCCGAGCAGCAGGCGGCGGAGGCGGCCTGGACGGCGATCCGCGCGCTCAGGGACGCCCGTGAGGGTGCGGGGCTCGGCCGGGCCTGACGGCTCGCCGCAGATCGTCGCCCGGGACCGACAGGCGCCCGGGACCGGCACGAGGTAGGAGCAGGATGCCCGAACTGCCTGAGGTGGAAGTCGTCCGGCGCGGCCTGGAGCGCTGGGTCGCCGGCCGTACGATCGCGTCGGCGGAGGTCCTGCATCCCCGCGCGGTCCGGCGGAACGCGGGGGAGCTGCCCGACCAACTCAAAGGCCGGACCGTGCTCTCGGCCGAGCGCCGCGGCAAGTATCTGTGGCTGCCGCTGCACGACGGCCCGGCGGACCGGTACCTGGTCGCCGCGGGGGATGATGAGGCCCCTGAGTCGCCTGTGGCCGCGGAGGCGCTGCTGGCGCATCTCGGCATGAGCGGCCAGTTACTCGTGGTGGACCCCCTGGCGCCCGTCGAGAAGCACCTGCGTGTACGGCTCTGCTTCGCCGATGGCGGACCGGAGCTGCGGTTCGTGGACCAGCGCACGTTCGGCCACGTCCTGGTCGCCCCGATGGTCCAGCGGTCGCCGAGGCCCGTTCCCGAGCCGATCACGCACATCGCCGCCGATCCCCTCGAGAGCGCCTTCGACGACGCGGAGTTCGCGACCCGGCTGCGGCTCCGCCGTACCGGGATCAAGAGGGCACTGCTCGACCAGTCGCTGATCAGCGGGGTCGGCAACATCTACGCGGACGAGGCGTTGTGGCGCGCGCGGCTGCATTGGGCACGTCCGACGGAGACGCTCTCCCGCCCGGTGATCGCGGAGTTGCTGTCGGCCGTCCGCGAGGTCATGGCCGAGGCGCTCGGCCAGGGCGGCACGTCCTTCGACAGCCTGTATGTGAACGTCAACGGTGAGAGCGGCTACTTCGATCGGTCACTCGCCGTGTACGGCAGGCGGGACGAGCCGTGCCCCCGATGCGGGACGCCCGTCCGGCGGGAGGCGTTCATGAACAGGTCGTCGTACAGCTGCCCGAAGTGCCAGCCGACGCCGAGAAACGCCAGGCCATGACGGTCCCCCGGCGGCCGGCACCCAGGACCGGCCGGATACTGTGAACGTGGTCAGGTTGACGGCGTGGGTCCGGGGCCGAGTGCAGGGGGTCGGCTTCCGATGGTGGACCCGGGCCAGAGCACTTGAGCTCGGCCTGGTGGGCTGGGCGGCGAATCTCGCCGACGGCAGGGTCGAGGTCGTGGCCGAAGGGCCCCGGGAATCGTGCGAGAGGCTTCTCGAGCTGCTGCGGGGGGCCGGCACGCCAGGTCAGGTGGAGGGGGTGGTGGAGCGCTGGAGCGACGCCAAGGGAAGTATGGCGGGGTTTGTAGAGCGATAGGGCTTCCCTCAAACCACCCAAATGCGGTATATTTACCTACCGAGAGTGCCCACCGGCAGATCTGTCCGGAGCGTTCAACTTGACCGCCTCCATTGCCGGTGCGACTCTTGAGAGGAACCACGCGCACCCCTCCCGCGGCAATGAAGTGCGCGAACCAGTCTGGTCACTCAGCGTGGAGGACCCTTTACTATGGCGAAGGCTCTACTCGGCCACGTCGGCGGTCCTGACCCTCGAATGGTCTCGGAAATGCGCCGTCTCCAGCAGCGCATCCGGGATCTGGAGGCAGAACTCACCCGGCTCCAGGCACAGAACGACGCGCTAGCAGCGCAAACTCGTGACGAAACCCTGGTCCGGCTGCAGGATCGCGAGCCGGCTCTCACTTGAGAGACCGGCCACAGGAAGGATTGTCAGGGACGCCCCGCAAAGGCGTCCCTTGTCATTTGCGGAAACCGTTCGACCGCCATTCAGTCGTCGGCAAATTATCCGTAATGTCCTTTTCTGTATCGGCTGGTAGCGCGTTTGGCGATTCGTCATCGAACGCCAGTGCTCGGTGAATGGCCCCGGTCATCGTCGCGGGGTCATCGGCGATCAGGACGGCGGCTTCGCGCGACATCCGGCGGCCGGCCGTACGTATAGCGGGTCTTCGCGGGGGCAGTATGGCCCGATGTCGGGGACCGCGTCACCGGAACCGGTGTCATGGGGTCTATCCGACGTCCCGGGCCTGCCCGGGCCGGTAGTCTTCCCCGATAAGTCTGGCGTCTGGGAGGGGGCCGTGTGTATCTGAAGACGCTCACCCTGCGCGGCTTCAAATCCTTCGCCTCCGCGACGTCCCTGCGTTTCGAGCCCGGTATCACATGTGTGGTCGGCCCCAACGGCTCGGGCAAGTCCAACGTCGTCGACGCCCTCGCGTGGGTCATGGGCGAGCACAGCGCCAAGTCGCTGCGCGGCGGCAAGATGGAGGACGTGATCTTCGCGGGCACCTCGAGCCGCCCGCCGCTCGGCCGCGCCGAGGTGACGCTGACCATCGACAACTCCGACGGCGCCCTGCCGATCGACTACACCGAGGTCACGATCAGCCGGCTGATGTTCCGGTCCGGGCAGAGCGAGTACGCCATCAACGGCGACACGTGCCGCCTCCTCGACATCCAGGAACTCCTGTCCGACTCCGGCATCGGCCGCGAGATGCACGTCATCGTCGGCCAGGGCCAGCTCGACCAGGTGCTCCATGCCGGCCCGGAGGAGCGCCGCGCGTTCATCGAGGAGGCCGCCGGCGTCCTCAAGCACCGCAAGCGCAAGGAGAAGGCGCTTCGCAAGCTCGACGCGATGCAGGCCAACCTCACCCGGGTGCAGGACCTCGCCACCGAGTTGCGCCGCCAGCTCAAACCACTGGGACGGCAGGCGGAGATCGCCCGGAAGGCGGCCGTCATCCAGGCCGACCTGCGCGACGCACGCCTGCGCCTGCTCGCCGACGACGTCGTGAATCTGCGCGAGGTCCTGCAGCGGGAGGCCGCGGACGAGGCGGCCGTCCTGGCCCGGCGCACCCAGGTCGAGACCGATCTGGCGAACGGCCAGCGGCGGGAGGCCGAGCTGGAGGCGGCGGAGAACGAGGCCCAGCCCCGGCTCAAGGCCGTACAGGAGACCTTCTACCGCCTGTCGGCGCTCAGGGAGAGGCTCCGCGGCGTCGAGAGCCTCGCGGCCGAGCGGGGACGGCACGCCGCGGACGCCGCCTCGATCGAACGCCGCGGCCGTGACCCTGAGGATCTCGAGCGGGAGGCCGCCGAGATCCGGGAGCAGGAACAGGCGCTGTCCGACGAGCTCGACGAGGCACGTGACCGGCTGGAAGCCGCCGTGGAGATCCGTGCGGAGGCCGAGGAGGCACTGACCTCGGAGGAGCGCCGTCTCTCCTCCGCCGCCCGTGCCGCCGCCGACCGGCGTGAGGCGCTCGCCAGGCTGCGCGGCCAGGTGGAGTCCGCCAGGAGCCGTGCCCGCGCCGCGAGTGACGAGATCGGCCGCCTGACCAAGGCGGTGGAGGACGCCCACCACCGGGCCGAGCGGGCGCAAGCTGACTGCGACGCGCACGAGCTCGGCGAGCCCGCCGCGGATCCGGAACTGCTCGCCGAGTTCGAGGCGGCCCAGGAGGGCGTCGACCTCGCCAGGGCGGCCGTCGAGGCGGCGCGGGGCGTGGCCGAACAGGCCGAGACCGCCGTGGCGCAGGTCAAGGCCGCCGCCTCCGCGCCACGTGAGGCGCTCGGCGCCGCCAAGTCCGCCGTCGGTACGGCACGGGCCGCCGACCAGGAGTCACAACGAGCCCTCGCCGGGCTCAGGGCACGGCGTGAGGCGCTGGAGATGAGCCTCGCCGGAGGCGTCGACGGGGCGGCCGCGCTGCTCGGGGCGGACCTTCCCGGTGTCCTCGGCCCGATCGCCACCATGCTCGCCGTCCGGCCGGGGGCCGAGGCGGCCGTCGCCGCGGTCCTGATGGCCGACGCCGTCACCGTCGACTCCCTGAACGCCGCCGTGGCCGCGCTGGAGCACCTGCGCTTGGCCGACGGAGGCCGTACGGCGCTGCTGATCGCCGCCGACGGCCAGGCCACCCCGGCGCGACCCGCCGTCGACGGCGGGGAATGGGCCGCCGAACTGGTCACCGTGCCGGAGGCGCTGAGGGGCACCGTCGACGTCCTGCTGTCGGACGTGGTCGTCGTCGACGATCTCGCCGCGGCGCGGAAGGTCGTGGACGCCGACCCGAGCCTGCGAGCCGTCACCCGCTCGGGAGACGTCCTCGGGGCGCACTCGGCGCACGGCGGTTCCGGCAGCGTGGCGTCACCGCTTCAGGTCCGGGCCGCGCTCGACGAGGCCGCCGCGGACCTGGCCGCCGCCGAGACGGCGGCGGAGGCGCACGCGCTGGCGCTGGAAGAGGCCGTGGCGGCCGAGGGACAGGCCCAGCTGGCGGTCGACGCGGCCCAGGCGCGCGTCGCCGAGGCGCAGAACGACGTCACCATGGCGCAGAACGGCATCAACGGCGCGCAGACCGGGCTGAACGCGGCCCAGTCCGTCCTCGACCGGCTGCGGAGCCGCCAGCGGGACGCCGACCAGAAGGCGGCGGCCGCCGCCAGGGAACTCGCCCGGCTCGAGGCCGCCGTCAAGGCCGCCCAGGACGAGGCCGCCCGGCTGGCGAAAGCCGTACAGGACGGGGAAGAGGCCCGCGAGCTGGCCCAGGCGGCGGTCGTCGAGCTGGAGGAGCAGCTGGCCGAGGCGGAGTACGCCCAGGAGCTGGAGGCCGAGCCGACCACCGACACGCGTGACGACCTCGCGGCCGCTGTCGGGGTGACCCGCCAGGCTGAGATGGAGGCCAGGCTCACCGTCCGGACCTCCGAGGAACGCGTCAGGGGCATCGCCGGCCGCGCCGACGGGCTGATGCGCGCCGCCCGCCGGGAACGTGACGACCGCGCGCGTGCGGCGGCCCAGCGAGAGCGACGGCGCAGGCAGGCCGAAGTCGCCGCCGGTGTCGTCGGCGCGGCGCAGATCGCCCTGAAGGCGCTGGAGGCCTCACTCACGCGGGCCGCGGCCGAGCGGGACGAGGCGGAGCGGGCGCGCGGCGAGATCGACGCGGAGCTCAAGGCGATACGGCTCCGTGTCCGTGCGCTCAGCTCGGAGCTGGACACCCTGGTCAACCGCGCCCACGGCAGCGAAATGGCCAGGACCGAGCAGCGCCTGCGGCTCGAGCAGATGGAACAGCGAGCCCTCGAGGAGTACGGCGTCGAGCTGGAACCGCTGATCTCCGAGTACGGCCCGGCCGTCCCGGTGCCCGGCGACCCTCCGGTGCCGTACGTCCGGGAGGAGCAGGAGAAGCGGGCCCGAGCCGCCGACAGGCAGATGACCCAGCTGGGCAAGGTCAACCCGCTCGCGCTGGAGGAGTTCGCCGCGTTGGAAGAGCGGCACGCCTTCCTCACCTCGCAGCTCGAAGACCTCAAGAAGACCCGCAGGGACCTGCTGCTCGTCGTCAAGGAGGTCGACGACAGGGTCGAGCAGGTCTTCTCCGCGGCCTACGAGGACGTGGCCCGGGAGTTCTCCCAGATCTTCGAGCGGGTCTTCCCCGGTGGTGAAGGCCGTCTGCTGCTGACCGACCCGTCCGACATGCTCACCACGGGAGTCGAGGTGGAGGCCCGGCCGCCCGGCAAGAAGGTCAAGCGGCTGTCGCTGCTGTCCGGCGGCGAGCGGTCGCTGACCGCCGTGGCGTTCCTCATCTCCATCTTCAAGGCCCGTCCTTCGCCCTTCTACGTGATGGACGAGGTCGAGGCCGCGCTGGACGACACCAACACCCAGCGCCTGCTGACCCTCTTCGAGGAACTGCGCCAAAGTTCGCAGCTCATCGTCATCACCCACCAGAAGCGGACGATGGAGATCGCCGACGCGCTGTACGGCGTCTCCATGCGCGGAGACGGCGTCACCCAGGTGGTGAGCCAGCGCCTGCGCGAGCACGCGTGACGTGCTTGATTGCGCTCGCTTCGCTCGCGCGGGCTCGTGGCGCCTTAGAGGCCGTCGGTCGTGCCGGAGGCGCGCCATGAACACAGCCCTCGTCGTTCGGGGTCGCTCGTTCCTCGCTCCCCGCTCACTCCTCAGTCCAGAAACGGCCGCGCCCCTCGCGTGACGGTGGCGCTTGCCACACAAGTCCGTGCTCGAGGCCCACGCATGGTGGCTGGGGTTCGCGTCCTCTCGCATGATCCACGTGGTCGGTCGGGAGGCATCTGACGCGGTTTGGTGACCGGAGCAGTGCGGTGTGTCTGGGAAACTGCATTTGTGGATGGTTACCTCGGCGTCATCGTGATCGTGGCCGTCGTCGCCGTGCTGGCGGTCGGTGGCCTGTTCCTACTTTTCCGGCCCAAGGCCAAGGACCGCCCCACGGTGGAGGCGCCCCCGGCGCCCCGCGCCCCGGGCGCCGAGGAGCCGCAAGGCGGCGGCCTCGGCGAACAAGAAGGCGGCCTGACCACGACGTTGCCCCCTCCGGCCCCCGCCGAGGAGCTCGTCAAGGCACCGGAGATCGAGGTCCCGCCGCCGTCCGCAGGCCGGATGGTGCGCCTGCGCGGACGCCTGGCCCGTTCGCAGAGCGCGTTCGGTAAGGGGCTGCTCGAACTGCTCTCGCGTGACCGGCTCGACGACGAGGTCTGGGACGAGATCGAGGAGAACCTGATCACCGCCGACGTCGGTGTGGCCCCGACCCGGGCCATCGTCGAGGACCTCCGTACGAAGGTGAAGGTCCTCGGCACCCGCACGCCGAGCGAGGTCCGGGCGATGTTGCGCGAGGAGCTTCTCACCCAGATCGCTCCTGAGCTCGACCGCACCCTGCACGTCCGGCCGCACGGCGAACGCCCTGCGGTGGTCCTGGTCGTCGGCGTCAACGGCACGGGTAAGACCACCACGTCGGGCAAGCTCGCCCGGGTGCTGATCGGCGACGGGAACAAGGTCGTCCTCGGGGCTGCGGACACGTTCCGCGCCGCGGCGGCGGACCAGCTCCAGACCTGGGGTGACCGGGTGGGGGCGACCGTGGTCCGCGGACCGGAGGGCGGCGACCCGGCGTCCGTCGCGTTCGACGCCGTGGCCAAGGGCTTCGAGGATCACGCCGACACCGTCATCGTCGACACCGCCGGGCGTCTGCACACCAAGACCGGCCTGATGGACGAGCTCGGCAAGGTCAAGCGAGTGATCGAGAAGCGGGCGCTGGTCGACGAGGTGCTGCTGGTCCTCGACGCGACCACGGGTCAGAACGGCATGCGCCAGGCCCAGGTGTTCGCCGAGGTGGTCAACATCACGGGCATCGCGCTGACCAAGCTCGACGGCACCGCCAAGGGCGGCATCGTGATCTCGGTCCAGCGTGAGCTGGGCGTTCCGGTCAAGCTCGTGGGGCTCGGCGAGGGCCCCGATGATCTGGCCCCGTTCGACCCCGAGGTGTTCGTCGACGCCATCCTCGGCGACTGACGGCGACCCTCGCCGCAGGGCCCGAGCCGGCCCCGCGGGCGTTCGGGATCAGCTCAGCAGGAACCTGCGGAACTCGGCGAGGTGGGGCTCGATGTCGAGGCCCGTCTCGGCGAGCCACTGGTCGTTCCCGTAGGTGTCGCGGTAGCGCTCGCCGCCGTCGCAGATCAACGTGACGACGCTGCCCCGCTCACCCCGGGCGCGCATCTCCTTGACGATCTCCATGGACGCCGCGACATTGGTGCCGGTCGAGCCGCCGACGTCGCGGCGTGTGACCTCTTTCACCCAGTGCATGGCGGCGACGGAGACGGCGTCGGGCACGTGGGTCATCCGGTCGATGACCGTGGGCAGGAACGACGGCTCGACACGGGGCCGTCCGATTCCCTCGATCCGCGAACCGGGGCCCGTGAGATCGTCTCCCGAGATCCACGACGGGAAGAACGCCGAGCCTTCCGGGTCGGCGACGCACAGGCGGGTCGTGTGGCGGCGGTACCTGATGTAGCGGCCGATCGTCGCGGACGTGCCCCCGGTGCCCGCTCCCACCACGATCCACGCCGGCTCCGTGTGCCGCTCATGGGACATCTGCTGGAAGATGCTCTCGGCGATGTTGTTGTTGCCCCGCCAGTCGGTGGCCCGCTCCGCGTAGGTGAACTGGTCCATGTAGTGGCCGCCGGTCTCCTCGGCGAGCCTCCGGGACTCCTCGTAGATCGCCCCGGGGTCGGAGACGAGGTGGCACTTGCCGCCGTAGAACTCGATGATCTCCCGCTTCTCCGGCGACGTGGTGGCCGGCATCACGGCGATGAACGGCAGGCCCAGAAGCCGCGCGAAGTAGGCCTCGCTGACCGCGGTCGATCCGCTGGACGCCTCGATGACCGTCGTCGTCGGCCCGATCCACCCGTTGGCCAGGCCGTACAGGAAAAGAGAACGGGCGAGCCGATGTTTGAGTGAACCGGTCGGGTGTACCGACTCGTCTTTCAAGTAGAGGTCCACACCCCAGTGGGAGGGGAGGGGGAACACATGCAGGTGCGTGTCACAACTGCGGTTCGCGTCGGCTTCCACGGCCAGGATGGCGTCGGCGGCCCATGCTCTGATGCCGGGATCATGCCGGTCCACGTGTTTCATGCCGATACTCTAGCGAGTGAGGTTTGCCACACTTTACTCCGGATTGAGGCTGGAGTGTTACGCTACTGAGATTCGTCCGGCCCGCACGTGACCTGCCCGTGCCGGGCACCCAGCCTGAGCGACCCCGCTGAACAGGTAAAACATTTAACACCGTGCTTACGGTTCGCCTGGGACGATGGCCCGGGACAGCAAATGAACCAGGCCTTCTCGCATGGGTCAATGCCGGACGGGTAACGGGGGAGAAGTTCCGTAGGGGGAAGAGATGATCTCGATGACTGAAGAGCAGCGACACGCGTGGTTCGAGCGCGACGTCGTCCCGGTTACCGGTCAGCTCTACGCGTCCGCCATGCGGCTCACCCGTAACCCGGCCGACGCGGAGGACCTGGTCCAGGAGACCGTGGCGAAGGCGTACACCTCCTACCACCAGTTCCGTGAGGGCACGAACCTCAAGGCGTGGCTGCACCGGATCCTGACCAACAACTTCATCAACGACTACCGGAAGAAGCAGCGCTCGCCGAAGCTCTCCACGGCCGAGGACATCGAGGACTGGCAGCTCGCCGCCGCCGAGTCCCACACCTCGACCGGCCTGCGCTCGGCGGAGAACGAGGCGCTCGACCAGTTGCCCGACAGCGTCGTGATGGACGCCCTGCGGTCCCTCCCCGAGGAGTTCCGCATGGCCGTCTATCTGGCCGATGTCGAGGGGTTCGCCTACAAGGAGATCGCCGACCGGATGGGCACCCCCATCGGAACGGTGATGTCCCGGCTCCACCGCGGGCGCCGGCAGCTTCGCGGAATGCTCGAGGGCTACGCGCGTGAAGAGGGCGTGGTCCGCGTCCCCGAGCCCGCCGTGGCCGCCTGAGATCTTCCACCTCCTCCGCGGTTCCTCCTCGGTACGGCTGTCGCGTCGCGGCAGCCGTACCGGCATGTCCGGGGGTCAGGACGCGGCGATGAGGGCGACGGCGCCCAGGGCGAAGCCGACCCCGGTGATCTGCACCGGGCTCAGCCGCTCACCGAGCACGTATCGCGCCAGCAGCAGGGTGCTCGCGGGGTAGAGCGACACCAGGACCGCGATCAGGCTCAGCAGGCCGCGCTGCGCGGCGAAGAGATAGAGCACGTTGGCGGCCATGTCGAGCAGCCCGGCGGCGACGGTCACCGTCAGCGTCCCCGGAATGGGGCGGAGACTTCTGCGCGTCACGACCGCGAGCAGCGCGACCAGCGTGATCGACGCGATGCGGGCGCCGAGGAGCGGCCAGACCCCGGCGTCCTCCGGCGCCAGCTTCAGCAGGATGAAGAAGCCGCCGAACCCGGCGCCGGAAGCGAGGGCGTTGAGGATCGAGCCGGCCCGGGATCCTGCGGCGGGGTCGTTCGGGGACCGGCTGACCAGGGTCACCGCGAACAGGCCGAGGAGCACACCCGCGAGGGCCGGTATCGACGGGCGCTCGCCGGTGATCAGGCCGAACAGCACCGGCACCGCCATCGAGGCGGTGGCGGTGGTGGGGGCGACCACCGACATCACGCCGGTGGCCAGGCCTCGGTAGAACATCACGATTCCGACGGCGCCGGCCACGCCCGACGCCATTCCCCACAGCAGGGCCGCGGGACTCAGGGTCCCCGGCAGGAAGGCGAGCAGCGCCGCGATCAGCAGCAGCCCCCCGATCTGGGAGAACACGACGACCGCGAGCACGCGCGAGCGCCTGGTGGCGAGACCTCCGAAGAAGTCGGCCGTCCCGAAGATCACCGCGCACGCCGTCGCCAGTGCAGCCGCTGTCACCTGATCGCCTCTCAATGGACTTTTCGATAGTGCAATGGAGTGTATATGTGAATCACTAGACTGTACTCATGCCGGATCCGGAAACCCTCGCCGCGGCCATCGCGGCCAATGTCCGCGGCCAGCGCGCGCACCGCGGCATGACGCTCGACGAGCTCGCCGCGCGGTCGAACGTCAGCCGCGGCATGCTCATCCAGATAGAACAGGGCAGGACCAACCCCAGCGTGAACACCCTCAGCCGGATCGGCGACGCGCTCGGCGTGACCGTGGGGCGGCTGGTCGAGGTTTCCGACACCCCCGTCGTGCGCGTCGTCCACGCGTCCGAGGTGGTCACGTTCGAGCACAGCGGGGGCGGCTCCGCGCGACTGCTCGTCGGCACCGACGCCCCCGCGATCCTCGAACTGTGGGACTGGCACCTCGGCCCGGGTGAGCTGCACGACGGCGACGCGCATCCCGCCGGGACCCGCGAGATGATCACGGTCATCGAGGGCGAGCTCACTCTCAGCCTGTACGGCAAGAGCCACATCGTGGGGAAGGACGAAGCGGTCGTCTTCAGTGCCGACCGGCCCCACCGTTACGCGAACGAGGGCGGCGCCCCGCTCCGGTTCGTCATGGTGGTCACCGAACCCGCTGAACGGCTTGATGACTGACGGGTACGCCTGCGCGGTAACGCTCCGGAGTCTCATGATTACACCATGAGTGTGCGAGGGCCAGCTCAAGGTTGGGTACATCCCTTTTTGTGTGCCTCTCTTCGGCGACGGATCGTGAGTGTCCGGCAGCGGGTGGTGGCGGGTGAGTGAGTCGCAGGCCGCGCTGGAGAAACTCCGCGCGGAGCTCGCCCTGCTCGGGGTTCCCGACGCGTACGAGATCGGTGACGACGTGACCCTCTCGGTGTGGATCGGCCTGGTCGTCAGCTTCCGGGAGGGTCTTTACCGTTGGCGGGAGGGTGCCGTGAAATGCCGGCACCTGGGTACGGACCCTGTCGGATGCGCCATCCGGGTCGCCCGGCGATATGCCGAGCTCAAGGCACACGAGCCGCCCTGGTGGGAAGACCTGGCCAAGGTTCTCCGGGGGGAAGGGGTCAAGGGGCATCCGTAGCGTCCGCGCCCCCCGAGCTCTCCGGGGGGTCGTATGCGGATCGGATTGGTGCTGCTGTCGTTGCTGCTTGCCGCGGGATGTGGTGAGGCCAGATCGTCCGCGGTCCCGAGTCCGTCCTCGAAGTCGCATCACGCGTTCCGCGTGGGCGGCCAGTTCGACGCCCAGGTCTTCGGCAGCAGGCTGGCGGCCCGGCAGCACGGTTGGCCCGGCCCGCGGATGCCGGTGGCACCGCCACCCCGGAACATCGACTGCCGTCAGCTGAAATGCGTGGCGCTGACCTTCGACGACGGGCCGGGAGACAACACGGGCCACGTGCTGGACACCCTGGCCGCCCACCGTGCCCGTGCCACGTTCTTCATGCTGGGCCAGATGGTCACCGACGGCACCCGCGACTTCGTCCGGCGGATGGTCTCCGAGGGGCACGAGCTGGGCAACCACTCGTGGGATCACCCCTCGCTCGTGGGGCTGTCGGAAGGGGCGCTCCGGCGTGAGCTCCAGCGCACGCAGGACGTGGTCCAGCAGGTCGCCGGAGTGCGGATGCACGTGATGCGCCCGCCGTACGGGTCGACCAACCACGAGGTGGAGGCGATGGCGAAGGAGGAGGGACTCGCCCAGATCATGTGGGACGTGGACACCCTCGACTGGCGGGACCGCAACCCCGGACTCGTGGCCAAGCGTTCCGCCGAAGCCAAACCAGGCGACATCGTGCTGATGCACGACATCCACCCCACGACCGTCGAGGCGCTCCCGCGCCTCCTCGACGAGTTGGACCGGAAGAAGTTCACGTACGTGACGGTCTCCGAGCTCATCGGCAGCCTCACTCCCGGAAAGGCGTACCACAACGGATGAAGGGCTACGATTTCCCGGGACCGGCGCTGGAACTGGGCGCGCTGGTGAAGGACGACGGCACGGCCGATCCTTCGTCACCGATCCGGATCCCTCTCGCGATGATGAACCGGCATGGGCTCGTCGCCGGGGCGACCGGCACGGGCAAGACCAAGACGCTCCAGCTCATGGCCGAGCAGTTGTCCGCCCAGGGTGTGCCGGTCTTCCTCGCCGACGTCAAGGGCGACCTGTCCGGGATGGCCTCGCCGGGCGTCCCCTCCGACCGCACCGCACAGCGGGCGGCCGAGGTGGGCCAGTCCTGGGCGGGGAGGGCCTGCCCCGTGGAGTTCTTCTCTCTGGGAGGCATGGGCGAAGGCATCCCGCTGCGCGCCACCATGACGGCCTTCGGGCCCACCCTGCTCTCCAAGGTTCTCGGGCTCAATGAGACGCAGGAGTCGTCACTCGGGCTGGTCTTCTATTTCGCCGACAAGCACGGCATGCCGCTGCTCGACCTGAAGGACCTCGTCGCGGTCATCACGTACCTGACCGAGACGCCCGAGGTGCTGAAGGGCATCGGCGGCCTGTCGTCGGCGACGGCGGGCGTCATCCTGCGCGCCGTGGTCAACTTCCAGGCGCAGGGGGCGGACGCGTTCTTCGGCGAGCCCGAGTTCGACGCCCGTGACCTGCTGCGGCAGGGGCCGGACGGCCGGGGCGTCGTCTCCATCCTGGAACTGCCTGCCGTACAGGACCGGCCGCGGTTGTTCTCCACATTCCTGATGTGGCTGCTCGCGGACCTGTTCGAGGCGCTGCCCGAGGTGGGCGACCCGGACAAGCCCAAGCTCGTGTTCTTCTTCGACGAGGCCCACCTGCTGTTCAGCGACGCCTCCAAGGCGTTCCTGGAGTCGATCACGCAGACCGTGCGGCTGATCCGCTCGAAGGGCGTCGGCGTCTTCCTCGTCACCCAGACGCCCAAGGACGTGCCGGCCGACGTGCTGGCCCAGCTCGGCGCCCGGGTGCAGCACGCCCTGCGGGCGTTCACGCCGCAGGACGCCAAGGCGCTGAAGGCCACCGTCTCGACCTTTCCCGAGTCGCCGTACGACCTGCAGAGGCTGCTCACGGAGCTCGGCATCGGGGAGGCGGTCGTCACCGTGCTCTCGGAGACGGGAGCCCCCACACCGGTCGCCTGGACCCGCCTGTGCGCGCCGCAGTCGCTGATGGCGCCCTCGGACCCGGCTGTGGTCGGCGGAGTCGTCGCGGCCTCCCCGCTCCTCGCCAAGTACGGCACGGCGATCGATCGCGAGTCGGCCTACGAGATGCTCAGTGCCCGCCTGGCGGCGCCCGCGTCCACCGACACCTACGGCGCGCCTCCACGGGAGCCTGAGCCGCGGCGGCACGAGGAGAAGTCGGTGCTGGAGGGAGTCCTCGGCTCGTCGGCCTTCAAATCGCTCACCCGATCCGCCGCGTCGGCCCTCGGCAGGGAGATCACCCGCTCGATCTTCGGCACCGCGAGACGTCGGCGCTGACCGCCTGTCGCCTTCGCCCCGGCAGGGTTGTCGGCGGGGCGTGCGAAGGTGGGTGCCATGGGATTCAGCGGGTTTCCTGATGAGGCGCTCATTTTCTACGAGGGCCTCGTCGCCGACAACTCCAAGTCGTACTGGGCGGCCAACAAGGGTCTCTACGACAGCGCGGTGAAGGCGCCGATGCTGGCGCTGATGGACGAGCTGGCCCCCGAGTTCGGGACGCCGCATCTGTTCCGGCCCAACCGGGATGTGCGCTTCGCGAAGGACAAATCGCCCTACAAGACCCACCAGGGCGCGTACGTGCAGGTCGGGGTCGACGGCATCGGCTACTACGTGCAACTCGACGCCGAGGGGCTCTACGTGGCCGGTGGCTGGTGGGCGGGGGGAGACCAGATCGTCCGCTACCGGGACGCGCTCGACGACGATGTGGCGGGCGGCAGGCTCGAGTGCGCGATCGCCGAACTGCCGCCGGAGCTGACCGTCGGCGGCGACCGCCTCAAGACCCGGCCGCGCGGGACGCCTGAAGGCCACCCCCGTCTGGAGTTGCTCCGGCACAAGTCGCTGCACGCCGGCCGCCGATTCGAGCCGGAGTTGTGGCTCAACACTCCGGAGGTCCTCGACCGGGTCCGGGTCACTTGGCGCTCATTGACCCCGCTGGTCGACTGGCTGCGGATCCACCTCAGCTGATCGTCAGGTGAGAACCCTGATCACGCCGCAGCCCACCCGGTCGCCCGCGTCCCCGGTCTTGAGCGTGGTCGCGTCCGGCCCCATGGCGCCCGTCGCGTCGGAGGCGTGGGTGTAGCGCGTGGGGATGTTGGCGAAGTTGTCGGCCTTCGCGTGCACGACGACCGCGCTGCCGTCGCTGTCCGCCAGTTGCGCGATGGCGAACCGGTCGGTCACGAAGGACGCGTTGCCGGTGCCGTCGCCCGCCACGAGCAGCGAGGGAAGGTTGCCGGCGGCCATGCCGTACGAACCGGCGCTGGGGTCGAGGTGGGCACCCGCGCTGGAGAACGGGCTGCCCGTGGTCGCGTCCACGGACTGTGGGTCGCACACGCCCGCCGTGTGGATGTGGAGGCCGTGGAATCCGGGGGCCAGCCCGCGGACGTTGACCGTGACCCGCGACTTGGTCATGTCGTATCGCTCGATCCGCAGGGTGCCGAGCGCGGTCCCGGCGGTGTCCTTGATCACGGCGATGGCCGACGGGCCCACCGGGGGACGGGCCGGTTCCGCGTGTGCGAGGACACCCGTGCCGACGCAGATGACGAGGTTGGCGGCCAGGGCGAGATGGGTTTTCCGAAGCATGGACGGCTCCTCCGTATGCGCTCGTGACCTGGCACAGGAGAGCACGGTCGATACCGGGGAAGAGCTCCGGAAACGCCGCTCATAGACCGTCGTTTGCCCCCACCTTGCCGACTCCCGCCCCTTCTCCGCGTGATCATGCACGGATTCGTGGGCAAGGTGTCTGAGCGGCGCGAACGCCCTGCGTGATCATGCACAGGCTCGTGGATTCGGCCCTGACCTGCGCAGACTCCGAGCGTGATCATGCACGGATTCGTGGAACCAGGCTCTGGCCTGGGCGAACTCTGTCCGTGATCATGCACACATTCGCCGGAAGGATGTCTGAGCAGCGCAAACGCCCCTCGTGATCATGCGCGGTGGCATGTTCACGAGGGGCGTCGCTGCGTGGTTCGTCGCCCGGTCACGACCGGGGTCCTCGCGTGGCTGAGCGCCGCTCGCCAGGGCCGGCCGTTCGCCGGGTCAGTTGACGCGCTTGGCCCGCGCGGTTGCGCGGCCGCGGCTGGCCGCGTCGAGCACGACCTTGCGGATGCGGACGGTCTCCGGCGTGATCTCCACGCACTCGTCGTCACGGATGAACTCCAGCGCCTGCTCCAGCGACAGGGATCGCGGTGGGATCACCTTCTCCGTCTCGTCGCTGGTGGAGGAGCGCATGTTCGTGAGCTTCTTCTCCTTGGTGATGTTCACGTCCATGTCGTCGGAGCGCGAGTTCTCGCCGACGATCATGCCCTCGTAGACCTCGGTGGTGGGAGCGACGAACAGCGTCCCGCGCTCCTGCAGGTTCAGCATCGCGAAGGGGGTGACGGGGCCCGACCGGTCGGCGACGAGCGAGCCGTTGTTGCGGGTCCGCAGCTCGCCGAACCACGGCTCGTAGGCGTCGAACACGTGGTGGACCAGGCCGGTTCCCCGGGTCTCGGTGAGGAACTCCGTACGGAAGCCGATCAGGCCACGTGCGGGAACCACGAACTCCATGCGGATCCAGCCGGTGCCATGGTTCGTCATGTGCTCCATGCGGCCCTTGCGTACGGCCAGCAGCTGGGTCACGGCCCCCAGGTACTCCTCGGGGCAGTCGACGGTGAGCCGCTCGACCGGCTCGTGCACCTTGCCGTCGACGAGCTTGGTCACGACCTGCGGCTTGCCGACGGTCAGCTCGTAACCCTCGCGGCGCATCTGCTCGACGAGGATGGCCAGCGCGAGCTCACCACGGCCCTGGACCTCCCAGGTGTCGGGGCGCTCGGTGGGGATCACGCGCAGCGAGACGTTTCCGACCAGTTCCTTGTCGAGCCGGTCCTTGACCATCCGCGCGGTGACCTTGGAGCCCTTGATCTTGCCGACCAGCGGGCTGGTGTTGGTGCCGATCGTCATCGAGATCGCCGGCTCGTCGACCGTGATCAGCGGCAGGGGCCGCGGGTCGTCCGGGTCGGCCAGCGTCTCGCCGATCATGATGTCGGGGATGCCGGCGATGGCGATGATGTCGCCCGGGCCCGCCTCCTCGGCGGGCTTGCGCTCCAGCGCGTCGGTCATGAGCAGCTCGGAGATCTTCACCCGCTGGATCGTGCCGTCGGTACGGCACCAGGCGACCTGCTGCCCCTTCTTGATCGTGCCGTGGTGGACCCGGCAGAGCGCGATCCGGCCCAGGTAGCTGGAGGCGTCGAGGTTGGTGACGTGCGCCTGCAGCGGGGCGGTCGGGTCGTAGAGGGGAGCCGGGATCGTCTTGGTGATCGTCTCGAACAGCGGCTCGAGGTTGTCGGCGTCCGGCATGCCGCCGTCCTGCGGCCGGTTGAGCGAGGCCCGCCCGGCCTTGGCCGAGGCGTAGACGATGGGGAAGTCGATCTGCTCCTCGGTGGCGTCGAGGTCGAGGAACAGCTCGTAGACCTCGTCGACGACCTCGGCGATCCGGGCGTCGGGCCGGTCCACCTTGTTGATGCACAAGATCACCGGCAGCTTGGCGGCGAAGGCCTTGCGCAGCACGAAGCGCGTCTGGGGCAGCGGCCCCTCGGAGGCGTCCACCAGGAGGACGACGCCGTCGACCATGGAGAGGCCACGCTCGACCTCTCCGCCGAAGTCGGCGTGGCCGGGGGTGTCGATGATGTTCAGGGTCATTCCGCCGTGCTTGACCGCGGTGTTCTTCGCGAGAATGGTGATGCCCTTCTCGCGCTCGAGGTCATTGGAGTCCATGACGCGCTCGTCGACGTCCTGGTTGGCGCGGAACGCCCCGGACTGCCACAACATGGCGTCCACCAGCGTGGTCTTGCCATGGTCGACGTGCGCGATGATCGCGATGTTCCGCAGGTCGTCGCGGCTGTTCAAAGGCATAGTGGAGTCTCGCTCTAGTTCGTCGGGGTGTCGTCCGCGTCCCGGAACTTCGGCGAGACGGACATCCGCCGCGGAGTGCGGCCATTCGATTTTAGTTGATCCCCGTTACCACCATGTGCCGTGGAAGCGGGAATCCCCACGACCTGCGGTTTTAGCGGCGTATTCGCTACGAGTTCGCTATGGGTTTGCTACGGGCGATCGGCTGGGCCTGGTAGCGGCCCGTCTTCGACGGCCGTTGCCGATTGCATGATCACGGCCGATGAAGCCGCGGGTCGTGGGGGGTTTTCGCGAATCTGTGCATGATCACGAATCTGGTTTGGGCAGGTGGCGAGGGGCTTCTGCGAACCTGTGCATGATCACGCGGGGTGTTTTGGCTGGTCAGGTGTCCCGTCTCCGAACTTGTGCATGATCACGGGGAGTGGGGTGGGGGTGGCTTCTGAGATCGGGGTGGGGGAGGAAATAAGGTCGGCGACATGGGTTTTGCTCCTGCCTTCGGGGCGATGTTGCGGACGGCCGACGGAATCAGGATCGACGCGTCGCACACGCCCAACGGTTCGCTCGATCTCGGCGTCGTCGTCGCCCACGGGTTCACGGGCTCGTGGCGGGAGCGTCCCACGCGGCGCATCGTCCATGTCCTGTCCGGTTTCGGCGGCGTGATCTCGTTCGACTTCCGGGGTCACGGACGTTCCGGCGGCGTATCCACCGTCGGCGACCTGGAGGTCCTCGACCTCGACGCGGCGGTCAAGCACGCCCGGTCGATCGGCTACGAGCGGGTCGTGACCGTGGGCTTCTCCATGGGGGCCGCCGTGGCCGTACGGCACGCGGGCCTGCATGGGGGAGTGGACGCGGTGGTGGCGGTCAGCGCCCCGGCCCGCTGGTACTACCGGGGAACCCGCCCGATGCGGCAGGTCCACTGGGCGATCGAGCAGTGGTCGGGACGTCTCGCGGCCCGGCTGGCCAAGCGCACCCGGATCTCGACCGGGACGTGGGATCCCGTTCCGCTGCCGCCTCACGAGGCCGCCGCGCTGATCGCGCCGACGCCGTTGCTGATCGTCCACGGGGACGCCGACCCGTTCTTCCCGCTGGACCACGCCCATCAGCTGTACGAAGGCGCCAAGGAGCCGAAGGAGTTGTGGATCGAGCCGGGGTACGGCCACGCCGAGGCTGCGGCGACTCCTGAGCTGATCCGGAAAATTGGCCGGTGGATTTCGCGAACCAAATCCCAATAAGGGTCGTCTATGTGAACGTAGGGGTCCCTGGGGGATCCACACCGCCGATCAAGGGGGGTCGGCGCACACCCGCGGGTGTGGCCCAGCGTCGCGGGGGCGCGCTGGGCGATCTTCCCGGTCCTGTACGGCCTGCCGTACAGGACCGGGAGGTGCTCATCCTCAGCCCAGGCGGGCGATCGACTTGTACTCCAGGTACGCCGACAGGCCCTCGGGGCCGAGCTCACGGCCGAGCCCGCTGGCCTTGTAACCGCCGAACGGCGTGTTCGGGTCCATGGTGTTCATCATGTTGACGCCATAGGTCCCGGTGCGGACCTGCCGGGCGACGTCCACACCGTGGTCGGTGTCCGCCGTCCAGACCGTGCCGGACAGGCCGTAGTCGCTGTCGTTGGCGATTCTGATCGCGTCGCCCTCGTCCTCGTAGGGGATCACGGTCAGGACCGGCCCGAAGATCTCCTCGCGGGCGATGCGCATGTCGTTCGTCGCACCGGCGAACACGGTCGGCGCGACGTACCATCCCCGGTCGAACGGCCGGTCGAGGCCGCCGACCACCGGCTTGGCCCCCTCGTCGAGACCGGCCCGGATGTAGCCCTCGACACGCTCCTGCTGACGCTTGGCGACCAGAGGGCCGATCCCGGTGGCGGGGTCCGCCGGGTCACCGACGGCCTGGCTCGTCACCATGTCGGCCACGGCCTGGACGACCTCGTCGTACCGGTGGCGCGAGGCCAGGATGCGGGTCTGGGCGACGCAGGCCTGGCCGTTGTTCATGAGGGAGGCGATCGACAGGAAGCCCATCGCCGAGGGCAGGTCGCAGTCGTCGAGGATGATCGCGGCCGACTTCCCGCCCAGCTCAAGCGTGCAGCGCTTGAGCTGCTCGCCGCAGATCGAGGCGATGCGGCGGCCCGCGGCGGTCGAGCCGGTGAAGGCGATCTTGTCGACGCCCGGGTGGGAGACGAGGTGCTCGCCGGCCTCGCGACCGGCGGCCACGATGTTGACCACGCCGTCGGGGATCCCCGACTCCTTGATCATCTCGGCGAGCAGGTAGGAGTCGAGCGGCGTCTCCGGAGCCGGCTTGATCACGACCGTGCAGCCCGCGACGAGTGCGGGGGCCAGCTTGGTCATGATCACGAACTGCGGGACGTTCCACGGCACGATCGCGGCGACGACGCCGACGGGCTCGCGACGGATGGTGACCGGGCCGAACGTCCCGGGCCGCTCCTCCTCCTCGGGGAACGTGGCGCCGAGGCCGGCGAAGTACTGGAGCATGCCGAGCGGCTGGGGAGCCTGCGCGAGCTGCGAGAACGTGATGGGGGAACCCATCTCGAGGGTGATGACGTCGGCGAGTTCCGCCTGGCGGGACGCGTAGATCTCCGCCAGTTTCCCGACGACCGCGGCGCGCTCGGCCATGGTCATACGCGGCCAGGGCCCGTTGTCGAAGGCCTCGCGGGCGGCGGCCACCGCCCGGTCCATGTCGGCAGGGGTGCCGTCCGGCACGCGTCCGACGACTTCCTCGGTATGGGGGGAGATGACGTCGATGGTGCCGGTGCCCGCGGGGGCGACCCAATCGCCCCCGATGAATAGCGTGTCGTGCTGAAGCATGTCCCTGCCTCCTGGTCGGGCGCGCCTCACGAATTTGAGCGAACGCTTGCTTGGACAAGTCTGTTCTCGCGCGCCGGACGTCACAAGTCCCCGCGCGCTCAGTGAGACCGAATCATGTTCTGTCGGTCGTTGGCAATACCCCGGCGCCGGGGGCTTCGGAGCGGGTGTCGCATGCGGCGAGTCCGGCTCGCCGGCCTGAGCCGGGCCTGAGCAGAGCCTGAGCTGAGCTGAGCATGAGCCGGGCCTGAGCTGAGCCTGAGCCGAGCATGAGCCGGGGCACCCGGAGAGCCGTACGGCTCCCGCCCCAGAAGGAGCGGGAGCCGTACGGGTGCGGGACTACGGGAGGGTGGGGTGGAGCAGGTGGGTCATCGAGCGCTTGACCAGGTCGGTCCGCATCGCCTGGGTGGTCGCTCCTTCGGCGCCGAAGCCGAAGTAGACCGTGTCCTTGGTGGTGATGCCGGCCCCGTCCTCGAGTGACTGGTCGCTGCGCGTCCAGTCGTTGGGAGCCTCGGACGAGTCGGCGGGCGGCCCCGCGACCGTCCAGCCACCGAGGTCGCCCTCGAAGGAGGTCTCGGAGACGGTCGCACCGTCGGCCGTGACCTTGGTGTCGTCGACCCAGACGCCGAGGCCCTGCGTGCCCCAGTCGCTGATGTAGGAGATCGACACCTCGACCTGCTTGCCCGCGTACGCGGTCAGGTCGATCGACCACTGCTGCCAGCCGTTCGACGAACCGGAGGCCGCGTGCCACGAGCCGGTGGTGCCGGTGCCGGTGCACGAGGTCGCGCCGTCGAAGGTCTGGTAGTGCGCGGTGGACGGATGGATGTCCACCCAACCGGAGGCGCAACTGTCACCGGGCTCACCCGAGGTGTGCCCGTTGGCGTCGGGCAGGGTCGTCCAGTCGTCCTGGCCCACGGTGTGCGCCTCGACGGTCAGGAAGTCCCAGTTCGGCTCGGTGTTGTACGACGTCCAGAACGACAGGTTCCCGCTGGTCTTCCCGGTCAGGTCGACCGTACGGGTCAGGCGCTTCCAGGACACGTCGGCCTGGCCGCTCTGCGCGTCCCATGCGCCGGTGTGCGGGCTGAAGGGCGCTCCCGAGCTGTACTGCCACTTCAGCGGCGCCGAACTGGCGAACTGCGGGAACTTCTTCTGGGACAACACCGAGGAGGTCGTCACGAAGGTCGAGGTGTGGTCCTGGTTGTTCGCCGAGTCCCCGCCGTTCAGCGTGCCGAGGAAGCCGTTGAACGCGCCTGCCGTGCCCTTGAGCGGGAGGGTGTTCCCGTCGCCGTCCTGGCCTCCGCCGTCCACGAAGGTGTAGGCGCCCAGGTAGTACTGCACGAAGTCGTTGCTCAGCGCGAGGCACGGCGGTTTGGTCCCCGTGGTGCACTCGGGCTGGCCCGGGTAGTCGGGCTCGTACCAGTACGCGTTGTTGACGTTCTGCGCGTACAGGGCGTACTTGCCGGTGGTGAGGAGCTTGCCGCCCTCGTTGAGGTAGTCGCGGAAGGCTAGTTCGAGCGCCTCGGCGAGGTTCGCGGCGGTGCCGCCCGGCTGGGTGGCCGCGCGCGGGATGATGTCGTCGCCCGTCTCCCAGACGACGGCCTTGTAGTGGCTGAGCGCGCCCAGCGGGTGGGGCGCGGTGCGGCCGTTCTTGTCGACGTCGTAGACGTCGGAGCTGTAGCCGGCCTTCGACAGCGCCGTGGCGTAGTCGTCGGCGTACTTCGCCTCGGTCACACCCTGAACCGGGCTGGCGCCGGTGACGTCCTCCGCCGCGACGATGAGCACCTTGCCGCCGATGTCAGCCGACACCTTGTAGGTGAACGACTCGCTCTTGCCGGTGAGCGAGGTGAACCACACCTTCACGCTGTCGCCGGGCTTGGCGCCCTTGACCGTGCCGCGGAGCTGGTGGAAGTAGGTGTCGTAGCCGTCGCCGTAGCGCTCGCCGCCCTTCCACTCGGAGGTGGCGGCGACCCGCGCGATCCCTCCGTTGATCTGGTACCGGAGCAGGACGGGGCCGAGCCTGCGCTGGGCGTCCACCTGGACGACCTGGTCCTTGCCGTAGCTCACGCCGAACTTGTCGACCACGAAGTCGGGGACGGTGTTGCCGAGGTGGCTGACCGGCTTGGCCAGGTTTGGAGCCGACTTGAGGATGTCGAGCGCGAAAGGCAGCTGCTTCTCGAACTCGGCCTGGACCAGCGCCTCGTCGTCGGGGAAGACGAACCCGCAGCCCTCGCACCCCTCATCGAGCTCGGGAGTCCAGGCGAGCGTGCCGTACTTCGCGTGCGCGTGGTCGGTGGTCTCGCCGTTGGTCGTGTACAGCTCGGCGGCCACGCCGGGGTCGAATCCGGGGACGGCCGGGTTCTCGTCGGTTCCGGTCAGCGCCAGGTAGACGGGGTCGTCGGCGGTCTTGGTGGCGACCTGCCAGCCCTGGGGGTAGAGCAGCAGCGGGCCGAAGGAGTGGTAGTTGACCTGGGCCTTGGGGCGCAGGCGCTTGAGCAGCCCGTCCATGGCCCTCGTCTCCGGCTCCGAGGCCGGGGCCGTACCGCGGTAGGTCTCGCTGCTGTAGACGCCGGACGACCCCTCGTCGTCGTAGCCCCACTTGGTCGGGAAGTTCCGGTTGGGGTCGACCCCGTCGTTGCCGGTGATCTCACTGTCGCCGTCGTTGTCGCGCAGGTTCTTGCGCCACAGGCGGTTGCCCTCGGTGAAGGTGAAGTCGTAGCCGTCCGGGTTGGCCACCGGCACGAACCACACCTCGGTCGTGGACAGCAGCTTGCTGACGTCCGGCTTGGACTTGTTGGCCACCAGGTACTTCAGCAGGCGCATGTCGACCTCGGTGGAGATCCACTCGCGCGCGTGCTGGGTCGCCGAGTAGAGCACCGCCGGCTTGGCCCCGTCGGGCAGGACCCTGGCGAGCTTGGTCAGCTTGACGGCGAGGATGTCCTTGCCCTGGATGGTCTTGCCGATCGACTGCAGCTTCGCGATGTCCTTGTTGCCGTCGGAGATGGCGCGGAGCTGGTCGGCGATGCCGCCCTTCTCGGAGTAGGACCGCCACACGGTGTACCCGCCGGCGGCCTGCGCCCGGGCCGCCTGCAACTGGGTCTGACCCTGGGGGTTGCGGACCGGCTGCGGCCTGTAGCCGAGGGTCTGCAACTTCTTCAGCTCGATCGGGGTGGCGGTGAGCTCGATGTGCTCCTTGTCGCCCGCGGCCTTCTGCTGAACGACGTCGAAGCCCTTCTGGGTCAGCGTGCCGGCGGTCCCGGCCGGGCTGTCCAGTTCGTAGAGCTCGATCCGGTCCGTGGGTGGAAGGGGGTCGGCGGTGACGGCCTGCGCACCGGCGGTCGGCATGAGTGGCGCGAGCAGTGCGCCGGCCGCAAGGACTGACAAGATCAGTCTTCGGGACATGGATACGGCCCTTCGTAGGGAACGATCACCCGAATCTCGCCTGCGGTCAGATCACCCGCAAGTCACGTCAGGACTCGTGTAAGTCACGAATTGGTCACGGCTACCCCAAGGGAAAATCCTCACAAATGGTTAAAAAGTATGAGATTCCTCCTTAATAGGGCATGAGTTTCTCCCGTTCTGGTAGCAGGCGTAAAGATCGCCTTCTATAGTTTCGGTCCGAATGGGATTGGAGGCCGCGTGCGACCGAGGCGCCTGATTGGGCTGGCGGTGGTGACCACCGCGTTACTCGGGACGTTCGCGGCACCCTACGCGCAGGCCGCGCCGGACGAGCAGGCCTCGCTGGCCAAGCTGACCAAGCAGGCCGCCGAGCTCACCAAGGCCTATCGCGGTGAGATCGTCAGCCTCGAGGACGCGCAGACCGCCGTCAAGAAGGCGTCGTCGCGGGCGAAGAACCTCAAGAGCGATCTTCGTGCGGCCGAGGAGCGGGTGGGCGACTTCGCCCAGACGTCGTACATGGGCGGCGGGCTCAACGACTCGCAGTTGTTCAGCATGCGGATCGACCCCGGCACCGTCTCCACGATGTCGTATCTCTCCAACCAGACGACCGAGCAGCTCAACACCGTCAAACGGCTCATCGCGGAGCACAAGAAGGCCACCGAGGACGCCGACACGGAGATCGCCAAGCTGCGGAAGAACATCAAGGAGCTCCAGGCCCAGCGGCGTGACGTCGAACGGCGCATGGCCAAGTTCGGCATTCAGACCCCCGGCTCGGCGTCGGGTCTGACCAGCCGCCTGGTGAACGTGCGGGCCGCGATCATGTCGCAGTTCCCCATGCCGTTCGGCGTGGGATGCCTGCGCGTCGGCGACCCGGGCGAGCACGGCAAGGGCCGGGCCTGCGACTTCATGATGAGCTCGGGCGGCCGCCTGCCGGACGCCGTGGCCAAGGAGCGCGGCGACGCCCTGGCCCAGTGGTGCATCAGCCACGCCGGCCAGTACGGGATCATGTACATCATCTGGCAGCAGCGCATCTACGACATGCGCACCGGGGGCGGCTGGAAGATGATGGAGGACCGCGGCGGCACCACGGCCAACCACTACGACCACGTGCACGTCTCGGTGCTCTGAGGGTTCGTCAGCCCTGATTCGCGAGGAACTCCCTGAGCCAGTGATAGGACGCCTTCGGCGTGCGCTCCTGGGTGTCGAAGTCGACGTGGACCAGGCCGAACCGCTGGTGGTACCCCTCGGCCCACTCGAAGTTGTCGAGCAGCGACCACACGAAATAACCCCGGACGTCCACACCCTCGGCCTGGGCCTGCCGCACGGCCGCGATGTGGCCGTCGAGGAAGGTGATCCGCTCCTGGTCGTCGACGCCCTCGTAGGAGCAGCCGTTCTCGGTGATGTAGACGGGCGGCAGCGCCGTGCCGTACCGCGCCTTGAAGGTGACGAGCAGCTCGCGCAGGCCGTCGGGGACCACGGGCCAGCCGAAGGCCGTCGTCGGGTAGCCGGTGATGCCCGCGTCGGTGAACGGCAGGCCGTCAGAGCCCGGTCCTGCGATCCGGGTGGGGTTGTAGTAATTGATCCCCAGGCCGTCGAGGGGTTGGGCGATGGTCTCCAGGTCTCCGGTACGGACGAAGTCCAGGTCGGCGATGCCGTACGCCGAAAAGTCGGGATATGTGCCGAAAAAGAGGGGGTCGTTGAACAGCCGGTTGTGCAGGGTGTCGTAGGCCTCGGCGGCGGCCAGGTCCTCGGCGGAGCCGGAGGCGGGCCACACCGGTGTGCAGTTGTTGGTGATCAGCACGCGTTCGGCGCCGCCGCCACGCAGCGCCTGTACGGCCAGGCCGTGCCCGAGCAGTTGATGATGGGCCGCGGGGAGGGCGTCGAGGAAGAGGGCCTTGCCGGGGGCGTGGATGCCCAGGGCGTAACCGAAGACCATATGGATGAAGGGCTCGTTGAGTGTGATCCACGTTGTGACGCGGTCGGAGAGGCGGTCGGCCACGATGGCGGCGTAGTCCGCGAAGTATGCGGATATATCGCGATTGAGCCAGCCGCCCTCGTCCTCAAGGGCCTGGGGCAGGTCCCAGTGGAAGAGCGTGGGCGTGGGGACGATGCCCTTCTCGCACAACGCGTCCACCAGTCGGTCGTAGAAGTCCAGGCCCGCCTGGTTGACCGCGCCGCGTCCGGACGGTTGGACGCGTGGCCAGGAGATCGAGAAGCGATAGGCGTTCAGGCCGACTTCCTTGATCAGCGCCACGTCCTCGGGCCACCGGTGGTAGTGGTCGCAGGCGACGTCGCCGGTGTGGCCATCGCGGGTCCGGCCGGGTTCGTGGGAGAAGGTGTCCCAGATCGACGGGCCCTTGCCGTCCTCGTGGGCGGCCCCCTCGATCTGATAGGACGCGGTAGCCGTACCCCAGAGGAACATGGCCGCCTCCTGTGCGCCGTTACATGAGTCAAGCTCATGTTAATCTGCCAGTCGCCGGATCGGGAGACAATAGCGGAATGACGGACGCCACGGGTGGAACACTGCGTCGCCGGCCGGCCCAGCGCCGAAGTCAGGAGCGAGTCGAGCGGATGCTCGACGAGTGCGCCCGGCTGCTCGACGAGGCGGGGTACGACGCGCTGACCACGAAGGAGGTCGCGCGCCGGGCGGAGGTGCCGATCGGGACCTTCTACCAGTTCTTCCCCGACAAGCAGGGACTGGTCAGGGCGCTCGCACTGCGCAACCTCGACGCCTTCCTCGACAGCGTGGCCACGAGGCTGGCCGTCTCGTCGCCCTCGGGCTGGACCGACGTGGTCGATCTGGGCATCGACGAGTTCGTGCGGATGAAGCGGACGGTGCCGGGGTTCGGTGTCGTCGACTTCGGCGAGGTGCAGGCGACGCCTGGTGGTCCCGGTCTGCCCGGTACGCAGCGGATGCTGGACGCGGCGCTGGAGAACAACGTCGTGGTGGCCGACCGGCTGCGCTCGCTGACCACCGATGTGCTCGGACTGCCGAGGAGTGGCGACACGGCGCGGGCGTTCCTGGTGGCCGTCGAGGCGGCGGACGCGGTCCTGAAGCTCGCGTTCCGGGCCCACCCCGACGGTGACCCGGACCTGATCGCCGAATGCAAGCGCCTGGTCCGCCGCTACCTGGCCGACCACCTCGCCTAACGCGTGATCATGCACAAGTTCGTGATCAAGCCGTCCGACCTGCGCCTTCACCGGGCGTGATCATGCACAGGTTCGGCGAAAGGCCCGCCGACCTGCACCTTCCCCAGCGTGATCATGCACGGATTCGAGGAACGCCCCGCTGGCCTGGGCGTTCATCCGGCGTGATCATGCACAAGTTCGCTGAGGAATGGGCGGACCAGGCCAAACGTCTTTCGTGATCATGCATTGATCTGGGCGACTTGCGCGTCGAAGAGTGTGCCCGACCTGGGGGTCGTTCGATGGTCGTGCGGCGACCCGGTCAATGCATGATCACGCAGTCCGAAAATGCAGGTAGGCGGGGGTGTCTGCGAATCCGCGCATGATCACGATTCGAGAATGCCCAGGTCGGTGTGCCCTTCCTAGAATCCGTGCATGATCACGCCGGGAGACGGTGCAGGTTGGCGGGGCTTTTCCCGAATCTGTGCATGATCACGCTGGAGGGATGGCCAGGTCGGCGGGCCTTTCGCCGAATCCGCGCATGATCACCAACCAGGGAGGGGCTGGCCAGAAGGGATGACCACGAACTTGTGCATGATCACGCTCGGGGGGGTGTGCATGATCACGCCCCGGAAGGCCTGCGCATGATCACGCTCGGGGGAGGTAGGCCTGGGCTTGGAGGTTGTAGAGATCGGCGTAGAGGCCGTCGAGGGTGATGAGGTCGTCGTGCGTGCCATGCTCGAGGACCTTGCCGTGGTCGAGGACGTAGATCCGGTCGGCATAGCGCACACTCGCCAGCCGATGCGTGATCAGCACGACCGTCCGGCCGTCGGCGTGTCGCCTGATCCGCTCGAACAGTGCGTGCTCGGCCCGGGCGTCCAGCGCGGCGGTCGGCTCGTCGCAGATCAGCAGAGGGGCGTCCCGGTAGAACCCCCGGGCGACGGCGATCCGCTGCCACTGGCCGCCGGACAGCTCCTGCCCGTCCTTGAACCGGCGGTCGAGAAGCGTGCGATAGCCGTGCGGAAGCTCGGCGATGACCTGGTCGGCGCCGGCCACCTCGGCGGCCCTGATGATCGCATCCTCGGGCTTGTCCATGCCCATCGTGATGTTGTGGCGGGCGGTCAGCGGCCAGCGGGTGTGGTCCTGGGCGATGACGGCGATGTTGCCTCTCAGCTCGTCCGGGTCCACCTTCCGCACGTCGGCCGAGTCCCACAGGACGCGGCCGCTGTCCGGGTCGTAGAGCCCGGCGAGGATCTTCGCCAGCGTGGTCTTGCCCGACCCGTTCTCTCCAACGAGGGCCACGACCTCACCGCGCTCGATGTGCACGGAGACCCCGCGGAGCGCCGGGGTGTCGGCGCCCGGATAGCTGAAGGTGACGTCCTCGACCACGACCCGGTCGAACTCCGAGGGCATCTCGGCGGTCCGCCCGGCGGGGATCCGCGACTCGGCCTCGGCGGCGAAGTCGAGGAAGTCGGTGAAGTACAGCCCCTCCTCGTAGAGCCGGTTGGTCGCGTACATGAAGTTGGCGAGTGACGACTGCCCGGAGCGGATGGCGAGCACCGCGGTGCCGGCCACGGCGAGCGGCACCGCGGCGACCGCGAGGAGCACGCCGAGTGCCACGAAGACCACGCCTTGGCCGATCCCGCCGAGGCCCTCGCCGGCGACGCGAGCGGACGCCTGCCGCTTGGCCAGGTCGAGCAGGACCTTCTGCTCCGATCTGGCGATGCCGTCGTACATCCTCAGGAGGAAGTCGCGCATGGTGAACGTCCGGACCTCGGCGGCGGTGTCCTTGTCGGCCAGCAACTCCGTGACGATCCACTTGCGGCGCCGCTGCGGCACGAGCAGCAGGTCGGTCGCGTAGCTCATCCTGGCCGACCGCACCGCCGCCCAGGCGTCGGGCAGGACGGCCAGCAGGAGCAGCGGCAGCAGCACGGGATGCAGCACACCCAGCACTCCCGCCGCCGCCGCGATGCCGATGGCTCCGGTGAGGGTGTCGATCGCGGTGTACACCACCGTGTCGGCCGAGTCCATGCCTCGTATCCGCGCCCGCTGCAGAGAATCGTGGAACTCCGGGTCGTCGAAGCACACGAGGTCGACCCGGCTGGTCAGGCCGTAGAGCCGCTCCTCCGCGATCCGGTTGACCTGCGGGCCGAGCCTGGCCTGCGCCCAGCCGGCGCCGGCCTGAAGAACGGTCCTGATCGTCGCGGCCACCCCGACGAGCACGAGGCTGGGCAGCGCCGCACGGATGCGGTCGGGTGTCGGGCCCGACTCGAACAGCGCCGTCAGCACGCCCGTGGTGGCGAGCAGGCCGAAGGCCGTGAAGACGCCCCCGAGCAGGCTCAGCGTCACGGTCGCCGTCGTGTCGCGCGGGCTGGCCTGCCAGGCCATGCCGAGTGCCTGCCTGATCAGGTTGGGCAGGCGGCGCGCGACCGTGAGGAAAGCGATTCCCGCCATCGTGTCCCCATGGCGAATCCAGGTGAAGGAGGTCATGTCCGCGAGGTCGGGTGCGTCCCTCTGGGGATCGGAGGGGGAGCCGGCGCCCTCGGGGTCGTCGTGGGGGTCCCGTCGTTCCGTACCAGGAGGAGTGGACGCCATAAGTGCAGTGTGAGCATCTCGACCGACAAAACGCCACCCGAATGAAACCCCCCGGGTGAACGGCACACGTTGTACGGCGCAGCCGTGGCCGGCACCTCAGGCAAACCAGGCCGGTTTCTCAGGAGACCAGGCCGGCAGGCCTCCGTACCCGTTCCCGGCGGGACGGGCGATCAGCGCCGCGCCGCGGAGTCGGTCGAGCCGGTGGCGTGCAGATCGGCCTCGACGCGGGCGGCGGCGGCGAGCAGCGGCGGGAGCAGATCCCTGCGGACCGCCTCGAGTGTCGTACGGCTGGCATGGGAGGACACGTTCACCGCCGCGACCACGCGCCCGCTGCGATCCCTGATCGGCGCCGCGATCGAGCGCAGGCCCTCCTCGAGTTCCTGGTCCACCATCGCCCAGCCCTGCGCCCTGACCCGGTCGAGCTCCGCCCGCAGTGCCGCCGGCGAGGTCGTCGTCCGCGGTGTGAGGCGCTCCAGCGGGGAACGTTCGAGAGACGCGTCGAGCTCGTCGGGGGAGAGCCACGCCAGGAGCACGCGGCCCATCGAGGTGCAGTAGGCGGGGAAGCGGGTGCCGATGGCGATCGTCACCCGCATGATCCTCGCGGTGGGAACGCGGGCGACGTAGACGACGTCGCCGTCGTCGAGCACCGAGACGGACGCCGACTCGTGCACCTCGGCGACGAGCCGCTCCAGGTGGGGGAGGGCGACCTCGGGGAGCGAAAGACTCGAGAGGTAGGCGTAGCCGAGTACGAGGATGCGCGGTGACAGCGAGAAGAGTCGTCCGTCGGTCCGCACGTAGCCCAGCCCGACCAGGGTGAGCAGGAAACGCCGCGCGGCGGCCCTTGTCAGATCGGTCTTACGCGCGACGTCGCTGAGCGTGAGTTCCGGACTGGTCGCGTCGAACGCCCGAATCACCGCCAGACCCCGGGCGAGCGACTGGACGTACTCCTCGGCCATGGGCCGCCCCACCTCCCGACCGGGAACTCTAGCGTCTCGTCGTTGTTCGTATTCAGAACCGACGTTCTCATGGCGAACGACGTACCGGAAGAATGATCTGTTTCTTCATTGACGGGCTTTGAGGGCGGGCGTAGCTTCCACAGTACGTTCCGTACAAGAACTCTCGTTCGCTGTGCGAACAAGTGGAGTGCCGATGCACTGCTCCTTGCGGCATGTGCGTCCTGGCGGCGGTGGTGTCGGGCTTCGCTTGGCCGTACCGGACCGGCCGGTCGTGGCGATCGTGGGGGATGGCTCGGCGGTCTACGGGATCCAGGCGTTGTGGGGCGCGGCGCGCCACCGAATCGGGGCGATCTTCGTCGTGCCGGCCAACGGCCGTTACGCCGTCATGGACCGGCCGGCGGAGAGGCGTCGTTTCCGACTCCGAGTTCCCCCTAGGAGGATTTTTCATGACATTTATGGACGCGAAGATCTGGGCAGGATCGATCTTCGGCGGTGAATGGGCGACGTCGCGGGCCGGTGACTCTCCCGTCATGGAGCCGGCGACCGGCAACGAGATCGGCCGCGTGGGCGTCGCGGGTCCCGACGACGTCGCGGCCGCCGCCGTACAGGCGAACGCGGCCCAGCGTGGATGGGCCGCCGCCACGTTCGAGGAGCGGGCCGCCGTCCTGCGCAGGGCGGGCCGGCTGTTCGAGGAGCACGCGGAGGAGATCCAGGGCTGGATCATCCGCGAGACCGGTTCGATTCCCGGCAAGGCCGCGTTCGAGACCGCGGTCGCCGCCTCGGAGTGCTACGAGGCGGCCGCCCTGGCGTCCCAGCCGCCGGGGGAGATCCTGCCGACGGGGAGGCCGCGGCTCAGCCTGGCCCGCCGCGTGCCCGTCGGTGTGGTCGGTGTGATCGCGCCGTTCAACGTCCCGCTCATCCTCGGCATCCGATCGGTCGCGCCCGCCCTCGCCCTCGGCAACGCGGTCGTCCTCAAGCCGGACCCCCGTACGGCGGTGGGCGGGGGCGTGTCGATCGCCCGCGTCTTCGAAGAGGCGGGACTGCCCGCGGGCGTGCTCCACGTGCTTCCCGGCGGCCCCGACGTCGGAGAGGCCCTCGTGGGCGATCCGCACGTCCCTGTCATCTCCTTCACCGGGTCCACGGCGGCGGGCCGAAGGGTCGGGGAGATGTGCGGCCGACTGCTGAAGAGGGCGCACCTGGAACTGGGCGGCAACTCCGCGCTGATCGTCCTCGACGACGCGGATCTCGACCTCGCCGTCTCAGCCGGGGCGTGGGGCTCGTTCTTCCACCAGGGCCAGATCTGCATGACCGCCGGCCGGCATCTTGTGCACTCCTCCCTTCAGGAGGAATACGTGGCACGGCTGGCGGCCAAGGCCGACCACATGCCGGTCGGCGATCCGGCCACCGGGCAGGTCGCCCTGGGCCCCCTGATCGACGAACGGCAGCGCGACAAGGTCCACGCCCTGGTCACGGGCAGCGTGGACGCGGGTGCGCGGCTCGCGGCAGGCGGCACGTACGAGGGGCTGTTCTATCGGCCCACGGTCCTCGCCGACCTGACGACCGAGGCGCCCGCGTACGCGAACGAGGTCTTCGGGCCGGTCGCGCCGGTCATGCCGTTCTCCACGATCGAGGAGGCGGCGGCGCTGGCGGGGGACAGCGAGTACGGACTGTCGCTCGGCATCCTGACGCGGGACGTCATGAAGGGCCTGGCTCTCGCCGACCTCGTCCCCACGGGCATCGTGCACATCAACGACCAGACGGTGGACGACGAGGCCGTCGCCCCCTTCGGGGGGCTGGGCGCGTCGGGAACCGGTTCCCGATTCGGCGGAGGCAGGGCCAACATGGACGCCTTCACGCACACGCAGTGGGTCACGATGCAGGGGGACATCGCCAGGTACCCGTTCTGAATGCATGATCACGGCACGGGTTCGCGCATGTCAGGGCGGGCGCGCGCGAACCTGTGCATGATCACGGCCGGAGTTTGTGTAGATGGGGCGAGGTGCCGCCGAACCTGCGCATGATCACGGGGGAGAGGGTGGGGTGGTTGGGGGGCTTTAGGGTATTGATGGTGTTTATGGTTGACCATGGGTAATCGCGGTCGGGTGTTGCTCGTCGCTGGGTTCGTCCTGGCGGCATGGAACCTCCGGCCCGCGCTCGCAGGCGTCTCCCCGCTCCTGAACGACATCATGGGGGATCTCGGCCTCACCCCGGCCGCGGGCGGGGCGATCACCACGGTGATGGTGCTCTGTCTCGGGCTGCTCGGCCCGCTGGCCCCCGCCCTGTCCACCAGGCTCGGGCTCGACCGCACGCTGCTCGTCGGCCTGCTCATCCTGGCCACGGGCGTCATCGTGCGGAGTGCGGGAGGCCTCGTCACCCTGTACGTCGGCGCCGCCCTGGCCGGCACGGCTATCGCGATCATGAATGTGGCCATGCCCGGCCTGGTCAAGCAGCACTTCCCCTCGCGGGTGGGGTTCTTCACCGGCGTCTACGTCTCGTGCCTGGTGGCGGGAGCGGCGGTGGCGTCGTCAGTCATGGTGCCGCTGGCCAGGGAACACGGCTGGCGCACGGCCGCGGGCTCGGTCGCCGTGCTCGCGCTGGCGGCCGCGCTCCTGTGGGCGCCGCAGGCGTTCCGGCGTCCCGCCGGTGGCGGCCGGGCCGCGGGCCGTGGGCGATACCGCGCTCTGCTGCGTAGCAGGACCACCTGGGTGGTCATGACCTTCATGGGGCTGCAATCGCTGACCTTCTACGTCATGCTCGCCTGGCTTCCGACGATCTTCCAGGACGCCGGGCTCTCCGCCGATGAGGCCGGGTACATGCTCGGCCTCACGAACCTGGCTCAGATCGCCGCGACCCTCACCGTGCCTGTGCACGCGGGCAGGGCGCGTTCCCAGGTGCCGCACGTGACCGCGGCCGCCGTCCTGACCATGGCCGGATACGTCGGCGTCCTGCTGGCCCCGGCGGCACTGCCGTGGCTCTGGATGATCGTCCTGGGTATCGGGCAGGGCGCCTCGATCGCCCTGGCCCTGCTGATCATCACTCTGCGCGCGCCCGACCCGGCGTCGGTGACCGCGCTGTCGGCCGTCGCCCAGTCGAGCGGATACACGCTCGCCGCGCTCGGTCCTGTGGCCTTCGGCCTGATCCACCAGGCCACCGGTGACTGGACCGCGCCTTTGCTCGCGGGTCTCGGCGTCTGCGTCCTCCAACTCGGGTCCGGCTTGTTCGCCGGCCGTCCCGCGCCAGGTGACCTTGCGGCCGTGGCGGCTGCCGGGACGACGGGGCCGGGGGGCGGTCGCACCATCATCCGGTAGCCCGTCAGGAACGGACTGACCGATCTCCGACGAGATGGCATGAGCGTCTAAGCTTTAGGTAAGGCTTACCTAAGCGAGTGGAGAAGTCGTGCTCCTTGGCGCTCTCACCGAGAGTCTCGAAAGCCTCGCGGAGGAGAGGGACGGCATCATCGGCGTGCTTCCCGGGCTCGTCACCGAGTACTCCGATGGATGGATCCGTGCCTCAGAGTTGGTGCGGGAGCCGTACGGGGAACTGGCCGGCCTGGTGCGTGAGACGGCGGACCGGTGGGACGCCCCCCGCCACGTGGCCGCCGCGCTGCTGTGGAAGACCTACGGCTACTGGCACACGTTGCCGATGGCTCTCGGCTGGGGACTCGGGCGGCGCGTGCCGCTGATGCGGCTCGAGGACACCCTCGTGCGGTCATCCGAGGCGGGGGTGACCATCGCGGCCGAGAAGGTGACCGTCGCTGTCCTTCCCGGCGACCCGATGGCGGGCACTCCCGGCACGGTGGTCGTGGACAGCCTGGGCGCGGCGATCAGGGAGGCGCTGTTCGACGGGCAGCGGCCCGTCATCCGGGCCCTCGGCGCGCTGGCCAGGGTGGGGGAGCGCACTTTGTGGGGATCGACCGCGGAGGCGTTCGTCGGCCCGCTGCTCGAGCTCGGGCCCTACGACCAGGCGGCCGCGCTCCTCGCGGAGATCGGCCGCCCGGTGGACGGTCTGATGGTCCCCCATGAGGACGGCTATCGCCGCCGCACCTGTTGCCTCTGGGTGACCATCCGCCCCGAAGACCCCTGCACCACCTGCTGCATCCTCCCCTAACTCCCCCTTGGCCGTGATCATGCACACCCTCGGGGATGTGCCCCGTGAGATGCCCAGACTTCTCCCGTGATCATGCACACCTTCGGGGGAACCGCCGCTGAGCTGGCCGCACGCCCGCGGTGATCATGCACACCTTCGCACGCATGGCCGTTGGCGTGCACTTATGCATTTCGTGATCATGCGCACATTCGGGGGGC
Source organism: Planotetraspora silvatica (assembly GCF_016863315.1). Taxonomy (GTDB): domain Bacteria; phylum Actinomycetota; class Actinomycetes; order Streptosporangiales; family Streptosporangiaceae; genus Planotetraspora; species Planotetraspora silvatica. The sequence goes on from NZ_BOOQ01000026.1 coordinate 195,269, forward strand.
CACCGCTGAGCTGGCCATTTGACATCCGTGATCATGCACAGGCGAGCTCCTGGGTGCCGGGCGGTCATGCATGATCACGCGGTACGTTTTCGCAGGTCAACATGCATCGATCCGAATCCGTGCATGATCACGAAATTCGTCTCGGCAGGTCAAGGCGGCATTTCCAGAACCTGTGCATGATCACGGCGGGTGGGTGGCCAGCTCAGCAGCGGTTTCCCCGAAGGGGTGCATGATCACGGGAGATGTGTGAGCAGCTCACGGGGCACGTTCCCGAAGGGGTGCATGATCACGGCCGAGGGGGAGGGTTAGGCGGGGTCTAGGGGGCGGAGTTCGTCGGCGTAGCTGACGGACAGACGGCGCATCATCCCGTCCTGGTTGATGGAGTACTGCCCGAGGCGCCACAGAGGCGGGGAGTAGGCGTGGATCGACACGCTCCCGTGCTGCGCACCGGTCAGGCGGTGGATGTGGTCGGGGCCGAACGTGAACGACTCGCCCTCGGCGACGGCCGTCTCCAGGTGCTCGCCGCCGATCCGGGGGTTGCATTCCTTGAGCTCGCCGGTCACCACGCGCACCGCTCCCGAGGAGATGTCGTGGTCGTGCCAGCCCGTGTCGTCCTCCGGGCGCCAGCACAGCAGCCACACGTCCACAAAGGAGTCCCGGTAGAGCGACGCGTAGTGGCGGCCGCCGTCCTCGGCACCCTCGAAGTTGAGCTGCTCCTTCCACAGCTCGGGCTGCTCGGCCAGCTCGTTGACCAGCTCCGACAGCTCGCGGCGGTCGAGCGCGCGGGCGGGTAGCTGCTCGAAAGGAGCACAGCTCGCGGTGACCTGGACGGTGGGGGTGCTCATGACTGCGACTCCTTTCGTTTCAACATGCGATCGGGATTGCTCACGCGGATGGCGTGGCGGGCGGCTTCGCCGAACTCGGGCGACGGGGCCTCTGCGTACGGAAGATCCGAGCCGTTGACGACGACGTCGATGCCGAGTTCGCGGACCACCGCGTCGATGGCCCGCGGCCCGTAGGACGAGGTCTCGACGAACAGGTTCGCGTCCACGCGCCCCCGGCCCGAGCCGCCGCGGTTGATCTGTCGCTCCGAGTGAAGGGGTGCCAGGCCTGCCAGGAGGGCGAAGCAGACCTTCAGGCGGGGGTGCCTAGGCCGGCCGAACGCCTGGAAGGCGTACCACGAGGCGTGCATCTGCTGGACGTACGGCACGACCGCGGCCCACCAGGACGGGCCTTCCGGCGTGGCCGCCGGCCCGGGGTGGACGAACAGCGGCACACCGCGCTCCTCCAGCACGTCGAGCAGCGGGGCCACGGCCGAGAGTCCCTCGGCGTCCCCCAGGGCGGTGGCGGGTAACTGAAGCCCGCGGAACCCCTGGTCGAGGGTCCGCGAGAGCCGTACGGCGTCGACGTCGGTGACCGGTGCGGCGGCCCAGGCCCCGAACGGCGCGGGCAGGTCGCGGGCACCCGAGTGGTAGGCGTCGATCAGCGGCCACGCCTCGGCGGGCGGCAGGTGCTCGATTCCGAGGGGGCTCGACAATGAGACGAGCGCGAGGTCGAGATCGGCGTTGAGCTTGAGCCGGGAGTCCAGGTCGTGCGCGCCGGGGTCGACCTCGTAGGGGGCCTCGCCGTCCAGGATCAGCGTCCAGCCGTCGAGGAACGGCGGCTCGGCGCGGCGGCGCAGGGCGTCGAGGAACGACGGCGTCCACAGATGCTGGTGCACGTCGATGCTCATCGTCACCTCCTTCGTTGCCCCTATTCCCGACTGATAATACATGTAATCGGAGAAGGACAACCTTGTCAAGGCTCTGAATCGCTTCACTGATACGTTTCAGTGAACCGCTTCACCTCGTGAGGTGTCAAGACGTGAACGCCTGTCCGGCATAGGGTTACCGGGTGGCTCAGCGAAAGCGCGCGACGATTCGCGAGGTGGCGCAGGCGACCGGCCTCTCACCCGCCGCGGTGAGCTACGCCCTGCGGGGCATGCAGGTGTCCGAGGAGACCATCCAGCGGGTACGGCGGGCCGCCGCGGAGCTGGGATACGAGGCCGACCCGATCGCCCGGGCCCTCGCCAGCGGCCGTACCGGGATGATCGGTCTCCTCTGCGGCTCGCTGGAGGACCTGTGGCAGCAGTCGCTCGCGGTCGGCATCGGCCGCGCGCTGCGCGACAAGGACAGATACGCGCTCATCCTCGACGCCGCCGGTGACCCGGCCAGGGAGCGCACGCTCGCCCTTCAGCTCAGGGACCAGCGGGTCGACGGGCTGATCGTGCAGCCGGTGGACCCGGCGGCCAGGTTCTGGGCCGATCTGGCCGACTCCCTGCCCGTCGTGGCCATCGGCGACGCCCTGCTGCACGGGCACACCGCGGCCGAGGTGGTCTTCGACAACCGGCGCGGGGTCACGATGGCGCTGGAGTACCTCAGGGACAAGGGCCACCGCCGCGTCGCGGTGCTCACCCCGACCCGGCCGAGCACCCCCGACCGCCCCGCCGACGTCCACGTGATCGCGGAGGCCGAGCGGCTCGGCCTGGACATCGACGTCAGATCGGCCGGGCAGAGCCTCGCCGACTCTGCGGGCGTCGCGGCCGGGCTGCTGACCCGGGCCGACCGGCCGACCGCCGTGTTCTGCTTCTCCGACTCGATCGCCTACGGCGTGTACAAGGCGGTCGCCGAGCTCGGGTTGTCGGTGCCGGACGACGTCGCGGTGATGGGATACGACGACCATCCGATGTCGGAGCTCCTCGGCCTGACGACCGTGAACTGGGACCTCGACGGCATCGTCCGCGCCGCCGTCCGGCTGGTCGTCGCCGCCTCGGAAGGAAAGACCCACCGCCGCCGCATCGTCCAGGAACCCGGCCTGCGCGAGCGCGTGTCGGTCCGGCCGGGCGTGATCTAGGCGAAGGCCGGCAGCACGGTCCGTGCGGCCTCGATGTCGGCGTCGAGGGGCCGATCCTGCATGCGCGGGTCGAGCGGCACGTCACAGGAACGCCCACGCTGCCGCTGCGCGCGCACGGCCGCGACCAGCTCGCAGGCCAGGACGATCTCGTACGGCTCCCGCGTCGCGAGGCACGCCCGCGCGGCCTGGGTGCCGAACCCGGCGTGGTCCTCCACACTGCGCGAAAGGACCGCGCCCCCCAGCGTCACCGGGGCGGCGAGATTCCGCAGCGTGGCCAGGGCGTCATAGGCGACGTACTCGAGGATGAGGGCCCCCGAGGCGCCCGGCCGGTCGGCGAGGAACGGAATCAGGCCGGTGTAGGCGGGCTCCATCATGGTGGCCAGCCTCGCGGTGGACAACGACGCCGTCTGCACGAGCGCGGCGCGCAGCGCGTCGAGGGCGAGGGCCACGGGCGCGGTGTGGAAGTTGCCGTTGTGCCAGGCCCTGCCGCCCGCGATGAGCGGGTTCTCCGCCGCGGAGTTCATGTCGGTCGTGACCACCTGCTCGGCCGTGTCCAGCGCGTCGAAGGCCGCCCCGTGGACCTGTGGCAGTGCGCGGTAGCCGTAGGGGTCCTGGAGGCGGGGGGACGGTCCGGGGACGAGCAGGCGGCGCAGCCGCGTGGCCACCCTGGCCTGGCCGGGATGGCGCCGCGCGTCCTGCACGGGCTGTTCCAGCGGCTCGTCCGACGCGTCCACGGCGCGCCACGACTGGGCGGCCACCCCGATGGAGGCGTCGAGAAGCGGGCGGAGCCCCGCGCACGCCAGCGCGGCGTCGCCCAGTGTCATGGCGTTGGCGCTCATGAACGGCAAGGCGTCGGAGCCGGACAGGGCGAACGACGGCCCCTGCTCCGGCGACCATGAGGCGCGTCGCCAGGGGACCTCGCCCGTGAGGCAGAGGGCGGCCGTGGACAGGGCGGTGAGGTCGCCCGTGCCGATGGCGCCGTAGAGGCGGACGGGGGGAGTGAAGCCCTCATTGATCGCGTACGCGAGGACGGGGAGGACTCCGGGATTCACGCCCGACCCGCCCCGGAGGATCTGGTTGAGGCGGATCACCAGCATCGCCCGGGCCCGTTCCTCCTCGACCAGCGGCCCGGCTCCGCCGGCGTGGCTGCGCACCAGGTCGAGCCCCTGCTCGTGCACGGCCACGTCCTTGTTGGCCCCGACGCCCGTCGTCCGGCCGTACACGGGGCCGTGCAACTGGCTGGAGGCGCGCCAGGCGGCCTGGGCCGCGGCGGTGGAGCCGACCGCGACCCGGGCCTCGCCACGGGCCACCGCGCCGACCTGTTCGCAGGTCAGCGTGGTGCCGTCGAGGGTGATGTCAGTCGTCACCGAGGATCATGTTGAGAACCCAGCTGATCACGCCCACGATGATCGCGCCCCAGAAGGCGGCCAGGAACCCGCTGACGTGGAACGGAAGGTCGACCTTGTCGGCCACCCAGCTCGTGAGCAGAAGCAGAGCGGCGTTGACGACCAGGGCGAACAGGCCCAGCGTCAACACGTAGAAGGCGCACCCGATGGTCTTGATGATCGGCTTGAGCACCGCGTTGACGAGACCGAAGATGAGCGACACGGCGATCAGGGTGCCCGCCTGCTTGGCGGCGCTGCCGGTGTTGACCGTGATGCCGTCCACGAGCTGCGTGGACACCCACAGCGCTCCGGCGACGATCAATACCTTAAGGATGATCTTCAAAGGGGGGATCCTTCCATGATCGGAGAAGACGGTGCCAGGCGGCTGAGACGGACAAGCATGCTCGCCCCGCCCTCCGCCCGGCAAGCCTGCCCGGCCACCCGCGGCGCACCCCCGGTGACCCGCCTCGCTGACACGTTTTGATCGTATAGTTCGGCGGTCCCGGCACGGCGGGGCGGGTTCTCCGGGACCGCCTCCCCGGATCGCTCAGACCCGGATCGCCAGACCCGGATTGCTCAGATCTTCGGCAGATGGGCCATGAGGACCGGTGCGAGGAACTGGGCGTACTGCTTGGTCATGTGGCCCTCGTCCCGGTAGACGAGCAGGTTGCCGACGACCGGCGGACAGGTGCCCGCCGTGCCGCAGAACCACGCGGTCGGGTCGATCACCTTGATCTTGGCCTTCTTCGCCGCGGCGGCGATGGCGCTGCGGCGGGCCGGTGAGTGCAGGGCCTTCGGCAGCTTGTTCGTGCACAGGGTCAGGACCCGGGGGTTCTGAGCCAGGCACTCGGGCGCGTCGCTGTTGGGCCAGGGGATGTCCTGGATCAGAGTCATCTTCGTGCCGCGGGCGTTGATCTGCTTCAGCGTCGTCGCGAAACCCGCGCCCCAGGCGGCCGCGTTGTCGGTGTTCTTGGGGAAGATCGTCCCGTCCTCCGACGAGGACATGACGACCAGCGCGGGATGGAGCCTCTTGATCCTCGCGATCGTCTGCTTCCGCCAGGTGTCGCAGCTTTCGTACGCCTTGCCGGTGCGGACCAGCGTGATCGAGGAGACCTTGCACGAGGCCTTGGTCCACGAGTAGAGCTTCCAGTGGTTATCCAGGGCGAGCCTCTCCATGGAGGGGAACCAGCTCGCCGCGTGCGAGTCGCCGAAGAGCACGACCACCTTGCTCGACGTGAGGTCGCCGAAGGCGCACTCGGGCATGTCGACGCCGTCATAGCCCACGTGGCAGCCGTCGTCGTAGACGATCGCCTTGTCGTCCTTCACCGTGGTGAGAGAGGGCGTCAGGTTGCCGGGGAGCCGCTCGGGCGGGACGCCGTCGCCGATCGCGGACTTCAGGAAGCCCTCGGCGTCCGGCGTCGACGCCGACGCCATCGCGGCCGGCAGGTCCGCGACCTTCGGGCCGTACGGGATCGAGGGGGGCAGGGTGGCGGCCACCAGGGCGATCACCGCCGCGCCCGCGGACAGGGTGACGCCGAGTGAGATGGCCCGTCCCGGCCGGTTCTTGAAGGCGTGGTGGAAGCGGACCGGGTTCTCCACCAGGTAAAGGGTGACGGCGGCCAGGATCAGGCCGAGGCCGCAGAGCGCGAGATTGACCTTGAGCGTGCCGTGGAGGCCGAGTGCGGCGGGGCCGATGACGAGGAGCGGCCAGTGCCAGAGGTACCACCCGTACGACAGGCCGCCGATGCGCTGGAAGGGCGCCAGGCCCAGCAGCAGCCGGGCGTCGGCGCGTGCCGCCGCCGTGCCGCCCGCGATGACCAGGGCGGTGCCGGCCACCGGCAGGATCGCGTGATAGCCGGGGAAGGGGGTGTCGTTGTCGTAGACCACCGCCGCGACGACGATCGCGGCCAGGCCCACCCACGTCATGGCCGCGGCGATCCGGCCCGGGGTGCGGGCGAGCCGTGTGGCGGCCAGAGCGACGAGCGCTCCCGCGCCCAACTCCCAGATGCGGGTGTGCGAGCCGAAGTACGCCCAGGGGGCCGAGCGCGGGGTGTCCACGATGCTCAGCAGCAGCGACACGGCCGACAGGACGACGAGCGGAACCGCCAGGTACCGTGTCCGGCTGCTGCGGCCGCCCCTGCTGAGCAGCCAGGCGGAGACGATCAGCAGGAGGGGCCAGACGAGGTAGAACTGCTCCTCGACGGCCAGCGACCAGAAGTGCTGGAACGGCGAGGGCGGGGCCCCCTCCTGCAGGTAGTCGGTGCCGGTGATCGCCAGCCGGAAGTTGATCGCGTAGAGCGTGCTGGCCAGGGCGTCCTTGGTGTATTCGGCGAACCTGACCGGCGTGAGCCACAGCCAGGAGCCGATCACGGTGAACACGACCACGATCGTGGAGGCCGGCAGGAGCCGCAGGGCCCGCCGCGCGTAGAAGCGCCGGATCGAGATGCGGCCGGTGGTGTCGAGTTCGCGCAGCAGCAGCGAGGTGATCAGGAAGCCGGAGATCACGAAGAAGACGTCGACGCCGATGTAACCACCGGCGAACAGGGCCACCCCGGAGTGGCTCAGCACGACGAGCGACACCGCGACGGCGCGCAACCCCTCGATGTCGGTCCGCTTGCGGGCGTGAGGAGGGGAAGCGGGCTCAGCGCGCTCGGTTCTTTCCAGTGGCACGGGGGTCACGTGCGTCACTGCGCGTTTCTCCCGGCGGCCGGCGCGATGCGCGAAGCGGGAGGGCGTTTCCGGGGAGACGGCATAGCGACAAACCGAAACAGAAAACATCGACGCAGGTCAAGCCCTGGCAAACAGGTGTTCCGCCGAAGTTCATACGCGTTTCATATAGGTGGCTACCAAATGTCTACAAGGTGGGGCGAATGGGTCGCGTGCGTGCTCGACGGGCGCGATCCGCGCGTTGACGAGCAGAGGGCGTCGGCAAAGGGATCGTGGTCTCTGACTACCCTTTTCTCTGCCATGGGCATAACCGGCACGGCTTGGGGCAATCACGATTTTTGGGGTGAGTGTGGATGGACGTGGAAGAGCTCGATTCGTTGTCGGCCAAGGAGTTGCACGACCGCGCCGTGCACTACGCCGTACGGCACGGCGATTTCGGTTTCCTCTGGGACCTGCTGAAGCTGATCCCGGCCGCCGAGGCGGCCAGCGGCAACTCCGATGAGACGGCGAACGATCTCAGCCGGGTGTCCGCGCTGCTCAGCGATGCGATGGCGGCAGGAGAGGGAGAGCTCGGCGATGCCCTGCGACCCGTCTACGTGGACTACCTGTCCAAGCATCCTGACGCCTGAGGTCCCCCCTGCGGGGGCTTAGAGCTCGAAGGGGTCGTGGTGGACGTGCCGGTCGCGCACGCCCGCCTTGCGTAGCTCCGCGTGGACCCGCCGGACGAGACCGGGGGGACCGCACAGGTAGACGTCGCGGTTCCCGATGCCGGGTACGAGCCGGGCCAGCCCCGGTGCGGTGAGCTCCTCGGGGATGTGCCGGCCGTCGGCATCCCCATGAGCGTCGCTTCGCCCGCCGTTCTCCCGGCCGTCGTCGTCCAGCAGGTAGACCAGGCGTGCGCCGCGTGACCTGGCCAGCTCGTCGAGCTCGTCGCGGAAGACCACCTCGCTGTCCGTCCTGGCCCGGTAGAGGACGACCGTCCCGGGCGGCATCTCCTCGAGCAGGGCCCTGATCGGCGTGATCCCGATGCCCGCCGCGATCATCAGAACGTCCTTGTTGACCCGTGCGCCGGCCGTGAAACTCCCGTACGGGCCCTCCACCACGACCCGGGTGCCGACCCGGACCTCCTGCAGCCCGCGGGTGTGGTCGCCGAGTGCCTTCACCGTCACGCGCAGGCGGCGCCCGTCGGGAGCGGCCGACAGGGAGAAGGGATGGGCCTGTCCCCAGTCGCTGCGTGTGAGGAACCGCAGCCACAGGAACTGGCCCGGCTGGACCTGGAACTCGCGCATCCGGCGGCCGCCGATGTGGATCGAGGTGACGTCCGGCGTCTCCCGGACCACGTCGGACACCCGGAAGCCGTGCCGCGCGACCAGTCTGGCCGGCCGTACGATCCGCCGCCAGACGGCCAGCGTGAGGGCCGTGCCGTACAGGACGATCCAGGAGACCCTGGCGATTCCCTTGATGTCGGTGGAGATCATGATCGTGTGGGCGAACGCCAGCGCGGTTCCCAGGTAGGCGTACAGATGCAGGTAGTACCAGGTCTCGTAGCGCATCCGGCGCTTGATCGCGCGGATCGAGGTCAGGCCGATCATCACGATCAGAGCCGTGCCGACGTAGGCCGCGAGCAGCCAGGGATAGTCGTAGACGAACCTCATCGTCTGGTCCGCCAGGCTTCTCCCGGCGGCGTGGCCGACGGTGCTGAAGACGATGTGCGCGGTGATGAACGCGAAGACGGCGGCCCCCAGCCTGCGGTGCCACACCGAGATGAGCCGCGTGTCGAGGACCCTGCTCATGAGGATGAGCTGGACCGCGATGAGGTATCCGGCGAGCATCCCGGCCAGCCTGCCGGTGCCGACGAGGGGGTCGGCGGCGAAGCGGCCGCCCGAGTGGACCGCCCAGGGCACGAGTGCCGCGGCCGCTCCCAGCCAGAAGATCGCCGGCCAGAGCCACGTCGTGGAGGCGCGAGCCGTACCTGCCCGTGAGCGGTCCGCCGGGGCCGCGCCCGTCAAGTCGGTGTGTGCCATCCCCCGACCATCGCCGATGGATATGAGGCGGATCTGAACGAGCCACCCGTGGCCGGGGGCGCGATCGGCTGGTGCGCCGCGGATACGGGCGCCGGCCTGCGGCGTTCCTTCATGAACTTCTCATCGTCTCAGGCCAGGATGGCGTGGTGGTCAAGACACGGATGCTGGTCGTGGACGACGATCCGGACGTACGCGACGCGATCGCGCGCGCCCTTCGCGGGGAGGGATACCGCGTCACGACCGCCGACGACGGCGAGTCGGCGCTCGCCGCGATCACCGGCGGCACGCCTGAACTCGTGCTGCTCGACGTGCTGATGCCGCGGATCGACGGTCTGGAGGTCTGCCGGAGGCTGCGGGAGAAGGGCAACCGGGTCCCGGTGCTGATGCTGACCGCGCTGGAAGAGGTCGGGGACCGGGTGGCCGGCCTCGACGCGGGCGCCGACGACTACCTGGTCAAGCCCTTCGCCGTGGAGGAACTGCTGGCCCGTGTCCGGGCGCTGCTGCGCCGTACGGGCCCGGCGGAGCCGGCGGCGGGCTTCGCCGACCTGACGCTGCTTCCGGAGAGCAGGCAGGCGAGGAGGGGAGGCCGGGTCATCGACCTGACGAGGACGGAATACGCCCTGCTCGACCTGTTGATCCGCAACGGCGGACAGGTGCTCACGCGCAAGGTCATCCTGGAGCGGATCTGGGGGCAGGCCTTCCGTCCCGCGTCCAATTCGCTGGAGGTCTACATCCGCTACCTGCGCAGGAAGACGGAGGCGGCGGGGGAGCCCCGGTTGATCCACACCGTGCACGGCCTCGGATACGCCCTCAGGGAGACGATCAGGGACACCCTTCGCGACGCGGGCGCGTTCGGAGAGGCGGCCGGGCGCTGATCCCGGCTACGCGACCGAGGTCGATCCTTCCCCAGTAGGGTGACGTCATGGCATTCGTCCACGTTGAGCGCACCGAAGATGGATTCGTCGCCCGTAACGATCGGGGCGCGGAGATCACCATGGGCACGTCGGAGGGCCGGTTCAGCCCGCTGGAACTGCTGCTCGCGGCCGTGGGCGGATGCAACATCATGACCGTCGAGCCCCTCACCGCCCAGCGGGGCCACCGGCTCGTACGGCTGGCCATGGATGTGACGTCCGAGAAGGCCGGCCCCACCCAACTGGAGTCCGTCACGGTCACCTACGACGTCGAGGCGCCGTCCGAGGAGGCCCGGGAGGTCTTCGAGTCGGTGGCGCAGCGGGTCCACGAGCGGCACTGCATCGTGAGCCGTTCACTCGAGCGGGGCACCGAGGTCCGCATCGTCCTCAACGGGTAGTCCCGCCTGACCCGCGTTCACCCGTTGGTCCCGACAGTCTCCGCGTCCGCCGAGGGCGGATCGAGCGGATCGATGTGACGAGTTCCACATCCGCCCGGCCGGGTGTTCTTCCGAGTGGTTGCTCTGAGTGGGTTTCGTGGGCGGGAAATCGGGGATTCCAGGGCCCCGGCTTCGTCGTGGGGGGTGTCGCTTGACCGTGTCGCACCTGGTCAACGCCGGATGTAGGCCGAAAATCCACCTGTCGATGACGAGTTCATGACAACCACGGCGCTAGTGTGGTAGCAGGTCGAGAGGACCAGTTGAAGCTTTACCGAAGGACGCGGAGGGGGAACCGCGTCCGGCAACAAGCGGGGGCCTGCCGGTGCCTTTGGGGAGGGCATGACTGGCGGAACCGCTTCAGCCGAGGCCGGACAGTTGGGGGACTGTCCGGCCTCGGCGTTTTTTTATGCCCCAAATCTGTCGAACGTGGCGGCCCGTGGTCGTCCGCCACTGGCAGGGTCCTGGAACCCATGCGGCCGCTGACGATCGTCGTTCTCTCCGGACGGCCCATGCCGTCATCTACTCCCGCACCCGGGCGATGCCCATGCTCGCCCGGCGAGGCGTCGCGGGCGGACGGCGGGCCGATGCGGCGACTGCTCATCCGTTCTCGCGCGAGGTTCAGCGATCGGCGTGGCCGGCCTTGGGGGCTTTGCCCAATCGGGGCGGTGACCAGACGTGGCCTGACGAGCCCGTTACCCGGGCCGCTTTTACCCTCTCCATGCCGATGTGTGCCCACCCTCTTTCCTGACCGAGCCCCTGACTTGCTCTTTGCCCGGAGGGCTTTGCCTCGGTACGCCGTCGTACTCAGGTGATGGGGGCTTCTGTCGCGTTGAATCAGGCCTTGTGGCCGTCTGAGCTCGTGGTCTCCCCTTGGGAGAAGCGGTAGATCTTCTGGGTGTTATGGGGGATTTACTTGGTTCTATCCTGACTTGTCTTGTAGAGTCCCAATTGCTACCGACCGGTGGCTGCAAGTCCAGGAGAAGAGATCAGCGGTGGGTGACCCCACCAGCGGCCTTCACTCCAGATCCTTTCGGACCACGTCTGACATACGGCGGCCTCACGGCCTGTCCTCATAGCTTCCGCGCCTGAGCGTGTGTCTCGCGGGCGATCGATTTATCTCGCCCGGCCAAGCGACCCGCGTCCACGGCCAGTCCGAACCGCAAGGTTCGATCGCCGACGCAAAGTCGCTCATCCGTCGTCTCACGAAAGATCCCCAGGCTTTCCATGAAGACCTTTCTCGATCCGCGTACCAAGGCCGTAGCCGGCCTGTGTACCAACGCCGTCCGTGACCTGTTCGGCAAGGGTGTCCGCGAAGTGCGCGCCCACCGGACCGTGTCGTCCGTGACCTCCGTGGCGTGCGCCGCCATCATCGGCGCCTCCATCATGGGTGCCGCGCCGGTCGTGAAGCCGGCGGTGAACGAAACCCTCGCCGCCGCTCCGGCGGGCGTCGAGAACGAGCAGGTTCTCCTGCGGGGCTCGACGAGCGGTTCGTACTTCTGGGACGACGGTTCGGGCCGGCTGGGGGACACCGGGCAGCCCGCGATCGGCAAGCCCATGCAGCAGGGCCTGTTCGCCAGCCCCAGCTGGCCGCTCGGCACCGAGGGCTACGTCTTCTACAACGGCCGCAGGGCGAAGTTCTTCATCGGCGACCGCGGCCCCGGCACCCCCTCGAACGACGGCGTCATGCTCGACATCGACGGCAAGACCTTCGCCGATCTCGTCGGCGCCAGCTGGAATTCCGACACGCTCACGGTCGGCAGCTCCCAGGGGCACATCCCGGTGGAGTACGTGGTGACCAAGTGGGGCGACGGTCCCGGCAAGAGGGGTACTCCGGTCCCCTTCTCCAGCGGTGCGTGGAGCAGCAGCTGAGCCTGTCGCGGCGCCCTTTGCGAGACTCCCGCACCTGATTTCCGATGTGCGTGCCGTCCTCGGGGCTGCTAAGGTTACCCACGTCGCAGGCGCCGCTAGCTCAGTTGGTTAGAGCAGCTGACTCTTAATCAGCGGGTCCGGGGTTCGAGTCCCTGGCGGCGCACTTCGCAGAAGACCGGCGCATTCCTCGTTCAATCGAGGGGTGCGCCGGTCTTTTTCGTGCCCGGCTGTTTTTTCGTGCCCGGACTCCGCGGCCCTCGCCCGTCACGAGCACGTACTCGCCGAAGATCGTGACGCTCCTGCCCGGACTCGTCACTTCTGGTGCGTGGTTCACGGATTGATCGGACATATCCCAGGGGAGCCTTCGCGTGGTAACGGTAAAGGCTGAAGATCCGCTGCATCCCTGACCGACTGAGAGGTGCCCGGTGGCGGAGTTCGTGCCTGGACAGACCGCGCTCGTGGTCCACGTGCCTGAGGCGGAAGCCGTGGTGAGCGCCTGGCGGCGGCGGTTCGACTCCTCCGCCGCCCTCGGGGTCCCCGCGCACGTGACGGTGCTCTACCCCTTCCTCGACGCCGACCGCGTCGACGCCGAGGTCGTGGCCGCTCTGGGGGAGGTGTTCGCCGCCCATGACGCGTTCGAGGCGCGGTTCTCCACCTGTGGCCGCTTCCCTGACGTGATCTACCTGGCCCCCGACCCTGACGGCCCGTTCCGGGAGCTGACCGAGGCGGTCGCGGCGCGCTGGCCCGAGGCTCCGCCGTACGGCGGGCGGTTCGAGGACGTCATGCCGCACCTGACCGTGGCCGAGGGCGTGGCCCCCGATGTCCAGGACATGATCGAGGCCGATTTGGCCGGGCGGTTGCCGGTGATCACTCGCGTCCGTGCCGTGGCGCTGGAGACCTACGACGGAGCGCTGTGGAAGGAGACGGCCTCCTTCCCGCTCGGGTGATCAAGTGCTGTGAGCACGGTTTTGTCGGTCGGGCCGATCAGACTCGGCAGGGTCTTCCCCGATCCTGGAGGTCACGATGGCGAGGCGTAGATCGCCGGTGCGGAAGCGGGGGCGCGGCAGGCGAGGCGCGCGCGGGAACGGCGTGGTGTGGGCGTCGGCTGTCGTGGTCGTGCTCATCGCGGTGACCGAGGCCGTGAGAGCCATGGGGTGGGCGTTACTGCTCGCGATCGCCGTCGTGGTCGTCGTCCTGCCGGTCGCCGCCTTTCTCGTGATCCGCCGAATGGGGGCGAGCTACCGCAAGGACGCGCTGCGGAGGGCCGGGCTCGACCGGCTCGATCCACGGCGGTTCGAGGAACTCGCCGCCGAGTTGTTGCGCCGGGACGGCTTCCGCAAGGTGAGCGTCATCGGGGGAGCGGGAGACCGGGGCGTCGACGTGCTCGGCGTCGCTCCGGACGGCGCGCGCTACGCGATCCAGTGCAAGTACTACACGCGTGCGGTGGGCCCCGGGCAGGTGCGTGACTTCGTCGGGGCCCTGCAGGCCAGGCCGTACCGGGATCATCGCGGTGTCCTGATCACCTCCCACCACCTCAGTGCGGAGGCGGCCAGGACGGCGCGGGATCACGATGTGGTCGTCATCGACCGCGAGCGGCTGGGCGACTGGCTGCTCGACGCCTACCGCCTCGGGCCGGGCGGGCGGTCACCGGCCTGGCTGGCCAGGTTGCGCCGTGGCCGGGAGGCCGCCGAAGGCTCCCCGCATCCCGGACCGTGAGCCGAGGAAGGGCGGTGGTGTGATGGGGCAGGCCACGGTGATCGGCCGATCGCCGTCCGGGAAGGGGTTCGACGGTGCGACTGCTCGACGACCGGACGCTGGAGCGCTCCGCGGTGGTGGCCAACCGCACGATGAACCGCGAACGCGGCCTGACCGGCTCCAACGGCTACGGCCGAGCGCTGGGCCTCGACGTGCTGGACGTCCTGCGCTCCCGGTCACCCGCCCGGCCGGTGGTGCGATGGCTCGATCTCTGTTGCGGTACGGCACGGGCTCTCATCGAGGCCTCCCGCGAACTCGGCGACGAGGCGGAGGTCGTGGGGGTGGACCTGGTCGACTTCTTCGCCGGTCCCTCCCGGCCGCCGCGGCTGCGGCTGATCACCGCATCGATCACCTCGTGGGAGCCCGATGAGCCGTTCGACCTGATCACCTGCGTCCACGGCCTGCACTACGTCGGCGACAAGCTGAGGGTGCTCTCCCGGATCCCCACGTGGCTGGCCGGCGACGGCCTGTTCGTCGGCGACTTCGACATGCGGTGCATCCGGCTGGAGGACGGCTCGCCGGCGGGACGATGTCTCAACGCGGCGCTCAGGGCGTCGGGATTCACCTACGACTCGCGGCGCCGCCGGATCACCTGCCGGAACGGCGGGGGCGGCGACCTGCCCTATCGGTACCTGGGATCCGACGACGACGCCGGGCCGAACTACACCGGTCAACCGGCCGTGGACTCCTACTACGTCTTCCTGGACTGACCGTCATCCGACCGAAGCCCGTGATATCCGTACACCATGGATGATCTAGCCGAAGTCCGCGAAGCGACCAGGGAGAGCCTCGCCGGCCTGGCGCGAAGCCATCTTCCCGCGGATGTCGCCGACACCTGGATCTCCCTGCTCAGGCCGGGCCTGCGGCTCACCCACGCGGAGGACGGAGACCGGGTGGCCGGACACCTCGGCGGAGACCCGCGGCTTGCGCCGGACGTCTTCTGGCCCGTATGGGAGGACCGGGGGCCGTTGACGTTCGTCGCGGCCCTGGACTGCTCGGCTCTGGAAACGGTGGATCCGGGCGGGCTTCCGGCCGACGGGGTCCTGTCGTTCTTCTACTTCGACGGCCAGATCGGCGACGGCGAGGAGACCGTCGGCCCCTGGGACCCCGCGACTCAGGCGGGGGCCCGCGTCCTCTATGTTCCCGCCGGGGCCGAGGCGTCGCCGTGCCAGGCGCCGGAGGGGATCGAGCCCTATCCCTACGTGCCCCTTCGGGCGCATGTCGTCGTGACGGTCCCGACGTCCGCCCACCCGGTCCTGGCCGAGGCGTTCGGAGGCGGACCCGAGACGATCAAGGATCATCCCGTGTCGGCGCGGTCGTTCCGCAGGGGGCTGCCTCCGTCCGGGGACATCGGCCATCGGGTGGGCGGCTACGCGGCGCCCGTACAGGAAGACGTGGAGTACGAGGTGGCGCAGGTCGCCCTCGGCGAGCCGGCGTACCTGGGCGAAGTCGCGCCCGAGCACCCCGCGCGGCCCCGGCACCGCACGTCAGGCGCGCGGCGCGGGGTTGCCGCGCCCGCCGCGTGACCAGAGCGCGCGGCTGGGGAGGGGGAACAGCTTCGACAGCCGGTAGGTCGCCATCGGGCTGCTCGAGACGAACTCCTTGTAGGCGATCGCGCGCCTGCCGGTGAGATGCCACCGGCGCGGGGTGTCGTCGGCGCGGGTGAACTGGATGACCGCGTCCTTCCTGCCCAGGCTGACGGGCTGGTGGAGGTAGCCGAACCGGAACGCCCCCGGCCGCCTGCCGCGCAGTTCCCCTCCGATCGCGTCGGCGGCGTGCATGGCCGTCGGCAGGCCGCTCTGGCAGGTGCCGTGCAGCACTCCGTACGCCTGACGCACGGCGGCGGCGTCGCCGACGGCGTAGATAGCGGGGTGGGAGACCGAGCGCAGCGTGGCGTCGACGACGATCCGGTCGTGATCGTCGGTGGTGACGCCCGATCGCGCGGCCAGCGGCGCGGCGTGGACACCGGTCGTCCACAGGGTGGCGTCCGAGTGCACCAGTTCGCCTCCCGACAGTTCGACCGCGTCGGGCAGCACCTTGGTGATCTCCACCCCGGACCGGACCTCGACGTGGAGGCGCTCCAGCGCCCGATTCAGGTACGCGCGGGCACGCCCGCCCATCATCGCGCCGGGCACGTCCCGGCTGATCAGGACGGTCCGTACGGTGGGGAAGGACTCGGCGATCTCGGTGACGGCCTCGACGCCGGTGAGGCCGGCGCCGCAGACCGCCACGGTGCCGCCGGTACGCGCGATCTCGGCCAGCCTGGCGGCCAGCCGGGCCGCGGCCGCGGGATCGTCGAGGGTGTGGGAGTGCTCGTCCGCTCCCGGGACCATCGTGCGGTCGGCCTTGCCGCCGAGGGCGTAGACCAGCCGGTCGTACGGCAGGACACGCGTCCCGTCGGACGTCGTCACGGTGACCTCACGGGCGTCGGGGTCGATGGCGGTCGCCCAGCCCTGGACGAAGTCGGCGCCGGTGCCGTCGAGCACATCCGGGATCTGGAAGTCCGCCAGCGACTGGCCGATGGCGATCTGGTGCATGCGCAGCCGCTCGGTGAACCTGCTGGAGGGGTTGACCAGCGTGACGTGCCCGCCGTGACGTCGGGTGCGCCCCGCCACGCGGATCGCGGTGAGCATTCCGGTGTAGCCGGCGCCCAGGACGACGATCTGCCGGGTGCCTTTCGTGGTGGTCATGTCGACTCTTCTCTGTGGCCGGCGCCCCTGTCGGGCGCCTTTCACTTCCGAGACGAAACGAGCCGCGAAAAGTGTGACATCCGCGGCCGGGCAGGCGGCGGTGTCAGAGCGGAGATGACAGAGCGGAGATGACAGAGCGGAGATGTCAGAGCAGACCGTAGAGCCCGAACTCCGTGTACGCCCGCGCCTCGATCGCCGTCCTCCTGGGTTCGTAGACGGTATAGAAGTCTCTGCCGCACTCCAGGTCGTCAAGGGCGTCCGTGATCTCTTCCGCCAGGTACGGCCGGGCCTGCCCGACCGACAGGTCGGGTTCGAAGAGTGCTCCTTCCGGCTGGTCCATCTCCATCCGGACATCCTCTGGGATCCTCGTGCCCATGGGTTTCTTGATCGCTTCGAGCACCGCGCGCCCCCGGTCCGCCATCGCGGTCGGCCGCGTCGAGCCGATCCGGTAACCCCTGTCCTCGAGGCACGTGGCCATGGCGGCGGCGCGCCCGGCGAGCAGCGGATCGCCGTCGAGCGCGTGGCTCTTCAGTTGCGCCGCCCTGGTGTTGGCCTGGTCGACCTGATCGCCGATCGACTTCACGTCCTTGCCGACGACGGTCTTCACCGCCCGCACAAGGCACTCCTGGTCGGCTTCCTGGTACGCCCGGAACTGCGTCTTCGACAGCGACGCGATGAGCTTGTGGTTGGGATCGGGATCAGGAGGGAGAGGTCTGTCCGGCGGCACCATGGGGTTGCCGTACTCCTGGGGGTAGACGTAGAACGCGAACACGCCGTAGCCGTTCTTCTGGCGGAACCGCTTCATCGCCTGGTAGTCGCCCGCCTCCTCCTCGACCTCCGCGGCGGTCTTCCGCCTCGGCGGCGGGACGTAGGGGACGTACCTGAAACCCTTCTCCCTCATGCAGTCGCCTCGTATCGCTTCCATTTGCCGGGCGCCGTCCGCGGGCGTGCCCGGCCGGGCGACGGCTCGTTCGGCGGCCGCGCTGCCACAGCCCGAGAGCGCGACGAGCAAGAGTGCGGCGACCGCCGTGAACCTCCTGGTCATGCCGTTCCCCTCTTCGCAGGCGTACGCCGCGTCCCGCTAAGCCGGGCCGCTCATCGGGAGCGAAGGTCGCGCTGCCAGCGCGTGGAGGGCGAGAGCCGCGGCCAGGCAGGCGACGGGGACGACCGGCAGAACGTAGCGATGATCGAAGTCTAGGACGGCGACCGGGCAGACGAGCAGGGCCGCGGACAGGCTCCAGGGCAGCAGGACCGTCCGGCGTCTCAGCGCCGCACCCGCCGCGCCCACGAGCAGGATGGCGGCCAGCATCGGGCCGCGCAGGTAGGCGGGGTACTGGTAGGCGATCAGGATGTCGGAGTAGGGCCGGACCGAACTCATCCCACGGATGTCGGGGTCGAACTCCCTGCGCACCTTGTCGATCAGAGGTTGGTCCGGCAGTCCGGCCGTCCCGTGCCGGAAGCCGAATGCGGGCGTGGTGCGCCTGGGGTGGGCGATCGGGGTCCACGAGAAGGCGATGGAGGTGTCCGCGGCCACGTCCCGGAGATAGTCGAACGGCTGGGCGGCGATCGCGCGGATCGCGAAGGCGCGGGCGGCCTCGTTGTGGTCGAACCGGTCGCCCGGCAGCAGGTTCAGCGACGCGCCGGGCGCCCAGACGTACTCGGACGCGGCGTCGACGACGGTGCCGTTCGGGCAGAACCCCGCCAGGTCGGCCGGCGGCCGGATGACCGCGCAGTCGGCGAAGGTCATCGTCCGGGCCCACAGGGCGATCCCGTCGGCGCCGCTGAGTGCGGGCCTTCCATGGCTCTGGCCGTACCAGGCGGCATAGGCGGCCAGCGGCAACATCCCGGCCAGGGCGAGGGCGAGCAGGGGCCGCAGACCGGTCCGCTGGAGGGCGAGGACCAGCAGCACGAGCACGAGCAACGGCAGCGCGATCGTCCGTGTGAGCGCGGCGAACGCGAACAGCAGGCCGGCTCCCGTGGCGGCCCGTGCCGACAGACGCGGCGACCACATGAGCGTGGCGAGCCCGGCTGTGATCAGGAAGATGAACAGCGTGTCCGACAACACGGCGTGTTCGAGTTGCAGGAAGGAGGCGTCGAACAAGGCGGGCGCCGCGGCCAGGCACGCGCCCCAGGCGGGCAGGGACCTGCGGCGGAGCAACGCGTAGATCATCATGCCGATGGTGAGACCCATCGTGTGCTGGAGGGCCGCGACCAGTTCGACACTGTGGAACGGCCACAGCAGCCGAAGCAGGAGCGAGTAGCCGATCGGGTGGAAGTCGCCCGGCGGTGAGAGATGGGCGGCGGTGTCCATGTAGGTGAAGGAGTCGTACCAGTACAGCCGGGCGGGCGGGTAACCGAGCATCGTGATCACGCGGAGTGCGGCGGCGAACGCGAGGACCACGGCGAAGGCGTGGTGGCCCGCGAGAACGCCGGGCCGGGGCAGCGCGGGCGGCGCCGGTCGGACGTCTGTGAGCACGCTGAATCCAATCGTCGTCGGCGGGGAATTCACCGCCGGGCTGTGGGGGAATGCGCGCACGCGAGAACGGCCACGTGGCGAATGCGGAGAAGCGGTCGATCAGGCGCAGGTCAGAGTTGGGGCTGCGTTCGTGCTCTGTACGGCACGGCGATCGCCGCGAAGGTGAGGAAGGCGAGCAGGGCGAAGTGGGCGACGTCCTGGCGGGTGGAGGAGGACAGGTTCTCGGCCAGAACGGTCAGTTCGGTCAGGAGATAGGTCCCGGCCGCCACCGCCCACCGTGGATCGCCCGCGAGGCGACCGGCCCAGATCGCGAGCAGGAGCAGTGCGACCTCCAGCCCGACCCTCGCCATCGTGCGCGGCGACCCGCCCGCGAGATCCAGTCCCGCCGGATCGGTGCCCGCGATCAGCGGAACCACCGCCCACCAGCACCAGGACCGCTTCTTGAGCGATGTGTCGCCCGCGGTCAGCACCAGCAGGCCGAGGAGGACCACCGTGTAGGCCGCCGCCGGGGCCACAGGTCCGCCCACGCTGTACAGCGCACGGCCGCCCCAGATCGCGTCGGGGAAGATGGGCAGCAACGTCTCGTCCAGCCAGGGTCTGCCGAGAGCGATGGCGACGACCTTGCCGCCGACCAGCAGGACCAGTGGGATCGCGAGCCCGGGCCGCCCCCGCAGCACCGCCAGCACGATCGCCGCGGACAGCCCGGTCCAGACGGGCATCGAGCCGGCGTAGGGGACCAGCATCGCCAGGTCGGCCAGCACCACGACGAGGATCCCGAGATGGAGGCCGTCGCGCCACGGAGAGCCGCGCGCGGCGAACGTCGCCCTCGTCCGGAAGCCTCCGCGGATCAGGCCGGCCGACTCGGTGAGGGACGGCAGCGCCCGGCCGGGCTCGGAGCCGTCCAGCAGCGTGGCGACGAGTTCGGCCCCGAACCGGCGGCGGTAGTCGCGCGGATAGAAAAGCAGGAGTCGCTCGTAGCGCCGAGCCAGCGCCCTCTTCGGGGTTTCCGTGGTGGGGGCCGCGTGTGTGCCCGCGCTCATGTGAAGGCCGATCCGGTGCCGAGGATCCGGCTGGTCACCACGGACGCGGCCTGTTGCATGCGCAGCGCCTCCGCGGAGACCAACCCGCGCCCGTCGTCGGTGAGCCGGAAGTAGCGGCGCGGCCGTCCTTCGACGACCTCCTCACGCTCCACCGCGATCAGATCGTTCGCCGCGAGCCGGTCGAGTGCGCCGTACAGCGTGCCGACCGGCAGTTTCACCCGGTTCTCCGACAGCTCCAGCGTGCGCCGGATGATGGCGTGGCCGTGCAAGGGGCCGTCGAGCAGTGCGGCGAGGATGAAGTACGTCGGCTCGCTCACCGTCGGCGATTTCTTGGCCATGTCGGCGACCATACTTCGTGGTGCGAAGTATGGTCAATCGTCGATGACGGAAATGTCAGGTGCTCGCGTGGGCTTCGGACGAGTCGGCCATCCGCGGGGACCAGGCGTCCTCGTGCGGCTGGAAGCCCTCCGCGACCGCCCTCTCGTAGTGGTTGACGAGCTGGGCGCACAGTGCGCTCCACGTGCGGTGGAGCACGGACGCGCGTGCGTTGCCGCTCATCCGCGCCCGCGCCTCGTCGTCGGTCACGAGGTGGGCGACGGCGTCGCGCATCGCCTCGGGAGAGTCGGACGGGTAGAGCAGCCCGTTGCGTCCGGGCTGGACGAGGTCGAGCGGGCCGCCCGCCGCCGCGGCGACGACCGGGACCCCGGCGGCCAATGCCTCCTGTACGGCCTGGCAGTACGTCTCGTTCGCGCCCGTGTGCACGAAGACGTCGAACGAGGCCAGGATCTCCGAGAGTTCCGTGCCGGTGCGGAGCCCGCAGAAGACCGCCTCAGGGATGCGGCGTCGCAGGACCCGGGCGGCGGGGCCGTCTCCCACGACGACCAGCTTGACCCCCGGCAGGTCGGCCAGCCTGGCCAGCAGGTGGACCCGCTTGTCCGCCGCCAGACGACCCACGTAGCCGACGATGACCTCGCCGTTCGGAGCCAGCTCACGGCGGAGCCGTTCCGAACGGTGCCCGGGGTTGAACCTGTCGAGGTCGACACCCCGCCCCCACAGGGACAGCCGCGGGATCCCGTGCGCGTTGAGCTCGCTCATCGTCGCCGAGGAGGGCGCGAGCGTGCGGGCGGCGCGGACGTGGATGTGGCGCAGCCAGCTCCAGATGGCCGCGTCGGCGCCCCGCATGCCGTACTGGCGGGCGAAGCCGGCGAGATCGGTCTGGAAGACGGCGACGGCGGGGACGCCGAGCCGGGCGGCGGCCGTCATGCCGGACGCTCCCACCACGGTGGGGGAGGCGAGGTGGACGACGTCGGGTTCGAACGCCTCGAGCGACGACATGATCTCGCCGCTCGGCAGGCCGACCCGGAACGAGCGGTAGAACGGCAGGCGGAAGGCCGGGGTGGTCCGCACGGGAAAGCCCGCGTAGTCCGCCGGACCGCGGCCCGGCGCGACCACCATCGCCTCGTGGCCGTGGCGTTCGAGATGTTCCAGGACGCGGCAGACCGAGTTGGTGACCCCGTTGACCTGGGGGAGGAAGGATTCCGAGACGATGGCGACTCTCATGGGCAGGCATCTTCCGTAGCGACGTGCGGGGAGGGAGAGGGCGTTCGCCGCGGGCCGGTCACGACAGGACGCGCGCCGAGGTGCCGCAGGGCGTGATCGAGATCGGTGTGGAACCGCTGGTCGAGCAGGGCCGCCCGGCCGCGGACGTCGTGCCATGCCTCGCTGAGGACGAGGCGGGCGAGTTCGGGCAGGAAGTCGCGGGAGCGCCGCACCACCCACCCGGTGCCTTCGACGGCCATCCAGCGCGCGCTCGCCCAGGCGGACGGGTTCGCGTCGGTGGGTTCCGCGTCGGGCATCGCGTCCAGGGGGACGCCGCGTGCGGCCAGTTCGGTGGCGATGAGCCGGGCGAGCAGGCGGTGGCCGCGCTCGCTCGGGTGGAGCCGGTCGACCCCCCACATCCGCCGCTCGTACAGGGCCGGGTGGCAGGCCGGGTCGACGTGGACCGTGTCGTACCGGCGGGCGACGTGGTCGAGGATCGTGTTGATCGCCCGCACCCGCCGGGTGAGCGGCCGCCGGACGAGGTCGGGGATGCCCAGCATCAGTCCCGGGTCGGGCAGGCGGATGGTGAGCACGGTGGCGCCGGTACGGCGCAGCCCTCCGACCACCTCCTCGATGTCGGACGCGATAGCCGGCAGTTCGAACGTGCCGCGCAGTGTGTCGTTCACCCCCGCCAGCACCGTGGCGAGCGTGGGACGCAGGGACAGGGCGCGGGGAAGCTGGTCCGCGGCGAGGTCGTGGGACGTCGCCCCGGACGTGGCGACGTTGCTGAACTCCACCTGCCCGTGCGGGCCGAGCGCGTCGGCCAGGATGGCCGCGTAGCCGCGCCAACCGCCGCCGGGGAGGGGGTCGCCGAGTCCCGCGGTGACCGAGTCACCCAGTGCCACGAGTCGGGTTGCCACTAGCGTCGACCTCCGATCAGGTTCGCAAGCCCGTGGGCGCGCAGGAACCCGTCCGCGGAGCCCGGCCAGTCGAAGCGCTCGGCCTGGCGGCGGGCGCCGTCACGGCGATGCCGTTCCTCGCCGGCCAGGAGCAGCCGCACCGCGTCGGCGTACTCGCCCGGGTCGTCGCCGACCGCGACCCCGGACTCGCCGATGACCTCGGGCAGCGCGCTCTCCCGCGACACCACGACGGGGGTTCCGCTCGACAGGGCCTCCAGCGCGGCCAGCCCGAAGGTCTCGACGGGACCGGGCGCGATGGCGACGTCCGCCGTGGCGAGCAGCCGCGCGAGGAGGTCGCGGTCGGAGACGTGCCCGAGGAACCGGACCGGCAGCCCGTCCGCCCGCGCCTCCAGCGCAGCCCGCCGCGGGCCGTCCCCCGCCACCACCAGTACGGCGGGCACGCCCCGGCGGCGGAGTTCGCGCAGCGCCTCGATGGGCCGGTCGGGTCGCTTCTCGGGCGAGAGCCTGCTGCAGTGGACGAGCAGCGGCTCGCCGGGCGCGGCGAACCGG
Source organism: Planotetraspora silvatica (assembly GCF_016863315.1). Lineage (GTDB taxonomy): Bacteria > Actinomycetota > Actinomycetes > Streptosporangiales > Streptosporangiaceae > Planotetraspora > Planotetraspora silvatica. The sequence continues at coordinate 218,423 of NZ_BOOQ01000026.1, forward strand.
CGGCGCAACTCGGGGTCGTGCCGCTCGGGGGAGAACCGGGCCAGGTCGACGCCGAGGGGAACGCGCATCAGGTTGGGCACGTTCAGCCGCCTGAACTCGGCCGCCGCCCATTCCGTCGTGCACACCACCATGTCGAAGTCGGCCGCCGTCCGCCGGTTGAGCCGGTCCGCGAGCCCTCTGACGATCCGCTCCGCCCGGTCGGCGCGCGCGTCGCCCGAACCGGGGAACGCGGGCAGGAAGCGCGGGGCGAACAGGCGCAGCAGCCCGTCGAGACTCTCGTGCGAGACCATGAGCGACCGCACGCCCCGCGAGCGGGCCCAGCGGCCCGTCCACCGGAGCGTGGTGCGGTCGGAGACCTCCAGCCGGTCGGGAGCGAGGTCGTCGAGCAGCCGGCGCAGCGACCGGCGCGCGGTGATGACCCGGTAGCCGCCCGATCCCGGGACGACGGGACCCGGCACCGTGATGATCTGTCCCGAGGGTGTGTCGCGCCTGCCGGCCTCGGGTCCGGGAATCACCAGCACCGCTTCGTGCCCGGCGGCCTCGTAGCCCGCGCCCAGTTCGTTCAGGGCGGTTCGGAGGCCTCCCGATCGGGGGGCGATGAAGTTGGCCAGCCGTACGATCCTCATGTTCCATCCCGGGAGCCGCAGGACGAGCACTGCATCTTGCCGCGATGGTGACCCAGCCGATTACCCGGACAGGTAACCCCAAATGACCTGATCCCTAACCTTCTCCGAATACCCGTGTCATTTCCGGCACGCCAAGATCAGGTGAAGTCAGCGCATCCAACGGAAGATCTTCGTCGTGCCCACGGTGGCGGGGGCTCCGGACGGGGGAGATCGCTTCTCACTACCGTTCGTGTCCGGACGAGCACACTGCTGCTTCCTGGCACCGAGCCTGGAGGTGATGGCAGTGCCGATCTCAGCCGAGGATCTCGCGTGGAGTCAGTTGCGCAGTGAGTACGGAAGTCATTGGTCGATCTGGAGAAGTGACGCGGGGCGCTGGTACGCGACGCGGATGAGGCGGTCGCTGTCCCGGGTGGAGATGGACCGGGGTCTGATCATGACCGCGTCGGGAGAGGACGCGGAGGAACTGCGCGACCTGCTCACCGCCCAGGAGCGGATCGGAAGTCAGACGATCTCCTCCTGACGGGAGGCGGATGAGGCGGATCGATCCGGTCGCATGGCTACCGAACTTTGTTCCGGATGATTAGTCTCGATCTGTGACTCTGCCTCAAGCGGCGACGGTTTTGGACGAACTCGACCGCCACGGCTACGTGATCGTCCCGGACCTGCTGAGCCCGGAGGAGGTCGCGGGGGCCAGGGCGGAGCTTCGGGCCATCCTCGAGAGCACGCCCTTCGGGCGGAACGACTTCGAGGGCGACCGCACCCGGCGGGTCTACGCGCTGTTCGCCAAGACGCGGAGGTTCGACGGACCGGCGACCCATCCGCTCGTGCTCGCGGTGCTCGACCACTTCCTCGGGCACTACCAGTTGAGCGCGCCCACCGGCATCGAGATCGGGCCGGGGGAGACGGCGCAGGCGCTCCACCCGGACGACGGCGTCTATCCCGTCCCGCGTCCTCATCGCGAGATGGTGATCAACGTGATGGTGCCGCTCGACGACTTCACCGAGGCGAACGGAGCCACCCGGCTCGTTCCCGGCAGCCACCGCTGGGGTGAGGAACGGCCGGGGCCCGGCACGCCGACCATCGGGGCGGAGATGCCCGCCGGCTCCGCGCTCATCTACCTCGGCACCCTGTGGCACGGCGGCGGCGCCAACCGCACCGACCGGCCGCGTCTCGGCGTGGTCCTGCACTACGCGGCCTCCTGGCTGCGCCCGCAGGAGAACCACCTGCTCGCCGTGCCGAGGGACATCGTGCGGGACCTGCCGGAGCGGATGCAGGAACTGCTCGGCTACAACATCTGCCCGCCGTTCATCGGCTACGTCGACGGCCGCCACCCGCGCAGGGTGCTGGACTAGGCGCGGGCTGGGCCGGATCGCCTCGCGTCCCTATGATGAGTGCGCTTTCACCGGCTGTGCTCGCGGCCTTCAGGCTGCCCGCCGTACGGCGCCCGCGGGCCACCTTGCGGAGAGGAGACCTGCTCGCCGATGAGCCAGGAGACGCTGGCGGCCACGCCGCCACGCCGACGCCGGATGACAGCCCGGGACGTCACCGAGTCGTTGCGCGTGGCCACCCCGCTGGAGTTGCTGTTCGACCTGTGCTTCGTCGTCGCGGTCGCGCAGGCGGCGGGCGGGCTGCACCACGCGCTGACGGCGGGGCACTTCGGCGACGGCCTGGTCGGCTACGCCATGACGTTCTTCGCCATCTGGTGGGCCTGGATGAATTTCTCCTGGTTCGCCTCCGCCTACGACACCGACGACGTGCCGTACCGGATCGCCGCGCTGGTCCAGATCACCGGCGCGCTGATCCTCGCGGCGGGCATCCCGAGGGCGTTCGACCAGCGCGACTTCACCATCGCGGTCCTGGGATACGTCGTGATGCGCACGGCCCTGGTGGCCAACTGGCTGCGCGCCGCCGTCTCCGATCCGGAGGGCCGCGGGACCGCGCTGCGATACGCGGCCGGGGTCACGCTCGTGGAGGCGGGATGGGTCGCGATGCTGGCGCTCCCGTCCGGGGTGCGGCCGTGGGTGTGGCTGCTCCTCGCGTGCGCCGATCTCGCGGTCCCGCTGTTCGCCGAGCGCAGGCACCGTACGGCATGGCACCCGCACCACATCGCCGAGCGCTACGGCCTGTTCACACTGATCGTTCTCGGTGAGTCGATCCTCGCGGCGACTCTCGCCGTTCAGGAGGCCGTCGACACGAGACACGCCACCGCGGGTCTGTACGGCGTGGCGGCGGGAGGGCTGCTCATCGTGTTCGCGATGTGGTGGCTGTACTTCGCCAAGCCCGCCCACCGGTTCCTGACCTCCAACCGGTCGGCCTTCATCTGGGGCTACGGCCACTACCTGGTCTTCGGGTCGGCGGCCGCCGTCGGGGCGGGGCTGTCCGCCGCCGTCGACTTCGCCACGGACCACTCCACCGGTGACGGGGTGGTGCCCGGGGCGGTCGTGACCGTTCCGGTGGCGGTCTTCCTGCTCGCCGTGTGGTGGTTGCAGCACCGTCCGCACCAGGTCGGCCACCTGCACAATCTGCTGGTGCCCTCCGCCGTGGTCCTCGTGCTCGCGGGCACCTTCACCGGCGTGCCCGTGCTGATCGCCGGGGTCGTCCTCACCGTGCTCGTCGTGCTCGCCGTGGTGGTGACGCGCCGCGCGGGCGTCGCCGCCGACGGTCATGCCTGAGCGTCACGCCTGACCGTCATGTCCGACCGTCACGCCTGACCGCCAGGCTCGCCGCCGAGCCTCGCCAGCACGATGCCGGCGATCTCCTCGGGGGTGTTGGCCGAGGTGTCCACCGTGACGTCGGCCACCTCCTGGAAGTGCGGCAGGCGCCGGGCACGCTGCTCGGTGAGCATCTCGACCAGGTCGGGCTTGAAATGCGGCCGGTGGGGGCTCGACCGCATGCGTTCGGCCAGGACGGCCGGCGGCCCGTCGAGGAACACCACGAACGCGGGGGCCAGCAGGCTCCGCGAGTCCGGATCGTCGACCGTGCTCGCCGCCGCGGCGATCACCGGGACCGGGTCGGCGGCCAGGGCCTCCTTCAGCACCAGCGCCTCACGCGCGTGCAGTTCGCCGGGGCCCACGTCGGCGGCCATCGTGGCTGCGGTCGTGCCGTAGCGGCTCTGGAGGTCGGCGTCGCTGTCTCTCATGGGACGGCCGAGCGTCCGGGCGAGCAGGCCGGCCACCGTGCTCTTCCCCGCCCCCATGAGTCCCATCACCACTACTGGCATAACCGTCATAAAGGCAATGCTGCCCGGTGCCGCGGACTCATGCCGACGTTTGACTTCCGTGCAGGGGATAGAGCAGAGGGCGAAGGAGGGACTGCGCCATGACCATCGCTGGAAGCATCATTCTCATCATGCTGGGGGCCATCCTCACCTGGGCCGTCGACTTCGCCGTGGCCGGAGTGGACATTCAGGTGATCGGTGTGATCCTCATGCTGGGCGGCCTCGCCGGCCTGCTCTTCGGCATCTGGCGGCTGAGCACGGTGCGCCGGGCGACCACCGTGAGGACCGTCGAGCCCACCGATGAAGTGATCCGCCACCACCCTGTCTACGAGGAGCGACGAGACACCGACGCCTTCTGATCCAGAGGGTTCCCTGACGGGAGCGGCCCGCCGCGGATGATCGCGGCGGGCTGTTCCCGTCCCTGAGACCGCGGCAGGTCAACCGGCCTGCCGGACCCGCTCCAGATACCGGACCAGGTCACGCATCCGGTCGGCGGGCCAGGGCAGGCTCCGCCCGATCTCCTCGCTGTTGTCGTTCCACATGCGCTGGGCCGCCGCCCTGGTCTGCTCGCCGTCGCCGGCGTGGAAGCGGCTTCCCAGCGCGTCCCAGCGGGCGACGAGGGACCGCACCCGCGGGTCCTCGACGGGAGTGTCCTCCTCCACGTGCCGCAGGAGTTCCTCGACGAGTTCCGCCCACTCGGTCTTGGCCGCCTCGATGGTCTCCGAGCCGAGTTCGGCCCTGCGCCGTGCCAGTTGCTCGCGTTGCTCCGTCGTGAAATACGTCTCGAACACAGAGATCATCTCCAGGGTCGTGAGGAACTGGTCCGGATCGGGCATCGACGCGTGGTCGATCTGACCGAGCAGCCCGCGAAGCTGCTCGGTGAGCTGCTGGACCTGCGCGGCGTGGACCTCCAGCCCGCGGAGCTGCTCCGCGAGCAGATCGCGCATCGCCTCCAGGCCGCCCGTGGAATCCGCGAGGACGCTCGCGATCTCCTCCAGGGAGACGCCGAGGCTCCGCAACGCCCGGACCTGGTACAGCCGGCGCACGTCGAACTCGGTGTAGCGGCGGTGCCCGGACGCGGTGCGTTCACTCGGGCTCAGCAGGCCGATCTCGTCGTAGTGGCGCAGGGCTCGCACGGTCGTCCCGCTCGCCCGCGCCACCTCGCCGATGCTCCAGCGACGTCCCACGTCGTCTTTCCCGATCACGTTCGCAACGCTAGGACCTCCCGCGACGGCGGGTTCAAGTCCCCCGTCCCGCGAGTTCGGCGGGTGTCTCCGTCACCGGCGGCGGCGCAGGCCCACGAGCACCGCCGCGGCGAGCCCGGTGGCCGCGGCGGTCACCGCGCCGCGATGTTGCGACAGCCACACCTGGACACTGCGCGGGTGCGAGCGGTCGTCGAAGCCGCCGTGCGCGCCGTAGTCCTCGTCGTCGTCCGCCGGCTCCCAGAGGTTCGACACCTCACCGGGCGCCTTGCCCTCCACCTGCTGGGCCTTCACCCCGGTCCGGCCGAGGTAGCGGTCGAGCAGGCCGGGAGCGACCCGCTCGGCCATGATCGTGGCCGCCGTCGTGGCGCCGACCCAGAACTCCCTGCGTTCCGGATGATCGGCGGCGAACAGCACCGCCTGGGCGGCGACCTCCGGCTGATAGATCGGCGGCACCGGCTGGGGGTGCCTGCGCAACCGGGTCAGCCCCCAGTCGAACTGTGGGGTGTTCAGGGCCGGTAGCTGCACCATCGTGATCTTCACGCTGGACCCTGCGGCGAGGAGTTCGGTCCTGACCGACTCGGTGAAGCCCTTGATCGCGTGCTTGGCTCCGCAGTACGCCGACTGGAGTGGGATGGCGCGGTAGGCCAGCGCCGAGCCGGCCTGCACGATGACGCCGCTGTCCCGCGGTCGCATCACCTCGAGGGCCGCGCGCGTCCCCCACACGTAGCCCAGGTAGGTCACCTGGGTGACGCGTTCGAACTCCTCCGGGCTGATCTCCATGAACGGCGCGAACACCGTCGTGAAGGCGACGTTGATCCACACGTCGATCGGGCCGAGTTCGGTCTCGATCCGCTGGGCGGCCTGCCGTACCTGCTCGTAGTCGGCCACGTCGGCGGTGAAGACCTTCGCGGTGCCGCCTCCGACGCCGACGTCCACGGCGGCGCCGGCCAGGCCGGCCTCGCCACGGGCGATCAACGCGACGATCGCCCCCTGGCCGCCGAGCTGCCGGACGATCGCGCGGCCCACACCACCGCTGGCTCCTGTGACCACGACGACCTTGTCGCTGAGGCTCACCTCGTCATCCTCTCGATTCAGGTCCGCCGCCGGGGCTCGGCCGCCCGCGGGCGGCCGGGGCATGGGCGCCCTCTACCCGAGAAGAAACGAGTCACGCACGGCGTCGCCGCGTCACGGCGCGACAGCTGAGCGTCACGGCCGGACGTTTGCCCATGAGGTCAAGGGGTAGCCGGGACTCATGACGGGTCTGCTTGTCGAGGGTGTCGAACGGATCGCGGTGTTGCCGGCCGGTGTCCTGGCCGACCTGCTGATCGCGCTGCCTGCCCTCGATGCCCTGAAGAGGGCCTATCCCGCCGCCGCGATCACCCTGCTCGGACGCGACTGGCACACGCGCTTCCTGCGGAACCGTCCCGGTCCCGTGCACGACGTGGTGCCCCTGCCGCCCATCTCCGGCGTGTCCTCCTCCGTCGGCGGCGGCGCCGTTCCCGACGAGGTCTATGACGATCTGCGCTCGCGCCGATTCGACGTCGTGGTGCAGATGCACGGCGGCGGCCGCGACTGCAACCCGTTCGTACGGCGGCTGGGCGCGCGGCTCACCGCCGGCCTGTGCGCGCCCGACGCCGAGCGTCTCGACAGATGGATCCCCTACATCGACCACCAGCACGAGACCCTCCGATCCCTGGAGGTCGCCGGGCTTGTCGGCGCGGGGACCGCGGACGTCGAGCCGCACCTGTCCGTCATCAGGGAGGACTGGTCGGAGCTCAACCGGCGGCTGGGCAGACTGCCGAAGGGACTCGTGGCGATCCATCCCGGCGCGCCGGACCCGAGGCGTCGCTGGCCTCCCGAGTGTTTCGCCGAGGTCGCCGACCGCCTGGGACGGCCCGTGGTCGTGACCGGCACGGAATCGGAACGGGACGTCGTCGAACGGGTGGCGGCCGCGATGAAGCGCCCCGGGCACGTCGTGATCGACGAACTCTCCGTCGGCGGGCTCGCCGCGCTCTACGCGGCCTGTGACCTCGTCGTCTCCAACGAGAGCGGGCCCCGTCATCTCGCCGCCGCCACCGGCACGCCGACGGTCGGCGTCTACTGGTGCGGCGATCTGATCAGCCGGGGACCGCTGAGCAGGGGCATGCACCGGCCGCTGATCTCCTGGACGATCCAGTGCCCGGCCTGCGACGGAGGGAGCGTGGGCTCCCTCGGCTGCGGGCACAGATCGGCCTCGTGGGTCGCGGGCGTCACCGTTGACGACGTCCTCGAACAGGCGCAGGACCTGCTCCGATGACCACCGCGCCCTCGCTCCCCCTCCTCCGGGCGGACAGCACCTCGTCGTAGACGGCGAGCGTCTCCGAGGCGATGCGGCCCCAGCCGTACCTGACCTTGGCCCGGTCGGCCCCGGCGATGCCGTACGCCGTACGACGCACGGGGTCGTCGAGGAGGGTCCGCAGGGCCTTCGCGAGCGCCCGCGGGTGGCGCGGCGGGACGAGGAGGCCGGTCACACCGTTGACCACGGTCTCCTTCTGACCGCCGACGGCGGAGGCGACCACGGGGACGCCGCACGCCATCCCTTCAAGCGCGACCATGCCGAACGGCTCGTACCAGGGGACCGAGACGAGCGCCGCGGCCGAGCGCATGAGGGAGGGCAGTTCGGACCTGCCGATGCGGCCGATGAACCGCACCCGGTCGCCGACTCCGGCCTGGGCGGCGATCCATCGCAGGCGGGTGACCTCCGCGTCGCGATGCAGTTCGGAGGCCGCGGGACCGCCCGCGACGACCAGTTCGACGTCCGGCAGGCGGCGCAGTGCCTCGATGCTCGTCTCCACGCCCTTGCGCCGCACGAGCCTGCCCACGGACAACAGCCGCGGACGGCTGGGCCGTTCGCGCGGTGTGACGTGGTGGTTGAAGGCGGCGGTGTCGACGCCGCAGGGCACCACCCGGGTGGACCTGCGGGGTACACGCATGCGGATCAGCTCGTCGACCTCGTCGTGGCAGGTCGCGATGATCGCGTCCGCACGCCGGCCGATCGAGGCCTCGGCCTTGATCCGGTCGCGCGGGCTCGCGTCCGCGGAGCCCTGGTGGCGCCGCTTGACGCTGCCGAGGGCGTGGTAGGTGTGGACGACCGGGACGCGCACCTGCTCGGCCGCCTCCAGCGCGGCGACGCCGCTCATCCAGAAATGGCTGTGCACCACGTCCGGCCGGTCGAAGACCCATCGGTCGCGCAGCCACGCGCCGAAGTCGGGGATCCAGGGCAGGATCTCGTCCTTGGAGATCGGGGCGGCCGGTCCGGCCGGCACGTGCACCACGCTCAGTCCCGGCCCGATCTCGACGGTGTCGGGGGCGTCCTCGCGGTCCTTGCGCGTGTAGACGGTGACCTCATGGCCGAGGCCGGCGATCTCGCGCGCGAGGGCGCCGACATGGACGTTCTGTCCACCGGCGTCCACCGCGCCGGGAACGGCGAGGGGGCTGGCGTGTTCCGAGATCATGGCGATCTTCACAGGGGTTCCTCCGTGAGGGGCGGTGTCGAGCACCTGGCTCGGGGATCACGGAGCCCAGGTGAGGGTGCCCGGTGGCCGGGCCGGTGGGGTTGTGCACGACGTGGCCGAAACGATCGTGAAGTCGCCGGATCGGGAGTGGAGTCTCACCGAGATGCGAAGAAGACGCGTGACCCATTCCCAAGAACGCTCCTCCGGCAGGCATGTTCGTGCCACGGAGGTACCTGCGTCTTAGGTACCGAGGTCTGGACTGTCCATATCCCCGTAATTGCATCTCAAACCGCTGCGTTTTATGCGGTATAGGTCGGGCAGCGATAGCCGTACAGGGTGAGGGGGAAGTCATGGAGACGCCGCAGTACGTGGCGGCCCGGATCCAGCGGGCTCTCGCGGAGGACGAACGCACCAATGAGCTGGGCATCCGTGTGGACGTACGCGGGGATCAGGTGTTCCTTCGTGGTCAGGTTTCCTGCGAAGAGCGCAGGCACGGCATCGAGGACGTCGCCCGCGAGGCGGCTCCGGGCCTGACGGTCCACAACGAGGTCCAACTCCTGGAGGTAAGCGACCCGGGGGAGGAGGAGCACCTGTGAGAGCGCTGCGCATCGCCGCGGTGGCGGACATCCACCTCGGCGAGGACATCCGGGGCCACTACCGCAAGAAGCTCGAGGGGATCGAGCACCGGGCCGAAGTCCTCCTCGTGGGGGGCGACCTGACCAGGCACGGCACGATCGAGGAGGGTCAGGTCGTCGCCGACGAGCTCGGCGACCTGCCCATTCCCGTGGTCGCGGTCCTCGGCAACCACGACTACCATTCCGACGCCGACCGCGAGATCGCCGCGATGCTGCGCGACGCGGGGATCATCGTGCTCGACGACGACGCGGTGGTGATCCCCCTCGACGGGACCCGGCTCGGCGTCGCCGGAGGCAAGGGCTTCGGCGGCGGATTCGCCGGCAAGTGCGCCAGCGAGTTCGGCGAGCCGGAGACCAAGGCGTTCGTACGGCACACCAAGGACATCGCCGAGCGGTGGCGCCACGTACTCAAGAACCTGGACGCCGACCACAGGGTGGTGCTCAGCCACTACTCGCCGGTCAAGGACACGCTCGCGGGCGAGCCGCCGGAGATCTATCCGTTCCTCGGCAGCTATCTGCTCGCCGAGGCGGCCGACGCCGAGGGGGCCGACCTCATCGTCCACGGTCACGCGCACCTGGGGACGGAGAAGGGGATGACGCCGGGCGGGATCCGCGTGCGCAACGTCGCGTTGCCCGTCATCGGGCACTCCTACGTCGTCTACTGCCTCGACGGCGAGGGCGTGCACTGACCCGTCCGGCACGCGCAGGCCGTACGGAGGTCGCACGAAAGGGAATGCGAAAGGCCGTCCGGGATATTCGACCGGGCGGCCTCATGTCTTCCCGCCATGTTTTCCATGGTTCCCCGTGGAGGCCGAGTAGGACGGCGGCCGGCTGCCGCCGGCCGCCGTTAGTCCGTGGTCCAGGGGGTGATTTCTATGGATTGAAGATGCTGACGCCTCCGGGGCCGACGAGGAACCCGAGGACGATGAGGACGATCCCCCAGAGGATGTCCCGACGGGCCAGGATGACGTAGATCCCGGCGATCACGAGTACGACGGCGATGAGCCAGAGCAGTGTAGCCATGGCCCTCCACTGCCCTGACAAATGACCTCATAACATCCGCAGGTTGCGAGTGTCCTTGTTTTTACCGGCGAACGCCGATTGGTAGACGTTTGCTTTAAACGGGCCGGGCACGTGACCCCTTCGATTCGCATTCGGGTATTTCCCCTCGAACGAGGAGCACGCTCTACGGTGTTCCGCTACTGGTCCCGGCTCTGGCCCTGGTCCCGGCTCTGGTCCCGCTCCTCGTCGCGTGCGCGCAGAAGCGAGACAAGGGGCTGGACGAACCACAGCCAGGCGCTCAGAGCGGCGATCGCCGCGGCGATGACCATCGCGGGCCACAGGCCGGTCAGGGTGTCCACGACCAGGCTCGTCGAGCACACCATGGAGATCGCCAGTGCGATGCCGCCCACCACGCCCAGCCGGTTGGCGCGCCGCAGCAGCAGAGCCTTCAGCCCCGACCGGAACAGGATCCGATGCTGGGTGGCCGGCGCGATCAGGCAGATGGAGGCGAGCGCGGCGGTGATGACGGCGACGAGGAACAACCAGTGACCCGCCTCATCGATCTTGTTGAAGCCGGCCGAGAAGGGCAGCGTCAGGAGGAAGGCGAACAGCACCTGGACCCCGGTCGCCGCGACCCTCAGGCCCTGTAGGAGCTCGATGAGCTCACGGTCCAGCCGTTCCTTCGGATTCTCCTCGGGATTCTCCTCGGGATTCGTCAGCGGTTCCGCCGGATCATCCATCGGCGGCCTTCACCGAGCGGCCGTGGGCGCGCTGAATTTCTCGGAGGGTGTCGGTCATGCGACGCGCCCTACCCGGGATTGTTTGCGACGAACATACCGGGGCAAGCGACGTGAGTGAGTAGTCACGGTCACGCTGTCACCGATGCGATCCTCGAAACGCTCAAGCGCGCCGGTTCCGGCCTCAAGGAAGCGGGCGTGCGGTTCGCCCTCGCGGGCGGTTGCGCGGGTTACGCGCGCGGCGCCGCGCCGTCGTTGCACGACGTCGACTTCGCTTTGCTCGAGGAGGACGTCCCGCTCGCGTTCAAGACCTTGGAGAACCTCGGCTTCCGTACGGCGAGGCCTCCGGAGGACTGGCTGGTCAAGGCGTTCGACGAGGACGGCGTGCTGGTCGACATGATCTTCTCGATAGCCGACAGGCCGGTGACCGAGGCCATGATCGCCCGCGCGGAGATGATCAACACAGCCGCCATCAGCCTGCCGGTTCTGGAGGCCACCGACCTGGTGATCTCCTGGATCCTCCCGCTCTCCGAGCACAGTTGCGACTACGGCGCGTTGCTGCCCGTGGTCCGCGCCATGCGGGAACAGGTCGACTGGGACCGGGTCGCGTCGGTCGTGGCGCCTTCGCCGTACGCGTCGACGTTCCTGTCCCTGCTCGAACGGCTCCGCGTCATCGCACCCACCTCGCCCTCGCCGGACATCACCTGGCCATGACCGGCCGTCTCCGGTCCTGACGTGTGAGAAGGGGCCGCACCCGATGGGTGCGGCCCCCTCTCATGGTTCTCGTGCTTCTCATGGAGATCGATCGAGCTTACGGAGCGCCCCAGTAGGGGAAGCGCCCGTAGTACTCGCCGAGGGTGTTCCGGTAAGCCGACTCCTTGAAGGCCGACTCGTCGAACTCGGGAGCGTTCTTGATCTCCTGCTTGGTCCGGCCCACGAAGATCTTCCGCTCTCCGGGGTCGATCTGCGTGACCACGCTCGCGGGCAGCATGACCTTCTTGCCGAAGATCCAGGGACCGGTGTCGACGATGAGGTAGCTCTGGCCGACCTCGTAGGTCGCGTCGTCGACCGACCCGATCTTGCCGTCGGTGGCTTCGACGTCGTAGCCCACGACGTCCGCCGTTTGTCCGGTGTCGTACACGCCGTTGGGATACGACCAAAGATCCGGTGTCATGTTCTCTCCCTTCGTCGCCCAGCCACCTACCCGATTCGGTGGAGCGAAACATCCGCATCAGTAAGGCTCAGGTCGCCTCCACGACAGCCCGCCCTTCGGCGTCCTGATGACGGTCAGCCTGCTGTGGGCTTGCGGGCTGACAGGCGCTCGACGAGTCCGTACGTGAAGCGCTCGTGTGATTCCACCGTGAATCCCAGGGCGCGGACCCGTCGCAGGGGACGGCGGCGGTAGTGCTCGCCGTACAGCGGGACGCTGAAGGCGTCGGCCAGGACCTGCAGCGCGCGAATCGGCCATGCCGACGATTCCACGTGGTCGGCGAGGAGCAGGAGGCCACCCGGCCGCAGCACCCGCGCCATCTCGATGAGCGCCGCCCCCTCATCGGAGATCCCGCACAGCGCGAACGTGCAGACGACGGTGTCGAAGCGCCCGTCGGGAAAGTCGAGGTCCCGGGCGTCCCCTTGCTTGAGATCGACCGGCCGGCCGAGGTCGCGCGCTCGATCCCGGGCCACGGCGAGCATGGACGGGCTCCACTCCACACCGGTCAGGCGGACGTCGCCGGAGTAGTGCGCGAGGTTCAGGCCGGTGCCGATCGCGACCTCGAGCGTGTCGCCCACCGCCTGCGCGCACAGCCATCCGCGGGTGTCGGAGAAGAAACGCCGCTCCACGAAAGCCAGTTGCCGGTCGTAAGTGGCCGCCTGCCGATCCCAGTACCGCTGTAATCGTCTGTCGCGTTTCGAGGTGTCCGACATCGGCGCATCGTAACCTTCGGTCCCGGACTCTCGTCCAGAGAGAATCCGTTCAGAGGCCGAACTGGTCGCGGCAGCCGTCGAGGCCGTGGATCTCCACGGGGACCGGGCTCGTGAAGTCTCCCCGCTGCAGGCGCAGTCGTTGGTCGATGCGCCGCTTTCCCTGGACCACCCGGGTGTTGATCCCGTCCTCCCGGTAGCCCAGCTTGCGGGAGACCGCGAGTGAGGCGGGGTTGTCCACAAAGGCGGAGGAGGTGGCGGACTCCGCGCCCAGCCCTTCGAAGGCGAGGTGCAGGACGGCGGCGCGCATCTCGGTGCCGAGGCCCCTCCCGTGCCAGGCGAGCCCCAGCCAGGAGCCGGAGGAGACCTCACGGCTGTTCGCGAAGTCGAGCCCGGCCAAGGTCTGGGAGCCGATGACCTGGCCGTCGTGCACGACGATGAAGTTCGCCCGCCAGTGCTCCGGCCGCCAGGAGGCCAGGACCTCGAGGTGGTGCTGGATCGTGGCCACCGGCAGCCGGTCCGCGGGCGCCGCGGTCCAGGGAACGAGGAACGGCATGAAACCAGGCTCGTGCACGCCTTCGAGGGCGCGGTCCGCCAGCGCGTCCAGATCATCGAGCGAGGGCAGTCGCAACTCGAGGCGAGGCGTGGTCAGACGGAGACCGAACAGGGGCCAGTGACGCATTGCTCGATTGTCAGGTACGGCTCAGCGGCCCGGCATCCGGTTTTCCGCGGGCCCGGGATCAGGTCTCCATGGGCTTGAGTTCGCGCGCGAAGTCGTGCACGAACTCCTCCATCGAGGGCGCGGGTCCGGCCGGCCGTACGACGAACTTGGTGATGCCCTGAGCCACGTACCGCTCGATCAGGTCGCGGGCGGCCTGCCAGCCTTCGGGAACGAACGCCGCGAGATCGGCGTCGGGACGGCGACGCAGCACGGCGGCGGCCAGGTCCTCGGAGACGCCCTGCGTCGCGACGGCGAAGCTGACCCCGAAGTGGTCCTCCTCGATCTCGCGGCCCGCCTCGGCGGCGTGCGCCCGGATGGACGCCCGCGCCGTGCCCGCCTCCTCCGGGGTGACGAAACTGGCCAGCCAGCCGTCGCCGAAGCGGCCGACCCGGCGCAGTGCCCGGGGGCCGCTTCCGCCGAGCCAGATGTCGAGCGGTCGCGCCGGGAGCGGGCCGACGCCCACGTCCTCGACGGTGTGGAACTCGCCCTTGAAGGTCACCCGCTCCTGCCTGAGCAGCAGCCGCAGCAACTCCATCGACTCGTCGAAGACCGCGCCGCGCGAGTCGCCGGGTACGGGGAAGAAGGCCCGCTCTCGGGGACGGGCGGGTGTCAGCCCGAAGGCGGGCAGCACTCTCTTGGGGGCGAGGGCGGCCAGCGAGACGAGTTGTTTGGCGACCAGCACCGGGTGGCGGCCGGGCAGGATCGCGACACCCGTGCCGACCTTCAGCCGCGTCGTCCTGGCCAGCGCGTAGCCCATGCCGACCACCGGCTCGACCGACGAGCCGAGGACGATCTCGGACAACCACAGGGAGTCGACTCCGAGAGCCTCCGCCAGGTCGACCGTCTCGGCGAAGCGGTCGGCGCGCGTGGTCGCCGATATTCCGATCCGAACCTTCACCGTTCCATTCGACCACGATCCGTTCTCCGAACCCAGGGGGGTGTCCGCGTCACGGCGTTCCGGCGGAGATGACGTCGCCCTGCCGGGCGAGCTCCACGCCGGTGGCCCCCAGAGCGTCCAGGTCCTCGTCCGTACGGCCCGGCGCGTGGTGGGTCAGGACGAGCCGCCGTGCCCCACAGCGCTGCGCGAAGGCGACCGCGTCGCCGACGGTGGCATGGCCGTACGCGTCGGCGGTCGCCTGCTCGGCGGCCAGGTACTGGCCGTCGTGGAGCAGGAGGTCGACTCCCGACGCGAGTTTCTCGGCGGCCGCCGACTCGATCTGGGGACAGTGGTCGGGCAGGTAGGCCACGGAGACGCCGTCGCCTTCGATCCGGATCCCGTGGGTCAGCCCTCCCTTGTGCGCGATCTCGGCGACCCGCACGGTGTACCCCTCGACGGTGTGCCCCTCGACCGGGCCGTCGCCCGACCTGAGGAACCGCCAGTCGCCGCGGAGCCCTCCGGGGTCGATCGGAAAGTGCGGCGGCGACATGACCCGGGCGAGAAGCCTCCGCGGATCGCCGTCACAGGGCAGGTAGAGGTCGACGCGGGCGTCCGGCCGGTCGATCGGGGGGCAGAAGGGCAGGCCCTGCAGATGGTCCCAATGGAGATGGGTGAGCATGATCGAGCCGCGGAACGGCGTCCCGCCGAGCAGCCGGCCCAGCCCCCGCAGACCGGTGCCCGCGTCGAGCACCAGCCGGGGGACGTCGGAGTCGTCGGGCAGGACGGCGACGCAACTGGTGTGCCCGCCGTACCGGACGAACTCCGGACCGGGCGCGGGCGTCGAGCCCCGCACGCCGAGCAGGGCGAGTCTCACGCGAGCGAGTCCTCTCGGCGATGGCCTTGCGCGAGGCGGGCCAGGGCGGTGCGGTCGACGGCGTCGGGGGAGGCCTCGGCGACCCGGACGGGTGTGGTCGCGGTCAGCGTGGCCGTACGGAGGCCGCCTTCGAGCACCGCGCGCTCGCCCAGGATGGCCCCGGGGCCCAACTCGGGCAGCGCCTTGCCGTCCACGTCGACGGTGAGGACCCCGTCGAGGAGCAGGAACAGCGACGACCCCGGCTCGCCCTGGCGGACCAGCACGGACCCGGCCTCGAGCGTCCGGATCACGGGCTTGCGGCCGCCCCGCATGATGAGCGCCGACATCTCGCGCTCCAGGGCGGTCTCCGCAGCGGTGACCAGGACCGGCGAGTCCTCGTCACCCCATGGTGTGCTCTCGGTTCCCTCCTGGCCCGCCCACGTCTTGTAGTCGGTGAGGCCGGCCTTCATGGCGAGCGTGTCGTCGGCGTCGTAGACCCAGTGCCGGGGGAACGGGCTCGCGCCGTTCAGCGCGCCCTCGGCCCGGCCGTCGGCGTGGAGCGTCAGCGACAGCGTGGTCCACACGAACGGGGACTGCAGCCGCATGTACGGCGGGCGGGAGCTCCGCCGGGGGAGCGGCATCGCGGTGCGGCCTCCGACGGTCTGGGTGAAGCGGATCCACCCGTCCCCGATCTCGGGTTCGGCGCGCAGGTCCGGCAGTGAGAAGGCGGCGAAGGTCACGCCGAGCGGGCCGAGCCGTACGGTGGTCGACCCCATGATCAGGCCGCCGTCGACGCCGTGGTCCACGAGCGCGCCGCCGTCGAACTCGGCCCAGGCCTCCAGCCGATGGGCGAAGCGGAACGCGTCGGCCGCGCGCAGGGCGGCCAGGTCGTCGATCGAGTCGGGGGGCGGCTCGTCGTAGTGGGCGATGCCCATCGTGAAGGCCGGCTTGGTGTAGCCCTTGACGGCCTCGGACGGGATCCAGGAAACGGACGTGATGTGCGATGTGACGTGCATGGTCTCGACGGTAGGAATCGCGGTCGCCGCATACGAGGGCGTCACCCTGCCACCGTGCGGGGGTGCCAGCATCCCCTATCCGTCGTCCCAGCACCCTTTCTGGTGGGGATGCGGCCGATATCTAATCGGCTCGTGGATCGGATCACGCTGGTGCTCGCGGACGACAACCTCATCGTCCGCGAAGGGGTGCGCGCTCTGCTCGCCCGCGACCCCGCCCTCGAGGTCGTGGGGCTCGCGGCCGACTACGACGAACTGGTCGCGGCCGCGGTACGGCTGCGCCCGCAAGTCATCGTCACCGACATCCGGATGCCGCCCACCTTCCAGGACGAGGGCATCGAGGCCGCGCGCGAGGTGCGCAGGCGGTTGCCGGGAACCGGCACGGTCGTGCTCAGCCAGTACGACGACCCCGAGTACGCCGTCCGGCTGCTGGGGGACGGCGCGGCGGGCTACGCCTACCTCCTCAAGGACCGGGTGTCGGACGCCGGGCTGCTCGGCCGGGCGATCCGCGCGGTCGCCACCGGTGGATCCCTGATCGACCCGATGATCGTGCGAGAGCTCATGGACCCCGCCCGCGACGAGGGCGCGCTGTCCGAGGCGAAGGAGAGCCTGCTCCGCCAGGTCGCCGAGGGGAGACCGGTCAAGGCGATCGCCCTGGCCAGTGGAGACACGCCGGAGGCGGTGAACGCCGCGATCGAGCAGCTCTTCCTCGACCTCGCCGACGGCGCGAGCAAGGGACGGCAGAGCGCGCTACGCCGGCTGCGCATGCTGCACACCGCGATCCTGCGCCGTGAGGAGCAGGGCGAGACGTTGTCCCGGCTCCTGCCGAGCGGCCTGGCGGACAAGCTCCGCAGGGACCGCGGGGCGGTCGATCGGACCGAGCGCCTGAACGTCACCGTCCTCATGTCCGACGTGCGCGGTTACTCGGGCATCGCGGAGAGCACCGACCCGGCCGTCCTCGCGGGACAGCTCAAC
This sequence comes from Planotetraspora silvatica, assembly GCF_016863315.1. Lineage (GTDB taxonomy): Bacteria > Actinomycetota > Actinomycetes > Streptosporangiales > Streptosporangiaceae > Planotetraspora > Planotetraspora silvatica. The sequence goes on from NZ_BOOQ01000026.1 coordinate 235,698, forward strand.
GCCCATCGCAGGGCGATGAACGGGGCGATCCTCGACGCCGGCGGGACCGTGATGCAGTACGTCGGTGACGCCGTGATGGCCGTCTTCGGCGCGCCCGACCCGTCGCCCGACCATGCGCGCAGCGCCATCCGGGCGGCCTGTGACATGCACGTACGGCAGGCCGAGCTGGACGCCGTGTGGGCGGCGCAGGACCTGGCTCCCTTCTGGCTCGGCATCGGGCTGTCCACAGGGGAGGTGGCGGCGGCGCTGCTCGGCAGCGACGAGCGGGTGGAGTACACGCTCGTCGGCGACACCGTCAACCTCGCCCAGCGGATGCAGGACCTGGCCCGCCCCGCGGGGACGGTCGCCGCCGAGACGACCGTCCGCGCGGGCGGCGACGCCTGGCCGTGGAAGTCCCTGGGCGCGCGCCCGGTCAAGGGCCGCAGCACTCCCGTCAACGCCTATCACCTGGTGGTGAACTGAACATGCCCACCGCTGTTGAGATGAAGGGGGCCAGGCGGACCTTCGCCGCGGAGCTCGCCCCCGTCCGCGCCCTCCGGGGTGTCGACCTGTCCGTGAACGAGGGCGAGTTCATCGCCGTCACGGGCCCGTCAGGGTGCGGCAAGTCCACCCTCCTCAACGTCATCGCCGGGCTGGACACGGTGGACGAGGGCACGATCGAGGTCGCCGGCGAGCGGGTCGACGGCCGCGACGAGGACTGGCTCGCCCGCTTCCGGCGCCACCACATCGGCTTCGTCTTCCAGTTCTTCAACCTGCTCGACGGCGTCTCGGCGCTGGACAACCTCGTCATGCCGGGAGTCCTGGGCGGCATGAAACGGCGGGCCGCCGAGACCCGGGCGCGTGACCTGCTCGACCTGCTCGGGCTCGGCGACCGCACCCACCAGGTGCCCGCGGTGTTGTCGGGAGGGCAGCGCCAGCGGCTGGCCATCGCCCGTGCCCTGGTGAACGAGCCGACACTCCTGCTCGCGGACGAGCCGACCGGGGCGCTCGACAGCGAAGGCGGGATGGAGGTCCTCGAGCTGTTCCGCCGGCTTCACGACGACGGCCAGACGATCATCATGGTCACGCACTCACCGGACGTGGCGGCGGGCGCGGGCAGGGCCGTACGACTGCGCGACGGCAGGGTGGACGTGCCATGACGACGATCTCCACGTGGCTGCGCATCGAACTGCGCAGGCGCTGGCGGCCCCTGGTGGTGCTCGCCCTGCTCGTGGCCTTCGCCACCACGACGGTGCTGACCGCCTTCGCGGGCGCCCGTCGCGGTGAGACCGCGGTCGACCGGCTCCTGGCACCGACCCTGCCCGCCACCGTCGCCGTCCTGCCCAACCAGCCGGGCTTCGACTGGGAGAAGATCCGCACTCTGCCGCAGGTCGAGGCGCTCACGTTGTTCCCCGTGTCGGGCTTCGGGGTCGACGACATCCCCTGGACCGACCATGTGGACGCGTTCCCCCCGGTCGACGACCAGTTGCTGCGCACCATCGAGCGGCCCGTCGTCATGGAAGGACGGCTCCCCGACCAGTCGCGTGTCGACGAGGTCGTCGTCGCCCCGGGCTTCCTCGCGTCCTACCACCGGAAGGTCGGCGACCAGGTGACCCTGCGGCTCCCGTCGCCGGAGCAGATCGACCGCGAGGACTTCGACCCGGCCACAGGTGAGCCGTTCGCCGGTCCCACGGTCAAGGCCAGGATCGTCGGCGTGATCAGGACCCCGTGGTTCGCGGAGGACGTCGGAAGCCCGGGAGGCGTGCTCCCGTCGTCCGCGCTCGTCACCCGGTACCGCGACAACCTCATCGGGCAGTCCAGCTTCGTCAACGCCCTGGTGCGTCTGAAGGGCGGTGCCGACGACGTGGAGAGCTTCCGCGCGGGTCTGGCGGCGGCGTCCGGCCGCAACGACATCGACGTCTGGGACATCGACGTCAAGTTCCACGAACCGCGCCGGCAGCTGAACCACTTCGAGGCGATCTCTCTGGCGGCCTTCGGCCTGGCGGCCCTTGCCGCGGCGATCGTGCTGGTCGGCCAGTCGGTGGCGCGGTACGCCGCGGCCACCGCGGCCGACCTGCACGTGCTGCGCGCCGTCGGGCTGGCCACCCGCCAGGGCGTCGTGCTGGCGTCTGCGGCGCCCTTCCTGGCCTCCCTGGCAGGCGCCACCCTTGGTGTCGCGGGGGCGGCCGTCGCCTCGTTGTGGACGCCCATCGGAGCGGCGTCGCTGCAAGAGCCTGCTCCCGGCTTCGACGTGGACTGGCTGGTCCTGGTGGCCGGGTGGGTGCTCGTGCCCCTCCTCGTGGTGGTGGGGGCCGGGAGCGCGGCCGCGTTCGCCCTGGTCGTGCGGCACGGCGAGGGGTCACCGCGCCGGTCGGTGGTGGCACTCACCGCTGCCCGTCTGGGCCTTCCGGTGCCGATGGTGGTCGGCGCCCGCCTGGCACTGGAGCCCGGCCGCGGGCGCAGCGCCGTGCCGGTGCGGCCCGCGCTGTTCGGGGCCGTTGCCGGAGTCCTCGGGGTGCTGGCCGCGTTCACGTTCTCCGCCGGTGTGCACGACGCTGCCACCAATCCGGAGCGGTTCGGCCAGACCCACCAGTTGGAGAGCTATCTCGGCTTCAACGGTGAGGACATGGGGCCGGTCAAGGACCTGCTTCCCGCGATCGCTGCGGATCCGCAGGTGGCGTCGGTCAACGACTCCCGGATTGCGGTCGCGGAATCCGTCGGGACCGTGAATCCCACCTCGGTGACCACCTACACCTATGCCCCCATGGGAGGGCCGTTCCCGGTGGTCATGTTCGAGGGACGGCTGCCCGCCGGCGCCGGAGAGATCGTGCTCGCCCCGGGCAGCGCGGACAGGATGGGGGCGGAGGTCGGCGGACGGGTTCGGCTGGCGAGTGGAGGCTCGCCGGTGACGATGACGGTGACGGGGATCGGCTTCGTGCCGGCGGGCCCCCACAACAACTACAGCGACGGCGCGTGGGCCACTTCCGCCGGGTACGACCGGCTCTTCGCGGGTGCGAGCTATAAGTTCAAGTTCCACCTCGCCCACGTGACACTGCGGCCAGGCGCGGACCCGAAGGCCGTCGCCGCCCGGTTGTCGGCCATGGGCCCCGGGTTCGCCCCACCCGAGCCGCTACCGGAACTGCGGAAGATCCGTGACGTGCAGGCGCTGCCCATCGTGCTGGCGGGGTTTCTCGCGGTGCTCGCCGTGGGCGCGGTCGGCCATGCCCTGGCCACCGCCGTACGGCGGCGCCGTCATGAGGTGGCCGTGTTGCGCGCGCTGGGCATGACCCGTCCGCAGGCGCGCTGGGCGGTGGTCACCCAGGCCACCCTGCTCACGCTGGTGGGACTCGCCGTCGGCGTGCCGCTGGGTGTGGCGATGGGCCGTACGGTCTGGCGGCTGGTCGCGGACTTCATGCCGCTCGACTACCTGGTGCCGGTCGCCTTCTGGGCGTTGTTGCTGATCGCGCCGGTCGCGTTGCTGCTCGCGAACCTGCTCGCCGCGTGGCCGGGCCGCATCGCCGCCGGGCTCCGCATCGGCCACGTTCTCCGGACGGAATAGTCATGATCGCCACATGGCTCCGGTTGGAACTGCGTCGCCGCTGGCGGCCGCTACTGATGCTCGCCCTCCTCGTGGCCTTCGCCACCGCGACGGTCCTGGCCGCCTTCGCGGGCGCCCGCCGCGCAGTCACCGCGATCGACCGGCTTCAGGTGGGGACCCTGCCCGCCACCATCGCTGTCCTGCCCAATCAGCCGGACTTCGACTGGGGGGCGATCCGGGCACTGCCCGAGGTCGAGACGCTGACGACGTTTCCGGTGTCGGGCTTCGGAGTCGACGGCATCCCCATGAGTGAGAACCCGTCCACGTTCCCTCCCGCCGACGATGATGTCCTGCGGACCATCGAACGGCCCGTCGTTCTGGAAGGGCGGCTGCCCGACCCGGCGCGGATCGACGAGGTCGTGGTCAGCCCACGCTTCCCGGTCGTCTACCACCGTGATGTCGGAGACGACCTGACCCTGCGGCTGATGTCGGTCGCGCAGGCGAGCCGCGACGACTTCGACCCGGCCGGCGCCGAACCGCTCGCCGGCCCCGCAGTCAAGGTGAGGATCGTCGGGGTGATCCTTTCGCCGTGGTACACGGAGGACGTCGGGCAGACGCCAGGCCTGCTCCCGACGCCCGCGCTCTTCGCTCGGTACCCGGACAACTTCGTCGGCCCGAACGGGACCATCAACGCCCTCGTGCGTCTGAAGGGCGGCATCACCGCGCTGCACGCCTTCCAGGAAGGTCTCGCACGGGCTTCGAAGCGCAACGACATCGACGTGTGGGATCTGGAGTCCAAGTTCCAGGACACCCGACGGAGGGTGGACGCCTTCGAGGCCGCGTCGCTGTCGGCCTTCGGCCTGGCCGCGCTGGCTGCCGCGATCGTGCTGATCGGCCAGTCGGTGGCACGTTATGCCACCGCCACCGTGGCCGACCTGCAGGTGCTGCGCGCCGTGGGGCTGACCTCCCGACAGGGCGTCGTGGTGGCTTCAGCCGGGCCGCTCCTCGCCGCGCTGGCGGGGGCGACGCTGGGGGTGGTGGGCGCGGCGGTCGCCTCGGTGTGGATGCCGATCGGTGCGGCGGCCCTGCACGAGTCCGCTCCCGGGTTCGACGTGGACTGGCTGATCCTGGGGGCCGGCTGGGTGCTGGCTCCCGTCCTGGTGCTGGCCGGAGCGGCAGGCTCGGCGGCGGTCGCGCTGGTCGTGCGGCGTGGCGCGGGGTCTGCGCGCCGCTCGGCCGTCGCGCTCGCGGCGGCACGGCTGGGATTGCCGGTTCCCATGGTGGTCGGTGCCAGGTTCGCTCTGGAGCCTGGACGCGGGCGGAGCGCCGTTGCGGTGCGGCCCGCGCTGCTCGGGGCCGTCGCCGGGGTGCTCGGGGTGCTGGCCGCGTTCACGTTCTCGGCCGGCGTGAGCGACGCGGCGGGCCATCCGGAGCGGTTCGGCCAGACCTTCGAACTGAGTACCTGGGCGGGCTTCAACGGCGACGACTTCGCGTCGGTCAAGGAGGTGCTTCCCGCGATCGCCAAGGATCCGGGAGTCGCGTCCGTCAACGACGCCAGGATCGCGGTCGCGGAATCGGTCGCGGAATCGGTCCCGGCCTCGGTCACCACCTACACCTACGCCCCACAGGGCGGTCCGTTCCCCGTGGTCATGCTGGAGGGAAGCCTGCCCTCCAGCGCCGACGAGATCGCGCTGGCCCCGCTCAGCGCGCAACGCCTGCACGCGGAGGTCGGCGGCGAGGTGCGACTGGAGAGCGGAGGAGAGCCGGTGACGATGAAGGTGACCGGGATCGCCTTCGTGCCGGTGGGGTCTCACAACAACTACAGCGACGGGGCGTGGGCGACTCCCGCCGGCTACGACCGGCTCTTCGAGAAGGCCTACTTCCCGTTCAAGTTTCATCTGGTGCTGGTTTCGCTCCGTCCTGACGCGGACCCGAAGGCCGTCGCCGCTCGTCTGGCCGCCGCGACCGGAGGCGCCCCGTTCAGCGAGTCTCCTCCGCTCCTGGAGATGCAGCAGATCCGCGACGTCGAGCAGCTGCCCATCGTGCTGGCGGGCTTCCTCGCGCTGCTCGCGCTGGGCGCGGTGGGGCATGCCCTGGCCACCGCCGTACGGCGGCGGCGCCACGAGGTGGCGGTGTTGCGGGCGCTCGGCATGACCAGGAGGCAGGCACGATGGTCGGTGGTGGTCCAGGCCACGCTTCTCGCGCTGATCGGGCTCGCGGTCGGCGTCCCCCTCGGGGTGGCGGTGGGCCGGACGGTCTGGCGGGTGGTCGCGGACTTCATGCCGCTCGACTACCTCGTGCCGGTCGCGTTCTGGGCGTTGCTGCTGATCGCGCCGGTCGCGTTGTTGCTCGCCAACCTGCTCGCCGCGTGGCCGGGCCGCATCGCCGCCGGGCTCCGCATCGGCCACGTTCTCCGGACGGAGTAGGTATGAAGGAGTCAGGGTGAAGTCATGGTCGTAGCCTCCGTCGTCGTCGCCGCAGCCTGGCTGATCGTCGCCGCCGGTGCGGTGGCCGCCGATCGCAGGGCACTGGCGCGTGCCGCCCTGCTGGTCGCGATCGCGCAGGGGGTGGCGACGGTCTGGCCGGCCTGCACGCCCCTCGCCGTGGCCGCCTGGTTCGCCTGCGGGCTCGGCCTGCCCGACGGCGTGCTCGGGTCGTGGACGCGCCGGGCGTTCGCGGCGGGGGTCTTCGCCGCCGCCACGGCCTGGAGCGTGGTGATGGTCACGGGGGCGACGACGCCGCCGGCCGGGGGCGTCGTCGTGGTGGCGGCGGCGGCTTCGGCCCTCGCACTCATCGCGGTCCTGTTGCGCTGCCCCCGGGCTCCCGCCGGACGGCGTCGCACACTCCAGTGGGTCGCGGCGGCCGCGGTGGTGACGGTGGCCGCCGACTCCGTGCTGGTCGCGACGTATCTCCTGCTCGGGACTCCGGACGATCTGCTCACCTGGGCGCTCGCCACGATGGCCCTGATGCCGGTCGGCGTGCTCCTCGGTCAGGTGTCCCTCACCGCCCGGTTCTCCGAGCGGGGGCTGGTCGAGGCCATCGTGATCGCCGGGCTGGCGATGCTGGTGGTGGCCGTCTATCTGGTCGTGATCATCGGACTGGCCAGGTCGCCGACGGAGCCGGAGCGCGCCGTGCTGCTCGCAAGCGTGGTCGCGTCCCTCACCGCCGTCGGGCTGGGACTGCCGCTCCGGTTCCGGCTGGTGTCGTTCGGGGAGGGGCTGCTCGGACGGCGCGGGCAGACGCCGGAGGAGGCGCTGGCGTCGTTCGGGGCGCGGATGAGCCGCGCCGTGCCGTTCGACGAGTTGCTGCTGCAACTGGTGGAGTCGCTGCGCGCCACGCTCGGCCCCGCTGGAGCCGAGGTCTGGGTGGGCACAGAAGGCGTCCTGCACCGGACCGTCAGCGTTCCCGAACGGGGCGACGCCGCGCTGGTGCTCGACCCGAAGGAGCGTCTGGTCGTCGGCCGGACCCGCATCGGCGGGCCCGCCTGGTTGTCGGTCTGGCTGCCGTCCCTGATCGAGGACAGGGACGCCCCGATCCGGGTCGCTCCCGCGGCACACCTCGGAGACCTGCTCGGCCTGCTCGTGGTGCGGCGGCAGGCCGACGGCGTCGAGTACTCCGACGAGGACGACCGCGTGCTCATCGAGCTCGCCCGGCAGGTCGGCCTCGCGCTGCACAACATGCGTCTCGACTCGGCGCTCCAGGCGTCGCTGGAGGAGCTGCGCCAGCGCAATGAGGAACTCCAGGCGTCGCGATTGCGGATCGTCACCGCCGCCGACGCCTCCCGCCGCGCCATCGAGCGCGACCTGCACGACGGCGCCCAGCAACATCTCGTCGCGCTCTCGGTAAAACTGGGACTGGCGGGCGAGCTTCTCAAGGAGGATCCGGCCATCGCCGCCGAGATGCTGGAGGAGTTGCGGGCCGACGTGCAGAGCACCAATGCGGCCTTCCGCGAGCTGGCGCACGGCATCTATCCGCCCCTGCTGCGCGACCACGGCCTCGGGGAGGCCCTGCGGTCGATCACCCGGCGGGTGGCCCTGCCGTACGAGGTCGACGTGGACCTGCCGCGCCGTTTCTCCGAGCAGGTCGAGGCCGCCGTTTACTTCTGCTGCCTGGAGGCGATCCAGAACGCGGGCAAGTACGCCGGGCCGGACGCCTCCATCGAGGTGCGCATCCACATGGACGGCGACCTGCTGAGGTTCTCGGTCAGCGACGACGGCGCGGGGTTCGACACCGGGGGCGGGCACGGCCACGGGTTCGTCAACATGACCGACCGCCTGGGCGCGATCGGCGGGCGCTTGCGCGTCGAATCGGACCCAGGTACGGGGACCACGATAAGCGGGGAAATATCGGTATGAGTGGGTTTGATGCGGAGTTCGACGCGGTCGTGGTCGGCTCCGGCCCGAACGGGCTGATGGCCGCCGTGACGATGGCCGACGCGGGCCGGCGGGTGCTGCTGGTCGAGGCGGCCGGCGTCTGCGGAGGCGGACTGCGCACCGAGGAACTGACGCTTCCCGGGTTCAGGCACGACGTCTGCGCGACCGTCCTGGCGATGGCGCTGGCGTCCCCCGCGTTCCGCGGGCTCGACCTCGGCGTCGAGTGGGCGCACCCTCCGGTGCCCGCCGCGCATCCGCTGGACGGGCGGCCCGCCGCTCTGGTGCACCGCGATCCCGAGCGCACGGCCGAGTCGTTCGGCCGGGACGCGGCGGCGTGGCGGGCCACCGTGGGGGCCGCCGCACGGGCCGGGTTCCCCCTCGTCGACACGCTGCTCGCCCCGCTCTCGCCGCCGAAGGCGCCCTTCAGTGCGGCCCGTTTCGGAGTGCCGGCCGTCCTGCCGCTGACCTGGCTGGCCCGGTCGGCGTTCCGCACGCCGGAGGCGCGCGCCGTGCTCGCGGGGATGGCGGCCCACTCGATGCTCGACCTGCGCGCCCCCCTCACCTCCGGGTACGGCATGCTGCTGGCGGCCCTCGCCCACCAGGTGGGCTGGCCGGTCGCGCGCGGAGGCTCCCAGGCGCTGGCGGACGCGCTGGTCGGCCGGCTCGTCCAGCACGGCGGCGAGGTCGTGACGGGGCACACGGTGCGGAGCCTGGACGAGTTGCCGCCCGCCCGATCGATCCTGCTCGACCTCACACCGCGCCAGGTCGTCGCCGTCGCGGGGGACCGGCTTCCGGCCTCCTACCTGCGGCGTCTGACGCGTTTCCGGTACGGTCCCGGCGTCTTCAAGATGGACTGGGCGCTCTCGGCCCCCGTCCCGTGGCGGGACCCCTCGGTCGCGTCCGCGGGTACGGTCCATCTGGGCGGCACCATGGAGGAGATCGCCCGGAGCGAGGCCGACGTGGCGCGCGGGAGACATCCGGACCGGCCGTACGTGCTGGCCGTCCAGCCCAGCGTGGCCGATCCGAGCCGGGCCCCGGAGGGGTCCCACGTCCTGTGGGCCTACTGTCACGTCCCGAACGGCTCCGACGTCGACATGAGCGCGGCGATCGAGGCCCAGATCGAACGGTTCGCCCCAGGGTTCCACGACGTCGTGCTGGCCCGCCACGTGATGGGGCCGGCGGCGCTCGAACGACGCAATCCCAACCTCGTCGGCGGCGACATCGGAGGCGGATCCGCCCAGGCCGGCCAGTTCGTGGGCAGGCCCGTCTACGGGACGCACCCGTGGGCGACGCCGGCCGAGGGCCTCTACATCTGCTCGGCCAGCACTCCGCCGGGACCGTCCGTACACGGCATGGGGGGACTGCAGGCGGCGCGGCTGGCGCTCAGACGGGAAGAGCGCGCAGCAGCGCGGGTGTGAGGTCGTCCTTGCGGATGTAGGTGAGCGCCCCACAGGTCGCCGCGTCAGGGGGCAGGTCGTCGGCGGCGTAGGTGGACACCAAGACGATCTTGGTTTCCGGGGCCCTCGCGAGAATCCTGCGCGTGGCCTCGATCCCGTTGATGCCGGGCAGGTTGATGTCCATGAGGATCATCGTCGGCCGGGCGAGCGCCGCCTGGTCGTAGGCGTCCTCGCCGCTCTCCGCCTCGCCGACGACGCGCCACCCCGGCAGGAGACGCACGAGAGCGCGCGCGACGGAACGGAACGGTGCCTGGTCGTCGACGATGAGCACGTCCACGTGCGACGCCTCCTTAGCGGTCATGGCTTCAGCCTGCCCGAAAGGGCAGAGACGACCAAGGTTGCGGACCCTACATTTTCTGGGTGCTAGCACCACCCTTTTGGGCGGACAGATACAGCAGGACGGCCATCACCCGGCGGTTGACGTCGGGTTCGGCGCCGAGGCCCAGCTTCGCGAACAACGCGTTGATGTGCTTCTCCACGGCGCGCTCGGTCAGGAAGAGCGCCGCCCCGACGGCCGCGTTGCTCCTGCCCTGCGCGATCTGGGCCAGCACGTCGCGCTCCCTGGCGGTCAGCCCGGAGAGAGGGGAGGTCTTCGCGCGGATCGAGTCCGTGACCAGCGCCTCGACGACGGCCGGATCGATGACCGAGCCTCCGGCCGCCACCGTGCGGACCGCGTGGATCAGCACCTGCGGATCGCCGACCCGCTCCTTGAGCAGATACGCCCGCCCGGCGCTCCCCGTGGCCAGCAGCGGCGTGGCGTACGCGGGCTCGGCGTACTGCGACAACACGACGACACCCATGCCTGGACGACTCGCCTGGAACCCGATGGCCGCCTGGATGCCCTCGTCGGTGGAGGTCGGCGGCATCCGGATATCGGTCACCACCACATCGGGGGCGTGCTCGCCCACGGCCGCCAGCAGTTGGGGCAGATCGGCGGCGGTGCCCACCACCTCCAGGTCGTCCTGCAGGTCGAGCACGCGCCGCACGCCCTCCCGCACGAGAAAGGAGTCCTCCGCTATGACTATCCGTATCGCCACGCAGGAAGCTTATTCCGCGACGGGCCGCCGGAAGAGGGCTCAGGCCTGGCGGCGCAGGGCCCACTCGACACCGGGGCAGCGGTCCATGACCACGTCGAGCCCCGCGTCGAGGGCGCGCTGCGCGGCGGCCTCGTCGATGACATCGAGCGGCAGCCATACCGCGCCGGCGCCCACCGCGATCGCCTCGTCGACGAACTCCCCGGCGAACTCGGCCCGCCTGTACACCCCGACGACGTCGACGGGGGCCGGCACGTCGGTCAGCCTCGCGTATCCCTGCTCGCCCAGCACGGTCTTCGCGGCGGGATGGACCGGGATGATCCGCTTGCCTCTGTTCTGGAGCAGTCTCGCCTGCTGGTAGGCCGTACGGCCCGGGTCGTCACCGAGCCCGACGAACACCCATGTCTTCGACTCGTTGAGCAGTCGCCTGATGACGTGCGGATCCGCGAAGCGATCGTCCATGTCCTTCGACAACGCCGCGGGCCCCGTCCGCGCTTCCCGGTCAGGGGCGGCGTGCCCGGCCTGCCTGGTTGATCCGGGCGTGGACCTCCATGTCGTGCCACCCGTCCGCGTGGAGGAGGGCGCTGTGCAGCGTGCCCTCGTAGGCGAACCCCGCCTTGTCCGCCACGAGGCAGGACGCGGTGTTGTACGTGGAATGGTGCAGTTCCACCCGGTGCAGCCCGAGATCCTCGAACGCCCATCGCGTCGTCTCCGCCGCGGCCCGCGCGGCGACCTCCCGCCCGCGCGCGTCGGGCAGGATCCAGTAGGTGACCTGGGCCAGCCCTTCCGCCAGATGGATGTCACGCAAGGAGACGCGGCCCAGCACCTCGTCGACGGCCGGGTCGGTGACGGCCCAGCAGGCGTCCGTCTCGGCCTGCCAGCGCGCCGGCCACTGGGCGATCCACTCGGTCGCCTGGTCGAGGGAGGTCATCGAGCGGCGGTGCCAGCGCTGGATCGCCGGGTCCGAGAACGCCGCCAGCACGGCGGGGGCGTCGCGGGGAAGCCAGGAGCGCAGGAGCAGGTCGTCCGTCAGGAGGACGGGCTGCTCGTTGTCACGCATCCAGCCGGGAGCCACTACAGGGAAGGGATGGGACGGCACAGAGCCATTCTCCCCTCCGGCCGATGAGGGACATGTCACCGGGTCGGTCATTTGTCCCCCAATGTTGTGTGGTCCTCGGCGAGAGGTCGCACACGTGCGCCGTACGGTGTACGTCGGAGGGGTCGCGCCGTGCGGCGCGACCCCTCCCGCGGACCGTCACTCCCTGATCAACTCGCCGATCAACTCACTGATCTCTCACTGATCTCTCACTGATCACTCGCTGGAGAACGCGGCGTCGAAGGCCGCCTCGGGCGGGGTGATGGCGTTCAGGGTGCGGATGTAGGCGAGGGCCTCGGGAGCGCCGGCGAGGCGGTCCATGCCCGCGTCCTCCCACTCGATCGAGATGGGGCCGTCGTAGCCGATCGAGTTGAGGGCCCGGAAGCAGTCCTCCCAGGGCACGTCGCCGCGTCCGGTGGAGACGAAGTCCCAGCCCCGGCGCAGGTCGGCCCAGGCCAGGTGCGAGGACAGCCGGCCGCGGCGGCCGTCGCCGATGCGGACCTTGGCGTCCTTGCAGTCGACGTGGTAGATCCGGTCGGCGAAGTCGAGGATGAAGTTCACCGGGTCGATCTGCTGCCACACCATGTGGGAGGGGTCCCAGTTCAGCCCGAACGCGGGCCGGTGGCCGATGGCCTCCAGCGTGCGGACGGTGGTGTGGTAGTCGTAGGCGATCTCACTGGGGTGGACCTCGTGGGCGAACCGCACGCCCACCTCGTCGAAGACGTCCAGGATCGGGTTCCACCGGTCGGCGAAGTCCTGGTAGCCCGCGTCGATCATCCCCGGAGGCACCGGCGGGAACATGGCGACGGTGTGCCAGATCGACGAACCGGTGAAACCGATCACGGTGTCGACGCCGAGCAGGGCCGCCGCGCGAGCGGTGTCCTTGATCTCCTCCGCGGCGTTGGCGCGCACCTCCTCGGGGTCGCCGGAGCCCCAGATACGGGCGGGCACGATGCCCTTGTGCCGCTCGTCGATCGGGCTGTCGCAGACCGCCTGTCCCACGAGGTGGTTGGAGACGGCCCATACCTTCAGGTTGTGCTTGTCCAGCGTCTCCAGCTTGCGCGGGACGTAGTCGGGCTCGGCCAGCGCCCGGTCGACCTCGAAGTGGTCGCCCCAGCAGGCGATCTCCAGGCCGTCGTAGCCCCATTCGGAGGCGAGCCGGCAGACCTCCTCGAAGGGCAGGTCGGCCCACTGACCGGTGAACAACGTTATGGGTCGTGTCATGAGTCCTCCACGGTGACGAAACGGCTG
>NZ_BOOQ01000027.1 GCF_016863315.1 Planotetraspora silvatica
TCGGCCAGCCCCTCCGGAATCACCTGCCGCTCGACAATCACACCGCCGAAACTAACAACCCCCACCGACAAAAACGCCCGCGAAAAATGCCGGGAACAATTTCCCGAAACGCTATATATCCCAATTGCCAGTGACTTCCGAGTGGGGTGTCAGGTGACCGGCAATAGCGCGATACCCATTTTGTCGAATTTTGCATGTCATGCTTCGATATACGGCTTCGCGGCGCTGTCAGGTGGCGTCGGCCTACTTTGGTGGGACGTCCCCCGGGTGGTCGACCTTGTTCACAACGGTGTCGTCCGGGCCGAGTCGTCGCCCATCAAAGGAGTGGACTTCGAGGGCACGAAGCGGACGGCCATGCCGGCGATCGAGCATCTCCGAGTGTGGTTCGCCGGGATCGAAGAAGTGAGCCTCGCCCCACTGCCGCAGCGCCACGATGACGTTGAAGAGATCCCTGCCCTTGGGAGTCAGGGCGTATTCGTGGTAGGCGCTGCCGTCGGATGCCGGGACGACCTCGAGGACGCCGCCGTCGACGAGGCCGCGCAGGCGTGCCGTGAGGATGTTCTTCGCCACGCCCAGGCTGCGCTGGATCTCTCCGAAGCGGCGATTTCCTTCGAGCAGGTCGCGCACGATCAGCAGCGACCACCAGTCACCGATCGCGTCGACTGATCGAGCGACAGGGCAGTCGCTCTCGTTGAGACGCGTCCTCTTGACCATGGCCCCTCCATCGAGGCAGTCGGGTTGCAACATGCTACCAAAGGCGATTACCGTCTCAGCGGTAGCAACTTGCAACCGAAGGAGCGCCGCGTGGCCGGAACAACGAGAACCGCCGGTTCGAACGAAAGGGTGCCCGGCACCCTGTCGCGCCGCACAACGCTGCTGTTCGCCGTCGCCGGTGGAGTCGCGGTCTCCAACGTCTACTTCGCGCAACCGCTCCTGGTCACCCTGGGCCAGGACTTCGCGATCAGCGCGGCGACCCTCGGCGCCGTCGTCACGCTCACGCAGATCGGCTACGGACTGGGCCTGTTCTTCGTCGTGCCACTCGGCGACCTGGTCGATCGACGGCACCTCATCGTGACGCAACTGCTGGTGCTTGCCGCGGCCTCGACCGTCGTCGGCACCGCGACGGGCGCGCCGATCCTGCTGGCCGGCATGGTCGCGATGGGGTTCCTCGCCGTGGTGACCCAGGCGCTCGTGGCCTTCGCCGCGTCCGTCGCCGAACCGGCGCGACGCGGGCACGTCGTCGGTGTGGTGACCAGTGGCGTCGTCACCGGAATCCTGCTCGCCCGCACGGCCTCCGGGGCGCTGGCCGACCTCGCGGGCTGGCGGTCGGTCTACCTCACCTCGGCGGTCCTCACCCTCGTGCTCGCGATGGCGCTGCATCGTGTACTCCCACGGCGCGCCGCGGCGCGCCAGACCCCCCTGCGGTACGGCCAACTCCTGCGCTCGACGCTCACCCTGTTCGCCCGGGAACGCGTGTTCCGCAACCGCGCGCTGCTCGCCCTGCTCATCTTCGCCGCCTTCAGCACGCTGTGGAGTTGCGTCGCCCTCCCGCTGAGCGCACCTCCGCTGTCGTTGTCGCACACGGCGATCGGAGCGTTCGGACTCGTGGGTGCGGCGGGCGCCCTCGCAGCGGCCCCGGCGGGGCGCATGCACGATCGCGGCCTCGCCCAGCGGACCACCGGAGTCGCACTCGCCCTGCTCGCCGTATCGTGGTTGCCCCTCGCCTTCACCCGGCAGTCGCTGTGGGCGCTGGTGATCGGCGCGATCATCCTCGACTTGGCCGTGCAGGCGGTCCATGTCACCAACCAGAGCCTGATCCACGCACTCCGCCCGGACGCGGGCAGTCGGCTGATCGCCGGTTACATGGTCTTCTACTCGATCGGCAGCGCGACCGGCGCCATCGCCTCGACCACCGTGTACGCGATGGCCGGCTGGGGCGCCGTGTGCGTCCTGGGTGCCGCGATCAGCGCGCTGGCACTTCTCGTGTGGGCGGCGACCCGGCGCGGCTCAGATGTCGTCGCCTGAGCGTCCGGCCCACGTCCGACAGAGCGGCGATCCTCACGTGAGGCTCCTCACCAGTTCCGTGATCTCCTCGGCGAGGACGGCGTCTACGGACGCGTGCCGGTTGAGCAGCCGGTACCACATGGCCCCGAAGATCATGTCGACGACGAGGTCGAGGTTCGCGTGGGAAGACGGCGAGTCGCGCTCCAGCACTTCCCTCAGCGCGGCCCGCCGGGGGCCGATGAGCCGGGTGCGAAGCCGTTCCCCCAGATCCGGATCGCTCTGGGCCTCGGCCATGAGTCCCACGATCACTCGCCCGGCGACCCCGTCGGTCAGGGCGAAGGTCTCCCGCAGGAAGGATCCGAGGTCCGGCGGCGACGGCGGAAGTCCGGGGGCGACAACGGCGGTCATCGCCTCCAGGAGCACGTCGGCCTTCGTGTTCCACCACCGGTACAGCGTCTGCCGCCCGGTGCCGGCCTCCGCGGCGATGGCCTTGAGCGTCACGTTCGGATAGCCGTCGCGCTCGCATAGCCGCAGGGCGGCCTGAAGGATGGCCCTGCGGGACTCTTCGCTGCGTGGCCTGCCGACCATGCGGCCACTTTACAGGACACCATGTCTCGTTTTAGCATTTACGAGGCATTATGTCTCGATTTAATCAGGGGTACGACATGAGGACGATTCTCATCACGGGCGCCACCGACGGCCTGGGCCGTCATCTCGCCGGGCGCCTCGCCTCCAGGGGCGACCGGGTGATCGTTCACGGACGGGACGCCGATCGGGTGCGGCGGGTGCGGGAGGAGATCGGCGGCACAACCGAGAGCGTGCTGGCGGACCTGGCCGATCTTCGGCAGGTCGACCGCATGGCCACCGAGGTCGAGGAGCGGTTCGACCGGGTGGACGTGCTCGTGAACAACGCGGGTATCGGCGGGGGAGTGCCCGGATCCGGCAGGGAGGAGAGCCGCGACGGCATCGAGCTCAGGTTCGCGGTGAACTACCTGGCCGGCTACCACTTGGCCCGGCGCCTCACCCCGTTGCTTCTCAGGTCGACGCCCGCCCGCATCGTGAACGTGGCGTCGGCGGGCCAGCAGGCGATCGACTTCGGCGACCCCCTGCTCACCAAGGAGTACGGCAGGCAGCGGGCGTACTCCCAGAGCAAACTGGCGCAGATCATGTTCACCGTCGATCTGGCGGATGAACTGGCCGGCGCGGGAGTGTCCGTCACGGCCCTGCACCCGGCCACCTACATGGACACCACGATGGTCCGTCAGTCGGGCGTTCCCGTTCTCACCCCCGTGAAGGAGGGGGGCGACGCGACTCTGCGCCTCATCGACGAGGACGTCCCGAGCGGCCGCTACTTCAACGGCACCCGCGAAGCCCGCGCCGACTCCCAGGCGTACGACGCCGAAGCGCGCGCCCGCCTGCGCGAACTGAGCGACGATCTCATCCGCCAGGCGCTCGGATAGGCGTCAAGCCGCCCGGATAGGCGCCGGGCACCTCACCGGGCGCTTAGAGAGGCGTCTCCGCGCGGCGCATGACGTGGTCGGGGATCGGGCGGGTCGCCAGCGGATCGGTCACCGGCTGCCGCCACGAGGTCGAGAGCGGCAGCACGCCCGCCCAGACGTCATGCGGATCGTCGGCGTCGTCCGGCGGGCCCTGCCGTATCTTGACCGAGGCCTCCTCCAGGGAGATCGCCAGGATGATCGTGGCGGCCAGTTCCTTGCGGTTGGGCCGGCGGGCGTAGTCCCACTGGCCGGGGGCGACGTGCTCGGTCAGGCATTCGAGCGCGGCCAGCTTCTCCTCGTCCTCCAGGGCGCGCGGAACGCCGTAGATCATGGCGCTGCGGTAGTTCACCCCGTGCTCGAACACCGACCGGGCGAGCACCAGGCCGTCGATGTGGGTGATCGTCACGCAGACCGTGGCGTCCTGGGTGAGGCTGCGGCTGGCGACCGATCCGTGCAGGTAGATGTGGTTGGAATCGAAACCGTAGACCGTCGGCACGACCATCGGGTCGCCGTCGGCGACCACTCCCAGATGGCAGACGAACCCGGCGCGGAGCACCGCGAAGAGATCCTCACGGTCGGTACGGCCCTGCTCCCTGAGCCGCCGATGGCGGGTTCGGCTGGTAGCCGACAGATCACTCATAAAGTGACATCTAACCCAACGGCAGCGCTAGCCGGAAGCCTCGGGAGAAAGGGGCCCGAGAACGGGCCCCTGATCCGATGTCATGCCGCCGAGGTCGGTCCCGAGGTGCGGGGGAACCGGATGACGTTGCCTCCGGTGTACGCCCGCAGATCGACGACCTTGCGGCTCGGCCGGATCGGCCTTCGGCGCAGGGCCGGTCCGATGTCCCTGACCTTGGCGAGTGACGGCACCACCTTGAGCATGTAGACCCCCCGACCGTGATGGTTCCGTTATCCGTCCCCGATAGATACAGGTGACGACGTAAAGCAAGCGTAAAAAGATCAGTAAGGCAGGTGGCGGCCGGAGGGCGAGCGGAGATCGAGGTCGTAGAGGCCGCTCACACGGCGGGAGTGGCGTGGCCGGGAGATCCGTATGCGTCTCATGGTCCGTGCCTCCTTGCGACGATGGTGAGCAGACTATGCTCCCTCCCGCTTGCGGTCCCCTTGTTTTCCGCTTGCAGCGTCAGCGGTAGGAGCCCGGGACCGCACGGGTGGTCACGGAGATCCTGTTCCAGGCGTTGATCGCCGCGATCGCCACCACGAGCGCGGCGAGGGACTCCTCGTCGTAGTGCTCGGCCGCCTCCTGCCAGACCTCGTCCGGCACCGGGTCGGGCCGATCGCTCAGCCGGGTGGACGCCTCGGTGAGCGCGAGCGCCGCCCGCTCGGCGTCGGTGTAGAACGGCGCGTCCCGCCAGGCCGCCACAGTGAAGAGGCGCTCGTCGGTCTCCCCTTCCTTCTTGGCCTCGTGACTGTGCATCTCGACGCAGAAGGCGCATCCGTTGATCTGGCTGGCCCGTAGCTTGACCAGGTGGAGTGTGCGCTGGGGCAGTGCGCTCTCGCGAAGGAAGCGCTCCAGGCCGTAGAGCGACTGATAGGCCTTGGGAGCCGCCGCAGCGACGTTCATCCTCTGCATAATTATCCCCTTGTCATTCGCGTCATCCCTTTCGGGTCTCTACCCGCCGTACAGAAGGACAGGACACGGCCCCGATCTGTGACGCCGGCGTCCTGACGTCGCGCCGACGGGGGAGACGTCAGGCGAGGTGTCAGGCGGATTCGCGGACGATCAGCCGGGTGGGGAGGATGACGGATTCCACGTGCTCCGCGCCGTCGATGAGCGCCAGCAGGAGCCGTACGGTCTCCTCCGCGACGTCGGCGAGCGGCTGGCGGATCGTGGTGAGCGGGGGATGGGTGGACAGGGCGACGGACGAGTCGTCGAACCCGCCGACCGCCACGTCGTCCGGCACCCGCCGCCCGGCGGCGCGCAAAGTCGCCAGCGCGCCGGCGGCCATCAGGTCGGAGGCCACGAAGACCGCGTCGAGATCCGGCGTGCGCTCAAGGAGCCGGGCCATCCCGCTCTCGCCGCTCAGCCGGGTCCAGTCGCCGTGCTCGATCAGCTTCCTGGACGCCTTGCGCCCGAGGACGTCCGCGAACCCCTCAAGTCGCTGGATGCCACCCGGCGTGTCCATCGGCCCGGTGATGGTCGCGATCTTCTTACGGCCCGCCTCGATCAGGTGACGGGTCATCTGGCGGGCGCCTTCGCGGTCGTCGGCCGCCGCGTGGGGGATCACGCTCTCCCTGCCGATGACCGCACCGAGGGCCACGGCCGGAATCGCGATGTCGACCAGCGCGTCCACCATCCGGTCGCCGGCGTGGGTGGACAGCAGGAACACGCCGTCCGCGTGGCCGCCCCTGACGTAACGGATCACCCGGTCGCGATCGCCGTCGTCGCCCGCCACCATCATCACCAGCGAGATGTCCCGATCGGCCAGCCGCCGGACCGCCGTGCGGATCGTCACGCTGTAGTTGGGGTCCTCGAACAGCTTCTCGTGGGGCTCGGACAGGACCATGACGACCGAACCGGTCCGCTGCGTGACGAGGCTGCGGGCGTTGCGGTTGACGATGTAGCCGATCTCGGCGATCGCGCGCCGGACCGCGGCGTTGGCTGCGGGGCTGACGTACCGATCGTCGTTCAGCACGCGGGAGACGGTGCCGCGGGAGACGCCCGCGACCGCCGCGACATCGTGAATGGTCGGACGCTTTGCCATGCCGGTATTGTCACTCAGCTCTTGACGGCGCCGCTGGACAGGTCGGTACGCCAATATCGCTGCATCGTGAGGAAGAGCGCGATGAGCGGGATGAGCGAGACCAGCGCGCCCGTGATGATCAGGTTGTAGAGCGCCGGCTGGTTGGCCCCCGCCGCGAGCAGCGTGTAGAGCCCGACCGTGAGCGGGAACGTGCGGTCGTCGCCGAGCATGATGAAGGGCAGCAGGAAGTTGTTCCAGATGGCGACGAACTGGAACAGGAAGATCGTGACCATGCCCGGCATCATGAGCGGCAGCGCGACCCGGCGGAGCAGCAGCCAGTGCCCGGCGCCGTCGATGCGGCCCGCCTCGAGGAGCGAGTCGGGGATCGCGGCGCCGGCGTAGACCCGCGCCAGATAGATGCTGTACGGATGCAGGATCTGGGGCAGCAGGACCGACCAGTAGGAGCCGGCCAGCCCGATCGAGGAGAACAGCACGTACTGCGGGATCGCCAGCACCACGGACGGCACGAGGATGCCGCCGATCAGCACGTTGAAGATCACGTTTCTGCCCCGGAAGCGATACTTCGCGAGGGTGTAGCCGGACACGGCCGAGACCGCGGTCGACAACAACGCGCCGCCGCCCGCGTAGACCAGCGTGTTGAGCATCCACAACCAGAACACGCCGCCTCGATAGGCGGCCAGGTCGGCGATGTTGGCGGCCAGGCCCGTGCCGGGGGCGAAGGTCGCCGTCGAGAACAACTCGGCCTTCGACTTGGTGGCGGCGATCAGCACCCAGCTCACCGGGAGGAGGCAGTAGACGGCGCCCAGCAGGAGGATCGCCGTCGGAGCCGCGCCGTACGGCCGAAGCGGTCTCCTGAGCGTGCGATGCGTCGCGGCGGTTCCGGTGGTGACGGCCATCAGCCCTCCTGGAACGCGCGGTCGCGGACGACGCGCAGGAAACCGAACGACAGGACGAGGGAGATCGCCGCGATGACGATCGACGTGGCGGCGGCCGAGTACAGGTCGCCGTTGACGAACGCGTCCCGGTAGACCTTCATGAGCGGACTCCAGGTGGAGCTGATCGTGTTCGTCAGCGGCCGCAGCGCGGTCGGCTCGGTGAACACCTGGACGGTGGCGATGACGGAGAACACGGTCGTCAGGATGATCGCCGGCATCAGGATCGGGATCTTGATCCGCAGCGCGATCTGGCGCTCGCTCGCGCCGTCGATGCGGGCGGCCTCGTAGTAGGTCCGGGGGACCGCCCGGAGCGCGGTGTACAGGACCAGCATGTTGAAGCCCGTGCCTCCCCAGACCGCGATGTTGGCCATCGAGAACGTCACGGTTCCCGGGCCGAGCAGGACGGCGTCGATGCCGAGGTCGCGCAGCGGCGTGACGCTGGGCAGGTAGAGGAAGCCCCACAACAACGTCGCCACCACACCCGGCACGGCGTACGGAAGGAACAGGGCGATCCTCGAGAACCGGGCGAGCCGTACGTGCGCCGAGTCGAGCAGCAGCGCGAACAGCAGCGCCAGGCCGAGCATGACGGTCAGCACGATCGCGCCGTACCCGAGCACGCGCAGCCAGCCCGCCCACAACTCGCCGTCGCCGACCGCCGCGCGGTAGTTGTCGAGGCCCGCGAAGACCTCCCTGCGTGCCCCGCGGCCGAGGCCGAGCCCCGAGACCTTCGTCCTGCGGAGGCTGAGGTAGGCGGTGTACACGATGGGGACCGCGGTGAAGAGCGTGAACAGCACCACGGCCGGTGCCAGGAACAGGTAGGGGGCGGCGCCCGCACCGCGGGCGCCGCTCGGCCGGTGTGCTCTCATTGGGCGAGCTGGAATCCGGACTTCTGCATGTCCGCCACGGTCGTCTCCTGCATCACCTTCACGGCGTCGGAGAACGAGGACGTGTCCTGCACGGCCTTGTCGAAGGCGTCCTTGAAGGCGTTGTAGGTCACGTTGACGTCCGGTCCGAAGGTGAAGCCCCGGGCCGTCGCGGAGATGTCGGCGGTCTGCCGCCAGAAGTCCGGCTGGTTGGAGAAGTAGTCGGGGGCGCTGGTCAGCGCGGCGCCGCCCTTCGTCGCCGCCGGGTAGACCGCGCCTTCCGTGACCAGCAGGGACAGCGCCTCGGGGTCGGTGTTCAGCCAGGTGGCGAATTGCGTGGCGGCCGCCTGGTTGGGCGACTTCTGGGCGACGGCGGTGGACGAGCCGCCCCAGAAGCCGGTGGCCTTCTCACCGGCGGACCACTGCGGAAGCGGCGCGATCGCCCACTTCCCCTTGCCCTTGGGGGCGTTGCTCGACAGGACTCCCGGACCCCAGACGGCCGAGGGCCAGGTCAGCAGGGTGCCGTCGTTGAGCGCCTTGTTCCATTCGGGGGTGAAGTACGGCTGGCCGTCGATGACCCCCTCCTTGACCAGGCCGCCCCAGTAGTCGGCGACCTTCTTCGTGGCGTCGTCGTCGATGGCGACCTTCCACGACTCGCCCTGGATCGACCACCACTGGGCGCCCGCCTGCTGGGCGAGGCCGGCGAACGAGCCGGGGTCCTTGCTCGAGAACGTGCCGAGGTAGACCTTGGGGTCGGCCTTGTGCACCTTGCGGGCGGCCTCGGCGTACTCGTCCCACGTCTGGGGCACCTGGACGCCGTACTTGTCGAAGAGGTCCTTGCGGTAGTAGAGCATCATCGGGCCGCTGTCCTGCGGGATGGCGTAGACGACGTCCGTGCCGAGCGTGACCAGCCCCCAGATCCCCTCGCCGAACTCGCCCTTGACCTGGGTGGTGCCGGCCGTCAGGTCGGCGACGGCGTCGGCGGCCACGAACGACGGCAACATCTGGTATTCGGCCTGGATCAGATCGGGCGGGTTCCCGGCCTTGGCGGCGGTGAGGAACTTGGCGGCCGCGTCGTCGCCCCCGGCCTGCTTGCTCACGCTGACCTGGATGTCGGGGTGCGCCTTGTTCCAGACCGCCACGATCTTGTCCATGTTGGGGACCCAGCTCCAGTAGGAGAGCGTGACCGGCCCCGCGGCGGAGGTCTGGGCGGCCGTCGGCGCGGCCGTTTCCCGTGATCCGCCGGAGCATCCGGCGGATAAGGCGAGGGCGAGGGCCGCGGCCCCCGCCACTGCGAGCCGACCTGAACGCATACGTGCCTCCATGGGGGTGGGGGAGACGTCAACAGTCTGGGAACGTTCACAGACTGGAATCCCGGTCTGCGAGTGTCAATGCTCGTTACATTGTCGTTAACTGGCGCGTTGATCTGCGATGTTGGCGACGCCTCTTTTCTCGCGTGGGCGGCTCGATTACTGTGCACGTTCACAGAACAAGACGAGGGGGAGCTTTGCCTGGATATCCCGTCCTGCCCGATGGCCTGGCATACGGGGGGGACTACAACCCCGAGCAGTGGCCGGAGGAGGTGTGGCAGGAGGACGTCCGGCTGATGCGCGAGGCCGGGGTGAACCTGGTCACGGTCGGCGTCTTCAACTGGGGCCTGATCGAACCCGCGGAGGACGTGTACGACTTCGACCGGCTCGACCGGATCCTCGATCTTCTGCACACCGAGGGCATCATGGTCGACCTCGCGACGCCGACGTCCTCACCCCCCGTGTGGTTCCGCAACCGCTACCCGGGAAGCCGGCTGGTCGACCGGGAGGGCCGCGTGCTCGGCGGCGCCACCCGCCACAGCTTCTGCCCGAGTTCGCCCGACTACGCCGCCGCCTCGGAACGCGTGGCCGTACGGCTGGCCGAACGGTACTCCGGGCATCCGGCGCTGGCCATGTGGCACGTCCACAACGAGTACGGCTGGGCCAACGCGCACTGCTACTGCGCGACCTCCGCGGAGGCGTTCCGTGCCTGGCTGCGGGAGCGGTACGGGGACATCGGAGCCGTCAACGCGGCCTGGGGGACCACGTTCTGGGGACTGACCTACGGCTCGTTCGACGAGATCGAGCCGCCGGTGCACGCCCCGGTCGGCCTGCTGACCGGACTCCAGCTCGACTTCATGCGCTTCTCCGTCGACGCCCACGTCGCGAACTTCCGGCGGGAACGGGCGGCCGTCCGGCGGTTCAGCGACCTGCCGGTCACCACCAACTTCATGATCCCCAACTGCAAGCCCATGGACTACTGGCGATGGTCGGCCGAGGTCGACGTCGTCGCGAACGACCACTACCTCGACGCGGAGGGACCCGACGCCCACATCGACCTGGCGATGGCGGCGGACCTCACGCGCTCGGTGGCCGGCGGCCGCCCGTGGATGCTCATGGAGCACTCGACGGGCGCGGTCAACTGGCAGCCCCGCAACCTCGCCAAACGCCGGGGGGAGATGCGGCGAAACAGCCTCGCGCACGTCGCCAGGGGCTCGGACTCGGTGATGTTCTTCCAGTGGCGCGCCTCACGTCACGGCGCGGAGAAGTTCCACTCGGCGATGGTGCCCCACGCCGGGACCGATTCCGAGGTCTGGCGGGACGTCGTCGACCTGGGAACCGACCTCGGCCGGCTGGCCCCGGTCCGCGGCTCGCGGGTCGAGGCGGACGTCGCCGTCGTCTGGGACTGGGAGTCCTACTGGGCGCTCGAACTGGAATGGCGGCCCTCGGCCGACCTGCGGTTCCGGGAGCGGGTGGGGGCGTTCTACGCCGCCCTTTGGCGCGAGCACGTCACCGTCGACTTCGTCCACCCGTCGGCCGACCTCTCGGCGTACCGGCTGGTGGTCGCGCCCAGCGCGTACCTGCTCACCGAGGCGTCGGCCAAGAACCTGCACCGCTACGTCGAGGCCGGCGGTCACCTGCTCGTCTCGTTCTTCTCCGGCATCGTCGACGAGAACGACACGATCCACGCGGGGCCGTACCCGGGAGTGCTCCGCGAGGTGCTCGGCCTGTCGGTGGAGGAGTTCCATCCGCTCCGCGAGCACGGCACGGTCACCGTCGCTCCCGCCACCGGGATCGGGGGATCCGTCGGCCGGATCTGGTCCGAGCGCGTCCGCGTGGGGGAGGCGATGCCCGTGTGGACGTTCGCCGACGGCCCCGACGCCGGCCACCCCGCGGTGACCAGGCACGACCTCGGAGCCGGCGCGGCCTGGTACGTCGCCACCGCCCTCGACGAGACTCACGGCGCGACGGACGGTACTCACGGCGTGGCTCACGACACGGCTCGCGGCTCCGCCTCGCGTGATCCGTACGGCCTGCGGGGGCTGCTCCGCGAGGTGCTCGACCACGCGGGCGTACGGCGGCTCGCGGGCGTCCCCGAGGACGTCGAGGTCGTCCGGCGTGGCGCCCACCTCTTCCTCATCAACCACGCCGACCAGCCGGCCACCGTTCCCGGCGTGACGGGAACCGGCCTGCTCGACGGCGTGGAGCACCGGGGCTCCGCCACCGTCCCGCCCGGAGGGGTGGCGGTGGTCCGCACATAGGGGTCCCCGGCGCCGCGCCGATGCCTGACCGCGGCGCGGCGCCGGGGACGCACGGGGGTTCGGGGGATGTCCGCATCACTCCTCACCTGAGCGAGGACACATGAACAAGACCCTGATGGCGCTCGCCCTGTGCGCCACCGCGACACTCGTCGCGATCCAACCGGCACGGGCCGACTCCGGCCCTCCCAAGGTCGTCAACGGCGGTTTCGAGAACGGAGCCGCCGGCTGGCGGACGTCCGCAGGCAAGAACGCGGCGGTGTCCACCCAGGCGGGAGGGCACACCGGGGCGTACCGGCTCACGCAGCAGGCGGCGACGGCGTTCCGGGCCGAGACCCGCCAGACGGTGTCCGGGTTGCGGGACGGCTACTACACCCTGCGCGCCTGGGTGCGGACGGGGACGGCGAGCCAGAGCCGGATCGCCCTGAAGGACTGCGGCCCGCCGGACGCGGCCACCTTCGTCCCGGCATCCGGTTCGGAGTGGCTGCACATCGCGGTCACCCAGAAGGTGACGCGAGGCAGGTGCACGATCAGCCTCGGCACCGACGCGGCCGCCGGAGGCTCGGCCGACTTCGACGACGTCACCTTCGCCCCGGGGAAGGCGGCGCTCTCCGTGAAGGGGGCCGACACCTCGAGCCTGCCGAAGTCGGAGGCGAACGGCGGCAGGTACCTGACCGCCGGCGGCAAGCGGGCCGACGCCCTGAAGATCCTGCACGCCGCCGGGGCCGACTACGTGCGGCTCAAGGTGTGGGTCGACCCGGTCGACGGCTACAACGACAAGGCGCACGTGCTGGCCATGGCCAGGCGCGTCAAGGCGCTCGGCATGGGCCTGCTGGTCGACTTCCACTACTCCGACGCGTGGGCCGACCCGGGCAAGCAGTACAAGCCCGCCGCCTGGACGGACCTCGACTACGCGCATCTGAAGACCGCGCTCTACGACCACACGTACGACATGCTCAGCGCGCTGAAGGCACAGGGGACCACGGCCGACATGGTCCAGGTCGGCAACGAGATCAACGACGGGATCCTGTGGGAGGAGGGCCGCAGCTCGCACTTCGCCGACCTCGCGGGCCTGCTCAACGCGGGATATCAGGCGGTCAAGGACGTCTCGGACCGGACGAAGGTCGTCCTGCACGTGGCCGAGGGCGGGAACAACGGGCTGTTCCGCTGGTGGTTCGACAGCGCCGCCGCCAACGGGGTCCGCTACGACGTGATCGGCGTCTCCTACTACCCCTACTGGCACGGGACGCTCGGGGCCTTCCAGGCCAACATCGACGACATCGCGGCCCGTTACGGCAAGCCCGTGCTCATCGCCGAGACGGCCTACCCCTTCACCGACGCCGAGAACGACCCCCTGACCAACATCATCACCTCGGCCGAGCCGTACCCGAACTATCCCGCCACGGCTGCCGGCCAGTCCGCGATGTTCCGTGACGTGCTGAGCATCGTCCAGGCGGTGCCGGACGGGCGCGGGCTCGGCGCCGTCTACTGGGAGCCGACCTGGACCGCCGTGCCCGGGAACGGGTGGGACCCGGCCGATCCCTCCTCCGGGAACGGCTGGGAGAACCAGGCGCTGTTCGGCTACGACAATCGGGCGCTCCCCGCGATGGGGGCGTTCGCCCACCAGTGAGTCCGGCCGTACGGCTCCCGCGACCCGCGGGTCGCGGGAGCCGTACGCGCTCCGCATCCGGAGGCGTCAGCGGGTGAGGGGTGCCAGTTCCCGCCACTCGCGGCGCGGGAACGCCCCGTCCGCGCGCAGGACGTGGAGGGCGACGTGCTCCGCCCCCGCGTCGTGGTGTTCTCTCAGGCGGCCGGCGATCGCCTCGACCTCCCCCCAGGCCACGACTCGGTCGATCAGGTGGTCGCTGCCGCCGCCGGCCAGATCCTCGTCCGCGAACCCCTGGCGGCGCAGGCTCCTGGCGTAGTGGTCCATGGTCAGGAACGGCCCGAGGAAGCCGCGCGCGGTGGCACGCGCCCTGCCGGGGTCCCCGTCCAGCACGACGGCCTGGTAGGGGGCGAGCGTAGGCCCCAGCCCGAGCGACTCCCGGGTGGCCGCCGTGGACTCGGGCGTGACCATGAACGGGTGCACCCCCGAGGTGCGCTGCCCGCCCAGCCGTACGAGTCGCGGGCCCATCGCGGCGAGGATGCGCTCGTCCGCGGGGAGGGGGACGTCCGCGTGGTCGAGACGGTCGAGATACCCGTTCATGTCCTCCACCGGCCGGAACGGGCGGCCCGCCCCGTCCGCGGCGGCGGGGTCGCTCACCCCGAGGCCCGTGAGGACGCGTGCGCCGTACGCCTCCCGGAGCGCGGCGTGACCCCGGGAGATCTCCTCGGCGTCGTGCCGCCAGATGCTGATGACGCCGGTGGCCACCGTGGTCGTACGGGTGGCCCGCAGCAGCCTTTCCATGTCGCCGAGGACGTCGCCGCCGCCCAGGCCGGGGATCCACAACGTCCCCCAGCCGAGATCGTCGAGTTCGGCCGCGGCCTCCGCCGCCTCGACCGGATCGCCGAGACGGAGTTCCGTGCTCCAGATTCCCGTTCGTCCCAGGTCCATCGTTGACGCTCCTGTCCGTCTTAGTCCTGGTCTCAGATCTGTTCTCAGGCCTGGTCTCAGGCCTGGTCTCAGATCTGGTTGAGGCCGCCGTCGACGTAGAGGTTGGAGCCGGTGACGAAGGTGCTCTGGCCGGAGGCGAGGAACAGGACCGCGTCGGCGACCTCCTCCGGCCGGCCCATCCGGCCCATGGGCACCTGGCCCGCCATGTAGCCCTTGAGCTGCTCGGCCTGCTCCTCGTCGGGGGCCAGGCCGCTGAATCCGGGGGTGTCGACCGGCCCGGGAGTGATGGCGTTGACGCGGATGCCGCGGCCCCTGAGCTCGTTGGCCCAGGTGCGGGCGAAGGAGCGTACGGCCGCCTTGGACGCCGCGTACACACCGAAGGCCTCGGTGCCGGAATCCGCGGCGGAGGAGGAGGTCAAGATGATCGACGCGCCGTCGTTGAGCAGTGGCAGCGCCTTCTGGACGGTGAAGAGCGTCCCCTTGACGTTGGTGTCGAAGGTCTGGTCGAAGTGCCCTTCGGTGACCTGCTCGAGAGGGGCGAAGGCGCCGTTGCCCGCGTTGGCGAACAGCACGTCCACTCCCTGCCCGCGCTGCTCGACCGCGCTGTAGAGGCGGTCGAGGTCCGTCAGGTCCGACACGTCGCCCTGGACGCCGACGGCGTTGGGGCCGATCTTCCGTACCGCGTCGTCGAGTTCCGGCTTGCGCCTGCCGAGGACGAACACGAGCGCGCCCTCCTGCGCCAGCCGCCGGGCCGCGGCCAGTCCGATGCCGGTGGTGCCCCCGGTCACGACCGCGGTCTTGCCTTCGAGCTGTCCCATTGCATGGTCCCTTCCTGCGGTAATTTCGGTACCGATCGGTACTGAAAAGGACCATAGCACCTGCGCGGACGACTTGTGTACCGATCGGTTTTTCGTTGGCTACCCTGGAGGCATGAGCAGCACTGGACGGACCGTGATCGGCCGGCCTCGCGGGTTCGACGCCGACGCCGCACTGGACCGGGCGCTTGAGGTCTTCTGGCGTCAGGGCTACGAGGGCGCCTCGCTCAGCGACCTCACCGAGGCCATGGGCATCAACAAGACCAGCATGTACGCCGCGTTCGGCAACAAGCGTGAGTTGTTCGGCAAGGCACTCGCCCGCTACGCCGAGGTCGACATGGCCTACGCGCGCCAGGCCCTGGCCGCGCCGACCGCCAGGGGGGTCGCCGAGACCTTCCTGCGGGAGAACGCCAAGGCCGTGACCACACCGGACCGGCCGCCGGGGTGTCTCTCCATTCAGGGCGGCCTGTCGTGCGGGCCCGACAACGCCGAGGTGACCGCGACCCTCGCCCTGGCGCGCAAGGGCGGGGAACTCGCGATGCGCGACCGGTTCCGCCGCGCGATCGAGGACGGTGACCTGGGCCCCGAGAACGATCCCGACGACCTCGCCCGCTACATCATGGCCGTGTCGGAGGGCCTGGCCGTCCACGCCTCCGCCGGCGCCACCCGCGAGGAACTCACCCGCGCCGTAGAAATCGCCCTCCGCGCCTTCCCCCCTTCAGCGTGATCATGTCATTGGGCGTGATCATGCACAGATTCGGTGGTGGCCCACCTGACCTGCACAGACACCGTCCGTGATCATGCATACTGTCGGGAAATGCCCCACTGGCCTGCACCGATTCCCGTCGTGATCATGCACACCTTCGGGGGAGTGCCCGCTTACCTGCGGAAAGGCCGGTCGTGATCATGCGCAGATTCGCGCGCCTGCCGGATGACCTGGCCAAGCCCCATCCGTGATCATGCGCGACAAGGCCCCGCCTGCCGTACGGCACGAGCCGAAACGGGCGCCGACACCCGGCGTGATCAGTGTGGGTTGCCCCTGTGGCCTGCACGTGCATGATCGCAGCCGGTGTACGGCCAGGCCGGGGCCTGTTCTTCTGAATGCATGCATGATCATCAAATGTGAATGCGCTGGCCGGAGGCCTTTCGCGCGAAGGTGTGCATGATCACGGAAGGCGTCTGTGCAGGCCAGGTCGGCCGCTGCCGAATCTGTGCATGATCACGGCAGGGGTTTGGGCAGGTCGGATGGGGTGCCGACGAATCTGTGCATGATCACGCACAAAGACATGATCGCGCCCAAAGACATGATCACGGCTCGGGGGAGGCTTCCCATTCGTGGCAGGGGCGCAGCGCGTAGTGGTGGTAGATGATGATGCAGATCGCCAGGCGGGGGTCCCCCTCCGGGTCGTCGTCCGCCTGCTCCAGGCCGTCCGCCCGTTCCCAGTCGAGGTAGGCGGCGTCCACGGGGTCCTCGCCGTCCAGAAGTCCCCGGCCGTCGGAGTCGGTCAGGTCGTCCGGGTCGACGACGCCGTCGAGGTCCGGGTCCTCCAGCAGGTCCGCCGCACTCACGATCTGCCCCGCCGGGCCGCAGATGCAGTCCGGCGTGCCCTCATGGCTGATGACGTCGTCGAGCGGCATCACGTGAACGAACTTGTTCATACCCCCTCCTGGCCCTCAATTGCCGGTCACATTACCTAAAACAGGCATAAAGCGGAACAAAATGGGCGAAAGTTGTACCAAAGCTCCTGTCGCGATGGGGAGTCCCGGTAGGCCGTTGACGTTTGTTCGGATGGACGGCAAACTAACTCCACAGTCTTCACATCGACGATGGAGTGTCGCAAATGCCGTACCGCCCCCCTCTGATCGCGCGCGAGTACTTCGTGGCGGACCCGCCCGAGCTTCCCGTGCGGGAGCCGGGGGAGACGGGCCTGTCGGCGGTGACGCGGGCGGAGGTCGTGTCCTCGGACGGCGACGGCGTCATCCTCAAGGGCGCCACCTCGGCGGACGAGACGCTCGTCGTGCAGGTCACGGTGGCGGGGGAGGGCGTCATCCGGGTCAGGCTCGGCGCCGAGGCCGACGCCCGCAGTCGCGCCGCCCAGGTGATCACCATGGTCACCCCCGGCCGGTACGGCGAAGCGGTCGTGGAGGCGGGGCACAGCCGGGTGATCGTCGACGCGGGCTCGCTCCGGGCGGAGATCAGGCTCGATCCGTGGAACGTGCGCTTCACCGACAGCGCCGGCCGGACCCTGGTCGAGCAGGACCCGGGACGCCCGGACATCAGCGGCAGGCTCCGCACGCTGCCCTTCGGCCGGTCGAGCGTCGAGGGGGTGCCCGTGGCCTATCACGAGACGTTCGCCGCCCCGGCCGACGAGGCGTTCGGCGGCTTCGGCGAGTCGTTCACGCCAGTGAACAAGCGCGGGCAGCGGCCGCTGATGTGGAACTTCGACGCCTTCGGCGCGGAGTCGCAGCGCGCGTACAAGAACGTGCCGTTCTACCTGTCCAGCAGGGGATACGGCCTCCTGGTCGACAGCGGATCACCGGTGGAGTTCGACGTCTGCCAGTCCACGCACAGCGACGTGCAGATCATCGTGCCGGACGACCTGATCGACTACTACGTGATCGCGGGGCCGAGCCCTGCGGACGTGCTCACCCGGTTCGGGCGGCTCACCGGAAAGCCCGAACTGCCGCCGAAGTGGGCGTTCGGCACGTGGATCTCCTCAGGGTTCTTCCGGGA
The DNA here is from genome assembly GCF_016863315.1 of Planotetraspora silvatica. Lineage (GTDB taxonomy): Bacteria > Actinomycetota > Actinomycetes > Streptosporangiales > Streptosporangiaceae > Planotetraspora > Planotetraspora silvatica. The sequence goes on from NZ_BOOQ01000027.1 coordinate 17,696, forward strand.
CACCCAGGAGCGCGTGCTGGAACGGGCCGGAAAGATCAGAGAAAGGGGAATCCCCTGTGACGTCCTCCACCTCGACACCTACTGGCAGGTCGGCGACCACTGGTCGGACATGCGGTGGGACCCCGAGACCTTCCCCGACCCCGTGGGGATGCTGACCGCCCTGAAGGAGCAGGGCTTCAAGGTCTGCCTCTGGATGAATCCGTATATTTCACATCTCAGCCCGGCCTTTTCGGAAGCGGCCGAGAACGGATACCTCCTCAGGAGGCAGGATGGCGAGGTCTACGTGGCCGACTCCTGGCACGGTTCCCATCCGGCCTGCGGCATCGTCGACTTCACGAACCCCGCGGCCGTCGGCTGGTTCAAGGGACTGCTCCGCGACCGCCTGCACGAGGGCGTCTCGGTCTTCAAGACCGACTTCGCGGAGGGCGTCCCGGCCGACGCGGTGGCCTTCAACGGGATGACGGGCACCGACCTGCACAACGTCTACGCGCTGCTGTTCAACGACGCCGTCTCCGAGGTCACCCGTGAGGTCGCCGGCCACGGCATGGTCTGGGCGCGCTCGTCCTATCTGGGCGGCCAGCGGCACGCCGCGCAGTGGAGCGGCGACGTCGACGCCACCTACCCCGCGATGGGCAGCACGATCAGGGGCGGTCTGTCGCACGGCCTGTCGGGCATCCCGTTCTGGACCCACGACGCGGGCGGTTTCACCGGGACGCCCACGCCCGACCTCTACATCCGCTGGTCGCAGTTCAGCGCTCTGTCCCCGCTCGTCCGCTTCCACGGAACCACCAGCCGGGAGCCGTGGCAGTTCCCCGCACACGCCGAGCGTGGGGCCGTCGAGGCGATCCGGCTGCGCTACCGGCTCATGCCGTACATCTACTCCGCGGCGGTCACGGCGGCCGAGACGGGGGCGCCGATGATGCGGGCGCTCTGCGTCGACCACCCGGACGACCCCGTCGCGTGGCAGGCCGACCTCGAGTACCTCCTCGGGACCGACCTGCTCGTGGCCCCCATGATCTCGGCCGACGGAACCCGGAAGGTCTACCTGCCCGCGGGGGTGTGGGTGGACTGGTGGACCGGGGAGGCGTTCGACGGCGGTCGTCACATCACGGTCTCGCCGCCGCTGGACCAGATCCCCCTGTTCGTACGGCACGGCGCGCTCATCCCGGTGACCGAACCGGGCGACACGGTGGGCGAGGACGCACCGGTCACCCTGGTCGCCTTCGGCGTTCCCGAGAGCGAGAGCCGTACGACCATCAGGGACCCGGCCGGCGACACCGCGGTCACCGCCGTGCGGGACGGCGACCGCCTGGTCGTCACGGTCGACGGTCCCCAGCGGATCTCCGGCGTCGAGTTCACAGGCCCCGGCGTCCCGGTCGTCATCAACTAGCACGAACCCCCTGGAGAATGACCATGCTGAAGATAGGCAGGACGGCCGCGGCGGCTGTGCTGGCCGCCTCCGCGCTGGTGCTCGCCGCGTGCGGCGGGTCGGGCGATCCGGGCGGCGGCTCCTCGTCGGGCCCGCGGACCCTCACGCTCTGGCACTACGAGGGCGCCGACAGCGCCATGGGCAAAGCCTGGGCGCAGGCGATCAAGGAGTTCGAGACGAGCCACCCCGGCGTCACGGTGAAGTTCGAGGAGAAGGGCTTCGAGCAGATCCAGAAGACCGCGGGCATGGTCCTCAACTCCGACGAGGCGCCCGACGTCATGGAGTACAACAAGGGCAACGCGACGGCCGGCCTGCTGTCCAAGCAGGGGCTGCTGACCGACCTGTCCGACGAGGCCGCCAAGCGCGGCTGGGACAAGCTGCTCAGCCCGTCACTCCAGACCACGGCCCGCTACGACGACCGCGGCATCATGGGCTCCGGCAAGTGGTTCGGCATCCCCAACTACGCCGAATACGTGATGGTCTACTACAACAAGGACGCCTTCAAGAAGCAGGGCATCGAGGTGCCCACGACCTTCGACGAGTTCACCGCCGCGCTGGACACGTTCGCCAAGGCCGGCATCACGCCGATCGCCACAGGGGGCGCGGAGTACCCGGCCCAGCAGATCATGTACCTGCTCGCGCTGAGCAAGGCCGATCGCGCCTGGGTCGACGGCTTCCAGCAGTACAAGGGCAAGGTCGACTTCCACGGGCCCGAGTTCACCTACGGCGCGCAGACGTTCGCCGACTGGGTGAAGAAGGGCTACATCAGCAAGGACTCGGCCGGGATCAAGGCCGAGGACATGGGGGTCTCCTTCATCGGCGGCAAGTTCCCGATCATGATCTCCGGCAGCTGGTGGTACGGCAGATTCCAGGAGCAGATCAAGGACTTCGACTGGGGTTCGTTCCTGTGGCCGGGCGGCGCGATGGCGCCCGGGTCGAGCGGCAACCTGTGGGTCGTCCCCGAGAAGGCCAAGAACAAGGACCTCGCCTACGACTTCATCGACATCACGATGAACAAGGACATCCAGAATCTGCTGGGGAACTCGGGCGGCCTGCCCGTCGCCGCCGACCCGGGCGCGATCACCGACCCCAAGAGCAAGGAACTGGTGGAGAACTTCAACAAGCTCTCCTCCCAGGACGGCCTGGCCTTCTACCCCGACTGGCCGGCTCCCGGCTACTACGACGTGCTCGTCGCGGGCGTGCAGGAGCTGATCAACGGCAGCAAGACCCCCGAGCAGGTGCTCGACGAGATCGCCGGGCCGTACGACGACAACCTCGCCGACATCGGGAACTGACCGCCCGACGCGAACGCAAGGCTCCCGGCGGCAGGGGTGACCGGCTCCCGCCGCCGGGCATATTCCGAAAGGTCTGCTCATGGCGCCATCCCCGGTGCGTCCCCGAGGGCGAGGCGGCTACTGGCTCTTCCTGATCCCCGGCTTCGTGCTCTTCACCGTGGTCATCGTCGTGCCGTTCGTCATGAACGTGGCGACGAGCTTCACCCGCTGGTCCGGGGTCGGCACTCCCACCTGGATCGGCTTCGGCAACTACACGAAGCTGTTCGAGGACGAGCGGTTCTGGACGTCGTTCGAGCACAACGCCGCCCTGATCGTCGCCATGGCCGTCGTGCCGACCGTGATCGGGCTCGTGCTCTCCGCGGCCCTGTTCGACTACATCGGCAAGAAGTTCGGCCCGCGTACGGCCTCCGCCCTGCGCGCGGCGTACTACCTGCCACAGGTGCTGCCCGTCGCCGTGGCGGGCGTGGTGTGGAACTGGATGTTGCACCCGTCGTACGGCGCCGTCAACGCGATCTTCGGGACGAAGGTCAACTGGCTGGGAGACCCCGGCCTCGCCCTCGCCACGGTCATGGCGATCATGGTGTGGTTCCAGCTCGGCTACCCGGTCGTCATCTTCATGGCCGGCCTCCAGCGGGCCGACCCCGCGCTGCACGAGGCCGCCGAGATCGACGGCGCCTCGTGGTGGCGCCGGTTCTGGCACATCACGATCCCGCAGATCAGGCCGGAGATCTTCGTCGTGCTTCTCACCTGCACGATCGCCGCCCTGAAGGTGTTCGGGCCGATCTTCGTGCTCACCCGGGGCGGGCCGGGGAACGCGACGATGGTGCCCTCGTACTTCTCGTATCTGAACTTCTTCGAGAAGGCCAACGTCGGGTACGGCTCGGCCATCGCGACCGTCCTCGCCCTGATCATCGTCGTCGTGACCTTTCTCTTCCTGCGCGTCCAGGAGCGTGACTCATGAGTGCGGAACGCCCGGTCCGCGCCCCCGGGAGATGGGCGGTGCTGGCGGCCCTCGCGGTGCTGGCCGTCGTGATGTCGTCCCCGTTCCTGATCGTCACGCTCAACGCGTTCAAGTCGCCCGCGGAGTACTCCTCAGGCGGGCCGCTGAGCCTGCCCAAGGGCCTGTACCTCGACGGGATCATCGACTTCTGGAACCGGGTCGACTTCGGCGAGAAGCTCTGGAACAGCCTCCTCATCAGTGGCGCGGTCGCGATCGGGGCGGTGGTGCTGTCCGTGCTCAACGCGTACGCGCTGGGGATCGGCAGGGTGCGGGGCCGGTTGTGGATCCTGGTGCTGTTCCTGGTCGCCAACACGCTGCCGCAGGAGTCGCTCGTCTACCCGCTGTACTACCTGTCGAAGGAAGTGGGGCTCTACGACTCGAAACTCGCGGTGATCCTGATCTTCACCGTCATCCAGGCGGCGTTCGGGACCTATCTGCTCTCGTCGGTGCTCGGGCAGTTCCCCCGCGAGATCCTCGAAGCGGCCTCGATCGACGGGGCGGGCAAGTGGCGGGCGCTGTCGCGGATCGTCGTCCCGATCAGCCGCCCGACGTTGTCGGTACTGCTGATCTTCTTCTTCATCTGGACGTGGAACGAGTTCTTCCTGCCGCTGATCTTCCTGATCTCCAACGACAACCAGACCGTGCCGGTCGCCCTCGGCGTCCTGCAGGGGGAGAAGATGATGGACGCCACCATGTCGAGCGCCTCGGCGCTGCTCGGCATCGTGCCGGCCGTCGCCTTCTTCCTCATCTTCCAGCGCACGCTGACCAGGGGAGTCACGGTCGGCGCCATCAAGTGAGGATGATTCCGGGCGCCGCGTGCCCCTCGGGCGCGGCGCCCAGGGCCGGTGATGAAAGTCCTGGTCAGTGCGTTGTTATGCGCCGTACATCGCGGTTCGCCGATGTGGCCGGAGGGGTATGCCGGACTCGATATCGGCTAACCCGGGGGTGAACCATGGCGACCTGCGAGGTCTGCGGCAACGATTACGACATGGCTTTCGAGGTGCACGCGCAGGGGGCGGTGCACACCTTTGACAGCTTCGAGTGCGCGATCACCCGGATGGCGCCCGTCTGCGAACACTGCTCGTGCCGCATCGTCGGTCACGGTGTGGCGGTGGACGGGCAGTTCTACTGCTGCGCCCACTGCGCGCGGGAGGCCGGGGCGACGATGGTCGCCGACCGTGAGACGGCTCCCGGCGGGCGGCGGTAGTCCCGGGGTCAGGACTCGAAGGCGATCAGACGGATGATCACATAGCCCTCGCCGTCGGGGACGGGAGGGAACGTGGTGCCGGGCACGGCGTCGAACACGCTCGGACGCTCTGCCCGGGTCACCACGCCGAACATGTCGCCCGGCAGCGTCATGCCGAACACGTGCGCCCGCTTGGCCGCCGCGTAGAAGCTGCCGCCCGCCTCCAGGTCCGCGGCGACCGCCGCCGCGGCCCGGTGGTCGACGAGCCGCAGGTACGCGACACGCGCCTTGTCCGGCTTCGCTGTCTGTGCACTGAGATAGTCCTCGATCTCCCAGATGAGAAGCTCACTGAGATACCGCGAGGTGTCCTTCCACATACCTGGCAGCGTGCCTTGTACCGCTTGCGTATGAGTTGCACTTGAATTGCCGGGGCCGGTGACCGCCCGAAACACGTCGGCGTGAATTCACGCCGAACAATGCGCGAGGTGAAGGGTGGAAGGCCTTTCCGGCGCCGTCTTCGCCACTCACACTAGCCCTGTGACCGATTTTGACGTACTTGTCCTTGGCTCCGGGCCGGGTGGGCAGAAGGCGGCGATCGCCGCGGCGAAGCTGGAACGGCGGGTTGCCATCGTCGAGCGCCGCGACATGATCGGCGGGGTCTGCATCAATACGGGGACCATCCCCTCCAAGACGCTCCGCGAGGCGGTGCTGTATCTGACGGGTCTGACCCAGCGGGACATGTACGGCCAGAGTTACCGGCTGAAGGAGGACATCACCGTCACCGACCTGACCGTGCGGACGCGGCACGTCGTGGGCCGTGAGGTCGACGTGATCCGCAACCAGCTCGCCCGCAACCGCGTGACGGTCCTGACCGGATCCGGTCACTTCGTGGATCCGCACACCGTGGCCGTGGTGGACGAGCGCGGCAACGAGATGAAGGTCACCGCCGACAAGATCATCGTCGCCACCGGCACCAGGCCGGCGCGGCCGGCCAGCGTGCAGTTCGACGATCAGACGATCATCGACTCGGACGGCATCCTGCAGATGGACCGCGTGCCCGACTCCATGGTGGTCGTCGGCGCCGGGGTCATCGGCATCGAGTACGCCTCGATGTTCGCCGCCCTCGGCACGAAGGTCACCGTGGTGGAGCGGCGTGAGCGGATGCTGGACTTCTGCGACCTCGAGGTGGTCGAGGCGCTCAAGTACCACCTGCGCGACCTCGCGGTAACGTTCCGGTTCGGCGAGACGGTCGCGGCGGTCGAGAAGCACCCGCGCGGCGCGCTCACCATCCTGGAGAGCGGCAAGAAGATCCCGGCGTCCACGGTCATGTACTCGGCGGGCCGTCAGGGGATGACCGAGAACCTCGTCCTGCCGGCGGCCGGGCTCGCCGCCGACGATCGCGGCCGGATCACGGTCGACGAGTTCTACCGCACCTCGGTCCCGCACATCTACGCCGTCGGCGACGTCATCGGGTTCCCCTCGCTCGCGGCGACGTCGATGGAGCAGGGCAGGCTGGCGGCCTACCACGCCTGCGACGAGCCCGTGAGCGGGATGAACCAGCTCCAGCCGATCGGGATCTACACCATCCCCGAGATCAGTTTCATCGGGAAGACCGAGGACGAGCTGACCGACTCCCTCATCCCGTTCGAGGTGGGCGTCTCCCGCTATCGCGAACTCGCCCGCGGCCAGATCATCGGCGACACGTACGGCATGCTGAAGCTGCTGGTCTCCCCGGAGGACCGGTCGCTGCTCGGCGTCCACGTGTTCGGCACCGGGGCGACCGAGCTCATCCACATCGGCCAGGCGGTCATGGGCTGCGGGGGCACCATCGACTACCTGGTGGACGCCGTCTTCAACTACCCGACCCTGGCCGAGTCGTACAAGGTGGCCGCGCTCGACGCCGTCAACAAGCTCCGGAGGGTGGCCCGGATCACCGACTGACCAGGGTCCCCGTGCTCCGGCCCGAGACGCGACTCCCCATCCCGCGCTCCCGTTAGTTAGTATTAAGGTTAAACAAAATGGGGAACGCCGTGCCTGTGGAGAGGTAAGGCATGCCGGGCCGCCCGCCCATGCGGCATGATGAGCCGGAGCACGAACGGGGCTGACTTTTGATCACATCGCACAACGGGCCTCAGCCTGCCGACTTCACCGACGTCCGGGCGACCAACCTGGCGGTCGTGTTGCGGTTCGTGCGGGAGAGCGCCCCCTGCTCGCGTGCGGACATCGCCGCGTCGACCGGCCTCAACAAGGCGACGGTGTCCAGCCTGGTGGCCGACCTGATCGACCGCAGGCTGCTGCGCGAGACCGGCCTGACCGAGAACCGGGTCGGCCGCCCGGCCACGATGCTCGTGCTGGACGGCTCGCCGTACGCCGCGATCGGCATCGAGGTCAACGTCGACTACATCACGGCCGTCGCGGTGGATCTCAAGGGCGAGGAACTGCTGAACTGGCGGCGCGCCTTCCCCGGAGGGACGTCGAGCGCCGGCCAGGCGGTCGCCGCGGTGGCCGCCATCGCCAGGCGCGCGGTGAGCCGGATGACGAGGGAGGCCCGGCAGGTGCTCGGCCTCACCGTGGCGGTGCCCGGTCTGGTCGACGTGAACGGCTCGGTCCGCATCGCGCCCAACCTCGGCTGGCACGACGCCGACCTGGGCGGCGATCTCACGAAGGCTCTGCGCGATCCCGGCTTCCCCGTGCTGGTGGACAACGACGCGAACCTCGCGGCCCTGGCCGAGTGCCGGTTCGGCCCGCACGGCGACATCGGGGACCTCGTGTACGTCACCGGAGAGGTCGGGGTCGGCGCCGGCGTCGTCATGGACGGCAGACTGCGGCGCGGAGGCCACGGCTACAGCGGCGAGATCGGCCACATCGAGATCGACCCCGCGGGGCCCGAGTGCCGCTGCGGCCGCCGGGGCTGCCTGGAGGCGGTGGCGGGCGTCGGCGCGATCCTCGCCCACACGGCGCCCGGTGCCCCGCCGGCCGAACTGGAGGCGGAGCTCGACGAGGTCGTCCGGCGGGCCGGGAAGAACGACCCGGAGGTGCTCGCGCTCCTGGAGACCGTCGGCAGGGGACTCGGCAAGGGCGTGGCGATCGTGGCCAACCTGCTCAACCCCGAGGTCGTCGTCCTCGGCGGCTACTACGTCCCGCTCGGGCCGTGGCTGCTCGGGCCCGCACAGGACGAGATGCTCCGTCGTTCGCTCGCCCCCGGCGCGGGCGGCTGCCGGCTGGTCGTCTCCACGCTCGGGCATCGTGCGGCGGCCCTGGGCGCCGCGGCCCGCGTGCTCGACTCGGTCGACTCCGGGCGTCTTCCGCCGCGCCCCTGATCGGGGAAGCCGTGGGCGCCCCGTGATGCGGGTCGTCAAGGCGCGGTCTTGGGTCTTGACCGGAGGCCGATGAACCGGCAGTCTTCCGGATAAGTCCGGAATTAACACAGCGGAAACGTCAGGGAGTCCTTTTCGAAGCGCTTCGATTCCGGCTCGGCGCTTCAGCGAACCGAACACGGCCGGTCGAGAGCACAGGCGCCTCAGGGCGCGTTTTTCCGGCTGGTCGTCGAAGCGCTTCGACAGGAAGGTCGGATCCTGATGAACGAACCGGTCACCGCCTCCGGTCCGGCGGCTGACGATGAGGCGCCCACCCGTGCCGCCCACCCGTTCAGGGACCCCTCGCTGCCCGTCCGGGAGCGGGTGGGCGACCTGCTCGGCCGGCTCACCCTTGAGGAGAAGCTCGGCCTGCTGCACCAGTACCAGGCACCGGTCGACCGGCTCGGCCTGCGGGCGTTCCGCACCGGCACCGAGGCGCTGCACGGCCTGGCACGGCTCGGCCCGGCGACCGTGTTCCCGCAGGCCGTCGGACTGGCGAGCACGTGGAACCCCGACCTGGTCACGCAGGTCGGAGCGGCCGCGGGTGACGAGGTGCTGGCCTTCCACCACAAGGACCCCGGCGGGGCGGGACGCAACGTCTGGGCGCCCGTGGTGAACCCCCTCCGGGATCCGCGCTGGGGCCGCAACGAGGAGGGGTACTCGGAGGATCCCTGGCTCACCGGGGTGATGGGCACGGCCTACGCCCGCGGCCTGCGCGGCGACCACGACGTGCTGAAGACGGCTCCCACGCTCAAGCACTTCCTCGCCTACAACAACGAGACCGGCCGCCACGTGACGTCGAGCAGCGTGCCGCCCCGCGTGCTGCACGAGTACGAGCTCAGGGCCTTCAGGCCCGCGATCGAGTCGGGGGCGGCGGTCGCCGTCATGCCGTCCTACAACCTGGTCAACGGCCGCCCCGCCCACCTGTCGCCGCTCATCGCCGCCGAGGTGCGGACCTGGACGGACGACGACGTGCTGGTCGTCAGCGACGCCCACGCCCCGGCGAACCTCGTGGGCCCGCAGGACTACCACGACGACCTGCCCGAGGCGTACGCGCACGCCGTGAAGGCGGGGCTGGACAGCTTCACCCAGGACGACGCCGACGCGGCGGCGACACTCGGTCACATCAGGACCGCGCTGGACCGCGGGCTGCTGGGCGAAGGTGACATCGACGCCGCGGCGCGGCGCGTGCTCGCCATCCGGGTCCGCCTGGGCGAGTTCGACCCGGCCACGCCGTACGACGGGATCACGCAGGACGTCGTCAACGGTCCCGGGCATCGCGCGCTCGCGCGGGAGGCGGCCCGGCAGTCGATCACGTTGCTGAAGAACGAGGGCATCCTGCCTCTCGCCGCGCGGCAGACGGTCGCCGTGATCGGCCCGCTCTCCGACGTCCTGCTGGAGGACTGGTACAGCGGCACGCTGCCCTACCAGGTCACGGCGCGTACGGCCCTCGGCGGGCGATGCCGGACCGTGCACTGTGAAGGCGTCGACCGGATCGCACTGCGCTCCTCCGGCGGCTACCTCCAGGCGACGGACGACCCGGCCGGCGGCCCGCTGAGCGTCGGCCCGGTCAGGTCGGCGTTCGACGTGTTCGACTGGGGCGGCGGCGCGTACGCCTTTCGGGCGGCGGCGAACGGGCGGCACGTTTCGGCGGGCGACGACGGCGTCCTCGTCAACGACCAGCCGGGACCGAGCGGCTGGGAGGTGCGCCAGACCTTCCGGATGGAGGAACGGCCCGGCGGGATGGTCCTGCGGAACATCTCCACCGGCCACCACGTCGCGGTCTCCGGTGGCGTCGCCGCCCTCGCCGAGGACCCCGAGACGGCGACCGTGTTCGCCGTCGAGCTGATCGAGAGCGGCGCCGTCCGGGCCGCGTCGGCGGCCGCCGCGGCCGACGTGGCGGTGGTCGTCGTCGGCGACCATCCCCTGGTCAACGGCCGCGAGACCGAGGACAGGACCGACCTCCTCCTGCCGCGGCAGCAGGAGTCCCTGGTCAGGGCGGTCCACGCGGCCAACCCCTCGACCGTCCTCGTCGTCTCCAGCGGCTACCCGTTCGCGGTCACCTGGGCCGACGAGCACGTGCCCGCGATCGTCTGGTCGTCGCACGGCGGGCAGGAGTACGGCAACGCTCTGGCCGACGTGCTGTTCGGCGACGAGGATCCGGGCGGCCGGCTCACCCAGACCTGGTACCGGTCGGCCGTCGACCTTCCCGACCTGCTCGACTACGACATCATCGGGACGGACTCCACCTATCTCTACTTCCTGGGCACGCCGCTCTATCCGTTCGGCCACGGTCTCAGCTACGCCCGCTTCGCCTACTCCGACCTGCTCCTGTCCGCCGCCGAGGCCGGGCCGGGCGAGACGCTGACCGTCCGCGTCACCGTCACCAACACGGGCGACCGGGCGGGGGAGGAGGTCGTGCAGGTCTACACCCACCAGCGGCGCTCCCGCGTCAAGCAGCCTGTTCGCCAGTTGCGGGGTTTCCGCAAGGTACGGCTCGGGCCGGGCGAGAGCCGTACGGTCGCGGTGGACGTCCCGGTGGCCGACCTCGCGTTCTGGGACGTGACGCGCGGCCGGTTCGTCGTGGAGGACGCGCCGCACAAGGTGCTGGTGGGCCGCTCGTCGCGAGACGTCGAGCTGAGCGCGTCGTTCACCGTGAAGGGGGAGCGGATCCCCCCGCGCGCGGTGGTCGGCCGCCCGATCGAGGCCGCCGACCACGACGAGTACGACGGGATCGTGTTGTGCGACGCCGCGCCCGAGGCCGGTGACGCCGTCCGGTCCGTTGCGCCGGGCGCCTGGATCGTGTTCCGCGACGCGGATCTCACCGGTGTGCCGTCCGGCTGCGCGCTCGCCGCGGCCGGCGCCCGGGGCGGAATCCTGACGCTGCGCCTCGACGACCCCCTCTCCGGGGACGTGATCGGAACCGTCGCGGTGCCGCCCACTCCGACCAGGCACGACTTCGCCGGGCTCGGCACCCCTCTGGCGGGAGCCGCCGGAGTGCGCGATCTTTATGTCGTGTTCGAGAACGAGGGGCTTGCGGTGAGTGCTCTGGAGTTCCGCCCGTGAGCCCGCCCAGAACGGCGACCATCGCCGACGTCGCCAAGCACGCCGGAGTCGCGGTCAGCACCGTGTCGTACGTGCTGAGCGGCAAGCGGGCCATCTCTGCCGGTACCCGGCAGCGGGTGCTCGACAGCGTCCGGGCGCTCGGCTACCACCCGAACGCGGGCGCCCGCGCCCTCGCCAGCAAGCGGGCCAAGGTGATCGCGCTCGTGCTGCCGCTGCGCGCCGGCATGAACCTGCCGGTGCTGATGCAGTTCGCGACCTCGGTCGTGACCACCGCGCGGCAGTACGACCACGACGTGCTGCTGATGACGGCCGACGAGGGTCCTGACGGGCTGCGCCGGGTGGCGGCGAGCGCGCTGGTGGACGGTCTGCTGCTGATGGACGTGGAGATGCACGATCCGCGGGTGCCGCTGCTCCGCCGGCTCGGCGAGCCGAGTGTGCTCATCGGCTTCCCCGCCGACAGGGAAGGGCTGACCTGCGTCGACCTCGACTTCGCCCGGGCCGGGGCCCTGTGCGCCGACCACCTCGCCGAGCGCGGCCACCGGGAGATCGCCCTGCTCGGCGCCTCGAGCGTGGTCTACGAGCGCGGCACCGGCTTCGCCGAGCGCACACGGGCCGGTTTCGCCGAGGCGGCGCGAAGGCACGGCGTCAGCGCGCTCACCCGGCCCTGTGAGGAGTCCTTCGACGAGGTCTGCTCGGTCGTGCGCGATCTGATCCACGATCATCCCGGTGTGTCCGGCCTGGTGGTGCACAATGAGGCCGCGGTCGGGCACGTGCTCGGCGCGTTGCGCGTCCTCGGCAAGCGGGTGCCCGAGGACGTGTCGGTCGTGGCGATCTGCCCGGACGACGTCGCCGAGCGCGCCAGCCCGGCGCTCACCTCCGTGCTCGTCCCCGCCGAGGACGTCGGCCGGCAGGCCGTCAGACTGCTCATGGCCAAATTGGACGACCACCCCGTACCGCAGTCGACCCTTCTCGAACCCCGCCTGACCATACGTGAGAGCACTAAATGACGACATTTCCTGATGGCTTCCTCTGGGGCGCGGCCACCGCGTCGTACCAGATCGAGGGAGCCGTCCACGCCGACGGCCGCGTCCCCTCGATCTGGGACACCTTCTCCCACACTCCCGGCAAGGTCCACCACGGGCACACCGGCGACGTGGCGTGCGACCACTACCACCGGTACCGCGAAGACGTCCAGACGATGTCGTGGCTCGGCCTGCAGGCGTACCGCTTCTCCGTCGCCTGGCCTCGGCTGGCCGACCTCGGCTTCTACGACCGGCTCGTGGACGCGCTGCTCGACGAGGGCATCGCCCCGGTGGCCACCCTCTACCACTGGGACCTGCCCCAGAGCCTTCAGGACAAGGGCGGCTGGACCGACAGGGACACGGCGTACCGGTTCGCCGACTACGCGACGCGGGTCCACGACCTGCTGGGCGACCGCGTTCGTACGTGGACCACGCTGAACGAACCGTGGGTGTCGGCGTTCGTCGGTTACGGCTCCGGCCGGCACGCGCCGGGCGTGTCCGACCCCGCCACGGCCTTCACCGCCGCGCACCACCTCATGCTGGCGCACGGCCTCGGCGTCCAGGCGCTCCGGGCGGCGGGGGCGGAGTCGATCTCGCTGACGCTGAACCTGACGCCCATCCTCGGCGACCCCGGACCGGCCCGGCTCGTCGACGGCCTCGCGAACCGGATCTTCCTCGATCCCGTGTTGCGCGGCGCGTACCCCGATGACGTCCTCGAGCACCTGTCGCGCTACACCGAGGTGAGCCTGGACGACCTGGCGACCATCGCCGAGCCGATCGACGTGCTCGGGGTGAACTACTACACGGTCAACCGGGTGGTGGCCGACCCGGCGGCGGAGGGCTCCCCGGAGCATCCGGGCACTCAGGGGATCGCGTGGACGCAGCCCCACGGCGCGCTCACCGAGATGGGCTGGGAGGTCATCCCCTCAGGGCTCGAGGACCTGCTCGTACGGCTCTCGCAGGACTACCCGGGGGTCCCGTTGATGATCACGGAGAACGGCGTGGCCGTACCGGACGGAGTGGCGGACCCCGAGCGGATCGCCTACCTCGACGGGCACGTGCGCGCGGTGCACGCCGCCATCGGCAAGGGGGTGGACCTGCGCGGCTACTTCGTGTGGTCCCTGCTCGACAACTTCGAGTGGGCGAGGGGATACGACAAGAGGTTCGGCCTGGTCCGGGTCGACTACGACACCCTGGAACGCACGCCCAGAGACAGCGCCCGCTGGTTCCGCGACGTCATCGCGCGCAACGGCCTGCCGGCCTAGAGGGCCGCGGTCCGGCAGAACATCAGACGGCCACCGCTGTGATCATTCAGGAGGGAACCGAAGATCACGCGGTGGCCGCGGAGCATTCCCATCGGGTTCGGGAGGATCTTGACCATCCAATATATGTCGTGTAATTTAATGACACGACATAGAACTTCTGGCGTCGCCGGGTGCGGCTGAGCCGGCACGACCCGCCAGGAATCACCGAAGGAGTGAACGATGATCACAGACCTCTTCCGATCCTCGCGGAGGGAAAAGAACGTGAGGTTCACCAACGCCGTGCGCATCGAGCGTCCGGTCGGCACGGTCTTCGACTACTTGGCCGATCTGCGAAACCTCCCCGCCTGGAACTACGCGATTCGCGAGACCCGGCCGGTCACGCCGGGACCGGCCGGTCTCGGCTCCGTTTACCAGCAGGTCCGCAGCCTCCCCCAGGTCATGCGGGAACGACTCGAGATCGTCGAGTACGAGCGCGGCCGCCGCCTCGTGATCGAAGGCGGTTTCGGACCCTTCCAGGGACGCGCGATCTACGATCTCGAGGGGTCCGCCACCGCGACGCACCTGGTCAACCGGTTCGAGCTCGAAGCAGGGTCCCTGAAGGTGCCGAGTGGCCTGGCGGCCCGCGGCATGGCCGTCGCCGTCGCGCGGAATCTCCGCGTCCTGAAGGACCTCCTCGAGGCCCCTGGCGCCGGGAACGGAAGGTGAAGGCTGTGCGAGCGCGCGCTCCACTGGAAGGTCTTCCGCGGCGAGAGGATCGGCGCGGGTGAGGGACGCCGAAGAGTTCCTCGCCGGGCAGCCGGTCGCGCCCACGCTGAGCACGCTTCGAGCCGTGGCCGCCCACTTCCCCGCCGGCGAAACGGTACGACGGCGTAGTACCCCTGCCGCACGTGTCGATCGCTAGAGGTGCCGCCGGTGGAGGACGCCGTTCAGAGGGCGCGCTCGGCGAAGAGCGTCACGACGAGGAGCACGACCAGCGCTCCGAGGTGCGCGGTCGACGACCACAGCCCGATGGGGAAGCTCGCCGCTGCGAGCAGCGCGGCGAGCGGCCGCGCCGGACCGCGGCCGAGCCCGAGCAGGCGCCGGAACCACACGTTGCCGGCGAGGAACAGGGCGACGCCGGCCGCCAGCGCGACGGCCGGCCCGAGGTCGAGATGGTCGTGCCCGATGGCCTTCTTGATCCCGGCGGCCGTGGCCACGACGCCGAGCAGCAGGGGGATGTGGGCGTAGAAGTAGGCCCCGAGGATGTGCCAGGTGCGCTTCACGACCTCCATCCGGAGCAGGGACCGCACCGGGGCCTCCTCGTCCCCGCCGAAGTACACCCACCACAAGGCGGCCGTGAGCGCGAGCCCGAGCAGGGCCGCGACGACCAGCCCCGGGGTCGGGTGGGCGCCGCTCGCCCCGATGCCGATGGCCACGATCGACTCGCCGAGCACGATGATGACGAGCAGTCCGTGCCGTTCGACGATGTGCGCGGGGTGGAGCGCGAATCCCCGCTGGCCGATGAAGTACGGGCTCGTCCACACCAGGACGAGCGCGGCGGCCCAGAGCACGTAGTTCCACGGCGCCGACGCGAAGGCGGCGCCGAAGATGAGCGCGGTCGCTCCGAGGTTGAACGGCAGAAGCCTGAAGACGGCGCTGGACGCCTGCAGGTAGAGCCCGCCGTGGACGAGCACGATGACGAGGTAGCCGATCGCGAAGGCCACGCCGCCGCCGTCGAAGGCGCTCGGGACCGCCAGCGCCATGATCAGGAATCCGGCCATGCCGCACAGGATGAGGACCCGCCTGGCCGGCCTCTCCGGGGGGACGGCGTTCGTCAGCCAGGCGTAGCCGGCGTACATCCACCACAGGACGCCGAAGATGAGCAGCGTCTGGACGACGCCCTGACCCGTGAAGTGGTGCGCTCCCGGCGCCCTCTCCGTGAAGTCGCCGACGACCAGCGTGGTCAGCTGGGTGACGGTGAAGACGAAGACGAGGTCGAAGAAGAGCTCGATCGTCGAGACGCGGAGCTCGTTCTCGGGGGAGGTGGGTTCCACCTTTTCCGCGAACCAGGTGGGCAGGCGCATGCGGACATTGTGCGGCTTTCTTGATTACAAGATTGCACCGCTTCGATCACGTCTGGTCGAGAACCTCGTCCCGCAGTTGGGGGAACACCTTCGATACCTTGCCGAGCAGGTAGTCGCCGTACGTGCCGGTGAAGGCGCGCAGGTCCTGGCCGTCCCATCGGGGGCGGCCGCCGTCGGCTTGCGGCAGCGAGGGCAGCGGCGGCACCTCGCAGTCCCAGCCGGGATCGAAGAAGAACGGGAACGACAGGCGCTCCCGCCCGCTGAGATTGCGCACGCGGTGCGGCGTCGACCGGTAGTGGCCGCCGGTCAGGCGGTCCAGCATGTCGCCGATGTTGCAGACGAACGTGCCGGGAATGGGCGGCGCCTCGATCCAGCCCCGGGAGGTGTGGACCTGGAGCCCGCCGTTGCCGTCCTGCAGCAGCAGCGTCAGCAGCCCGTAGTCGGTGTGCTCGCCCACCCCCCAGTCGTCGGAGTCCGGCGGCGACGGCGGGTAGTGGAACATCCGGAAGAGCACGGTCGGCGCCGCCGTGTAGCCCGAGGAGAAGTAGTCCTCGTCGAGTCCGAGGCTCAGGGCGATCCCGCGCATGACCGCCTGGCCGACATCGGTGAGCATGCCGAGGTAGCGCAGCACGGTGTCCCGCAACTCCGGCACCTCGGCGGGGAAGAGGTTGCGGCCGTACAGCGGACGCTGCTCGTCGTCGGTCGCCTCGGCGCCGAAGTAGACGCCCTCCTTGAGGTCGGGACGCCCGGAGGTGAGTTCGCCGCCGACGGGGAAGAAGCCGCGCCAGGCCCGGCCTCCCCTGTTCATGGAGATCTCCATCTTCCGCTCGAGGGGGAGCGCGAAGAAGCGCCGCGCGGCCGCGTCCAGTCCGGCCACGAGTTCCGGTGGCACACCGTGCCCGCTGATGTAGAAGAACCCGCTGTCCCGGCAGGCCGCCCCGATCTCACGTGCGACGGCCGCACGATCCTCGGATGAGGCCGGGCCGACGAGGGCGCTCACGTTGATGATCGGCAAGGGTCCCGATGCGCTCGACATTCTCCTATCCCAACACATGGTCCGGAAATCGCTCGAACTAAGGCGCCAAAGGGCATTACGCTCCTTACCGGCACGAGATCGTCTGCGAGCAGAGGACTGCACACATGCGCCGGTGGGTTCCCTTCTTCATCCTGCTGGCCGCCATCTGGGGCAACAGTTTCTTCTTCATCAAAGTCGCCGTGGGCAGCCTCCACCCGCTCCAGATCTCCTTCGGGCGGATGGCGATCGCATCGGTGACCCTGCTGGTCGTGCTGTTCGCCAGTGGGAGGCGCCTGCCGAGGGATCCCAAGCTGTGGGGTCACTTCGCCCTCGCCTCGACCGTGCTCACCACTTTGCCGTTCACGCTCTTCGGGTACGGCGAGCAGCATGTGTCCTCGGTGGTCGCCTCCATCTGGAACGCCACGACGCCCCTGTGCACGCTCGTGTTCGCCCTGCTGCTCCGCAGCGAGCGGGCGACCGCCGCCAGGATCACCGGCCTCGGCGTCGGCTTCGCCGGGGTGATGGTGGTCCTGGGGGTCTGGGAGCCCGTCTCCGGCGGCGAGTTGACCGGTAGCCTCGCCTGCTTCGCGGCCGCCGCCTGCTACGGCGTCGGAGGGGCCTACCTGGGCCGCTTCATCACCCATCGTGGCGAGGAGCCGATCGTCCTCGCCACCACCCAGATCCTCGCCGGAACGGTCGAACTCGCCGTCATCACGCCCCTCGCGGGCGTGCCGCTCGTCAACCTCGATGTCCCGGGGGAGGTGTGGGGCAGCCTGCTCGCCCTGGGCGCGCTCGGCACCGGCATCGCCTATCTGCTCCTCTACCGCGTCCAGCGGATCGCGGGCGTCACGACCACGTCGACCGTGACCTACCTTCTGCCGGTGTTCGCGACCGTATCCGGCGTGACGATCCTCGACGAGCGGCTCACCTGGCACCAGCCTGTCGGCGCCGTCGTCGTGCTCGTCGGGATCGCGGTGATCCAGGGCGCCATCCCGCTCCGCCGCCGGGCCGCCCGCCCGGTCGCCGCGGTGGCCGCCGAGTAGAGTCCGGCCCCTCAGTCCTGCTTTCCGGTGCGCCGGCCGGCGACCAGGGTGTCGCCCGGCTTCGGTGAGGGGGCCTCGCTGCGGCTCTCCGTCGTCTCGTCGGGCCGCTTGGGACGGCGGAGCCTCGGCTTCGGCACGGTGTTCTCCACCGTGGCCTCCTTGGCCTCCGTCCGTCCCGTGTTCCCGGCCGCTCCGGTCTGCGAGGGCGTCTCCGGATCGCGGAGCGACGAGGTGCCGGCGTTCGCCCCCTTCGGGGCCGAGTCCTTCGCGGCGGGCGCCTTCGGAGCGGGTGACGGCGGGGCGGCGCCCGGGGTCGCGTCTCCTCCCTCGCCCGGCCGGGTGTCGCCGGGCCGGGGCTCGCGCAGCGCGGCGATGACGGCGTCGGCCTCGGCGTCCGCGGCGAAGTCGTCGGCCTCCTCCGCCTCACGCCGTTTGATCACGACCATGTGATCGACGGACACACGTCCGGCGCCGACCACCGCGAGCAGGACGGACGCGGCTCCCAGCGCGACGATCAGTTCGATGCTCCCGCCGGTGAGCGGCAGGCCGGTGTCCCCGGCCGTGAGGACGAAGACGGCGAGGGCCTCGGCGAACAGCACCAGCCCGATGGCCGGCACGGCCAGGCCCGCGATGAGCAGCGTGCCGCCGATCAGCTCGATCAGCATGGTGGCCGCGGCCCAGGCGCCGGGCGCGGGGGCGCCCAGCTCACTGAACTGCGCACCGGTCGCGGTGAGGCCGGCTTCCAGCTTGTGCCAGCCGTTGGCGAAGAAGATTCCGCCGACGCCCATGCGGGCCGCCAGCGATGCGAGATCTTGGAGGGTTCTCTTCACGGCTCCTCATTCTGGAGGGATGGGGGTGGCTTGCCCAGACAATCTCCCCATAACCCCTGCCCTCATGCGTGGTCGTCAGGCCGAGAGGCGATCGTCGTCCTCTTGGGGGGATGGGCCGGACCGGGGGATCAGCACGGCGACGGCGAGCGCGGTCAGGCAGAGCAGGGCGACGCTGACGACGACCGTGGAGTGCAGTGCGGTGACGAAGGCGACCCGGGCCGCGCTGAGCAACTCGGGACCGGCGGTGCTCCCCGTCTCGGTGGCGACGTGGGCGGCCGCGGCGAGTGATTCCCGTGCCTCGGCCATCAGGGGTTCCGGTACTCCCGGGACGGTGGCGAGCGACGGCGCGTAGACGATAGCGGTGATCGTCCCGAGGACCGCGATGCCGAGCCCGGCCCCCAGTTCGTAGGCCGTCTCCTCGATCGCGGCCGCTCCTCCGGCGCGCGACTCGGGGGTGGACGCCATGATGGTGTCCGAGGCCGCGAGCAGCGCCACCTCGACTCCGAAGCCGATCCCCACGAAGCAGAGCGTGAGCATGACCGGGTGCTGCTCGACGCCCCAGCTCAGAACGGGGATGAGGGACAGGGCGGTGAGGGCCAGCCCCCCGGTCGTCGTCGCGCGCAGGCCGATCCGCTGGAGCACGTGCGCCGCGGCGAGCCCTCCGGCGATCGCGGCCACCATCAGGGGCAACATGCGGACCGCGGCCGCCAGCGGAGTCAGGCCCAGCACGAGCTGGAGGTACTGGGCGAGCATCAGCTCCAGCCCCACCAACGCGAAGATCGCGAAGAGCACGCAGGCCACACCGGTGGAGAACCCGCGCTGCGTGAAGAGCCCGACGTCGAGCAGCGGGAACGCCAGGCGGCGCTGACGCCGGACGAACCAGATCAGCAGGACGACGCCGGCGACGAACACGGCCACGGAGGCGCCGCGGCCGATCGTGTGCCCGTAGCCGGCCTCCTTGAGCCCGAACGCGACCGACAGGATGCCGAGGGTCGACAGGACGGCGCTCAGCGCGTCCCAGGGATGGCCGGAGCGGCGCTCCGACGGGGGCAGGAGCCGCACCGCCAGCGGCAACGCGACGATGAGCAGGGGGACGTTGATCAGGAAGACCGCCCCCCACCACAGGTGCTCGACCAGCACGCCGCCGATCAGCGGCCCGACGGCCGCTCCGGCCGCCGCCACCGCGCTCCAGACCCCGAGGGCGATCGCGCGTTCCCTGCGGTCGGTGAAGACCTGCCGGATGATCGAGAGCGTGGCCGGCATGATCATCGCACCGCCGACGCCGAGGAGAGCGCGCGAGACGATCAGCGCCTGCGGGCTCCAGGCGAACGCCGACGCCAGCGAGGCGAGCCCGAAGACCACGTAGCCGGCGAGCACGAAGCGGCGTCTGCCGTACCGGTCGCCCAGCGTGCCGAAGGTGACCAGCAGCGGGGCGACGACGAGCGAGTAGATGTCGATGATCCAGAGCAGCTCGATCGAGGACGGCTCGAGCGCAGCGGTCAGCGCGGGCACCGCGATGTGCAGCACGGTGGCGTCGACGGCGATGAGGAGCAGGCTGAAGCAGAGCAGCACAAGGACCCACCACCGGTTCGCCCGGCGTTCATGCACGTCGCCTCCAGCGCGGACAGCGCCGGACGCGGCCTCGACCCCGACCATGATCATAGGCTGATCAGGGCTCCTCGGCCCGCTTGAACATGCGTGGCAGCTTAGGCCATCACCGGAGACTTCCTCAGCCGCTTCCGGTGACCTCCGCCCGATATCAGGAGATGTCACCTCAAGTCTCTCTAGAGAGCTATAGGTATATATCCGCTGTCTAGGCAAGCCACGACCCGCAACGGATCATGCGGGGGTGGGGAGCGAGATCGATCAATGGGACACATCCCCGGTTCCGCCCCCGCACGACCACGCCGACCCTCGGGCCTGGTGCGCGGTCGCGGTGGCGAGATTGTCGCGCGGCCAGCCCGACGCGGCGCTGGACGCGGCGCGCCAGGCGGTCGACCGTGACCCGTACGGCGAGTGGGGGCATCGCCTGGCGAGCCTCGCCCTCGAACGTCTCGGCCGGGACTCGGAGGCGGTCGAGGCGGCACGCGAGGCCGTACGGCTCGCGCCGGGGTCGTGGGCGGCCAGGCTGCGGCTCGGCGGCGCGCTCCGCCGCGTGCCGGGACACTGGCGAGAGGCGTGGGCGGAGGCGCGCACGGCCGTCCGGTTCGCCCCGGAAGAGGCTGATCCGCACGTCCTCACCGGAGATCTGGCCCTGCTCAGGGGAGAGCACGCGCGAGCGGCGAGGGCGTACGAGGCCGCGCTGAGCCGCTCGCGGGACCACCGGGTGGCCCGGATCAACCTCGGCCTCACGCTCCTGCGCTGGGAACGGCCGCGCGGGCACCACGACCCGGCCTGGGAGGCGGACCCGCGCGACACGGGCCGCGCGAGGCACGCCATCGTGACGTGGTCGCGCCAGATCCGGGTGCTGCTCGCGCTGGCGCTGACCGCGGCGTCGGTCGCCGGCCTCGGGTTCGACCTGCGCAGGGAGGCGCAGATCGGGGGCGCGGCGGTGCTCGCCGTGGTGCTGGCGATCACCATCAGGCAGGCGGGCCGCGTGCGGTCGTGGCCGTACGTCGTCCCCATGATGGGACGCGACCTGTGGCTCAGCATGTCGGCGTCCGTCAGCCTTCTCGTCGTCGCCGCCTACGTGGCCGGCATCGCGACGCTTCCCGAGGCCGGGGCGACGGCGCTGCGACGGCCGGAGGACGGCGTGTGGGCCGGTGCGATCGGCCTGGTGCTGTTCAACGGCCCGGCCGTGTCGCTGACGCGCCTGATCGTGGAGACCTGGCGGGGCAGGCTCGTCCCGGCGCTGACACAACTCGCCGCCGCCTCGGACGAGCGGACCGCCCTGCGTGACATCGACGTGACGCTGTGGCTCGTGGTGGGCCGCGCGTGGTGGCTGATCGTGCTCACCGCGCTCCTGCCGCCTCTCACCGGCGAGCCGTTCACGGCCGCCGCCGCGCTGGCCGTCCCGGCCGCCCTGCTGTACGGAAGGTCGAAGGTCGCGAGGGGAGCCGGGCGGGGGCTTCCCCTGCGCGCGATCCCGCGAACCGACCGGTGGCTCGCGATCGCGCTGCCGGCGCTGCTCGTGGCCGTCGCGGGCCTGGTCGTGGCGGGAGTCGTCAGCGGGACCGCGGAGATCCGCGGCGGATCGGCGACGGGAGTCGTGCCGCGTCCGGACGGCGGACCGGCCGCCGCCGTCGCTCGCGGGGCGCTGCTGTGCGTGTTGGGCGCTCTGGTCGTCGTGGCCGTCGCGTTCGCGGCGCGGGCCGCGCGGGCGTGGTGGCGCGGCGGTCCGGGACCCCTGCGGTCCTCGCTCGTCATGTCGGACTCGCGGGCGGCGCGGCTCT
Source organism: Planotetraspora silvatica (assembly GCF_016863315.1). GTDB lineage: Bacteria > Actinomycetota > Actinomycetes > Streptosporangiales > Streptosporangiaceae > Planotetraspora > Planotetraspora silvatica. Next base: position 39,658 of record NZ_BOOQ01000027.1, read on the forward strand.
CCGGCGACGTCAGCCCGTCGATCGGGTTGAGCGACGACGTGCGCCACGCCGCGACCTTCTCCCGCAGCGTGGTGCTGGCCTACACCGAGCCGGGCGGACCGCGCGCGCTCGCGGTCAGCGCGGTCACCTCGGTGAGCGCGTCGGGGGAGTTCCGCCTGATCACCGGGGACGAGGCCTGGGACGCCGTGGAGCGCGACCCCCGTGTCGTCCTGTACGTCGGCGACCCGCGCTTCTGGGCGGAGGTCAGAGGCGTCGCCGTGCCCGACAACGACGTCCTGCGCGTCACCCCCCGGCACGTCCTCATGCGGGAGTACCCCGGCCGCCACCAGGCTCGCACTCGTTAGGTCCACCCATTGCGCCGTCCCGTGCGGTATAACCGGGGGCGAACCGGGGAGGCGTCGATGCGAGACTCCGAAAGGGCACGGTCCGCGGGGATCTTAAGACGGACCACGGCACGGGATGTGTTCGAACAGGTCCGCGTTCGCTATTTCCGCCTTTCGCCGTTCGCCAGACGTGTCGTGTTCGTCGGGCTGCTCATCGCCGTCATGGGCCTGGCCGCGGCGTTGGGCTGGCCGCTCAGCACGACGTTCGTCTGCACCGTCGTCGTGCTGGCCTTCGTCGCGCTCGCGCTCAGCTATCCGCGGGCCGCGGCGACCGCGCTGGTCATGGCCGCCTGGGGGCTGCTGCTCTGGCCGTTCCTGGGCGTGTTCGGCACGCAGTCGATCGCGCCGTCCCTGTTGCTGTTCCTCGCCGTCCCCGTCGCCGCGGCCGCGCACCTGATCCGCTGGGTGACGCCGTGGGTCACCACGCTCATGGCCCTGGCCCCGGCCGGCGTCGTCGCGTTCGCGTTGTCGTGGTCGTCGCCCGCCGCGTCCCTGTGGGGTGCGTACGGCGCGGCCGCCGCCGTCCTGATCTTCCGGTTCGTCCTGGCCCGCGGGGTCCGGGCCGACTACGAGCAGGAAGGGACGGAAGGCGACGCGCAGACCGCCCAGCAGCGGATCAGGATCGGCGGTCACCAGGCCTCACCGGGTGACAAGGGGGCGCCGCCGCCCATCACGGTCGAGCAGGCACTCGGCGAACTGGAGTCCATGATCGGCCTGGAGCCGGTCAAGGAGCAGGTGCGGGCGATCGCGGCCTCCATCGAGGCGGCCAGGCTCCGCAAGGAGGCGGGCTACACCAACGAGCCGCCCATGCGGCACTTCGTCTTCGTCGGCCCGCCGGGCACGGGCAAGACGAGCGTCGCCCGCACGGTGGCCAAGATCTTCTACGCCTTCGGGCTGCTGGAGACCCCGTTCGTGGTGGAGGCCCAGCGGGCCGACCTCGTGGGCGAGTATCTGGGCGCCACGGCGATCAAGACCAACGAGCTCATCGACCGGGCGCTCGGCGGGGTCCTGTTCGTCGACGAGGCCTACAGCCTGATCAACTCCGGCGACGGCCAGCCCGACAGGTTCGGCTCGGAGGCGGTGCAGACCCTGCTGAAGCGGGCGGAGGACGACCGCGACCGGCTGATCGTCATCCTGGCCGGCTACGAGAAGGAGATGAACGGCTTCCTGGCGTCCAACCCCGGTCTGTCCAGCCGGTTCGCCAGCAGGGTCCGCTTCCCGAGCTACACGCCGGCCGAGCTGCTGGAGATCACCGAGGCGCTGCAGATCAAGCGCGGCGACGCCCTCGCCCCCGATGCCCGGCCGGTGTTCCGCCGCCTGTACGAGGACGTCCACCGCCGCGGGCTCATCGACGAACTGGGCAACGCGCGGTTCGCGCGCAGCCTGACCGCGGCCGCCGCTCAGGCCCGTGACGTGCGGGTCGTCAGCGCCGGCGGCGCGCCGCGGGGCGAGGACCTGGTCACGATCATCGCCGCCGACGTCACCAGGGCGTTCAACGAGATCACCGCGCGGTTCCGCGGTTACCAGGCCACGCCGACGCTCGAGGACGCCCTGGCCGACCTCGACCGCATGGCCGGGCTCGAACCGGTCAAGCAGCAGGTCCACGCGATAGCGGCGCAGCTGAAGGTGGCGCGGATGCGCCAGGAGCAAGGGCTGCCCATCCAGTCGCAGATGCGGCATTTCGTCTTCGTCGGCCCACCCGGCACGGGGAAGACGACCGTCGCCCGGATCCTCGGCCGGATCTTCTCCGCGCTGGGCCTGCTCGCCCGGCCCGACGTGGTCGAGGCGTCCCGCGCCGACCTGGTGGGCCAGCACCTCGGGGCCACCGCCATCAAGACCAACGAACTCGTCGACCGGGCGCTCGGCGGAGTGCTGTTCATCGACGAGGCGTACAGCCTGGTCAACGCGGGCTATTCCGGAGGCGACGCCTTCGGGTCGGAGGCCGTGCAGACCCTGCTGAAGCGGGCCGAGGACGACCGCGACCGCGTCGTCATCGTCCTGGCCGGCTATCGGCGGGAGATGGACGCCTTCCTCGCGACCAACCCCGGGCTGGCCTCGCGGTTCGACCAGCGGGTGTCCTTCCCGTCCTACGCCCCCACCGAACTGGCCGAGATCGCCGCGCTGACGGCGTCCAAGAGCGGCGACCGCTTCGACGACGCGGCGGCGCGGGACCTCGCGGACGTCTTCGACTGGGTCTGCCGCGAAGGGCTCATCGACGGGCTGGGCAACGGCCGCTTCGCCCGCTCGCTGTACGAGAAGGCCGCACTGCGGCGCGACGTGCGGCTGGCGGCCCAGGGGACGGCGAACACCGCCGAGCTCACGACGATCACCAGCGAGGACGTCCGCAGCGCGGTCGACGAATTGTCCTGACCCGCTGAAGGAGTCCTGACGGTCTATGTCTTTCGTGCTCGCGCGTCCAGATGGCCGGGAGTGATTACTTTCTGCTACTAATCAAGTGCGATATGTAGCTGGAGGAATCGGAGAGCACGTTGAGAGCACGATGGCCGGCCGTCTTGGCCGCACTGATCGCTCTGGGATCCGTGAGCGCCTGCGGGGGCGACAACATCCCGGGGTGGCGTGGAAGCAGCCTCGCTCCGTCTCCCGTCAAGGCGATCGACATCAACCCGGTGCCGCGGGAGAAGGTGCGGGACGGCGGCACCCTCAAGTGGGGGCTCGGCGACTTCCCCACCCAGTGGAACCAGAACCACATCGACGGTGACATCACCAGCGTCGACACGGTCATGAGCGCCCTGATGCCGGCCCCCTTCCGGTCGGATGAGAGGGGGCAGGTCTCCTTCGACCTCGACTACGTCACCAACGCCAGGGTCACGGCGACCACACCTCACCAGGTCATCACCTACACGCTGAACCCGAAGGCCAAGTGGTCGGACGGCAAGCCGATCACCTGGGCCGACTACGCGGCGCAGTGGAAGGCGATGAACGGGCAGAACAAGGCCTTCCGCGTCGACTCCACGATCGCCTACGAGAACATCCAGAGCGTGACGAGGGGCGCGAGCGACCACGAGGTGGTGGTCACGCTGGCGCAGCCGTTCAACGAGTGGCAGTCGCTGTTCTCGCCTCTGTATCCGAGCTCGGCCAACGCGACGCCTGAGGCGTTCAACTCCGACTGGGTCAACAAGATCCCCGTCACGGCCGGGCCGTTCAAGCTGTCCTCGTTCGACGTGAAGAACAAGACGATCACGCTCGACCGCGACGACAACTGGTGGGGCGACAAGGCCAAGCTCGACAAGATCGTCTTCAGGGGCGTCAAGACCGACATGGTCCGCGCCTTCACCAAGGGCGAGGTGGACGTCTTCGACGTGGGCGCCTCACCCGACGAGTACTCACGGGCGAGAGGGGCCTGGGACGCCGTCGTACGGCAGGCGGCGGGCACCGACTTCCGGCAGTTCACCTTCAACGGCGAGAGCCCGGCACTGTCCGACCTCCGGGTCCGCCGGGCCATGGCGATGGCGCTCGACCGCCGCGCCCTCATGCAACTCGACCTGAAGGGGCTCGGCTGGCCGGCCGTCACGCTCGACAACCACTTCCTGGCCAACAGCCAGCAGGGGTATCGCGGCAACGCGGGAGATCTCGGCGTCTACAACCCGCAGCGGGCCGGGCAGTTGCTCGACGAGGCCGGCTGGAAGTTGTCCGGCAAGACGAGGGCCAAGAACGGCACCCCGCTGAACCTTCGCTTCGTCGTCCCGTCGGGGGTCGGCGTGAGCGACACCGAGGCCGAGGTGACGAGGCTCATGCTCCGGCGCATCGGGGTCGGCGTGACGATTCAGACGGTGCCGTTCAACGACTTCTTCACCAAGTACCTGATCCCGGGCAACTTCGACGTCACCGCCTTCTCGTACCCGGCCACGCCGTACCCGATCTCGAACGCCTTCGACGTGTACGCCAACGGCGAGGCCGCCAAGGGCGACGACATGAAGTGGTACTCCAACCTGGGCCGTACCGGCAGTCACGAGATCGACCAGGCGATGTATCGCGCGGGCAGCGTGCTCGACCCCGCGGAGGCCGAGGAGTCCGTCAACACGGCCGACGAGCTGGTCTGGCAGGAGATCAACGTCCTGCCGCTCTATCAGACGCCGCAGAACGTGGCCGTGCGGTCCACCCTGGCCAACATCGGGGCCAGCGGGTTCTACGACCTCAAGTACGCCGACATCGGATTCACGTCCTGACGCCCGGCACCGGCCGGAACCACAACCGGTCGCCGGGTCGCAACTGCGCGACCAGGGGGAGGTCGCGCGCCGTCACCACACCGATCACCGGGTAACCGCCCGTCGTCGGATGGTCGGCGAGGAAGACGATGGGCCGGCCGTCCGGGGGAACCTGGACGGCCCCCAGCGTCATCCCCTCACTGGGGATCTCGCCCCCGCGGGCCCGCTCCAGCGCCGCGCCCCGGAGTCGCACGCCCACACGGTTGATCTCCGTGGCGACCTCGTACGGCCCGGCGCGCAGAGCCGCGACGGCGTCCGGCGCGAACCAGTCGGCCCTCGGCCCGAGGACGATCCGTACGGGCGGACACGAGGAGAACGGGCCCTGAACGGCGGAGTCCACCCTGATCGCGGCCGAAGGCCCGGCGCCGCCGACAGGCAGGACCGTCCCCGGCCGCAACGGCGGCGGGCCGAGCCCGGACAGCGAGTCGGTGGATCGGCTGCCCAGCACCGGCTCGACGCCGATCCCGCCCCGTACGGCGACATACGTCCGCAGGCCCTCCCGGGGGGTGCCGACGCGGAGCGTGCCGCCCTGGGGGATCCAGACGGGCGCGCACATGCCCGTGGGCCGCCTGTCCGCGTCCAGCGGGCACGGAGCCCCGGTCAGGGCGATCCACGCGTTGTCTCCGAAGCGCAGCACCGCGCCCCCGAAGGTCAGCTCGATCCCCGCCGCGGACTCGGGATTGCCGACCAGCCGGTTGGCCAGTCGCAGGCTGGGGGCGTCCGCCGCGCCGGAGCGCGGCACCCCGAGATGGGCGTAGCCGGGCCGGCCGAGGTCCTGGACGGTCGCGTACGGCCCCGGCGACACGATCTCGATCATGGCAGGAACCGGACCCGCGTCCCCGGCGGCAACTTCGCCGGAGGATCGGCCGACACGTCCCAGACCCGCACGTCCGTACGGCCGAGCAGGCGCCATCCACCGGGGGACGCCGAGGGATACACGGCGGAGTACGGCCCGGCGATCGCCACGGACCCGGGCGGCACCGACGTGCGGGGCGCGTCCAGGCGCGGCACGTGCAGCCGGGGGTCGAGTCCGATGAGATAGGCGAATCCGGGGGCGAAGCCGAGCCAGCCCACCACGAACTCCGATCCGGCGTGCAGCGCGATCACCTCGGCGACGGTGAGGCCGGTCAGCGCGGCCACGGAGTCGAGATCGTCGCCGTCGTAGACCACGGGGATCTCGACGACCCCGGCCGCCGCGCCGGCCTCGTCCCGCGCCGCGCCGGCCTCGTCCCGCGCCGCGCCGGCCTCGTCCCGCGCCGCGCCGGCGTCCGTCACCGAGGCGAGCAGGCCGGCCAGCCTCGACTCCAGGCGTCCCTGGTCGGCGTCCGGCGCGACGACCAGGACGGTCTCCTGGCCGGGCACGATCTCCTCCACGTGCTCGGGCCGGTCGGCTCGCAGCAGCGCGTCCAGGCGATGGGCGGCCTCGAGCGAACCCGTCTCGACCAGAAGGGCGTGCTCGCCCGCCCGCCGGATCGTCATGCGAAGGACTCCAGGGTGACGCCCGCCCCCGTGAGCGCCTTGCGCACGGCCTCCGCGAGCACCACGGCGCCGGGGGTGTCCCCGTGGACGCAGACGGACCGGGCGCCGATCCGCACCTCGGTGCCGTCGACGGCGGTGACCATCCCCTCGCGGGCCATCCGCACCGCGCGGGCGGCCACCTCGTCCGGGTCGTGCAGGACGGAGCCGGGCTCGCGGCGCGACACGAGCGTGCCCGCCGGCGTGTAGGCGCGGTCGGCGAAGGACTCGGTCACCGTGGGCACGTCGTATCCGGCGGCGATCTCGTGCAGCACCGAGCCGGGCAGCGTGAGGATCGGCAGAGGCCGGCCCGCCGACGGGATGTAGTCGGCCACGGCGGCCACCACGGCCTCCGCCTGGACGACGTCCCGGCAGGCCCGGTTGTAGAGGGCTCCGTGCGGCTTGACGTAGGTCACCTCGCCGCCCATGGCCCGGGCGATCCCGTCGAGGGCCGAGATCTGGTACAGCACCTCGGCGCAGAGTTCCTCGGGGTCGACGTCCATCTCCCTGCGGCCGAACCCGGCGAGGTCCCGGTAGGACACCTGGGCCCCGATGGCCACGCCCCGGTCCACGGCGGCGGCGCAGGTCCGCCTGATGATGAGCGGGTCGCCCGCGTGGAACCCGCACGCCACGTTCGCGCTCGTCACGACGTCGAGCAGGGCCAGATCGTCGCCGAGGCTCCATACTCCGAAGCCCTCACCGAGATCCGCGTTCAGATCGATCACTGCGTTCATGGTCGCCGCCCCCCTCGCATCACCAATCCTGCCGCAGGTCGACCGGGCCGCGGGGTCAGACCGGCGGTTCGTCCGGGATGTCGGCGATGTCGTCCAGAGCCGCGGCCAGTTCGTCGGGGTGGTCGCCGATCCGCTCGGCGATCTCGATGAGGATGTGCAGCACGTCGTGCCGGTCGTGCCCGAGATCGATCAGCCGCTGGGCCGCCTCCCACAGTTGCGGAGGGTCGCCGACCCACAACCTGCCCGCTATCTCCTCGTGCCAGGCGAGATGCTCCTCGAGGTCGTGCCTGCTCAGCTCGTCCGCGTGGTCGATCTCGAGCAGGATCCGCCGGTCCGCCTCGTCCGACGGGTTGAGCAGGTCGAGGTCGGTCGAGCCGCGCATGCCCTGGAGCAGCGGGAACGCGAAGGCCCGCCGGGCGAGGGCGGACAGGTCGCCGTCGGGCAGCAGCCGTCGCACGAGTGAGGGGTCGAGGCCGAACGACGTCGGGTCCCGGTATGCCTCGGTGAACCGTGCCGTGGCCTCCCAGACCGCGTCCAAGGTGGCCCGGACGCCCTCTTCCGGCAGTCCGATGCGCGGGGCGGCGAAGCGCACCCAGGCCGACAGCACGTGCGGAACGGCGTCCTGCTCGGCGGGGGAGAGCAGGACCTTGCGCGGCAGCCAGTCGAGCAGGAAAGTCTCGCACTTGGTCGGGCTGACCCGCATCGGCCGCCCGAAGTCCTGGTCACAGCCGTAGTCGATGATGTGGTCGGTGCATCGCGAGGCCGCCGACGGATCGGACAGGTTCTCCGCCGCGTCCGAGGCCAGGAACTCGGCCGCGAGCATCGCTCGGCGGTCCCGGCTGTAGGGGGCCTCCGTGTGCGCCGGTTCCGGCCGCAGGCGTCCCGGCGGCAGGGCCTTGATCCGCGACCGTGCGAAGGCGTGATAGGCGCTGTAGCTGTCGCTGACGAGCTTGGGAGCCTTGCGGCCCTGGGTGGCCCCAGTCGCCTTCATGGCGAAGTCCAGCAGCGCCCGGGCCTGTTGCGGCTCGATCTCCTGGAAGCGCAGCAGGGCGTTCCCCGAGGCCTCCTGCCTGGCCTGCTCCAGCAGCTTGTCGACCTGCGACGACACCCACGCGTCCCTGGCCATGCCGCCCATGTTGTAGTCGACCACCACGACCAGGGCATGCGTGTCATGCCCGTTGTAGGCGAAGGTGCACACGACGGTGTCCTGGTCGCCGTAGACGTCCCTGGAGACGTAGCACCCCGCGGGCTTCACCGCGCCTACACGGTCGGCCCACTGCGGCCTGGCCACGTCCGACTCCATCAGCGCGAGCGCGGCGCCCTCGGCCTTGGCGGCCTGGCGGGCGGTGCCGAGATAGGCGACGGAGACGAGCAGCGTCAGCGCCGCGGGGGTGCCGGCCTTGGCCGCGTAGTCGACGAGACCCTCGCCGAGAATCTGCTCGACGTCGCCGCCGCGCAGCCGCCTCCCCCACCAGGCGCCGAGCATGTCGGACACCATGAGCTCGGCGTCGAGCGGGCTGCGCACGGCCAGCAGCTCCCGGGCTGCCAGCAACATCTCCGCGAAAACGTCGTCCGGCGGCCGGGTCTCCCGGGGATCTCGTCGGTGCCGACGACTCACGAGAACTCGTTCCGCTCGCTCACGCTCCCACCCTCTCGCATTCCCGCGCCGAACGGCATCAGGAACGCGGGCCGGTGACGTCCCCGTTATGTGCGGGACGGCGGAGCCGAGTTGACCATTCCGAGCAGGTGCTCGCGGGCGACCCGCTCGACGATCTCGGGTGTGACGTCGAGCCCCAGGTGACCTGCGCACGCGGACACGTCCGTGACGCAGCGGTTGATGGAGCTCACGGGGATGCTCAGGAATTCGGCGGCCAGCCGGGCGATCACGTATCCGCGGAGCTCGGCCTCCGCGGACGGGCCGCCACTGACACGCATTGCGAGTGCGGGCATAGGCTGCGTTCCTCGCTCAATGGGGACCTGCCGCCCCTTATTCCACCCCTTTCCGGGCGACTGTCAACCCTTTGATGACGTCACATGCCAAGCTTGTCGCATGCGGATCCAGCTCGCACAGCAACCGGAGGCCGACGAGTTGCTCGGCCGCAACCCCCTCGCCCTTCTGATCGGCATGCTGCTCGACCAGCAGATTCCGATGGAATGGGCGTTCTCGGGGCCCCGGGCCATCGCCGACAGGATGGGCCGTGACTTGGCCGCGCGGGAGATCGCCTCCTATGATCCTGCGCAGTTCGCGGATCTGCTGGCGGCCAAGCCCGCGGTTCATCGCTATCCGAAGTCGATGGCGGGCCGGATCCAGCAGCTCGCGGCCTACCTGGTCGAGCATTACGACGGTTCGGCCGACGGGGTGTGGGAAGATGTCGGCGATGGTGCCGAGCTGCTGGGCCGGTTGATGGCGTTGCCCGGATTCGGGCGGCAGAAGGCACAGATCTTCGTGGCACTGCTGGGCAAGCAACTCGGTGTCCGGCCGCAGGGGTGGCGTGAGGCGGCCGGGCCGTACGGCGAGGAGGGCGTGCACCGGTCGGTGGCCGACGTCGTCGACGCCGGCAGTCTGGAACTGGTCCGTGCGACGAAACAGGAAGCGAAGCGGGCGGCCAAGAAGTAAGCCGGATCTTCCTGCGCGGGGTGCCGGTCTTTTGACAGGATGCGTTGACCGTATGGCGGGCGGGGCTTCCGTCCGTACATGCCCATCACCGATGATGTAGGGCAGATCTGCGCTACCAATCACAGTTATGGAGATGTGCCTCGTGGGAGAGCCTGGCACGCGACGGAGGTGCCGACCATGAGCGCCGAAACCTCCGTGCCCCGGCCCCGGGAGTCCGGTTTGGACATCTCAGACTCCGACCTCTTCAGAGGTTTGATGTCGGAGGCTCCGTTTGCCTTTGCCTTTTTTGACCCCTCTGGTCGATTTGTCCGCGTTAATTCAACATTTACCGAACTGACCGGACATCCCGTCGAGCGACATCTCGATCGCCGCCCCGCGGAACTGCTCGCCGCCGATCTCACGGCGCTCATCGACTCGGCCCTGCGCCGGATCGGCGAGGAGGGCCTGCCGGTCACCGACCAGCGGATCAGGACCAGGGCGGAGAACGGCGACAGCCGCCACTGGGCGGTCTCGTTCTACCCCATGCACGGCGACGAGGGCGTCGTGGGCGTGGCCCTGTTCGGCATCGACCTCACCGAGCGGCAGATGACCGAGGAGGACCTGCGGCGCAGCGAGGAGCGGTACCGGTCGCTCGTCGAGTCGCAGCAGCAGCTCGTGTGGATCACCGCCCCGAGCGGCAGCGTCGTCGAGGACGCGCCGCAGTGGCGGGCCATCACCGGCCAGGGCCTCGAGGAGTACCTCGCCCACGGCTGGCTCGAGGCCGTCCACCCCGACGACCGGCCCGGGGCCGAGGAGGCGTGGCGCGAGGCGCTGCGCGGCCGGACGATGTTCGAGTGGAGCTACCGGGTCCGCACCCGGGCCAGCGGCTACCGGCACTTCGAGGTCCGCGCCGTGCCGATCATCAGGCACGGGCGGGTGGTCGAGTGGGTCGGTGCGAACTCCGACGTCACGCCACAGCGCGAGGCGGAGGAGATGCGCGGACGCCTCACCGACCAGCTCGGCGCCGCGGCCCTGCGCACCGCCAGGCTCCAGGGCGCCACGGCCCTGCTCGCCGAGGCCCTCACCGTCGAGCAGGTGGTGCAGGTCATCATCGACGTCGGCCGTACGGCCCTGGCCGCCGACCACTCGGCGGTCGCCCTGCTCGACCCCGATCGGGCGACGCTCAAGGTGATCAACAGCGGGGGCATCCCCGACGCGCCCGGCGCGCCGGGCGAGGACATCCAGCTGTCCCAGTCCAGCGTGATGACCATCGCGGTCAACAGCCGCCGCCCGGTCTTCGCGGAGTCGCCGGACAGCCTCCGGACCAAGCTGGTGGACGCCGGCGCGGAGGAGGAGCAGATCCTGGGCTTCCTCCGGCACACCGACGAGCGCGCCTGGGTCGGCCTCCCGCTGCTGGCCGCGGGCCGCGCCCTCGGCGCGCTGCGGTTCTCCTTCACCCGCCCGCAGAAGATCTCCCAGGAGGACGGCGTCTTCCTGGAGGCCCTCGCGGGCCAGTGCGCGCTCGCCGTCGAGCGGGCGACGTTGTTCGAGCGTGAGCACCGGACCGCCGAGACGCTCCAGCGGAGCCTGCTGCCCGATCGCCTGCCGGTCGTGCGGGGCCTGGAGCTGGCCCAGCGGTTCAGGTCGGGTTCGCGCCACGTCCAGGTCGGCGGCGACTGGTACGACGCGTTCGTCCTGCAGGACGGGCGCGTGGCGGCCGTCGTCGGCGACGTCATGGGCAAGGGCGTCAAGGCGGCGGCGGGAATGGGCCGCATCCGCAACGCGATGCGGGCCCTCGCGCTGACCAACCCGCCGCCCGCCGCCGTCCTCACGGGTCTCGATCGGGTCTTCGAGGCCACCGAGGAGGAGGAGCAGGTCACCACGCTGGCCTACATGGTTGTCGAGCCGGGCACGGGAGAGGGCACGCTGGCGCTGGCCGGCCACCCGCCGCCCCTGCTCGTCTCACCCCAGGGGACGGCGATGCTCCACGAGACCGAGCCCGGCACGCCCCTCGGCTGGGCCACCAGCCGGAGGCAGTTCAGGTTCTGTGTGCCGCCCGGGCACACCGCCGTCCTCTACTCCGACGGTCTCGTCGAGAACCGCAAGCGTGGGCTGGATGCGGGTCTTCGTGAGCTTTCGTCCGTTGTGGCCGAAGCGCCCCCGGAGGTCGTGAGCAGCCCTCATATGTTGCTGGATTTCCTGGTGGACCGAATGTTGTCCGGGTATGAGCAAGATGACGACGTGACGGTACTCGCAGTTCATGTGCCGTCCGCCACGAAGAGTGACTGAATGAAACAGTCATAACGGTTGCTTTCGGGTATCAGTGACCGGCTTCCGTACGCACTAGTCTCTCGGTCCGCCTAGGGTGGAGAGGCAACCGGCGGTACGCGGCCGTATTACGTGCCGTGGCGTGCCACAATGGCATGTCGCGGTCCGCGCGGCCTCACCACCGGAAAAGAAGAAGCACTGGGTCCATTCCCGCCATGCGTTCGTTCGAGAGGTGTTCGTGTCGCCTGCAAGTTCGACTCGCTCGAAGCCGTCGGAGCTGAACGAGCCAGTGATTCAGCAGCTCCTCGAGCGTGGGCGCTCGCAGGGTTTCCTCGAGTCCGAGGATGTCCGCAAGGCCTTCGAGGAAGCGGACATCCCGCTGTCGCACGCCGCTGGATTCCTGCGCAGCCTCAGCAAAGAGGGTGTGACCGTCGTGGTCACCGCTGCTGACTCCGCTGCGCCGAAGCGGTCCCGAGGTCAATCCAAGCGTCGCACCACCGCGCCCGTCAAGAAGACGACGACCAAGTCGGCCGCGGCGAAGGAGTCGCAGCCGGAGACCGTCACCGCCGTGGTGACCGACTCCGCGCCGACGGCCAAGCCCGCGGCCAAGAAGGCGCCGGCGAAACCGGCCGCCAAGCCCGGAGCCGCCAAGCCCGCTCCGGCGAAGGCGCCCGCGCAGGCGGCCGCCAAGAAGGCCGCGCCGGGGGCCAAGCCCGGAGCCAAGGACGCGCCCGCCAACGGGCCCGAGTCCAAGGTGACCAAGGCCGACGCGAAGGCCAAGTCCGCTGACGCGTCCGAGGACGAGGACGATCTCGACCTCGAGGCCGATGTCGAGATCGAGGACCTCGACCTGGAGGTCGAGGACGTCGACCTGGAGGTCGAGGCGGACCCCGAGCCCGACGCGGAGGCCGAGCCTGACGCGGAGGCCGAGACCGACGAGCCCAAGGCCGAGGTCGTCGTCCAGTCCGACGATGAGGTCCTGATCCTCACCGATGACGACGACGACGCGCCGGTGGCCCAGGTCGCGGCCGCTGGTGCCACCGCGGACCCGGTCAAGGACTACCTCAAGCAGATCGGCAAGGTCCCGCTCCTCAACGCCGAGCAGGAGGTCGAGCTCGCCAAGCGGATCGAGGCCGGCCTGTTCGCCGAGGAGCAGCTGTCCAGCGACGGCGAGCAGCTTCCGGTCGATGTGCGGGCCGAGCTCGAGTGGATCGCCGAGGACGGCCGCCGGGCCAAGAACCACCTGCTCGAGGCCAACCTCCGTCTGGTCGTGTCACTCGCCAAGCGCTACACCGGCCGCGGCATGCTCTTCCTGGACCTGATCCAGGAGGGCAACCTGGGCCTGATCCGTGCGGTCGAGAAGTTCGACTACACCAAGGGCTACAAGTTCTCGACGTACGCCACGTGGTGGATCCGGCAGGCGATCACCCGGGCCATGGCCGACCAGGCGCGGACCATCCGCATCCCGGTCCACATGGTCGAAGTGATCAACAAGCTGGCCCGTGTCCAGCGGCAGATGCTGCAGGACCTCGGCCGCGAGCCCACGCCGGAGGAGCTGGCCCGCGAGCTGGACATGACCCCGGAGAAGGTCATCGAGGTCCAGAAGTACGGCCGCGAGCCCATCTCCCTGCACACTCCTCTCGGTGAGGAGGGTGACAGCGAGTTCGGCGACCTGATCGAGGACTCCGAGGCCATCGTCCCGGCCGACGCCGTCAGCTTCACGCTGCTGCAGGAGCAGCTGCACTCCGTTCTGGACACGCTGTCCGAGCGGGAGGCGGGCGTCGTCTCGATGCGGTTCGGTCTCACCGACGGCCAGCCGAAGACTCTTGACGAGATCGGCAAGGTCTACGGGGTGACCCGTGAGCGCATCCGCCAGATCGAGTCCAAGACCATGTCGAAGCTCCGTCACCCGTCCCGCTCCCAGGTTCTGCGGGACTACCTCGACTGATCGGCTTTAACCTCTCTGTAACACCGCGGTAGCGCGCCGTGCACCCTGACACTCCTAGGCTCCGGCCATGGGAGCGATCGAGGTGGAACCGGCGCGTGCTCGGGGGCCACGAGCGATCTCAGCCCGCCCTTGGGCGGACGCCATGCTCGACGAGGCGGCCGAGGCCGTTCGCAGGGGGGTTCTCGCCGCGGGGGCCTCGGCTCTTCTGGGGAGCCGGGGCGATCCCGAGGTGAGATCACTGCGGGTGGAGGCGCTGTCGCGCACCGCCGTCGGCTCGAGCCGGTCGATCGAGGCGCTCGTCGCCGCCGACCAGGCCAATCCGGACCTCTGGCTCTGGCTGGGCCGTACGAGGATCGAGGAGGCCTGGGCGCTCAAGCCCGACGTCCGGGCGAGAGCCGTACAGGCGGACCGGCTGCAGAGCTATCACGCGGCCATGGAACTCGGCCGCCAGCCGCTGCTGGCGGCGGCCGCGCTCGCTCCCAGTGACCCGGTGCCATGGGAGTGCCTGATGTGGCTGGCACTCGGGCTGGACCGGCCCAGAGCCGACAAGGACTCGGTCTGGCTCGAATCCTCGCGCCGATGGCCGACGTTGTACGGCGCGGCGGTCGCGCGCATGGTCACGCTGTCACCCAGCTGGGGCGGTGCCGCGCAGGAGATGCTCGAGTTCGCCCGCCTGGCGGCCGCCCGCGCCCCTGAGGGGAGCCCACTGCCGGCGCTCGTGCCGCTCGCCCACTTCGAACTCGTGGCCTCCGAGCGCACGCCGATGTCGCGTGGCGGGTGGTTCCCGTTCGACGTCCAGCGGGAGATGATCGCCGCCGCCGGCCGGTGGTCGGAACGGCGGCCGGGGGGCGCCCATCCCAGGGCCGTCGAGGCCCACAACGCGTTCGGCGCCGCGTTCTTCCTCACCGATCTGCGGCGGCCCGCACGGGGTCACCTGGTCAGGACCGGCGGGAGGTTCAGCGAGCTGCCGTGGTCCCATCTCGGCGACCCCGGTCAGCAGTACCAGCGGGCGTGCGGGCGGCTCAACGTCAGCTGACGATCACGTCCAGCGTCCACGGCCTGCCTGGCCGGGGACGGTCTCCCAGCTCGGTCCGATGTCCCCGCTCCGCCAGGAACCCGGCGAGCTGCTCGGCGGTCCTGAGCCGGTCCGGGCACTCCACGAGAGAACGGGCGACGGCGCCCCTGGTCGCCTTGGCCATGTGGCTGACCACCGTGCGCGCCCCCGCGGCCTCGCGCAGGACCCGTACGGTCACCGCCCGCTCGCCGGGCTGCCAGGCCGCCGCGTAGGTGGAGGAGCGCAGGTCCACCACCAGGCCCTTGACCGGTTCGAGGGCGGCCGACACCGAGGGCTTCCAGAACGCCGCCAGGCCACCCATGGGCGGGAGCCGCACGCCCATGGACAGCCGGTACGGCGGGACCTTGTCATTGAGTCTCAGGAGCCCCCAGAGCCCCGAGAACACCACGATCCGGCGGGTCGCCCTCGCTCTCGCCTCGGCCGGCAACGAGCTCAGGCCCAGGTTGTCGTACAGCACGCCGGTATAGAGCTCAGACACGGGAAGGCCGGGCGCCGTGCGCAGCTCGCGGTTGAGGGCGATGCCGGCCGCCTGGCCGTCCGAGAGGCCGAGCACCGACTGCGCCTGGCCGGATTCGGACAGCGCGATCAGGGCGTCGAGCACCTTCTCACGCGGGGACGCCAGCTCGGGGAAGCTCAGCCGCCTGAGTTTCGAGGTCCCCCGGGGCGCCTTCCCCTCTGAGGGTGGCAGCAGGATGAGCACGATCCCGCACTTTATTAGGCCGTGGAGCCGAGCGTGCGGGCGCCCCGAGCTCCGGGGACACGACGAGGGCTCGACTACGCTCCACGGATGGATCGGGAGATGCCGCCGTTCGACCGGCTCGTGGATGAGGCGTGGCCTGCCCCGCACCGGGTGGAGGCGGAAGGCTGGATCTACCGGCACGCGGGCGGCGTGACCAAGCGGGCCAACTCGGTGCTCCCACTGGGGGCGCGAGCGGATCTGCCCCGGGCCGTCGACGCGGCCGAGGGCTTCTACGCGGGGCTGGGCCTGCCGTGCGTGTTCTCGGTGGGAGCGCAGGCGCCACCTGATCTGGACCGCGTGCTCGAGGGCCGCGGATACCGGCGGGTGGACCCCACGCTCGTCATGACGGCGTCGCTGGCCGAGCAGGCCGTGGGAGCCGTCCCGGACGTGGAGATCCACGACAGCCCTTCCGAGTCGTGGTTGCGCACCTGGTGGCAGGTGGACGGGGGCCGGCATCCGGACGGGGGTGAGGTCGCGGCACGCGAATGGGCCGAGCGCATCCTCGGGGGCGTCGGCGCGGGCTACGCGTCCGCGGGCGCCGGGATGGCGGTGGGACGCGGCGTGCCGCAGGGGGATTGGCTGGGGATCTACTGCATGGCCGTGGACCCTGGCGCAAGGCGCCGGGGTCTGGGCGGATCGGTGCTACGCGCCCTGCTCGCCTGGGGACGGGAGCGAGGCGCGAGCCGTGCGTATCTCGTTGTCACGATGGCGAACGCCGGAGCCCGCGCCCTGTACGAGGGCGAAGGCTTCGGCGTCGCCGGGAACTATCACTACCGGATCGCACCCTGACGACACCGTCGGTGTGGCCGGAATGAGGGATCATTCCGGCCACACAGATCGATGATCAGCGTTCGTCGTCCGAGGCGGTCGCGGGGGATTCACTGAGTCGGGCCGACTCGTCCTGGATCTCAGCGCCTTTGTCGCGCAGGGCAGCCACGTGCTGACGCCCGTGATGGGCGCAGAACAGCAACTCCCCACCTACCACTGGCAGGGTCGCGCGGATGTAGGCCTGAGCTCCGCACCGGTCGCACCGGTCCAGGGCTGTCAGCGGCTTGGTGGGGGCGAGAGCTCCAGTCACGTATCGCCTTTCGGGTCGCCCCACGGTGTGGGGACGTTGGCGTCAGTCACTTGGCACAACATCTAACCGGATGGGGGGCTTCCCAACCGTGCCGCAACTACGCCGAGAGCAGAATGATCGGGAAAGTGACGCAGATCACAGCGTTGGTGCTGAGGACCCCGCTGCGCCTGGCAAGCTGGTACGCGTAAAAACATGGGTGAGGGTAAGCTGCGTACGCGTGTTCGATTGATAAGTGGGAGCTCGGTGTGACGGCGGTTAGCGCGGAGACGGGTTATACGGCTCGTCATCTCTCAGTGCTGGAGGGCCTCGAAGCCGTCCGTAAGCGCCCGGGGATGTACATCGGGTCCACTGACACCCGCGGTCTCATGCACTGCCTGTGGGAGATCGTGGACAACGCCGTCGACGAGGCGCTCGCCGGCTTCTGCTCGCACATCGAGGTCGAACTGCATCCGGACGGGTCGATCGAGGTCCGCGACAACGGGCGCGGCATCCCCGTCGACGTCGAGCCCAAGTCGGGGCTCGCCGGAGTCGAGCTCGTCTACACGAAGCTGCACGCCGGCGGCAAGTTCGGCGGCGGCTCCTATGGCGCGTCCGGCGGCCTGCACGGCGTGGGCGCCTCCGTCGTCAACGCGCTGTCCTCGCGCCTGGACGTCCAGGTCGACCGTGACGGCCGCACGCACGAGATCAGCTTCCGCCGGGGAGTCCCCGGCGCCTTCGAGGGCGACGGCCCGACCGCCAAGTTCCGCAAGAAGTCGGGGCTGCGCGACGGCGGCGCGGCCGGGCGGAAGGCCACGGGGACGCGGGTCCGCTGGTGGACCGACCGCCAGATCTTCCTGCCCGAGGCCGAGGTCTCGGTCGATGAGATCCATGTACGGCTGCGCCAGACGGCCTTCCTGGTGCCGGGCCTGTCCCTCATGCTCCGCGACTCCCGGGGCGAGGAGCCCGTCGAGGAGTCCTACCGCTTCGACGGCGGCATCAGCGAGTTCACCGACTTCCTCGCCCGCGACGAGCCGGTGTGCGACGTGCTCAGGCTGCAGGGCGCCGGGCACTTCCACGAGACCGTGCCGGTGCTCGACGAGCAGGGCCACATGACGTCCACCGAGGTCGAGCGCGAGCTCGTCGTCGACGTCGCGCTCCGGTGGGGCAAGGGCTACGAGACGACCGTGCGCTCGTTCGTCAACGTGATCGCGACCCCCAAGGGCGGCACTCACGTGGCGGGCTTCGAGCGCGCCCTCGTCCGCACGGTCAACGAGCAGCTTCGTGAGACCCGGCTGCTCAAGAACGGCGACGACCCGGTCACGAAGGAGGACATCCTCGAAGGCCTGACGGCCGTCGTGACCGTCCGCGTCCCCGAGCCGCAGTTCGAGGGCCAGACCAAGGAGGTGCTCGGCACCTCCGCGGCCACCCGCATCGTGGGCCACGTGGTCTCACGTGAGCTCAAGGCCCAGTTCGCCAATCCCAAGCGCGGTCAGAAGCAGCAGTTGCGGGCGATGCTCGAGAAGGTCGTGGCGGCGGCCAAGGCCCGTATCGCCGCCCGGGAGCACCGCGACAACCAGCGCCGCAAGTCGGCCCTGGAGAACTCGGCGCTCCCCGCCAAGCTGGTCGACTGCCGCAGCGACGCCGTCGACCGCAGCGAGCTGTTCATCGTCGAGGGCGACTCCGCGCTCGGCACCGCGAAGCTGGCCCGCGACTCGGAGTTCCAGGCGCTGCTCCCCATCCGGGGCAAGATCCTCAACGTGCAGAAGGCGTCCGTCGCCGACATGCTCAAGAACGCGGAGTGCGCCGCGATCATCCAGGTGGTCGGAGCCGGATCGGGCAGGTCGTTCGACATCGAGTCGGCCCGCTACGGCAAGATCATTCTGATGGCCGACGCCGACGTCGACGGCGCGCACATCCGCTGCCTGCTGCTGACCCTCTTCCACCGCTACATGAAGCCCATGGTCGAGGCCGGCAGGGTCTTCGCGGCGGTCCCGCCCCTGCACCGGATCGAGGTCACCAACCCGGGCAAGGGCCAGGACAAGTACGTCTACACCTACTCCGACGCGGAGCTGCGGAAGGTCATGCGAGACCTGGAGCGGCGGGGCAAGCGCTGGAAGGACCCCATCCAGCGCTACAAGGGTCTGGGCGAGATGGACGCCGACCAGCTGGCCGAGACCACCATGGACCCGCGCCAGCGCGTCCTGCGCCGCGTCAGGATCGAGGACGTCGAGGAGGGCGAGCGGATCTTCGACCTTCTCATGGGCAGTGACGTCGCCCCGCGGCGTGAGTTCATCGTCGGCAGCGCGGCCGAGGTGGACCGCGACCACATCGACGCCTAGCTGGTGGGGCGGGGGACCGCGCAGCCGTCCGGGCCGCACATCCCGTCGCCGTCTCCGAGGGCCGGCAGGGTCCGGGAGGCGGGGCGGCTCTCGTCCCATGCTCTGATGATGGCGGCGAGCAACTCGTCGGTGCCGATCGCGCCGGGGACGGCGTACCTGCCGTCCAGGACGAGGAACGGGGTGCCCTGGGCGCCGAGGCGCTGGGCCGCGCGCTGGTCGGCCGCCACCCGATCGTGGTAGCGCCGGCCGGCCAGGGCCTCGGCCGCGCCGTCGCGGTCCAGGCCCGCCTCGGCGGCGAAATCGAGGACCTCCTCGGCGGTCCAGAGTTTGCGGGCCTGCCCGAAGTGCGCCCGGAACATCGCCGTCCAGATCTCGCCGCCGCGGCCCTGATCGGTGGCGTAGGCGAGGAGTTCGTGGGCGAGGTCGGTCGGACCGAGCGTGCGTTCCAGCGCGTGGTAGGGCGTCAGGCCCTCCATCCGGGCAGCCGCTTCGATCGCGCCGAGGATCTGCTCGCCGGTCGCCGCGGGCATCCCGGCCATGCGGAACAGCTCACGCTGGGTGACGCCTTCCCGGGGCAGGTCGGGGTGCACCTGGTACGAACGATGGATCACCTGCACGTCCGAGGTGTGCTCGAAACGGTCCAGGGCCCGGCGCAGCCTGTCGTCCATCAGCCCGCAGTACGGGCACACGATGTCCGACCAGAACTCGATCTTCATTTGAGGTCATCCTCATTTCCTCGATACATACCTTCTGTTCGTAACCAGATGGTGCATTAGAATCAGAAGCTGTACAAAATGCACATTCATGTGTGTCGGGGCCACGACGACAGAAGGGCGGCAGGCATGGGAGCGACGGGCGTCCGGAAGGCGCGGACGAGCGTACGGGCCAACGTGCGAAGAGTGCCCGGACCGTGCGCCCACTGGGACGACCAGGACGCGGACTTCATCCGGGAGGTCCTCGACCTCGTCGGCGACAAGTGGAGCGTGCTGATCATCGGAACCCTCGCCGACGGCCCGACCCGCTACTCCGATCTCGCCGACGCGATCCCCGGCATCTCGCAGCGCATGCTCACGCTCACCCTGAAGCAACTGCGGCGCACCGGGCTCGTCGACCGGACCGCGTATCCAGAGGTCCCTCCGCGGGTCGAATACTCCCTGACCGACCTCGGCACCTCACTGCTGTCGATCGTCCTGGCCCTGGCGGCATGGTCCGCCGACCGCCATGCCGAGATCCGCCGCCACCAGGCCGCCTTCGACGCCGCCACGGCGCCCGCGGGCTCCTGAGCCCGGGGACCCCGGCCGGACGCTAGGAGCGGAGCAGGCGCCGTGCGCCGGGACCGTCGTCGCCGAGGGTGTCGCACGGGTTCGCCAGCGCGCACCGGTCGATCGACAGGCAGCCGCAGCCGATGCATTCGGTGAGGTCGTCCCGCAGTCGCTGGAGGTGCTCGATGCGGTCGGTCAGATCGTCCCGCCACCACGCGGACACGCGTGCCCAGTCCTCGCGGTTCGGAGTGCGCTCCTCCGGCAGGAGGTCGAGGACCTCCTTGACCCGGCTGAGCGGGATGCCCACGCGTTGCGCGACACGGATGAAGGCGACGCGGCGAAGGGCGTCACGGGAGAAGCGCCGCTGGTTGCCGCTGGTGCGGCGGCTCCGGATGAGCCCCTGGCGCTCGTAGAACCGAAGCGCTGACGTGGGGACGCCGCTCCGGTCCGCCAGGTCGCCGACCGTGAGCTCGCGGGCCTGCCAGGACAGAGTCACGCCCTCACGCTAGCCGACATGAACCATTGTTGAAGTACGTCCGCGGTCATCGGGGAGGCGAGGCGAGGCTCCAGACGCGGATCATGTTGTCGCGCCCGCCGCTGACCGCGATCGGGTCTCCGGCCAGATCCCCGAAGGCGACGGACCAGATCCTGTCGTCGTGCCCCCGGAACGGAGATCCGAGAGGCCGTCCGGCTCGGAGATCCCAGACGCGGACGGTTCCGTCCTCGCCACCCGACACCGCGACGGGCGTGCCGTTCAGGTTGCCGGCGGCGAGGGCCCAGACCGGGCCGCTGTGGCCGGTGAGCGTGGGACCGGTCTGCGCCCCCGTGGAGAGGTTCCAGACCCGGACGGCCGCGTCCTGGCCGCCGGTGACGGCGTAGGTGACACCGTCGAGTTCGTAGATCGCCAGCGCGCGCACGCCCTCGCCTCCGCCCGCGGATATGGAGCGGATCTGCCGCCTGGTGATCAGGTTCCACACGCGTACGGTGCCGTCGTCGCTCGCCGTGACGGCGACGGGCGTGCCGGTCAGCGTGCCGAGGGCGATCGACCACACGGTGGCGGTGTGGCCCGAGAGCGGGTCGCCGAATGACCGATGATTCGCGACGTCCCAGACTCGGACCACCGTGTCCTGCCCGCCGCTGACGGCGATCGGCGTGCCACGGAGGTCTCCGGCGGCCGTGGCCTTGACGGGCCGCGTGTGGCCGGTGAGTCTGCCGAGCTCCGTGCGCGTGGTGATGTCCCAGATGCGCACGGTCGTGTCGTCGCTCGCGGTGACGGCGACCTGGGCGCTCCCGGCGGCCGCGAACGCAACGGATCGCACCCAGCCCGTGTGGCCTTCGAACGGGGCCCCGACCGGCGTCCCGTCGGTGAGGTCCCAGATTCTGGCCGTGTCGTCGTCGCTTCCCGTCAGGGCGACGAGGGTGCCGTCGATCCGGCCCAGGGCCACCGATCGGACGTCGTCGGAATGGCCCGCCAGCGGCTTGTACAAGGGGGTGCCGAAGGGCGGTGCCGTACGGGCGGCGCCGGACGGACTCGACGGGGTCGTGGTCGTCGGCGTCGTCGGCTCGCCGTCGTCTCCGCGGAGGAGGGACGGCAGGGTCAGAGCCGCCGCCGCGGCCACGAGCACGCCGCCTCCCGCCACCAGCACGCGGCGCCGGGACGGCCGGCCGGGCGGTGACGGCCGAGTGGGCGGGCCGGCGGGAGGCACGGGATTGGTGGCGTCTTCATCGGGCTCGGACGACCGCGTCTCGTGTCGCTCTGCGGGCCGCGGCTGAACCGAGTCGGCGCTCGGTGTCCGTGCCGGGTCCGGACCTTGGGCCGGGTCCGCGGGCTGTCTCTGCGCGGGGCCTTGTGCCCGGTCCGCGGGCTGCGTCTGCGCCGGGTCCGGGCCTGGTGCCGGGTCCGCGGCCTGCGTCTGCGCGGGGCCGGTGCTCCGGGCCTCGCCGGGGACCGGTAACGGGGCCGTCGGAGCAGGCCGGGGCGGGGCGGGCGCGATCAGGGTGGCGGCATGGCCGCTGTCACCCGTGAGCGTGCGGTGGAGCTCGGAGGCGGTCGGCCGGAGGCCGGCGTCCTTCGACAGGCAGGTGGCCAGCAGGGAACGAAGATCGTCCGGAACTCCGGAGAGATCGGGCTCGTGGTGCAGGATGGCGTTGAGCACGGCGGGAACCGTGTCGCCGGTGAACGCGCGGTGTCCTGTGGCCGCGTAGACCATGGTGGCCGCCCAGCTGAACACGTCCGACGCCTGGCTCACCGTCTCTCCGGTGAACTGCTCGGGCGACATGTAGCCGGGTGTGCCGACCGAGCCGGATCGGGTGACTGTGTGGTCGTTGGCCCGCGAGATGCCGAAGTCGATCACGACCGGCCCTTCGGGCCCGAGGATGACGTTGCCGGGCTTGAAGTCGCGGTGAACGACGCCGGCCCGGTGAATCGCGGCCAGGGCGCTCACGGTCGCCACCGCCAGGCGCTCCAGGCCGCCACCGGTTCGCGGGCCCGACTCTCTGATGACCTGGTCCAGGGACGGCCCGGGGACGTACTCGCTCACGATGTACGGCCCGTCGTCGTGGAGGCCGGCGTCCAGCACCCTCGCGGTGCAGAACGGCGCGACGCGGCGGGCGATCTCGACCTCGCGCAGGAAGCGCCTGCGCGCGTCGGAGTCATCCGCCATCCACGCGTGCAGGATCTTGATGGCGACCTTCCCCCCGGAGGGGGCGATCCCGAGATACACCACGCCCTGGCCGCCCTGGCCGAGCAGGCCTGTCAGTCGGTAACCCGCTATCTGGCCGGGTGCCCCCGGATTGAGCGGACGGGGATCCGGCACTGGCACCCCTTAGGAACTAGCCCGGCGTACGGAAAACCCTCTGATCATACGGCGTGAGCGCCGGGCGAAGCCGATGGAGAGACGGCATTCGCCCGGCGGTGATCAGGTCGACTCGATCTCCAGCGTGGTGACCCGGGAACGCGCCTCCACCATGGCCTCGCGGTAACGCTCGTCCCAGTGCGGGTCGTCGTCGGGGATGGCCCGGACGGTCTGCCTCGTGAGCTCGACCGGGCCGCGGCGGCCGGGGGCGGTCCTCTTGACGACGATCAGCGTCCACCCGTCCTCCATGACCGTGTCGACCTCCCAGCGAGGCGTGCCGGACGCGTCCCGCGCCGCCGCCCTGCGCCATCCGCGCAGGAGGATCACGAGGAGGTAGACCAGGACGGCGACCACGATCAGGGTCGCCGGGAGAGCGAACAGCCGCATCGGGTCCCGACCCCTTCGCTAGGAGTTCGACGCTTACTTGGTGGGCAGCGCGACGCCACCGGTATTGCCCGGGGCGTACACCGTGATGCCCTGCGGAAGCGCCTTGAGCTTCTCGATCTCGGCACACGTGGGGCACTTGTTGTACCCGTCCTGGCGGGCCTTGTTGGCGTCCGCCTCGGCGCGCGCCGAGGCGACCTTGGCCTGGGCCTCGGTGACCTGCGCGAAGGCGGCCTGCGCCTTGTCGACCGCCGCCTGGACCTCGGGCGGCAGGGTGACGCGGGAGAGGTTGAAGTGGATGTTGGTCAGGAACTCCGCGCCCAGCGTCGACTTGAGGTCCTCGGCGAGGCTCGTGTTCACCGCGTCCTGGATCTTCGCGATGTTCGCGTTGTTGCCCTGCTGCTGCAGGCCGCCCTGCTGGTTGCTGTTGTTCTGCACGAGGGCGCAGGAGGACACGAGTTCCGCGCAGCGGAAGGCGTTGACCTGGGTGCGCAGGTCGTTGTCGATCACTGGGCGGATGATCTGGTCGAGGAAGGCGGACCAGCCCTCGTCGCCGTCCCAGGGGGAGAAGGTGCCGCCGGCCGCACTGCGGAACTTCCGCGTGCCGAACTTGTCGTCGAACGACTTGAGCGTCGCGTGGTCGAGGTTGAGCGCGAAGTAGACCGTGCCCTCGATGCCCATGTTGACGCCGTCGCTGCTCGGGACCGTGACCACGTCGACGCCGGAGCGCTCGCCCTGCCCGGCGGTCGAGGTGATCGTGTAGAAGCGCTGCTGCGCCGGATACCGGTGGATCTGCGACCACCAGCCGATCCAGGTGACGCCCGAGGCGGGATCGATGACCTGGCGGACCTTGTTGTTGTCGAGAGGTCCGCCGTCACGGACGACGGCGACGTCGCCGCCGCTGGTCCGCTCGAAGCCGTTGAAGGCTCCGATGACGGTCGGCACCGCGAGGACGATGAGCACGATCACGATCAGTACGGCGATTCCGCGGAAGGACCGGGATCCGCCGGTCTCCTTGCGGACGGAGGTGCTGGGCATCGGCGGTTCCTTCGAACGGTCGGGGGGTCCTCGTGGACCACGGGGGGTGATCCACTCAGCTGGAGAACGTAGCAGCCGGGGCCGGGGTTCCAGCTCTCCCACGGCCCCCGCGGCGCCGAACGGAACGGTTATGGGCGCGGTGGCTCGACCAGCCGCAGCCGGCCCGTGTGGACGTCGTAGAGCGCGCCTCCGACGGTGAGGGTCCGGGGAAGGAACGGGCTCGTCATGATGCGGGTGATGTCGTGCTGGAGGGTCTCCTCCTGGTCGCGCACGGTCTGGAACTCCAGGCTCCGGGTATCGATGCCGTGCTCGGCGGCGATGAGCCGGTGGACCTCGTCGTCGGTCGACTTCGACATCCGGCAGTCGGTGTGCGGCATGACCAGGACGCGGTCGACGCCGAGGAGGTAGACCGCCAGCACCAGGGTGCGGAGCACGTCGTCCGTGACGCGGGCGCCCGCGTTGCGCAGGATCTTGGCGTCTCCCGCGTGCAACCCGAGCAGGCCGAGCGGATCGATCCGGGAGTCCATGCACGTCACCACGGCGAGCCCGCGTGTGGCACGCCCAGTCAGATCGCCGTGCGAGAACGTGCTCGCGTACTTCTCGTTGGCGGCCAGCAGATCATCAAAAGCACCGGTCATGAGGTTGATGTTCCCGCATGCCCCTTTCCTACGTTTAGTGGGGTCCGGTAGTCGGCGCGTCGGTGGGATCCGGAGTCGGCACGCCGGCGCGGAAGCGGTCTGTAGCGGCCGGGCGGAGCGCGCCGATATATCAGGCGTCCGGCTCGTTGGATCGCCGTGAGACTCAGGGAGAGTCGTGACGGATCTCGTTTACGGAATCGAGTTCGGCGCCACGCGTTCGGCCCTCGTGGTCGGTGAGGCGCACGGAAGTTACACCGGGGTCGGCGATCCCGAGCCGATCGAGAACGAGATCCCCGCCCGCGTCCTCGGCCTGCTCCGCGTCCGGGCCCAGGCGCGGGTCCCGGGAACGCCGGCGATGGTGGTGGTCGCCGTCCCGGCGTCGTGGGACGCCCAGCGGCGCGGCCAGATGGTGGAGTCCGCCGTGGCCGCCGGATTCGACCGGACCAAAGTCCGCGTCGAGACCTCCGACGCCGCGGTCGCCGCCCTCGGTGCGGGTCCCGGCGGGACACCGGACGATGCGGAGGCGGTGGCGCGCGGCGCGGCGATCCTGGCCAGGACCCGGCTGGAGGAGTTCTCCCCGACTCTGCCCGGCGCCGGGCTTCCGCCGTACTCGCAGGCGGAACCGGCGCAGCCGGTGTCCGCCCGGCTGCCTCCCGCGTCCGATTTCCTGGCAGGCGGCTCCGCCCCGTCCCCGTCTCTGCCCCCGGCCCCGGCCCCGTCCGCCTTCGCGACGACGGGGACCCGCAGGCTTCCCGTCGTGGTGTCCGTGGTGGCTGGGGTCGCCGTCATCGGGCTTGTGGTCGGCATAGCGGCGGCCAAGAGCGGCTCGTCGCCGGACCCGTCCACCAGTCCGTCGTCGAGCTCGTCGGCCTCGCCGTCGGAGTCGCCGTCGGAGTCGCCCTCGGAATCCGAGTCGCCGTCCCCGTACGAATCTCCTTCCTCCGACGGGCTGACCGTGGTCGACCCGTCTCCCACTCCGGAGTACGACTACGGCCAGGAGCAGGCGGAGGCGATCGACGACCTCCTCGACGAAAGCGCCTCCTCACGCTCCGACCTGGCCGCGGCCATCAGCGACCTGTCGGCCTGCCGGGACATGGACAGCGCGCTCGGCACGCTGTCGAGCATCGGCGAGGCCCGCGACAGCCAGGCGAGCAGTGCCGACGACCTGGAGGTCGACGCGCTCGACGGCGGAGAGTCCTTGCAGGAGTACCTGGTCGCGTTTCTGGAGGCCTCCGGCGACGCCGACGACTCGTTCTACGATGCGGGCCAGTCGTACCAGGACGACGACTGCAGCGGCAGCATCACGGACTACTCGTCCTACGACGACGGCGTCTCCTATTCCGAGGACGCCGGCGACGCGAAGGGCGACTTCGTCGACCTGTGGAATCCGGTGGCCGAGACGTACGGCCTGTCCACCCGCACCCGGGACGAGATCTGAGAACTCGCGAGGCATTTCCCGGCACACCGGCACCGGGCGGAATCCCGGTATAGGGTCTTCGACCGGTGAACCGAAGGAGGTGGGCGATGAGCGGGATCGCACGGATGCGCTCGATCGTGCTGGACTGCCCGGACCCGAAGGCGCTGGCGGACTTCTACGCCGCGCTGGTGGGCTGGAAGATCGTCTGGTCCGACGACGAATGGATCACGGTGTCCGACGGCGGGCCGATCCGCCTGTGCTTCCAGCGGGCTCCCGATCACAAGCCGCCGGTCTGGCCCGGCTCCGAGCATCCGCAGCAGTTCCACATCGACGTGACCGTCGACGACCTGGCCGAGGCCGAGACCGAGGTGCTGGCCCTCGGGGCCGTCAAGCACACTCACCAGCCCGGCGTCGACGACGGTTTCACCGTATTCCTCGACCCAGCGGGTCACCCGTTCTGCCTCTGCGTCGACGACTGACCCGCGCGCCGGTCTAGAAGATCGGCGCCGCCTCCCCCTGGCCGTCCTACGCGCCGTCCAGGGGCGAGCCGTCGGCGCCCGCACCGTCGTCGGCGCCCGCACCGTCAGAACCCGAGCCGTCAGCGTACGGGCCGTCGGAGTCCGTGGAACCCGCGCCGTCAGGCCCGGCTCCGAGTGCGCCGCCGATCGCCGCGACGCCGTGCAGCAGTCGCACGCCCGAGCCGTCCCTGCGCCCGAGTTCCTCGGGCAGCGGGACGGGCTTGCCCGTAGAGGACACGGCCTTGGCCGGTGCGGGACCCGCCCAGGCGAGCAGGATCGTGTCCTCGCCCTTCAGGAACCGCTGGGCGCGGACGCCTCCGGTCGCGCGGCCCTTGGCCGGAAACTCCGCGTAGTCCGACATCTTGCCCGCGCCCGTCTGGGTGCCGGCGAGGGCCGTCGACGAGCCCGCGATCGTCACGACCCGTGCCTCCTGCGCCGGATCGACCGACCCGAACCAGACGACCCGCGCGTCGTCCTCCAGGCGGATTCCCGCCATGCCGCCCGCCGGACGGCCCTGCGGCCGCACATGGGACGCCGAGAAGCGGAGCATCTGGGCGTCGGAGGTGATGAAGACGAGGTCGTGATCGGCGGAGGTCAGCTCGACGGCGCCCACGACGGTGTCGCCCTCGCGCAGGCCGATGACCTCGAAGTCGTCGCGGTTGACCGGATAGTCGGACACGACCCGCTTGACCACGCCCTGGGCCGTGCCGACCACGAGACCCGGACCGCCGACGTCGATCCCGCCGAGTCCGACGACGTGCTCGCCCGGCTCGAGCGTGACGTATTCGGACACGGGATGCCCACCCGCCAGGGAGGGCGGGTTCGCCGAAGGAGGCAGCGCGGGCAGGTCCAGCACGGAGACGCGGATCATGCGTCCCTGCGACGTGACCGCCCCCACCTCGCCGCGGATCGTCGCGCGGACGACGGAGACCAGGACGTCGTGTTGCGTCCGCTCACCCTCGCCCCCGATGGGGGAGGCGTCGGCCGTACGGGCGAGCAGGCCGGTCGAGGAGAGCAGCACGAGGCACGGGTCGTCGGCCACCTCCAGCGGAACGGCGGCCGTCCTGACGACGTTCGACGACTCCAGCAGCACGGTCCTGCGCGGCGTGGAGTAGGTCTTGGCGATCTCGGCGAGCTCGCCCGAGACGACGGCGCGCAGACGGTCCTCCGAGGACAGGATCGCGGTGAGCTCGGCGATCTCGGTCTGGAGGGTCTCCTTCTCCCGGTCGAGCTCCAGCTTGTCGTAGCGGGTGAGACGGCGCAGCGGGGTGTCGAGGATGTAGTTGGCCTGGATCTCGCTCAGGTCGAAGACCTCGATGAGCCGGGCCCGTGCCTGGGCCGAGTCGTCCGAGGTGCGGATGACCTGGATGACCTCGTCGATGTTCAGCAGCGCGATGATGAGGCCGTCCACCAGGTGGAGGCGCTCCTCCCGCTTGCGGCGGCGGAAGGCCGAGCGCCTGCGCACCACCTCGAGGCGGTGGTCGACGTAGACCGTCAGCAGCTCGCGCAGGCCCAGCGTCCGGGGCTGGCCGTCGACGAGCGCGACGTTGTTGATGCCGAAGGTCTCCTCCATCGGCGTCAGCCGGTAGAGCTCGTCGAGGATGGCCTCGGGGTTGAACCCGTTCTTGACCTCGATGACCAGCTGCAGGCCCTTGTGGCGGTCGGTGAGGTCCTTGAGGTCGGCGATCCCGGTGAGCTTCTTGGCGGTCACCAGCTCCTTGATCTTGGTGACCACCCGCTCGGGGCCGACGTTGTACGGAAGCTCGGTGACGACGATGCCCTTGCGCCGCGGCGTCACGTTCTCGATCGTCGCCTTGGCCCGCATGCGGAAGGTGCCGCGGCCGTTCTCGTAGGCGTCCCTGATGCCGCCGAGGCCGATGACCAGGCCGCCGGTGGGCAGGTCGGGCCCGGGGATGAAGCGCATCAGCTCGTCGAGCGTCGCGCCCGGGTGCTTGATGAGGTGCCGTGCCGCCGCGATGACCTCGCCGAGGTTGTGCGGCGCCATGTTGGTGGCCATCCCGACCGCGATACCGGTGGCGCCGTTGACCAGCAGGTTGGGGAACGCCGAGGGCATGACCCCGGGCTCGGTCTCCTGGCCGTCGTAGTTGGGCCGGAAGTCGACGGTCTCCTCGTCGATCGACTGGACCATGAGCATGGCCGCGGGGGCGAGCCGGGCCTCGGTGTACCGCATCGCCGCGGGGGAGTCGTCGGGCGAGCCGAAGTTGCCGTGCCCGTCGACCAGGGGCAGCCGCATCGAGAACGGCTGGGCCATCCGCACGAGCGCGTCGTAGATGGCGCCGTCGCCGTGCGGGTGGAGCTTGCCCATCACCTCGCCGACGACCCGGGACGACTTCACGTGGCCGCGGTCCGGACGCAGGCCCAGTTCGCTCATCGAGTAGAGGATGCGGCGCTGGACCGGCTTCAGTCCGTCACGGGCGTCAGGGAGGGCGCGCTGGTAGATGACCGAGTACGCGTACTCCAGGAAGCTCGTCCGCATCTCCGCGGATACGTCGATGTCGACGATCCGCTCCTCGAACTCCTCGTCGGGCGTGGGTGTGGTCGTGCGTCGGGCCATATCGAACATTGTGCCGATGTCCAGGCGTGGTCGCGACTTGGCCAGGGTTCCTGCCCGATTTGGTGCTGCTTGTGCCGGGGTGGGAGGGGCTCGCGTCAAGGCGGGAGGCGGCCTTCGCCAAGGAGGTCACGTTCGTCCCGGAGGGAGCGGATCTCACATTCCGTGCCCGGGACATCATTTCAGCAACATTCATTGCGAACCTCGGGGAAAAGGGCGACCATCCACTTCAGTACTTGTGGGATATGGGTGGGGGAGCCTCGAATGGCTTTGTGGTGCCTGGGAGTCGATCTAGGTACGAGTTTCTCCGCTGGAGCGATCGCAACGGACGACCGTATAGAAATCCTGGAAATAGGGGGAGAAAAGCGGATACCGTCCACAATTCTGCTTAATGAACAGGGCGTGCTGGTCGCCGGGCGCGTCGCGCAGCGGTCGATGGCGCGGTATCCCGAGCGGGTGGAGCGCAATCCGAAGCGGTACGTCGGCAAGAAGACGATGCTCCTGGGCGGGGTGCCCGTCGACGTCGGGGACGCGCTGGCCGCCCTTCTCGGCCTGTTCGTGAGCGAGGGCCGGGTGCGCTTCAACGGGTCCATGCCGTCCTGTGTCGTGCTGACCTGCCCGGTCGCCTGGCGCGATGATCGCAGGGACGTCCTCAGGGCGGCCGGCGAGGCCGTCGTGCCGGACGCGCGGATCGTGCTCGTCGAGGAACCCGTGGCCGCCGCCCTCCACTACGCCTCCACGCATCGGGTGAACGGCGGGAAGCGGGTCGCCGTCTACGACCTCGGCGGGGGGACGTTCGACGCCGCGGTCCTCGCCGCCGACGGCGACGACTTCAAGGTCATCGGCGAGCCCGGCGGTGACGACGCGATCGGCGGCGAGGTCTTCGACGAGCAGGTCTACGGCTTCTTCGGCGAGCAGTTGGAACGGACGCGGCCCGAGTTCTTCGCCGACGTGACCGGCAACCCCGACAGGCGGTTCCTGGCCGCCGCGGCCGACCTCCTGGAGGAGGCGCGGATCGCCAAGGAGACGTTGTCGGCGTACGGCACCGCGAGCCAGTACATCGCCGGCGCGGACGTGGACGTCACCATCACGAAGGACGATCTGGACGGGCTGGTGAAGGCCGACGTCACGCGTACGGCCGACCTGCTCGACGAGACCCTGGAACGTGCCAAGGTGACCGCGGCCGACCTCGCCGGGATCTTCCTGACGGGCGGCGCCAGCCGGATGCCGCTCGTCCACGCCACCCTGCGCGAACGCCATGGAGAGCTGGTCCACACCTCCGACGATCCCAAGATCGTCGTCGCTCTGGGCGCCGCCCGCCTCGCGTGGAAGCTGAAGTCCGACAACGAGAACCACATCGTCCCCGTCATGGAGGGCGTGATCGACGTCGCCGCGAGCGCGGCGGGCGTCTACGCCCTGTGCGCGGGCGAGGCGGGCCGACACGTGTTGCGGCGCATCGACGTCGCCGCCGGGCAGGCCGACCGCGAGTTGCAGTTCGGCGAGGTCGTCGACTGGGCGGTGTCGGGCGAGGGCGTCGTGGTGGCGGATCGGGCGCCGGACGGCGTACGGCTGCGGACGCTGACGCCTGAGCTCACCATCCGTTCGGGCCAGTTGCTCCCGCCCGGCAGCGAGCCGCGGGTGCTGGCCCGCGACGCGGCCGGATGGGCCTTCTTCCAGCCCCGGCGGCCCACGCTGGTGAACAACGCGATCGGCCTGCCCTGGGGGGAGACCGGATCCCTGTCCGTCATCGAGGTGAGCCTGGGCGGCTTCTTCGCACAGGAGGCGCCTCCGGTGCCCCTGGGCAACACCGCCCAGTGGTTCGTGAACGAGGACAACAGCCAGCGGCGGCTGCTCGACCAGGACAGCCCGACGGGCGGTGGCGCCGCGCTCGCCGTGGGATCGTCGGGGTGCGTCGTGGTGCTCGGCCAGTTCAAGTCGAAGAAGGGCGTCTTCGGCGGCGCTCACCAGAACTTCGTCCCCTGGCAGGTCCTCTGCCTGGTGGAACCCGGCGGCAAGATCAGCCGTATCGAGCGCCGGTCGCCCAACTGGCTCCAGCAGGTCGTGCTGCACGACGGCAAATGGTTCATCTCCACCAACGCCGGGCTGGAGATCGACGCCTCCCCCGCCCCGCCCCAGGTGATCGTCCCGCGGCAGCGGGCCGGGGCCCTGCGGTGGTTCCCCGCGGGCACGGAGATGTACGCCGTCGGGATGGACACGGTCGTACCGGCGCGGGGCTGGTCCGTCCTGCACTACGACGCGGAGAGCGGAAGCGCCCGCGTGCTCGCGCAGAACGACCGCGAATGCCTGCTGGGGCACCTGACCTCCCGCGCCCCGCTGGAGCGCCCCCGGGTCATCTCCGACGGAGACTCGCTCTGGATGGCGGTCTCGGGTGAGGGCGGCACCTCGCGCATCCTGCATGTCACACCCTCGGGCGCCACTGAGGTGTTCCGCGCGCCGGGATGGGTCGAGCCGGTGGCCAAGGTCCCCTACGGCCTGCTCTGCCTGCACCTGCCCGACACCCCGCCCGGCGTGAGCCGTCCCTTCGTCACCCGGTTGGTGCGCATCGCCGTGTAGGAGCCGCCGACGGCCGTACAGAACGGGCGGGGAACGGCGAGCCCGCCAAAGGCGGTCCTAAGCGGGCGGCGCGTTCATCGCGTTGACGGCGGCGGCGATCTCCGCGCGCAGCTCAGCCGCCCGCCGGCTGAGCGCCGTGATCGTCTCGAGGCGCTCGCTGCCCGACGCGCGGGCCCGGTCCCTGCCGGCCGGGTCCCCGGCCGCCGCCGACCTGAGCTCCGCCCGGCGCGCCTCCAGTTCACGGCGCTGCTTGGCCAGCGCCTCGTCGGCCGTCTGCTCCACCGCCGTGCGCCAGCCCGCCACTTCTCGCTGCAGCGCGAGCGCGAGCTCGCCGGAGGCCTGCGCGAACTGCTCGGCCAGCAGGCGCCGCAGCGAGGCCTGGTTCCGCTGGACCTCGTCCCAGCCCCGGCGCCGGGCGATCACCGCCGCCGCCAGCACCGGGCCGACCACGAACCCCACAGGCGTGAGGTGCGCGAGCATGAGCCCGATCGAGGCCGCCATCGAGGCGGCGGGGACGCCCTCGCGGAAGAAGTCGAACCGCGTGGGCGCGGACGGCTCGATCCGCAGGTCGCGCGCCCGTACGGCGGGCATCGCGACCCGGGCGAGGTCCATCTCGGCCGGGGCGAGGCCCAGGGACGCGAGGAACTCGTTGAGCGCCTGGGTGGTCAGCGTGTGCGCCTCGTCGAGGATCTCGTCCCAGGCGGCCTGGAGGGAGCGTTCCACGCTGTCGGGAAGCTGGTCGAGGTAGCGGTCGATCTTCGCCCGGGAGTCCAGCTCGCTGATCGCCTCCTCGTACGGCCGCCGGATCTCGGCCAGACGGGCCCGGACGAGCCCGGCGACCTCCTGCCCGAGGAACTGGTTGCCCGCG
Source organism: Planotetraspora silvatica (assembly GCF_016863315.1). Classification (GTDB taxonomy): domain Bacteria; phylum Actinomycetota; class Actinomycetes; order Streptosporangiales; family Streptosporangiaceae; genus Planotetraspora; species Planotetraspora silvatica. The sequence continues at coordinate 72,664 of NZ_BOOQ01000027.1, forward strand.
CCGAGCCTGCGGCGCTCGCGGGCCGTCGTGGCGAGCTCGGCCAGGGCCTTCTCGACGTCGGCCAGCCGGCTCGCGGGCTCGGTCCCGTCGTCGGACCCGGCGGCGACCCGGTCCTGGGCGACGGCGGCGAGCGCCGACAACACCGAGGTCGCGGCCGAGAGCACGGTGGCGCTCCTGGCGAGCTCGCGCGCACCCGCGCAGCCGCGGATGTAGTCCTCCAGCGCCGCCATCCCACTGCGGACGCGCAGCGCGTCGGCGCGCTCCGCGTCCCCCATGGACAGCAGCGCCGCCGACGCCTCATGGAGCTTCGCGCTGACGGGCAGCCAGGGCGCGTCGAGCAGGTGCCGCAGCCGCTCTCCTGGCCCTCCTGATTCGCCCGGCTCGCCGACGAAGGCCGCCAGGCGGGCGCGGTTCTCCGCGAGGAGGCTTTGCCAGTTGGCGCTGTCCTCCACCTTGGTGAGGACGAACGCGACGGCCTGCACGCGCTCCGCGGCCTCGGCGAGGAACTCCAGCTCGTGCCGGAGCACGGGCTGGTCCTGGGCGCTGAGGGTGAACAGCAGCGCGTCGGCGCGCTGGAGCGTCGCGACGGTCACCTGGCGGTGCCCGACGGTGAGGCTGTCCACGCCGGGGGTGTCGAGTAGGCGCACGCCCCGCAGCAGCGGGTGGTTCATCGTGACGTCGACGCTCACCACGTCCCGCCGCCGTGACGGGTCGCCGGCCATCGACGCGTAGTCGGTGAGCTGCCCGGGGTCGATGGGGAAGCTCCCCGCGACCTGGTCGGTGACGACGGCGGTCAGCGCGGGCCCGTACCGCAGGGCCAGGCAGCAGTTGGTCGCCACGTCGGCGTCGACGGGGAGCAGCCCCGGCCGGCCGAGCATCGAGTTGATCAGGCGGCTCTTGCCGCGTTTTTGCGCCCCGGCGACCACGATGGTCGTCTCGTCCTCCTTCCAGCGCGCCGCCACCTTGGCGAGGATCTCCGACAGGTCCTCGCGGCCGTGCCGCCTGGCCAGGGTGTTCACCTCGTTGGCGAGCCGCAGCACCTGGTTGACGGATTCAGCGGTGGTCGGCATGTCCGGGATCCTCCTGGGCGGGCCGCGCGCCGGAGAGCGCGATGGCGGCGAAGGTGTCGCACACGGTCTCCGCGGCCCGCCGTACCCGCCGCGGCAGCGGGCGGTGCAGGAGCGAGCGGAACCGCGCGCTCAGGGCGGCGGCCAGGGCGGCGACGTCCTGGGATGCCGTGCCCGCGGGAGCCCCGACCTGGGTGGCGCCCTCGTCACCCTCCATGAGGTGGTCGAGGGCCGTCCGGTCCTCCGGGGTGATCAGGGGTGACGCACGCAGCAGCCGTACGGCGTCGCCGTCCACGGGCACGGCGGGAACCGCGGGCACGCGCACGGGCGGAGCGGGAGCGTCCGCCGTCGAAGGGGCCGACGCCAGGTCCTCCAGCACACGCAGGACGTCATGGGCCCGCTGGCCGCCCACCCTGCCCTCGGCCATCGTCGCGAGCCCTCGCCAGCGGGCGGACGCCGTCCGGGCGGCCTCCGAGACCTCCTGCGGGGACGCGCCCGGCGCCAGTCCCAGCTGCGCCGCGGGGTCGTCCGAGCGGGCCAGCCGGAGCAACTCCGCCTGCGCCGGCTCGTCGAGCACGAGCCGGCCGCGGCTCATCGCCTCCACCGCCGCGAAGATCCGCAGTCCGCCGAGCCCCGCCGCGATCGGCCGGGTCTCGTCGAGCTCGGCCGCCAGCGCGTCGAGCGTCGTACGGTCCGAGCCGAACGCCGTGGCGCGGGCCAGCCGGCGGAGCTGGTTGATCCCGTCCAGGGCCTTGAGCTGGCCGGCCCTGCGGGCGAAGTGCGTGATTCCGGCGGCGACCGTACGGCCAGGCGGGGGCGAGCCCGCCCCGAAGCCCGAGCGCTCCAGCAGGACGCGGCCGAGCGACTCCGGGTCGGCGGCCCGCCCGCTCCTGAGTGCGGAGACGGCGGCGCGGATGCCGTACCGGTGAAGCCGCCTGACCAGACGGCGTCCCGTCTCGGCGGGGACGGGGGAGTAGGGCGAGCCGGCGAAGTCGTTGAGGTCGAGCAGCAGGTAGTCGAGCTTGTGCTCGTCGAGCGCGGCCAGCGCGGTCAGCGCCTCGATGTCCCCGTCGCCGACGACGGGCGTCCGCGCGGTCTCCGCGAGCAGCCCGATCACCGGGACCACGTCGTACACCGCCGTGCGCAGGTCCGCGTACGCCCGTGCGGCCAGTCTCCGGGCGGTCGGCCACGGATCGTCCTCGTCGCCCCGCCGGTCGATCTGGCTCAGCACGGCCAGCGTGTTGACGCACGTCATGCCGCACGCCTCGGTCAAGTTCCTGAACTCGGTGAGGATGTCGTCGTCGAACCGCTGCACGTAGCGCAGGACGTAGATCAGCGCCTGGGCTCTGTCGTCGTCCTCGGCGGTGCCGAACAACATCCGCCGCGCCGCACGCTCGTTCCCGGCGGTGAGCGTGTTCATCCCCGGCGTGTCCACGACGGTGACGGCGCGCAACGCCTCCGCGGAGAGCCGGACGCGGGCACGGACGATCTCGGCCACGGGTGCGCCGAGGTCGGCGGGCAGCCGGTCGTCCGGCTCCAGCCGCGACACCATGACGCGGCCGTCGCCGAGCTCGACCTCGATGCGGCCGTGGTCGGCGCCGTACTCGTACTGGGTGACGAACGGCGTGCACTCACCGGGGGCGACCAGCGCGACGGGGTAGCCGAGGAGCGCGTTGACCAGCGTGGACTTGCCGCTGCTCACCGACCCGGCCACCGCCACCTTCAGCGGCGCGTCGAGCCGTGACCGCACCTGGGCGACCTTCTCCCGCAGGCCGGGATCGGCCAGCTTGGCGGTCGTGGCGTCGCACAGCTCCCTGAGCCGGTCGCTGGGGTCCGGCGTCATCCGTGCCCGTCCCCGTCTCCGGAGTAGCCGTCGTGGGGGTGATGGTGTTCGTGCCACGCGGCGGGGTCGTCGTGGGAGAACTCCGCGCCGGGATCCCAGTAAGCGGATTCGGGGGGCTCGGAGGCGAAGGGATCATATTCGACTGGATCGAAATGGCCATCTTCGGGTGAATTGACGGTTTCATCGAACATTGCGGTGCTTTCTTCCTCGGTCGGAGAAAGGACCGGGTCGTAAAGCAGACGCTGGAACTCCATTAGCTCCGCACCGTCGAGATCATGATTACGGTCGAATATCATGCCCGCTTATCCCCTGCCGGTGCGGCGTTCCACGTGATCTCATCGTGGCAGATTTCCGGACCTGGGGAGGTCGTCAGCGGATGTCTGCCCCCACAGTCGGCGACGACGAGAACATCCTTCTTCCGGCCGCGCGCGCGGGAGACGCGGAGGCCTTCCGGCTCCTGTGGGCTCCCCTCGAGCGCAGGGCGTTCGGCCTCTGCCTGCACCTCACGGATAACCGGGCGGACGCGCTCGACGCGCTCCAGGAGACCCAGATCGCCGTGTGGCGCAACCTCGACCGCTTCGAGGGCCGGGCGCCGTTCGCCGCCTGGGTCATGGTGATCGCGCGCAACTCCGCCCGTTCGGTGGTGCGGCGGGTCAGGGCGGCGCGCGAGGACCTGCTCTTCCCCGAGGCCGCGGAGCCGGAGGCCGTGGAGAGCGGTTTCGACGAGACCGTCGCGGGGCTGGTCGACCTGCGCCGCGCGCTGGCCACGCTCCCCGAGACGCACAAGGAGGCCCTGCTGCTGTGGGCGGGCGGGCTCACCTACGAGCAGACGGCGGCGGCGCTCCAGGTCCCGCTGAACACGGTCAGGATCTGGATCTTCCGGGCGCGCAAGGCACTGCGGGAGACGCTCGGGCAGCCGTGAGCTCCGGCGCATCAGGGCTCCAGCCGGTAGACGGCCACCCTTGGCACACGCACGACGCGGTCGCCGTCGACGTATCCGGGGCGTTCGGTGCTCGCGACGACGTCCCGGAGGCGGGGGTCGGCCGTCGGGACGACCTCGACCGCTTCGTGCACGCGCCCGTCGAACGGCTGCCCGTCGGCCCGGATCTCGTGGACCCCGGCCGTTCCGAGAGCGTCCAGGAGACGGGCCGCCAGGAACGGATGCCGCTCGCTGAGCTGGTCCCGGAACCGGATGCAGGCGTCCACGAGGGCGTCCCTGCCGGGCTCGGAGGCGAGCAGCCGGTCGATCTGCTGCGCCAAGGCCTCGCTCACCCTTCCGTCCGCGACCTCCCGCAGAGATCCTGCGAGATGACCGAGCCCGCCGGGCGCGGCCGTCCAGGAGGGCGTTCCCATTGCCGCGGCCGTTCCCGGGGGCGCCGACGCGGGTGAGCCTGCCGCCCATGCGGACGCGACGGGGGCGGGCCCTCCGGAATGGGACGGCTGGACGGTGGGCACTCCTGGAGGCCAGGTCTCCATCCGCGGCTCCCGCCGCCCGCGCGTGACGAAGACCGCGCCCACCGCGACCCCGCCGACGAGCAGGACGAGGGCGAGCCCGCCAAGCAGCCAGCCTCCTGAGGAGCCGCTGGGCGTCACCGGCACAGGGGTGGTGATCCGGGTCGTCACGGGCGCCGGTTTCGTGGCGTCGGAGGTCGGCGGGGTGACGCGCGGGGTCGCGCCCTTGCCGGGCTTGACCGGCCCGCCACCCTTCGCGGGGCTCTTGGTGGACTCCGGCTTCCTGGTCTTCTCCCCGGCTCCCTGCCCGGGCCCGTCGGTCGTCTTGGGCCTCACCGTGACTTTGGAATCGGAGGTCACCGGGGGAGGCTCGACCGGGGCGGCCGCTCCGGCCACGCTCAGGGGAGTGATCCCACGGAGCTTCCCAGGGGTCGCCGCGGCCTGGTCCGCCGATGCGGGGTCACCTGCCGGCTCCGTCGCCCTCTCCGGAGTGGTGACGACGGCCACCGGCTCCGTGTTGGCGGCCCGTTCCGTCTGCGTTCCTCCTGATCCGCAACCGGCGAGGACGACGACGATCAGCAGCAGGCCGGGCCCTGCGAGGTGACGGCGTCCGATCGCCGGTGACGATGACGTCGCCGCTCGGGGGCCTCGCCGGCCCCGGTGACCGGGTCGAGTGGGGTTCATGCCCTTGTCCTCCTGTCGAGCCGGACGTCCTGGCCTGAGGCTCCTCCCGGCTCTACTCGGCCGACTCGGCGCGGTCGGCCTCGATCCACGCGTCGGTGGTCGCCTGGTGTTCCTGGTTCGACCACTGGACCTCACGGTCGTGCTGGATCACGTCGTTGTAGACCTGGTCCTGGTAGGTGTAGCCCTCGAGCACGCTCGAGTTCCGCGCCACGTTGTCGATCCGCTCCTCGGCCGCGGCCAGGTCGCCGGAGGAGACCGCGTTCGGGTCGAGAGCCGATCTGTAGACGGTCCCGGCGTCGGCCATCTGCGCGTTGAGGTTGTCGAGGAATCCGCCCATGCTGCCGCTCACGGGCGGGACGTAGGCCGTCGACGCTTCGGGGAACAGCGGAGCCGGGTCCGGCGAAACGTCGGCGGCGGTGAGGGTGGCCGCGTCCGTGAGGTCGGAGGAGCCGGACGAGCCCGCGTAGTCCGATGAATCCGACGAGTCGGTGGAATCGGAGTAGTCCGAAGCGTCACCGGAGTCGTACGAGTCGCCGGAGTCCGAGGAGTCGGAGGAGTCGGAGGAGTCGGAGGAGCCCGAGGAGCCCGAGGAGCCCGAGGTGTCCGTGGTGTCCAGGGACGAATCGGCGGAGGTCAGCTGGATGTCCGCCTGGCCGTCGCTGTCGACGTCGAACAACTCCTGGTCGGCCGTCCCGTCGTAGTCGGTGTCGGTGTACTCCACGTCCGCCACGCCGTCCGCGTCGAGGTCGTACCTCTCGGAGTCGGCGATGCCGTCGCTGTTGCCGTCGGTGAACTGCTGGTCGGCGATGCCGTCGCCGTTGTTGTCGACGAGCAGGGTGTCGTCGGTCCCGTCGCTGTTGAGGTCGGCCCACTGCGTGTCGGCGTCGAAGGCGTCCATGCGTTGCTCCGTCGTGATCGGGACAGGTGCGTCACGAATGGGATGCCGGCGGAGGGCGCATTGTTTCAGCCGGGGCCCGACGGAATTCCCCGCCGGCCGTCGCGGGCCGGCGGGAGGGACGTCAGTCGCGCGGGCCCGAGGCCGGCCACGGACCGGGCGTCACGCCCTCGTCCTCGTCGCCGGGCACGTTCAGCCTGGTGTCGTAGATCCGGAAGCCGCGGGCCTGGTAGTTCGCCAGGGCCGCCGGGCCGTCCAGCGAGCAGGTGTGCACCCAGACGCGGCGCGTCTCGTCCCGGCCGGGCCAGCGGTCGGCGAGGTCCCAGGCGCGGGCCGCCCCGGTCGCCAGCAGGTGCCCGCCGAGGCCCTGCCCGATGGCGTACGGCAGGAGCCCGAAGCTGGCGATCTCCACCACGCCTTCCTCCTGGGCGACGAGCTCCACGTATCCGGCGGGCGTCCCCCGCGACCAGGCGACCCACGTCTCGACGCCGGGACGGCTGAGCCAGTCCATCCACTGCCGCCAGGTCCAGGGCAGCCGCATGGTCCACTGCCAGTCGCCGCCCACCGCGGTGTAGAGGAACCGGCTGAACTCAGGGCTCGGCCGTTCCGCGCGGACGACCTCGGCGGGGGTGGGAAGAGGGCGGCCGGGACGTACGTCGCCGGGGCTGGTCTGTTCGAGATACCACGTGGTCACGTCCATAGCAGGCCTTATCAAACCATGACATCTCGCCCGCCCGGCGGCTCCCCTCGGCCGCCAGGCCGCCGGGTACGGGGCCTTTCGTCACCTGAACCTGGTACCAATGACCGGGTGAGCGAAGAGGAGTCCCTGAGAGAAGAGGCCGAGGCCCGGTTGCGGGCGCTGGCCGGCGACGGCGCGCGCCTGCGCGACGACCAGTGGGCGGCGATCAAGGCGCTGGTCGTCGACCGCCGCCGGGCGCTGGTCGTCCAGCGCACGGGCTGGGGCAAGTCCGCCGTCTACTTCATCGCGACGGCTCTGCTGCGCGAGCTGGGCGAGGGCCCGACGGTCATCGTCTCCCCGCTGCTGGCGCTCATGCGCAACCAGATCGCCGCCGCCGAACGCGCCGGCATCCACGCCGCCACCATCAACTCGGCCAACCCGGAGGAGTGGGAGAAGACCTACGCCCAGGTCGCCGAGGGCATGGTCGACGTGCTCCTGGTCAGCCCCGAGCGGCTGAACAACCCCGAGTTCCGCGACCAGGTCCTCCCCGAACTGGCCGAGAGCGCCGGCCTCGTCGTGATCGACGAGGCCCACTGCATCTCCGACTGGGGGCATGACTTCCGTCCCGACTACCGCCGGCTCCGCACGATGCTCGCCGAGCTTCCGCCGGGCATCCCCGTGCTCGCCACCACCGCGACCGCCAACGCGCGGGTGACCCGTGACGTGGCCGAGCAACTGGCCGTGGTCGCGGACCCGGAGGGGGCCGATCTCGGTGACGTCCTGGTCCTGCGGGGGCCGCTGGAGCGCGAGAGCCTCCACCTCGGCGTCGTACGGCTCCGCGGTGCGGAGCAGCGGCTCGCGTGGCTGGCCAGGACGCTCCACGAGCTGCCCGGGTCGGGCATCGTCTACACGCTGACCGTGGCGGCCGCCCAGGAGATCGCCGCCTACCTGCGCGAGCAGGGGCATCCCGTCGTGGCCTACACCGGGCAGACCGAGCCCGCCGAACGGCTGGCCGCCGAGGAGGATCTGCTCGCCAACAGGATCAAGGCGCTGGTCGCCACCTCGGCCCTCGGTATGGGGTTCGACAAGCCCGACCTCGGCTTCGTCGTGCATGTGGGCGCTCCGCCGTCCCCGGTGGCGTACTACCAGCAGGTCGGCAGAGCGGGGCGCGGGGTCGAGCAGGCCGAGGTGATCCTCCTGCCCGGCGCCGAGGACCAGGAGATCTGGAGCTATTTCGGCTCGCTGGCGTTCCCGCCCGAGCCGGTGGTCCGCACGACCCTGGACGCACTCGCCGAAGCGGAGATCATGTCGACCGCCGCCCTGGAGACGCGCGTCGACCTCAGCCGCAGCCGCATGGAGATGATGCTCAAGGTGCTCGACGTGGACGGCGCGGTCCGCCGGGTCAAGGGCGGATGGGAGGCGACCGGCGAGCCGTGGGCCTACGACGCCGATCGTTACGCGCGGGTCGCGGCGGAGCGCAAGGCCGAGCAGGACGCCATGCTCGGCTACATCACGACGGCCGACTGCCGGGAGGAGTTCCTCCGCCGCCACCTGGACGACGATGCCGCGACCCCGTGCGGCCGCTGCGACAACTGCACCGGCGCCCATCGCTCCGCGGAGATCGCGCAGGAGGCCGTCGAAGCCGCCCGGGCCCGGCTCACGCGGCCGGGGATCGAGATCGAGCCGCGTCGGCAGTGGCCGACCGGGCTGGCCGACCTCAAGGGCCGGATCAAGCCGGACCTGGCGGCCGACTCCGGGCGCGCGCTCGGCCGGCTGACCGACATCGGCTGGGGCACCCGGCTCAGGGAGCTGCTCGCGGCGGGCGACGCCCCCGTGCCGGGCGAGGTGCTCGCCGCGGTCGTCGAGGTCCTCACGTCGTGGAGCTGGGCGGAGCGGCCCGTCGCGGTGGTGAGCGTTCCCTCGGCCGGCCGTCCCGAGCTGGTCCGGAGTCTCGGCGAGGGGATCGCGCGGATCGGCCGGCTGACCTACCTGGGCGAGCTGGGTTACCGCAGCGGATCACCGGGCCGTCAGTACAACAGCGCGCAGCGGGTGGCCGCCATCCGGCACACCCTGGCGATGCCGCGAGAGCTGGGCGGCAGGATCGCCGAGCTGGGCGGCCCCGTGCTCCTCGTGGACGATCGCGTCGACACCGGCTGGACGATGGCCCTCGCCGCCGCCCAGATCCGGCACGCGGGCGCCCCCGCGGTGTTGCCCCTGGCACTGGCCACGACCACCTGAGGGCGGGACGACGGAAGGGCCCCCGCCACGAGGCGGGAGCCCTTCCGGAGAAGCCGGATCAGAGGCGGGGACGGGCGCCGAGGTAGGAGATGCACCTGGCGGCCAGCGCGTTGCCCGCGGCCAGGGCCTCGGTGGGCGGCTTTCCGTCCAGCCACGGGGGAAGGAAGCCCGCGGTGAAGGCGTCGCCCGCGCCCGTGCCGTCCACGATGCGGTCGACGGACTCGGCCGGCACACGCACCGGCTCCGACCGGTTGTTGGTGTACCAGAGCGAGCCTTCGTCGTTCAGCTTGATGACGACCTGCGGGAACCAGGCCGTCAGCACCTTGGCCGCGGATTCGGGCTCGTCGCGGCCGGTCAGGACCTTCGCCTGGTCGGCGTTGGCGAACAGCAGCTTCGCGCCGTGGGTCCACTCGAGGAACGGTTCGGCGCCGGTGCGCTCGACGGGGGCCGACGACGCGCAGTCGACCGAGATCGACATCCCGGTCCTGCGGGCGAGGTCCAGCGCGGCCAGGCCGGCGTCCCGAGAGCCTTCGTTGATCAGCGTGTAGCCGGAAATGTGCAGATGGCTGCCCCCCGAGAAGAGGTCGCGGGGCAGGTCCTCGGGGGAGAGCGCGGCGTTGGCGCCCGGGTCCGAGAGCATGGTCCGCTCACCCTTGTGCGTCACGAGGACGACGCAGGTGCCGGTGGGCCGCTCGGGATCCATCACGAGCCGGGCGTCCACCCCGTAGCCCATGAGTTCCATGTCACGGTTCCGGCCGGTGATGTCGGCGCCTCGGCGGCCGATGAAGGCCACCTCCGAGCCCTCCACGGCCAGCCAGGAGGCGACGTTGGCACCGGAGCCCCCACCGTGCATGGTCACAACGGCCGGGGTGTCGCTCGCCCTCGCGAGAGGGAACTTGGCGCGGGCGACCGCGTCCGTCATGAGATCGCCCACCACGACGACCCGCGTCATGATGTCACCACCTTGCCGACTGCTGTGGAGGCGAGTCCGCCGAGCCCTGTGGAGGGGCGGCGTCCTCTCCGTGCTGTGAGGCTGACGCGAAGAAACCTAACAGTTTCCGGGGGTGCCGTGGGGCATAGAGCGGACACCCGGGCATAGTCGATGCACAAGCGTTGCCCAACTCACCAGCTGGCGAGTTGTCTTTTTCCAGGGCAATCCGGGTGGCCCCGGAGCGAGGGACCTCCTGGGTTTCGTAAAAGTAAGAATCGTCTCAATCAACAGCAAGCCGGACAACGCTAGCCTCTCGTTCGTGCGACCTCATTACCCCGCCCACTGGGAAGCGGACGTCGTCCTGTCCGACGGGGGCACGGCACACCTGCGCCCGATCAGGCCGGACGACGCCGACCTGCTGCGCTCCTTCTACTCCCGGCTCTCCGAGCAGTCGATCTTCTTCCGGTTCTTCGGCCCCCGGCCCAGGCTCACCGACCGCGAGGTCGCCTGGTTCACCAACGTCGACTACGACAACCGGGTGGCGCTCATCGCCACGATCGGCACCGAGATGGTCGCGGTCGTACGGTACGACCGGGTCGAGCCCAGGGACCACGCCGAGGTCGCCTTCCTCGTCGAGGACGCCCACCAGGGCAGGGGCATGGCGTCGATCCTGATGGAGCATCTCAGGGCCGCGGCGAGGGAGCGCGGGATCAGGACCTTCATCGCCGACATCCTGCCGGGCAACCACCGGATGACCGGCCTGCTCCGCCAGGCCGGCTACACGGCGCAGAGCCAGTTCGAGGACGGCGTCGTCCGCATGACGCTCGACCTGGCGACCACGGAGACCGCACTCGAGGTCAGGCTGGCCCGCGAGCACCGCTCCGAGGCCCGGTCCATCGAGCGCCTGCTGACGCCGGAGTCCGTCGCGGTCGTCGGGGCCAGCAGAGAGCCCGGCGGGATCGGGCAGACCGTCCTGCGCAACCTGCTCGGCGCCGACTTCTCCGGTCCGGTCTATCCGGTCCACCGGCACGCGCGCGCCGTCGCGGGCGTCCGCGCGTACAAGAGCGTCTCCGCGATCGAGGGCCATGTGGACCTGGCCGTGGTGGCCGTACCCGCCGAGGGCGTGCTGGACGTGGTCAGGGAGTGCGCGGAGAAGGGCGTCAAGGGCCTCGTCGTGGTCTCGTCGGGCTTCGGCGAGACCGGTGACGACGGCCGGTTACGCCAGGAGGAGCTGGTGAGCATCTCCCGGGCGTACGGCCTGCGCGTGGTCGGCCCCAACTGCCTCGGCATCGCGAACACCGACCCCTCGGTGCGGCTCAACGCGACCCTGGCGGCGACCCTGCCCGGCCGCGGCAGGGTGGGGTTCTTCAGCCAGTCCGGGGCGCTCGGCACGGCCCTGCTCCAGAGGGTGGCTCAGCGGGGGATGGGCATCTCGACCTTCGTGTCCGCGGGCAACCGTGCCGACGTCTCCGGCAACGACCTCCTCCAGTACTGGGAGGAGGACCCCGCCACCGACGTGATCCTGCTCTACCTCGAGTCTCTGGGAAATCCGCGTAAGTTCACCCGGCTGGCCCGCCGGATCTCGCGGAGCAAGCCGATCGTCGTCGTCAAGAGCCGCGGAGTCCCCGGCGGCCACGCCGCGCCCGTGCTCAGCCTGCCCGACACGGCGCTGAGCTCGCTGTTCGAGGAGGCGGGGGTGATCCGCGTCGACGACCTCACCCAGCTGTTCGACGTCGCCCAGCTTCTGGCCTACCAGCCGCTTCCCGCCGGTCCCCGCGTCGGCGTGGTGAGCAACTCCGACGCCCTGGCGCTGCTCGCCGTCGAAGCCTGCGTCTCCGCCGGTCTGGAGCCGGCTCCACCGGTGAACCTGGGCGCCCAGGCCGGCGCCGCCGAGTTCGCCGGGGCGTTGTCGGAGGTCCTCACCACCGTGGACGCGGCCGTGGCCGTGTACATGCCCCCGATCCCCGGCAGGTCCGACGAGATCGCCGCCGGGCTGGTGCGGGTCGCCCGGGAGTCGGGCAAGCCGGTGCTGGCCACCTTCCAGGGCGAGATGGGCATGCCGGTCGCCCTCCGCACGCCCGCGGCCCCCCAGGACGCCGCCGGCGCGCCCGGCCAGGCGGCCCCGGGAAAGGGGTCCATCCCCTCCTATCCCGCCCCGGAGGAGGCCGTCCGGGCTCTCGCCCATGTCGTACGGCACGCCCGCTGGCGCGAACGGCCCGCGGGCGCCGTTCCCGCGCTCGACGGCGTCGACGCCGCCGGGGCCAGGGAACTGGTCGCCGCCGCCGTCGGCGAGGACGGCGGGGACCGGGAGATCGACGCGACCGGGCTGCTGGCCTGCTTCGGCGTGGAGGTGTGGCCCGCGGAAGAGGTCAGCTCGGCCGACGAAGCGGTGGCGGCGGCCGAGCGGGCGGGCTGGCCGGTGGTGGTCAAGGCCACCGATCCCGACGCCTCCCACCGGGCGGGGACCGCCCGGATCGGCCTCGGCGAGCCGTCCGGCGTCCGGCAGGCGTACACCGGCCTGGCCGGCCTCCTCGGGCCGGGAGCGACCCTCGCCGTCCAGCGCATGGCCCCGCAACCGGCGGTGCCCACCGTCGTCGGCGTGGTCCAGGACGGCCATTTCGGCGGGGTCGTCTCATTCGGGCTGGCCGAGGTCGCCGCCCGACTCCTCGGTGATCGTGTGTACCGCCTCGCCCCCCTGACGGCGGAGGACGCCGGGGGACTGGTCCGCTCCGTCCGCACCGCACCGCTCCTGTTCGGCCGGTACGGCTACCCGCCGGTGGACGTGGAGGCGCTGAGCGACCTGCTCGTGAGGGTGGGGCTGCTGGCCGACGCGCTGCCCGAGGTGGTCAGGATGGACCTCGACCCGGTCCTGGTGGGCACGTCCGGGGTGGTGGTCCTCGGCGCCCGCGCGGTTCTGCGGCCCGCTTCCGCGCTGCGCCCGGACGGGGGTCCCCGCCGCCTGGGCTGAGGGGCGGAGGCCGCTCGGGTGTGAAACCGGTGTCCCTTACAGGGCAGGATGGACCCATGAGGGAAACCCGAGTCTCCGCCGCGGGCATGCGCGAGGCCATCGACCGCAGCGGCTACTACCCCGACCTGGTGGCTGACGCCGTCGACTCCGCGCTCGGCAAGGAGCAGGTCACGGCTTACGTCGTGCATCACGAGGCCACGTTCGACCCGGCGATGGAAGTCCGCAGGCACGTCACCGTCCTGGTGCTGTCGTCCAGCCGGCTGCTCGTCTGCCACACCGACGAGCACCCGCCCGCGGAGGGCATGCCCGCCTCACACGCCTCCACCACCACAGAGGCCGTGCGGCTCAGCCGGATCCAGTCGGTCGCGGTGACCAGGGTCGTCCCCGACCCGGCGACCTACGTGCCGGGGGTCGCCCCCAGCGAGGTCACGCTCACGATCGGCTGGGGCGCCATCTCACATCTCGATCTCGAGCCCGCGACCTGCGGAGACGAGAACTGCGAGGCCGACCACGGCTACACCGGCGCGATCACGGCCGACGACCTCTCCCTGCGGGTGAGCGAGGCGGCCGACGGTCCCGAGGCGGTCGTCCACGTGCTCGCGTTCGCCAAGGCGCTTTCCGAGGCCACCGCCCGCGCCGCCACCTGACGACCTCTCGCACGTGAGCCTGGAGGCGATGTGACCGAGCCAGGGACCCCCGGACCGCGGCCCGTGAGGGCGTCCGAGACGACGCCGGCCGTGCCCTTCGTGCCGGCGTACGGCACCGCGTCGCTCGCGGACCTTCCGGGGTCCCTGCTCGCCTCCCTGGGGATGCCCACCGCCAACGTCCTCGGTCTCGATCCCGCCGAACGGGTGTGCCTGTTCCTCGTCGACGGGCTCGGGGCCGAGCTTCTCGCCGCCCACCCCGGCGCGGCGCCGTTCCTGTCCGCCCATCTCCGGCGGACGCTCACGGCGGGCTTCCCGTCGTCGACCCCCACGAGCCTGGCCACGCTCGGCACCGGCACCCCGCCGGGCGAGCACGGCATGATCGGCATCTCCATGGCGATCCCGGGCGAGGGGCGAATGCTCAACTGCCTGCGCTGGACGGCGCCGGGCCTGCCCGTCGACCCCGACCTCTGGCAGCCGGCCGACACCGTCTACCAGCGGATGGACTCCCACGGAATCCAGCCGATCTACGTCGCTCCCGGGGCCTTCGACGGCACGGGACTGACCCGGGCCGTCTACCGGGGCGTGCGCTACCGGGCCGCGGAGACCGTCGACGAGCGGGTCGAGGCTGTACGGCAGGCCCTGGCGGAGACCTCCTACGTGATCGTCTACTACGGCGACCTCGACGCCATGGGCCACATGACCGGGTGGGGCAGCGCCCGTTGGCTGGAGGAACTGGCGATCGTCGACCGCATGGCGGAGCGGATCGCCGAGGGGCTGCCCGCGGGGTCGGCCCTGTACGTGACGGCCGACCACGGCATGATCAACGCCGTCGACAAGGTCGACGTGGACGAGTCGCCCGTGCTCCAGGAGGGCGTCGTCATGCTGGGCGGCGACGCACGCGCCCGCCACGTCTACACCGCCCCCGGTGCGGCGGACGCCGTCCTCGAGACGTGGCGCGAGATCTTCCACGGCCGTGCCTGGGTGGTCTCGCGCGAGGAGGCCGTCACCGAAGGCTGGTTCGGGCGCACAGTACGGAAAGAGTGGCTCGGCCGGATCGGCGACGTCATGGCGGTGCCGTACGGCGACTGCGTGATCGTCGCCTCGCGCGCCGAACCGCTCGAGTCGTCGCTCGTCGGCTACCACGGCTCGCTGACGGTGGCCGAGCAGAGTGTGCCTCTGCTGGGGATCCGCCGGTGACGGCGCCGCGGAAGGGCACAATGACGAGGCACATCGCTTCAGGAGGGACGTTCCGATGAGCCCACTGATCACCCCGGAGGAGCTGGCCGCACTCCACGACGTCACCATCCTCGACGTGCGATGGCGGCTCGGCGGTCCTCCCGGGGCCGACTCGTACGCGGAGGGGCACATCCCCGGCGCCGTCTTCTGCGACCTCGACGCCGACCTCGCCTCTCCGGCCGGGCCCGGCGGCCGTCATCCGCTGCCCGCCGCCGACGCCTTCCAGGCCGCGATGCGCCGGCTGGGCGTGTCCGGGGCCCGCACGGTCGTGGTCTACGACGACGCGGACTCCACGGCCGCGGCCAGGGCGTGGTGGACGCTGCGCTACTACGGCCACGGCGACGTCCGTGTGCTCGACGGGGGCCTGCGGGCCTGGGATCGGGCCGGGCTGCCCGTCGTGAAGGACACCGCCGCCGTGCCGCCCGGCGACTTCGAGGCGGCTCCCGGCGGGATGCCGGTCCTGGACGCGGACCAGGCCGCGGCGCTCGCCGACAACGGAGTCCTGCTCGACGCCAGAGCCGGCGAACGCTACCGGGGCGAGGTCGAGCCGGTGGACCCGGTGGCCGGCCACATCCCCGGCGCGATCAGCGCCCCCACGGCCCAGAACGTCGAACCGGGAGGCCGATTCCGGTCGAGGGGATTCCTGCGCGAGCGGTTCAACACGCTCGGCGCGGTCGAGGGCGTCCAGGTCGGCGCCTACTGCGGGTCCGGCGTCACGGCCGCCCACGAGGTCCTCGCGCTGGAGGTGGCGGGGATCACGGCAGGGCTCTACGCAGGTTCCTGGTCCCACTGGGTGACCGACCCCGCCCGTCCCGTCGCCACGGGCTGACCCGGCTCCCGCGCCCAATCCCGCCGGGCGCGGCCCGTCGCGCTTGCCGAGCCCTCAGGTCACCCCGCTCCGGCGGGTCGTGACCCGTCCGCCGACCGGCTCGTCTCCCGCGCCGAAGCAGACGAAGCCGCCGACGCCGGTCTTCGCCGCGGCCGCGGCCAGTGCCTCGGCGGGGGCGCGGCCGTCGGCGAGGAAGGCGTGGAAGACGGTCATCAGGACCGCGGCCTCGTCGTCGCGCACCGGGGCGACCCCGGCGACCACACAGGCGGCGCCGCGGTCGAGGAAGGCTCCGGCCAGGCCGAGCACCGCGCCGTCCACCGGCGCGTGCGCCATCCCCGCGTCGCACGCGGAGAGGATCACCAGCCGGGGGACGGCCCGGAGCCGTCGCAGCTCGTACGCCATGAGGGGACCGTCGTCCAGGGTGATCCGCGACAACATGGGGCTGCGCGGAGAGAACATCCCGTGCGCGGCCACATGCAGCACGTCGGCCCCCTCCAGCGCCGTGAGCATCCCGGCTCTGGTCCCGGCGGCCCGCTCGGCCCCCGGATGCGTCCTGACGACCATGTCCGCCTCAGGCCCGGCGTGCGCCAGTCCCGGCCCGGCCAGCGCGACGACCACAGGCGGGCCGTACGGCTCGGGCGTGCCCTGGGGCCGGACCCGCGCGAACCAGGAGGCACCCTCGGCCGCCACCGACACCGCACGCCCGCGAAGGACGGGAAGCAGCGGCCACGGCAACGTGCACAGCGACCCCGTGGGCACGACGAGCACGGAATTCCCGAGCGGCTCGATGGGCCCGAGCAGCCGCCGGCCGAGCAGGTCCAGCTCGTGGTCCAGCCCCTCCGCGGCCTCGGCGTCCCGTAGGTTGCGCCGGCGAAGGCCGTACCTGATCCGGACCGTCGCCTCCGCCGCGGCGGTGTACGAGCCGAGCGGGTGCAACGCGCATCCCCGCGAGCCGACGGCGATCCCCCAGAGATCGTCGCCGTCCCGCACCAACTCCACGAGGGTGCCGTCCGGCGCCGGGTGACGGACGAAGGCGGCGGGAGGCGGCGCGCCCCGCACGATCGCCCGCCACCGCTCCGCCCACGTGAGGACGGTCCAGGGATCCCCGCGGCCGAGCGCCGTCCTCAGGCCGAACGCGGCGAGATCCTCCGCCGGCCGGGCCGCGTGCGCCCGCATCGCGGGCTCGGCCGACTCGCCGTCGCGGACCGGCGTCGCGACCGCGTCCAGGCCCGCCGCCGCGGCCTCGAGGGCGCCGTCGACGTCGCCGTCGAGATGCAGACGCATGGCCCTGGCGTGCTGCCCGATCAAGGCCGTGGACGGAGATCCGGCCAGCAGGTCGAGCTGGTCCCGTGCGGTCCCGAGGTCGCCCAGACGGCAGGCCAGATCGGCGGCGGTGAGCCGCAGCGCGCAGGAGGCGCCCGCCCAGCCGGACCCGGCCAGGCGCCCGGCGCACGCGAGGAGATCGGCCAGCAGCTCATGCCCCGGCTCCTCCTGGAGGACGCGGGCACGCAGAACGACCTCCGCCGCCAGGGGCGCCCATGCGGCCCGTCCCTGGCGGCGGAGCTCGGCGAGCGCGGTCTCGGCCGTCATGGCGGCCCGGTGGCCGTCGCCGGTGAGGAGCTCCGCGCGGGCCAGCAGGAGCCGGGCCTCGGGGAGCGCCGCGTGCGCCCCGGCCGCCTCCAGGTCGGGCACGGCCTGTTCCACGACCGCCCGCGCCTCGCCGGGCAGGCGTGCCGCCAGGAGCGCCTCCGCGTAGTCCGTCCGCATCGCCGCGAGGCGTTCGGGGTAGCCGAACAGCGCCGACTCCGCGGCCTGGTACCTCTCGAAGGATGCGGGGATGTCACCCCGCCGGGCGGCGACGAAGGGGAGGTTCCCCTCCGCCAGCATGGCCACGTGGTCGAGGCCGGCCTGCCTGGCCAGGGCCGCGCACGCCGACAGGTCGGCCTCCGCCGCGCCGTACTCCTCGAGGAAGGTGCGTGCCAGGCCGCGGTTGAGCAGGCCGCCCGCCTGGAACTTGGGGTCGCCGCCCAGCGACTCGACCGCGTCGTCACAGTGACGGACGGCCTCCCCGTGGCGTCCGAGAAGGATGAGCGCCACCGAGCGCTGCACGCCGAGCCGCGCCAGGTCGCCGCCCGCCAGGTCCCGCTCCGCCAGGTCGGCGAGGCGCAGCCCGCCCTCGGGATCCCCGAGTTGGGCGCGGACCGTCACCAGGGACATCCGGGCCTGCGCCACCCGTCGCGGCCACCCCTCCCCGGCGGTGATCGCCTGCAGGAGCCGCTCCTCGGCCAGCGCGAGGTCGCCCAACTCCCGGGTCGCGAGGGCCGACGCGCGCAGCGCGATCGAGACCGCCTCGGCGCACGGCTCGCCCGCCGTCTCCGCCAGTACGGCTCTCGCCTCCGCCAGCGCCACACGAGGGTCGGTGCCGGAGAGCAGGACCGCCGCCTCCGCGCGCGCGACGAGGCCTGCGGGGGACTCCGCGACGGGCTCAGGCTCGGGTGCGGGCTCAGGCTCTGGTGCGGCGGGGGTCACGAGCGGACGTGCATCCACCGGGTGGACACCGGCGGCTCGCCGGGACGGTGGCAGACCACGCTGACCCAGCCCGCCGGCAGGCCGCCGACCGCGAACCGGCCGTTCTCCGACAGATCGCGTGTCTTGCTGACGTGCGACGTGCGGATCTCGACCTGCCAGCCGCTGCCGCTGCCGCTGCCAGTGTCGGTGCCCGTGCCGGTGCCGGTGCCGCCACCGGTGCCGGGCCAGGCACTCGGACCGGAATCGCGGCCGGCGTCGGTTCCGGAACCGAAAGCGCAACCGGAAGCAGGGGAGACCTGCCCGGCCACCTCCAGGCGGCCGTCGGCGACGACGGCCTCCACGTCGATGGTGAGCCCGGCCACCGCGAACCGGCGCACCCCCGGACCGTCGTCCTCGGGGACGCCCGGCGCCCCGCCTCCGGACCTGGCGCCTCGCGGCCCGGAGATCTCGACGGGCGCCGCGACGATCCCCTCGGGCAGGCGCAGATGGAAGGCCGCACGGGCGTCGGCGGAGACACGGCCGGGCACGGGGTCGGCGCCGGCGGCCATCCGGAGCGCGGCGAGCAGGTACTCGTCCCTCATGCGGGCTCCTCCAGCAGACCACGCAGGCGCGACATGCAGCGTGCCCGGGTCGGGCCGATGCTGCCGGGCGAGATGTCGAGGCGGATCGCGATCTGGGCGTACGTGGCCTCCGGCCGCAACACGGACATGCGCAGAAGCGAGCGGCAGGGCTCGTCGAGGGTGTCGAGCCGCTCCCAGACGTGCCGGCCGAAGTCCGCGTCGACGATCGCCGCGGCCGGATCGGGCAGCACGGCGTCGGGCAGGTCGTGGCCCGCCGCCACCTCTCCCCGGCGCCTGCGGCTCAGCCGGAGAGCCTCATGCCGGGTGGTGGTGACGAGCCACGCGCCGATCCGTTCGGGATCGCGGATGCCGTCGAGGTTCTCGACCATCCGCAGCCAGGCGCCCTGGACCGCGTCCGCGGCGTCGGTGTGGCTCAGCCCGAAGGCCCGGGCGACCGCCCACATCCTGGCGCCGAAGCGGGCGACGAGGTCTTCCCACGCGGCCTGGTCGAGACAGGCGAGGGACTTTTCTACGGTCATGGACGTCACTTCGCGCATCGAGGGGGGAACGCTGCGTGAGCACACTATCGATCCTGAGTGACCATGACCCCGAGATCCGGAATTCGCCGGCCGCCCGCGAGCACGTGCCGTACGGCGTCGCGGGGCGGCATGTCCCGGCACAGGCGGGCGACGGCTCCGGTGACGATCGCGGTCGCGAACGACGTGCCGCTCCAGGCGGCGTAGCCGTGGAAGGCGGAATGCTCCACGAAGCTGCTCGTCAGGCCGACGCCCTCGGCGCAGGCGTCGACCCATGGCCCATGCGCGGAGAAGTCCGCTCTGGCGTCCCCGTCGAGGGCCCCGACCGCGAGCACCCCGGGAAGCGCGGCGGGCCAGAAAGGCCGGGCGGAGCCGGTGTTGCCGGCGCAGGCGACGGCGACGGGAAAGGCGCTCAGCGCGTCCTCCAGCCCCACGGGAGGCCGGTCGTCGAAGGTGTGACCCCCGAAGGAGAGGTTGAGGACGTCGATCCGGTCGTGCCGCAACCCGGCCAGGGCCCGCAGCAGGGCGGCCTCGTCGCCGACGCCGTGACTGTCCAGCAGTCGCAGGGCGCGCAGGCGCACGCCGGGAGCCTGCCGGAGGATAAGCCCGGCGACGAACGTGCCGTGCCCGGCCTGCTCGTCGAGCGCGCCGTCTCTGTCGGCGTCCGGCGTCTCGGCGACGTCGTCCCGATACCAGTCGAGCAGCCACGGGTGCGGCGCCAGGCCCGTGTCGAGCACGCCGACCGTGACGTCGCAGGCATCCCCCTTCTCGTACGGCACCGCGGGCGCGGGCGTCGGCCGGCTGCCGGGACCGCCGAAGTACAGCGGCTGCCCGACGATGAGGTGGTTGGGCGAGGCGACGTGGCCCCCGTCCCGCAATGTGGCGGTGAGGTCGAGCACGTCCACGCCGGGCGAGAGCCGTACGTGGTGGAGGGGGCCGGCCGGCGCGGCGTCGTCGGCCCAGCGCGAGACGGCGGCCGGGGCGGAGGTGAGAAGCTCGCCGGGCCGGATGAGGGCGGGCCGGTCGGGGAGGTGCTCTACCAGCCGGGCGCGCATCCGGACATCCTTCGCGGGGGAGTCACGAGTAGATCACGATAGGTGCCTTTCCCGATCCGGAGCGTTAACAAGCCTGATTCGCTATGACCTCCCTCTGGTGCCGGGCCACGACGGACGGTAGTCTCTCTTACGTTTGAAACTTGTGATCATCCCAAACTATGAGGCCGTTGGGGAAGGCGCACCTCATGGGATTTGGGAGGTCCGGTGGCTGCTGCTCGTGGCGTCCTGTACGTCCACTCGGCTCAGCCTGCGTTGTGCCCGCACATTGAGTGGGCGGTCGCAGGCGTTATTGGCGTACCCGTCGACCTGACGTGGACAGCTCAGCCCGCCGCGCCGGGGACCTTACGGGCCCAGGCCGAGTGGGAGGGCCGTCCTGGCACGGCTGCCGCGATCACGTCCTCGTTCATGGGCTGGCAGCGCATCCGATTCGAGATCACCGAGGACGCCTCACCGGGCGTGGACGGTTCCCGGCATGCCTACACGCCGACGCTCGGCGCCTTCACGGCCGTGGTGGGCGCGAGCGGCGACATCCTCGTCCCCGAGGATCGCCTGCGCAACGTCATGCTGATGGCCGCGCAGGGCCGTGCCGTCCTCGACGACGAACTCGACCGCCTGCTCGGCAAGCAGTGGGATGAAGAGCTCGAGTCGTTCCGCTACGCGGGAGAGGGTGCGCCGGTCCGCTGGCTGCACGCCGCCGTGTGATCACCGGCTGATCCCGGCGGGGCCGACCCGCCGATCACCGTACGGCGACGCCGAAGGCGCCGGCCCCCCACGGGACCGGCGCCTTCGGCGTCGTATGGGTGCCGGATCAGCGGTGGATCACCGCCGGACCCGTCGCCCGATCAGAGCGGGATGTTGCCGTGGGCGCCGCGCGCCGGCGTGGCCTGTGCGATGACCCGGGCGATCGTGCCGCGCGTCTTGGCCGGCTCGATCACCTCGTCGATCACCCCGAGGTCGATGGCGCGCTGGAGGCCGCCGGCGACCTTCTCGTGCTCCTCGGCCAGGCGGGCCTCCAGAGCGGGACGCTCCTCCTCGGAGACCGCCGCGAGTTCGCGCCGCTTGAGGACGCGGACCGCCGCGACCGCGCCCATGACGGCCACCTCGGTGGTCGGCCAGGCGAAGACCCGGGTCGCGCCGAGGGAGCGGGAGTTCATCGCGATGTAGGCGCCGCCGTACGCCTTGCGGGTGACCAGTGTGACCCGCGGCACCGACGCCTCGGCGAAGGCGTGCAGCAGCTTGGCGCCGCGGCGCACCACGCCGTCGTGTTCCTGGCCGACCCCGGGAAGGTAGCCGGGCACATCGACGAGGACCACCAGCGGGACGCCGAAGGCATCGCACATCCGCACGAACCGGGCGGCCTTCTCCGCCGAGGTGGAGTCGAGGCAGCCACCGAGACGCATCGGGTTGTTCGCGACGACGCCGACCGTGCGGCCGCCGAGACGGCCGAGCGTGGTGACCATGTTCGGCGCCCACTTGGGGTGCAGTTCCACACCCGGCTCGTCGAGCAGGCCGTTCACGAGGGGGTGGACGTCGTAGGCCCGGCGGGGATTGTTCGGCAGCAGGCTGCCGAAGTCGGCCTCGTCGACCTCGCGGACCCGGCCCTGGTGACCGAGCAGGGTGGCGAGCTGGCGGGCCTTGAGCAGCGCCTCCGGCTCGTCCTTGGTGACCACGTGGACGACGCCGCTGCGCTTGCTGTGCGGCTCGGGGCCGCCGAGCGCCGCCATGTCGATCTGCTCGCCGGTGACACTGCGGACGACGTCGGGCCCGGTGACGAAGATGCGGCCGTTGTCGGCCAGGATCACGATGTCGGTCAGGGCGGGGCCGTACGCCGCGCCGCCGGCCGCCGGGCCCACGACGACGGAGATCTGGGGGACGACGCCGGAGGCCTTCGTCATGGCGGCGAACACGCGGCCGACCGCGTGGAGGGATTCCACGCCTTCGGCCAGGCGGGCGCCGCCGGAGTGCCAGACGCCGATCACGGGAACGCGTTCCCGCACGGCGACGTCGTAGGCATGCACGATGTGCTCGCAACCCTCGGCGCCCATCGCGCCGCCCTGAACCCGGGCGTCGCTGCAGAAGGCGACGACGGGCACGCCCTCGATGCGGCCGGTGACGGCGCGCACACCACTCTTGTCCTCGGGGGAGATCGGCCGGACGGAGCCCTCATCGAGGAGGTGGCCGAGACGCGCGCTGGGGTCGCGAGGGTCGACGGACTCCTGTTCGGAGTCCCCGGTCACCGTCCTGTTGTCGAGCACAGTCATGCGAGACTCCTTGGTCAAACAGATGTGAAGGCAACGGCGACGTTGTGCCCGCCGAACCCGAACGAGTTGTTGACCGCGGCGATCTGCCCGCCGGGCAGCTTGCGCGGCTCGGCGCGGACGATGTCCACGTCGATGCCGTCGTCCAGATCGTCCAGGTTGATGGTCGGAGGAACGATGCGCTCGGTCAGCGCGAGGATGGTGAAGACCGACTCGATGCCGCCCGCTCCGCCGAGGAGGTGACCGGTCATCGACTTGGTCGAGGTCACCAGCGGGTGCGTGCCGACCGCCTCCTTGATCGCGATCGTCTCGACGACGTCGCCTGCGGGGGTGGAGGTCGCGTGGGCGTTGACGTGGACGATGTCGGCGCCGGTCAGCCCCGCGCTCTCCAGGGCCCGGCGCATGGCGCTCTGAATGCCGGCGCCGCTGGGCTCGGGCTGGGCGATGTGGTGGGCGTCGGAGGAGTATCCGGCTCCCGCCGCCACGGCGTAGATCTTGGCGCCGCGAGCCCGCGCGTGCTCCTCGGACTCCAGCACGACGATGCCCGCGCCCTCACCGAGGACGAACCCGTCACGTCCCTTGTCGAACGGCCGCGACGCGCGGGCCGGTTCGTCGTTGCGGGTCGACATGGCCCGCATCGCCGCGAAGGAGCCGATGTTGAGCGGGTGGATGGCGGCCTCCGTGCCGCCCGCGACCACCACGTCGGCACGGCCGTCCTTGATCATCTGAACGCCGTAGGCGATGCCCTCCGCGCCGGTGGCGCAGGCGCTGACAGGCGAATGGGTGCCCGCCTGCGCGCCGATCTCGATGCTGATCCATCCGGCGGACCCGTTCGGCATGAGCATGGGCACGGTGAACGGCGAGAGCCGGTTCCAGCCCTTCTCCTTGAACACGTCGTAGGCCGCCAGGATCGTCGTGATGCCGCCGATGCCGCTGCCGACGGCCACCCCCAGCCGCGTCGGCTCGACCTCCGGCTTGCCGGCGTCCTGCCATGCCTCGCGGGCCGCGATCAGCGCGAACTGCTCGGCACGGTCGAGCCGCCTCGCCTCAGGCCTGGGGAGCACGTCCCCGGGGTCGACCGCCGACAGGCCGGCGAACTTCACCGGCACGGAGTCGATCCAGTCCTCTGTGATCGTGCGGACTCCCGACCGCCCGTCGAGGAGCGCCGACCAGGTCGAGGCGGCGTCCCCACCGACGGGCGTCGTCGCGCCGATCCCGGTGACGACCACTACCCGGTCCTTACTCACGTTTCTGCACTCCTCTTTGGTGGATTAGGTGAACGTGCCGGACCCGGCACGTTCACCGGGCCCGTGCCGACCGGCTAGGCCTGGATGAAGTTGATGACGTCCTTGACGGTCTTCAGGTGCTTGAGCTGGTCGTCGGGGATCTCGACGCCGAACTCGTCCTGCGCGGCGACGGCGATCTCGACCATGGAGAGCGAGTCGATGTCGAGGTCGTCCACGAAGCTCTTCTCCGGGGTGACCTCGACCGCCGGGATGCCGGTGATCTCGTTGACGATCTTGCCGAGGCCAGCCAGGATCTCCTGCTCGGTCAGTGCCATGTCGCTAGTTCTCCTTGAATTCATGGATTATCTGGATCTTGTACGGCAAGCCGTACAAAGCCTTAAGGGAGCTCGATCACCTGAGAGGCGTAGGTGAGGCCCGCGCCGAAGCCGAGCAGCAGGGCGAGTCCGCCCGAGGGCACCTCACCGCGCTCGATCATGCGGGACAGCGCCAGCGGGATCGACGCGGCCGAGGTGTTGCCCGCCAGGACGATGTCCCTGGCGATGACCGCGTTGTCGGCGCCGAGCTTGCGGGCGATCGCCTCGACGATGCGGAGGTTGGCCTGGTGGGGGATGAACGCGGCGAGCTCGGCGGGGTCGACGCCCGCACGCTCGCACGCGGCCTTGGCGACCGGGTGGAGCGCGGTGGTCGCCCAGCGGAACACCGTCTGGCCTTCCTGCTGGAGGAAGGAGTTGCGGTCCCTGACCATGATCGCTTCGGACTTGTCGCCGGCGCTGCCCCAGGCCACCGGGCCGATGCGGGGTGTCTCCGACGGGCCGACGACCGCCGCACCCGCTCCGTCGGCGAAGATGACGGCGGTGGTGCGGTCATCCCAGTCGACCCACTGGCTGAGCTTCTCGGTGCCGATGACCAGCACGTTCGTGGCCGACCCCGCACGTACGGCGTCGTTCGCCGCGGCGAGCCCGTAGCAGAAGCCCGCGCACGCGGCGTTGACGTCGAAGGCGCCCGGCGCCTCGATGCCGAGGCGGTGCGCGACCCGGCCGGCCGCGTTCGGGATCTGCGCCTCGAGGGTGCAGGTCGCCACGATGACCAGGTCGATGTCGCTGCTGGACAGACCACTCGCGGCGAGGGCCTTGCCGCCGGCCTGGACCGCGAGGTCGATCTCCGACTCCTGCGGGCCCGCGACGCGTCGCTCCTTGATGCCGACGCGGCTCTGGATCCACTCGTCGCTGGTCTCGATCCGCTGCGCGAGGTCGTCGTTGGTCACGACATCGGCGGGCTGATAGCCGCCGAACGCGAGGACCCTCGCGCCGGGAGAACCTTGGCTGAGCCTCACTTGAGCACCTCTCGGGCGGCGTCGAGATTGTCGGGAGTCTTGAGTGCGACGGTCTTCACACCGGGAAGGCCGCGGCGCGCGAGTCCGGTCAGAGTACCGCCGGGCAGCAGCTCGATCATCGCGGTGACGCCCTCCGCCGCCATGGTCGCCATGCAGGCGTCCCACCGGACGGGGTTGGCGACCTGCTTGACGAGGCGGTCGACGAAGTCGGAGCCGGTGGCGACCAGGGCGCCGTCCGCGTTGGACAGCAGTCTCACCGTCGGGTCGCCCGGGGTGATGCCGTCGGCGGCCTGACGCAGGTGGTCGACCGCGGGGGCCATGTGGACCGTGTGGAACGCGCCCGCCACCGACAGGGGGATCAGGCGGGCCTTGGCCGGAGGGTCGGCCTTGAAGGCCTCGAGCTGCTCGAGGGTGCCGCCCGCGACGATCTGGCCCGCGCCGTTGATGTTGGCGGGCGTGAGGCCCTGCCCGGCGATGGCGGCGAGTACCTCGTCCTCCGCACCGCCGAGGACGGCCAGCATGCCGGTCTCGGTGACGGCCGCGGCCTTGGCCATCGCCTGGCCGCGTTCCCTGACGAGGCCGAGCGCCTCCTCGCGGGTGAGCACACCCGCGATCGCGGCGGCGGCGAGCTCGCCCACGCTGTGTCCCGCGACCAGGTCGGGCGTGACGCCGAGCACGTCGAAGGCGGCGAGGGCGGCGGCCACGAGCAGCGGCTGCGCGACCGCGGTGTCGCGGATCTCGTCGGCGTCCGCGGTCGTGCCGTACGCGATGAGATCAAGGCCGACGATCTCGGACCAGGCGGAGATACGGTCACGGAACTCGGGGATCTCAAGCCATGGGCTGAGGAAGCCTGGAGTCTGGGCACCCTGGCCCGGGGCGGCGATGACGAGCACGTAGTCAACCCTGCCCTGTAGAGGTTCGCCACACTGATGGAGATCCGAACGAACTTTGGGCCCGCTGGTTTGTGGGGTACCTACAGTTTCCGTTTCGCTGCGGTTAACGCGGGCCCGCTACATTACGGACAGACGGCCGAGTATGAGCCCCACCTGGAGCGTGAATGCGGATCTGCCCTCCGTGGGCTGGTATCCGGTCAGCTCGGTGATCTTCTTGAGCCGGTAGCGCACGGTGTTCGGATGGACGAACAATAGCCGCGCGGTGGCCTCCAGCGAGGTTCCTTGCTCGAGATAGGTCGCCAGAGTGTCCAGGAGAGGCGTGCCCGCGAGGGGTTTGTAGACGTTCTCCACAAGCTGGGCCCTGGCGTCGTCGTCGCCGTCGAGGGCGCGCTCGGCCAGCAGGTCCTCGGCGAGGACGGGCCTGGGCGCGTCCGGCCAGCCGGAGGCCGCCCGCAACCCGGCGATGGCGGCGCGCGCCGAACTCGCCGCGGCGTGCAGGTCGGGCACCTCCGGGCCGATCACGATGGGGCCGGGGCCGAACCGGGGGACGACGCTGCGGGCCGCGTCCTTGACGCTCGCGGCGCCGCCGACGATCACGATCAGGCGGTCGCCCTGCACTCCGGCGAGCAACTCGTGGCCCACCCTGCGGCCCTTGTCGCGGAGCCCGTCGATGATGCTCTGCGGATCGTCGTCGGGCGCGTGGCCCGCGAAGACCATGACGGGCGCGGACGTCCAGCCGAGTGCCGCGGCCCATGAGTGCAGGCCGTCGTCCACCTGCCCGCGCACCAGGGCGTCGACGATGAGCGCCTCCAACCGGGCGTCCCAGGAGCCGCGTGCCTCCGCCTCCCGCGCGTACACCTGGGCCGCGGCGAAGGCGACGTCGCGGGTGTAGCGGAGCATCGCGTGGCGGAGCACGTCCGCCCCGCCGGGCGCGGCGAGCTCGTCGACCTGGGCCTCCACGACCTCCACGACGATGCGGACGAGGTCGACGGTCTGCTGGAGGGACACGCTGCGCTTGAGCTCGCGCGGAGCGGTCCCGAAGAACTCGATGCTCGGCGTGGGCCGTCCCTCGCCGGCGTGGCCGAACCACTCGACGAACGCCGCGATGCCCGCCTGGGCGACCAGGCCGACCCACGACCTGTCCTCCGCGGACAGCGCCCGATACCAGGCGAGCTGCTCCTCCATGCGGGCCATCGCGGCCGTGCCCAGGCTGCCCATCGCACGGTCGAGCCGTCGCGCCGTGTCCTCCTGGACCTTCACGTTCATGACGCCTCCCCGGCCGGCCACGCGAGCGGCGGTGTTGTCATCGTGCCCATCGTCGCGCGCCTGTCGGCCGTCCTGCTCTCCCGCTCGCTCACGTCTCTAGCGTGCCAGGTCATCCGGGGTGCTGCGGCACGCAGCGCGGCACGGCGGGTTGTGGAGGCCGTCTGCGCGGTCATCTGTACAGGTCCTAGATGACCGCGACCGCGGTGACCAGGCCGATGACGAAGTGGGTGACGGACAGCAGGAGGGCGGCCGGCTGGAGGGTGGGCTCCTGGACGAGCTCGCGGACGGAGATCCCGGCGACCCGGTCGAACACCACCATCCCGAGCGTCTGCGCGACGATGCCGACGAGGCCGAACACGAGCGTGGCGAGCAGCCCCTCCCGCAGAACACCCCCCGACGACCAGATCGAAGCCGCCACGATCAGGCCGACGGCCGCGAGGCTGGAGGAGGCGAGCAAGGTCGCGTTCGGGTTGCGCTCCGCGCGGATCACCTTGCTCAGCCGTCCGGGCGTGGCCAGGTCGATGACGTAGAAGCCGACGACGAGCAGCAGCACACCGAGGATCGCGTAGGCCAGGATCGCCAGCGAGCCGTGCCCGAGGACCTCGGCGAACGACGTGGCGGGGGGTGCGGTATTCATCGTGAGGCGGTCGCTTTCATCCGTGGATCCGGTGGGGGACGAAGGAGGAGGTGTCGTCGGTGATCAGGCCGGAGGTCTCGCGGATGCCGAGCCCGGCCGACTCGTCGTCGACCATCCAGGCGCCGAGGACCGGCCGCCAGCCGGAGAAGTCCGGCAGCGGAAGGAACTCCTGGTAGACGAACCCCTCGGCGCCGTAGTCGCCGTCGGTCTCGACCGTGAGGCCGGGGGACACGACGCGCATGGACGCGCCCTCGCGGCCGAGCAGCGGCTTCTCGACGTATCCGGGGCCGTCGGCGAGGTCGCGCGGGCCGTCGAGGTAGGCGGGGAGCAGGTTCGGGTGGCCCGGGTAGAGCTCCCACAGGACGGCCAGCAGCGCCTTGTTCGACAACAACATCTTCCATAGGGGCTCGATCCAGGCCATCGAGATCTGCTGGGCCATGGCGTGCGGCCCGAACGGCTCGGCGACGATCCACTCCCAGGGGTAGAGCTTGCACAGGGAACGGACCACCCGGTGCTCCATGTCGACGAAGCGCCGGTTGAGCGCGTCCCAGCCGATGTCCTCCATGGCGAGCGCGACCGTTTTCAGCCCGGCCTGCTCGGCGGTCTCCTGGAGGTAGGCGAGCGTCATCACCTCCTCGCCCGTCTCGTCGGCGCTCGTCCAGGCGAAGTGGACCGGGCCCGTCGGCAACGTCAGCGCCTTCCACCGGTCGATCAGCCGTTCGTGGATGGAGTTCCACTGATCGTCGTCGGGAAAGACGTCGCGCAGCCAGAACCACTGGACGATGGAGCTCTCCACCAGGCTGGTCGGGGTGTCCGCGTTGTACTCCAGCAGCTTGGCCGGCCCCGTCCCGTCGTAGCGCAGGTCGAACCTGCCGAAGACGTGCTGGTCACGCCGCCGCCAGGACTCCACGACGGCCCCGCGCCAGGCGGGCGGGACGGCGAAGTCGCCGAGCCGGTCGTGGGCGACCACGTGCTCGGCGGCCGCGAGGCACATCCGGTGCAGTTCCTCGACCTGCTCCTCGAGATCGAGGACCTCGTCCATGGTGAAGACGTAGTGGACGCCCTCGTCCCAGTAGGGCCGGGACAGGCCCTCGGGGTGGGCCGAGCGGTGGAACGCGAGGCCCTGCGACTCCACGGTGGCGGCCCAGTCGTCCCTCGGTCGTGACGCCTCCCTGCGCATCAGCCGCCGCCGCCCACGTGGAAGCCGAATCCGCCGCGCTGGATGACCCGCCCCGACCGCGTCGATATCTGCGAGCCGGACGGCTTGATCGTCGTCCCGTTGATGACCCGCCCGGCCAGGCGGGCGCCGCCGTAATACCACCCGTAGGCGCCGTGGGAGCCGTGGTAACGCGTGTCGTCGCAGTAGTCGTCGCTGACAACGGCGTACGAGCCGTCGGCCTGGCGGCTGGAGGTGTCGACGCAGTCCGCGTTCACCTCTTCGTAGCGGTTCTGCGCGACGCAGAATCCGACGACCAGGGTGGACAGGCCGCCGAGCATGCCGAGCTTGATCACGCTCGACTTCTTGACGCCGCCCGGCCGCCGATGGATGGGCGGGACCATCCCCATCGGCGGAGGGCCGGGCGCTCGGCGAGGTGGCTCCTGCCGAGGGGGACCTTGTGAAGGTTCCTTCTTCGGAGCGGCGCCCTCGGGCGGGGCGTCCTTGGAGGCGGCGGCCTCGGGACCGGGGTCCTTTGGCGGGGTGTCTTCGGGGGCCACGTCCTTGGGGGCGGCGTCCTTTGGTGGGGTGTCCTTGGGGGCGGTGTCCTCGGGACCGGGGTCCTTTGGCGGGGTGTCTTCGGGGGCCGCGTCTTCGGGGGTCACGTCCTTGGGGGCGGCGTCCTTTGGTGGGGCGTCCTTGGGGGCGGTGTCCTCGGGAACGGTGGCCTCGGGGGCGGCGTCCTTGGGGGCGGCGTCGTGCGGGGTGCGGTCGTCAGGGGTGGGATTCTGCGGGGGGTTCTCCCCGGATTCCGTCATCGAGCTCCCCCCAGTAGCCAATCTGTGCAGATCAGTCGAACGATAGCGCCAGCCAGACGAACGGGACAGGGCGATGTTTGGTTCCCGGGCGGCCGCACGGGTATGGCCCGCGCGTGCCGGACCCGCCCTCGGGTAGCGTGCCGGTGTGGATCCGGTCGATGCGCTGAAACGGATCGCCTTCCTCCTGGAACGGGCGGGCGAACCCACCTATCGCGTCCGCGCCTTTCGCGGCGCGGCCGCCACTGTCGGCGGTCTCCCGCATGACGAGCTCGTACGGCTCGCGCGGACCGGCGGCCTCGGCGACCTCAAGGGCATCGGCAAGGTCACCGCTCTCGCCGTCACCGAGGCGCTGAACGGCGACGTGCCCACCTACCTCCGGCGCCTGGAGGACACCGCCGACGTCGACCTGGACGAGGCGACGTCCGCGCTGCGCGCGGCGCTCAGGGGCGATCTGCACAGCCACTCCGACTGGTCCGACGGGGGGTCGCCGATCGAGGAGATGGCGGCCGCGGCGCGGGCGCTCGGCCATGACTATCTGGCGCTCACCGACCACTCGCCCCGGCTGACGGTCGCGAACGGCCTGTCCGCGGACCGGCTCCGCACCCAACTCGACGTCGTCGAGGAACTCAACGCCGGCTTCGCGGCCGAGGGCGGGGCGTTCCGGATCCTCACCGGGATCGAGGTCGACATCAACGCGGACGGCTCCCTCGACCAGGAGCCGGGCCTGCTGGAGCGGCTCGACGTCGTGGTGGCGAGCGTGCACTCGCAGCTGAAGATGGGCGCCGGCGACATGACGCGGCGCATGGTGACGGCCATCGCCAACCCGCACGTCGACGTGCTCGGCCACTGCACCGGCAGGATCGTGCAGGCGGGCGGCAAACGGGGTGGGCTGCGGCCGGAGTCGGCGTTCGACGCCGAGATCGTGTTCGAGGCGTGCAGGCGGTTCGGCGTCGCCGTCGAGATCAACTCCAGGCCCGACCGGCTGGACCCGCCGAAGCGGCTGCTGCGGCTCGCCTACGAGATGGGCTGCTCCTTCTCCATCGACTCCGACGCGCACGCTCCCGGTCAGCTCGACTGGCAGCGGTTCGGTTGCGCGAGAGCCGTACAGTGCGGGATCGGTCCCGACCGTGTCGTCAACACGCGACCGTGGGACGAACGGCACGCCTTGGGTGACGCCTCCGGGTGATGCCGCGGGGTGACGTCTCGGGGTGATGGTGGTGTGGCGTCTGGGTGAGGCGTTTTCGTGGGGTTTCACCGGGCTCGTCGGCGTAGCTTCGAATCATGGACCGCCGCGACGCCCTGGTGGAGGAGCTCCGCGCCGGCGGCCGGCTCTCCGCCCGCGAGCTGGCGTCGCGCCTCGGAGTGAGCAGGCGCACCGTCATCCGCGACGTCGCGAGGCTGCGTGAGGCGGGGGTGCCCATCCGGCTCGACCCCGGCGGATACACCGTCACGGGGCTGGATTCGGTCAAGCGGTCGATCGACCAGGCGCTGCTCGGACGGCGGGTCCTGCGGATCGAGTACGGCGACGGGCGGGGCGCGGTGACGTCCCGGGACGTCGAGCCCGGCATCTGCCTCGGCGGAAGGGGCGGCCACTGGTACCTGGTGGCCTGGTGCCGCCTGCGGGACGACGTCCGGGTCTTCCGCCTGGATCGGATCGTGTCGGCGGCCGTCACCAGCGAGCGGTATCCGGAGCCCGCGCCCGACCGTCTCGCGGACCTCGCGGACGCCGTCGGAGTCTGACGAAAAGGCGGCTGGGCGCGCAGGGGCCGCGCTGGACGATCATGGGGATCGGCTTCTACCGGTCGCCCCAGGTGCCGTGGGCGACCGGCGGCCAGGGGGCCGTGCGGTACGAGGCGGAGAACGCCGCCATCTCGCGCGGGGTGGCCGAGTCGAACCACGCCAGGTTCTCCGGCACCGGCTTCGTCAACTACGACAACGCCGCGGGAAGCTACGTGCAGTGGACGGTGAACGCCGCGGCGGCGGGCGCGGCGACGCTCAGGCTCCGGTACGCCAACGGCACGACCACCGGCCGGCCCATGGACATCGCCGTCAACGGCACCACGGCGGCCGCGGGAGTGGCCTTCGACGGCACCGGAGCGTGGACCACCTGGCAGACCAGGACGCTCACCGTCAACCTGAACGCCGGGACGAACACGGTCAGAGCCACCGCCACGACGGCCGGCGGCGGTCCCAACGTGGACTACATCGAGATCCAGCGGTGACCGGGCCCGCGCGGCTCATGGGGACGAACGGGTCTCCGCGCCTCCGGGCGCCGGCGTTCGCGTGGGCATGGGGGCGCGCGGGGGCGCCGTAAATGTCGGTGGTGTGGCTTACCGTCTCGCCTGTGAACCGTACCGACCGGCTCTACGCGATCGTCGAAGACCTGCGGGCGATCTCCCCACGCTGCAGGTCCGCCCGTGATCTCGCCCGCCGGTTCGAGGTCAGCTCGCGCACCATCGAGCGGGACATCGCGGCCCTGCAACAGGCCGGGGTCCCCGTCTACGCCGAAGTGGGGCGTAAGGGGGGCTACGCGCTCGACAAGAGCATGTCGCTGCCCCCGCTCAACTTCACCCCCGCGGAGGCCGTGGCCGTCGCGATCGCGCTCAACGGGGCCGACCGGCAGCCGTTCGCGGACGACGCACGGAGCGCGTTGCGCAAGCTCGTCGCCGCGATGCCCGGTCACGAGGGGGACCGGGCGCGGCAACTGGCCGGCCGCGTGCAGATCATGACCTCCGATGCGCCCGAGCGGCCGGGGGACGGCCTGGTCACCAGAGTCGTCGAGGAGGCCGTCCTGCAGGGTGTCGTCCTCGAGATCGAGTACGCCGACGCCGAGGGCACGCTGACCGCGCGGCAGGTCGAGCCCGGCATGTTCGTCGGCGGGCGCACCGGCTCGTGGTATCTGGTGGGCTGGTGCAGGCTCAGAGAGGCCGTCCGCGTGTTCCGGCTGGACCGGATCATGACCGCGGCGCTCACCCGGCAGCGGGCGCCCGCCCGTCCGCTGGAGACCTTCGAATCGGACCTCTCCGACATGATCGTCCGGCACCCCGCGCTGGACTGAAAGGGCGGGACCGAACAGACGAACAACTCCGACCGAAACACCGACAGGGGGTTGTCGCCACTCACTGTGAAGCTTGATCCGACGGCTTGGAGCATCTGCAGCAGTGAGGAGGGCGGCCGTGAGCATGCCTGCGATCAACACCGTGGCCTATGTCCAGGACACGCCGGGCAACCTCTTCCAGATCTTCGCCGAGGCGGGTTCCTGACCCGCTGAAGCGATCCTGGGCCGTCCGATCGCCCGCCGGGACCCCGTTCCCGTGCTTCCCCCTCCGGCACTTCCCCCACGGCGACCTGCCATCGGGCCGAGAGGGCGATCGGACGGCCCCTCCCACGTTCGGCGCGGTACGCCGTGCCGCGCGGGCTGACGCCGGGCTGAGAGGAAGCCGCGGGACGCCGGGCCGCGCCGCGCGGGCTGACGCCGGGCTGAGAGAAAGCCGCGGGACGCCGGGCCCGCAAGAACAGAAACGGCCCCCGCCGTGGCGGGAGCCGTACTGCTGAGTGAACCCTCGGAGAGGTCAGACGCCCATCGACTGGGTGTCGTTGGTCTCCGGAGTCGGGTGGCCGACCACCTCGGTCACGCCGTTCTTGAGGTGGTAGCGGGCGACGGCCTCCTGAAGCACTTCCTGCTTCATCTCGCCACGCTTGACCAGCTGGGTCAGCACCGCCAGCGTGATCGAGGCCGCGTCCACGTGGAAGTGGCGGCGCAGCGCCGACCGGGTGTCCGACAGGCCGAAGCCGTCGGTGCCCAGCGAGGACCAGTCTCCCGGCACCCACTGCGAGATCTGGTCGGGAACCGCGCGCATGTAGTCGCTGACGCCCACGAGCGGCCCCGGCACGCCGGCCAGCTTGCTCGTCACGTACGGGATGCGCTGCTCGGCCTCGGGGTTGAGCAGGTTGTGCTCATCGACCGCGAGGGCGTCCCTGCGCAGCTCCGACCACGACGTGGCCGACCACACGGCCGCCGACACGCCCCAGTCGTCGGCGAGCAGGCGCTGCGCCTCCAGCGCCCACGGCCCGGCGACGCCCGAGGCGACGATGTTCGCCTTCGGCCCGTCACCCGTCGCGGGAGCGAAGAGGTAGAGACCCTTGAGCACGCCCTCGACGTCGAGGTCGGCCGGCTGGGCCGGCTGCTGGTAGGGCTCGTTGTAGACGGTGAGGTAGTAGAAGACGTTCTCGGGCTGGTCCCCGTACATCCGCCGCAGACCGTCCTTGACGATGTGCGCGATCTCGAACGCCCACGCCGGGTCGTACGACACGGCGGCGGGGTTCGTCGAGGCGATGAGCGGAGAGTGGCCGTCCTCGTGCTGGAGGCCCTCACCGTTCAGCGTCGTGCGGCCCGCGGTGGCGCCGAGCAGGAAGCCGCGGCCCATCTGGTCACCGAGCTGCCACATCTGGTCGGCGGTGCGCTGGAACCCGAACATCGAGTAGAAGATGTAGACCGGGATCATGTGCTCGCCGTGGGTGGCGTAGGCGCTGCCCGCAGCCAGGACCGACCCCATCGAGCCGGCCTCGCTGATGCCCTCGTGCAGGATCTGACCCTCGGTCGACTCCTTGTAGGACAGCAGGAGGTCGCGGTCGACCGCCTCGTACGTCTGCCCGTGCGGGGAGTAGATCTTGGCGGTGGGGAACATCGCGTCCACGCCGAACGTGCGCGCCTCGTCGGGGATGACCGGCACGAAACGGTGGCCGATCTCCTTGTCGCGCATGAGGTCCTTCAGGAGGCGGACGAACGCCATCGTGGTCGCGACGTTCTGCTTGCCCGAGCCCTTGGACAGCTGCTTGTAGACGTCGTCGCCGGGCAGCTTGAGCGGCTTGGCCCGTACTACGCGCTTCGGCAGGAAACCGCCGAGCGCGGCACGGCGCTCCTTCATGTAAGCGATCTCTTCGTTGTCCGGGCCCGGGTGGTAGTAGGGCGGCAGGTCGCCCTCGAGGTCCTTGTCCGGGATCGGCAGGTAGAGCCGGTCGCGGAACTCCTTGAGCTCGGCCTTGCTCATCTTCTTCATCTGGTGCGTGGCGTTGCGCGCCTCGAAGTCCTTGCCGAGCGTCCAGCCCTTGATGGTCTGGGCGAGGATGACGGTCGGCTGGCCGACGTGCTCGCGGGCCGCCTTGAAGGCCGCGTAGACCTTGCGGTAGTCGTGGCCGCCGCGCGACAGCTTGCGGATGTCGTCGTCCGACATGTGCTCAACCATCTTGCGCAGGCGGGGGTCGCCGCCGAAGAAGTTGTCCCGGATGTAGCCGCCCGACTCGACCGAGTAGGTCTGGAACTGCCCGTCAGGGGTGGTGTTCATCTGGTTGACCAGCACACTGTCGACGTCCGCCGCGAGCAGCGGGTCCCAGTCGCGGCCCCAGACGACCTTGATGACGTTCCAGCCCGCGCCGCGGAAGTACGACTCCAGCTCCTGGATGATCTTGCCGTTGCCGCGCACCGGGCCGTCGAGCCGCTGGAGGTTGCAGTTGATCACGAAGGTGAGGTTGTCGAGCTCCTCACGCGAGGCGACTCCGATGGGACCGAGCGACTCGGGCTCGTCCATCTCGCCGTCGCCGAGGAAGCACCAGACATGGCTGCGGCTGGTGTCCTTGATCTTGCGGCTGAGCAGGTAGCGGTTGAACCGCGCCTGGTAGATCGCGGCGAGCGGGCCGAGGCCCATGGACACCGTGGGGAACTCCCAGAAGTCCTGCATCAGCCGGGGGTGCGGGTAGGAGGGCAGGCCGTGGAAGCCCTGCGACAACTCCTGCCGGAACGCGTCGAGGTCGGTCGCCGACAGGCGGCCCTCCAGGAAGGAGCGGGCGTAGATGCCCGGCGCCGCGTGGCCCTGGATGAAGACCTGGTCGCCCGACTCGCCGTGGTCCTTGCCGCGGAAGAAGTGGTTGAAGCCCACCTCGTACAGCGATGCCGCGGAGGCGTAGG
This sequence comes from Planotetraspora silvatica, assembly GCF_016863315.1. Lineage (GTDB taxonomy): Bacteria > Actinomycetota > Actinomycetes > Streptosporangiales > Streptosporangiaceae > Planotetraspora > Planotetraspora silvatica. Next base: position 108,386 of record NZ_BOOQ01000027.1, read on the forward strand.
TGGCGATGTGGCCGCCGACGTTGGTGTTCGCGTTGGCGCGGCTCACCATGACCGCCGCGTTCCACCGGATGTAGGCCCGGATCCGGCGTTCGACGTGTTCGTCGCCGGGGAACCACGGTTCCTTCTCCGGCGGGATGGTGTTGATGTAGTCCGTGCTGCGCAGGCCGGGGACACCGACCTGGTGTTCACGGGCGCGCTCCAGCAGGCGGAGCATCAGATAGCGGGCACGGGTGCGGCCCTCGGTCTTGATGACGTTGTCGAGCGATTCGAGCCATTCCTGGGTCTCGCTCGGATCGACATCAGGCAACTGGCTGGGTAGGCCGTCGCTGATGATCGAGAAACGCTGGCGTCCGGAAGCCACTGGGTCTCGCCTTCCGAGAATGGACATTGGTCACGTCGGATCTTGCTGAACTCTTGCCGGCCGGGGGTGCGTCCTGCTGGATCGCCGCTCCTCTTGGTCTTCCATCCTTGCTCTTCGGTCCAGAAAGCGCATCTCTACTCCCCGGTAACCAAAATGTCCCTGCTGGCAGCAGGGCTGGGATGGCTTAGACCACCGATGGTAGGACGATTTTGGCAAACCGCCCACTTGCTCTGTGCGGTGGGGCCGATCTAAGCCGTCTGTGGGGCTCGTGCCCGTGGACGCTATACGACTCCCGTCGGGTACTTCCCCCCGGGACCGCCCTCTAAATGGAGGACGGGCCCCTTCTCTGGTGGCGTGAACATCGGTGGGGCGCCGGGCGGCCCGGGATGCCGGTTTTCGCGGATTTTCGGGGTGATGTGTCCGCTGTCCCGCCCAGCCGCCGGCGGGTCCCCGGGACGGCGGGGGAGGCGTCGAGGGGGGCGCCGAGGGGGGCGCCGAGGGGGCGGCCGCTTTGATCATGACGGCGACGGCGACCGAGCCCATATCCGCAGCGTAACGTTTTGGTATGTGTTGTCCCCTCCTCTCGAGAGGGTGGGGTTTCTCCTCTTTCCAGGTGGCGATAGCCGTATCAGGCTCAGAGAGGGAGGGGATCGAGATGCACGCAACCGTTGGCGACAGGCTCGTGGTCCACGGTGCCGTCGTCGGAGAGCACGACAAGTGCGGCGAGATCATCGAAGTGCGTGGGTCCGGTGGCGGGCCACCTTTCGTGGTCCTCTTCGAGGACGGGCACCAGGCGCTGGTCTTCCCGGGCCCTGACGCTGTGATCGAGCAAGGCCAGAGGGGATCGTAGTATCACGCTGTGAAGTCGAGGGAGATCCAGGTGCGCACCGGCTCGCGCGAGCGGGTCCACGACATCACCCAGGAGTGTGCGGATTTCGCGCGCGAGTCCGGCGAAGACGGGCTGCTGCACGTGTTCGTGCCGCACGCGACGGCGGGCATAGCGGTGATCGAGCTCGGATCGGGCAGTGACGATGATCTGCTCGCCGCTCTCGGTGATCTGCTTCCCGCCGATGACCGCTGGCGGCATGCGCACGGCTCTCGGGGGCATGGGCGATCGCATGTCATGCCCGCGCTCATTCCGCCGTATGCGACGGTTCCCGTGCTGGGTGGAAGGCTCGCTCTGGGGACGTGGCAGTCGGTCGCCGTGATCGATCTCAACGTGGACAACCCGAACAGGCGTGTTCGTTTGTCGTTTTTGTCCAATTAACAGATAACGGTGCGGGTCACCGGCCGTGGCGACCGTTGACGACGATGGGTCACAGCGTGTGGACTGTGCCGAAGCATGGCTCTCCGGAGCCGGACGACCGCACAAAAGAGCGGGGTCACCCAAGCAGGAGGGATGAACGTGAGCGCGACCGCGGGTCAGGCGCAAGGCGAGCGCGGCCTGGCCGAAAGACTCGGCCTCAAAGCCGGTCAGGTGGTGCAGGAAGTCGGCTGGGACGAGGACAGCGACGAGGCGCTGCGCCAGTCCATCGAAGAGCTGACCGGCAACGAGATGGTCGATGAGGACTACGAGGACGTCGTCGACGTCGTGCTGCTGTGGTGGCGCGACGAGGACGGTGATCTGTTCGACGCCCTCAGCGACGCGATGACCGCACTCGCAGACGGAGGCCAGATCTGGCTGCTGACCCCGAAGGCGGGGCGTGACGGCCATGTCGAGCCCAGTGACATCGGCGAGGACGCGACGACCGCGGGACTGTCCCAGACGAGCAGTGTGAGTGCTGCCAGGGACTGGTCGGGGACCCGGCTCGTCGCCCCGAAGGCTCGCCGCTGAGCTGACCCTGCCGTACGGCTCGGCTGCGCCGTACGGCAGGAATGGTGTGCGGACCACGTCCGGGAGGACAGTTCATGGCGGCAGAGGTCGGGGCGATGGCCCCGGACTTCGAGCTCAAAGATCAGCACGGTGCCCCTGTCAGGCTTTCCGGCCTTCGGGGCAGGAGGATCGTGCTCGTCTTCTACCCGCTGGCGTTCAGCCGTGTCTGCCAGGGAGAGCTGTCCGCAATCCGGGACGATTTCGTCGTCTCGGCGGCTGACGACGTCCAGGTGCTGACGATCTCGGTCGACTCGATGTTCAGCCACCGCGTCTGGGCCGACCAGGAGGGATATACCTTCTCCTTGTTGTCGGACTTCTGGCCACACGGAGAGGTGGCCAGGTCCTACGGCGTGTTCGACGAGGAGAAGGGCCTCGCCTTGCGCGGAACGTTCATCATCGATGCGCAGGGCGTCGTTCGCTGGAAGATCGTCAACGAGATCGGCGCCGCGAGGGATGTCGTCGAGTACCAGAAGGTGCTCGACGGCATCTGATCAGCTATTTCGCGTGATTTATCGCGTCTTAACCGCCCGAACCTTGTCTTCTGGACCTCGTTCGAGTTACCTGAATCTTGTGTCCGGGTCTCCTGGCCCGGACTGCCTTTATGGGAGGCGAACATGCCCTGCTATCGGTGCGGGGCCCGGCAGACCGACCCTGTCCGTGGCGCCAGCCCCTGGAAGCGTGGAGTCCGCGGCGAGACGCAGGTCCTGATCTGCCCGGACTGCCAGCGCGCCCGCGACCTCGATCTCGACGCGTGCTCTTCATGCGCGTCCACTTCCCTGATCCGCCGCCTCGGCGAGGTCGAATGCCGCTCCTGCGGTTCCGTACGGCAGGCGCGGCCCGAAGAGCCGCACGTCGCGACGGGGAAGCCGAGCAGGTCCACCGGCGCGCCGGGGCTGCCCGCCGAGGTGGAGGCCGCCCTCGACCGCGTGCTCGGACGCTCGTGACCATCACTGAAACCCCAGGAGTCACACACGTGGACTATGTCGTCGGGCTCGACGTGGGCGGTACGACGATGAAGGGTGGCCTGGTCACGCGCGACGGCGAGGTGACGGCTTTCGAGGGACGCCCCACCGGGCGTGAGGAAGGTCCCCAGGCCGTGGTGGAGGCCGTCCGCGCCTACTCCGGCGAACTGGTCGAACTCGGCACCGCCCGGTTCGGGGCTCCACCGGCCGGCATCGGCCTGGCCGTACCCGGCATCGTCACCGCGTCCACGGCCGTCTACGCCGCGAACATCGGCTGGCGGAACGTCCCGGCGTCCGCGTTCGTCCCCGAAGGCATCCCCACGCGGCTCGGCCACGACGTCCAGACCGGCGGACTCGCCGAGAGCGTGCTCGGCGCCGGCCGTGAGGCCGACGACTTCCTGTTCCTGCCGATCGGCACCGGAATCGCCGGCGCCGTGATCATCAAGGGCGAGCCGTACGGCGGCGCCCGGGGCTGGGGCGGCGAGATCGGCCACGCGCCGGTGTGGCCGACGGGGGAGAAGTGCGCCTGCGGCCAGGTCGGCTGCCTGGAGACCTATGCCTCGGCTTCCGCCGTGGCCCGGCGCTTCGAGACCCGCACCGGCCGTACGGCCACCGCGAAGGAGGTCGTGGCCCTGGCGGCGGCCGGTGACCAGGTGGCCGCCCAGGTCTTCGGCGAAGCCGTCGAGGCGCTGTCGATCTCGCTCGCGACGTACGTCCTGCTGCTCGATCCTTCGGTGATCGTGCTGGGCGGCGGGCTGGGGGAGGCAGGCCGGGTCCTGTTCGACCCCTTGGAGGAGCAACTGGCCGGACGGCTGGCGTTCCGGGATGCGCCTCCACTGCGTCAGGCGGCCCTCGGCATGCGTGCCGGAATGCTCGGCGCGGCCCTGCTCGGATGGCGTGCGGCGGGGGCGTTCGACGTGGGGCGAGGCTGGTCGCTCGATGTGCTGAGAGGCGGTCGTGTGTCGTAAGGTGTAGTCCCGTCCGGGCGGTTAGCTCAGCGGTAGAGCACTCGCCTTACAAGCGAGGGGTCACTGGTTCGAACCCAGTACCGCCCACCTGCGAAAAGAGCCCCGCCAGCGATCATGCTGCGGGGCTCTCGTGCCATTAGCGTGCCATTAGCTCTCGTGGTTGCGTGCACTTGAAGATCCTCAACCGTCGCGTGGACGGGCTTGCGTGATCGTGTCGTCCATGGCGTTGGCGATCTTGCGGTCGGCCTCGGCGGTGCTGTGTTGGTAGATCAACGCGGCGCGTACGGAGTCGTGTCCCATCCGCTCCATGAGATCGCGAAGGGTCGCGCCGGAGCCGGCCGCGATCGTGTTCCCGGTATGCCGGAGATCGTGGAAGTGGAGACCGGAAAAGCCGATCTTCCTTGTGTTCTCATCCCACTTGGCCGCCCGTCGGAAGTTGCTGCGCCGCAGGATGCCGCCGCGCGCTCCTGTGAAGATCAGCGCGTCGTCTTCTGAGTCGGTGAACTTGTCGAGGTGATCGCGGAGGGCGGGGACGATTGCCGAAGGGATGGCCACTGTGCGGACGCCGGCTCGTGACTTGGGTGGTCCGGCGAGGAGCTCTCCGGTGTCCAGTTCGACGTGCTGTTGCCGAACGCTGACGGCGCCCGCGTTGAGGTCCAGGTCCATCCGCCGCAGGGCCGCCACCTCACCCCATCGCAGGCTCGCGAAAGTGGCCAGCAGGATCAGCGCTCGGAGGCGTTCCCCGACGAGATCGGCGAGTTGGAATACCTTGGCCACGGTGAGCACCGGTCGTTCGTCCGGCTTCTCTTCGCCGGCACCGCGGATGCGGCACGGGTTACGCGGGATGATCTGGTCGTCCGCAGCGGTCATCAGCACGGCCCGTAGGAAGCGGTAGGACTTGGCCACCTCGGACGGGCCGACACCCTTTCCCGCGAGCGTCGCCCGCCATTCGCGAACCATCGCCGTATCGATCTTGCTCAACGGGACGTTGCCGAGATACGGGACCACGTATCGGCGCAGCAGCCCCATATAGATCTCGATTGTGCGAGGCCGGAGGCTGGTCCGCTCTGCGATCCACTTTGAGGCGTAGTCGCCGAGCTTGACCTTGGCCCGCTGAGGGTCGGTCCAGTTTCCGGTAGTGAGCTTGGCCTCCATGAGCGACAACGCCTTGTCGGCCTCGCGCTTTTGCTCATACGTCGTGTCTCCGGTCCGCATCTGCCCGTCAGGACCGGGATAGCGGATCTGGAACCGGCCGGAGGGCAGCTTGCGGATGCTGCCGAACCGCCGCCGCCCGTCCTTGCTCGCCACCTACGCCGCCCTCCCTTCAGTTGCCGAAAGATCTTGTCCGTCTGCTTGGGCCTGTAGCTGGTTCATGTGGTTGCGCCAGCGTTGGCGCTCATGGACTGATCGCAGGAGTCGCACGGCGATCGGGGGGACGTTGGCGTCTCCGTTGGGGACTTGCCGCCAGACGTACCGGTGCGGATCAGCGGGCTTGTCGGGCAGGCCGAGGGCTTCCAGGACCCAGGTGCGGCGGTCCTGCTTGTGCTCGGTGAGGGTCTTGTTGGACCACTTGCGAGAGACGAGCACGCGCCGGCCCGCGTAGCCGAGGTGTTCGGGCTTGTGCGCCTTGCTCTTGCACCGGCCGGGAGCCATCCCCGGCTTGGCGCCCTTGGGCTGCACCCCGTAGCGGAGCCAGTTCGGGCAGGTGGGGGAGCAGGGCTCGAAGCGCAGTGCTTCCGTGAAGCGTTCGACGTGCGCGCGCTGGGCCGGGTCGTCCGGGTCGATGTCGTCGCTGATGCTCTTGGTGAGGTATTTGGACAGGTAGCGGATGCAGGTGTCGGCGTCGGAGGTGCCGGCGAGCACGCTCTGTATGTCGTGCTGCTGGCCGAAGCGGATCACGTGAAGGGGGCCGGCCTCGTCGTCCTGGTCGAGTTGGTTGAGCGCCTCGTACCAGGTGGGCAGCATTTCGCCGGTGTCCGGGTCGAGGTAGCCGCAATCCTCAGCCCAGACGGGTAGCCGGTCACCGTCGAAGCGGATCACGTCAGTGGGTGGCCACCACACCTGGTGGTAGGTCGCTGCGATGATCTGTCGGAGCTCCGCGCGAGGCAGGGTCCCGCGGATCGCCATGTGCAGATGTGGTGCCAGCCGTTTCTGTGGTTCGACAGCCGCGAAGTACTGCACGTCGAAGCCGGCCACACGGCGCAGGTTCTGCACGAACCGGTCGACCAGCTTGGAGAAGTGCAGCGCATCCCGAGCCGCACCCGCGTAGTCGTACCTGTCCGGGTCAGTCGGGATCCCGTTGTTGACGCGCCCGTACGACGGCAGCGTCAGCGTGACGAACATCGACGGCCGGAAGGTCTTGCCATCCGAGCCGGTGAAGGTCCGTCCGAGCGTGGTCTTGGCCATCTTGCGCTTGGGCAGGTCCGGAGCATCCTGCCGCCGTCTCGTCGACCGGGACCGCTTGCCCGTTGTCCGGCCGAGGACGTTTCCCCGCATGCCCGCGCTGTTGATCTCCTCGTCGAGATCATCGATGGCGGCGGCCAGATCGTCGGTGGAGTCGCCGGCCTGGTCTGCCTGCTCTCGCCAGACCTGGGCATCGGCTCGCAGCCCGACGAGGTAACGCTGGTGGTCGTCCGCCGGCTTCGGGGTGTTGGCCGGTTCTTCTGCGAGGTGCCAACCTTCCCGGCACTGCGCTTTGCGGAGCTGCTGATTCCGCTTGGCGCACGGCGGGCATTTGGCTTCCAGTGTGGCGCCGCAGGGGACGTCGACGATGTCCGCCTGGCCGGTGTGGCTGTCGATCCGCCGGAATGGAATCGGCCGGATGCACACCCCGTACTGCTTGGCGAGTTCCTCGACGACCTTCCGGGCGAGCGGCATCGCCATCCGCTCAGCCCGAGGTAGGGACCGATCGTTGGGGTGGGTCACCAGTCACCTCCGAGCGGTCGTCCATTGCTGGGGGAGTGGGGGAGGGGTGCCGCATCGACGAGGACAGTGGCTTTCTGACCGCATTCGTGGCACTCGACGAAGCCTCGGACCGGGTCGAGCCACAGCACGTTCAGCGCACCGCAGCAAGAGCAGCGAAGGTCATCGAGGAAGTGGGCGAGACTCAACGGCTTACTCCCTCGAAGTCGGCGACCATGGCGCGGATGTCGTGGTCGGAAACGTAGGCCGCCCGCACCCGGACCGGATCGGGTGAGGTTTCGAGTCGGACGTAGCCGACGCCCGCGCCGAGCTGTGGGATGGGTGAGATGTGGTCAGCCAGTGCGCCCCGGTCCCGTGCGCCGTCGCCCAGGACCATGTCGACCTGTTCGGACTCATCGAGCCGAAGCGCGATCTTGTCGGGGAACAGGTTGCGGATGTTCATGACCTCTTTGCGCGGGTCCTGAAGCGCCGCCAGGACGCCGACACCGACCGCGCGCCCCTGCGTCGTCAGGGTCGCCAATGCCGCGCTGATCTGCTGCTTGAGTTGCCGGTCGGACTGGTACGCGGTGAGGAACGCGACTTCATCGACGATCACCAGGACGAACGGATCCTGAATGGTCGGTGTGTGGTTGCGTTGGAGGCCGGCGAACCGGTCGGCCCGCTCCTGCATCACGCAGACCACCTCGTCGAGCAGGTCGGCGCACTGTTTGGGATCGGCCGCGTACCGGTCGCCGAACAGGGGACGGCCGAAGGAGAGCTCCATCCGTTTGGGGTCGAGCGCCCACACCTGGACCAGGCCCGCCCGCATCGCCGGGAGGAGCCCGCGGATGGTGCCCCACAGGAACGAGCCCTTGCCCGTACCCGTGGCGCCCGCGACGAGGACGTGAGTGCCGTGGACTTTGAGGCGGAGCGGACGGCCGTCCTCCTGTTGTCCGATCTCAACTGGCCCGACCGACGCCGCGTCGGGGACGGGGACGGCCGGCAACGGGTTCGCGAGCGGGTCACGGCGGGGGAAGGTCAGCACCAGTCGTCCGGCACGTTCGACCGCCACCCGGCACGACGGAGCGCCGAAGCCGTGGGCGAGGTTGTCGGTCCGGTCGGCCCAGTCCTTGACCGCCTGACCGCCGAGCATGCGGACGGTGACCCGGTCGGCCCACTCGTTGCACTCGACGCGGACGAGTCGGGGGAGGTAGTCGCGCCCGCGGAGGTGCCGGGCGAGGCCGGCGACGGTCAGGACGGGTTGCCAGTGGCGCCGGTAGATCCAGAACCAGCGGGCGAAGGCCAGCAGTCGCCAGCCCACCCAGCGCAGGAACGATGCCCGGTCGAGGGAGAACCAGGACAGGCCAACCGTCAGGACGAGGCCGAAAACGACCAGGGCCAGGCCGTAGCCGTACCGGACCCAGACGACGCCGACGAGCACAGGAACGGTGACAGCGAGCGGATGCCGCCACACCAGCCGGACCAGCCGCGGGACCAGACGGCACAGCCACAAGACGAGACTGATGATCGCGGGAGTATGGACGACGGCCGGACGGAACACCACGGCGGTGTCAGGGGTGGTGGAGACGAGACTGCGTGTCTCGTCACCAGGCAGTTTCTTGAACACTAGGCTTGTACTCCTCTCGAACATTGCTGTGTGCGGGAGACCTGGGGGCCGCCGGAATGCCAGTTCCAGCGGCCCCACCTGCATGTCAGGCCGCCACCTCGTCGCCAGGGGCGTCGAAGCGTGCGGGGGTAGCCGACTGCTGGGTGTGCAGTCGCTCGCAGTCGGCCAGGTAGCGCGCGGCAGCGTTGAAGATCTGCCGGGCGACGTCGAGATCTTTCGCGGTAACCGGACCGGCCCCAGTGGTCGAGACCGACACCCGCGCCTCGCTGGAGTCCAGGCCCAGGTACGGCCGACCGGTGTTCAGCACCGAGGCACTCACCCGAAGGTCGGGCGTGTGGAACGAGACGCCCAGGTGCGGAACCTCGCCCGGCTGGATCGATACCGTGACGTGGGTGTAGGGGGCGAGGGTCATCAGGCCGCCACCCCGCGACCGTTCGGCAGTCCGTGAAAGGTCCGCTCGACCGACCGCGCGAACGAGGCCGCCTCGCGAGCCAGGCCTTGGGCGAACTCCACATCAGCCGCCGTCACCTCGTCGGCCGCGGACGTGGTCACCAGCACCTGCACCGAGCCGAAGCGCAGTTCCAGCACCGGCGTCCGCACCGGATAGCAATGGTTCTCCGCCACCGCGCCGGAACCGCTGTTCAGGTTGATCACACTCGCCGGGCGAGCCTTGGCCCGGCCCATCACGCCGCATCCTTCGCAGCCGCAGCCGAACGGGACGCACCCGAGCGGGGAGCGCGCATCTCGCGCACTCGGATCGAGTAGGCCAGCCGTCCCGACTGGTTGACGTACGGCGTGACGCTGACCCCGTCGAACTCGACCGGCGTGAACGGTAGCCCCGCCATCGGCGCCGGGGGAACCGGCTGGATCGGAGCCAGGATCTTCACCGCCACCGTCTTCTGAGCCGGCTTGAGCGTCGGGTCCGCGTCCATCACCGCGACCTGCCACACGAGTTCTCTCGTCTGCTTGTCGCGTGCCTGGACGAACCGCCCGTTGGTCGAGGCGTCGAAGTCCTTGACCTGCTCGACCTCCCCCACGACGTAACAGCCGTGCGGAAAGACCATGTCGAAGGTCACCGGTATCGGTCCCTGTAGTGCCATAGCTGCTCCTCCCTTCTGTCGACCCCCCTAGACGGGGTAAGTCGTGTGCCGTCGCCTTGATGGACTGTCTAGGGGGCTATGCAACAACGATAGTTAGGATCTGCCCAACTGTCTAGGGGGGTAAACGCAGCCGTTGACGCGCCGGGCCGTGATCGGCAGCATGACGTCAGTGATCAGTGACGTATGGCACAACAGCAAAGCTCAGCTGGACCCCGGGTCGGTTCTCTTTCAAAGCGACCGTCGCTTCCAGTTCTTCGCTTACGGCGTGAGCCACAGCCAACTGATGTTTCGTAGCACGCCTCTAGTCGTAGACCAGGACTCGACCATCGATCTCGTCTTCAAGCCGGTCACTGCCCTGAAGATCAGAGACGTCTATCGGGGGTTGACCATACGTTGTGCGACGGAAGAAGAGTTCGGCCTGATCAAGGCATTGTCCGGCGGTGACGTCGAGGGCGGCGAGCGGATCTTCATCCTGGAAAGCGACGGGGTGACCGACTACGTGATCAGTCTGGCTGTTGGCTGGCGGGAGGACGTTCTCCGTCGTACGAGACAGAGTCTGTTCGCGTACGTGTCAGAGGACATGCCCCGGTGGCCTACCCAGCCGCTGGACGGATTCCATATGCAACTCAACGTCGCCTCCGTGCGGGACCTCATCGACGCGATGAACGCCGACGACCAGCAGGTCCGTCGGGAGCGGTACCGAACCGTCTATGTGGTCATGACCCGTGTCGATCGCCGAGGTGTACCGGATATCAGCGGCGCCGGCGTTTTCCTCACCGAAGCCGACGCCGAGGACGCCTTGGCCTACATCGCTCCCAAGGTTGTCGACTGCTGGATCGAGCCCCTGCCGATCGCCATCTGAGTCCAACGCTGAGGGAAGGGCCATCGCCATCTGAGTCCAACGCTGAGGGAAGGGCCATCTCCAAGGATGACCGACCCCAAGATCCCGGTACGTGCAGCGCATCTCTGGAGGGAAGGACGGCCATGCCCATGTCGAACCATCTGCCGCACTATTTGCCGGCGTGGCAGGGAGTTGACCAGATCGCTCAAGGTCTGGATGTGGACGCACTCAGGGCAACAGCAAGAGAGCTTGTTGACCTGGTGCTCACTGAAGACGATGTCTACCTGGATGCGCTTCCGGACACCGTGGAAACCAGCCTGGTCACTCCACTTGGGATCTTGGCCTCTGTGCTTGAGGGACCTAGCACCTTCGTGGAACTCGTGGTGGCTGCCCGCTTAGTAAGAAAAAGCGCGCCTATTGCGCAGTGTCCCCCGGAGTTGGTTGCTCTGATTCGTCAGTTACCGGAATGATCTCGGACATCGAGTCCACTACTCAAAGCCGGGCTAGGGTTACGACGGAGGCGTTCTGCCATCTGGTGCGCGGAATGCGTGCCAACATCGAGCACGATCAATCGTGGTCTCTGGATCATCTCAAGAACGTTTATTGGGGGCCTCGTGCTCGTGAGCAGAGACCTGGTGCGGCTATACCAACAAGGATCCTTCTTCAGGTGTCCGGAAGGTTGAGTTTCTCGTCGGATCCCAGAACGGGACGTTCAAGGATTCCATCTTCGCCAATAGGTCATCTACTCCGTGACTGCGCGCATAGTCGAGCTCGTCACTGAAGACCGGGATAACCATGAGAAACTCGACATGTCGACCATCCTCAAGAACGACGGGAGCAGGATGGCCGTCGAGCGGCGATAGGATCACGAATCCGCCGAATCCATGCCCGTCAACCAGGCCTTGAAGTGCCCTGTATGTATGACCAGTAGACAAAACCTCGCCCGTCATTTGCGTATAGGCTCCCAGCCATGCCAAGCGGCTAGCAATATCATCGAATTCGGGGATCAGTCCAACGAAGAACTCCTGCCGATGGTTCGCGCTAAATCCTGGAATTGGATAATCGCTCGCGCCGACGGTTGCATAAATGTTCACCCCCTGCGTGTTGGCGCTAGTATTCCACTTTAGTACGCCGATAGAGATGTCTTCTGTATAGAATTCGGCCTCGCGGTCCGAAGTGCCCCACTCTATTTTGTAGTGCGACCTAACGTCATTTCGGCTAGTCGCGAGTTTCCTGCCAAAACGCCGGATATGCTTAAAGATCAAATTTTTTCTTCCCTTTCGAGGAACTCCGAGGGCGGATCTCAAGTATGGAAATAGGCTGAAGTGGCGTCGTCGTAGGTCTTGCTGCGGGGCCATCGTTGGCCGTACAGGTCTGACCGTTCTGTTTCGCGGACCTGGCGGATTAGTTCTGCTGGTACGGGTCGAATGGATCTGTGGAGTCCTCGGCGAGCCCTGCGGTGATCAACGTCCGCATGAACTCGTCGAGATTGGCGGCTACCAGTCCGAAGCCTGCAACGTCGGCATCGTAGATGCCGTTCTGGATTGCACTGTTCGGTAGCGCCAGGATCGGCCGGCCATCAGGTAGGGGTGCCGCGTAGAGCATGCCGCCACCGTTCGCAGCGATGATCATCACCTCCTGAGTTGTGGTGCCATGGCGGATGAACCTCGGTTCTCGGGAGTTGTGCAGCTCGGCGATCCAGTTTGGAGGTCCGATGAAGTAGCCGTTCCACAGGTCCGGGAGACTCACTTCTGCGATGGCGCCGAAGAAGGCTGAGATGTCAGCTGGGAGAGGAGCTCCTAGCTCCTGCGACAAGGCGCGGAGCTCTTCGTCTCCATCGGCCAGCACCGTCGTGTTGGTGCCGGGCGGGTAGCCGTACTTGCTCTCGAAGTCCGCAAGGAGGGCGCGCACGACGTTGTCGAGTTGCTCGATGATGTGATCGACATCCATGTCATGCCTTCGCTGCTTGGGGTCCCTCGTTGAAGAGGACAGACCCGAGCGCTGGTCAATTTCGTCTGAACCGATCGCCTCATACGAGGCCATGAGCGTTTCGTGTTGGTGTAGGGCGTCATTTCGTGCCGCGCTGAGGAGGACTGCATCCCTGGCCTCGGCGAGGGTGCCCTGTTTGGGACGCATGAGTTCGAGGGTGACGAGGATGGCCTCGAGCGTGGAGGTGCCGCGGTCGCGCAGGAGCCGCTGGATGGACTCCATATCTCCGTTGCGTCTCAGGAGCGACCGGCATTCTTCAAAGACAGCGGTCAGAAGTCCAAGGCGTTCCGGAGTTAGTCCGCGAACGTGCTCGAACACCAATGTCTCACCCTTCCGTAGAGACCAGGGCAGATCTCAGGCTTGGCAGTAGGCCGCAGTTGCGTCGTCGTGGGTCTTGCTGCGGGGCCAACCTTGGCCGTAGGGGTCCGACTGTTCGGCTACCCGGACTTGGCGGATTAGTTCCGCTGGTCCGTGCTCTGCGAGGGTGTCGAGGAGCCCGCGCCAGGTGGTGAGGTGGTAGCGGTCGACGGCGTCGGATGCCCCATCCGTCAGTAGCGCCACTGCACGAACAGAGCCAGCGGGCACTGTGCCGGTGAGGGCTTGGTCGGCGGCGAGGGGATCGGTGGAGGCAACCCAGAATCCGCCGTCGCGGTTCCGGTAGTCGGCCAAGCCTTCCACGTACACCCGTAGCGCTTCGGCGTGCTCCGGCGTGTTTCCGGGTAGGGCGTCGAGCCGGGTACGGCGAGGTGCAGCGACTTGGTCTAGCCGGTCGTCGCGGACCACTATTGGCTCTGTCGTGCTGGTGTCGAGGATGAGCGTGGAGTCGCCGAGGACGAGCCAGTCGAGCTGGTCGCCGGCCTGGCGGAGCAGGACGACGGTGGCGGAGGGGGAGCCGCCGTGGGACAGGTCGCAGGTGAAGTCGTGCAACGAGGTCACGTGTTTGATGCCCTTGGCGAGGAGTTCGGCCAGGGGGCCGGCGCTTTGGGTCATCTCGGCGAGCAGGGTGGAGCCGAGAGCGTGGGAATACCAGCGCACGCTGTGCGAGCAGTCCGATTCGATCCCGGCCGGGATGCTGGCGCCGTCGAGGAGGACGACCGCGTCCGGGGTGGCGCCGATGAAGTCCTCATTGGGCCGACCGGGGAAGGCGGGTTCGCTCGCGAAGGTGACGTGCACGGGTCAGCTCTGTTCGTGCCGGTAGAGCGGGCTGGCCAGTTCCGCCCGCACGGGTTCCCCGGTCGTCGGGTCGTATTCGACGTCGACCACGCAGGAGAACCGCTTGTCGTCGACCTGTCCCCAAAGGGTGGCGATTTCGTTGGTGAGGAAGTGGACGACGCCGAGTGAGCCGTTGGGGCGGATACCGGCGATGGCGAGGAACGACCCGTTACCGTCCGGGCGTGGGAGCCGGCCGAGGAATGCCGAGTCGGTGGGCTGCTGCGGGTCTGCCTGGGTGCCGGAGCGGAACACCTGCTTGGTGCGGGTGTCGATGAGCATCCAGCCCTTGTCATCGCGATCCCAGCGGATGACCGGATCGGTGTCGTAGGCCGCGCGCATGGCGTCGGACATGCGGGGGCCGCAGATGACGAGCAGGCCGTCCTGGTTGAGATCGATCTGGCCGTCAACGGTGACGTTGTCAGTGGCGACGTTCAGGCCGAAGCCGCGGGCAAGGTCTTCCAGCCGCTTGCCGGAGCGCATGTCGTCCAAAGCGACCATGGAACGGCCAGTTTCGGCGTCGTGCCGCAGCGGGGTGACGACGGTGACCATCCCAGTGCCGAGGAACGCGCCCTCGGGGGCGGGGCCGGTGTGGCGGATCTGGTGGATGCGGCCGCGGGACAGGCCGGCCTTTTCTGCGATCTGCGCGTAGGACATTCCCTGCGCGTGGAGTTCCTGGATCACGCGGCGGCGGAGCCGGGCCAGTTCGGTGACTTCCTGCTGTGCGGCGTTGAGTCGTTCGGTGGCGACCCGGAGTAGCCGGTAAGGGTCATCGATCGCGGCGATGCGGTCCAGGTCGGTCGGTGGCACGTTTCCTCCTTGGCGGTGCTCGACCGAGTCTAGGCCCCTAGACGAAATGCCGTCCATCCCCCTTGACAGTACGGTTTTGAGGGGTTTGCCGCTTTTTGGGTCCACGGCTCGGATCGCGGAACGCCGGTTCGGTACGCCTCGCGGACTCATCGTGCCATCCCGACAAGGATGGTCGCCCACAGTTCTCGGACCTGCCGGATCGGCATGCGCTGCGTCTCGGTGACCGTGACCGCGTCGCCTTGGACGGTGCGGCGGATGAAGCCGAGTCCGCCCGACTCGCACAGCTCGTAGATCAGGGCCTTGCAGTCACACGTCCACGCCACCACCCGGCATCGGACATCGCCCCGCGGATCAAGCCAGGCCAGCCGGTGGTATCCCGACTGAGGCACCGGCACGTGAGGAGCCAGGCAGTCGCTCACTCCGAGGCGACCAGCGCCGGCACCGTGGACAGGACAGCCCAGACGGTACGGCCATGCTCGTCCCCGCACACGCCCCACTGCGCCGCCAGGGCGGAGACCAGCATCAGGCCCCGTCCGCCTTCATCGTCAGAGCCTGCTGAGAGTTGCGGAGAGTGCGGGCCACCCTCGTCCAGGACGCCGAGCCATAGCCCGTTGGAGACTACCCGGATGGTCACCATGAACCGGCCTCCGAATCGGCCGCTTGCCGAGTGCCGTACGGCGTTGGTGGCCAGTTCGCTCACGATGAGTTCGGCCGCCTCCAGGCACGGCCAGTCGCGCAGGAAGGCGGTGACGAACCGGCGGGCTTCGGTCACCGAAGCGGGGGAGCCGAGGAAGAAGCGGGACATGCGCCAGGCCAGCATGGGGAAGCTCCGATGTCTAGGGGGCTATACATCCACATGCTCAGCGTATGAGTCACCTTAGAAGGCGCTCAAGCTATTCCACGTATAAATGCGTCACTGGCCGAGCTTTGTTGCCAGCTCCCTGAAGTCGGCCGCGATCTCGCCGAGGAGATCCCGCAGCTCGTCGCCGTACACGGCCGCGGCAGCGAACGCGTGGAGAGTCTCCATGTGCATGGTGATGTCGCCAGGGTCGAGGTGAGTCACATCGCCCGTGAGCGCCTCTACGACACTGGTCGACTCGTCGTAGATCGTGAATCCATGCAACGGGAAGCCTGGCGCGGGGACCGTCCAGGGCACAACACCCACTCGGACATGGGGCAGTGTCGACACCTGGGCTAACCTGTCGAGTTGGGCCAGCATCAACGATGGAGATCCCGGCCAGGTCCGTACCGCACCCTCAGTCAGCACGAACGCGAACTCACGGTCGGCATCGAACAGGACAGCCTGGGCGCTCACCCGCGAGGCCGCCGCATTCGCTGCGTCATCCTCGTCAACATCACGGCCGACCGCCAGGGCAAGCCGCGCGTACTCAGCAGTCTGGAGCAGGGCCGGAATCATCGCCGATTGGAAGGACACCACGCGTTGGGCCGAGCGAACCCGTGCAGCATCAGCCGCCTCGCGCCCGGCTAGCCCGCTCTTCAGGCGTGCCACCTCGTCTCGAAGCCGCAGGAGCAGGTCATCCAGCCGTCCGCGATTCCGATCATCGAGCTCAAGGGCAACTGAAAGCCGGTCGACAGTCTCCGGCGTCGGAAGAAGCTGCCCCGTCTCTATCCGCGAGATCGTAGGCTGAGCCACTCCTGCACGCTGTGCCAACTCCTTGCCGGTCAGCTCCGCGCCCTTGCGTAACTGACGAAACAGCTCACCCAGCGCACGCAGCCGATCCCGCCGATCCTCCATCCGAGCGTTTTACCACGGGGAACAATCATCGGAGCGACGATCGCAGGACGTAATGGCCGGCAGGCTCGCCGCGGCGTGGACGACGTCGAGTTCACTCGTGGCCGGACGGCAACTCTCGCCACGCCCTCCGCCAAGGGATTCTCCAGGCCGGGCGGGTGGGCTAATTACTGAACAGGTAGTTTGACTCGCCGCCACGAAATTCTCTCCTGAGCCGCCATAATCTAATCGAACCTCCCAGCATTAAAACTCTTTAGGCCTCCACCCCTCTAGATACTTGTCTACAAGCTGGATGAGTGAGGTTTCGTCACCCATTGCGGTTACAGCAGCGTTCCGACAGCGGCGAATGTTTTCCTCGCCGCCGACAACCTCTTTCAGGATCCCCCATGCGATACGATCGCTAATATCTACAGCCCTGGACCCCATGGTCTGCCTACGCGCTTGACTCACGGAAGTGGTCAGCAGTCTTGAAGCGAATTCCGGCTCATCAAGAAATGTCTCCGGAATAATCCAGATGCGAGGATCGTCATTAGCTCCGGCCCACCACATGAGCCGGAGGAGATCCCATTCATGCGCTAGATCGGTCGCGGCAGAAGATCGAACCTCTTCTCTGATCTCCTCTTCTAGCGATCTCCATTCGGCTTCCTCTACCAGCTTATGTCCTGCGTTCTCCTCATGACCGACCAACTTCAGCAGTATGAGCTTTGATGAATATTGATGCACCCTCGGAAGTATGCTGCGAACTAATGCTAGAACCTGATCGGGTCCGCCCGTAGGCAGCAGGAGTCGGTAAACCACGCGGGAGACTACTAGATCCGGACCAATATCGAAAAAACTTCTAGCCTGACGCCGAAGGCGTGGCAATTGGTTCAGGAGGACAACTATTGCCGCCGTGGGATCAACGCCAGAGAACTCTTCTTGATGGGACTCCAGTGCGGCAACGATCGACTCAACTTGCGACGGCTCTAAATCACTAAGCGCCTGCGACAGGAAATCTTCGTCCTCGATATGCGCAAATAATAACTCCGCCGCCACCGCACTTCTCATGCCTGAGGGCATGGACATCTGTAGATAAAACGAAAGCACATCAGAGTGGGCAACGCGACGTTCGCGAAGCCAGGTCGCTGCCGACTCCGTGCCATAGCTCTCGTTTATGCCGAGTCGGAGCTTTGAAGCTGGAAAGAGCCTTGTACAAATCGCGCGCAAAATTCCTTGATTCTGTTCATCCGAATCAACGAAGGCGCGGACCTGCTCGGTGTACTTCGGATCGTCGTGTGAGCCATAGGTAGGTGTTGTTAATCCGGGGGCTGCGGACGAGAGTAACGAAAAAGCATCCGGCAGGAATGTCCGCACTGCCTCTAATGCTAGAACATCCACGAGTTCTATTCGATCATCCAGTATCGACAGCACGGTGCGAAGCGGGCCGACATAACGTCGGACATCGCGAACGGTAGACAGAAGAGGCGCTATAATCTCGATAAAGACATCGGGCCATACGTCAGTCGAAAATCGAGAGTACTGAACATCTTGTATTACCTGATCCAGCTCGGCAAACAAAATTGCATGAAGCTCTATCGGTGCAATATTAGGGACATTAAACATCACCTGAACGATTTTTTCTAGATAGGCTCTACCGGGAAGCCCGTCTTCGTTCAACGCGAGTTCGACTCTTTGACGGTCAAACGACAGGATGTATACCAGGTTTGGGAATGCCCCGGTTAAGCGAACCATTCGAAGGACGTCCCGGATCTCTTGACCAGTAAGTCTATCGAGGTCGTCTAGAATTATAATCATCGGCTGTCCAAGATCCCTGAGCGCGTCCGCTAGCGCGTTCTTTTGCTCTTGAACGCCCCGGATCTGGCTCTCCTCCATAAACTTCCCCGCAGCGGCTGCGGTTTCGGCCGCGGCGCCTAAGGCAGTGCCTATGATCGGTACAACCTTAATGGGAGAGAATAGAGCACCGTACTTCTTTAACGAACCAGCAATCTTCTTTTGTTTCGGGTTCCCATACTCAAGCTGGCTTGCCATCTCGCCAAAGAAAAAATTGACGAGCTGATCAGTTCCCGAGAACAGCCATGGATTAAACTTCAAGACTTTAATTTCCTTGGCGGTCAACTCCTCTTCCATCATGTTAAGCATTGAGGTCTTTCCTGACCCCCAAGGACCCGTTACCGCAAAAACAAGACCATTTGGTGCCGTCGTCTGCCCAATCGCGGCCGCCCACTGGCATGCAATGGAACGACGACCCAGAATGTCGTTCTCGCTAGATACAGGCTCATCTCCGGTGATCACGTTCTCCTCCTATCGACGTACTCTGATCTCAGGTTTACAACCATACGAGGAGATCCGAAACTCTGAGCGTGTGTTGCCGAATTGTGCTTATAGAGATCAAGGGCGGCGCTCCGCGCCGCCTCGCGACCCTACGCCCGCTCGGCGGCCGGGCATGCGGCCTGGGGGCCGGTCCCGGCCGCCGGCGACTCGGGCGCGTGCGATGGTGAACTTGCTCTAGACGCAAGGCTGGACTCGTGCGCGCAGATCTGCAACGCTGATCTTTCATCGGGGCTGCTCGCATACACCAATGTCGCACTTCGCGGAAGACGCTATTTGCATGGATTCAGACAGCGAAGACGGGCCCGGAACTTCGTCACGCGCGGAGGCTGCCGCACGGTTCAGGGATGCACTTTACGACAGGACTTTAGCGTCCATCCCCGTGGATCTGGCGGCACGAGTTGCTGAGGCTTCAGTCGCAACTCAGCTTCTCGTCAACCAAGTAGCAGTCCGAGTAGCCGTCGACACACAGCGACGAGTCACGCGGCGCACGGTCAGAGAGCTCTCTGTCCTCTGGGTAATTGGCGTCGTGCCAGCTGCCTGGTCTCGTTCACTGGCTTACTTCATCTACGTTCTCGCTGGGGGCCTGGCCTTTGTCATCGCTGCCTATTGGTGGTCGGTGCATGAGCTCAAGAAACGTGGCACGGTGAGCGAATGATTGTGCCTCCGGCGGGGGCCTCCAACTCCGGGATGATCGCTAGGGCAGGGAGGGTCCGCGGGTGGCTGAGGCAGGGCCCGCGCATCCCTCCTGCCATCGACCCAGGCAGAGCCCAGCAGACCGACTCCTCCGGCGAAAGCCCGTCTGTGCCTGTTGGCGTCCAATGGCCGAGGAACGGCGAGTGGCCGACGTACACGCGAAGACGGGCTTGCACCTGCGTCACCGGCCCGCTGTCGCTTCGCGATGGGTCGACGGCATACGGGATGCGCGGACGGGGGAGGAGCGTGCGGTTCCGCACGAGCATCAGGCCGTGCGGGATATGCGCTGGATGATCTTTCGCGCCGATGCTCATCCTTATTCAGGAGACGTAGGCGCAGCTCATCGATATCGCGTAGCTGACAACCTCGGTTACCTGTAGAACCGTCGGCAGTGCTAGTCCGGGCCGTTCTGGCTTTCGCGACGGAAGGCGCGTGAGGTACTCCTGATCGGTCGCCGAGGGAGACGCCGGCGGATCCTTGCTCGTCACCGCGCGGACGTCCTCTTACTGCAACGCTGGATGCATCACCCGATTGGAGCCGCAAAGCCTGGCTCCCTGGCCAGTAGCAGGAGCGACAGGGCCGACCGCATCGTCAGCTCATGGCCGGTTTATGTGGTTCTACTGCGACACGTTCGGGTCTGCCGTGCCAACGACGGAGGAACTCCCCCTGCTCTGATCACCGAGGACACCCTGTCCCATCTCATCGGCGACGGCGCCGCACAGTACGCGCAGCAGCAGCGACACCCCGTGCTGTAGAGAAGACTGTCCTTGAGATCGTCGCGAACGTGACAACGGACGGCTGGAAAGCCACTGTCGCTCAGCGATCTTCCGATCTCCTCGGTAGCGCCCTTTGGGATGAAGTTCGCACAGCACGGCACTCTGACTGCGCCCCGCTGGCTGCAGCTGCTCGCAAGCTTCTAGAAGCACAGGACCAAACCCACGCTCTCGTTGCCGACATACTGGTGGGCAAATCGCCTGCCGACAGGGTGGGGAGATGTCTCGTAGAACTCCTCCGGAACTATGCCACGAAGATCCCGATCCCAGGCGAGCAGATCTTTGAGGTCTCCGCTCGGGCTCTCCGGATCATGGGCATTTACCGATGCACTGTCGCTGGCGAACTGAACCGGTGTGAATGCCTTGCCGATCTTGTTCAAGCTGTCGGGAAGGACAAGCTCAAAGAGGTGATCTCCATCGGCCTGGACGATTGGGCCGACAAGATTCCGCGGCCCGCCGTCGATCGGCCGTGAGCCAGTCAGGCTGCTCTCGGGCCATTAGCGGGCCCTTGTCTCATTGAATGTCGTCGTAAAGCAGGACCCGCGCAGGCCGGTCCGTTCTGGAGTTCCCGCGTTGGGAGAGGCGATGCTTGGCGACATTGTAGGCCCAGGCGTGCGTAGCGACCTTCTTTTCTACACCGAAGTGCTTCCCAGTCGCTGCATCGAGTACCCGATGATACTCCTCTTGTAGATTCCAAGAGGATTCAGAGAAGTCGGTTTCAGTCCAGTCGTATAGGTGTCGCAATTCAAATTTTACCGCGGCGATGAAATCCATTTCCGAGCGGTCGTGTTTTTCTGTTCGGGAGCCGAGTGCGCGCATCCAATCTTTGACATTTTCGGGGGCTTGCTCCCACTTGCTTCCTGAGTCTCTCATTTCTGCATAGTCAACCCAAGCCCAGAAAGCCTCCGCATCCGCGATATCCGGAGCCTGGCTGTGATGTTCCTGACACAAAAACGCGAAGTTGCGGACGTTCATCGAACCGCCCAGGGCGGTGGGAACGACGTGGGCGCGCTCGACCTTAGTCTTCCAGCACACCAGGCAACACGCCGCGTCCATTCCGAGGTACTCGGCGATCGCGTCTCTAGAAGGGGGAGTTCTACGGGCGGCGGTATCTATCTCCCTCGGTCGGACGGGCAGGAGATCCACGTCGTACCAGAAGCCGTTCTCGCCCTCCGGGTAGGAAATATCGAGTCGCTCAGGGATGTCGTCTAACTGCTTCTGTTTATTCCGCACCCTGTATATCGGTGTAGTGATCTCGGTTAGGTATGGGAAAAGCATATCGAGCAAAAAGTGCCGCATTATCTCCCATGAGTCGTGGTCGTAGCCGCCAATGTCGTTCTTGTGGCCCTGGACTCTGAGGTGGAGGAGGCGTGGTGCACCAGGTCTGGTCCGTTCGGCCATCTGCGCTACTTTGAATATGCGCTGTGCGCAGCGTTCAAAGTTTTCATACACGGCCATGTCGTGGTAGAGAAGAACGCTCTTTGGCTGTTGGCTCTGGCGAGGTGAGGCCTTACGCGTCTTCTTAGGCATGTATCCCTCCGCTGTTGCGCAGAGTTAGATGATGCCAGACGGCTCTGACAAAATCCTGCTGATACCCAGTGGGTGGCGGTCAGCCCTTGGGGCGTCGGCATTTGATCGGCTGCGCCAATCGAGGTAGGCGATCGGAAGGAGAGGAGCACGCAGGGGCGCCCGTCGCGGATCGTGTCTCGGCCACCGTGCCATTGCCGTGCCATTCGACGGCAAGCAGCGGCTCCGTATGGCGATCCGAAGCGCTGATGACATGGGCGAACGGCATGATCACCGTGCCATTAGCGTGCCATTAGGCGGCGCCCGAGCTGGTCAGTGGGGGAGGGCCGGCTAGGTAGACCCGCAGTTCAGCGCGCCGCAAGTAGCGCGCTTGGCTCCTTACAAGCGAGGGGTCACTGGTTCGAACCCAGTACCGCCCACCAGGCAAAACGCGCCTTCTCTGATCTTGCTTTCCCGGGCTGAGTGACGAACTGAGTGACTATGCCTCGGAGAGGCAGTTGATCTTCTCTAGGTCCCGCAGAAGCACCAGGCGGATCTTCTTGCGGTAGGTAGTCTCGGTGACCACCGTGTTCTGGTGGCCGGTGGGCATGAGGTTGTGCCGATCTGATGGCAGCGTCCGGCATGGAATCGCCTTGTTCACGGATCGCCAGTGGTCGGGGGAGGAGCGGGCAATCTGCATGCTTCCGAGGGCGCGTCCGGCTCGCCGTGTTCGATCTCATATAGGCACTCTCCGCAGGGTGACGCATCATCGTCATCGAATGCGCCCCCAGGATGCTCACGCCAGTCGTGGCCACATGCGGGGCAATCGCCGTAGAAACGTATGCGACCCTGCCAACGCCGGAATATGTTCACCGCGACATGATGCCTCCTCCCTGTGATCCCAGGTCGCTTCATGAGAAGAAGAGGTCATCCATGGTCTCGGCACCCTGCATGAGCACGGGCCGGATCTGCTTGCGGTAGACGGTCTCGGTGACGACCGTATTCCGGTGGCCGGCGAGGCGGGAGATGTCCTCGATCGGGACGCCGGAGTCTGACAGCAGCGAGACGAAGCTGTCCCGCATTTCGCGGGGGGACCAGTCTTTGCCGGGCAAGCCGGCCGCCCGTGTTCACACGTCCGGTCCCGGTTGCGGGGACGGCAGGCTCGCACGGTCCCGCTCGTCTCGCGTCGGGTGTGGACCTGCCCGAAGGACGGGGCCATCAAGGTGACGAATGCCCGCGGATGAGCGCTGACCGTCTCCGGTATTCCTTTGCCGCCGGACAGGCCCGCGCGGATCAGGTGGAAGGTGTCGGCGCGGTAGACCTCTGAGCAGGCCGGGCAGACCGATACGCGCCGGTTGCCGCAGGCGACCAGGAGGTGCCCGCCGGGTTCGTCGGTGGTGGTGTAGGTGTGCAGCGCCTCGCCCGTGCTCGCGTCAACGACCGTCGAGTCGCCGGTGAGGTGGATCGGGTGGGCGCAGCCGCCTGTTGCGGCGACCATCTGCCGCCATCGTTGGTAGCCCGGCGCGTTGACGACCCGCACGAGGTCGGTCATCCATTCCGGGTGTTCGTTGCCAGCGTTCATGATCAACCACCACCTTCCCGCGATCGCAGTACCACTTGTAGTACATGTTGACTTACTTTGATCTGCTCGTCAACCTGTAGTACAAGTAGTGCTGAGAAAAGTTCGGGGAAGGAAGTCATGGAGACCGACGAGAAAAACGCCATCTGGCGCGTCATCACCACCGACCTACGCGCCGCCATCCTGGACGGCCGCTATCCACCAGGCGGCGCACTCCCCAGCGAACCCGAGCTCGTCAGGAAGTACGACGTCTCGCGCCCCACCGTCCGCAAGGCCATCGACACCCTGGTCTCCGAAGGACTGGCCTACGTCATGCGCGGACGCGGCTCATTCGTCCGCCCCATGCCCGAACGCCGCGCCATCGTCATCACCGACCGCAAACGCCCCGACCTCGCCGCCCCCGGCAACCACCCCGACGTCCAAGAATTCGGCTGGGACCTCGCCATGCGCGACGCCGACCCTGACGCCCCGCTGTTCACCGACGAGAAGATCAGCGCCAACCGCGATACCGCGATCATCCTCGGCGTCAGGCCCGGACACCCCGTCATCCACCGCCACAGCATGTGGCACCGCGGCCACAGCGCTGTCATCCACGGCGCGTCCGCCCGACTGGAGATCAACTCCTACACCAACGCCGACATGCTTCCCGACTGGGACAACCCCAAGCGCCACGACCAGTACCGCAAACGCGCCGGGTTCTTCTACCAGTCGCTCATCCGCGAACACGGCCCCATCCGATGGATGACCCTCACCACCGCCCGCATCGCCTACGAAGACGAACGCACCCTGCTCGCGATGGACTACGCCGAAGCACTGCTGATCATCCGCCGCACCATGGCCCACGCCAACGGCCGGCCCATCGAGGTCACCGAGGTCAAAGCCTCTGCCAACCGCTACGAGATCGGCTACCACGCAGAGCTTGCCGACGAGCCCACCATCGACCTGACCCCGCAGGAACTCAGAGACAACGGCATCGACCTCGTGATTTAAGCAGTTCACCAATGTTCGCTGGTACTGCCAGCGCGTCAGACAAGGGGAACATGGCTCAACTATCGGAAGATGTGCGGGCCAGTTTGCGCTTCTTCGCGTTCTACCTGGCCAACGGCACCTTAGACATGGAACTGCTGGACGGCGTCGACTACAAGCCCGCTCTGATGGAGTTCGGCTCAACATTGGAGATGGTGTTCACGATCTACACCAACGTCCTTGAGGTCGATGAGACCGGCAGAGTCATCAACGACGGCGACGCTCAGATACGTGCAGCCCAATGGATCCGCCATTACTGCGACCCGTCATACGTAGTAGACCCGCCATTCCAGCCGTGGGAAACCGAGCTGGCTGGCCCTTGAGCCGACCGGGGAAGGTCGTCAGTCCCCGCGACGTCTGCTCGGACACCGGCCTGGCCCGACTCTCCTACGGCCAGGCCCGCGCCTTGCTGGACGAGCACACCGCCGTGTGCGGGCCGGGAACCGGCTGGGACCTGCACGAGTACCGCCATTCCGCCCTGACCCACCTCGGTGAGCAGGGTGCCTCCTTGCTGATGCTGATGGCGAAGTCCCGGCACAGGAAGCCGGAGAACGTCCCGCCGCTACTTCAAGCCGTCCCCGGAAGCGATCTCGGAGCTGACGAGCCTGCTCGCGCCTGGCGACGCGCGCCGCTGAACCCTGCTGTCACTGGTGTGACGTGGGTCAAGCCGTGGCTGGGCGCGGAGCACCGGCTGCGGGCCGCGGGGGCGTAGCAGCCGTCAGTCGCAGTCCTCGGCGGCGGGGCCTCGCGACTTCGCAGTCGAGGAAGTCCTCGCGCACTGCGGCCAGCCGTCGATCGACCCGGTCGATCGGTCCGGCAGTCGAATGTTCACTCACACGTGGCTGATCGTTTGGATCATGCGCGCGGTGCGGCCGAGGGCCGGGCGGACACTTCCCTCAGCCCGTCAACAGCATGGTTGCGGGCCAGTCCCGCACGCCAACTCGGGAGGGTCTCTTGTCGATGAAACTCAGGCTCCGTGCGCTCACGGGGGCCCTGGCCGCCGCCGTGGCGCTGGCAACGCTCACTACCACCCCCGCGGCGAATGCCGCCGCCTCGGTTCCGTCGCAGGGATCGCCGACACAGCTCGACGTCGGCAACTGGAACGTCGAGTGGTTAGGTGCGCCGGACTTCGGCCCGACCAACGAGGCGCTTCAGCAGCAGAACGTCCGCGACGTCATGGCGGGCGCCGACATGGACGTGTGGGGCCTCTCCGAGGTCGTCAGCACCTCGGCGTTCGACACACTCGTGGCCGGCATGCCCGGGTACACCGGGGTCGTGGCCAACGACCCGATCGTGACGAACGGTGCGCAGTACTACTCGGACTTCAGCAACACCGAGCAGAAGGTCGCCCTCGTCTGGCGTTCCAGCATGGCCACCCTGGTGAGCGCGAAGGTCATCCTGACCAACCAGAACAGCAACTTCGCCGGCCGCCCGCCGGTGGAGTTCACGTTGCGCGGCAGGTTCGACGGTGTCACCCGTGACCTCGTCTTCATCGTCCTGCACGCGAAGTCCGGGTCTACCCAGGATGACTGGAACCTCCGCAACCCCGCGTCGCAGGCCCTTAAGTCCTACCTCGACACGACCTACCCCACACAGAACGTCTTCGTCATCGGTGACTGGAACGACGACGTCGACACCTCCATCACATCCGGGAAGGCTTCGCCCTACGCCA
This sequence comes from Planotetraspora silvatica, assembly GCF_016863315.1. GTDB lineage: Bacteria > Actinomycetota > Actinomycetes > Streptosporangiales > Streptosporangiaceae > Planotetraspora > Planotetraspora silvatica. The sequence goes on from NZ_BOOQ01000027.1 coordinate 134,360, forward strand.
ACTTCGTGAACGACGCGGCGCGCTACACGTTCCCGACGCGGGCCCTGTCGCTGGCGGGCGTGTCGTCGACGGCGGGCTACCCGGACTTCATCGACCACCAGCTCACCACCAACGAGGTGCAGGCGAAATACGTCGCCGGCTCGGCGAAAGCCTTCCAGCCCCAGGCCTATGTCCCGAACTACGCGACGACGACCAGCGACCACTACCCGGTGCTGGCTCGCTACAACTTCGTCATCGGCGGTGGCGGCGGCGCGAACCAGCAGCCCACGGCGTCGTACACGCACTCCTGCACCGCTCTCAACTGCACCTTCACCGATGGCAGCACCGACTCCGACGGCACCATCGTGAGCCGCAGCTGGAACTTCGGCAACGGCCAGACCTCGACGGCGATGAACCCGACCGTGACCTACGCATCGGCCGGAACCTACGCGGTCTCGCTGACCGTGACGGACAACGGCGGGGCCACCCACACCACGACCCAGAACGTCACCGTCACCGCCGGCGGTGGCGGCGGACCCGCCAACGTCATAATCAACGAGGTGCTGGCCAACGAACCGGGCAGCAGCACCGCCGGCGAGGCCATCGAGATCGTGAACACCGGTGGCACGGCGATCAGCATCGCCGGCTGGACCGTCCGGGACGGGTCGGCAGTGCGGCACACGTTCGCGGCCGGTACGACGCTGCAGCCCGGCAAGGCGATCACCGTGTTCGGCGCGGGCTCCGCGATCCCCGGTGGCATCGTGGCGGTGGCAGCCAGCACCGGCGGCCTCAACCTGTCCAACAGCGGTGACCAGGTGATCCTGCGGGATTCGGCCGGAGCGACAGTCCAGTCGATGAGCTACTCCTCGAGCCAGGCGAACTCCGACGGGGTGTCCATCAACCGAAGCCCTGACGGTTCGGCGACCGGCGGCTGGGTCAAGCACAACACCATCAGCTCGCTGTCCCGCTCGCCCGGCCAGCGCGCCAACGGAACGGTGTACTGAGCCCCGATCCACCGGCTTGACTTCGAAGTGATCGTTTAGCGAGGTTCGGGCTGGTCGGCTGGTGGCGTGTCCAACCAGCCCGCCAGCTCCTCGCGGACCTCGGCGAAGTCCCGCCAGCCCCCGGCCTCCTGGATCTCCCCGGCGTGCGTACGCGCACCAGACGGGCCGTAGCTGCCTGAGGTAGAGGTGCTGATCGCTCGCCTGCCATCGACCCAGGCAGAGCCCAGCAGACCGACTCCTCCAGATCAAGCCAGGCCGTGCACGTTGGGCAACCAGCGCGAGGAAGGCCACCGGGAAATGTACACGCGAGGCCAGGCTTGACCCTCTGTCGCCGGCCCGCTGCCGCTACGCGGTGGGTCGATAGCAGACGAGAGATCAGGAGGGACGGGCACGCGGTGTGACCCGCCTTGGCCAGCCACATGGGTTCCATGATCGACCCTGCGCCGGATACTAGCTGTATGCGCGACACCAACGCAGAACAGATGACCGCATGGCTGTCCGATCAGGTCAACGGGTTCGAAGGTCTTGCAGGATGCGTCGTCGAGAGTTGGAGAGGCGTCGAGATGGCCGTCCGCGAACACGCCGCCGACGGACCACAGTTCTCGGATCCTGACGTGCCGTGTCTTCAGCTGGTCCAATTGGAAGCAACCCTTGACGGTGCTGACCGCCGAACCATCGACGCCTATCAGAACGATGCGTACTTCGGCCTCCACCTCGCGGCATCCACAGACCGACATGCCCAACAGTGGGCCGGTATCTATCGGGAGTCCGAACTCAGCCTCCCGATAGGCCGGATCAATGCAGCGACAGTGCGATTCGAAGAAGGAGTACTCGCCGAGGTCACGCTCTCGATCGGCCCCGTGACTGTTCTTCTCATGGCGGCAGAGGTCGACGAACTCGACAGCGGATCCCTAGCGTGGCACCGATTCGACGAATCTGTGCTGGTCTTTCCGGACCCAGCCGACGCGGACAAAATCGATTGGACACCCTCGCGCTGATCGTGAGTGACGAACTGCGTGACAACCCCGATGAACGACGCTGGACACTCGCGGACGAGAGTGGACTGCCCCCGCAGCTAGAGACTCTGTAGGCCAGTTTGAGCTGCTGGTGACGTTCCCTGATAAGGAAGAGGTCCGCACGTAGCCGGCCCGCTGCCGCTACGCGGTGGGTCGACAGCCGACGAGAGATCAGGACAGTTGGAGCGCGTGTCCATGTCAAACTATGCAGACAGTTACATCGAGGTGGATGTTACATGGCGATGAGCGCTCCAGATTTCGAGCAATTGGCGACTATTCTTGCCACCAGGGATAACGCCGTAGCTGGCCTCACCCATGCCGAGCTACTGGAACTTGAACGCGGATTGGGTGGCATGAGGCTTCCCTTGGCTTACCGTGACTTCATGAAACGAATGGGGCGGGATGCAGGGCCTCTCCTGGCCGGGACCGACGCTTTCTATCCGCAGATCATCGACTACCAGGCAGAGGCCTGGGAGCTGGTTTCAGACGAGAAGATCGGGCACCTGGTCCCTGCTGAGTCGATCATATTCGCGACGCATCAGGGATACCAAATATATTGGATGTCTTCTGAGGCAGGTGATGATCCTCCAGTCTTTATGTACCAGGAGAATGACCAAAAGATTAGTCGTAGATGGGAATCGTTCTCGGAATTCGTTTATGGTGAATTCGAAAGGTTCCATAGCGGGCGGCAGTAAGGGGTCAGTTCTGGCGCCGGCGGCTCTGGCGGTACAGCAGCGGCGTACAGCAACGCCGCCATACATCGCCATCCGTCACCGGCCCGCAACTGCCCATCGAGCAGGGCGAGGAGCCCTCGACGTCGTGACTGGCGCTGGTTTGCAATCAGGAAGTCGGGAGTGCGCCAGCAGCTCCAGCCGTGGATAGGTGCTACCGGGCAAGGCGGGCGAGTAATCGACTCTCAGACACCACTCGCCTCGGGTGGGAGCACTTCTGTGATCTTGCCGTTCACCACATTGGCGATCGTGCGGTTGGCCTCGGTGTGCTGTGTTGATAGATCAACACAGTGCAGGCGGCGAGGGCGCGATCACCTGGGGAGACGCGCGTTTGCCGGTAGGCCGAATCGCGTGCTCAAGTCCTCTGATTGGCTGGGCCGCGCTGAGGACCTGTACATACACTGACGGCATGAGCGCGCAACCACACGAGTTCACCCCCGAAGGCCCCCTACCGGAGAAGAACCTGCGCGCCATCCGTAGAGCGTTGGTCGTGCCGCAGGACCGAGATGGGTTCGACGCAGGTTTGGACGTCGTCTTGGCTGACGTCCGCGCGAGTTTGGACCTTGGTCGGCTGAACGAGTTCATCCATACCTGGTGGCTTATCGCGTGCGATTCGATCAAGGACCCGCAGGGTCGCAGAGATCTTTACGAGCGGGCTGCTCGTGTCCAGGAACTGAGCGATGCCGGCCAGCCGATCCCGCGAGGCGACAAGACATGGCGTCAACTACTCGCTGATCGCGGGGTCGAGCGGTAGATGTACTCGATCGTCGAGCCCGATCCTGTCGCCCAAGAACAGATCGCGGCCCTCCCCGGGGATGCTTTGCGGTATCTGGCCGGAGTGCTGGACTTGATCGAGGTAGAGCCGTGGGCGGGTGGAAGTAAGCCTGATGGCAACATGCGGGTCATGCCGTTCGAGAACGTGGGCTCGTGACCTATCTGATGCTGGAGCCTCAACGCGAGGTGTACATCGTCCGCGTGCAGTGGATCTAGCTTGATCCTGGTACTGCGGTCGGGCTGGGTCACTGCCGCGTCGAGTGACATGAACCCGGTGTCAACGAACGCCAACCGCGTACGTCAGGCATGTCCCGGGCCAGGACAACGCCTGGTCTGCCGAATTGCGCCGCCCAGCCGGCGGCGACCCGGGCCGTAGCCGTACCGCGCACCCGCCGTACCCAACGCACTCACCGACCCCAGCGACGCGCCGCCGCCAAGTTGCTCCGAGCCGCCGGACTGTTTACCGGCCAGGACTGCCCAACCATGCCGTCAGCTGAGTAGGTGCTCCAGCCGGGCGGCTACCTCGCGATACCGGGCCACCGGGATTAGATGTACGCCGTCGAAAGCTCCGGAGTCTCGGATCTGGAGCACTTGTTCGCAGGTGGCCTCGACACCGGCGAGGCGGTCGGAGGCGACTTTCTCCACCAGTTCGCTCGGGATGTCGATGTCCGGGATCGCAGCCGCGAGACGTTGGGCGTGCGTCTCACTGGCGAGAACCATCACGCCTGCATATACCGGAACGTCCATCGGGTTGGCCTCCCGCCACCTCAGCAAGGCTTCCAGCGAGAAGCTGACCTGGACAAACATAAAGTCCGCTGCTCGCTTCCAGGCCGGCAGCGGACGCAGCGCCGCAGCTGTGCCAACGCGGAAGGGTCGCACTCCCGTGAACGCGCTGTCCTTCGGTAGCGCTCGGACCTCCTCGATCATCGCCCGCACGTTCAGCTCTCCGGTCCGGCTACCTGAACTGGGCTTGTCCCCGTAGACGAACAGGAACTGGTCAACACCGTATGCGGCGGCGGTGAGCAGGTCCCGGCGGAACCCCAGCAGGTTACGGTCGCGTGAGTTGAGGCAGGCGATACTACGTCCCCCCATTGCCTCAACCTCGTGCGCGACCGCCACGCTGGACACTGTGGCACGGCCGATGTGGTTGTCAGGTACGAGGAAAGTGTCGGCCACCTTGCTCAGGGTGCCGATCTGGTGCCGAACGTGCTTCAGGTCTGGCCGGGTGGGCGGTTCGATCTCGCAGATGATCTGGAACGGCTGATTAGTCATGGAGCCAACCTAGAGAAGGCAGGTGGCGACCAGCCACTCGCTTTCATCGACCGATGCGTTCTGCGATCACATGAGTACCCAAGCAATGATCTGAGCCACCGGTAGGAAGAATCCATCCCCTGTTAGAAAAGCGAGCCTCCGGCGGGGGTCCTCAGCTCCGGGATGATCGCCCGCGCATCGCCGAGGACCCGAGGGGCTGAGGTGGAATCCTGATCTTCCCGTCTCCTGATCAGAGGCTCCTCTCATCCGTTCCCAGGTGCAGTTCTAGCTGCAATGCGGCGTCGTACGGCTCGCTTCCATCGTGACGACTCGTGCACAAACAAGATCCGGAACATGTTCGGCGTGATCTTGCTCTGCTAGGCATCTCCTACTAGATGCCCCGCAGGTCAGGATGTCGCGGGAAGCAGCAAACGGGACTAATCCGATGACCCTTCGTCCTTCTCGCCGCTGAAGCGTCCCGGCTGTGCCCGCCGTGTCAAGGGCGCCTACGGTGTCGTTCGTCGGCTGTAGGTTCCGGGTGTGGAAGAGATCATTCTTCGGCTGGATCCGGGGACTGCTGCGGTTCTTCGCGATCACATCTACATGGTCGGTGAGCACTTCGCTGCGGGTGTGCCTGTCGTGCAGTTCGCACCGGAAGACGAGACGCGGCTGAGCAGAGTCATGTGCGATCTGGACCGAGCTCTCGGAGGCCGCGGATGCACGGCGTGCGCCATGGGAAGTCCGTGCCATTAGCTCCACCGTCGGCGAGGCGACCGTCGTACCCATTGGCGTGCCATTGGACGGCTGGACCACGCTGCCGAGAAGGGTCTCTGACTGCATTGATCAGCGAAAGGGGCATGATCACCGTGCCATCAGCGTGCCATTAGGCAGCGTCGAACATGGTTGGTGGGGGAGAGGCCGGCTAGGTAGACCCACAGGTCAGAGGGCTGCCGATAGCGAGCATGGCTCCCTACAAGCGAGGGGTCACTGGTTCGAACCCAGTACCGCCCACCAGGCAAAACGCACCTCATCTGATCTTGTCTTCCCCGGCTGGACGAACTGAGTGACTATGCCTCTCGAAGAGGCTGTTCATCTTCTCTAGTCCCCCGACTGGGGATATCGGGCGTCGAGAATGGTGGTGACGCGTCCGGTGTCGATGTCATACACGTGGCCGGAGACACTCACTTTGGGCGAGAGCACAGGCGACGCGAGAAGCCGCTCGACGTCGGTCCTCACGGTGGCCTGTGGGTCGGCGACCTCGGTGGCTCCCAGCGCCGCCTCGGATATGCCAGTCGCCTGAGCGGCGTCACGCCGAAAGGCAGGGTCGGCCAGAAAGCCCGTTCCGCATTGTGTGTGGTGGACGACAGCCACCTCGAAAAGCCTGTCAGGCACGCCGAACACCTTCTCGGCCAGGAAGGCGAGGTAGGCGATGTCGTCGATCACGGCCGGGGTGACGCGTCCGCCCGCGTTGCGGATGACGGGAGCGTCTCCGAGCCGAAGTCCGAGGACGATCGCGGGGTCGACTCGGTGGTCGAGGCAGGTGAGGACGAGCAGCTGGGCGGTCGGCGGGCCGAGCGGCACCGGGGTGTGGTCGCGGGCGAATTGCTCGTTGCGTTCAAGCAGCAAGGTCATCCTGCTCATGGTGATGTCCGTTCGGGTTCAGGTGGTGTCTCATCGTCATCGCCCTGCCGCGACCACGAACTGGAAGACCCGAAGTGCGTCGGGTATCGCGGCGGCGTCCACATCCGTCGGCTCCCTGTCGGCATTTAGTGGACGCCGTCCACTTTAGCTGAGCTGGTGGACGCTGTCCACATTGCTATCGTGGCCGAGTGAGCACGGGCCGACCAGCAGCGGAAAGACCCCCGGCAGGGCGACGGCGACCCCGGGGCGCCGTCCGCGACGGCCTGGTCGCCGCAGGGCTCGAACTGGCCCGCACCGGCGGCCCCGACGCCGTGGTGCTTCGCGAAGCGACCCGGATCGTCGGCGTCGTGCCCAACGCCGCTTACCGCCACTTCGCAGACCGCGACGAACTCCTCGCCGCGGTCTGCGCCGCGGCCATGGGCGAGTTGGGCGACCGCATGGCCGCCGACGTCGCCCGTGTGCCCGGCGAGCACGGCGACCCCATCGCGGCCCGCCACCGTCTCGGCGCGATCGGAGCGGCCTACCTCCATTTCGCTCAAGATGAACCAGGCCTGTTCGCAACCGCGTTCGCCCTGCCGCAGCAACACGCCTACAGCGCCAACGACACCGACACCAGCGAGCCGGGCCGCAGCCCTCTCGGCCAACTGCGCACCGCACTGGACGAACTGGTCGACGCCGGCGTACTCGACCCGCGCCGCCGCGACGGCATCGAATACCCCATCTGGTCCGCCGTCCACGGGATGGCCGTCCTCACCGGAAAGGGCCCACTACGCGACGTCCCCGGCTCCGACCGCCGCAGGTTGGAAGAACTCACCATCGCCTTCATCAGCGACTGCCTCACGTAGCGCTTCCTCATCACACAAGAGAGCCCGGACCCCGCGCACACCAACTAAGCGCGTTCATCCGTACTCCAAGTACCCCGACAGCACTCCCCAGCTGCTGAACAGGGCCTCGACGATCGCCAGCGAACTCGGGCAAGACTTCGGCCGGAGGTGAAGGTCTTACTGTCGCGGCGCCGGCAACCGATGCCGGCCAGCCGCGAGTAAGGTGGCGCGTCCCACACGCGCTCCCTCTAAGCAGTGCCACCAGTAAGCGTGGCCGCACGCCCGTATCGGTTGGTTGCGCGCCGCCCACCGGCGGGTTGCGGCTCTTCGGCCGGTCCCGCCGGCGGCGGCGCGCACCACGCCGACAAGCGGCGTGACCATCGGATCGACGGCATAAGCGGCTTGTGCCGATGAAGGTCTCTTCCCAATTGGTGAACGGTCATAGGCACGGGCAGCAGTCGAACAAGCCCCGGAAACCAGTAGGCGACGCTACGCGATAGGACGAGCAGGGGAGAGGCGGAGACGTGCCGGGGAAGACCTCGGGGCACCGCCCCGGACCCCGGGGCGCTCCAGCTTCGAGAGATCAGTCCGCGCATCAGGGGGCCGTAGCTGGTTGAGGTGGAAGTCCTGATCGCTCGCCTGTCATCGACCCAGGCAGAGCCCAGTAGTCCGACTCCTCCAGGTCAAGCTCGGCCGTGCAGGCAGGGCGACCAGCGCGCGAGGAAGGTCACCGGGAACATGGACACGCGAGGCCAAGCTTGACGCTCCGTCACCGGCCCGCTGTCCTTCGGATGGGTCGACAGCAGACGAGAGATCAGAACAAGGGGCTGTGCGCTGACCGCGCCACTCCAGACCACTACGATCAGCGCGTGGCCGAAATGAATCCTTTTGCAGCCTTTATCCCCCTAATCTTCGCGTTCGTCCTCTTCATCTGCGTGCCCGCCTTTGTCATCTACGTTGGCGTAAAGGTTCTTTCAGCGCTGAAACCGTTCAGCAATGCCGGTTCGTTCGGCCCCTTCGATCTTGCAACGAAGGTTCGCGGCCTGAAAGCTCAGAGACGGTACGAGCAGGCTGTTTTGCTCGTTCGGGGCGAAACGGGCCTTGTTGAAGAGGAGGCGCGCTCGTTCGTGGACCGCGCATGATTGGACGGTCCCCACTGGCCCTGCGTGTTCAACTGCGTGACAACGCCGAAGGGCAACCTCGGACACTGGCGAACGGTGGCGGACGATCCCGGCAGACAGATGATCGTAAAGGTGGAAAACTATCCATATGGGACGTGCTCTTGCATGGGTTGGAACCTGGCTCGGCTTGAGCGCTGGCCTTAGCCTCATGTACAAGGCGGTCGTCGAGTCGGAGGGCTATCCATTCGCTTGGAGACTGTGCACCTTCTTGCTGGGCGCCTTGCTCTTTCAACACCTGCTTAGAGGCACCATCAGGGAATGGCGAGCCTGGAGGCGAACACGACCTCGGGAGCCGGCCACCAATCATGCATCCTCAGATGAGTTACCAAGTGCGTGAGTGCAAGCGGAGCCCAGGCGTCGGCGTTTTCCCGTGAAGTTGCTCAACACCGTACCGTGTGGTGGGTTCGCGATGATAAGGGCAGTCCGACGCCACCATCGGACTTCGGTAGGCCGGCATTTCCATACTGGTCGTCGGAGGCCCGAGCGCAGCGCACGGCCGCACAGTCACAGACGGGCGTGCCCCTCCGTCGCAGGCGCCGACCATTGCTCACGAAATCGCGGACCTGCAACCCGAAACGTCAGGTGGGTGGCGGTCGGCGACTCGACCACCCTCGTCTGCTCCAGTTCGACACGGCCTCCGTCGAAGAGTCGGGTGCCCGCGCCGAGAAGCACCGGCACCAGGTGGATGCGCACCTCGTCGACGAGCCCGGCCCTGAGATACTGCCGGGCAACCTCCGCCCCGCCCATCACGACGACGTCCTTGCTACCCGCGGCCGCCCTGGCCTGCTTCAGGGCGCTTTCGACGCCATCGGTGACGAAGGTGAAGGTTGTAGGGCCCTTGACCAGCTTCTCCCGGGTCCGGCTGGTGAGAACGAAGCACGGCATGCCGAAGGCGCCGTCGTCTCCCCACGGGCCTTCACCCACGTCGAAGGTCCGTCTGCCGAGGATGAACGCACCCGTCTCCGCGAACATCTCAGCGGAGATCTCGCGGTCGATCTCGCTTACCGGGCTGCCGTCAATGCCGAGCCAGCCGTGCAGACGCTCGCCGTCCTCGCCCAGGGGTTGGTCGACGCCGACATTCGGCGCCGCGGTGAAGCCGTCCAGCGACATGGTCATTTCCAGGAGTACTCTTCCCATGGGTCCTCCTCGATTGCGTCAGCGGATTCGATGATGTCAATCAGCTACGACAAGTTGAGACTCCACATACAAGGGCCAGTTCAGCTCAGAGAATGGGCCTTCGTCGGAGATCTAATATGGGTGGATGCACAGCCCGCGGGAGAATGCCGAAGGCAACTGGTCGTTTCTCCGTACGAGCGTGCAGTACCTCGCTCTATCCGCAGGCGATCAGCTTGAGTGGGTCGGGTCCATGAGCGTCGGCGTTGATGAACTGGCGCTCTACTTCGACGATGCCTATTCCACAGCGTGGCGTTCTCGGGACACGGGATGGATCTCCGAGCATCTCGACAGCACCCTCACCGACATCGACCAGATGCTGATCAGCCTCACCGAGGAAGGCCCCTCCGCATGGACGGAGGACGCCCTGCACTCTCATCTGAAGTGGGAAGAAATCAGGAGACTCGCTCATCACGCTCGTGCCCTCATGCCGGCCCAGCCGTGGGAGGAGTGACATCGATCGTGGAGTCTGGTGGGGGGGACCAGTCTTTGCCGGGCAGGCCGGCGGCGTCGAGGATCTTCCGAAGGCCACGACGTGCGACCAGGTAAGCGTGCGGTGCTGAGTCGGACGATGCTGCGAAAGCGGCAGTCGCCCCGCGTTCTGGCATACCGCAGCTGCTTAGCGCAGGACGGCCGCCAGCAGGTCTGTGCCCAGCGTCGTCATCTCGGGCAGGTTGAGGGTGTAGTGGACGTAGCGCCCGCGCCGCCGGGTTGTGAGCAGGCCCGCGCGGCGCAGGACGGCGAGGTGGCGGGAGACCTCCGGGGGAGAGAGCTCCCAGGCGTGGGCCAGTTCGCCGGTGGTGTGCGGGCCGCGGGCCAGGGTGCGCAGCAGCCGCATGCGTACCGGATGCGCGAGTGCCTCCAGGCGGAGGGTGACCGTTTCCAGCGATACCGGCTCTGACGGACTCGGCTCGGCCACGGGGTACTGCACCACCGGCTGCCATCCAGGCGCGTGGATCACCACCAGGTGCGGGCGGCCGAAGTCACTGGGGATGAAGGTGACCCCGGTGCCGTGTGCGGCGGTTGCGTTGTCCTGCAGCTTGTCCACGATGATGCAGTCGCCGTCCGGTGCCAAGGTGACGGCGCCGGAGACCGAGGAGAGTGCCGCCCCGATGCCCTGGCGCTTCAGCAGGTCGTTCTTGAGACGCAGGTCGGTGGCCAGTTGCACGGCGACGCGCGTCCAGGCGGCGTCGAAGAACGCCTCTGCGCATTGTTCGAGGGTGTGGCGCACCCGCGCCCGCACCGCGGCCGGGTCCGCGAGCAGCCGCTCCGCGAATGCCTCTTGGAGTGCGCCGCGGGCCTGGGCCAGGTCCAGGGCCCGCTCGCGCGCGGTCGCGTCAGAGAGCGGCGACGGCGCGGCGAAGTGGACCCGATTGCTGCCGCACGTGGTGGTGAGCGCGGCGGTCACATAGGTCTCGTCGTCGATCCGGTCCACATCGTCCAACTCCTCGGCGAGGGTCTGCCGAGGTCGGGCAGGGACCAGGAAATCGGCTCGTGAGGAACGCCAGAGGAACTCCGCCTCCCGCAACCGCTCGGCCAGCTCCGGCCGCAGCCCGGACCAGACTTCCCCGGCCCAGCCGGCCAGCCGCGGGTGATGCCCGGGTTCGGCCAGGACGTGCAACATCGCGGTCAGCTCGGCCAGCGGGGAGGCGGCGAATCGCAGCCGCTCGGCCGGCAGCCCGGTGATGTCGATGCGCAGCGTCATCCCCCCATCATTGCTGGTCGGACGGCTGGCGGCGGCGTCGGTTGACGATGTCCGTCAACCGACGTGCCGCATCCGGCGGCCCGACACAACCGTAGGCGCCATGGCAACCACCACCAGAATCCAGCCCCGCGCCCTCCTCTATGCCTCCGGAGGCCCCCGCTACGCCGTTGCCCTGGCCGTGGACGCGCTCGGCACCGGTCTGCTGCGGCCCTTTCTGCTGCTATACGGAGTAACGGTGCTGAGGCTGTCCACGCCGGTCACCGGCACCGCCATGACGGCCGGCGTCGTCGCGGGCCTGGTGTGCATGCCTGTGGTGGGCCGATGGCTGGACCGGGGCGCGCGCAGCACGGTTGTGGCGGCATCGATGCTGGTGCGGGTGCTGGGCGTGGCGCTGCTGCTGGCAACTCCGACGGGGAACGTCTGGCTGTTCGCGACAGCGGCGCTCTTCCTCGGCATCGGCAACCAGGCATGGCCGGCCGCCCACGCCGCCCTCGTGGCCACGGTCGCCCACGGCCGGGAACGCGACGCCGCCCTCGCAGGGGGCCGCGCCCTGCGCAACGCCGGCCTGGGTGCTGGCGCACTCGTCGCCACCGCCTGCCTGGCGGGCGGAACCACCGCATTGAGAGCGTTGGCAGGCGTGACCGGGCTCGCCTACATCGCCGCGGCGGCCTTGGCGTGGTCGGTCCACGTGCACGCGCATCCGGCCGCTGCCGCGGCCAAGGACAGGGACGACGAGCCGACACCCCGGATGCGCGCGCTGCTGGCCGCCAACGTGATCTACGTCTTCTGCCTCAACGTCCCCGAAGTCGCCCTCCCTCTGGTCCTGGTGACGCAGATGCACGCCTCCCCGGTGTGGTCGGCGGCCATCTTTGTGGCCAACACGGTGCTGGTGGTCACCCTGCAGGTTCCGGTCACCGTCCTGACGTCACGCTTCCCCCGCCGGTCCGTGCTGGCATTCGCCGGTTTGGTGCTCGCCGCGTCCTACCTCGGCTTCCTCGCCGCCACCTCACTGGGACACGGCTGGGGTGTCCCGGCCATCGCCGCGGTGTCCGTGGTCTGCACCCTCGGTGAGATCATCTATGCAGGCAGCGCCACCGCGCTCGTCACCGCCCTCGCCCCGGCCCCTGCCCTGGGAAGCGCTCTCGCCCGCTTTCAGCTCTCCACGGGTTTCGGCCTCGCCGTCTCCCCAGCGGTCATCACCGCTCTCGCACCACAGGGCCCGGCTGCCCTCTGGGGCAGCCTCGCCGCCGTGACTCTTCTCTCCGCCTCCGCCGTTGTCCGCTGAGCAGGGATCGAGCATGATGCGCCACGGAACGGCCGCTACCGCCGAGAAGGAGCAGGGAACGCGCTTCAGCGGCTGGTGTCGCCGGGCGCGAGCAGGCTCGTGAGCTCGGCAATCGCCTCTGGCGCCGGTTTGAAGTAGCGGCGGACGTTCTCCGGCTTCTTGCGCCGGGGCTCTATATGCGATTCCTGGACCTTGACGCCATATCCGGCGCCACAAGATGATCAACACATGTCTCCGCGCGCAGGCGTCACCATGGCAGGCCTAATCACGCTCGCACTGGTAGGCGCCTGCGGCAATGACGGTGTGGATCACGCCGAGCGGGTCTCACTCAAGGGTCGGGCGTCCGCTACGGCCACTGTGGCTCCCTCACCGGCGGCGTTCCCATCCCTGCCCGCCCCAGCCGCCCAGTCGTCAGCCCCCGCAGCCGTCGCGCCGGAGCCCATGGCGACCTCACTGTCGTCGCCCATGGCCACATCTTCACCCCTGCCAGCGGTCGGTCCACCGCGCTTCATCGTCACAGCGCGGGCTCCGCTCGCACGCTTCGCGAAGGACTCCAAGACAGCGGTCTTCACTCCTGTACGGCCCGCCGTGCACGACGCCACGACCGGAGCGTTCCTGGCCGCCATCCCCCTGCCGCCAGGAGTGCGCTCCTCCTGGCAACTTCTGGCCGCCGCACCCGACAACCGCACCTTTGTACTATCCGGATGGACCAGACCGGAATCTCCCACCCGGTTCTTCCGCGTACACCTCGCCGAGGACGGGTCACCGAGCGATCCGATACCCGTTCCCGGACTAGAGGGCGACCCGCTGAACATTGGATACATCATTGCCCTGAGCCCGGACGCCACCAGGCTCGCCTACGCCGCCTCCACCCCGGGTGGAGCGAAGATCTCCGTCGTCGATCTCGCCACCGGACAGCGCCGCGACTGGAGCACGAGCGCGTCCTCCGTGGTGAACGGCCTGGCCTGGGCCCCGGACGGCCGACGGATCGCACTGGTGGTCGGCGGTTGGGGCATCGGCGTCCTCGACCTTGCCCAGCAGGGATCAGATCTGCTGGCCGCCACCCGCCTCGTCAAACCGGGCAACGGCCTGCCACTGCTGGAGTCAGTGGCGTACACCCCCGATGGCAGTGCCCTGATCTACTCAACCGGCCATTCCATAGAGCGCGTCCCGGTCGACGGTAGGGAGGAACCGCGGGTCCTCGCGAAGGTGACGTTGCCGGCCGACGCGTCACTGAGCCTCCGTTTCAGCCTTGACGGAACCGGCCGACACCTGCTCTACATGCACCACTGGCGGAGCTTCCGAGTCGATCTCGCCGATGGTTCGACCACGTCGGTGCTCATCAAGGCCGGTGAGCACTCCAGTGAGGGTGACTCACCAAACGCCGCCTGGTGATAATTCGTGCTTCGCCCACTCCGCTAGCGTCTGTGCCGGGCCCATGCACCAGCTTGTGAACGCTCTCCGATACGCCTCAGGCGAGGGCCTCGGCTCCGGGATGATCGCCCGCGCAGAAGTCGGAGTCCGTAGCTGGTTGCGGCGGAGCCTGATCGTCCCGCCTGCCGCGACCCAGGCAATAGCCCGGCAGACCGGCTTCTACGGCTCAAGCCCGTCGGCGCGAAGCTCCTGAGTCATTTCCCGAGCTCAGCAGGAATCGGCATACCAATCGTGGCCTCTCGGGCCTGGGGGGAGTTGAGATCAGAGCGTTCGCCTGCGCTTTGGTCTCGGGTCCTGGTAGGCCAGCGCCATGGCGCGTGAAGACCTCACCGACGAGATCGACGCCGCGTGACCAACCGCGAGACGCTCGTCAAATCATGACGTGGCCCTGCGCTCGGTGTTCGCTGACTTGACGCTGAGAACCGTGTCGAGGTAGTCGGCGATTGCGTCTCTGTTGCGGGTCAGGGACTCGATGCGTTCGGACAGCCGAGCTTGTTCGTGTTGCAGTGTGACGATCATTTCGGGTGTCACGTTGGGGACGTAGATGGTCTGCGGCTTGTCCAGGCACGGCAGGAGCTGCTGAATGATTCGGGTCGGCAGTCCGGCATCGAGCAGTCCCTTGATCTGCAGCACGACGTCCACATGTGACTCTTTGTACTCACGGTAACCGTTGAGGGCGCGGCTGGATGTGATCAGCCCCTGCTCCTCGTAGTAGCGCAGTAGCCGGCGGGATACGCCGGTACGCTCCGCGAGCCTTCCGATTCTCATGTGCTCAAGCCTACGCCTTGACCTTCACATCAATGTGAGTGTTTAAGACTCGCTGGGTGGGCCGGGAACAGCCGAAATCTGCCCTCTGCCGGGGAAGCGGGGGTAGGCGTGCGGCTCGGCTCAGTTCCTGCGGCGGCCACGACATTCACGACTACATCGGGGGTTTCACTTGAGACTCGGACTTCGTCTGCCCCAGAGATTGGGAGTGGACCTACAACACGACTTGGTCGAAGCGGCCAGAACGGCCGAAGCGGCCGGGTACGCCAGTTTGTGGACGTACGAACGGCTGCTCTTCCCGGAGACGCCCGTCGACTCATACGCCGATCTGCCGAACGTGCCGTGGCCGGAAACCTCGCGGCAGGCCGCCGATCCCCTGGCAGTCCTCACGGCAGCGGCGGTGGCGACCGAAAAGGTGCGCCTCGGGACTGCCGTTCTGATCGCTGCACTCCACACACCCGTCCAGCTGGCGAAGCAGCTGGCCACGATCGATCAGATCAGCGGCGGCCGCATGATCGCAGGTATAAGCACCGGCTGGGCCACCGACGAGCTCCAGGCCACTGGCGCCACCCGAGCGGATCGCGGCCGCTTCCTCGACGAGACTCTGGACGTCTTCGATGCCGTGTGGGGGCCGGACCCGGTGAACTTCCGGAGTCCTCGCGTCATCATCGACAACGCCTCGGTCCTGCCCAAGCCCGTTTCGAAAATCCCCGTGATGCTGGCCGGCGGTGGCATCAACGTGGGCGGCGGCAGTCCCAAGGCCGTCGAGCGCGTTGCCAAACGCGCAGACGGCTGGCTGCCGCTACTGACCACGCCCGGGCCGGCCGGAGCCGCGGAACTGCGCACAAGCTGGGACCGTATCCGGGAAATGGCTTCCGAGTACGGCCGGGACACGAGCCGGATGGAGATGGTCGCGGTGGGAAACGTCACCTTCACCGACCGTCCGGCAGGACCTGACCGATCGGCGTTCGTCGGCACTCTCGACCAGATCATGGATGACATCCACACGGCCGCAGAGTCTGGCGCAGACGAGCTCATCGTGGATCTGAATCTGCAGGACTGGTTCACCAACACTCGGCAGATGCTTGAGACGGCGGTGGAGATCCGCGAACGCGCCCAAGTCTCATGACCGATGTTGCCAACACCGGAGACGGCCAGAACGCTTCTGTCCAGGCTGCGGCGAAGGCCGCCCCCAAGGACCCTGGGCCCTGCCCGACGTGTCCCATCTGGGGGTACTGAGGGGACGGGCGACCAGGGGCGCGGCCTCGCCGACCGGCGTCCGGGCACTGCTGCTGGAGGCCCGCGTTGACCCCGCGATCATCGAGGCGATCGCGTCCCGGAACAAGCTGGTCATCCAGCTGAGCAGCTCCGACTTCGCCGCCATGGGCTGGGCGCACCCGGGGCCGAGCGCGGCCATGTGGAACAACGCCGTCGTGGACGCCATTCTTGAGCGCAGCCCGGACAAAGCTCCCGGCGCAATCGACCCGGACGGCTTGCTGAAATCCGTATTTTTCGGGTGTCTCGCGATCTCACTCATTGGATGCTGAGGCCTGATCGGTCTGACAAGCACGAACGAGGAGAACGCGGCCATGGCGTGTGCTGACAACGGACAAGGAAGAGCGAACCTCGCCCGGGGATCTCTCGCTGTCGTCCTCACCCTTGTCCTTTCCTCCTGCTCATCGGGAGCAGACCGCGCGTCGCCGAGCACGGGGACGTCCCCGACGGCCATCGCTGCGACCACGACTGCGGCAACCGACGAGCCCACAGCGCCGCCTACGGAGGAGGCGGCGACGGAGGCGGCGTCCGCGGCGACGGAGACGCCCGAAACCGAGGAGACGGTCGACCAGCCTCAGGAGGCGAGCCTGGCCGGCGGCAGCTACGAGGTGACGATCAAGGGCACCGCCGGATGGGCGGACTTCGAGCGCGGTGGCACGGTGCGCATTCTCGACACGATCTCCGAGGTGGGGACGACCAACGAGGTCAACGTCGTGGACCTCTGCCTGATCTCGGGCTTCCCGGGAGCCCAGCCGGAAGCGGGCGCCATCTGGTTCAGCAGTAATTCCGGCTGCGATCCGGGGGCGTCAGCCGCCAACATCGATCTGGCGTACGTCGAGGTGGACGGTCAGACGGTCACCGTCCGGCCGGACGAGCAGGTGGCCGCCACGCTCGGGAACAACTTCACCGCCGGCTCCGGCCTGGCGGCCGGAATCTACGCTCCGGTATCCGGGCAGATGTCCATAACGGTCGATGAGGGCGGCAACCTCTCCGGCTCCGTCGACATCATGGGGTACGGCGGCGCTGGATTCGGCCAAATCCGTTATCAGGCGGAGATCAGCGGCAACCGCGTCTGACTTGGCGGACGGCACTCTCCGCAGCCTCGTGCCACCATCGAGGCGGAGAAGGCCCGACGATCTTCGACGTGGGCTCGAATGGCCGACTTCGGAGGCGAGGAGTCGCCTGGCCGCCGAGGACATGTTGTGGCACGAGCTCGTGGAGAGCCATGGACGCCGGTGGGAACTGATCTATCTAAAAGCGAGTCCGGAGACGCTGCGCCGGCGCCTCGTTGTACGCAATGCAACGCACGGGGCCAATGCCGTCACCGTCTCCGAAGACCTTCTCAACAGATATATGACCGGCTTCGAAGAACCGATTGGTGAAGGGGAACAAACGATTTTTCAGCACTGAGGAGGCCATCTATCGGCTCATCCCTCATGCATGCGGGCTGAGCTACACCGCGACAACGGCCGACCCCGACGGGGACCACGATCGCCGCCGCGCCAGCCTCGCCACCGCCGTCCGCCACGCCTTCACTCCCGGCCGGGCCGCCGGGGACAACCCCCGCCATGACGCGCGCTGTTCGAAGCGTGCACCCAAGACCCTCGGCAACACCAGATACGCCATGATTGCGCCAGTCCACGAAAGGCCTGCAATGCGCCGCTTAGGCAGACACCTCGTGGATTTCATGGTGGAGTCCGTCGTGCAGTTCGTCGCCTGGGCGATCCTCGCAGTCATCGGAGCGGGGGTTGTCGTCGTGGTGGCCGCGCTTTCCCACCGCCCACGGCTGACCAGAGCGCTTGTGACGGGCGACAACGCCAGCATCACACCTCTGGCGATTATCGGTCTGGTTGCCTTGATCGGAACACTCGCCGCTGTCACCTGGCTGGTACGGCGGATCAGGCGGATCAGGAAGAAGACTCCACCGCCAGACGCGCAGAATGCGGGCGAAGGCAGGGGAGAGTCCACTGTCCCGCATCGCAAAGGACCGGGCCGACATCGTTCGGGGTACTTCGGTGACACATGACCCCCGAAGGCGCCATTCGGAGCCGCGGAGCTGGTCGCCGGGGGAGGACCGGCCCACCTGGGAAGACGAGCTCGTGCCCTCAACAGGCGCGGACGATGCGGTGCCGACTGGCGCTCACGGGCTGTGTACCGTTCAGTCACTCGCCCTGAATCAATGCCGCCATCGACTGCCACGGCGCGGCGTCGAAGATCAGCAGGATGTTGTTGATTTTGCCGTTCTCGTCGAGGCGGAAGTGCTCGGCGGTCCGCTGGGTGCCGGCCGGGGTGGCGGTGTGGACGTCGTAGACGAGTGTGGCCTCGGCCTCGCCGTACAACTCGCTGATCATGTCGACGCCGGTGACCACCTGGACGAATCCCGGCAGCCCGGCCAGATGGCCGGCCGGGTCGGTGGAGCTGATGAACGGGCTGCGAAAGCTGAAGGGCTCCGCGAGGTGTGCGGCCGCTGCGGCCACGTCACCCCGGAACCTGGCGTCGTGATAGCCGCGGACGGTCTGCGCGGTGGTCATCGGGCTCCATTCAGATACTCGGTGAGCTTGTGATGGTTGTCGGCAAGACGCAGGCACAGATGGCGTAGCTGGGCCAGGTCGGCGGGGGTGAAGTCGCGGAAGATCGCTCCCATGGCGAGCTGGGTCGGCCGCCGCCAGTTCTCGATCCACTCCTGTCCGGCCGGCGTGATCCTGGCCAGGACGGAGCGCCGGTCGTGGGGGGCGGGAGCCCGCTGCACCAGGCCGTCCCGTTCGAGGGTGTCGACCAGCCCGGTGACGTTGCGGGAGCTCACTCCCGCCGATTTGGCCAGATCGCCGATGGTCATCCCGTCGGGGGAGGTGCTCAGGCGCAGGAGAACGTCCAGCGTCCCCGAGCTGAGCCCACGATTTTCGGAGCCCTGGGCGCGCATGCGCTCGATCGCGTGGGAAGCGGTGCGGACGGCCGCGGCGGCTTCCATGGCAAGGGTGTCGTCGCCGCCGATGAACTGGGCCAGGGCGGTTCTCGCCTGAGGGTCGAAGAGCAGACCGTCGGAGTCGGTGGAGATTTTATGTACGTCCTTCATGATGAAGCCACACTTTAATACGCCCTTCCATAAATGGGAAGGAGTGATCTCGTCGGATCCCAGGCGGAGCCGAGCAGAGGTCAGCCCTGACGTCCGAGGTATCGCAGGAACCGGGAGCGGATAGTGGGGTGAGCACCTGTGGCCAGCTCGGGGGCGTAGTGGCGTGGATCGCGGTCCTTCCCGATGACCTGGCGGGCCGCCGTGAGGCCGACGGCCCAGACCTGGTCCGGACAGGAGTACTTCGCTCCCACTGTGGTTTCGAGATCCCAGCCGTGCGCGAGCAGATCGAAGAGGTTGATTCCGGCCGCGAGATCGGCGGAGAACTCACCGAAGGGCAGGGAGCAGGCACGGGACAGGTCGACTTCGGCCCAGGAGACCTTGGCCGCCTGGACCGTCTTCTCGAACGCCAGATGGTGGTCCGCACCGACAAGATCGCCCTTCGGGGTCCTGGGCTGATCTGTCGTCCCGGCGGCGAACGCGGCGAACTTGAGCGTGACTCCGATCGAATGGCCGATGACGTCGCGCACCGTCCAGCCCGGATTCGGGGTGATCAGGTGGAGCTGCGAGGCGGTGATCCGCCTGACGAGACCTGCCGAGCTGTCCAGAGCGATGTCCAGGGCGTCGATGGTCGGCAGGTCTCCAGACGGATTCATCGTCACAGCTTCCCAAATGGCCTGGAGGGCGTGGGCCCGCGTTCTGTGCGCCTACGAGCAGGCCACCGGGGCGGTGATGTTGCCGGACACGCCTGCCGTGGTCTGCGTGTGCGTCTCGACCAGGTCGCAGCTCGGCGACGTCTTGTACGTCCAGGACCAGCCGCCCAGGTCCAGCTGCGCGAACTTGGTGCCGGTCGGGAAGAACTGCTTCACCCATTCGCCGGTCGACGAGGTGAGCGGCGGGTCACCCGCGCCGGTCGCGGGCACGGCCAGCTCGTCCGGTGTCTTGGAGTCCGCGTAGAAGGAGATGCCTTCTGTTCCGCCCTCGATGCTGCCCGTGATGGCCGCTCCGATCGTCTTGGACGGGTCGGCGGGCGTCTTGGCTCCTGCGATCGTCGTGAAAGTGCCGTCGTCCACCAGAGTGCCCGTGTAGTAGTAGCAGACCGTCGCGCCCGCGCCGCAGGTCTCCTTGGGGACGCCGTACTCGCGGGTGATGGTGACCGTGCGGTCCATCGTGTCCTTCGCCCACGTCTCCCCGCTGGTCCCGGAGTCGGACCGGTTCGTCAGGTGCGTGGTCGCCTTGAAGGTCTTCTTCGCGACCGGGGCGGGTGCGCCGTTGTCACCCTTGTCTCCCTTGGGTCCCTGAGGTCCGATCGGCCCTGCGGGCCCCTGGGGACCGGTGTGGCCGGTCGCGCCCTTCGGGCCGGCGGGACCTGCGGGGCCGGCCTTCAGCTTGAGCTTGTCGATCGCCCACTGAGTGGGGAGGAGCACGAATTGCTCGGAGCCGTCCTGCGCGCAGGTCGCCTGCGACGAGTAGCCGGGATCCACCGACGCCGACCGGATGGCTCGGCTTTTGATGTTGAAGCAGAGACCCACGGCATCGGGCTTGTGTTTGGAGTCCATGGTCGCGGCGGAGGTGTTCGGCCGCGTCTTCGTCGCGGCGATCGCCGTCGATGCGGCGTAGCCACCTCCCGCCACGACTGCGACGCCGACGGTGATGGCGACAATTCGGGTGCGCTTGCGCATGGATCCTCTTTCCGGGGGGAATTGTCGGATGATTTCCGACATAAGCGGCAGAATGTCCCCGGGCGCGGTCCAGAGCATTCCTGCTGATCGGCTGTCAGCGATTCAGTTGGAATCACAAGTCGCGCTTGAGGCGGCAGCCACAATGGGCGCGCCTATGTACGACTCCGGCGAGCGCACAATGGTTTACCGCGCCAGGTGAGGCGGGCTTGTTCTGGTGCGAAGAGATGCCGTCCCGTCGAGAACAGGACCCTCGACGTGGGGCGCGCGGCAGGCGGCGGACGCATGAAAGGCGCCTGCAAATCTTGGTCAACTGTTCCGAACGGAGACGCTCCCTGACCGTTCACTCAGCCCAGGCGTGTTCCCCTAATTGTCGGCGATGTCGACAGGGCATTCGTCACCGGCAGGACAAAAGTCCATTTCTATATAGAGGCGGCCCGATGGGCTATTTTCCTAGAATCATCGGCGGCGTAGGTGCCGTTGCGCTAGCGGGGATCGCACTGGGTGCGGCGCCGTCGTCGGCGCAGGCGATGCCCCGTCTGGCGGCGGCCGTGAACGTCCCGTGCAGCGCGGCCGCGCTCGTCACGGCGATCCAGACAGCCAACGGGGCCGGAGTCGCCACGCTCCTTCTCGCGCCGAACTGAATCTACAACTACGCGACCCCGACCACCCCGAACGACGCCCTCCCGATCATCACGGGCGACATCACTCTGGTGGGTGGGCTGAACACGACGATCAGGCGCGATCCGGTCGCAGCCCCCGCCTTCCGCATC
This sequence comes from Planotetraspora silvatica, assembly GCF_016863315.1. Lineage (GTDB taxonomy): Bacteria > Actinomycetota > Actinomycetes > Streptosporangiales > Streptosporangiaceae > Planotetraspora > Planotetraspora silvatica. The sequence continues at coordinate 155,920 of NZ_BOOQ01000027.1, forward strand.
CTGGAGGTGGCATCCGGCGCGACGCTCCGTGTCCAGCACATCTCCATCCTGGGCGGTAGCACGACGGGCCTCGGCGGTGCGATCCTCAACGCGGGCACCGTGCTCCTTGACCACACCATCCTTGCCGGCAACCAGGCAGGAAACGGTGGCGCGTTGGCCAATAACGCGGGCGCCGGCGCGACGATCTCCCACAGCGTGCTCAAGGAGAACTCGGCCGGGGGCGTCGGAGGTGGTGCCGTCATCAACTTCGGGACCCTGACGATAACCGACGGCATCCTGACCAAGAACAGTGCACCGATCAACGGCGGCGGACTGAACACCCAGTCGAGCGGCGTGTCGCATCTCATCCAAACCAACGTGCTGGAAAACACATCCAGCGGCCTGGGAGGAGGCATCTCCAACCTGGGAACCACCACACTCGACCACGTCGTGGTCAGGCAGAACAGGGGATCCGGTGGCGGCGGAATCGCCACCGGCAACGCCGATGTCAGCCTCCAGAAATCGATTGTCCGTGACAACATCCCCGATAACTGCAGTCCGCTGAACACCATCCCGGGCTGCGTCAATTAGCCGTCCGGTGGATCCTTGTCCGGGCGCGCTACGAACAAGGATCCGCCGGACACACCCAAGAGGCGAAGGATGTCCTGACCCGTTTCGAGCACAACTGGCTCCAGAAATTCGCTGCGATCCCCTCAGCAGATGCGCGTCGTTCAGCTCCGAGTCGGGCAATTGGAGCACTTAACGTGAAGAGCGTGGTGGCCGTCGAGCCGAAGATCGGGCGCGACACGGTCGCGAGGGCGGTGCTAGGCCTTGTCGCCGAGGAGTTGGCGGACTGTGGCGTATTGCTCCCGCACCCTGGCCAGATCGGTGCGGTAATCGTGGTCGACCCCGGCAAGGACCTGGTACGTCGAGACTGCCTCAGAGCCGAGCCGGAGAGCCTCCTCGGCGGTGCCGGGCGATTGCAGGACGGCCAGAATCGACGCCAGCCTGCCCTTGGCGTCGGCGGTCATGGCGGCCAGCCGGGTGAGGCTGCCTCGGGGCGTCAGCGTCGGGCGGAGCGAGTGAGACAGGCTCATCAGCCGATCCCCCAGGATCGCTGAGTTGCTGACCTCGCCGCCGGTGAGTTCCAGATAGCTGTCCAGGCAGGCGCGGGCGGTGTCCGCGGCCTCGGCGAACAGGCGGCTCTGCGTGAGCATTCCCGCATGGTTGTACAGCTTGCCCGCGAGTTGAGCGAGGTGCTGCTCGTTGTCGGGCTCCTCGGCTCGAAGCCGGCGGATGACGGCGAGCGCCTGCCGGTTGTAGACCAGCGCCTGATCCGGGTGTCCCGCACGCCAGAGGAGCAGTGCCGTTTCCGCGTGCTTGTTGGAGGTGTCCTGCAAAGCCTGCAACCGCCGCTCGCGGCGCGACTCGGAGCTGAATAACCCCACGTAGACTCCCGACTTCGCTCATTGACGCGCGTGACAGGAACACCTGACCGAACAATATCAGCGCAAAGCCGGCAGGTCGATGTGCCATTTGGTGCATTAGGGGTTATCGGATACCTGTCCAGGCGCAGGTGGTGGACGAGAGTTTCCGCGCCGATCGGCCAGGCATTTCGCCAGGATGACGACTGTCCGTATCGCAGGGTGTCAACGGTCGTCTCGATGAAGGAGGGATTTTCGCGTCGAAGAATGAGGAACGACATCCGGGATAGTCGCTTCAGCCGGCCCGGCCGCGGCGTCGAGCAGGCGCGTCCGATTGCGTGCCGTGTCCGAGGAAAACCTGTTGCGGATCCCCGGCGGCTCGTCGTTAGTTTGGGGGGCATGTCGCATACGGCCCAGCCTGAGAACGACCCCGGAGCGGAGACCTCGGCAGAGGGAGAGCACGCCCGACGATTCGGATGGTGGGACATGTTCGTCCACCCTGATGACGACCAGCGGAGCGAGGGAGGGTTCCAGGGTGAGCGCGCCACGCTCGTCGGGTACCTGCGCGATCAGCGCCTGACGCTGGAGATGAAGTGCTCCGGCCTCGACGCCGCCGACCTGGCTCGCCGCTCGGTCGAGCCGTCCAACATGTCCCTGCTGGGGCTGGTGCGCCACATTGCTGGGGTTGAGCAGACCTGGTTCCGGATCAGGCTGGCGGGTCAGGACGGACCTCGGCACTATCGCACCGACGACGACCGCGATGGAGACTTCAACGGCGCCGTCCCCGACCCCGCCGTGGTCGCCGACGCGTGGGACACGTGGCGGGCCGAGGTCGCGTTCGCGGAGCGGTTCGTGGCCGAGGCGCCCGATCTCGACCTCGTCGGGAAGCGGGGCGACTGCCTGCGCGAGGTCCTGGTGCACATGATCGAGGAGTACGCGCGGCACAACGGCCATGCCGACTTTCTGCGCGAACGGATCGACGGGCGAGTGGGTCAGTAGCGTCCCGCTCAAGGATCCGAAACAAGGATCCGAAACAAGGATCCGAAACAAGGACCCATGAGGACCTCACCAGGACCGGCCGGGACCGGTATGAGGGCCGCCGCCTGGACACCGGCCCGGGCCACCCGGCTCGCTGCCTATCATGGCCAGCGTGATCTCTCCCCCTGTGACCGTGATCGACGAGATTTCGCTGCGTTTGGTCACGCTGGCCGACGCGGAAGCCCTGCGGCAGGCGTACCTGCGCAATCGCGAGCACCTGCTGCCCTGGGATCCGGACCGGGATGAGTACTTCTACACCCTCGACGGCCAGGCCGACCGGGTGCGCGGCCTGCTGGTGCAGCAGGACTCCGGCCGTGCGCTGCCGTGGGTCTTCGCCGACGGTGATCGGATCGTCGGCACCATGACCCTTTCGAACATCGTGCTGGGGCCGTTCCGCAGCGCGAGCCTCGGCTACTGGATCGACGCCGATTACAGCGGCCGCGGTCTCGCCACCAGGGGCGTCGAGTTCGTGTGCCGTACGGCCGACGAGCACCTCGGCCTTCACCGGATCGAAGCCAGCACTCTGATCGACAACGTCCGATCTCAACGGGTCCTCACCGCGTGCGGATTCCGGCTGATCGGCACCGCCCCCGACTACCTGCACATCAACGGGGCGTGGCGCGAGAATCGTCTTTTCCAGCGCATTCTCAACGAACGGGGCCCAGGCGACGTGCCGCGCCGACCCACGGTGAGCGTCAACGGAGCCGTGTCCCCGGATCTGTCCGAAGGCTGAACGGCTCGCATGGCGTGAGGAAGCTCGTGTTCGCGCCTCTTTCGGCGGTATCGCGCGGTATCGCGCGGCAGCGCCGCGCCGCGACAGTAATTGAATTGCGCCGTGCCGGGAGGGCCTTGCTAGCGTGCCGTACATGAACTGCCCGTTCTTCATCAGGATCCGCCGCTTCTAGCGGCGGGCTGATTCGCGTTCATCACCACAGCTCTGCCGCCTTCGGTGTCCTCGCCGGTGCGGCTCTTCGTGCTGCCCGGCACTATTCCGGGTCCACGCGGAGAGCATCCATGCATCACCCCTACCAGGGCGGGCGGCACGAACTCGGCCAGAATTTCCTGGTCGACCGCTCGGTCATCGCCGCCATCGAAGAACTGGTCGCCCTGACGACCGGCCCGATCGTCGAGATCGGCCCCGGCGACGGCGCACTGACGCTGCCGCTGAGCCGCTCCGGCAGGCCGATGACCGCCGTCGAAGTCGACCCCCTGCGCGCGTCGCGGCTCGTCCGCCGGACGCCTGAGAACGTCACCATCGTCAATGCGGACATCCTGAGATACCGGTTCCCCCGGCATCCACACGTGATCGTCGGAAATATCCCGTTCCATCTGACGACCGCCATCCTGCGGAGGATCCTGCCCGCAGGCCACTGGCGGACGGCGGTGCTGCTGGTGCAGTGGGAGGTCGCCCGCAGGCGAGCGGGAGTCGGCGGCGCCAGCATGCTGACGGCGGCCTGGTGGCCCTGGTACGAGTTCGGACCGCGCCGCCGGGTGCCCGCCCGGTCCTTCCGTCCGATGCCGTCGGTCGACGGCGGGCTGCTGACGATGACGCGCCGAGCCGTCCCTCTCATCGAGGAGCGCGGGCGGTATCAGGATTTCGTGCGCCAGGTCTTCACCGGGCGCGGGCGCGGGCTCGGCGAGATCCTCGGCGGGGTCGCATGCGACGACCACGCGGCCGTACGCGACTGGCTGAGACGGGAACGCGTGTCGCCGCACCTGCTGCCGAAGGACCTGACCGCCGAGCAGTGGGCCACGTTGTGGAACACGGCCGGCGGAGGTGGCCCGCACGACCGCTGATCGAGGCTCGTGTTCACCGGCGCCGTCCGGGCGGCCGGGAAAAGGGGAGGGGCCGCCCGCCGGACGAGGTGCCATGGTGCCACCTCGTCGCGCGGACGACCCCTCCTTGACCTTCTGCGATGCGCCGGGCCTGAAAGCGCCGGCCCGCCGGTCCTCGTGCCTAGAGGACCAGCCCGAGGCCGAGGCCGAGACCCAGGCGGAGCCGCAGCGCGAGGGCCAGCCGGACGTTGGCGTCGACGTCCGCCGTCAGCAGCGGGGCGTAGGTCGGCGCATACAGCGTGGTGGTCGTGACCGGCCGCGGCGTGTACAGGACCGACGTGGTGGTGTCGGTCGTGGCCGGCAGCGTCGTCACCGTGGTGGTGGTGTTGTTCGTGGCCGGCAGCGTCGTCACCGTGGTGTTGGTGGTGCTGTTCGTCGTGGCCGGCAGCGTCGTCACCGTGTTGGTGGTCGTGGCCGGCACGTTCTGCGTCTGCGCGACGCCGCCGCCGTCGTCGTTGTTCTGCTGCTGCTGCTGTTGCTGCTGGGAGGAGGCCGAACTGCTGGCCGCGGCGGCGGCCGAGCCCGAGTTGTTGGCGTTGTTGGTGTTGTAGACGACCGGCGGGTCGGTTGGTCCGGTCACCACGGTCGACGTGGTCGGGTCCAAGGTCTGGTCCGTGGTCGCGGTCGTGTCCGAATTCTGGGACGGCGTCAGGTTGACGTTGATGTCGTGCAGCATGTGCTGCCGCTCGCGCATGTTCAGGCGGCCGTGCTGCCGCTGCCTGTCGCGGTTGCGGTTGAAGTTGCGGTTACGGTTGCGATGCTCGACGTCCAAGGTCGAGTCGTCATCGTCGTCGTCGTCGGCGACGTGGCGAACCTGGCTCGAGACGCCGCTGATGGCTCCGGCGGAGGCGCCGGCGGAAGAGGCGGTGACGGCAGCGCCGAACACGAGGGCGCCGCCCGTGAGGGTGGCGGTGGTGGCGAGGACCGCGATGAGGCCATGAGCCTTGGGCATTTGGTTTCTCTCCTAGAAAGGATTACTGCCCTGCATTCTGATATTTTTCAGAATCGGCAAGAAGTGCATTTTCTGAAAAACCCTGCAGATCAACACTGCGTTGTCTTGTTTCCCGGCCATCCATGCCGCAAACGATCATCAGCGGCTTTTGCCATTCGGCTGCCACTTTATTGATGAAGCCACGCGAATCCCGTGTCGAGCCAGGCTGAATATCCCTCCTGTCGTATTTTGTGTTCGCGCTCGGACATGTCCGATGTGTCATGCAAATATCCTTGCGTCCCGACAACTGGAATTGGCAGCATAAATGCGTTAAGAAAGACAAAGGGGTTGTGCCGCTGGTTTCGGCTGATGAGCTGAAAAGGTGTCACCGGAGCGACGTCACGGGCCCGGGGAACAACCGGACGGCCCGGGAGGTTTTCGCGGGCATGGGTGACTATGGGCGGGATGTCGAATTCGGATACTTCCTCGTGCCGAACGCGGGGGATCCTCTGCTGCGGACCGCGCAGGCGGCCGACCGGCTCGGGCTCGACCTGATCGGCGTCCAGGACCATCCCTATCAACGGCGCTATGTCGACACGTGGACGCTCCTGAGCGTCATCGCGGCCGGCACCGAGCGCATCCGGGTCTTTCCCGATGTCGCGAACCTGCCCCTGCGGCCGCCGTCGGTCCTGGCCAAGTCCGCCGCGAGTCTGGACCTGCTCAGCGGCGGGCGGGTCGAACTGGGGCTCGGTGCGGGCGGCTTCTGGGACGCCATCGAGGCGTACGGCGGGCCGCGCCGTACGCCCAAGGAGGCCATCGACGCGCTGGAGGAGGCCGTCACGGTCATCCGCGGAGTGTGGAGCGGCGAGCCGACCCTGCGCTTCGAGGGTGCGCATTACCGGCTGAAGGGCGCGAAGCCGGGCCCGGCGCCTGTGCATCCGATCGAGATCTGGCTCGGTGTACGCGGGCCGAGGGCTCTCGCTCTCACCGGCAGGCTGGCGGACGGCTGGCTTCCCTCGAGCGGGTGGGCTCCGCCGGAGTCGCTGCCCGAGTTCAACGCCCGCATCGACGACGCCGCGGCGGCGGCCGGGCGTGAGCCCAGGGAGATCCGGAGGCTCTACAACGTCAACGGCACGATCACCGACGGCTCGTCGTCGGGCTTCCTCAACGGCCCCGCCGACCAGTGGGCCGACGAGCTGACCGATGTCGCGGTCGGTTATGGGATGGACACGTTCGTCTTCTGGGGCGAGGGGGACCAGGAGACCCAGCTTCGCCGGTTCGCCGAGGAGGTCGTGCCCGCCGTACGGGAACGGGTCGCCCAGGAGCGCGCGGGCTGACCGGCGTCAGGCGGTCACGAAGCGGCGTCCCGCCCGGTTCCCGCCGAGGATGATGAGGGGCGTCAGCAGCCAGAGGTACGGCACGCCGTCCGCCACCCAGCTCAGGGCGGCCGTGATCAGCCAGAAGACCCCGACCACGAACAACATGATCGCTGTGACACGCAGGTGGTGGGTGTCGGTGCCCGGCCTGGCGACCCCGCCGCGTACGACGGAGAGGTTCAGGCCGGCCTGGCAGAACAGCAGGCCGGCCTCCGCGCCGGCGAACAGGGTCACCGACAGCGGGTTCAGCGAGGACTCGCCGATCAGGGCCGTCGGGTACGGCAGCAGCACGACGAGGATCAGCAACGGGATGTGGATGCGCAGCATCCCCGGACTCACCCTGGTGATCTGGTCGAACAGCCGATGATGCTGACGCCAGGTCGCCCACAACACCATGAACGCGATGAAGAACGCCAGGAAGATGCCGGCGTTCTCGTCGAGGAAGTGCCAGAGCTCGCGGGCCATCGCCATGCGGTCGGTGCCGTCCCCACGGGAGTGACGTTCCGGGCGTGGGATCTCGATGACGAGCAGGGTCATGGCGATGGCGAAGACCGCGTCGGTGAACATGCCCACCCGCTCATGGGTCAGCCCCGGTGCGGTGGTCACGTCAGACGATTCGGTGTCGGTCATCGGGCTCCTCGGGCACGAGAACGGCTTTCGCGGCGAACGGGAGGATAACCCCAAATGCCGGAATTCGTGGGCGGACCGTCCCGGGAAGAACACAGCCGCACACGGTGTGACGCCGGCCGCGCGTCAGAAGAGGAGCTCGCGAGGGTCCTTCGCTCGATCCCGGAGAAGACGATCGTTTGTCATCCTGCCGGCGGAGTGACGGCCGGGTCACAGCGAACATTCAGGTGATCTTCAGCCGTTCACCAGGTGGCCACCGGGTAACCCATCGGCCGTCATCGCGCTGTCGGGACGCCTCTTTACCGTCCGAAAAGCCCCCAGTAACCACAAGTCAATAATGGGAGGGCCTGGACGATGTTGAGGCGCAAGGCCGCGATCGCGACATTTCTTGCGGCCGCCAGCGTGGCAGCCGGCACCGTGGTCGCGGTGCTGGGCGACGCCACAGTCGCGTCGGCGGCGACCGCCACCTTCACCCCGGTGGCGGACACCTATGTCGACAACTCCGTGACCACCACCAACTACGGCACATCGGCTCAGCTCGGCGTGGACAACTCGCCTGTCAAGCGGATGTTCCTCAGGTTCACCGTGTCCGGCGTGTCCGGAACGGTCACCGGGGCCAAGCTGCGGGTCCACACCGACGACGTCTCGGGCGCGGAGAGCCCCAGCGGCGGCACCTACAAGGCGATGAGCAACACCACCTGGTCGGAGACCGGGGTGACCTGGGCCAGCCAGCCCGCCATCGACGGCGCGACCCTCGGCTCGGTCGGCTCGGTCGTGCGCAACACCTGGTACGAGGTCGACGTGACCTCCTACGTCCAGGGCAACGGCACGTTCAGCATCGGCGTCACGTCGTCGAGCAGCGACGGCGCCGACTTCGACTCACGCGAGTCGGGGTCCACCGCTCCGCAGTTGGTCATCACGACCGGCACCACCTCGACCCCCACACCCACCCCGACCCCGACTTCCGGGGACCCCGTGCTGGTCGGCGCGGGCGACATCGCGAACTCCGGATCCGGCGACACCGCGACCGCCGCCCTGCTCGACGGCATCCCCGGCACCGTGTTCACCGCGGGCGACGACGCCTATGACAACGGGTCCACCGCGGACTTCAACAACTACTACGCGCCCACCTGGGGCCGGCACAAGGCGCGCACGCGCCCGGTGGCCGGCAACCACGAGTACAACACCTCGGGCGCCTCGGGCTACTTCGGCTACTTCGGGTCGTCCGCGGGTGAGCCCGGCAAGGGCTACTACTCCTACAACCTCGGCAACTGGCACATCGTGGCGCTGAACTCCAACTGCTCCTCGATCGGCGGCTGCAACGCCGGTTCGGCGCAGGAGCAGTGGCTGCGCTCCGATCTCGCGGCCAACACCCGGCCGTGCACCCTCGCGATCTGGCACCACCCGCGCTTCACCTCGGGCTCCAATCACGCGCCGACGACCTCCGTCGGCCCGCTGGTGCAGGCGCTGTACGACAACAACGCCGAGGTGGTCGTCACCGGGCACAATCACCAGTACGAGCGGTTCGCCCCGATGAACCCGAGCGGGCAGCTCGACAACACGCGCGGCATCAGGCACTTCGTCGTGGGCACGGGCGGCGCCGGAATGTACAACTTCGGCACGATCCAGCCCAACAGCGAAGTCCGTAACAACAACACCTTCGGCGTGCTGAAGTTCACCCTGCACTCCAACAGCTACACCTGGCAGTTCGTGCCTCAGTCGGGCAAGACCTTCACCGACGGCGGCACCAACTCCTGCCACTGATCCCGGCCGTACGGCGCCGCGCCCGGCGTGCCCCTCGCACACCGGGCGCGGCATCCCCACCCTCACTCGGGAAGGTGTGCACGCCCGTGTACCTGTCCACGATCGGCCGGCGGAGGACGCGTACCGGCGACGGCCAGGCCGGTCGGCGCCGCTGGACGGCGATCGGCGCCAACGTGTTCGCTCTCGGCACCGTCAGCCTCGTCACCGACATCTCCTCGGAGATGGTCACCGCGATCCTGCCCGTCTACCTCGTCGTCGGGCTGCAGTTCAGCCCCGCGGCCTACGGCGTCATCGACGGCGCCTACACGGGGGCCACGGTGTTGTTGCGGCTCGTCGGCGGATATCTGGCCGACCGGGTGCGGCGGCGCAAGGCCGTCGCCGGCCTCGGCTACGGCCTTTCCGCGATCGCGAAGCTCGGGCTGCTCGCGGCGGGCGGATCGGTCACCGCGATCGGCCTGGTGATCGCCGCCGATCGGGCGGGCAAGGGCCTGCGCACCGCTCCGCGTGACGCCCTGATCACCCTGTCCGCCCCGCCGGACCAGTTGGGCAGGGCCTTCGGGGTGCACCGGACGATGGACAGCGTGGGCGCGTTCCTCGGCCCACTGGTCGCCCTGGCCGTGCTCGCCCTGGCCGGGCAGCAGTACGACGCCGTGTTCGTCACGAGTTTCTGCGTCGCCGCGTTCGCCGTGGTGATCCTGGCGCTGTTCGTCCGGGACCAGACAGGGCCGGCCACCGCACGGGAGCCGTCCCAGGGAGCGGTGTCGGCGCGTCAGGCCGCCGGTCTGCTGCGCATCCCCGGCGTGCGCAGACTCCTCGCCGCGGCGTGCCTGCTCGGCCTGGCCACGGTGGGGGACGGTTTCGTCTACCTCCTGCTCCAGCGAAGGGAGGACCTGTCGCTCGGCTGGTTCCCGCTGCTCGCCGTGGGGACGAGCCTGGCGTACCTGCTGCTCGCCGCACCGCTCGGCGTCCTGGCCGACCGCGTGGGCCGGCTTCCCGTGACGCTCTGCGGCTACGGCGCGCTGATTCTGGTGTACCTGGCACTGCTCGGGCCGGTCGGCGGGCCCGTGCTCGTCATCGTCGTGCTCGGGCTCTACGGACTCTTTTACGCCGCGACCGACGGCATCCTGATGGCGCTTGCGGCGCCTCTCCTGCCAGAGCGGCTGCGCACGACAGGGCTCGCACTCGTGCAGACCGGCCAGGCCGTGGCCTACCTGGGGTCGTCCGTCCTGTTCGGTGTCGCGTGGCAGTTGTGGGGGACCGGCGCCGCGATCCTGCTCGCCGTACTGGCCGGGGGGATCGCGATCACGGCGACGGCGGTGCTGCTGTCCGGACAGGAGCGGCGGCAGAGCGGAACGAAGGAGGCGACGTCATGAGCGACGTCATGAATGACCCGAGCGGGTCCGGCGGTTCCGGGCGGTCTGGCGACGCCGGGCCGTCCGGCGGTTCCGGCATGTCCGGCTCCGGCGGCCTGAGCCTGCGGGCGAGGGCGTCCGTCACGTTCGCCGCGGCCGTCCTGCTGGCGGTGGTGGTGGTCGTCTACATCCTCCGGGCCCCGACCGGCTCACCGGGGATCGCGGAACCGAGTGCCGCGGGCACGATCAGCGCCGACGGCCCCAGGCTCCGGATGCTCGACAACGGCATGGTGGCCGCCGTCTCACTCGGCGACCCGAGCGGACCCCGGATCGTCACCTCACAGCGCTGCGACCGCGCCTACGCGGCCGCCGGCACGGTGGCCTGTCTCCGGCCGGCGAGCGCCCTCGGAGCCACCCGGCTCTCCGTGCTCGACGACGGCATGCGGGAGCGTCGGTCGATCCGGCTGACCGGCTTCCCCAACCGCCTGCGCGTGTCCGACAGCGGACGGATGATCGCCTGGACGTTGTTCGTCAGCGGTGACTCCTACGCGGGCGGAGAGTTCTCCACGCGGGCCGGCATCCTCGACACCCGCACCGGCCGGTTGGCCTCCTCCGTGGAGGAGTTCGCGGCCGTCGTCGACGGCCGGCCGTACCGGGCGGCGGACGTCAACGTGTGGGGCATCACCTTCAGCCACGACGACAACCGGTTCTACGCCACGATGGCGACCGCCGGCCACCGTTATCTGGTCGAGGGCGACTTCGCGGCGAAGACGCTGAAGACCCTGGCCGACGGTGTCGAGTGCCCCTCTCTGTCGCCGGACGGCACCCGCGTCGCGTTCAAGGCGGCCGTCGGCGGCGACCCCGCCCGAGGATGGCGGCTGTCGGTGCTCGACCTGGCGTCCAGGAAGGTCGTCGCGACGGCGGAGAACCGCAGCGTGGACGACCAGGCCATCTGGCTCGACGAACGCACCGTCGCCTACGGGCTGCAGCGCGGCGACGGCGTGAACGACGTGTGGGCCGTCCCCGCCGACGCGAGCGGCAGTCCTCGTCTGCTGGTCCCCGGAGCCAACTCCCCTTCGATCGATCTTCCCGGAGCGTGAGCGACGCCAGTCCATGCGATCACACGCCGTCTGAGCGCTATGCTGCCGCTCGGCATTCGTTTGGGCGTGTATGTGGCAATAGGTCGGGCTTGGACCGCTCCTACCTCGATGTGAACAGGTGATTGCACTGAGTGCACCGGATGTGGCGCCGGGTCGTGCGCCCGACTTCGGAGGCCCGGCGGTTCCACCGGGCAACGTCCTCGTGGACAGGCCGGCCATGACATCCACCGGTGGGCCGGCGGGGCACTCGGCCGAAGGGGAAACGCGGTCGAGCCGTTTCCGCGGCGACATCGAGGGTCTCCGTGCGGTCGCCGTCGGGCTGGTGCTGCTGTATCACGCGGGTCTGCCGTTCATCCACGGCGGCTTCGTCGGGGTCGACGTCTTCTTCGTCATCTCGGGATTCCTGATCACCACCCAGCTCCTGTCGGAGATGGACCGGACGGGTACCGTCTCGCTCGTACGGTTCTACGCCCGGCGGGCCAAGCGACTGCTGCCCGCGGCGGGCGTGGTCCTGGTGGCCACCGCCCTGCTGACGTGGTTGTTCATCCCGGACACACGGTGGAAGGAGATCGGCGGCGACATCGCCGGTTCGGCCCTGTACGTGGTGAACTGGCGTCTGGCGGCACGCTCGGTGGACTACCTGGCGGAGGACTCCCAGCCGTCTCCCGTTCAGCACTTCTGGTCGCTGGCGGTGGAGGAGCAGTACTACCTGGTGTGGCCGTTGCTGATCCTCCTCGCGATCCTCGCGGCGAAGATGATCAAGAATCGGACACGGCCCGCGTTGTGGACCGGACTGCTCCTGGTGATTGTCCCGTCCTTCGCCTGGTCGCTGATCGAGACGGCGCAGTCCCCGGCGAGCGCGTTCTTCGTGACGACCACGCGGATGTGGGAGTTGGGCGTGGGCGCGGCCGTGGCTCTCGCCGCGGGGGCCTGCGCACGCCTGCCCCGGATGGCGGCCCTCGTCATCGGATGGGCGGGGCTGGCCGCGATCGCGGTGTCGGGGTTGTTCTACACCGAGAACATCGCGTGGCCGGGATACGCCGCCGCGTTGCCGGTGATCGGCGCCGCCTCGGTCATCGCGGCCGGGTTCGCGGTCACCAGGGGCGGGCCCGCGTCGCTGCTCGGTGTGAGACCGATGCGGTGGATCGGCGGCCTGTCGTACTCGTTGTACCTGTGGCACTGGCCGCTGATCGTGGTCGCGACCGTCTACTTCGACGGACTGTCGACGTACAAGGGTCTTGCCGTGGTGGCCGTGTCGATTGTGCCGGCGTGGCTGACCTACCGCACGGTTGAAAGCGGCTTCCGGCATTCCGCGGCGATCTCGCGCTCCGCGCGGCTCGCCCTGAGCCTCGGGGCCAACTTCACCCTCATCGGCGTCGCCGCGGGGATCGTCCTGGTGCTCGCCGTCCCGGCGGTCGGAGGGCCCGGCGCGAAGACCGCGCTGGGTGCCGCGGTGCTGCGTGACGACCCGCGCGGGGATCCCGCCGGGGCCGTCGTGGACCACGTCGACTGGATGACTCCGCTTCCGACGGAGGCCACGAAGGACATCGACCTGACGTTTCGCGACAATTGTCTTCAGGGTGAGGGGAAGACCGCGGTCGTGACGTGTCGTTACGGCGACCCGAAGGGGCCGATCACCGTGGCGGTCGTCGGTGATTCCAAGGTGGCCCAATGGACGTCCGCCCTGGAACCGCTCGCCAAGCAGAACGGCTGGCGGATGGTGACCTACCTCAAGTCCGCGTGCAGCTTCTCCATGGCCGTCATCGAGACCGAAGGGCAGACCTGCCGTGCCTGGGGGGCCAACGTCCTCAAGCGGCTTCAGGCCGACCCGCCGGACTGGGTGGTCACCTCACAGTCCGACACCCAGGGACGCGACGCCGCCGGAAAGTTCACCGAGCAGGCCATGGTCGTCGGGCTCCGGGACATGTGGGGCCGTCTGCGGGCCATGGGCTCCAAGGTCATGGTCATCGCCAACAATCCCCATCCCGGGAAGAACGTCTACGAGTGCGTGGCCAAGAACCCCGACAAGCTGTCCGCCTGCTCGTTCGATCGCAAGGAGTACGACAGCAGTTCGGCCGTCACGCAGCACACCGCGGCCAAGGGCATGAAGGGCGTCGAGGTCGTCGATCTCTTCGACGCCATCTGCCCGACCGAGCGCTGCCCCGCCGTGATCGGCAACGTGCTCATCTACCGCCAGGGTTCGCATCTCACCGACACCTACATCAGATCGATGACCCCACGGCTCGCCAAAGCCCTGACCAAGGCCCATCTGCGCGCCACCTACAAGAAGGAGGGGTGACGCGCCCAGGGGGCCGTGTCACGTGCTCCCGAAAGCCCATGAACGATGGCCCGGAGGGCCATTGCACGGGGTGATCGGCGGGGGTAGCTTCCAGCCATGGACGTCATCCATCAGGAACGTGTGGCGTGGGAAGGCGCGCGCGCCTTCGTGGCCGCGTCCGGCGCCGACGCCTATTGGTGGCTCAGCGAGATGATCGAGCGGAACCTCGGCCGCACCTATCAGGCGTGCCTGGCCGCGACGCGGACGCGCCTGCAGCGGGAAGAGGCGTCGCTGGCCGAGATCGGTGCGTGGCGGGTGCGTCTGGAGGACCTGCTCCGGGTCCGTCCCGACGTCCAGCCTGCCCTGCTCGAGCTGGTCACCGAGACCTCCGCCCGGCTGGGCCGCTACTGAGCCGCCGCTGAGCCGTCCCTGGGCGAGCGGTGGGCGGGCGTGAGCCATCCCTTGAGCGAATACTTGCGGGCCCCTGGGGAGCGACGGCCGGGTCCCGCGGCCGCCGGAGGATACGTTGGCCGGTGAGCGGGCGTTTTGTCCGTGAGTCGGCCCCGGTGCGGCCCTGTGCGACGCGGGCGGTCTTCCGAGCGAACCAAGGAGCACGCATGACTCGCCCTCCGGTCCCTCCCTTCACCCACCAGACGGCCGTCGAGAAGGTCCGGCTGGCGGAGGACGCCTGGAACTCGCGTGATCCGGAGAAGGTGTCGCTCGGCTACACGACCGACAGCCGCTGGAGGAACCGTTCGGAGTTCCTCACCGGCAGGGACGAGATCGTCGCGTTCCTGAGCCGCAAGTGGGCGCGAGAGCTCGACTACCGGCTGATCAAGGAGTTGTGGGCCTTTGACGGCAATCGCATCGCCGTGCGGTTCGCCTACGAGTGCCACGACGAGGCGGGCAACTGGTTCCGCTCCTACGGCAACGAGAACTGGGAGTTCGGCGAGCAGGGCCTCATGCGCGTACGGCTGGCCAGCATCAACGACCTGCCCATCAAGGAGTCCGAGCGCGCCTACCACTGGCCCCTCGGCCGCCGGCCCGACGACCACCCCGGGCTCGGCGACCTGGGATTTTGAACCACGGGTCACGCGGGCGGCGTGTCGTCCAGGGCGAAGTCCAGGTAGCGCGCCGCGGAGCGGCGGACGGCCTCCGACCCGTCGGTGCGCACCACGTGCTTCCACCAGGCTCCGTAGACCTGGTCGAACGGGTACCGCTCCAGCAGTGACAGGGCACGGCGCACGGTGCGGGGCCGCTCCGGGATGAGGTTCGGATAGCTGTACATGAAGCCGACCCAGCGGCGGTCCTTGACGACCTGCAGGATGTCGCCGGAGAACAGGGCGCCGGCGCTGTCCGGCGCGTCCCGCCAGTGCAGCACCTGGCCGCCCGCGAAGTGGACCCCGGCGTTGACCAGGGTGAGACCGTCGCCGATCTCATGGGTGTCGCCCTCCCAGAAGACGACCGAGTCGTCGGGACGCGCCACCCACTCGCGGTCCAGCGCGTGGATGTAGACGGGTGCGTCGAACGCGTGCGCCCAGTCGACCATGGTGCCGTAGTAGTGCGGGTGGCTGATCGCGATCGCGCTGATCCCGCCGAGATCGCGCACCTGCCTGATGACGTCGTCGTCGAGGTAGGTGACCATGTCCCACAACACGTTTCCCGCGGGCGTCCGGACGAGCAGCGCCCGCTGGCCGATCCCGGTGGCCGGCGCCGTCCCGACGCCGACGACGCCCGGGCCCTCCTCCTCGATCAAGGCCCGATGCCCCGCCCGGCGCAACGCGTCGAGTGAGGTCCACCGCTGGCCGTCCCAGCCGACGTACTGCCGCTCGTCCTGGCAGATCGGGCAGTCCTCGCGGCTGCCGGCGTACTGGACGCCACAGGTCAGGCAGATGGGCAGGTCGTTCATCCGCGCTCCCTCCTCGTGGTGACGTTGAGTGACCGCCGAGTCCTTCGCGATCTTCGTTCGGATCTTTCCGGGCCACGGCGAATTAGGTCAAATCGGGCTTAGTCATATCATTACGCATATAACGTTGCGTGCCTGAATTGTTACGGGGTGTAATCGCATGGGCGATGAGCCAGACCTACCTGGCTCGAAGGAGACACTATGACGTTCACGACGATGAACCCCACGTCCATGGCCATGCCGCTGAGCTTCGGCTCTCAGCAGCAGCTCTCTCCTCAGCACCTCGGTCAGATGTCCCCGGCATCCTCTCTCCACGCGCCGAACATGCAGGCGCTTCAGCAGCTCCAGGTGCTGCAGCAGGCTCAGGCCCTGCAGCAGGCTCAGGCTCAGGTCCAGGCCTTGCAGCAGGCTCAGGCTCAGGTCCAGGCCCTGCAGCAGGCGCAGGCGCTGCAGCAGATGTCGCCGCTCGGGGCAGTGGTGCAGCAGGATGAGCAGATCCTGCCGCAGGAGCACGTGCTGAGCCCGGTCACCTTCTGGAACAAGGTCGCTCACATCGGTGCCCGGCATGGCGCCGCCGTCGTCAGGCAGATCCTCGACGGCATCCAGCTCCAGCAGGTGGCCTCTCAGCAGGTCGCCTTCCAGCAGCTCGGCCAGGTGTCGCCACTCCAGCAGCTGGCCCAGCACCAGTTGGCTCAGCACCAGATGGCCAACCAGATGGCTCAGCAGCTGCCGCAGCCGCTGCAGCAGGTGGCCATGGCGTTCGGCCAACCCCAGCACTTCCCGCAGCAGCCGGGTCAGGCCGCACTGCACCAGCTGCAGCAGCAGGTGCCGGCGGCGTTCGGTCAGGCGCTGCAGCAGCAGCCCATGGGGTACGGCCAGGCCGTACATCACCTGCAGCAGCAGATGCCCATGGCGTTCGGCCAGGCCGGGCAGCAGGTGTCCCACCAGCAGGTTCCGGTGGCCGCCGGCTCCGGGTTCTGAGCGGAGGACGCGAGGTGGACTCGATCGGTGGGGGACCGCTGGGTCCCGGTGCCGGCTCGGGTGGCATCGGTGCGGTCCCGGGCCCGGCGATGTCGCCGGGCCCGGGACGGCCCGGACCATCCGGCCTGCTGCAGGTGCATTGCGCCATGAGCCTGCAGCAGCTCTACGGCTGGCTGCAGGCGACCGTCCCGCAGGCGCCGCAGGTCGCCGGGATCGTCCCTCTGGTGGTGCGGGCGGTGCAGCTCTACCGGGCCGGGCAGCACGAGGCGTGCGTGGCGCAGATCCAGTCGGTGCTCGACAGCATCACCACGGGTCACTGGTCCGCAGCCCCGGTGACCCGGCCGATCGCCTGACCCGGTCGAGCCCGTGAGGGTGCGGCCAGTGAGACCAGCCTGAGCTGGGGAAAGTCGGGACGCAGTGACCAGTGACGACAAGCCCAAGAACGGAAGCGGGCAGTCGCGCCCGCCGGGCGCGAACCGGTCGCGGCAGACGTCGCGGCAGGGCCCGCAGCCGGTGCTGCCGCGTCCGCTGCGCTACATGGTCGCGCTGCCGCCCCAGGCCCATCCGCAGGCGGGGACGGGCGGCCAGGCTCTCGACGGCGACGGGCTGCACCGGCTGCTCGAGGGCGATCCCGAGATCGCCGTACGCCGCAGGCTTCCCACGACGACCCCGGAGCCGGGCGTGGGAGGCCGGGCCTTCCCGGCCGTCGTGGTCGCGGACATGACGGTCGAGCACGCGGCCGCACTGCGACGGCGGCTGCCCCAGCTGCACATCGAACGCGACCGGCTGCTGACCTACAGCGAGGTCCCTTCGCCGCCCCGGAAGAGGAGGCAGGCGTCGGCCGCGCCGCCGCTGGGGACGGAGAGCACCTTCGCGTTCCTGGTCCAGGGCTCTGACGGCGCGCCGGTGCCGGGGGCCGTCGTCATGCTGACCGGGTCCGGCTGGCCCGCCCAGGCGGTGACAGGGCCGGACGGCCGCGCCACGGTCACCATGGTGGGCGAGACGGCGGAGTCGATCGTCAGCCTGCTCGTCAAGCCGCGATCCGGCCACTGGAGCTCGTATGTGGAGCGACCGGCTCTGTCGTCGAGCCGGGAGAACCTGATCGAGGCGGCGGGGTTGTCCGACGGCCTCGAGGGGTTCCCGGGGCGGCAGGTCTTCGGCTGGGGACAGAGGGCGATGGATCTCGACCGTCTCCCGCGGGCCCTCAGGGGCGCGGGAGTCAAGATCGCGATCATCGACTCGGGGGCGGCGGCCGAGCATTCCGATCTCCTCGGCCGGGTGACGTGCGGCATCGATCTGGCGGGGGGCAAGCCGGACGGCTGGACGGACGACACCGCCCACCACGGCTCCCACTGCGCCGGGATCATCGCGGGTGGGGACGACGGGCGGGGCATCGTGGGCTTCGCCGCGGAGGCGGAGGTCCACGCCTGCAAGATCTTCCCCGGGGGCCGGTTCAGTGACCTCATCGAGGCGCTCGACTACTGCATCGAGCAGCGGATCGACGTGATGAACCTCAGCCTCGGCAGCCGCCATTCCTCGCGGCTCGTCGCCGCGAAGATCGAGGAGGCGCGCCGGGCGGGGGTGGCCTGCGTGGTCGCCGCCGGAAGCGACGGCGGCTCCGTCGGCTTCCCCGGCAACCTTCCGACCGTGCTGACGGTGGCCGCGATCGGGAAACTGGGGACGTTCCCCGGCGGCAGCGGGCACGCCGCCGAGATCCGGGGGCCGGTGACGGGCGAGGGCTACTTCTCGCCCCGATTCACGTGCCGCGGGCCCGAGGTGGACGTGTGCGCCCCGGGAGTCGCCGTCCTGTCGTGCGTCCCTCCGGAGACGTACGCCGCCTGGGACGGCACCTCCATGGCCGCGCCGCACGTCACCGGGCTGGCCGCTCTGGTGCTCGCCCATCACGATGACTTCCACTACGCGTACGGCCGGCGGGACGCCCGCAGGGTCGACCGGCTCTTCCACGTCATCAGGGCCAGCTGTCAGGCGCTCGATCTCGGTGATCCGTACCGGACGGGAGCGGGGCTGCCGAACGTGCTGCGCGCCCTGGGCCCGGCGCTCACGCGGGTGACGCCGCAGCCTGAGGAGGTGCGGAGGCTGTCCGGCGAACTCACCGCCGAGATGGGCCTCGCCGGGCTGCTGCCGCTCGCCACGGGGCGGATGGCCATGGTGGGGGAACCGCAAGCGGCGGGCACCGTCCCCGGGACGGGGGCCGCGGGCGTGAACGGCTCCGCGCCGCAGGACGGCATGGCCGTCGTGAACGGTCCCGTGCCCGTCGACGGGCTCATGCCGGCCAACGGGCTCACACTCGCCGATCACTCCGGGCACGCACCCGGCGGCGGGACGCCCGGGAGCGCCTCCACGGCCTCGAACGGCTCCGATCCGATGGCGGGCGCCGTACCGGCCGGTGACGGTGACCCGGTGAAGGCGGCGGGACAGGGCGCCGATGCGGACGGCGCCCTGGCGGCGAACGCGACTCACGCGTCCGACGGGGTTCCGGAGGCGGGCGGGGTTCCGGCGGAGGGTGCGGCACCGGGAGGATACGCGGCCCATGGGGGCGCAGGCCACGAGGGAGGCGTACAAAACGGGCAACAGGACGGGCAGCAGGACGGGCGGGCCGCGCTCGCGTGGCTGACCAGGGAGATGGGCGCAGCGGGGCTCATCGCCGGCCAGCGAGCCGCTGACCCGCTCCATTGAGCACGTGGCCCGCTGCCGGGACGCCGTCAGCGCCGCTCGCGCGCCGATCCGGCCAGCTGGGCGACGTCCTCGGCCCCGTCACCGATCAGCTTGGCCGCCAGATCCGACAGCGCCCTGCCGACGGCCAGTTCGTCGCCGATCTCCGGCACCGGGCGGTCCGAGGGATTGCGGCGGGCGTGGGCGACGCTCTCGTGCCTGCGCCCCGAGTCGGTGTACAGCACCGCGGTCGCGCTGGTGACGTTGTCGCTCTCGTCCTCGGTCAGGAAGACCTCCACCGTCCATCGTTTGGTTTCCATGACGAACACCTCCCGCTCCAGCATCTCCCCGGGGGAATCGCGGCCGGAAGGGACTTTCGGCCTCGTACGGCGCCGGCCGGTCGCGGACCCCGCGGCAACGCCCGATGAAGGAAGGAAAGCCCATGCCCGATCCGATCATCGTCGGCACCGACGGCTCGCCCGCCGCGCTGGCCGCCGTGGAATGGGCGGCGGACGACGCCGTCCGGCAGGGACGCCCGCTGCGCCTGGTGTACGTCGTCGATCGCTGGGCGTACGGCATCGTCAAGTTCCCCACCACCGCGGGCGACCCTCTGACGCTGCACGCCGAACGGGCGCTGGCCGAGGCGGAGACGGCGGCGAACAAGCGCCAGCCCGACGTGACGGTCAGCATCGAGATCATCGAGGGGCTGCCCGCCAAGATCCTTCGTGACAAGGCCAAGGAAGCGGCCGAGATCGTGCTCGGCACGAGGGGCCTCGGCGGGTTCGCCGGAATCCTGATCGGCTCGGTCAGCACCCATGTGGCCGGCCAGGCGCACGGCCCGGTCGTCGTCGTGCGCCCCGGATGGAGGGACGCGCACGGCGAGGTGGTCGTCGGCATCGACGACTCGGCCGAATGCGAGGCCGCGATCGAGTACGCCGTCGCGCAGGCCCGGTTCCGCGGCAGCGTGCTCCGGGCGGTCTACGCGTGGCAGCTTCCCGTCCACGCGCTCGCCCCCGAGATCACCTACGACATCGACGGGGTGCGCGAGGCCCAGCACCGGGTGGCGGCGGAGAAGCTCGCCCCCTGGCGGCGGCGGTCCGAGGTGACGATGCTCGAGGACGTCGTGTGCGGACACCCCGTCGACGCGCTGACCGACGCGTCGAAGGCCGCGGACCTGCTCGTGGTGGGCTCACACGGCCGAGGCGCCCTCGGGTCGGTGATGCTGGGATCGGTCAGCCGGGCGCTCCTGCATCACGCCCAGTGCCCGGTGGCCGTGGTCCGCCCCTGAGCGGCGGCCGTCACCCGTCCTCGGGCGTGTCGTCACGCTCCCAGGCCATCCTGTCGACCACGTCGACCACGCCGTTGACGCGTTCGGTCATCCGTACGAGCGTCAGGACGTCCCCCCGCCGAGGCATCGTGCCGCTGAGCGTGACCACGGCGTCGGCCACCGACACGCGGACATGCGAGGTGTCCGCCCACAGGGCGCTCTCGACGATGTCGTCACGGATCTCGCGGGCCACCTCCTCGTCGCTCCTGACGATCGTCTTGAGCAGGTCCGTACGGCTGACCACGCCCTCGAGTCGCCCCTCGTC
Organism: Planotetraspora silvatica; assembly: GCF_016863315.1. Classification (GTDB taxonomy): domain Bacteria; phylum Actinomycetota; class Actinomycetes; order Streptosporangiales; family Streptosporangiaceae; genus Planotetraspora; species Planotetraspora silvatica. Next base: position 176,777 of record NZ_BOOQ01000027.1, read on the forward strand.
GTCGACCACGGGCAGCCGTTTGACGCCGTGCTCGCTCATGAGCCGGGCCGCGCTCACGGCGCTGGTGTACGGCCTGGCCGTGATGGCGGGCGCCGTCATCAACTGGGCGGCGGTCTCGCCCCGGGCCTTCACCGCGGGACTCCTCCCGGGCGAGCCGATGCGCTCACGGAGCCGCACGCGCAGGGGAGGACGGTAGCCCTCGCCGTAGAACTGCTCCCTGAACTCCTCCTTGCGGAGCAGGTCGGCCTCCGACACGACGCCGAGCACGTGGCCCTCGCCGTCGACCACCGGCACGGCGCTCACGCCATGGGTGTGCAGCACCTCGGCGACGTCCCTGAACGGCGTGCAGCCGTTGACGGACACGATCTGCCTGGACATGACGTCCCGCACCTTCATGTGCATGATCAGCCCCTCACGTCCGCGACGCGGCCACCCCTCCCATTCCATCGGGGAGCGGCGCTTCGCGCAGGAGGCGGAGGTCCCCGAGTGCCAGGGCCGTTCGGCCACCGCGGGCCCGCGTTCGATCGTGTGTTCCCCTGCGGGTCATGGGTTGGAGTACACCCGGCGAGGGGTGAGCAGGACGGCGGTGCGCCGCTCCCCGGCCATCACCCTGTCGTACTCGTCCCAGTCGTCGTGGGTGCCGCCCGCGGCCCTGAAGATGTTCCTGAGCAGAAGCCGGAGGCCCTCCGCGCCGAGCCCATCGAGCGGGTCGTCGGGGCCGGCCAGGTCGATCCCGCCCTCCGCGGCCGTCCACTGCCAGCCGCTGCGCACCACGATGGTGGCCTGCGGCCTGGCGCGCATGTCGGCCAGTTTGCGGGCGGTTCCCCGCACGACGAACCCGACCACCGACTGACCGGTGGCCGGATGGTCGAGCACCCCCGCGTTGACCACGGAGGAGCGGATGCCTCCGTCGGGACGCAGGGTCGAGACCACGCAGAGGCCGTGGTCACCGGAGACGAGGCCGGCGAATTCCGCGAGATCGGTCACCTGAGGAGCCTAACCCCGCCGCTCGATCTGCCGCGGTCCCGTCCTGCGCCGGGTCACCGGCCCCGTGGCGGCGGTCGGCCTGAGGGCGACGGGGTCTGAGGCGGCGGCGGGCCTGAGGTTGCGGCGGCGAGGTGGTCAGCCGGTGGTGACGGTCAGGTCGGCGCGGGAGCGCACGTCATGAGCGGCGTAATACCGGTCTTCCTGGCGCGCCCAGCGTGGCCAGTGCGGTGCGTAGAGGTCCCCGTCGCGTGCCAGCGCCCTGGCCCGGCGCACGCCCGCGCCCGCCTCCAGCCACACGAGCCCGCTGAGGTGGGGCGCGGCCTGGCGTGCGCCGGATCCGACGCCTTCGACGACGAGGGCGTCGGCGGACGGGGCCTCATGCCATTCCGCGTACTCGCTCCGCTCCCAGTCGTATCGCCGCCACCGTGCGGGCCGGCCGGCGGCGAGGGGCCGGAGCACCCACTCCAGCAGTGCGTCCACTCCGGCGAGCAGGCCGTCCCAGCCGTCGTAGAGGTCGTCCATCCGGATCACCGGAGCGCCGAGTTCCGCGGCGACGGCGGCGGCGAAGGTGGACTTGCCCGCTCCCGATCGCCCTTCGACGGCGAGGACACGGGTCGTGCGCGCCCGTGCGGGACGGCCGCGCAGCCACGCGGCGACCTCGCCCGCCGCGGGCCCGCCGGCTACACGCCCGCTCGGGAGGGCATCCGGATTCCCCGTTCCATGTTGGGATCCTCCCATTCCTCCGTCACGCGCCCCTTCTCGGCCTGCATCTCCTCCATGCGAAGGGCCACGCCCATCGCGAAGAACGTCGGGGCCCACTCGCCCACGAACAGGCCCCAGCGGTCCGCACGGTCCATGCCCGCCGACTCGTAGTTCTTCGACAGGAACCAGGAGGCGGCCGTCAGGCCGATCGACGCGATGCCGGCCGTGTACATCATGCTGGAGCGGACGCCCATTCGGTGAAGCTGGCGGATCATTTTGTCCCCCTTTGTAGTGATTTCTCCCTATCTCGCTACCCCGTGTTCCCGGCCGCGACACGCTGAGTGATCACCCCGACCGTACGGCCATGCTTACGACCTCTCTGTACGGGTAGCGTTGATCGGCGGACTCTGGAGGAAGCAATGGAAGCGCTGGGCATCGATATCGGCGGCTCGGGGATCAAGGGCGCCACCGTGGACACGGTGGCGGGCGAGCTCACGCGGGAGCGGTTGCGCATACCGACTCCGGAGCCGTCCACGCCCGCGGCGGTCGCGACGGTCGTGCGGGAGATCGTCGAGCACTTCTCGTGGACGGGGCCCGTGGGGGTGACCTTCCCCGGCGTCGTGCTGAACGGCGTCATCAGGACCGCGGCCAACGTCGACCGATCGTGGATCGGCGTCAACGGCGAGGAGTTGTTCGGCGCCGGCGCCGCCCTGCTCAACGACGCCGACGCGGCGGGCGTCGCCGAGGTCGCCTTCGGCGCGGGCCGTGACCATGCCGGCGCGGTGCTCATGCTGACCTTCGGCACCGGCATCGGCAGCGCGCTGTTCACCGGCGGGCGACTGGTGCCCAACACGGAGTTCGGGCACGTCGAGGTCCGCGGCAAGGAGGCCGAGCACCGGGCCTCCGATCAGGTGCGCGAGAAGCACGACCTGAGCTGGGAGAAGTGGGCCGAGCACGTTCAGGAGTACCTGCTGCACATGCGCGACCTGCTCTGGCCCTCCCTGATCATCATCGGCGGCGGCGTCAGCAAGAAGGCCGACAGGTTCCTTCCGCTGATCGACCTCGGTGACACGCCGGTCGTGCCCGCCGTGCTGCGCAACGAGGCGGGCATCATCGGAGCGGCCATGACCGCCGTGAACCGGTGAGACGAGTATTACCTGTAATTCCTACTTGAACAGCATGGAATAGTCGTGTCACGATGCCTTCATGGCTTCATGGCGAAGACTGACCGAGCGTCGTCACATCGACCTGCTCCGCGTCTGCGGCGCCGCCTGTTGATCGCCGGGATCACCCCATCCGGAAATGCTTCAGGCAAGGAGAAACCACGAAATGTCACATGTCATTGATTTCGTCGCACGCCGGCGTGAGCCCGGCTACGACCCCTCACCGCCCGACGAGGGGACCGTGCTCAGCGTGCTGCCCATGCCCGGGGTGGACGCCGCACTCGTGATCGTCGGTTACGTGGTCCCGCTGGACGGCGGATCGCGGTCCGCCCGGGGCCTCCGGCTCCCGCAGGGGGTCACCCTGCCGGAGGGGGGCGCGGCGCGGGCCCAGGACGTGAAGTGGCCCCACGGGATCGCGCTGGTCCAGGAGGCCGAGCTGCCGGAGGGCCTCGCGGCGTTCCAGGGCGCCGCCACCGGAGCCGCGGAGGTCCATGAAGGCTCCGAGGCGTCCGGCGCCGACCGGCCGGCGAGGCCCGCACGTGAGGCCGGAGCCGCCCCCGGCCTGGTGGCGCATCCCGATCGCGCCGGCCACGCCTCCCGACATGGCCGGACGTCCGCACCGGTGGAGGAGCTCGTCGTGGACCGGGCCTCCCGCGCGGTCCGGGTGGACGGCGTGGAGATCGACCTCACCTACCGCGAGTTCGAGCTGCTCGACTACCTGTGCTCGGCGCCGGGCCGGGTCTTCAATCGCCGGCAGCTGATGGCCGCCATCTGGGACAGGTACGGAGACGAGGGCGCCAGAACCGTCGACGTGCACGTCCTGCGGCTCCGGCGCAAGCTGGGCCCGCACGCCGGGCGGATCGTGACGGTGCGGAACGTCGGCTACAAGTACCAGCCGCCCCGTTCCTAGGCGCCGCCCGGGGCGCCCCGGGAAAATCGGCTGGCGGAACCGTGGGGGCGGGTGCCTATCCTTGAGCCTGGAATGAACATGCTCGCCGATCTCCAGGGCCGCCTGCCCGGCCTGATGCTGCGCGACCAGCGCAGGCTGCGCCGCCGTCTCGACGGAATGCGCAAAGTACGTGACGGCACGTCACGACAGTCCGTCGCCCTCGAGATAGCGGGCGACATCGAAGCCGCCGAGTCGCGGGTCACCGCCCGCCGTGAAGCGGTGCCGCGCCTCAGCTATCCGCCCGAACTGCCGGTCAGTCAGCGCAAGGACGACCTTCTCGCGGCGATCCGCGACCACCAGGTCGTGATCGTGGCGGGAGAGACGGGCTCGGGCAAGACGACGCAGCTGCCCAAGATCTGCCTGGAGCTGGGCCGGGGGGTGCACGGCCTCATCGGGCACACCCAGCCCCGGCGGATCGCGGCGCGCACCGTGGCCGAGCGCATCGCCGAGGAGTTGTCGATCTCGCTGGGGGAGGCGGTCGGATACAAGGTCCGCTTCACCGACCATTCCAGCGACGGGACCCTCGTCAAGCTGATGACCGACGGCATCCTGCTGGCGGAGATGCAGACCGACCCGCTGCTGCTGCAGTACGACACGCTGATCATCGACGAGGCCCACGAACGCAGCCTCAACATCGACTTCATCCTCGGCTACGTCAAGCAACTCCTGCCGAAGCGTCCCGACCTCAAGGTCATCATCACCTCGGCGACCATCGACCCCGAGCGGTTCTCCCGGCACTTCGCCCCGCCCGGGGGCGACGGAGGCGCTCCGATCGTCGAGGTGTCCGGCCGCACCTATCCCGTCGAGGTGCGCTACCGGCCGGTCGAGGAGGACGACGACCAGACCCAGGCCATCGTGCAGGCGGTGGACGAGTTGTGCGCGGAGGGCCCCGGGGACATCCTCGTCTTCCTGAGCGGCGAGCGGGAGATCAGGGACACCGCCGACGCGCTCAAGGGCCGTCCGGAGGAGGTCCTCCCGCTGTACGCGCGGCTGTCGGCGGCCGAGCAGCACCGCGTCTTCCAGGCGCACCGGGGCCGCAGGATCGTGCTGGCGACCAACGTCGCGGAGACCTCCCTCACCGTGCCGGGCATCCGGTACGTCATCGACCCCGGTACGGCGCGCATCTCGCGGTACAGCCACCGGCTCAAGGTGCAGCGGCTGCCGATCGAGCCCGTGTCGCAGGCGTCGGCCAACCAGCGAAAGGGCCGTTGCGGCCGGACCTCGGACGGCATCTGCATCCGGCTCTACGCGGAGGACGACTTCGTCACCCGCCCGGAGTTCACCGACCCGGAGATCCTCCGTACGAACCTGGCGAGCGTCATCCTGCAGATGACGTCGCTGGGGCTGGGCGACATCGCGGCGTTCCCCTTCGTCGAGCCGCCGGACGGCAGGCAGATCAGGGACGGCGTCAACCTGCTCCAGGAGCTGGGCGCGCTCGGCGACAAGGGCGCGAACCTGACCCCTCTCGGGCGCAAACTCGCCCAGCTCCCCGTGGACCCGCGCCTCGCGCGCATGGTGCTCGAGGCCGAGGGGAACGGCTGTGCGCGCGAGGTCATGATCATCGCTGCCGCGTTGTCGATCCAGGATCCCCGCGAGCGGCCGGCGGACAAGCAGCAGGCGGCCGACGAGAAACACCGGCGCTTCGCCGACAAGGAATCCGACTTCCTGACGTACCTGAACCTGTGGAAATATCTGCGCGAGCAGCAGCGGGCGCTGTCGTCCAGCGCGTTCCGCCGGATGTGCAAGGCGGAGTTCCTCAACTACCTGCGCGTCCGCGAGTGGCAGGACATCGACAGCCAGCTCAGGTCGGTCGCCAAGAGCCTGGGCATCGTCCCCAACAGCGTCGACGCCGACCCGCAGCGGATCCATCAGGCACTGCTGAGCGGCCTGCTCTCGCACATCGGCGTCAAGGACCTCGATGCCAAGCGGAAACAGGACGGGCCGCGGCGGCCCATCACCGAGTACGTCGGCGCGCGCAACGCGCGGTTCGCCGTCTTCCCCGGCTCCACCCTGGCGAAGACGCAGCCGCTGTGGGTGATGTCGGCCGAGCTCGTCGAGACCTCGCGGCTGTGGGCGCGCGTCAACGCCAAGATCGAGCCGGAGTGGATCGAGCCGCTCGCCCAGCACCTGATCAAACGGACCTACAGCGAACCGCACTGGGAGAAGGACCAGGCCGCCGTCATGGCCCTGGAGAAGGTCACCCTGTACGGCGTGCCGATCGTCGCGGAACGCAAGGTCAACTACGGCCGCATCGACCCGGAGCTCAGCCGCGACCTGTTCATCCGCAACGCCCTCGTCGAGGGTGAGTGGCGGACCCACCACAAGTTCTTCCACGACAACCGCAAGCTGCTCCAGGAGGTCGAGCAGCTGGAGGAGAAGGCCAGGCGCCGGGACATCGTCGTCGACGACGAGACGCTGTTCGACTTCTACGACGGACGCATCCCACCCGAGGTGGTCTCCGGACGTCACTTCGACAGCTGGTGGAAGAAGACCTCGCGCGAGTCTCCCGGCCTGCTCACGTTCACGCCCGAGATGCTGGTCAACTCCGGCGCCGGGGTCAGCGCCCGCGACTATCCCGACTCGTGGGGGCAGAGCGGGCAGCGGATGCGGCTGACCTACCGGTTCGAGCCGGGCACGGCCGTGGAGAAGGCCGCGGAGAAGGTGGCCGACGGCGTCACCGTGCACATCCCCCTCGACGTGCTGAACCAGGTCGACCCGGCGGGCTTCGACTGGCAGATCCCCGGCCTGCGTGAGGAACTGGTCACCGCGCTCATCAGGTCGCTCCCCAAGCAGTTGCGGCGCAATTTCGTGCCGGCCCCCAACTTCGCGAAAGCCGTACTGGAACGGGCGGAGCCGGGAAGCGAACCGATCCTGGACAGGCTGGAGCGGGAGCTGCACCGGATGACCGGCGTGACCATACCCCGCGAGGCGTGGGCGCCCGACCAGGTGCCCGACCACCTGCGCATCACCTATCGGGTGGTCGACGAAAGGAAGCGGCCGGTCGCCGAGGACAAGGACCTCGAGGCGCTCAAGCGCAGGCTGGCCCCCCGGCTGCGGGCCACGCTGTCGAAGGCGGCCGACGACCTGGAGCGCACCGGACTGCGGAGCTGGACGATCGGGACGCTGCCCAAGGTCTTCGAACGGGGCAGGCTCCGCGCCTATCCCGCGCTCGCCGACGAGACCGGGAGCGTCGGGGTCCGGATGTTCGAGACCGAGGCCGAGCAGCGGCGGTCCATGTGGGCGGGCACCCGCAGGCTGGTGCTGCTCAACACGGTCAGCCCGGCCAAGGCCATCCTGCGCGGGCTCGGCACCGCGCAGAAGCTGGCGCTCAGCCGGAGCCCGCACGGCGGCGCCGCCGAGTTGTTCGACGACTGCACGATGTGCGCGGCCGACAAGCTGATCGCAGAGGCCGGGGGACCGGCCTGGGACCAGGCCGGGTTCGAACGGCTCCACGACCACGTGCGCGCGTCGTTGTTCGCGACGACCGAGGAGGTGGTCGCCCGGGTCGAGCGGGTCCTGGCCACCTGGCATTCGGTGCAGACCGTCCTTCGCGGTCCGGCCGACTCCGTCGCCGACATCAAGGAGCAGCTCGACGGGCTCATCTACGCCGGTTTCGTGACGGGGACGGGCTACGAAAGGCTGCCCGACCTGCACCGCTACCTGCGGGCGGTCGAACGGCGGCTGGAGAAGCTGCCCGACGACCCGCACCGTGACCGCGAGTGGATGCACCGCGTGCACGACGTCGAGGACGACTACCGCGACCTGCTCGACCGGCTCAAGCCCGCGGAGCGCGACGCGAAAGCCGTACGGGACGTCCGGTGGATGATCGAGGAGCTGCGGGTGAGCTTCTTCGCGCAACAGCTCGGCACGCCCGCCCCCGTCTCGGAGAAGCGCATCCGCAAGGCCATCGACGCCATCTAGTCTCCTGAGTCTAGAATTGCGTTCATATGTAGGCTTGGGGTGTGGCACCGAACTCCAGGCCCGGGCCGATGCAAGGACCTGATCACCTGGGACCTCAACGTCGACTCCACCGTCTGCCGGGCCCACCGGCACGCCGCCGGAGCGAGGAAAAGGGGGACCTGCAGAAGGTGCGCGCCGATAAGGCGTACGCCTCCCGGAGGAACCGCGCCTACCTGCGCAGACGTGGCATTCGCTGCACCATCCCGGACAAGGCCGACCAGGCCCGCAACCGAAGGAAACGCGGCTCCCGCGGCGGCCGTCCGCCGAAGTTCGACCCGGAGGACTACCAGGCTCGGCACGCGGTAGAGTGCGGCATCAATCGCCTCAAAAGGCACCGTGCCGTGGCCACGAGGTACGACAAGCTCGCGGCCCAAGCCTCAGCGCTACGGCGTCTGACCGGGGGATACCTGTCAACGCCGGTGATGTCAGGAAGACGTCAGGCAGAAGGGGTGGCCAGCCGGATCCAGGAGAACCCGCCAGCGTCCGTCGCCGGGCTGATGGTCCGGTTTGGCCGCGCCGAGTTCCAGGGCCCGCTCTTCCATCGCATCGAGGTCGTCAGCGCGGAAATCCAGGTGGAACTGTTGTGGCACGTCCTGACCCGGCCACTGCGGAGCCCGGTATCCGTCAACCCTCTGGAACCCCAGATCACAGCCGGAGTCGTCCGTCAGAGCGACGAACTCGTCCGTACTGAATAGTTCGCGCATCCCGGTCAGTGCACCGTAGAAGCCCGCCAGCGTCTGCGGGTCGGCACAGTCCAGAGTCACCCCTCGCAGTACAGCGCCTGGCACCATTCACTCCTTCGCGTCCGCGCGTCTGTCTCCGTGAGCCGCCGCTGCACGCGATCACCGGCCACAGCCACACCGTACTCGCCACATCCACCGCTGAAGTAGCGGTTTACCCCTGCCTCAGAGCAACGGGTGGCTGTGACCGGCGCTTTCGATACACGCCCTAGGAGAGTGGGGTCCCGCCTCCCGGCTCTGACATTTCGGGCCGGGCGCGTTTCAGGTGTGTCCGAATATGGCCAAAATCACCGCATATCTGCGCTGCGAGTTGACGTGATTCGGGCGGTCAGGGACGCGCTCGCTAGCGGCCGAGAGCGGCGCCGATCAGCGCACGGGGGTCGGCGGCTCCGGCGAGCACACCCGAGGGCAGGACGTCGATCAGGTGGGCGTGGCCGAAGTTGGAGCCGTACTCGACGGCCGTGACCGGGTGGCCGCGCTCACGCAGGCCGTCTGACCACGGCGCGCCGTCCTCGACCTCGACGACGGCCTCCTGCCGCCAGGTGTCGAAGCCCGTGTCGGCGCCGCTCACGCCGAGCGCCCACCGCGGGGCGCCGATGACCTGTCCCGGGGTCTGGTCGTGACGCAGGAGCCGGGTGACCAACTGCAGCAGGATCTGCGGCTGGGCGTCGCCGCCCATGGTGCCGATGACCGACCGCAGTGAGCCGTCCTGGCGCGTGATCAGCGCGGGGGACAGCGTGTGGGGCGGCCGCCTGCGCGGGCCGTACTCGGCGGGGTGGCCGGGCGTGAGCGAGAAGCCGATGCCGCGGTTGTGCAGGTTGATGCCGGTGCCCGGTTCGAAGAGCAGGCTGCCGAAGCCCGCCGCGTTCGACTGGATGAGGGAGACTCCCATGCCGTCGCCGTCCACCGCGCACAGGTAGGTGGTGTCGCCCGGAGCCGTGTGGTCGATGAACGGCGAGCGCCGTTCGGGATCGATCATCGCGCGCCTGGCGTCGGCCGAGTCCAGGGGTGCGACGGCGCCCTCGTGGAGCACGTCCAGCCGGTCGTGGCCGGCCGCGCGGGCCGACTCGACGAGGAGGTGCGCCCATCGGGGGTCACCGGGGTCGTCGGGCAGGTCGAGCTTGTCGAGGATCGCCAGGGAGAGCAGCAGCAGGTACCCCTGCGAGTTCGGCGGGACGGTCCAGATCCGGTGATCGAAGGCCTCGGCCTGGATGGGGTCCACCCAGTCGGCGTTCGTCCGGGCCAGGTCCTCGGGGACGTACTCGCCGGCGCCGAGCGCGAGCAGGCCCTCGCCGAACTCGCCCTCGTAGAAGGCGGCCCGGCCGCCTGAGGCGATCGCCTCGAGTGTCCGCGCGAGGCCCGGGCGGCGGATGAGGTCACCGGGGCGCCTGGCCGAGGCGAAGTCACCCGCTCCGGGGAGCGAGCCGATGAACTCGCCGCCCGGCGCCAGCAGCGGAGAGGCGGGGAAGCCCGCTGCGGCATGCCGGATCGCCGGCGCGAGCAGATCGGCGAGCGGGAGCCGTCCGAAGCGCTCGTGCAGGGCCGACCAGCCGTCGACGCAGCCGGGCACCGGCACCGACCGGATGTCGTAGAGGTGCGGCATGCGGTCCAGGCCCTCGGCGCGAAGCCGGTCAGGATCGGCGCCCGAACCCGACCTGCCCGACGCGTTGAGCGCGGTGGTGGCGGATCCGTCGTGGACGAGAGCGAACAGGTCGCCGCCGAGTCCGCACAGGTGCGGGGACGTGACGGCGAGCACCGCGTTGGCCGCGATCGCGGCGTCGACCGCGTTGCCGCCCCGCTCCAGGACGGACACCCCGGCGGAGGACGCCAGATGGTCGACGGTGGAGACCATGCCGTTCCGGGCATACCGCGTTTCGCTCACGATTGGCGACTCTATGACGGGGGGATCGCCTGGACGAGTCCGCCCCCTAGAGTGGCCGCGATAGTGACGAAACAGTGACGAATGCAAAGGAATTGCCGTGATCCGGGTGCTGGTGTTCGACGTGGGCGAGACGCTGATCGACGAGACTCGCATCTGGACGCGCTGGGCCGACAGGCTGGGAGTTCCCCGGGGGACCTTCCTGGGGCTCGTCGGCGGCATGGCCGCCCTCGACCGGCCGCTCCGTGACGCGTTCGAACTGGTCCGGCCCGGATTCGACCTGGATGCGGAGATCGCCGCCTGGCGCGCCGACGACCCGGCCGGTCTGCGCGAGAACTTCGACCAGGACGACCTCTATCCCGACGTACGGCCGGGCCTCGGCGCGCTCCGCGACGCCGGGTACCGGTTGATCGTCGCGGGGAACCAGCCGCCGCAGGCCTATGACGCGCTCGCCGCGATGAACCTGCCCGTGGACGGCGTCCACACCTCGGCGGCCTGGCGGGTCGAGAAGCCGGAGCCGGGATTCTTCGCCAAGGTCTCCGAGGTGGCCGGGCACGCTCCGGAGGCGATCCTTTACGTGGGGGACCGGCTCGACAACGACGTGCTGCCCGCGAGGAAGGCCGGCATGCGGGCCGCACTGCTGCGCCGCGGCCCCTGGGGCTTCCTTCACGCCGGTCGTCCCGAGGCGGACCAAGCCGATCTGATCGTCGACGATCTCACCGAACTCGTCACGCGGCTCGGCTGAGCCGATGGCCGGGGGTCGCCGGCCTTACTTGGCCAGATCGCCGTTGTACTCCAGCAGGCCGGCGGCGTCGTTCCACCGGTAGGCGAGTCCGCCGCCCTTGCGCTGCAGACGGACCGTCCCTGGCACGCACTGGCCCGCGTCCACGAGGTCGAAGGTCAGCGTGGAACCGGTGGCGTCGGTGAGCTTCAGGGTCCCCTCGCAGGAGTTGGCCGGCTCCTTCCACGTTCCCTTGTCGTCTCCGGACTCCAGGTCGATCTCGATGTCGTACTCGTCCGTCAGGCCGGCCGGGGTCGGCGTGATGTGCCCCCGCCAGGTTCCCGCGAAGGCCGCGGAAACGGTCTTGCCCGAGCCGCCCTTGCCCGAGCCGCCTTCGTTCGCGTCGCCGCCGGAGCCTGTGGCGGGGTCCGGGTCCGTGGAACCGCCGGTGGTGCCGTCCGGGCCGGTGGTCGCGGGATCCGCGGTCTCCGTCACCCCGGACGACGTGCGGGACGTCGTGGGCGTAGTGGAGTCGGATGACGCGACGGAATCGGACGGAGGGAACAGCCGGGGCACGAGGAGCGCCGCCGCGACCGCCACGGCCGCCACGAGGGCGACGAGCCCGGTGATCACGGCCGTCCGGGAGCCGCGCCGCCCAGCGGCCGGCTCGGTGGCCAGCGGCCCCGGCCTGCCCGGCCCTGCCGGTGGCCCGGGCTGAGGCTCCGCGCTCACGGGATGTGCCATCGCCTGACCGGCGGGACGCCGGGGCTGCGTCCGCCCGTCGTCCGGGTGGTCCTGACCGCCCCCGTGGCCTCCGCCGTCCGCGGCGGCCACCCCGGCCACGAGCGGGTCGGGCGCGGATCCCACCAGGCCCAGGAGCAGGTCGCGTGCCGTGGGCCGTACCGCCGGATCCTTGGCCAGGCACCGCCGGACCGTGTCGCGGAGGGGTGCCGGAACCCCCGTGACGTCCGGGTCCATCGTCATGATCTTGTGCAGGACGGAGGCGACGCTGTCGCCGCCGAAGGCCCGATGGCCTGTGGCGGCGAAGACGATCGTGGCGCCCCACGCGAAGACGTCGGACGCCGGGCTCGCCGGGCTTCCGGCGATCTGCTCGGGAGCCAGGTAGGCCGGTGTGCCGATCGGGCCCGCCGTGATCGTTTCGCTTTCGCCCTGCCGGGCGATGCCGAAGTCGACGACACGCGGGCCGTCCGGGCCGAGCAGGACGTTCCCCGGCTTGAAGTCGCGGTGGACGATCCCGGCCGCGTGGATCGCGGTCAGGGCGGTCGCGGTGCCGACCGCGAGCCGTTCCAGCTCCCCGCCCCGCAGCGGACCGCCGTCGGAGACCCGCTGCTGCAGCGAGGGCCCGTCGACGTACTCGCTCACGATGTACGGCTCGCTCCGGTCCACCACGGCCGTCAGCACGCGGGCGGTGCAGAAGGGGGCGACGCTCCGCATCGCGTCCAACTCGCGGGCGAGCCGGGTGCGGACGGCCGGGTCGAGCCCGGTCTTGATGACCTTCACGGCCACGGGCTCGCCGTCGGAGGCGTAGCCGAGATAGACGACTCCCTGACCGCCCTCGCCGAGGCGTCCGGTCAGGCGGAACACACCGAGCGTGGTCGGGTCATCGGGGGCCAGAGGGGCGACCATGGTCATACCGTAGCGATCCCGGCAGGTTCTCCGAGACTCAGAGTTCCCGCAGGACGACCGCGTCGGCCAGCCTGCGGCGTCCGGCGTCGCTCATGTGCAGGTGGTCGCCGGCGTCGTAGACGCGGGCCAGCCGCCGGGGAGACCGGGGATCGCGGACCGCCTTGTCGAAATCGGCGACGGCGTCGAAGGCGCCGCCGGTCCTGATCCACCGGTTGACCTGCTGCCGGATCCTCTCCCGCTTCGCGGTCCAGGACCCGAAGCCGTGGAACGGGGTCAGCGTCGCGCCGATCACCCGCAGATCCTTGGCGTGGGCGGCCTTGATCATCTTCTTGTAGCCGTCGATCAGCGGCGTCGCCGAGCCGTAGGAGCCCCGCGAGATGTCGTTGATGCCTTCGTAGACCACGACCGTGCGGACACCGGGCTGGGACAGGACGTCGCGCTCGAACCGGGCGACTCCGCTGGGGCCGACGGTGGGGCGCAGGATCCGGTTGCCCGCCATGCCGGCGTTGAGCACACCGAGCTTGGCCGGCTTGCGCGCTCCCGACAGGCGCCGGTGAAGGTAGTCGGTCCAGCGGCGGTTGGCGTCGTTGGCCTGTCCGGTTCCGTCGGTGAGCGAGTCGCCCAGCACCGCGACGGATCCGATCGCGGACGCCGCGCTGACCGCGATGCGGTCCACGAAGAACCACTGGTTGCTGGTGTAGGTGTAGCCCTTCGCGGACTCCTCCGCCGCGTGGTCGCCGGGACCGGACATGTAGGTGGTCGCGTAGGCGCGGTCGTGGCCGGTCACTCCGTGGACATAGGCGGGGAGGTGGACGCTGACGACGAGGTCCTGACCGCCGGCGACCTTCCCGGGCACCATGTCGCTCCAGACGCTCTGCCCGGCGGGGACCGTCACCGACGTGGCACCGTCGAACGTCACCGGGCGGTTGGTGCCCGCGCGGACCTGGGCGCCCGAGCCCTGGAGACCGAGATGGACGTCCGCGAACGTCACGGGCGCGAGGCCGAACACGTTGGACAGGTGGACGCGCGCCTGCGAGCCGCCGAGACTCGCCCGGACGACCATCCGGACCGTCTGGCCGCCGACGGCAGTCGCCACACGGGTGGTCGCGGCCGACCAGGTGCCGACCAGGTGCTCGTCCCCGGGCGGCGCGCCCGGAGTCGCCTTGGGCGATGTCGACGGCGACGGCGGGCCGTCCAGGCGCCGGGCCTCGGCCGCCGAGAAGGGGGCCGCGACCGCGACAGTCGCGATCACGGACGTCGCGAGCGCCAGGGCCACCACGGACAACCGGTGAACCGGCCGTGCCATCCAGTTCCTCCACAACATGTGACCGCGGAAGGCTCCCGCGGCGGGAAGGGCGTCTGCGGTGCCATACCTTACCGATGTTTTGACATCGCCAGACGGGGATGGGGACGCGGCCGCCCAAAGGTAGATCGATTCTGCTTGAATCACGGGTGAGAAGCGGTCGTCTGCGACGCCCGAATCCCCGAGGCCCTGAAGGACAGGACGGATGCGCCGGTCCAGGCACGATGACAGACTTCCCGCCCGGCGCAGGCCGTCGATCGCGGGCCCGGCCGCCGCCGGCCTCGTCGCCGCCGTCGCGAGCGCGCTCGGCACCTCCCTCAACATCTGGACGCTCCCCGTGAGCGCCCGGGTCGTGATCACCGTGGTCTCCGCCGTGCTGGTCGGAGCGCTGGCCTGGGCGACCGCGGAGCCGCGGCCGGCGGCGCCCGCTGTGCCGCGCGGCCCCGAGGCCGTCCCGCCTCCCGCCCAGCTCCCGCCCGCGATCGCGCACTTCACCGGGCGAGGGGAGGCCCTCGCCGAGTTGCGCGAGCAGTTCGCCGACCGCAAGGACGACTCGCCGCTGGTGGTGTCGATCTACGGCCAGGGCGGGGTGGGGAAGTCGGCGCTCGCGACGAAGTTCGCCCACGAGATCATCGGCGCGTTCCCCGACGGCCAGCTCTACTTCGACCTGCGCGGCCCGGACGGCACCGCCGGGCCCGAGGACGTCCTGCTCGGCTTCCTGCGCGCCCTGGGCGTCCGCCTCACCACCGACCCCGGTGGCCTCGCCGAGTTGCAGAAGCTCTGGTGGACCTGGACCAAGGACCGCCAGATCCTGATTTTTCTTGACAACGCCCAGAACGGGGACGACGTCAAGGCCCTGATCCCGCCCGAGCCCCGGTGCGCGGTCATCGTGACCTCCCGGCAGCCGCTGTTCCTCCGCAACCGCCACGACCGCCAGCTGGGAGCCTTCACCGAGGCCCAGGGCGTCGAGCTGCTCGCGCGGCTCGCGGGTGACGAGAGGGTGGCGGGGGATCTCGACTCCGCCCTCGCGATCGTGCGGCTCTGCGACCGCCTGCCGCTCGCCATCAGCATCTGCGGCGGCCGCCTGGCGACCAGGGAGAACTGGTCGCTGAAGGAACTGGCCGACCGGCTGGGCGACGAGCGCCGCCGTCTCGACCATCTGGAGGTCGGCCGGCGCATCGACAAGAGCGTCCGCGCCTCCCTGCAGCTCAGCTACGAGGACTGCACGGACGTCCAGCGCCGCCTGCTCCGGCTGATGGGCCTGCTGACGGCGCCCGACGTGCAGGGCTGGGTGGCGGGCGACCTGCTCGACACCTCGGTGCTGGACGGCGCCGACCAGCTCGAGGCCCTGGTCGACACCCAGCTCGCCGAGTGCTCCGGGCGCGACGGCACCGGTGAGATGCGTTACCGCCTGCACGACCTGGTGCGCCTGTTCGCCCGTGAGCTCGCCCTGGAGGAGGAGCCGGAGAGCCATCGCCGCGCCGCCATCGAGCGGGTCCTGTACGGCTATCGCCGCCGGGCGGAGGCCGCCGCGACGGACCGGTGGCCGCAGGACTGGCGCCGCAGAGGCACCCGCAGGGGACCCGTCACGAGCGGGCCGGAGTCGCCGGCCGAGATCTCGTCGGCCGAGTGGTTCACCGCCGAGCGCGTGGCGCTGCTGTCCGCGATCCACCTGGCGAGGGACGCCGAGCTCTGGGACCTGGCCTGGGGGACGGGCCGCGCCTTCTGCTCGCTCTGCCACTCGCTGCGCGCCTACTGGTCGGACTGGCAGGTGGTGGCCGACGTCGTCTGCGAGGCGGCGACCCGGGCGGACGACCCCCGCGCGCTCGGGATCGCGCTCATGGAGCGGTCGGCCGTCGTGGGAGGCATGGGCCGGCCGGCGGAGGCCAGGCACGACGCCGAGCGGGCGCTGGAGATCTTCACCGGCCTCGGCGAGTCCTGGTGGGCGGCGCGGGCCACTCGGTCGGTCGGCATGTCGCTGTTCAGCGACGGCAACCTCGACCGCGGTCAGGGCCATCTGATCGACGCCATCGCGGCCTTCAAGGCCGAGGACGACCGGTGGTGGCAGGCCAGGACCCAGCGCAACCTGGCCGAGCTACGCCTGGCGCAGCGCCGGTACGGCGAGGCGAGGGAGTTGCTGGAGGACTCGCTCGGCGTCTTCCAGTCCGACGCCAACCGCTACTCGGAGGCCCAGACCCAGCGCGTCCTCGGCGAGGTACTCGCCGCCGAGGCGCGCGGTCACCTCAGGGACGGAGAGGCAATGGAGGCGGAGCGGAAGTTCATCCTGGCGGGCAACGCCCTCCGCTTCGCCATCCGTGCCTTCCGCGACCGGCACGAGGAGTGGGAGGAGGCCAGATGCCTGCGGGCGGCGGGGGAGATCGGCGACCCGCAGAACGGCCTGCAGGAGTACGTCTCCATGCGCCAGGCCAAGGAGCGGCTCGCGAAGCTCGGCGACTCCTGGGGCGTGGCGAGGACGGAGCTCTCGGAGGGCAGGGTGCTCGCCCGGCTCGGCCGTACGACGGAGGCCGTCGAGGCCCTTCACGGCGCCGTGGACGACTTCGAGGAGCTCGGCGACCGCTGGTGGCAGGCGCGCAGCCTGCGCACCCTCGGCGAGGCGCTCGTGGACGCGGGACGGCGGCAGGAGGCGCGGGAGCCGGTCGAGCGGGCGCTGGAGATCTACCGGAGCCTCGAGAACGAGGCCGGAGTCTCACGGGCCCAGGAGGTCCTCGAACGGGCCATGCGTCCGTGACGCCGGTATGGGGCAGACGTTCATTGGGCGATCACGCCGCCGACACATGCCGACAGATAGGCTCATAAGCGATGAACAACTATGAGCGTTGGATAGTTCTCGAAGGTGCGGTCAACGTGCGGGACCTCGGCGGCCTCCCCACCACCGACGGAGGCACCACGCGGTTCGGACGGATCCTGCGGGGCGACAACCTCCAAGGGCTGACCAGCGGAGACGTCACCCGTCTGGTCGGGGAGCTCAAGCTGAGGCACGTCGTCGACCTCCGGTCCGACACAGAGGTCCGGCTGGAAGGCCCCGGCCCTCTCCACCAGGTGGCCGACGTCGGCATCCACCACCTCAGCCTCTTCGCCGAGGGCGGCCATCTCACCGACGTCGACGCGGACACCATCGACGCCAAGGCGCTGCCGTGGCAGGACCGGCTCGACGAGGAGACCCTCGCCGAGTTGCGGGTCACCGGTTACTACTACGGCTATCTCCGCGACCGCCCCGACTCGGTCGTGGGGGCGCTGCGAGTTCTCGCGGAGAACGACGGCATGGCCCTGGTCCACTGCGCCGCGGGCAAGGACCGGACCGGCGTGGTGAGCGCCCTGGCGCTGACCGTGGCCGGAGTCGACAAGGAGGCGATCATCGCCGACTACGCGGCCACGGGCGAGCGCATCGAGGCGATCCTCGCGCGGTTGCGGTCGAGCGAGACCTACCGGTCCGACCTCGACGGCAAGCCGGCCGACAGCCACCTTCCCCGGCCCGAGTACATGGCGCAGTTCTTCGCCACCCTCGAGGACAGGTTCGGCGGCCCGCTCGGCTGGCTCGCAGCCAACGGCTGGACCGACGGCGACACCGAGGCGATGCGCGCCCGTCTCCTGGGCTGAGCTAAGCCGGGTCCGCCTGGTCCATGACCACGGTGGTGCCGGTGGCCGCGGAACGGGCCGCCGCCTCCAGTACGGCGACGGTCTCGGCTGCGCTCTCGGGGGCCACGGGCGGCGGCGTTCCGTCCCGCAGGCAGGCCGCCACGCCCGCGTAGAACTCCTGGTAGGCGCCCGGCTCCGTCGGGACGGCGCGGACGTCGTCGCCGGCCCCCAGCATGCCCCAGCGCTCGGAGGGCTCGGCGCCCCAGACGGCTCCGGCCGTGTCCGGGCGCTCGCCCGCGCGCAGGCGCTCCTCCTGTGGGTCGAGGCCCCACTTGACGTAGGCGCCCCGGGATCCGAGCACCCGGAACCGGGGGCCGAGTTGTGCCGTGACCGCGCTCATCCACAGGTGCGAGCGCGTCCCTCCGGTGTGGGTCAGCGCGATGAACGCGTCGTCGTCGGCCCGGACTCCGGGCCGCCTGACGTCGCTCTCCGCGTGGACGTGCGACACCGGCCCGAACAACTGCAAAGCCTGGTCGACCAGATGGCTGCCGAGGTCGTAGAGCACGCCCGCGATCTCGTCGGGCCCGCCCATCTCGCGCCAGCCGCCCTTCGGGACCGGGCGCCAGCGCTCGAACCGCGACTCGAAGCGGTGGACGTCTCCCAGGTCCGGCAGCAGGCGGCGGATCGTCAGGAAGTCCCCGTCCCATCGCCGGTTCTGGAAGACCGTCAGCATCGATCCGCGGTCGCGGGCCAGCCGTACGAGGTCGCGGGCGTCCGCGGCCGTCCCGGTGAGCGGCTTGTCCACGACGACGGCGAGGCCCTGCTTGATCGCCTCCTGCGCCAGCGGCACGTGGGTGCGGTTGGGCGAGGCGATCACCACCAGGTCCGAACGGCCCCACAGGTCGTCGGCCGTTCCCACGACTTCGACGCCGGGATGGTCCTGTCGCGCCTGCTCGGCCCTGGCGGGGTCGCGCGTCACCACCGCGGCGAGCCGTAACCCCGGGGTGGCGGCGATCAGAGGCGCATGGAAGAACGATCCCGCCGGGCCGTAGCCGATCAGCCCGACGCGGATCTCAGAGGTCGGCATGGACACACCATATGCGGCATGGATCAGTTGTCGTGGTCGTCCCGTTCCGCGAGGAAGGCCTCGAACTGGGCGGCCAGCTCGTCACCCGTCGGCATCGGGGTGCTCTCGGCGAGGAGGTTCTCCCGTTCGGTTCCCGACTGGAACGCGTCGTACTGCTGCTCCAGGCCCTGGATGGCGCCGGAGAGCTCGGTGGAGGCGCTGATCTGCTGCTCGATCTCGGCCGTGGTCTCCTCGGCGGCGCCCCGGAGGCTGTCCATGGGGAAGACCAGCCCGGTGCCGCGCGTCACCGCCTCCAGAGCCGTGACGGCGGACTGGGGGTACTCGGCCTGCGCGAGATAGTGCGGCACGTGGATGGCGTAACCCACGGCGTCGTGGCCCTTGGCGCCGAGGCGTAACTCGATCAGTCCAGCCACGCTGCCCGGCACCTGCACCCTTCCGAAGGGGCTCGGCGGGCCGATGACGAGTTCGCTCCGGCTGCCGTGCGAGGTGAGGCCGAGCGGGCGGGTGTGGGGAACGCCCATCGGGACGCCGTGCATCGTGACGAGCCTGCCGACGCCGAGCCGCGTGGCCAGCATGCCGATGGCCTCCGTGAACAGCTCCCACTCCCGGTCGGGCTCGGGGCCCGTCATGATGAGGAACGGCGTCCCCGTCACGTCGTGAGTGAGATAGACCACGAGTTCGGGGCTGTCGTAGTCGACCCAGTGGTCGGAGTCGAAGGTCATCACGGGACGGCGGGAGCGGTAGTCGATCAGGCGGTCCACGTCGAAGGTCGCGACGACCCGGTGCTCCAGCTCGGCGAGCAGGTGCCCGAGAGCCAGCCTGCCGGCGCCTCCCGCGTCCACGAACCCCTCGAAGTGGTAGAGCAGCACCGGATCGGTCAGCTCCGGGACGTCCCCGTCGAGCCGGTAGAGATCCGTGGGGTCGAACACCGTGTTCCAGCCTTTCTCAAGGGGGCTTTGCCAACTGTTACCTACTGAACCGCTGGGGAGCCGCCTGGATTCCGTGTGATGCAGGTGACCTTACCGGTGGACAATGGTCGGTATGGAGCCGGATCCGGAGCTCGAAGAGTTCGCCACCAAGGTCTTCGGCCTCGCGCGGGCGGGGGAGACCGAGGTGTTGTGCGCCTACGTGGACGCGGGAGTGCCGGTCAACCTGAGGAATGACAAGGGCGACACGCTGGTGATGCTGGCGGCCTACCACGGGCACGCGGCGACCGTCCGCGCACTCACCGAACGCGGCGCGGACCCGGATCTCGCGAACGACCGCGGGCAGACGCCACTCGCCGGAGCCGTGTTCAAGAAGGAGCCTGAGGTGGTCCGGGCACTGATGGACGCGGGTGCCGATCCCGCGGCGGGCACGCCGTCCGCGCTGGACACTGCCCGGTTGTTCGGCAGTTCGGACATTCTGGGGTTGTTAGGGCCAGGTTGAGGTTGAGGGCCGAAATTTCCGTAAATGCTGTCGGTCTAGCGCTCTAATGACCTAATGGTCATGCTTGGCGGATGGCGACTCCCTCTGTGGTTCAGATCGGTAGGGACCCGATCCGCATCCCCTCTCTCACCTGCCCCTTCCCCAGCGCCGTGAATCCGCATGTGGACGAGGTCGACAGAGACACGCTGGCGTGGCTTACGACCTCAGGAATGGTCGACGATCCGGAGCAACTGGAGCGGTTCCGGCGGGCCGCGTACGGATGGCTGGGCGCCCGGACCTATCCGTACGCGTCCCAGGAACTGTGTCAGCTCGTCACCGACTGGTGCGTCTGGCTGTTCGCGTTCGATGACGCGTTCTGCGAGTCCGACAGGCGTGCGGCCGAGATCGCCCGGGCGCTGCCCCAGCTCTACGTCGTGGTGGACGATCTCGCCGGAGACGATCCCCACGGCTCGAAACAGGTCGACGATCCCTTCGCCCGGGCGCTGCTGGACATCAAGGCGCGCATCACCGTCCACGGCGGTCCCGACCAGCTCGACCGGTGGCGCACCGTCACCAAGGACTACCTGTTCGCCCAGGTGTGGGAGGCGGCCAACCGGGAGGACGACGTCGTCCCGACGGTGGACGACTACATCTTCATGCGGCGCAGGACCGGAGCGATGCTCACCGTCTTCGCGCTGATCGACGTGGCAGCCGGGGAGCGGCTCACTCCCGACGAGTGGCGCCACCCCGCGGTCCACGCGATGACCGAGCACGCCAACGACGTCGTCGTGTGGGACAACGACCTCATCTCCTACGCCAAGGAGCACAGCGGGGCCAACGTCCGCAACAATCTGGTCAGCGTCCTGTCCGGCCACACCGGGCGCTCCATCCAGGAGGCGATGGACCGGATCGGCCAGATGCGCGACCAGGCCGTCGCCGACATGGTGACACTCGGGCCGGTCCTGGACTCACTCGGCTCGCCCGCCGTGACCGCCTATGCCCGCGGTCTGGAGTACTGGATCAGTGGCAGCGTCGACTACTCGCTGACCAGCTCGAGGTACTTCGACGTCTGACCGCCGTCAGTCGACGGGAGCGCGGAAATCGTCGAAGTCGTCCAGCGCGTACTCGATGAGGTCGCTCAGGCTCAGCCGCGCTCCCTCGGCGTAGGCGTCGTCGTAGGCGGCGTCGCCGATCGCCTTCTTGCACTCCTTCACGCACTGCTCGTGCTCCGTGGTGAAGAACGGCGAGCCGAACTGGGGCAGCCCGAAGGTCTTCCAGTTGGCCTGGGCCGCGCCCAGCAGGAACGCCGTGCGTTCGGGCCAGCCGAGGTCGAGGCTCAGCCCCGCCAACTGGTCCACGCACAACACCACGCCCAGCACGTCGTGGAAGTGGCGCTTGATGCGCAGCGCCTCCTTGCACGCCGCCAGTGCCTCGTCACGGCGGTCGGTCCCGCGCCGGACGAGCGAGGTGACGTACCAGGCGTACGACCGCAACCACAGCTCACCGCGCTCCTGGCAGACCTTGAGGCAGTCGGCCAGCAGCGTCTCGGCCTCCAGGAAGTCGCCCTGGGCGAGCAGGACCATCGACAGCTCCACGATCGCGGGGAGCAGACCGGGGTTGAGCTCACGTCCACCGCGGTGGAACTCGATCGCGACGCCGAGCAGAGCGGTCGCCTTCTTGGCGTCCCCCTGCAGCATGGCGGCGGTGCCCTGCATCTTGGTGGCCAGCAGGACGGCGACGGAGTCACCCACCTGCACGGCGTCGGTGCTGCACTCCTCGGCCGCGGCGAGCGACCCCGGCAGGTCGCCCTGGGCGCTGCGCAGGTAGGCGAGCACCCACAACGCCTTGCAGCGCTCCTTGCTCGGGGTGGAGCAGCCCTTCAGCGCCCGCTCCAGATAGAGGGCGCCCTCCCGGGCGAACCCGCAGGCGACCCAGAGGAACCACAGCGACGACAGCAGCTCCAGCCCGATCCGGGCCTCGCCCGGGGTGGTCAGGCAGTAGTCGACGGCGATGCGGATGTTGTCGTGCTCCTGGCGCATGCGGGTGTACCAGTGCACCTGCCGCGGGCCCGACCACGACTTCTCGCTGCGCTCGGCGAGCTGGAGATAGTAGTCGCGGTGGCGGCGGCGCAGGGCCGGGGTCTCGCCGAGCTTGTCGAGCCACTCCCCGCCGTACTGCCGGAGCGTGTCGATCAGCCGGTACCGCTGGCCCGCCGCCGTCGGGAAGCTGAGCAGCACCGACTTGTCGACCAGGCCGGACAACACGTCCGCGATGGCGGCCGGCGCGAGGTTGTCGCCCGCGCACACCGATCGGGCGGCCTCCAGCTCGAAGTCTCCGGAGAAGACCGACAGCCGCGCCCACAGCAGGCGCTCGGCGGGCTCACACAGCTCGTGGCTCCAGCCGATGGCCGCGCGGAGCGTCTGGTGCCTCGGCAACGCCGTACGGCTGGCGCCGGCGAGCAGGCTGAACCGGTCGGCCAGCAGCGCGAGGATCTGTTCCACCGACAGCGTCCGCAGGCGGACCGCGGCGAGCTCGATGGCCAGGGGGATGCCGTCGAGGCGGCGGCACAACTCGGCCACGGCGACGACGTTGTCCTCGTCGAGCACGAAGTCGGGCACGACGACGGAGGCGCGCTCGCTGAACAGCTCGACCGCTTCGTTGTTGTACGGGTTGTCCGCCGGGTCCTCGCTGGGGACGGTCAGCGGTGGGACCGCCAGGGTGTACTCATGGCGCGCGTTGAGCGATCGGCGGCTGGTCGCGATGATGCGCAGGTTGGGCGCGCGGTCGAGCAGCTGGTCGGCCAGGCGGGCGCAGGCCTCGACGAGGTGCTCGCACGTGTCCAGGATCAGCAGGAGCTCGCGATCGCCCAGCCACTCGGCCAGCGTGTCCGCCTCGTCCCTGGACGACTGGTCGGCGATGCCGAGAGCCGAGGTGATCGCGTGGTGCACCATTCCCGGGTCCTGCAGCCGCGCGAGGTCGGCGTACCAGACGCCGTCCTTGTACTTGCCGCGAACCTGGTGGGCGATGCGGAGGGCCGTCCGCGACTTCCCGACTCCGCCGATCCCGGTCACGGTGACCAGCCGGGAGTCCTGGAGTCGCTGCCTGAACGAGGCCAGCAGGCGCGTGCGGCCTACGAAGCTGGTCAGCTCAGTGGGCAGATTGCCCTCTCGTCGCCATCCTGATGGCGTTGCCATGCCGCCTCACGGGGGGATCGTCCGGCGTGCTGTCTGTTCCCGCATCGTACCTTTGGCGACCGATAGATGTCCGGATGTGCGGTCGCGACGTTTCCGCTCCGGGGGAAAACTCTGCACCGCGGGCCCGGATCCCCGGCGCCGCACGGGAGAACCGTCCGGCCGGCGCCCTCGCCCGGAGCGGGCACCCGGTCTGGCCGCGCTCCGCCGGCACGGCCGGATAGCATTGGACCGTGACTGCGCAGCATCCGGATGACATGCGTCCGGTGGACCTCTTCGACGAGGGATTGCCGGTGCTTCCCGACCAGACCAGCGACGACACCGACCTGGGATGGGGCGAGTGGAGCTCCGGCTCCGACGACTCCCGTTTCCTGGAGGAGCGCCCGCCTCATTGGGACTAGGGCGCCCCTCGGACATCGCGTCTAGGACACCACGTCCTTGCGGCGGAAGCGCCGGAAGGCGAACGCGATCAGGATCACCGAGTAGGTCACCGAGATCGACACGCCCTTGATCATCCCGCTGTAGTCGGGCTGGGGGGAGAGCGCGTCGAGCCATGCGGTGTTCCAGAACGTGGGCAGGAACTCGCGGAACGAGCCGAGGGCCTCGACCGCCTGGAGGATGCTGCTCACGATCACCAGCCCCACGGCGCCCCCGACCGCGCCCAGAGGGGAGTCGGTGCTGACCGAGAGCAGGAAGGCCATCGCCGCGACGACGAGCTGGCTGACCAGCGCGTACCCGATGACGAGGGCGAACTTGGGCAGCACGTCCGAGGCCGCGATGATCTCTCCGGTGCCCGGCACCCGGATGTCGTTCCAGCCGAACGCCAGGGTGCCCGCCAGCAGCGCCATGAGCGGCAGCACGGTCACCGCGGCCGCCGAGTACCCCAGCGCGACGATCAGCTTCTGGCGCAGCAGCCGGTCGCGGGGGATCGGGGCGGCCAGCAGGTAGCGCAGCGACGACCAGTTCGCCTCGCTCGCCACCGTGTCACCGCAGAACAGGGCGACGGCGACGACGAGCAGGAAGCTGGCCGACACCGACAGCGCGAACGCGGCGAAGTTGAGCCCGCCCGCGGTGGCCAGGTCGGACAACCTGAGCGAGTTGCCGCCGTTCGATCCCGGCCCGAACTGGAAGGCCACCACGAGCACCCAGGGCAGGGCCAGCAGGAGGGCGAACATCGCCATCGTGCGGCGCCGCCTGAACTGGCGCACGATCTCCACGCGCAGCGGCAGGGTCCGCCCGGGGCTGTACCCGGGGGCGTACCCCAGGGTGTTCTCGCCGGCGGCGGGGCTCGCGGGCGCGCTCATCTGCTCTCTCCGATCAGGTCAAGGAAGACGTCCTCGAGGCGGTGGCCGGAGCCGTTCGGCGTGGAGGAGCCGAGCAGGCCCTCGACCGGTCCCTCGGAGACCAGCCGTCCGCGGTGCATCACGACCACGTGGCTGCACGTCTGCTCGACCTCGCCGAGCAGGTGACTGGAGACGATCACCGTACGGCCGCGCTCGGCATAGGCCTTGAGCACCTTGCGCATCTCCGCGATCTGGGGCGGGTCGAGCCCGTTGGTGGGTTCGTCGAGCACGAGCAGGTCGGGCAGGCCGAGCATGGCCTGGGCGATGGCCAGCCGCTGCCGCATCCCCTGGGAGTAGGTGCGCACCGCGCGTTCCAGAGCGGCGCCCAGCCCGGCGATCTCCAGCGCCTCCTCGAGGTGCGCGTCCTCGGCCGGCCGGCCGGTGGCCTGCCAGTAGAGCTCGAGGTTGGACCGGCCCGACAGGTGCGGGAGGAAGCCGGGCCCCTCCACGAACGACCCGAGCCGGGACAACACGGGTGCGCCCGGCACCACCGGATGGCCGAAGATTCGGATCTCGCCTTCGTCGGGGAGGATGAGCCCCATCAGCATGCGCATCGTCGTGGTCTTGCCGGCGCCGTTCGGGCCGAGCAGGCCCAGCACCTGGCCCTTGTCCACCCGGAAGGACAGGTCGTCGACCGCCTTCTCGCCGTTGCTGTACCGCTTGCCCAGACCGGTGATCACCAGCGGCACGTCGGCCAGGTCGGGACGGTCCCCGGCCGATCTGGCGGGGCGCGCGCGCCGGGTCAGGATGATGACCGCGGCGGCCAGGACGGCGGCGAGCGGCAGGGCCCAGGTCCACCACGCGGGGCCGGTCGACGGGGTGATCAGCGCCGGATCGGCGGGCACCGTCAGCTCGGGCGAGGCCAGCCCGATCCGGTAGACGGAGGGCGTGGCCGGCGTGCTGAACCCGAGGTCGGTGGTCGAGATGACCACCCGCATCCGATGACCGGCGTCGAACGTCCTGTCGATCGCCGGAAGCGTCACGGTGACCGGTGTCCCCGCCTCGGTCGCGGTGACCCGGAACGGCGCGACCAGGCTCGACGGCAGCACGGCCACCGGTCCGCCGGAGGAGTCGTAGAGCTTGGCGAACAACGTCGCCTCGCCCGTGCCGTACACCTTGACCTGGACGGTGGGGCTTCCGGTGACGTGCGCGGGCGCGGCCAGGGGAGCGGACTCGAACGCGGCCGCCTGTCCGGGGACGTCGATGGAGACGCCGAGGCCGCCGCCGCTGCGCAGAAGGTCGCCGAATCCCGGGACCGAGGAGATGGAGGCGGGCGAGCCGCCCGGAGGGTTCGCGACCTGCTGTTCGGGTCCGGAGAGCGTCACCGTCGTCTTGCCGGTGCCGGACAGGCCCGGATAGCCGCCGGCGGCGGCGTGCACGAGCACGGTCTGCCGCGTGCCGGGGTCGCGTCCGCCGTCGCGGCTCACGGTGAAGGCGTCCGCGCCCGTTCCCGCGCCGGGCGCGTTCGCCGTCGTGCCCGGGCCGTCCTTGAGCCAGCGGTCGAACCAGCCGGCCGTACGGTCGAAGACCCAGTCGGGCTCGCTGTCGCCGCCGTCGTGCCCGCCGTTGATCCAGGCCATCTCGACGGGCGCGCCGGTCGCGGCGATCTGCCGTGCGTTGGCGTCGGCCTGCCCGAGGGTGAACAGCGAGTCGCGCTGGCCCTGGATCAGGAGCGTGGGAATGCGGATCCCGCCCGGCACCGAGGAGGGGCTCGACCGGCGAAGCAGGCTGATGGCCTCCGGTGTGGCCCGTCCGGTCGAGGCGACGGTCTGGTACATCTCACAGATCGCCGGGAGGAACCGCCCGCACTGCACCTGCTGGGGAGTCAGGGCCCGGGCGGCGCCGGAGGGTCCGGACAGTCCGGCCAGGCTCTGCGCGTCGAGGCCGCCGTCGGGGGCGAGGTCGCTGCCGCCGGAGCTGAAGAAGATCCCCGCCCACATCTTCTTGAAGACGCCGTTCATGGGGCCGTTGCCGCCCGCGTCGGGGAAGAGCGCGTCCGCGAGGTCGTTCCAGGTGATCTCGGGGGCGATCGCGTCGATCCGGTTGTCGTAGGCCGCGGTCATGAGGGCGATGGCCCCGCCGTACGAGCCGCCCGCGATGCCGACGCGCGGGTCGCCCGCCCGGTCGAGGCGGACCTCGGGACGCTTCGCCAGCCAGTCGACGAGCTGGCGGACGTCCTTGACCTCGTAGTCGGGGGAGTTCAGCGCGATCTCGCCGGTGGAGCGGCCGAATCCGCGAGCCGACCAGGTGAGTACGGCATAGCCCCGCCCGGCCAGCCGTACGGCGAGGTCGCGCACGCTCTGCTTGCTCCCGCCGAAGCCGTGTGCCAGCAGCACCGCGGGAGCCTTCCCGCCGGAGGCGGGCGGGAAGAAGGTGGCGTCGAGGGTCACATGCTGGTCGTCCGCGGGGCCGTCCACCACGGAGATGGCCGTGTCCTGGCCCCGGACCGGCTGTCCGGACGGCCACAACGCCCATGCCAGGCCGCCCACGACCACGAGGACCAGTGCGACCACGGCAGTCAGGGCCCGCCGCCCGCCCGGAAACGTCATATCGCGATGCTACTGAGCGATCAGAGGAGATCGATCCACGCGAGCCGGGTTTTCGTCGGCGAGGGCCTTCGTGCGAGCACGCCGGACGCTTCTCCGGGACATCCCCGATTGCGCCTACAACCGGCGGAGCGGCATCATTTCGCGCGTGACGACAGGAACGACGCTCAAGCAGGCCCCCGCTCGCGTCATCGAGTGGGCCCTTCCCTACTGGACCCGCGGGGAGGCGGGGAGGCAGACCCCGGCTGATCTGTTCAGGGTCCTCTACCTCGGCTGGCTCGCGGCGTTCGTCCTGAAGGTGCTCGGGTCGACGTGGGACGTGTCGTGGCACTTCAAGTGGCTGCGTGACGACCTCGCCCCGCCGCACATGCTCAACTCGGTCGGCACGGTCATCGCCGTCGGGCTGGCGATCGTGCACTGGTACACGGGTTACGGCGTCGACCGCCTCGCCTCCCGGCTGATCCAGTGGGGGACGGGGATCTTCCTCATCGCGATCCCGCTGGACCTGATCAACCATCGGGTCAACGGCCTCGACATCACCGCCTGGAGCCCCTCGCACGCTCTGCTGTTCATCGGGACCGCCCTGATGATCGCCGGAGTGATCCGGGGCTGGTACCTGGGGGCCGCGTCGTACGGCGTGATCTCCGAACGGCGGCGGACCATCGTGCTCGCGGTGCTGTTCACGTTCTTCTTCGAGAACGTGCACTTCCCCGAGCAGCATCAGGAGTACGGCGTGCTGGAACTGGCCTCGTGGGATCGGGGCCAGCCGTACGCCGAGCCGAGCCTGCTCCAGTTCGCGGCCAACCAGATGGGCCGGGCGGTGGATCGGCCCATGATCCTCAAGTTCTCGCTGCCGGTGCCCGACTACGTCTACCCGGTCTACGCGGGCGTGGCAGGCATGATCATCCTGGTGGTCGCCCGGCTGATCGTGGGCAAGCGCTGGACGGCCACGTCGATCGCGGCGGTCTACGTCGCCTACCGCTGCCTGGTGTGGCCGCTGCTCGTCGGGACGACCTTCCCCCCGTCGGCGATCCCGTTCTTCTTCCTGCTCGCCGGGCTCGCCGTCGACCTCGCCTTCTTCGTACGGGTTCCGTACTTCAGGCCGGTCCTGGGCGCGGCGCTCGTGACGGCCGGGGTGTACGGCGGGCTCGCCCTCCAGGACCGGCTCCTGGACGCTCCGCCGTACGCGGCGGCGTCGTGGCCGGTGACCGCCGCCGCCCTGGCGGCGGCGTGGCTGGTCGCCGAGTGGCTCGTCGGCAGGCGCCAGGCGTCGGCCGCGTCTGTGGGCGGGTCGTCTGTGGGCGGGTCGTCTGTGAGCGGGTCGTCCGTGGGTGGGGCCGCCTTGGGCGGGGCCGCGGAGACGAGGGCGGAGGCAGAGGACGAACCGGCGAGAGAGCCGGGTGCCGAGCCCGTGCCGACCACCGCGCCCGCGCGTGACTCGGGTGCGGCCACCGCGTCCGACGGAGGCGACGTCTAGCGGCGGATCGCGGCACGTCTAGCGGCGGACCGCGGACCACTGGTGTGGACGGCCCGGCAGGCTTGGTGGCCTGCTGGGCCGTCGTCATCGTGCTCCGGGTGTGTGCGCCTTCGTCGCGGGACTCCGGGCGGCCGTCAGGCGATGGGCGCTCTCGTGAGCGCCACCGCGACGCCGAAGGCGAGGCCCATCACCGCCAGTTCGAACGCCGCCCATGCCGCGAAGGCGGTGGGGGCCTGCCGGGTGATCGCGGGCAGCAGCCGCCATCGGATGTTGGCGCCGAGCAGCGCGATCACGACGACGAACACGGTCTTGGCCAGCACGAGCCAGCCGTACCGGGTGGTCACCAGCGACTCGGGGAAGCTCTGGGCGGGTGCGAGCAGCAACTCGACCAGGGCGTTGAAGACACCGGACAGGCCCACGACGATCAGGGCCACCGTGGCGAGCCGGGAGAAGCGCGGCAGGGCGCGGGCCAGAAGGCCGCGGTCGCGCACCAGCAGCACGGCGAGCGCCGCCAGACCGCCGGTCCATACGGCGGCGCCGATGACGTGCAGCTCCATCGACACCATGGTCAGGTCGTGCCAGTACCAGTTCGAGGCGTGCCCGGTGACGGGGATGGGGAGCAGGCCGAACGCCGCGACGAGCACCCGCAACTCCGCGGGGACCTTCTCCCCGAACCGCACGGCCAGCATGCCCACCGTCGCGCTGACCAGGGCGCACGACGCGCTGATGATGAGCCCCTGACCGGAGCCGATGCGGTCGACGTAGGTGGCCACGTCGGGGAACGTGCCCGGCTGCACCTCAGCGGCGCTCAGGATCGTGGAGACGAGCGCGGCGGCGCACCAGAGCAGCGCGCTCAACACGGCCCAGTGCCTGGCCCGGGACGCGATCGGCTCCGTCCGGTCGGGGTCGTCGAAGCCGAGGAACTTGGGCAGCAGGCTCAGGCCGACGGCGGCCGTCGCGGACAGGTCGAGGACGAGCCGGGCGACGGGCAGGCCGTACTCGACGAACCCGTCCGGCATCGGGATCCCCTCGGCCGGTCCCGGGCGCGTGACCCACGTCGCGATGAGGACCGCGAGCAGTCCGGCCGCCGAGGCTCCCGCGATCGGGAACCTCGACCTGGATCTTTCCGGGATGCCGCCCCGTATCTGTTGTTGCGCGGCCGTCGTGGTCATGCGCCGCTCCCCACGCGCCGGTCGTGCCGTACGAGCCCGAAGGCGGCCATGGCGAGCAGAGCCGCGGTGGCGGCGAGCAGGCCCCAGACCCAGGCGCCGCTCGACGGGCTCACGGGCGGTGCGATGCCGGCTGCCACAGGCGGGCCCGTCGCGGGTCTCATGGTCGTCCCAGGGACCGGCGGAGCGCCGTTAGCGGCGTTGGTGCCGGTCGTCTGGTCGCCCGTGGCGTTCCCGACGGTGAAGGAGACGGTGCCCGTCACGGGATGCCCGTCGTTGGAGACGATCCGGTAGCCGATGACGTACGTTCCGGACGGCCCCTGGCCGCGGAGGGCGACGAAGATGCCGGTGCCGCTCACTCCCACGTCGCCCTGCTCGTAGTGCGCCCCGTCGGGGCCCGTCACGGCGATCCTCGCGAAGTCGCGCCGGACGGCCTGGTCGAAGGTCAGGGTCACTTTCCCGGGGATCGCCGCGAGCACCGCGCCCTGACGGGGATCGCTGCCGGTCAGCACGTTGTGCGCCCGTGCGGGTGTCGCGATCAGCAATGTGGCGGCACATGCGGTCAGCACGACGGCGGCCGCGCGCATGATCGGGCTGCGGCCGGACGTCCCGGCACGCGCGACCTGGAACACCTGAGTCGACCTCCGCTTCGCGAGCCTCGCTGAGACCCGGTGAGTCTTCGTGAATTCGGGTGAATCTGGGTGAGTCGTGGAGTGCAGCCATGGTCCCACTGATCGTGCGCGGTGCTGTCAGGGGCCCGTCTCAGCCGCCTGAGACGCCGATGCCCGGCGATCCGTCGCGGGATCGCCGGGCATCGGATGGGGGGCTCCGGGCCGCGCGAGTGTCACCGGTCTCACGCGGCCCGGAGGCGTCTGCCCGCCGTCGGGGTGGGTCACCCGTCGCGGCGGGCATGCCTGGGGTCGGATCTTCTTTCAGAGGGCGGAGACGTTCGGCTCCCAGCCGGCTGATCGGAAAGTAAGCCGGTATGACCAGGCCCGTCAATGCTCTCTATAAAGAAACTTTCCTGACAGTTACGCCATTCCCGCGTGATCATGCACAGATTCGGGATCAAGCCCCCTGGCAGGTCCGAACCCCGGGCGTGATCATGCACAGGTTCGGCGGCACACCGTCCGGCCAGCGCGACCTTTCGCCGTGATCATGTGCGGATTCGGGATCATGCCGTACGACCAGGGGGAACGCCGATCGTGATCATGCACGGAATCTCAGCCGAAGAGGAGGCCGAGTCCGGAGCCGCCACCGCCCGGAGGGCCGCTACACCACCAGCCAGCCGTACATCCAGGTGATGAAAGCCAGCCCGGCCAAGCACGGGACGATCGCGAACGTGCGAGCCCGCAACCGGAAGGCGGACACGGTGGACACCAGCCAGGCGGCGATGGCGATCAGGCCGTACCAGGGGATTTCCTCTGGAAGGCCGATCGCCAGTGTCATCGGGGCGAAACCACGCAGGCTGTCGATGACGAGCCCGATGAAGGCCAGCCCCAGCAGGCCGCCGAGGACGGCGAGCCAGTCGCCGCGCCGGCGGACCAGCGCCACCAGGCCGAGCAGGAGCTGGAGGGCCGATACGAGCGTGAACCCCAGCAGCGGGAGCAGCATCACCGGATGCTTCGTGATCTCGTACGCGGACGAGGTCAGGAAGATCGTGCCGGGCTGGACCATCGGCCGGGTCGCCTCCGCGGGGTCGCAGGGCGCGCTCGCGGCCGGGTCGTCGAGGAACGCCGCGATCGTACGGCGCCCACAGCCGCTGTTGAGGAACACCGCGTGCCCCACCCCGGCGAACTCGACGAAGCGCGCGGACGGCGTGCGCTGCGCGGTCTCGCGGGCCGCCTCGGGAGGAGTGGTGGCGTCGAACTGGCCGCCCAGGACGAGGATGGGCACGGCGAGGGCAGGCTTGCGCACCGGTGGCCTCGGCGTGCGGGGAGTCCTGGCCTTGATCCTCCCGGCCCGTCCGGTCCCGCGCGTATTTCCTGATCCGGTCGCGCGCGTGTTTCCTGATCCGGTCGCCCCGGGCGTCGTGCGGGTCCTCGGAGTCCGGCCCTGGACGGTGCCGGTCTTGCCCGATCCCGTACCGGAGGCACCGGCCGCGGAGCCGTCCGTCGCGGTCGCGCCCTTGCCGCCGGTGGCGTTCCCGGTCGCGCCCAGGCCGGTGGTGCCGGTCGTGCCCTTGCTGGTCGCGCCAGCGGTGATGTCGCCGGTGATGTCGTTCCCGGTCGTGTCCTTGCCCGGGGTCCCGGTCGCACGATCGGGGGTCTTGCTGCCGGTGCCGGGCGTCTTCCCGGGTGTGGAGGTCGTTCCGGCCGAGGGCGAGCTGACCGCCGTCTTCGGAGGGACGGGCCATGCCGGGCACGCGGCGGCGTCGGCGGCATAGGTGAACAGCGGCCGGCTCCCGGGCGCCGGGACCGGCGGCGGCTGATCCTGGCACAGGACCGTGTAGTACAGGCCCCACTCGTGCGACAGCAGGCCGTCGCTCATGTCGTCCACGAGCGGCTGAAGCAGCCAGGTTCGGCCGTCGGCGACACCGTCGACGAGCGCGGGGATGATCGGGATGACGTCGGACGACTGGAGGGACTCCGCCAGGATCGTGGCCACGTCCGTCCCGTCGAGGAGCAGCGTTACCTCACCGTCCGTGATCGGGTTGCGGGTGGTGAGCGCGACCGGCTTCGCGTTCAACCGCGCGACCATCGCGTCGAAGCGGGCGGTGATCCCCAGCTTCGCGATGGTCGCAGCGAGCCTGGGCCAGCCGTCGCCGTTCGGTGCCACCCGGCCGGTCACCAGGGAGTCGAGCACCACACTCCTGGTGCCCTGCGGGTCCTTGGCGGCGGCCTGGAGCATCACACGCGTGGAGTAGCTGACGCCCAGCAGGTTCCACTTCGAGTAGCCGATGGCCTTGCGGAGATCGACCACGTCGGCGGCGATCTCGGAGGTCCGGTAGCCGGACAGGGATGCCTGTCCCGAGAGGCGGTCCTGGCAGGCCAGGGCGCTCTTGGCGAGCAGCGCGCTCTCCTGCGCCGCCTGGCCGGTGGTCTGGAGCGTCTGGACCAGGCCCTCGGCGATCTCGGGGCACTGAAGCCGGGGCTCGGAGAAACGATCGCCGCGCTGCTCGATCGTGATGACGTCGCGGTTGGGCAGCATCTCCACGAGGAACCCGGTCAGCTGCTGCGACGACGCCCCCGGGCCGCCGCCCATGTAGACGACCGCGTCGGCCTTGCGTCCGGGGCCCTCCGCGTGGTGTACGGCGTAGCCGACCTTGATGGTCGTGCCGGACGGTGCGTCACGCCGTTCGGGGACGATGAGGAATCCGCAGATTGTCCCGGCCGGAAGCTGCCTGGAGCACGGATGCTGTTCTACCCGGGCCTGCTTCGTGGAGCCGGTGACAGGTGCCTGCGACGTCGATTGAGCGGTGCGAGTGGCCTGCGGCGTGGGCCGGCCGGTCGTTTGCGGCGTGGCCCGGCCCGTCGTCTGTGGTGTGGCTCCGCCGGTCGTCTGGGGCGTGGGGTCCGCAGTGGCTCGTTCAGCGTGCACTGCCGCCTGCGCACCCGGCATAACAAGAGAAGTCAGAATTAGTGCCGCGACAAATGCCGTGACGGCCGCTCCACGTATGCCCTGCAACCGTCAGCCCCGTTTCACCGAAACCCTGCAATTTCGCAGAAACCATAGCGCGAACACCACACGGTCGGAGCAAAGGGTTCAAGCGTGAATGAAGGGGTCGAGCCGGGTTCCTCCCGCTGGAGGACCGTGGATTTCCCGGTCCCACCGGCCATGGATGGCCTTCCGCGGCACGGCCCCGGCCGGGCTCCGCCTGACGGTACGCACCCCGCTTGTACGGCTATAGCCGTACAAGCGGGTTAGTGGAATTCCCCGCCTGAGGGATCCGCCTCCGCGGCACTCTTGAGCCTGAGGAGTATTTTCGCCGGTTTCCGCATCCCAACGGGAACGTCAGCGAGGTGGCTCGGTGCTATCGCGGATGACGAGGTCGGTCGCCAGTTCGACGCGGCGGGCGTCGGACCCTTCTCCGCGCCCCATGGCGAGCACCATGCGAGCCGCGAGGGCGGCCATCTCCTGGAGCGGCTGCCGGACGGTGGTCAGCGGCGGCCAGGCCGACCGGGCCAGCGGCAGATCGTCGAAGCCGACGACGCTCAGGTCCTCGGGGACCCGGAGGCCGCGCTGGCGTGCCGCCTCGAACACGCCGAACGCCTGCAGGTCGCTCCCGGCGAAGATGGCGGTGGGCGGATCGGGAAGCGACAGCAGGCTGTGCCCGTGGTCGTGGCCGGAGTTGACCAGGAAGTCGCCGTTCCGGATGAGCTCGGAATCGATGCCGAGGCCCGCGGTCTCCAGCGCCGCACGGTAACCGTCGATCCTGGCCCGGCTGCACAACATGTCGGCCGGCCCGCCGATCATGCCGATCCTCGTGTGACCGAGGCTGAGGAGGTGGCGGGTGGCGGCCAGGCCGCCGTGCCAGTTGGTGGCGCCGACGGACGCGACACCCGGCGCCGGCTCACCCTCAGGATCGACGACGACGAACGGGATCGAGCGGGCGCTGAGCTGCCCCTGCTGCCGCACGGAGAGCCGGGAGCCGACGATGATCACCCCGTCGGTGCGCCGGGCCGCGATGCGCTCCAGCCAGTCGCGCCCGGGTCCGGCGTGGGTGTGTAGAACCGAGATGACGACGCTCGCGCCGGCCTCGTGGGCCGCGGTCTCGGCCCCCCGGACCAGTTCCATCGCCCACGGACTCTCGATCTCGGCGAAGACCAGGTCGAGCAGCCCCACTGGTCCGTCGCCCTGTCCGGTCCTGCGCTGGTAGCCGTGCTTGTGCAGCAGGCGCTCCACGCGCTGCCGGGTGTCCGGAGCGACCTCGGGGCGGCCGTTGATCACTTTGGAGACGGTCGGTACGGAGACGCCGGCCTCCTGGGCGATGAGGGCGATCGTCACCCGCCTTTTTGCTGGCATGAGTCAGAGCGTATCCGAAAACTTTCGGTGCTCTTCTCGCAGGGTGGGGGCCGTGTTCCGGAGATCGGGACGTGGGATCGCTCCCACGGGACCCTTGACGATGTCACCCGGCTTATTTATTCTCCGGATCACGAAACATTCGGCTAATGGCCGAAAATTTCGTAACTGTGCGGAGGGCCGGGCAGGTCGGCGCCCGGCCCTCCCCGGCGGCCTGCCGGACGAGGAGATTCGATGACGCCGCGTGTCTCAGGCCCGCACCTGCCGGACGAGGAGAACTTCCCTGTACGACTGCACGGAGTCGCGACCAGCCCGAGCTCACGTCGTGATCATGCACACCTTCTGCGACTTGCACGCTGAGCTGCGCCGATGGATTACGTGATCATGCACAGGTTCGGGGAAACGGTCGCTGACCGGCCACGACACCGGCCGTGATCATGCACAAGTTCTGCCGCACGCGTACTGACCTGTCGAAACGACATACGTGATCATGCGTTGGCCGTCCACGTGCACTCCATCGACCGCTTGGCGGGCCGGACGGCATGAGCTCAGGTCCAGAGCGAGAACATCGGCGCTGATTGAACGACCACTGCATGATCACCCAATGCGTCAGGCCTGGTCGGCCGCTGTGTCCCCGAACCCGTGCATGATCACGGATTCGATCGGCGCAGCTGGGCGCGCAAGTCGCAGAAGGTGTGCATGATCACGGCCGGTGGTGTGGCTGGTCGGCGGCCACTTCTCCGAACTTGTGCATGATCACGGAGTGGATCGGTGCAGCTCGGCGCATGAATTACAGAAGGTGTGCATGATCACGCTGGGGGGAGGGGGGACGGGGGGAGGGGCCTCAGGGGAGGGCTCGGCGGGTCGCCTGGCGGGTCGCGTGGACGGACAGGGCCGGGGAGAGCCGTACGAGACTCCATGCCCGCCTGGCGAACGACGGCACCACGATGAGCGCCTGGCCGCGTTCCAGGCCCCGGATGACGTCACGCGCCACGGCGTCGGCGGGGTAGAGCCGCTTCTGCACCCTGACCCCGATCGTCCTGGCCAGGCGGCCGATCTCGGTCTGCGGCAGGCCGGGGTTGGTGTGGTCGAGCAGCGGCGTGTCGACGAAGCCGGGACAGATGGCGCTCACCTTGACGCCGTGCGCCGCCGCCTCGACCCGCAGGGCGAGGGACAGGCCGACGACGGCGTACTTGGTGGTGGTGTACGGCAACATCAGCGGCACGGGGATCAGCCCGGCCAGCGAG
This sequence comes from Planotetraspora silvatica, assembly GCF_016863315.1. GTDB lineage: Bacteria > Actinomycetota > Actinomycetes > Streptosporangiales > Streptosporangiaceae > Planotetraspora > Planotetraspora silvatica. The sequence continues at coordinate 212,854 of NZ_BOOQ01000027.1, forward strand.
GCGGTGTTGACGATGTACCCGAATCCCTGCTCGACCATGATCGGATATGCCGCCTGGACACCGTGCACCACGCCGCGCAGGTTGACGTCGAGCATGCGGTTCCAGTGGTCGAGAGTCAGCTCGTCGGTCCGGCCGGCGACCGCGATGCCGGCGTTGTTGAACATGAAGTCCAGCCGCCCGCGGTCCGCCTTGAGGCCGCCGACCAGGTCCTCCACGGCCGCCGCGTCCGTGACGTCCACTCGTGCTCCGGAGCATCCGAGCTCGCGGGCCGTGGACTCGGCGCCCGCGATGTCGGCGATCGTGACGTCGACGCCGCGACGGAGCAGTTCGATCGCGACGGCTCTTCCGATGCCGGACGATCCTCCGGTGACGATCGCGGTCTTCGCCATGTCGGCTCCTCCCCGCCGGTGCCGGTTCGTCATGCCGTACGGGCCGTCGACGCGCGTACCCGACGATCTATTCTACGAACGTCCAATAACCCTGACGAAGGTGCGTCGGCACACTGCGAACTCGCTCCATTTCCGCGCTTTCAAGATTCCCGCGCGGTACAGTTGCCGACCAAGGCCACGAGTCTGTGACCTTCTAGAACGGCGCTGCCTCGCCTACCGTCGAAGCGAGGGGATCGCGCGGAAGCACTGAGGAGCCCGGGTTGCCTGAAACCTGCGATGTCGCGATCATCGGCGGTGGTGTGATCGGATGCGCGATCGCTCACCGCCTTGGTTCTGAGGGACGCGACGTCGTCCTCATCGACGCGGGGGATCGCCTCGGTCTCGGCGCCTCCGACGCGGCCATGGGCGGCATCCTGACGCAGACGGAGCCCGCCTGCCTGGGCCCGCTGAGCACGGTCATCAAGCGCAGCCGCGACATCTACCAGGACTGGCTCGACGAGCTCACCTCGATCTCCGGCGCCGCGGTCCACGTGCTGGACGGCGGCGACATCCAGGTCGCGCTCGACGACGCGGCGATGACGCGGCTGGAGACCGATGTCCTGCCCCAGTGGAAGAACTCGCCCTTCGCCGTCGTCCGCCTGACCGCCGCGGACGCCAAGGAGCTCGAGCCACTGCTGAGCGACGCGGTCGTCGGCGGGTTCCTGCTTCCCGAAGAGCTGGCGCTGGACCCGCGGGAGCTCATGGTGGCCCTCGGCAGGGCGCTGACGCTGGAAGGCGGTGCGGTGCGCGTCCGGCTGGGCTCGCGGGCCACCGGCCTCGAGTCGACGCCGAACGGCGTGGTCGTCGAACTCGGCGACGGCTCGCGCATCTCGGCCGGCACGGTCGTCGTCGCCGCCGGGCATCACAGCGTGCACTTCCTGCCCGAACTCAGGGAGCACCTGTTCCCGATCAAGGGTGAGGCCTTCGACATGCGGCCGCCCGGCGCCACCACCTACCCGCTGCGTCACCACGTCTTCACCGAGATCATCGAAGACGGCTACGAGGGGTACCCCTACCTCGTCCCGCGGCACGACGGCAGGGTCGCCGTCGGCGTCACGTACGAGCCGCGCGTGGGCGAGGCGGAGGTGACCGACCGGGCCCGCGACGAGATCATGAGGGGCGTGGCGGCGCTGATGCCGGCGGCCACGAACTGGCCCATCGAGAAGCGCTGGGCCGGGCTGCGCCCGGGAAGCACGGACCACATGCCGATCATCGGCTTCGTCGACGTTCATGAGCGGGTCCTGGCGGCCACCGGCCACAGCGGCCTCGGCGTCACCCTCGCTCCCGTCACCGCGGAGATGGTCTCGGCCCTCATCCGCCGTGACGTCGACGAGGAGACGCGCAAGCGACTCGACATCTGCCGGCCCGACCGCACGTTCGTCGCGGCCACGCCGGCCGAGACCACGGCCACGCCGGCGGAGACCGCGGCTGCACGCGCGAGGACCGCGGCTGCACGAGCGGAGACCGCGGCCACGCCGGCGGACAGGGCGGCTACGCCAGTGGAGACGCCAGCTCCCACAACTCCCTGAAGCGGTCGGTCCGCCGCTTCACCTGCGGCGGTTCGAGCACCAGGAGCGTGTGAACGAAGGTGTGCGTGGTGATCTCACCCACCTGCGGAGACGGGGTCACCTCGTAGCTGACGACGTCGTCGAAGACGATGAAGTCGAACAGTCCCAGCGGAGTGACGAGGGTGTCCGGCGTGAGGACGCGGACCTGTACGCCGATCTCCGAGTGCATCTTGCAGATGCGGCGGAACTTCTCCGATTCCGCGTCGGAACGATCCACGAAGAAGATGCGCCGGATGCGCACACCCTCACGGATGCGGTCCCGCTGTGCCTCCAGGTAGCGCTGGCCCGCGTCGGTGGTCCAGAAACCGCCGTCGAACTCGGTGATCCCCTGGTCGACCAGGTTGAGGCTGAGGGCGTCCAGGGAGCGCTGCGTGTTAGCGGTGAGGCCGAGGAGCCAGTCACGGTCCTCGCCCTCGTAGATGACGTTGCCCTCGCCGAGCTCGCGGAGAAGCGTGGAGATCCTGGCGATCTCCGTCTGGGCGAACGCCTGGACGAGCAACGGCATCCCCCTGTCGACCCTGGTGGCGTTGCGGACGAGCTGGGTGACCACGTCGGTCTGTACGGCGGACGCCTCCACCAGGCCGAACAGCTCAGTCGCCTCGTTGATCCTGGACATGCCCGCGACCATTTCCAGGCGCGTCGACTCGAGTTGCCTGTCGACGTCGATGAGGTACTGGACGACGATGACCACGCTGCTGATGAAGACGGTGAGGACGAGACCCCACGCCTGGGGTTCCGCGTCGGTCTTGAGGAACGGGCCGTTGTCGTCGGTCACGAAATAGGTCGGGATGCCGACCGCCGCCGTGATGAGGATCTTCCTGAGCGTGCGTGGCATGATCTCGCGCGTCAGCTTGCTCTTCACCGTCACCGGGCCCCGCCCCCGCTTTTCTCTCGTAAGAAGGCCAACGTGTGAACCGCGAGCTGGTCGCGGACACGGTCGACCAGCGACTGCCATTGACGTGTGAATCCCGGACGCCGGTCGAGGCTTTCCCAGTAGGCGCTCAGCACGTCGTCGACCCGGGCGGACGGCATCCACAGATGCAGGAGGTGGTCCACGGCGGGAGCCAGCTTGACCGCCGCCTCCGGCCCGGGCGTGCCGCCGATGCGCGCACGTTCGATGATGACCAGCAGGGCCGTCAGCAGCCAGTCGTGCAGCGCCAGGTCCTCGCAGAGGTCGGCGACGGCGGGGGTGAACTCGCCCGTGTGGACGAGCCGTACCGTGCGCATCTGCTCGGAGTGAAGGGTGAAGCGGATGGCCGGCTCGCCCTCTTCGGCCACCCAGCGGAGCCGCGTACGGGCGATCTTGAACGGCGCCCGCCGGTCGAGGAGCGGAGACGACTGGACCACGTCGAGAAAGCGGGCGCTGATCGCACCGAGGTCGAGGCCGTCCGCAGGCGGATCCTCGGCGAACCCGTCGGCGAGGTCCCGGGATTTGACCTTGCCCAGCACCTCGACCACGCCCGGCCGCGCGAGGTAGTGCGACCACGGCTGCCGGCGGTCGGAGCCGCTGCGTTCGATCCGGGTGAAGGAGGAGCCCTGCACCACCCGCCCGCCCGTGATGGAGGAGCGGGACAGAACCGTGCCGGCCCCTCTGATCCGCGACTGCGAGGCCGACGGCAGGCGGCAGTCGACTCCGGTCAGCAGATCCGGCGACACCGCGTAGACGATGGGACGCCGGGAGACGCGGACCCTCTCGCCCGAAAGCAACTGGAGCACGTCCCGGCAGGTCGATTCGGGTATCTCCCCGGAGTTCTGCAGCAGCCCGGTGTGGACTTCCCCCATGACAAGCATCAGCTCGAAGGCTCCTAAGCGAAGACGTAGGAGATGCGGTCCACGAGCTCTTCTTCGAGCCGGATGCCCTCGCCGCCGCTTCGCGCGACCACCTGCCGAAGGACGTCGCCGTCCACCGCCACCTGGCTCAGGATCGTGCGCACGGCCAGTTCGACGGGCAGGAAACGAGGAGAGAGAACGGACAGTGTGGTGTACGCGCTGAACGGCGCCGCTGCCGGGTTCAGCTGCATGACGGCGGGGAGGGACTCCCAGTCGTCGGGGAAGGCGTCTTCACGCATGACCGGCCGGAGCGGGAGCCGTCCGTCCGTGCGCAGCAGCCCGAGACGCAGGAGTTGCCAGACCGCGGCCAGGAACGGGCACGACCATGTGCGCTTCCCGCCGTTCTCGTCCCACAGCTCCACGTCCACGAAGATGGAGTGGCCGCGCTTGGCGTTCTGCAGCGGGGGCGCCCACCGATTGGCCTTGCCCATGGCCTGTACGGTTCCCACCTGCGGAGACCGTGCGCCGTTGCACAACCAGCCGCTCTCCTTCACCGGTGGGCGGGAGCCGTTGGTGTCCGGCGGCGGGTCGTTGACCAGCCGGTCCTCCACCAGCCTGGCCAGCTCGACGCCGTCCGATACGGCGCAGGCCGACTCTCTGGCGATGTAGTCGATGGTCAGGTCGCAGTCGGCCGCGGCCTCGAGCACCATCGGCACCAGTTCGGCCGGTGTGCTGAACCGGCTGAAGTAGTCGTCGATGAGGAAGCACGTGCTGACCCTGGCGCGACCGCCCGGAACCCGGTCCTGCCAGCTCGACCGGACGGTGCCGGCCCAGGGGGCGACCCGGCGGAACTGCTCACGCAGCCGTTCCGGACCGGCCTCGAAGTCCTCCATGTAGAGGTGCCCGAGCTCGATGGACACGTGGGAGAGGGGAGCGGACGCGATCCGGCGCTCAGCCGCGACCTCGCCGAACGTCGCGTTCACCGACGTCACAGACCCTCCCATGCGGCGTCGTCCACGATCTTCTTGGCCAGGTCGTCGAACGCCGCGGCCGTCTCGGCATTCGCGATCTTGCTCGCCAGGACATCCTCGTCCGAGATGAGCTGCTCGCGCCACTGGAGGATCGGGTCCAGTGGGATCTTGCCGAGCATCGACGTGCGCCCGACCTTGTGCCGGCTCGCCAGCTCGCGCAGCTCGGTGTCGCAGGCGAACAGCCAGGCGCGCTGCTCGTCACGCAGACCCACCAGCTCGGCGGCGTCGGGTTCGAGCACGGCGGTCCTGACGAAGCGGATGCGGTCGCGGAGGGCGTTGCGGTCGTGCCCGAACCTCGTGCCGGCGTCGAGAAGTCCGTCGGCACCGGTGACCAGGCCGTCCGCCGCGATGATGTGCTGCCGGGTCCAGCGGTGGAAGACCAGCCAGCGAAAGGGCACCGACGGCAGCCTGACCGTGGCCTGCAGGACCATCTCCGCGGTGAAGGAGCGGCCGGCGCTCACGTCGACCATGACCAGGTCGAACTCCTCATCGAGGCGACTGAACAACTGGACGCACCTTCGGAGCGTCTCCTCCTCGACGGCGGGAAGCTCGCCGCCGCCCTCGTTGCCGGGCAGCAGCACCAGCCGCCCCGCGCCGGGCGGCTTGGTCCGCAGCCCCTCTCGATCGGACTCGGTCCAGACGTCCACGCGGTGCGGCTCCGGGGCGCCCTCGCCGAGGAGGTAGTCGTGCAGGCCCTTCCGCGTCGTCCCCCTGGCCACCGAGCCGACGCTGAAGATCGCCCCGGCCGTCGGGGAGCCGAAGTCGAAGTCGAGATAGCAGACGTCGTTGCCCTGCAGGGCATGCCGGTACACGATGTTGGTGCTGGTGACCGAGCGGCCGGTCCCGCCCTTGTCCGAGATGGCGAAGATCAGCATCAGATCGCCTCCGAGGCGCTGTCACGCGCGGTGGTGAGGCGTTCCAGGTCGAGGAGCGCGTCGATCACGAGGGCGTTCGCGGTGGCGGGCCTGCTACTGATGATCAGCCGGGCCCGGTTGAGGGCGGCCTGGATGCTCCGCAGCTTGGGCTGGATGGTCTGTCCGGTGATCAGCGGCCGGGTGACGAGTTCCTGGTCCAGCAGGTGCTCGGCCTCGCTGAGCATCTGGTAGGCGAAGTCGACGAGTTGCGGGCTCCGCAGGGGGGAGTCGCCGCTGGCCTGGGCGGCCGCGACGAGGAACTCGACCACGCGCTCGCTGAAGTACCAGGACGGCTCCTCGTGGTGGGCGTCGAGGTCGGAGAAGACGTTGGCGGGCTGGTCCCAGAGCCCACGCCCGACCCCCTCGGTGCCCCGGCGCAGCATGATGTGGCGCCAGATCCTGTCGGCCAGACTCAGCAGCTTCTCTCTGGTCCTGGTGTTCTGCGCGATCGAGGCGGCCCAGATCGTCCTCTTGAGCAACGTGATCGCGAAGTCGGAGACGACCCAGACCATGTGGGGGCCGAGGGAGTCGCTGCCCTGCAGATTGACCTGGACGCCGGGGGAGTGCATGAGGACGGGCAGGTCGCCCGGCACGGCCCTGCGGATGATCCTCGCCCGGATGGCGAGCTCCTCCAGGACGTCCGCGACCCGGCCGAGGTCGACGTCGCCGGTGCGGTTGTTGACGAGGCTCTGCACGACCATCGCGGTGACGCCGAGGCTGTAGTACTCCGACTCCTTCTCGTCGGAGGTCTTCCAGGGGATGTCCTCCAGCGGCCAGGTGCCCTTGCCGTACATGGCGATGGTGCGCCAGTAGCGCTGGGTGATGTCCCAGCGGCGCTGGAGCGCCTGGGCGAGGGTCAGCTGGTCGTCGTCGAGCAGGCCGAGGATTCTGGTCCGCTCCGACCACAGGTCCTGGACGCCGACGAGGGCGTTGACCGTGAAGTACAGGAAGGGATTGTCCGCGGCGACGCCCTTGGGCTGCGGGCCGACGTGCAACGGCGTGACGACGTCGGGGGCGTCCTTCACGATCCCCCACGTCCAGCCGCACTCGAACAGCAGGTTCTCGTTGTCGAGGTCGACCTCGCTGCCGGATCCGATCGTGAGGTCGCGAAGGCCGGCGCGGACGGGGCGCAACTCGCGTCGCAGGTCGTCGAGGACCCGCCGCTCCGCGGCGCCCGTCTGGTTGACCGTGCGCAGCAGGGCGCGGCCCGCGGGGGAGCCGGGGTCGAACGCGTTGACCGTGAAGCTGCGCAGCAGCCCGACCATGGCCGCCGACAGGCGGGTGTTGGACATCTCCTCCAGCGTCCGGATCTCCTTGCGGATGTCCTCGCGTCTGACGCTCTGCCGGAAGACCTTGAGGAAGCCCAGTGTGCCCAGCATGAGCGTGACCGACATGGAGAAGGAGTCGACCACGTCGAGTTGCAACTGCTCCGGGGTGACCTTCACGTCGGGGTCGGCGGTGCTGAAGTAGGTGCCGCCGGAGAAGAGCGGGCGCCCGTCGTCTCCGGTGTAGGTGCGCAGGTATTCGCCGATGACCTTGAGGAGGAGCTTGGGGATCTCGACGCTGTCGCCCAGCCGGGACAGCGCTGTCAGCACGTCGTCGGCCGTCTCATCCGGGGCGTCCAGCCGGAAACCGGGGAGTTCGGAGGCCGGATGCATGAAACACAGGAGTTGCTCGGCGTCCGAGATGGAGTTCGATCCGTCTCTCCCGCCCCATGTCCACACTCCGTCACGGAGCGAGGTGCGGGCGGCCGCCTCCCAGACCTCCAAGAGCTGCTGACGGGGCTGGAGTTTCATAGGTGAACCCTCTCTGCACTACGGGGTGACGACGTAGTCCGGCGGGCCGATGAAGGGGTTCTCGGCTTCCTTTAGGGCTTGCTTTTGCTGCTAGGTGGAGACGAGACCACCAAGACCCTTATACCATTGAATTCCTGCTCCGTCGCCTGACCAAGCGGGCAAATCGCCTCACAGGCACGTTTGCTTGTGATGGGAGCTGTTCGCGGGAAAAACGGACATTGATGTCCTAAGTCTGAGAGATAAAATGCCCCATACCGATGTGATCACGGATATATCGGGCCATTACGATATGGCCGTCCGCTCTCTGCGCGCGAGGGCGGTGGACAGGACGATCCTGGTCACGGGGACGGGCATCGACGCGGGGCGGATCGAGGCTCTGAAGGCACGCGGGTACGACGTCAGGCAGCCATCTCCTGTGCTGACCGAGGAGCAGTTGACGCGTGAACTGCAGGGCGTGGTCGCCTACCTGCACGGAGGCGAGGAGCGTGCCTCCCGCGCGGCGCTGGAGAGCGCGAAGGCCACGCTGAAGGTCGTCGCCTTCCTCGGTGTCGGATACGAGACCTTCGTGGACGTGGCCGCGGCCGACGACCTGAAGATCGTCGTGACGTCCACGCCGGGAGCCGCGAGGGATTCGGTCGCGACCTTCACCGTCGGCCAGATCATCAACGCCAACCTCCGGATCTTCCAGCAGTACGGCAACCGCTATCCCGACTGGACCTCGGCCGAGGAGTTGCCGAACGAACTCAGCGCCCGGAACATCGGCATCGTCGGGATGGGCGTCATCGGCTCGCGTATCGCGGAGATGTTGCGGGTCGCCTTCGACGCGAACCTGGCGTACTACAGCCGGACGCCGAAGAGGCATCTCGAGCGGTCGCTGGGCATGGAGTTCATGGAACTCCCGGATCTGGCGGAGTGGAGCGACATCCTCGTCGTCATGGTCCCCGGGAACGACTCGACCACCTCCATGATCGACGACGAGGTTCTGGGCAGAGCCCGCCCCGGGACGATCCTCATCAACACGGCCCGTCCGTCGGTGGTGGACCCCGGCGCCCTGTACGCGAGCATGAAGGCCGATCGTGTCCAACTCGCCGTGTTCGACGGGTTCTACGGCAAGGATTGCGAGGCGGCCGTGCGGCTGCTGCAGGACTTCGGCAGCCGGATGTTCGTGACCGGCCACGTCGCCTCACACACCCGGCAGGCGATGGACAGGATGCTCGACCAGGCCGTCATGTCCATTGAGAACCTGCTGGGCGGCAACGCCGACCCCTATGCCGTGGGCGCGGCCGACCGCATTCCCGAGCCGTAGGGAAAACGTTTCGCCCAGGGCGAAGAAAATGGTTTGGCGTCGCGGAAGCGCGGAAACAGACTAGGAATGCTTCTGCGACTCCTCCCGCCCGGAAGCGATGCCTGATTTGAACTCCCCAGCCGGCCGGACGACGTCTTTGACTGGGGCACGTGCGCTTGTCGCGGCCCTCCGCTTACACGGAGTGGACACCGTATTCGGCATTCCCGGAACGCACAATCTCGCGATTTACCAGGAACTCGACCTCGCCGGCATCAGGTGCGTCACCCCACGTCACGAGCAGGGCGCCGGATACGCCGCCGACGGCTACGCGCGGGTCACCGGCCGGCCAGGCGTCATCGTGACCACCACAGGTCCCGCGGCGGTCAACGCGGCGGCAGCTCTCGGCCAGGCGTACTCCGACTCCTCACCGCTCCTGCTCATCTCGCCGGGCGTGCCCACGGACCATCCCCGCCAGGGCAGGGGATACCTCCACGAGAGCAAGGACCAGTCGGGCGCCATCGACGCCCTCTGCGCGTGGAGTCACCGCGTGAGCTCCGTGCGGGAGATACCCGCCGGCGTCGCCCGCGCGTTCGGCCAGTTCGCCGAGGGCCGTCCCCGGCCGGTGCACGTCGAGATCCCCGCCGACCTACTCGACCGGGAGGGCGAGGCCAAGCTCGCCCCGCCGTACCGGCTGATGCCGCGCACGCCCGATCCGGAGGCGCTCGACGAGGCCGCGCGTCTCCTCCGTACGGCCAGGCGTCCAGGGCTGGTGCTCGGCGGCGGCGCCCAGCGGCCGGGGGCGCGGGAGCAGTCCGTCGGCCGGCTGGCCATGCGGATCGCCGAGTGCGTCGGCGCCCGGGTGGTGACCACGGTCAACGGCAAGGGCGTGGTGCCGGAGAGCCATCCGCTCGCCCTCGGCGCGACGTTGCACCTGGCCGGTGTCAGGCGATGGCTCGCCTCTTGCGACGTCGTCCTGGCGGTCGGGACCGAGCTTGGGCCCGCCGATCTCTGGGAGGACGACTACGTGCTCTCCGGGACCCTGATCCGGGTGGACGTGGACCCCGGGCAGATGTACGGCGACCACGTCGCGGACGTGGCCGTCGTATCCGACGCGGGGCTCGCCATGGAGGGACTGCACGGCAGGATCGAGCAGGCGGGAGCCGTACCGAGACCGCGGCAGGAGCCGTGGCGGGGGCACATCCCCGAGATGGACGAGCTCACCGCCCGGTGGGCCGGCCACATCGCCGCGCTGCGCAGGGCGCTGCCTCAGGACACCATCCTCGTCGGCGACAACTCGATGATGGTCTACCACGGAGCGCTCGTCGCCCTGCCCATGGATCCGCCCGGGCGGTTCCTGTTCCCCACGGGATACGGCACGCTGGGCTTCGCGCTTCCCGCGGGGATCGGAGCGAAGATCGGGATGCCTGACCGGCCCGTCGTCGTGCTGGCCGGGGACGGCGCCTTGCAGTTCAGCGTCCAGGAGCTGGCCACCGCGGTGGAGTTGCGGCTGAGCCTGCCCATCGTCGTGTCGGCCAACGGCGGATTCGGCGAGATCCGCGACGAGATGAAGAACCGGGGCATGACGCCGGTCGCCGTCGACCTGCACGCGCCCGACTTCGTCGCGCTCGCCGTCGCGTACGGCGCGCGCGGACGGGCGGTGGGCTCGCCAGACGACCTGCACGAGGCCCTCACCGAGGCGCTGGGAGCTTCCGTGCCGACGGTGATCGTGATCAACGAGTGAGTGTCAGGGTTTTGCCAGGGGAAGCCGCAACACGAACCGCGCGCCGACCGGGCTGTCCTCGATGGTCAGCGTCCCCTTGTGGCTCTCCGCGATCTGGCGGGCTATGGAGAGGCCGAGCCCGGTGCCGCCGGCGTCCTTGCTGCGCGCCGCGTCGAGCCGGGTGAAGCGCTCGAAGACCACCTCCCGCTGGCCCGGGGGGATGCCCGCGCCGTCGTCCACGACCTCCAGAATTGCGTATGCCCGGTCGCGGCACGCCCGCACCGTGATCAGCGATGTGGCATGACGTTCGGCGTTGTCGAGCAGGTTGTTCAGCAGGCGTGCGAGGCGGAGGCGGTCGCCGATGATGACCATGCCCGGTTCCAGTTCCCTTGCCACGTCGACCTTGCGCTGACGGCGGTCGAGTTCGCGGGTGGCCAGGTCGGAGAGATCGACGTTGTCCAGCTTGGGCGGCGCTCCGGCGTCCAGCCTGGCGATCTGGAGCAGGTCGGTGACGAGGGCCTGCAGCCGGTCCAGGCTGTCGAGCAGGGCCTCGCCCGTGGCGTTCCAGTCGGCGATCTCCGGGTGGAGCATGGCCTCCTCGATCTCGGTGCGCATCGCGGTCAGCGGGCTGCGCAGGTCGTGCGACGCGTCGGAGGCGAACCGGCGCTGCTGCTCGACCGCGAGCTCGGCCCGGTCGAGCGTCTGGTTGGCCGTTTCCGCGAGCCTTCTGATCTCGTCGCGGAACCTCGGCACCGGCACGCGCTGGCCCAGGTCGGTCGTGGTGATCACGGCGAGCTTGTCCGCGATCGCCTCGACGGGTGATAGCGCCTTGCCCACGGTCTGGTACGTCCCGAACGCCGTGAGTGCGATCAGCAGCAGGGTGCTCCCGGTGAGGGCCAGCATGAGTTCGGAGCTGACATACCACGGCACCTCGGTGCCGGCCGAGTAGACCAGCCACGCACCGTCGGGCTGCGGGACGCGCAGGGCGACGATGATCACGCACTGGTCCGGATACGCGGGTGAACGGCACAGGACCTTGGCGTCCTGCGCGCTGGATTCGCTGGGGCGGAAGGCCGCCATCCGCGGCCTGCCGGCGATGTCGTGGCTCGTGGAGACGATCTGGCCCGTGGGATTGACGACCTGGACGCCGGCGACGTCCTCGTCGAGGATGACCGGAGGCAGTCGCTCGCGTTTGATGAGGTAGCTGACGCGGATGGCGGCGGTGACGACCTCTTCGGTCTTGTACTTCTCCGCGGTGCCGCGGACGGAGAGCAGCACGAAGGCCCCGGCGGCGGCGCAGACGAGCAGCATGACGGCGCTCGCGATCACCGCCAGGCGTGTCCTAACCGACCATCCGTGCCACAAGCTCACCAGATCCCCCCGGTGATCAGATGATCACACTTGGTCGATCTGTCGCCAATTAAGGGAGATTCGATACTAAAAGCGGGCAAACCACCTCAAGAATATCGCTACCCAGCGAGCCACTCCACGGAGGTCGTCACCTCGTCGAGTACGGCCGGGTCGGGGTCCACTCCGATCCCCGGGCCCGCGGGCACGTCGAGGTGCCCGTCGCGCAGCTCGAACGGCGGCGTGACGTCCCGCGCGAAATACCTGCGCGACGCCGAGGTGTCGCCCGGGAGTGTGAACCCCGGGAGCGCGGCGAGGGCGACGTTCGCGGCCCGGCCGATGCCGGTCTCCAGCATGCCGCCGCACCAGACGGCGACGCCGTTCGCCCGGCACAGGTCGTGGATCCGCCGGGCCTCCAGATAGCCGCCGACCCGTCCCGGCTTGATGTTGATCACCGAGCAGGCCTTCAGCGAGATCGCGGCGGCGGCGTGGGCCGCGGACTCGATCGACTCGTCGAGGCACACCGGCGTCCGCAGGCGTTTGGCCAGCTCGGCGTGCTGCACGAGGTCGTCGTCGGCCAGCGGCTGCTCGATCAGCAGCAGGCCGAACGCGTCGAGCCCGGCCAGATGCGCCGAGTCGGTCAGCGTGTAGGCGGCGTTCGCGTCCACCTGCAGCAGGACGTCCCCGAACCGCTCCCTGACGGCCCGGACCGGCTCGAGGTCCCAGCCCGGTTCGATCTTGAGCTTGATCCGGACGTACCCCTCGGCGATGTAGCCGTCGACCGCGTCGAGCAGCTCCGGGATCGAATTCATGATCCCCACAGAGACGCCGCAGGGCACGGCCTCCCGCGACGCGCCGAGGAATCGCGCGAAGGACTCTCCGGAGGCCCGCAGCTGGGCGTCGAGCACGGCGGTCTCCAGGGCGGCCTTGGCCATCCGGTGCCCCTTCAAGGGCTCCAGCGCCTGGCCGACGCCGTACGCGTCGACGTGCTGCAGCGCCGTCAGGGCCGGGACCATGAAGCGGCGCATCACGTCGGCCGCCCCGTCCACGTACTCCGGCGAGTACAGCGGCTCACCCATGGCGACGCATTCGGCCCAGCCCTCGGCCTCGGGCGTCACCACCCGGACCAGCAACACGTCGCGGGAATGCTCGGTCCCGAACGACGTGCGGAACGGCGCGACCAGCGGCATCGCGATCCGCCGCAGCTCGACTCCTGTGATCTTCATGTGCGCTCCACCACGTAACAGCCGTCGGCCAGACCCGTCACCCGGGCGCCCTGCGCCATCATCCCGCCCAGCACCTCTCGTACGGCATGCCGCCAGGCCTTGGCAAGCCCCGGGTCCTGCTGACGAAGAGTCTCGATGTCCTCGGGGAGGGCCACCAGCACGACACGCGCGTCCGTCGGCCCGACCATCGGCCGTCCCTGGTGCGACGCGACGCCGGCGACCGCGTCTGCCGGGACCTCCGGCCGGTACGGCCTGCCCTCGCAGGCCTCCACGACATGCGGATCGGTCAGCCGCCAGACGGCCAGCAGCCGGTCGGACTCGTCGCCCGCGTTGACGGCGTCGGTCATCGACCCGTAGAACTCCGGCAGGTACTCCTCGGGGCGGGCTGCCAGCTTCGCCAGGTTGAAATAGGCGTTGCGCCGTACCAGCGGGTCGTAGGTCCAGGTGATGACGTCGATTCCCCGGCTGAGCGCCCAGGCCCGCTGGTGGAGCTTCAGGGCGAACCCGGCGCCCCGCCGGACCGCGCCGGTGACGTGGGAATGCAGCACCTGGCCCACCGGGGCGGCAAAGAATCCCGCCGACGCCCCCACGAGGGTCGAGCCGTCGAACGCGCCCGCGACGTAGTTCCCGGCGTGGGACAGCGCCCGCAGCATCTCGACCGTGATGGGAGGGTCGGTGGGGTCGGGGTGCCAGATGTCGTCGAAGAGCCGCGCGACCTGTTCGAACGCGGGGATGTCATGCAGTTCGCAGAGCCGTACGCCGCTCCTGATCGCTGCGTCGGCGGCCTGCCGCGCGGGGGCGCTCACCGGGCACGCTCGCCGGAGAGCACGTGGGAGGTCAGCGCCGCGACCAGGCGCGCCCTGACGGGCATCTCCGCGACCACGACGTGCTCCCCCGGCGCGTGGGCACCTCCGCCCACGGCGCCGAGTCCGTCGAGCGTGGGACAGCCGACTCCCGCGGTGAAGTTGCCGTCGGAGCCGCCGCCCACCGAGACGCCGTCGAGCGATCCCATGCCGAGGTCGCCGGCGATCCGCCCGGCGACCTCGAAGAGCCCGGCCGAGGCGGCCGCGTCGAGCGGCGGACGGTTCGGGCCGCCGAGGAGCTCCAGCCGGGTACCCGGGGTCCGGGGGGTCAGGGCGCGCATCAGCTCGTCCACCCGCGCCTGCGCGTCGGCGTCGGGGACACGGACGTCGATGGCGACCCTGCCGACGGCGGGAACAGTGTTCGTGCTGGTCCCCGCGGACATCAGCGTCGGCGTCACCGAGACCAGCCCGGCCTGTGAGGACGATTCGACGGCGTTCGCGATGTCGGTGATGGCGATGATCTGGTGGGCCAGCTCGACTCCGGCGTTGGCGCCCAGCTCGGGCTCGAGCCCCGCGTGGGCCGCCCTGCCGTGGACGACGAGCTCGTACCGGGAGACGCCCTTGCGCGCCGTCTTGAGCGCTCCGCCGTTCGCGCTGGCCTCCAGGACGAACGCCGCCTCGCAGCTCGCCGCGCTCGCCTCGATCAGCGGACGGGAGGTGGGAGAGCCGAGCTCCTCGTCGCCCACGATGAGGACGGTCACCCCGTCCGGTGAGGGCAGCGAGGCCAGCGCGTGGAAGAGCTGCACCAGGCCGGCCTTCATGTCGAAGACGCCCGGTCCCGTGGCGACGCCGCCGGAGACCGACCAGGGATGGTCGCGCAGCGAGCCGATCGGCCAGACGGTGTCGTGATGACCGAGCAGCAGCACCTTGGGCGTGCCGAACGACCAGCGCAGATGGGTGACTCCGCCGATCACCGTCGTCTCGGGCTCCGCCTGGAGCATCCGGGTCCCCAGCGCGGCGACCACCCGCGCGCTCCGCGCCACCGCGTCGTGGTCGCTCGAGTACGACTCGCAGACGACGAGCTCCTCGAGATCGGCCAGCATGCCGTCGAGGTTCACCGGCCGCCCCGCCCCAGCTCGGCGCGGAACAGGCGCATCACGTTGCCGCCGACGATCTTGACGATCTCGTCGTCGGAGAAGCCGTGCTTCAGCAGGGACTCGGTCACCAGCGGCAGACCCCGGGGACCCTCGAGGCCGGGGATGGCCGCCATCGCGTCGATCTCGCTGTAGCTGAAGCCCTCGCAGCACGGCGGGGTCAGGTCGAGATGGACTTCCCGCATGAAGTCGGGCCCGAGGCCGACGTGGTCGATCCCCGCGACACCCGCGACGTGCTCGATGTGATCGACCAGGTGGTCGATCGTGGCGGCGCGGGCGTCCATGGTCAGGAACGCCGCCAGGAAGTTCACGCAGACCACGCCGCCGCCGGAGGCGATGGCGCGAAGCTGGTCGTCGGTCAGGTTGCGGTGGTGGTCGCGCAGCGCGCGTGCGGAGGAATGGGTGGCGATCACCGGCCGGGCGGCGAGCTCGAGGACGTGCCCGACGCCGGAGGCGCCCAGGTGGGAGACGTCGAAGATCATGCCGAGCCGTTCCATCTCCTGGAGGGCCTCGACGCCGTGGCTGGTCAGCCTCGATCCGGTGCCGTCCTGTCCGCTGCCGTCAGCGAGAGCCGTACGGCCCCAGTGGGCGATGGAGGCGACGCGGACGCCGAGCCGGTGCACCGTCGAGATCAGCTCCACGGACGCGTCGAGGCCGGGCATGCTCTCCATGGCGAGCACCAGGGCGATCTTGCCGAGGGCGAGTGCCTCGTCGATCTGGGCGCCGTCAAGGCAGATCCGCACCGCGTCGGCGTTGCCCTCGGCCAGCATGTGGGCGCACTCGATCATGCGGAGCGTCTGGCGCAGCGCCCCCTCCGGGCGGTACGCGTCGTCGATGAACACCGGGAGGACCTGGACGTCGACGCCGCCGTCGGTCAGCTGGGGCAGCCACTGTTCACGGAAGAAGGAGGCCCACTGCCGCGGCGGCCGGGCGGAGACCGCCATCAGGAGATCGTTGTGCGTGTCTGCGACGACCGCGTCCCTGTGGATGTCGTGCTGGTCAACGGACACGTCGGTGCCTCCCTTGCAGCGTGGTGTCACATGGACGTTACCTCGGTTTGCCGTTCTCGATAGTCTGCGCGGATGCCAACCTGCTCTCTCGCCGAGGTCGTCGCCGAACTCGAGGCGCGGTACGACCCGGCCTGGGCCGAAACCTGGGACGCGGTGGGGCTCGTCTGCGGCGATCCCGCGCTGACCGTACGGAAGATCCTTTTCGCGGTGGACCCGGTGGCGGCGGTGGTCGACGAGGCGCTCGAATGGGGCGCCGACCTGATCGTCACGCACCACCCCCTCTATCTCCGGGGCACCACGACCGTCGCGGCGACCACCTTCAAGGGCCGGGTGATCCACCGGCTGATCAGGAACGACGTGGCCCTCTACACCGCCCACACCAACGCCGACGTCGCCAGCCCCGGGGTCTCGGACGCGCTCGCCCGGGCCGTCGGGCTGTCCTCCGAGCTGCGCCCGCTCCAGCCGTCGGCGGACGACCCGCGTCGCGGGCTCGGCCGGATCGGCAGGCTGCCGTCGCCCATGCCGCTGGGACGCTTCGCCGAGCTCGCCGCGGCCGGTCTTCCCCGTACGGCACTGCGCGTGGCCGGAGATCCGGAGCGTATGGTCGAGACCATCGCCGTGAGCGGGGGAGCGGGGGACTCGCTGCTGGGGGCGGCCCGGGACGCGGGAGCCGACGTGTTCCTGACCGCGGACCTGCGCCACCATCCGGCCAGCGAGCACATGGAGGCGGGCGCCGGGCCGGCGCTCATCGACGCCTCCCACTGGGCCACCGAATGGCCCTGGCTGGCCGATGCCGCCGGACATCTGACGTCGGCGCTGGCGGCCAGGGGCATTAATGTTGAGGCGCGTATCTCCCGCGTCGTCACGGATGTATGGACGACCACAGACCTGGATCGAGGATGGGGATGAAGGCCGCACCCGAAGCACAGAGGCGTCTGCTCGATCTTTCTGAGCTGGATGCGGGGCTCGACCGGCTGAGGCATCGCCGTCGCACCCTGCCCGAGCTCGCCGAGATCGAAGAGATGTCGAAGAGGCTCGCTCAGCTCGCCACCCAGGTGATCGCCGCCGAGACCGAGGCGGGCGACCTGTCGCGCGACCAGACCAAGGCCGAGTCCGACGTGGACGCCGTGCGGACCCGAGCCGAGCGTGATCAGAAGCGGCTCGACTCCGGCCAGGTGTCCTCGCCCAAGGATCTGGCGAGCCTCCAGTCCGAGATCGCCTCGCTCCACCGGCGCCAGAGCGACCTGGAGGAGGTCGTGCTGGAGATCATGGAGCGCCGTGAGGCCGTCGACGCCCAGGTCGCGTCGCTCAAGTCGGAGCGGGACGAGGTGACGGCCACGCTCGACGCCGCCGGAGACCGCCGTGACGCCGCGTTCGCCGAGCTCGACAAGGAGGTCGCCGAGCTTCAGGGCAAGCGCTCCGGGATCGACGACATCCCGGCCGACGTGCTCAGCCTCTACGAGAAGCTGCGCGAGCAGTCCGGCACCGGAGCCGCGATGTTGCAGGGCAGCCGGTGCCTCGGGTGCCGCACCAGCCTGTCGATCGCCGAGCTCAACCGGATCCGGGCCGCCGGCCCGGACGAGGTGGTCCGCTGCGAGGAGTGCCGCCGGATCCTGGTCCGAACCCCCGAGTCCGGGCTGTGAGCTCCTTCGTCGTCGAGGCCGACGGAGGGTCGCGGGGCAACCCCGGCCCCGCCGGGTACGGCGCGGTGGTGAAGGACTCCGACGGGCAGGTCGTCGCCGAGGCGGCCGAGTCGATCGGCACCGCGACCAACAACGTGGCCGAGTATCGCGGGCTCATCGCCGGCCTTCAGGCACTGGGCGCCCTCGGGGCCGAGGGCGCCGCGGTCACGGTGCGGATGGACTCCAAGCTGGTCATCGAGCAGATGGCCGGTCGCTGGAAGGTCAAGCACGAAGGACTGCGGCCGCTCGCGCTGGAGGCGGCGTCGCTCGCCCGGCGGTTCCGCGTGACGTGGACGTGGATCCCGCGAGAGAAGAACACCCACGCGGACCGGCTCGCCAACGAGGCCATGGACGCCGCGGCGCGGGGTGAGAAGTGGCAGGCCAAGACCATCTCTGCCACGGCCTCGGCCACCACGTCCGTGACGACGCGCGTCGAGTCCGCCACGACTTCGGAGGCCGGCGGCACCGGGTGGATGCCCCGGCCGGCCCTCAGGCCGACGTCCCTGATCCTCCTGCGGCACGGCGAGACTCCGTTGTCCGTGGACAAGCGCTTCTCCGGGCTGGGCGACCCGTCCCTCACCGCGGACGGCATGGCTCAGGCCGAGGCCGCCGCCACGCGGCTGTCGCGCAAGCCGTACGAGATCGAGGTGATCGTCAGTTCGCCGCTGACGCGCGCCCGGCAGACCGCCGAGGCCGCGGCCTGCCGTACGGGCCTCGCCGTGTCGGTGGAGGAGGACCTTCGCGAGACGGACTTCGGGGCGTGGGAGGGGCACACGTTCGCCGAGATCCAGAAGAAGTGGCCGGACGACCTGGCGGCCTGGCTGGCGGACCCCGAGGTGGCTCCGCCTGGTGGCGAGAGCTTCGCCGAGACGGCCCGCCGGGTCGAGCGTGCGCGGGCGAGGATCATCGAGGCGCACCAGGGCAGGACGGTCCTCGTGGTGTCGCACGTGACGCCGATCAAGCTGCTCGTCCGTTCAGCGCTCGAGGCCCCTCCGCAGGCCCTCTACCGGATGCATCTCGACCTGGCCTGTCTTTCGGTGATCGACTACTACGCCGACGGTCCCGCCGTGATGCGCGCGTTCAACGACACCGCGCATCTTCAGATGTGAGCCCAGAGCCGTCTGTGGCCGGGGCGAACCCATCGAGCCGCTAGGCTTGTACATACAGCGGACGAGTCGGCCGGGCGGCCGCGTCAGGGCCTTCGGGCCCTGCCGAGGAAGGTCCGGGCTCCACAGGGCAGGGTGGTCGGTAACGCCGACCCGGGGTGACCCGCGGGACAGTGCCACAGAGAGCAGACCGCCCCTTCGGGGGTAAGGGTGAAAGGGTGGTGTAAGAGACCACCAGCGCCCACGGTGACGTGGGCGGCTAGGTAAACCCCACCCGGAGCAAGGTCAAGAAGGGGCGCCTCCTCGGAGGCGTTCCGCGCGCGGCGTTCGAGGGCTGCTCGCCCGAGTCGCGCGGGTAGACCGCTTGAGGCCGTCGGCAACGACGGTCCTAGATGGATGGCCGCCGATCAGCTCCGGCTGATCACAGAACCCGGCCTACAGGCCGACTCGTCCGCTGTTAAGTCCCTGACCTGCGCCTATGTGGCTACTTGAGGCTGCTGTTCCGTCAGCGCTGCGGTACGGCACCTCTACCGAGGTCTTCATCATCCGGAAACAGGTGCCCGTAGGTGTCCATGGTCTCGGCGATCGTGGCATGACCAAGACGCGTCTGGATGACCTACGGATTCAGGTTCGCCCGGATGGGGCTCGACGCGTAGAAATGCCTGAGGTCGTGAAAACGGGTTCCCCTAGGCAGGCCGGCTCTGGAGACAGGCGCCCGCCAACACGTCCCGAAATTCGACCGCTGGACCGGCCGGCCGGACCGATTGGTGACCAGCACCTCGTTGCACCTGTGCCGTACTGCTGCATATGGGTCGTGATCTGCGCAAGCACGAGGTCATCCACGGGGAGAGTTCGTCTCGACGCCCTGGTCTTAAGCGGCGACAGCTTGGTGTTCTGCATCTGCTCGTGGACATGGACGCGCCGACGTAGGAAGTCGACACGTGGTGCCGTCAGGCCAAGCGCCTCGCCCTCACGCAGACCGAGGCCAGCGCCGAGCCAGACCGCCAGTTGGTATCGCGGCGTGATGGCGTCGACGAGCGCGAGCACGGATGTCACCGGGAGAGGTTGCACAACGCGAGCTTCCACGCGGGGGAGTGGAACGCGAGAGCAGGGGTTCGCTGGGATCACGCCATCGTCTACCGCGCTCTGCATCAGAGCGCGAAGGATGGCAAACACCGTTTGGACTGTGCTCGGCGCAAGGTCGGCAGAGACCTTAGCGACGAAAGCTTTCATGTCCGTACGAGTAAGTGAATTCATGCGCCGCTCACCCAGCAACGGATAAATGCGCGACCTCAAATGCGTTTCATAAGTGCTAACCGAGTTACCTCGCAAATGAACCTGAGAGGGAAACCATTTTTCTTCGCCGTATTCACGAAGCCTTACCTTTCCTTCGCGCGCATCGACATAGATGCCGCGAAGGCGATCCGCCTCCATGGTGATGCCATGATTTTCATCATCGCTCTTACGAGCGAACGCCCTACCGGTCTCTTTGCCGTTCGGCCCCGTCCATAGCGCAAGCCATCTCTTGGCGTCCTTGCTTCCACTGTTATCGGGATGCCGATCCGTCTTCTGCTTGACCTGTTGACCGTCCGGCCCCTTCACAGTGCGGAACCACAGGTCACGTACACGAGCCATCAGGCCGCGTCCTGCTGCTGACGGAACCAGGCGAGCACGTCAGCTTCCAGGTAGCGGAGGTGGCGCCCGACCCGGGCTGATCTAGGACCGATACCCCGATGTCTCCACTGATAGAGAGTGGCCTTGGGAATGCCGAGGAAAGCCGCAACCTCTTCGGAAGTCCAGGTTCGTTCTGCGGTGGGATTCACGGACTGTGCTCCATTCGAAATACCAGACGAACTAATGATGTTTGACGGTCCTAGTTCACGCAGCCACTAGCGCGTTATTCGTGGCGAGTTGGTGGGCGAGTTCTTCGCGGCCGGCAGTGGCCGATCGGCTTGGAGTCTCGGCCAAGGCGAAGTCAGTCTTGCAACGCGAGAATGTGTTCTGGGCCGACGATGACCCCGTGCAGCGCGTCACGACCTACATTCCGTGGACGATCGCCAAGGGCACCGGCCTGCTCAAGGACGAGGTCCCGCACCAGTACGGCATTCACGGGGTCTTTGAGGACAAGGGCCACACCATGAAGCACATCCGTGAGGAGATCAGCGCCCGGATGCCACGCGCCGAGGAAACCCAGCACCTACGCCTGCCGCCCGGAGTCCCAGTGATCGATGTCTGGCACACCAGCGTCGACCAGGACGGCCAGCCGTACGAGGTCACCCGGTTCGTCATGCGCGCTGACATGACCGGCCTGCTCTACGACGTGCCCGTGGAATGACCCGCGTCCGCGCTGAGGGCTTACTCCGCGTGGGTGCGCTCGCCTTGATCTGGGGGAGTGGATTCCTCTGGATCAAGATTGCCCTACGTGGCTTCTCGCCTACTCAGGTCACCCTGATGCGCCTCGTCCTCGGCGCGCTCGTTCTGGTCATCGTGGTCTACGCCCAGGGGCGACGACTGCCCCGAGGTTGGAAGCTATGGGGACACCTCACGGTCGCAGCCCTGTTCGCTAACGCGGCGCCCTATCTGCTCTTTGTGATCGGAGAGCAGACCGTCTCATCATCGACGGCAGGCATCATCAACTGCACAACTCCTTTGTGGACGATGTTGCTCGCCTACACCATCGGTCATGACCGAGCGATCGGGGTTCGCCGAACGGCTGGCCTCCTGCTCGGATTCGCTGGAACAGTCGTGATCTTCACGCCCTGGTCCACGGGTACCCAGCTCATGACCTTCGGTGGATTCGCCTGCTTACTCGCCTCGGTGTGCTATGCGATCAGCTACCTCTACATGGATCGCTTTCTGGTTAACCGAGGCATGCCGCCAATCGCGCTCTCAGCCAGTCAGCTCACCGCCGCATCCGGACTTCTGCTCGCAAGCACACCTATCGATGGCATGCGTCCGATCATTGTCCGGCCGGATGCCCTGGTCCCGATCGTCATCCTCGGTGTACTCGGAACAGGAGTCGCGTACGTACTGAACTACCGGATCATCGAAGAGGACGGGGCAGTGGTCGGATCCGTGGTTACCTATCTGCTCCCAGTCGTCGCCGTCTCCCTTGGTTGGCTTGTCCTAGCTGAGAGGCCCACGGCCTTTACAGCCCTCGGAACGGGTACCGTCCTTGTCGGAATCACTCTCGCTCGCATACGGTCCTCCAGTGATCACCTGGAACACCATCGGAGACCCCATTCCCGCCCTGGACGGCTTCGAGGCAAACGACCAGGGCGAAAGTGAAAACACAGCTGTCATGATCGTCGAGACAACTGACGCGCACAATCTGATCAAGCTGGCCGCGTGGGACGACGGCCTCGGGCTCGATGTGGACTTGCTGATCACATTGCCGAACGCGAAGACCCTCCGTGACCGCCTCGCGCAGGCGATCGAGACCATCCAGGCGCGTGAACAGCAGTCCGTCAGCCGTGGGATCCACCCGCCCAGTAACTAGACCAACTCCAGGAGGACGCCGTCTTCGGACTCGTTACCGCCTGGGCCGTGGTCGCGGATGATTTCGACGAGATCGTCGAACAGGGTCGGACCCTCGCTGCGCCGCGCGCTGCTGATCCTGGCCTCGAAATTCGAACGGTTCGACGGATGGCAGGTGAGGAGAACCACCTCCAGCCATAGGGCTGTCGCTTCGTAGCCGAGCGCGGCCCGAGATGAGTCAGAGTTGAGCCACCGCAGCACCCACCCGTTCTCGGGCGTCCCGAACCCCCCTCGGAGAATGTCGTTGAAGGCATCCAGATTTCCCCGCCACGTGTAGTTGCAGAGTAGCCGCGAGAACTCGCGGGCAAAGCCGTCGAAGTCGGAGAAGTCTGCTCCGTCGATAACCAGCACGGGAAGGCCGTCGCTCTGGTTTGTCATGCTCCAAGTATGGGCGCCACTCCGGTCATCCGGTTCTGCCGCCGAGCGGGCGTCGAGGTAGGACAGAACCACAACAGGGGCTGTCAGACCTCGGTTGATGCTTGACGGATTGGTCTCGGGTGATGCTTTCCACCTGGCCTAGGTTCCGTAGTCAATGTTGCCGCTTGCTCGTAGTCGTTTGACCTCCTTCACGATCGTGCGGGGATGGACCGAGAGTTCCTGGCCTTGGTAGTGGATCCGGAACTGGGTCTCTTCTAAGACGATGGTGACGACCTTGCCGCGGTGGATGCTGCCGATCCGCAGCTTGCGTCCGGCGACTTTCACTGAGCCGGTGTGGGAGACCACCCGTTCGACCTGGACTGCGGCGGCCTGGGCGGCGGATGTCAGGCCGCTCAGGCGAGCGCCGCGCAGTCGTTGCAGTTGGGGCCCGGTGAACGGGCTGGGCAGGGTCTTGACCAGCGTGCCGTCGACGATGACGTGCATCAGCGAGGCATTGATGCGGAGGGTGGCGCGTTTGCCGGCCAGCGGGAGGCCGACGCCGATCAGTTTGCCCGCGACGTTGACGCATCCGGCGCCTGTGACCTGCCGGTCGATCTCGACCACAGCATCGGCTGGCAATGGCCCTGGAGGCAGGGCTGAGGCCGGGGATGGGCGTCCCGGACGTCCGCCTTGGCTGATCAGCCGGGCGAGGTCGCCATCGGTGAGCAGCACGGGATGGGTCTTGAGAAGCTCCTGGCCGGAGAATACGTGCAAGGTGGTGGCTGAGACCCAGACGCTCACCTGGTGCCCGGCCCGTTGGCGGCCCAGCCAGATCTGCCGTCCGCAGGCGGTCATGTTCCCGCTGGCTGGCACGAGGCGGTCGAACTCCACCGCGACTGGGACCCCACCCGTGGGGACCACAGCGACGGGGCCGTCACTGGCCACCCGCGGTGGTCGGGTGTTCGCATCTCGAGTGCCGGCCGAGGGAGATACCGCAGGCAGCGCCGCCAGTTCAGCAGGCAGCCGCAACGGCACATCGGAGCAGGCGGTGGGAGCCGGTGCGGATCCGTTGACGAAGCGGCTGGCCGGGGTGGCCATCTCCAGGGCCTGATGCGGGCGGACGGTGTTATAGCTGCTCACCCAGGCATCCAGCGCGGTCTGCGCATGCTCCAGGCTGACGAAAGCTTCGTTGACGGATAGGAACTCCGTCCGCACGGTCTTGTGCCAGCGTTCGATCTTCCCGGTTGTCGTCGGGGACCGGGGTTTGGTGTTGCGGACGGTGATGCCGTTGTCCCGGCAGATCCGCTCGAACAGCACTGCGCGAAGGCCCGACAAACCGCCCGACCCGACGCACGGACCACCACCTCGGTCGGGCGTGGCTTGGTGAACCGCCCGGTGAACTGCTTGCCGTCATGGGCGGGGTGTTCCTGACCGACGGGCGAGAGCTGAAGCTCATCGTTGTCGGTGAGCACTTCCTCCGGCGCACCGAAGGTGCGCATCGCCTCGTCAAACTGCCACAGCTCCATCGGGGCTTCACGCTCCCAGCGGACAGGTGCGCGATGACGATGAACCGGGAATGGTCGTCGATCCCGCTGACATACGACGAGCGGGGACGGCGCCGCTGCCCGGGCATGATGAGCATGTTGCGGACCAGGATCCGATACAGCGTGGCCGGCGACGGCACCGGCCCGACACCCCGCTGGTCCAGCTCAAAGGCCAGACGTTGCGGCCCCCACCGCGGATGCTGCCGACGCAGCTCACACACCAGCGCTTCCACCACATCAGCCGTCTGATGCGGACACGTATCCGGTCGGTGCGTGCGATCAGCCAAAGCGCCTAACCCGCCGGCGCGATACCGCCGCACCCACGCATGCACCGACTGCCGCGACACCCCATACCGCTCGGCGACCTCGGTCACCGGGATCCTGCCTCTACTTCCAACACAGCGCGATACCGCTGCTCCATGACGCTCAGCTCCACCAGCGCCAACCCGAACCCCCCATGTGATCGCCATCGATCACATAAAAGCCAGGTCAGCCGACGTGGTGTAAAGCATCAACCGAAGTCGCCGTGTCAAGCATCAGCCGAGGTAGGACAAACCACAACAGGGGCCCCTGTGAGAAGTTTCTGTACGTCTTCAAGGCGGCCCTAACCGGGCCGCACGCGCCGCCGTCACGGCGCACGCCGCCGCCTCCCGCTGGCGCTCCCGGCGGACAGCGCGCAAAGAACGCCGGACGGCTGGCGCGGACGAGGGGAAGGGCCGCCAGGCGACAGCCCCCCTCTCGTTCGGCGATGATCCGGGACACCACCTCGTCAGGCAGCACCGGAGGCCGACCAGCCGTACACCCTTGGTGCGGGCGGCCACCACCCCCTCGCGGGTGCGCCGTGAGATCAGGTCGCGCTCCCACTCTGCAAACGCGGCGAGCAAAGTGACCATGACCTTGCCCTCGGTCGTGGTCATGTCCAGGCCGCCCAACCCGTTCACCACGACGATGGAGTCCTCGCGGACGCTACGGACAGCGACCGTCGCGATTTTCCGGAATGAGAGCGCTGGGAGGTCAGGCCTGCGGCGCGAACTCGTCGACTTCGTGTAGCCGGGGCATGACGGCGCGCAGGGCGGCCGCGTGCTGCCGGACTCGCTTGACCATCAGGTGGCGGGTCGGCGGCGTCCCGGACTCGGGGACGGCTTGTGCCGGGCCGTAGCCCTCCCGCACGTATAGGGTCGCAAGGGAGACGCCCCTGCGAAGGCGAGTGGGATCATGGGCGGGCCAGAGATATGTCGTGAAGTCCCACTCGCCCTTGTACCACGTACAGGTCACGCCGATGTGCAGATCCGGCCGGTGGTACGCCACACCGTCGTCGGTCAGTTCGGGGCCGAGGAAGTCGTAGTTCTCCGTAAGGAAGGCGAATTCCCGCGTCGCTTCCTCCCAGATCGCCACCACGCCGCTCGGGCGGTTTCGCATGCCCTTACCGTACGTGCGACTGGTCCGCCCTACTACTCCCCTCGGCGGTGAGGCCAACGGGGCAGGCAACACCCGGTACCTTACAAGTCCGCTCACAGGGGCGTCGGGCTGAGCTGGAACAGCTGTCAGGTACCGGCGGACACATGGGCCTCCGGCGGGCGCGCTCCCAGCTTCGGGGGAATAACGGCCGCGCTGACTTCGGCCGTAGCTGGCTGAGCTGGATCGATGCAGGGTCCCCCCGCCCCCGCTGCCCGAGTATTCGCGGCACCCGAGACCTGTCAACCGGCGCTGTGCAGGTAGGGCGACCAGCGCGCGCGGAAGGTCACCGGGAACATGGACACGCGAAGCACCAGTTGACAGAACCCGGGCGGCGGTCGCGAATGTCTGGCAGCTATCGGGGGCGGGGGGAGTCCGGCCGGGCTTCCCGTCATCGGCCAGCTGCCGGTCCGCGGTGGGTCGACGGCAATTGGGTGGACGGGGACACAGCTGCTGGCGGAAGCGTCCGCGACTTGCAGTCCTGTTCACTTGCCTCGGTCAGGCTCATCCCAAGTGGACCGGCGGATCAGGGTCAAGCTGATTTGGCCAAGGCGGTGCTCAATCTCCTCCGGTCGGCTCGTCCCTCCACTCGAACGAGAGTGAGCGCATCGGGGTAATCCGGCTCGGCGAGCTCATCCATTTCCGCGTTTCGCTGGACCGACGTTCTCTCCTCCCCGGATCCGCCAGTGGAAAGAAGGTAGTCACCGCCGCGATACCAGCTCTCGCGCCACTCGAGAGTCACCCCCAGTGCCAACGTCACCCCGGCCGCGACCGACTGTAGGTCGTCATCGCTCACAAAGACGAGGTTGGTGTAAGTTGCCACTTCACTATCGTGCCGGGCGTCGGCGAAGGGGTGCGGCCCCTGTTCCGTCTCTGTTCCGCCAGAGCGCGAATGATGCCCACAACCGTTGGCAACTGCTGAAACATGAAATCCCAGCTCAGGCCCAGTTTCGGAGGGCAGTCGCAGGTCAGAGAAACGCTGGGATCAGAACCCGGCCTACAGGCCGACTCGTCCGCTGTTTCCCCGCCTGAACTGGGATTCTCCCCGCCTCATTCATGATCGGGGCGCATTGGGGGCACATCGAGCGCGGAACGGAACGCGTTGTCGAGCGCCGTACGAGCTCGTTCGGAGGCTTCTGGCACGAGGTGCCCGTAGAGGTCAACCGTCGTGGTGATCGACTCGTGGCCGAGGCAACCCGGACTACCTGGCGTGGATTCGGTCAGAGACGACCGAGCCCACATAGCGATCTATCTAGCGAGATGGCTGACGCCGACTGATTGGACCGGAACGCTTTCTGTCGTAGGGCTTCCATACGATGACTCATCCGCACCGCTGACTCCGGGAGGATCCGATGAAGCCGCTTCCCCAGGGCACAGGTCCGTTGGTCGTTCGCATCGAGTTCTCCAACCAGGTCGCGTGGGAGGCGGTCCGAGGCACGATCGAGACCCCTACCGAAGAGGGCTTCGTGGCATACGCGGAATTCCTCGACGATCCGGCCTATGCGGGAACCACAGCCGACGAGTTGCTAGCCCTAGACCCCCCAGGGGATCTTCTCGCCGTGGTCGACCAAGACACCATTGTCTCGCCGGAGATGGCGCTCCTTATCGTTGACTTGCGTAAGGAGCGCGGCCGTCGGTTCCGGATGATCGCTACCGAGTTCTGGGGGATCGAAAACAACCTCTCGATCAGCAACATGGATTTCTTCGAGTTCGCCGACTCGGTGGACGACGACGGTGTCTTCCGGGGCTTTGGCCGGTCGTGAGGCGCAATGCCGTAGCTGTCTAGTCCCACGAGATGCTTGACGTTTCTGTCCCAGGACATGGGCGACAGGTGATCTAGGAAACATAGGTGGCCTTGCGGGGCCGGTTGGCTTTGACGTTGCGGATCGGGATGTCTGTGGTCCGGACGAACCTGCAGGCGGCGACTCTACGAGACCAGTTCAAACGCGTGTCGCCGTTGCCTGATAAGGAAAAGGTTCCAGTTCAAGTCCTGATAGCGCACCATAGCTCACAGGCTCAATTTTGATCAGCGGAGAGCCAGCTCCCCGGGGCGATGGGTTGAGATAAGCCAGAGAGGGAAATAGTGGCACGCGTAAGTAAACTTGTACGGGCCGAACTGGATCGACATGACTGGTCGAATCTCCGCTGTGGCTGCGGGGAGACGGCTGATCACGTACCCGAAATATTCACCACGATCATTACGGCGGAATCTGCTGCGGAGGCCATTAACTGCACCTTCGCCAGCCATCTTGAGATCGAAGGAAATCTCTTTGAGGCGGCTGTTCCAGCGGTCAGTGTGATACTGGCAGCACTTGCAGGTGACCTATCAGAATACGCGCGTGACGTATTATCCATGACGCTGTGGGTTGTAACTGCTGGAGAATCACATCATAGCGAAATGGCTATTGGTCGCACCCGCCTCGGAGAGGAGTGCCAGCTGAAGGCTAGAGAAGGAATCTGGGTAATTCTAAGCAATGCCAACGACAGTAACAAGGAGACGTGCTTGGATATCCTAGAGTGGATTGATCTTGACGAAGTTCGACCTCAGTACTATAGATCAAAATTTGAAAAACGTCGGGCCTGAACTGTCGAGATCGCAGATGACTGCCAGCGGAGTTTCTAGAATTGCTGCAGGACCTGATGCTCAAACTCCTAGACATTCGCGGGGGCACTTTGGGGGCACACGGCTACGGAAAACGCCGGCAAGCGATGGCAACGAACGGAAGCGTTTTCGCAGGTCGCTCGTGATTCGGTACGAATCTGTGCAGGTAGCAAGCATGTGGAATTAGAACCCGGCCTACAGGCA
>NZ_BOOQ01000028.1 GCF_016863315.1 Planotetraspora silvatica
GAACAACAGATTCGAACACCTGCACGAATCATTTCACGAGAATGGAGGGACGACAACCAATACCGATGAGTAATCAGGGAACTCGTTCAAACCAAGATCACCCTATTGATATATTTAACACTTTCGTTCACATGCGGGCTTTTCATCGCAATTATCCGACCCGGCCAGCTCACCCCGTCACACAGCACCCCCATCGCGACCAAGCGAGGTTGATCTAGTGTCGGCATTTCGCCGACCTGCGAAAATGTCCCGCCGGCCAGCGCCCGCGAGGTCCGGCCGGAGCCACGCCCGCCACCTTTCGGCACCCCCACTCCGAACTTCGCAACCCATCGATGAATAGCGGGATAAAGGCACCGAACAGCAGTTGCAGCGTAGAAAGACGGGCTACAGGAAGTAAGTACCTAGATGCTGCGCCAAATACCCAGATTCCCGATATACCAGTGTCGAGAATAAATAGCTCCGCATATAGACGGAGACCGCGAGGCGGCAGGCTGTCGACATCACACGGAGATCGGCGGACGTCACAGCCCTCACGCATGTCGTAAGTCAAACGGCCGGAGATACCAGTCATTACCCGGGTAAAACTGGGCGTTGACAGCGCCATGCGACACCTGGTCTCATTAGGAAACCTTCCTAACTAATCTGCAAGGGTTCCTCCCCAGCAGCCGCCACCCCCTCTCGATCGTGCGCCCCCCCAACGTCGCAACGTGCTCCTCCACATCGCCGTTGGACGCCGATGAGATCGGCGGAGAAACGGAGAGACACAGTGACAGACCTGCCGAAGAGCAGGCGTACCCCCCGGCGAGGCGCTCTCCTGCTCGCCGTAAGCGTCGCCGTACTCCCGGTGCAGTCAGCAGCCGGATGCGCCGCGGCAGACGCCACTCCGGCCAAGGTGGACCCCGCCAAGGTGGCCGCACTCGACTCCGTGACGGACTCGCCCGACGCGGCCCTCCCCGCGTCCGACGGCGGGGGGAACGTGGCCGAGCCCACCCAGCCCGCCAAGCCCTCGAGCACCGGCCAGGCCGGTACGCCGAGCGGAGCGAGCACGTCCGGCAAGCCCGGCACCACGGCCAAGCCCAAAGCCAAGCCCAAAGCCAAAGCCGCGGCCGTCGACCTCAGCGATCCGAAGAAGAAGGAGATCGCGATGGAGCTCGTCTCCAGCGCGGAGAACTCCTCTCTCGATTGGAAGGCCCAGTACAAGTACATCGAGGACATCGACGACGGCCGGGGCTACACGGCGGGCATCATCGGATTCTGTTCCGGCACCGGCGACATGCTGGAGCTCGTCGAGCTCTACACCCGACGCAAGCCCGGCAACGTGCTCGCGCCGTACCTGCCCGCGCTGCGCAAGGTGAACGGCACGGACTCGCACAAGGGCCTGGACCCGAACTTCATCAAGGACTGGCGCAAGGCCGCGGCCGACACGGCCTTCCAGCAGGCGCAGAACGACGAGCGCGACCGCGTCTACTTCAATCCGGCGGTGAAGCAGGCCAAGTCGGACGGCCTGCGCGCGCTCGGCCAGTTCATCTACTACGACGCGATGGTCATGCACGGGCCCGGCGAGGACAGCGTCAGCTTCGGCGGCATCCGCAAGACCGCCATGAAGAAGGCCAAGACCCCCGCACAGGGCGGCGACGAGGTCACCTACCTCAACGCCTTCCTGGACGCCCGCAAGGCCGCGATGAAGACCGAGGAGGCCCACAGCGACACGAGCCGGGTCGACACCGCGCAGCGGGTCTTCCTCAAGGCGGGCAACCTCGACCTCAACCCGCCGCTGAAGTGGAAGGTCTACGGGGACAGCTACAGCATCAACAGCTGAACCCGGCCGAAGAAAAAGGATCTTCCCCCTCGACGGGGAAGATCCTTTTTCTGAGTTCTACGGAGGCGTCAGACGGCGCCGAGGACGTCCACCACGAAGACCAGGGTGTCGGTGCCCTTGATGCCGCCCTGGGCGTTGCCCTCCTTGCCGTACCCGAGGTCCGGCGGGATGGAGATCAGGACGCGGCTGCCGACCGGTACCCCGGTGAGCCCCTGCGCCCAGCCCTTCACGACCTGGTTGAGAGCGAACGTGGCCGGCTCCCCGCGCTGCCAGCTGGAGTCGAACTCCTTGTCGGTGCCCCAGATCTTGCCCGTGTAGTGGGCGAGGATCATCTGGTCGGCCTTGACCTGCGGCCCGGAGCCCTTGATCACGGTCTTGACCACGAGGTCCTTCGGCGCCTTGGCGTCGGTCTTGGTGGTCAGCGTGGGCGCCTTGTCACCACCCGGGTTCTCGAGCTTGACCCCGTCGACGGCGGGGTCCACCACGGCGCCCTGGGCGGCCTTCGGCGCGGCGGACTCGACGTCGACCACCAGCACCTGCGAGGTCGTGGTGAAGTCGGTGCCCTGGTCCTTGGCCTGCGTGATCTGGTCGGGGCTCAGGCTGTCCTTGGCGACGACGGCCAGGACCCTGCCTCCCGGCCTGGCGCCGACGAGAGCCTCGTGCAGAGACTTCGGAAGCTGAGGGCTGACCGTGACGAACTCGGAATGACCCTGGTCGTAGTCGGAGCCCGACGACTTGTTCTCCTTGCCGTCCCAGTTGTAGACGGTCACCTTGGCCGTGAGGACGTCGCCGTCCTTGGCCGCCGTGCCCGAGCCGTCCGAAACCTTCAGGGACGACGACGTGAGCGGAGGCTGGCCCGCCGGGAACGTCACCGTCGGCTTCTTGCCGGCCTCTCCCACCACCTTCAGGCCCGCGGCGGCGGCGGTTCCCGCGCCCGTGCTGGGGGACGCGGTCTTCTGCGCGGTCCCGCAGGCCGCGGCGAGCAACAAAGGCAAGGCGGCGGCGACTATTGCCGTACGGCGGCGCATGTGAAATCCCTCAGACAGACAGCTAGGTTCGGGTAACCCTACCCGAACCCGCTGTCGGAACGACGTAAGGAGATCACATTCCGGCGATGAGCTTGTCAACCCTTTCATCGACGCTGCGGAACGGATCCTTACAGAGCACGGTCCGCTGGGCCTGGTCGTTCAGCTTGAGGTGGACCCAGTCGACGGTGAAGTCGCGCCGCTTCTCCTGGGCCTTGCGGATGAACTCGCCGCGCAGTCTGGCCCTCGTGGTCTGCGGCGGAACCGACTTCGCCTCGAAGATCTTGACGTCGCTCGCCACCCGCTCGACGGCTCCCCGCTTCTGCAGCAGGTAGAACAGGCCGCGCTTGCGGTGGACGTCGTGATAGGCGAGATCGAGCTGGGCGACTCGCGGCGATGAGAGCGGAAGGTCGTACTTCTGCCGGTAACGTTCGATCATCTGGTACTTGGTGACCCAGTCGATCTCCCGCGACACGAGGTCGAGATCGCCGGTGTCGACGGCGCGGAGCGTCCGCTCCCAGAGCTCCAGGACCCGCTTGCTGATCTCGTCGCCGCCGCGCCGGTCGACGAAGTCCCGCGCCTTGGTGAGGTACTCCTGCTGGATCTCCAGGGACGAGGCCTCCCGCCCGTTGGCGAGCCGGACCCTCCGGCGGCCGGTCATGTCATGCGACACCTCACGGATCGCCCTTATCGGGTTCTCCAGCGACAGGTCCCGCATCACGACGCCGGCCTCGATCATGCGGAGTACGAGGTCGGTGGCGCCGACCTTGAGCAGCATGGTCGTCTCGCTCATGTTCGAGTCGCCGACGATGACGTGGAGGCGGCGGAACCGCTCGGCGTCGGCGTGCGGCTCGTCGCGCGTGTTGATGATCGGACGTGAACGGGTGGTGGCCGAAGAGACGCCCTCCCAGATGTGCTCGGCCCGCTGGGACACGCAGTAGACCGCACCGCGCGGCGTCTGCAGCACCTTGCCGGCCCCGCAGATGATCTGGCGGGTGACGAGGTAGGGGATGAGGACGTCGGCCAGCCGGCCGAACTCCCCGTGCCGGCCCACGAGATAGTTCTCGTGGCAGCCGTAGGAGTTGCCGGCGGAGTCGGTGTTGTTCTTGAACAGGTAGATGTCTCCTGCGATGCCCTCCTCGCGTAGACGCTTCTCGGCGTCGACGAGGAGACCTTCGAGGATGCGCTCCCCCGCCTTGTCGTGGGTCACCAGCTCCACGACGTTGTCGCATTCAGGGGTGGCGTACTCGGGATGACTGCCCACATCCAGATACAGACGGGCGCCGTTACGGAGAAATACGTTGCTCGATCGGCCCCAGGACACCACTCGCCGGAACAGGTACCGCGCCACCTCGTCCGGTGACAGCCTGCGCTGCCCCCTGAACGTGCAGGTGACGCCGTACTCGTTCTCCAGCCCGAAGATGCGTCGATCCATCACTTAACCCTATTCCCCGAATGTGACAACCGGATAGGGATCACCTGGTAATCGCCGAGCCTGACCTTGGTGGTTACTCGGCCGAGCCGGTGTCGATGTCTCCGTCCGGAGCGGTCGGAGGCTCCGGCAGCGAGACGTCTTCGGCGGCAGGCTTATCCGGTGGTGTCTCGGACTTGGCCGTCTCGAGCAGTTTCTCGAGGCGGGGACCGGCGAGGCGCAGGAACTTGCGGTGCTCGCGGCCGCGGTCGAGGACCGCCACCTCGAGCTGGGTGGTGGGAGGGCGCTCGCCTCCCGGCTCGGTCAGGGCGACCAGGGCGGCCTCGAGCGCCTCCGGCAGCGGCAGGTTGTCCCTGTAGCGCTCCTTGAGGCGGCCCGCGACGGCCTCGGCCTGCCCGCCGATGACGGCCATGCCCTGCTCGTCGAACACCGACCCGTCGAAGGTCAGCCGGTAGATCTGGTCATCGGCCTGGGATTCGCCGACCTCCGCGACGACGATCTCCACCTCCAGGGACTTGATCGACTCGGTGAAGATCATGCCGAGCTGCTGGGCGTACAGGTTGGCGAGACCGCGGCCGGTGACGTCGTTGCGGTTGAAGGTGTAGCCGTTGATGTCCGCGTAGCGGATGCCGGCCAGGCGGAGCGACTCGAACTCGTTGTACCGCCCGACCGCGGCGAAGCCGATCCGGTCGTAGATTTCACTGATCTTGTGGAGAGCCTTGGACGGGTTGGGCGCCACGAACAGGATGCCGTCGGCATACTGCATGACGACCACGCTGCGGCCTCGCGCGATGCCCTTTCGCGCATACTCCGCCCTGTCCCGCATGATCTGCTCGGGTGAGGCATATCCAAAGGGCATGGACACCGGGGGTGTTCCTCTCTACGAGTTAGCGCAGCGGGGCGATCGGTCCGTCGGGGGCTTCCATCCGTACGGCGAGCACGGCCTGGACGAGCTCCGCGACCTCGTCGTCGGGCAGCCGGCGGAAGCCGTCCGCGGTGATCACGGCGATCATCGGCCAGATCTTCCGCGTCACGTCGGGCCCGCCGGTGGCGGAGTCGTCGTCGGCCGCGTCGTACAACGCGTTGAGGCACGCCATGACGGTGTCCTCGGCTGAGGCGTTCTCGCGGTACAGCTTCTTCAGCGAACCGCGCGCGAAGATCGAGCCCGAGCCGATCGAATGGTAGTTCCGCTGCTCGTACGGCCCGCCGCCCACGTCGTAGCCGAAGATCCGCCCGCCGTCGACGGCCGGGTCGTACGCCGCGAACAGCGGCACGACCACGAGGCCCTGCATCGCCATGGCGAGGTTGCCGCGGATCATCGTCGCCAGCCGGTTAGCCTTGCCCTCGGTGGAAAGCGAACGGCCTTCCGTCTTCTCGTAGTGCTCGAGCTCCACGCGGTAGAGCCGGGCCATCTCGATGCCCGTGCTCGCGGTGCCCGCGATGCCCATGCAGGAGTAGTCGTCGGTGCGGAAGACCTTCTCGATGTCCCGCTGGGAGATGATGTTGCCCGAGGTGGCGCGGCGGTCGCCGGCCATCACCACTCCCCCGGCACAGGTCGCCGCGACGATCGTGGTCGCGTGGGGGATCTGCTCACCGACCGGCACGGCCGGCGCCTGTGCCCGGGACGGCAGCAGATCCGGCGCGTACGCGCCGAGAAACTCGGTGAAAGACGAGGACCCCGTGTATGTGAAGAGGTTGTTCATCCCGGCCTGCTGAGATGCCACGCGACTCCCTCCAAGCGTGCGTTGTTACGCCCGACCCTACTCATGTCACCGCACTGGTTGCACTCTTCCCGATCAGCTCAGCGCGAACCTCGTTTCTTGATCGTCGTTCCGGCCGCGGCCGCGGTGGACCCCCGCGGGCGCCGCCCTCGCTCTTCACTGCTTCACCAAACCGTTTCTTTACTCGTTAGTTGTCCCGTGCGACTGTCGATTTTGTCTGTACGTCATGACTTTGACGCGGAGGTCTTCATGAGACCTGTACTCGCGGCGGTGGCGGGAGCCGTACTGGTCCTCGCGGCCTGCGGAACGGGAAGCGAATCCTCGGACGGCAGTGTCACCCTCATCATCACGTCGAACGCGATCTCCGGCGGAAAGAACGCCGAGACGGCCGACTGGACGACCCGGTGGGTCATCCCCGAGTTCGAGAAGGAGCAGAAGGCGAAGGGCCGCCAGGTCCACGTCCTGTTCCAGCCGAGCGGGGTCGACGACGAGCAGTACAAGACGAAGATCGCCCTCGACCTCAAGTCGCACGCCGGGGCCGACGTGATCGACGTCGACGGCATCTGGGTGGGCGAGTTCGCCCAGGCCGGCTACATCAAGCCGCTGTCCGAGGTCGCCGGCCCCGAGGTCGACTCCTGGGAGGGCTGGAGCCAGATCCCGAAGGCCGTACAGGGCCTGGGGATCTTCGAGGACAAGAAGTACGGCCTGCCCCAGGGCACCGACGGCCGCGTCCTGTACTTCAACAAGGACCTGTTCAAGAAGGCCGGCCTGCCGGCCGACTGGCAGCCCAAGAGCTGGCAGGAGATCCTCGACGCCGGCAACGCCCTGAAGGCCGCCGGGGTGCCGGTGCCGATCCAGCTCAACGCGGGCACCGCGATGGGTGAGGCGACGACCATGCAGGGCGCGCTGCCGCTCCTCGCCGGCGCGGGAGCGCAGATCTGGGCCGACGGCAAGTGGACGGGCGGCTCCCAGGCGCTGAAGGATGTGCTGGGCTTCTACCACCAGATCTACACGACCGGGCTCGGGGATCCGAAGCTGCAGCAGGAGGCGCAGGGCAGGGACAAGTCGTTCGCTCAGTTCGCCGAGGGCAAGATCGGCATCCTGGCGGAGGGCGACTACTTCTGGCGGGCGGTCGTCGAGCCCAAGGCCGGCGTCGCCCCGATGCAGAACAGGGACGCCGCCGTCGGGTACGCCCTCATCCCCTCCGAGCGCCCCGGCTCGGGCATCCGCGGGCAGGACTTCGTCAGCATGTCGGGCGGCGCCGTACGGGTCCTGAACCCGAACTCGAAGAACCCGAAGCTGGCCTGGGAGCTGCTGTCGTTCATGCACTCGGCCAAGGCCACCACGTCGCAGCTCGCGGGCGCGGCCAGGATCACCTCGCGCACGGACGTGAACGACGAGGTGCTCGGGGTCGATCCGATGCTGAAGTTCGTGTCGGACGAGGTGCTGCCGATCACGGCCTACCGTCCGCCGCTGGCCGTGTATCCGGAGGTGTCGGTCGCGCTGCAGGAGGCCACCGCCGCCGTCGTGTCGGGCAAGACGGTCGACGAGGCGGCCGCCGCTTACCAGCAGAAGGTGGAATCCCTGGTCGGCGGCGCCGCCAATGTCACAAGCTGACCCATCGGGCCTGGGACGCGCACGAGCCGTCGGGTTCGTGCTCCCAGGCCTGGTGCTGATCGGGATCTTCCTGATCTTCCCGGCGCTCTGGACCATCTATCTCGGCCTGACCGACTACCGGCTGACCGGCCTCGCCGCGGCGAATCCGCAGGTCGTCGGACTCGACAACTACACCACGGCGCTGGGGGACGACCGGTTCCGCAACTCGCTGTGGCTGACCGTGCAGTATGTGCTCGGCTCGGCGGTGGTGGGCCAGGCCGCGCTCGGGTTCGCGATCGCGTGGATGTTGCGCAACCGGCCCGGGCCGGTCAAGCGCGTCACCGAGGGCCTCGTGCTGCTGGCCTGGATCCTGCCGTCGTCGGTGGTCGCGTTCCTCTGGATCGCGCTGCTGGACCGCGACGAGGGCACGCTGAACGCGCTGCTGCACACGCCGGGGTTCGCCTGGCTGCTCGACTACCCCATGTCGTCGATCATCGTGTTCAACATCTGGCGGGGCACGGCCTTCTCGATGATGTTGTACGGCGCGGCGCTGGAGAACGTGCCGCCGTCCCATCTGGAGACGGCCAGGCTCGCGGGCGCGTCGACCTTCCAGCAGCTCAGAGACGTCGTCTTCCCGAGGATCAAGGGCCACGTGCTGACCAACCTGCTGCTGATCAGCCTGTGGACCTTCAACGACTTCACCTCGTTCCAGCTCACGGCGGGCGGGCCCGAGGGCCGTTCGGAGATCCTCCCCGTGTACATCTACAACGTCGCGCTCAGCGGCGGCCAACTGGGCTTCGGCGCGGCGATCTCGTTCCTCGTCCTGCTGATCAACCTCGTCTTCGCCTTCATCTACCTGCGCCTGCTGCGCGGCCGCAGGAAGGTGGTCGTCCCATGACCCGCGAGGGGCGCGGCGGTGCCTGGACTGAGGAGAGCGCGGGAGCGAAGCGACCGAGGCGCGACGAGGGAAGGCATCGCCGCAAAGGAGCCCCGAGCCGTCGTGCCGGAGGCATGACCATGACACGCCACGCGCTCGCAACGATCGGACGGGCCACGTTCTTCGCGGTCGTGCTGGGGTTCTTCTCCCTGCCGCTGCTCTGGCTCGCCTCCGCGCCATTCGACGCGCACCCGTCGATCACGACGTCGCTGCCGGAGTTCACGTTCGGCAACTTCCGGTCGCTGCTCGACAACCCGTATGTCATGAGCTCGCTGCGCAACTCGCTCCTGCAGGCGGCCGGCAGCGCGGCGCTCGTGGTGGTCCTGGCGGCCCTGGCGGCGTACGCGCTCTCCCGGGTGCGGGTGCCCGGCAGGGACGCGCTGTTGTACGTGTTGCTGCTCCTGTCCTCCGTGGTGACGGGGACCGCGGCGATGGTGCCGCTGTTCGAGCTGGCCACGCGGCTGAACCTGATCGACACCCACCTGGGGGTGATCCTCACCCTGTCGGGCGGCCTGCTCCCGGCCGCGATCTTCATTCTCAAGGACTTCATGGACGGCACGCCCACGTCGTACGAGGAGTCGGCCCGGGTGTTCGGGGCGTCGCCGCTGCAGATCCTGCGGCACATCGTGATCCCGCTGGTGCGGCCCGGCCTGGCCACGATCGCGGTGTGGGCGGTCGCCAACGTGTGGGGCAGCTTCCTGCAGCCGTTCATCCTGCTCCGCGATCCCGACAAGTCACCCGGCGCGGTGATCCTCTACACGCTCTACACCGAGGGCGGGGCGCCGCGTCTCGACCTGATCTCGACGTTCTCGCTGCTCTACTCGCTTCCGGTGGTCGTGATGTACGTGTTCGTCAGCCGCAGGTACGGCTTCCGCTTCCACGGAGGGATCAAGAGGTGATCTCGCTCAGCGGTCTGACCAAGGAGTTCCCCGGAGGTGTCCGGGCGATCGACTCCCTCGATCTCGAGATCCGCGACGGCGAGTTCTTCGCCCTGCTCGGCCCCTCGGGGTGCGGGAAGACGACGTTGTTGCGGACCATCGCCGGCCTGGAAACCCCGACATCAGGAAATGTCGGGATCGGGGGGACCGACGTGACCGGGTTGCCCCCCGGACGGCGCGACGTCGCGATGGTCTTCCAGGACTACGCGCTGTTCCCCCACATGGACGTCACGACCAACATCGCCTATCCCCTGCGGATCAAGAAGGTCTCCCGGGCGAGGCGGGAGGCCAAGGCGGCCGAGACCGCCTCCCGTCTCAGCCTCTCCGAACTGCTGGCGCGCAGGCCCGCACAGTTGTCCGGCGGCCAGCAGCAGCGGGTCGCCCTGGCCAGGGCCATCGCCAGCCGCCCCCAGGTGTTCCTGTTCGACGAGCCGCTGTCGAACCTCGACGCCCGCCTGCGCCTGGAGGCGCGGACGTTCCTCAAGCGCCTCCAGCGTGAGCTCGCGGTGACCACCGTCTTCGTGACGCACGACCAGGGAGAGGCGCTCGCGCTCGCCGATCGGATCGCCGTCATGAACGCCGGGCGGATCACGCAGGTCGGCACGCCGTCCGAGGTCTTCCACCGGCCCGCCGACCCCTTCGTGGCCGGTTTCATCGGCTCCACCCCCATGAACCTGCTGCCCGCCTCGGCCGAAGGGGGCGAGTTGCACGTCGCCGGCGCCGTGCTCCCCCTCCCTCGCGACATCCCGGACGGTCCTCTCGTGTACGGCCTACGGCCGGAATATGCGGATCTATCACAATCCGCACCGGTCGGGAGGCGGGACGCCTTCTCGGGGAAGGTAGCCGTCGTGGAGAATCTCGGCACCGCCCACCTCGTCACGCTCGAGTCGGGGGACCTGCTGATCCAGGTCGTCGTACCGGAGGGAGACGAGCCCGCCGTCGGCGCGTCCGCCTGGGCCGCCCCCCGTCCCGGCCGCGCCCTCCTCTACCGCGACGACCGACTCCTCACGGGGGCCTGAGGATGGCCTGGATCACGGGAGCGCCCGGAGAGACGATCCGGGGGACGTGGACGCTCGACGACCGGATCTCCGGCCCGGTCAAGGAGGTGGCGTTCGAGATCCCCGCCGGCACCGCCGCCCTCACGGTACGGCTCGGCCATGACAGCTCGGCGGGGGTGCTCGACCTCGGCTGCTCGGGCCCGGACGGCTTCCGCGGCTGGTCGGGCGGGGCCCGCACCGAGTACACGATCGGCCCCCTGTGGGCGACCCCCGGCTACCTTCCCGGCGACGTCGAGCCCGGCGTCTGGCGGGTGCTGATCGGCCTTCATCGCATCCCCCTCGAGGGCATGCCGTACGAGATCACGGTGATCGCCCACCCGCGGCCGCCGGCCGCTCCGCGCGACCATCCGAGCCGGTGCAAGCGAGCACCCCGTGACCCGCACCGGCAGCCCGCCGCCACGCGCCGGGGCCTGCCCTCGCTCGACGGGTTCCACTGGCTGGCCGGGGACCTCCACGCCCACACGCATCACTCGGACGGCTCGCTCAGCGTCTACGAACTTGGGTGCTTCGCGGCCGACCGCGGCCTCGACTTCCTCGCCGTCACCGACCACAACACGGTCAGCCACCACGCCGACCTGGCCTCCGGGTCGGCGCTCGCCGGCATCCTGCTCGTTCCCGGGCAGGAGGTCACCACCGATCTCGGCCACGCCAACGCGCTGGGCGACATCGGCTGGGTCGACTTCCGGCGCCCGCCCGACGAGTGGGCCCGTGCCGTGGAGGACCGGGGCGGAGTGTTGTCGGTCAACCATCCCCTGGCGGCCGACTGCGCCTGGCGGCACCCGTTCGGCAACCGGCCGAGGACGGCCGAGCTGTGGCACTGGAGCTGGTGGGACCGGACATGGGGCGCGCCGCTCGCCTGGGGGCAGGCCTGGACGGACGACCTCGTCGTCGTGGGAGGCGGGGACTTCCACCGGCCGGAGGACGGGCACCCGCCGGGGGCTCCCACGACGTGGGTGCTCGCCGACTCGGCGTGCGACGGCGCGGACAAGGTCGTGCGGGCGGTGGCCGACGGCCGCACCGCGGTGTCGGCGTCGCCCGACGGGCCGCTGCTGCTCCGGCACGGGGAGGAGTTCCTCGTGGCCGGCGGGGACGGGCTCGTGTTGTGGGGTCCGGAGATGCGGCGGGTCATCCGCGGGGATCGCGTGCTGGTGCCGGCCCGGCCGGGCGTCCATCGGCTCGAGACGCCGGTGAACGAGGTGATGGCCCTGTGCACCTGACCCCCGCCGCACCTGGCACGGCCTTTGCGGGAAGGCAGGCGTGATCACACCGGCATCGTGGGAAGGTCACGTGGCAGCCGGGGAAGCCCGCGTGACGGTGGGGGGACGGTGACGGGCGTGGACGTGGTGAAGGTGGCCGTCGTGGGCCTGGGCGTGGCCGGTCAGGTCGTCTACCTGCCGCTGCTGGCGCGGCGTCGCGACATCTTCCGAGTCTCCGCCGTCTGCGATCTCGACCGCGAGCACGCGGAGAACGTGGGGCGCGACATCGGCGCCACGGCGTTCGACGACCCGATCGCCATGATGGACAGGGGCGGATTCGACGCGCTGATCGTCTTGACCGGCGGGTCCCACGGGCCGCTCGTGAAGGCGGCCCTCGACCGCGGCTACTGGGTGCTCTCCGAGAAGCCGCTGGCCTACAGCCTGGCCGAGCTGAAGGGCATCCCCGGGGACGCCCGGCTCATGGTGGCCTACATGAAGCAGTACGACCCGGCGTCGCAACGCATGCTGGACGCGCTGCACGAGGTGGGCGGACCGGCCGCGATCCGCCATTTCGACGTCACCGTGCTGCACCCGTCGGACGAGTCGCAACTGCTGTTCGCCAGGGCACGCGTGACCAGGCCCTCGCCCGACCGGCTGGCACCGTACGCGGAGGCCGACGAGCGGGCGCTCACCGCCGCGGTCGGGGCGTCGTCGGAGCGGCTGCGGCGCCTGTACGCCCGGGTCGTGCTGGGCAGCATCTGCCACGACCTGTCCCTCATGCGGATGTTCACCGGCCCGCCCGACACGGTGGACCACGTGTCGGTGTGGCCCGTCGACGCCTTCCCGCCGTCCGTCGAGGTGAGCGGGACGCTGCGCGGCAGCGGTTCCGGCAGGTACGGCATCCGCTGGCACCATCTGCCCAGTTATCCCGCGTACCACGAGACCGTGCTGGTGCACCACGAGCACGGCTCGCTGGAGCTGGAGTTCCCCTCCCCCTACCTCCTGAACGCCCCGACCACCCTCACCTGCCTGTCGCGGGTCGGCACGACCGAGCGGCGGACGGTCTACCGTGACGTGGCGGAGGCGTTCGAACGGCAACTCGTCGCCTTCCATCGGTTCGTCACCCAGGAGGAACGCCCTCTGACCGGGCTCGAGGGCGCCGTGGAGGACATCGTCACCGCCCAGCGGATCATCCGCCGCTACGCCGAATGGGCCGGCATCCCCGTCAGCGGCGAATGCGTCGAGAGCGAGCGCACGCGTGAACCTGTTACCGACCCCCTCGGATGATCGTCCAGAGATCGTCGTCGTCCCCCACACCCACTGGGACCGCGAGTGGTACCTCCCGTTCCAGCGGTTCCGGATGGGCCTGGTCGGGATGCTCGACGACGTCCTGTCCGCGATGGACGACGACCCCGCCTACCGGTTCACCATGGACGGCCAGCTCGCCGCCGTGGAGGACTACCTGGAGATCCGGCCCTCCCGGCGTGACGACATCGTCCGCTTCGTCACCGAGGGCCGGTTCGCCGTCGGCCCGTGGCTGATCCTCGCCGACGAGTTCCTCTGCTCCGGCGAGACCCTGATCCGCAACCTCGAGTACGGCATGCGCGGCTCGGCCGTCCTCGGCGGGGCGATGCGCGTCGGCTACCTTCCCGACCAGTTCGGGCACTGCGCCCAGATGCCGCAGATCCTGGCGTCCGCGGGACTGCGCCACGCCTGCCTGTGGCGCGGGGTCCCGGCGCACGTCGACCGGGACACGTTCGTCTGGACGGGCGCCGACGGCACCTCGGTGACGACCAGATACCTGCCCGGAGGGTACGGCAACGCCGTCGCGCTCCTCAGCGGCCCGCCCGACGGCCTGCCCGACCGCGTCGCCGCCTTCGCCTCCGCGATGGACGGCTGGCGCTCGGACGCCCTGCTGCTCGCGATGTACGGGGCCGACCACTCGGCCCCGTCCCGTGAGATCACCGCCGCAGGGCTGCGCGTCGCGACCCTCGGCGAGTTCATGGACACGGCCGCAAGCGCCGCCAAGGGCGCCGCCGACGGGGACGGCGGCCTTCCGCGGGTCGCCGGCGAGCTGAGGTCGCACGCGCGGGCCAACATCCTGCCCGGCGTGATCTCCGCTCGCGTGGGGCTGAAGCAGGCCATGGCCCGGGCCGAGCGGGTCATCACGCGATACGCCGAGCCGCTGTCCGCCCTGTGGCTCACCGACCGCTCGGCCTCCGCGCGCCTGCTCGATCTCGCCTGGCGGCGGGTCATCGCGTGCAGCGGGCACGACTCGGTGACCGGCTGCGGCGCCGACGAGACGGCGCAGCAGGTGGCCGCCAGGATCGCCGAGGCCGGGCAGATCGGCCAGGCCGTCGTCGACCTGGTCGGATCGTCCCTCGCCGCGTCGGCGGGCAAGGACGCGATCGTGGTCGTCAACCCCTCCCCGTTCGAGCGGTCCGGCCTCGTGCTCGCCGACCTCCCCGAGCGCAGCGCCACTCTCGTGGGCCCGGACGGCCGGGCCGTGCCCGTCCAGCGCCTGGAGCACGCCCCCACGCTCCTGGACGAGACCGTCATGGACGACCTCGGACGGTTGCTCGGCCGCGTGCACGAGCGGGAGCTGTTCGGCCACGAGATCGTCTCCTGGGCCGTGGAGCGGCCTCGCGAGGACGAGGGCGGCGTGTTCACCGTGACGGTCAGCCGCCACGCCTCGGGCGCGTACGCCTACGAGGACCTCCGCCAGGCGATCCTCGGCGCGGGGCCGGGGCCCTGGATCGTCAGGACCCTGGCGGAACCGGTCGTCACCGTCGCCGCCCATGTCACCGTGCCGCCTCTCGGCCGTTCGGTGCTGACCGCGCGCGCTCCGGTCTCCGGCGGCCCCCGGGCGGGCCTTCCCACCGGAGCGATCCTCGAGGAGGAGGCGGACGGGGCCACGCTGGACAACGGGCTGCTGCGCGTCCGGGTCGCCGCCGACGGCACGCTGTCCCTGCGGAGCGCGGAGGGAGTCGAGGTCCACGGGGTCGGGCGCGTCGCCCACGGCGGTGACGTGGGCGACACCTACAACCACGCCCCACCGCCACGGGACCACGTGAGCGACGTCCCCGCTCACGTGTCGGTCGAGGAGGTGCACACCGGGCCGCTCGTCTCGGTGCTCGACGTCGTCCGGGTCTACGAGTGGCCGGCGGACGAGCACGCGGCCTCCCAGGTGACCACCGACGTCCGGACCAGGGTCGAGTTGCGGGCGGGCGAGCCGTACGTGCGGTGTGAGGTGTCCATGGACGTCGTCTGCCGGGACCACCGGATCAGGTGGCACGCCCCGCTGCCGTCCGGGGCGGCCGAGTCGTTCGCCGAGGGGCAGCTCGCCGTGGTCCGGCGTGGCCTGACGGCCGAGGGAGGCGGCGGAGAGGAGCCCGTGCCCACCTTCCCCGCGGAGTCGTTCGTCGCCGCGGGCGGGCTCGCGGTGTTGCTCGACCACGTCAGCGAATACGAGCTCGTCGGGGCGGAGGTCCCCCAGGTCGCGAGCGAACTGGCGCTCACGCTGGTCAGGTCGGTGGGCCTGCTGTCCGCCAATCGCAATTCCCACCGGGACGAGCCCGCCGGGCCGCAGGTGGCGACTCCCGCCGCCCAGTGTCCGGGGCCGTTCTCGACGCGCTTCGCCGTCCTCCCGTATGCGGGGACCTGGCACGAAGCGGAGTTGCCGCGTCTCGCGGAGGAGTTCCGGCACGAACTGCTCGCCGTCCCCGGCTCCGGGCCCTCAGTGGCCGCGTCCACGCGGCGGGGACTCATGATCAGCGGCGACGGGGTGATGATGGCGGCGTTGCGGGAGAGGGACGGATGGCTGGAGATCCGCCTGGTGGCCGAGCATCCGGTGGCCACCGCGGCTGTGATCCACGGGGGGTTCACCGGCGCGCGTCTCGCCGACGCGCTCGGTTCCCCCGCCGCCCCGCTGGATGTCACAGAAGGATCGGTACGGCTCCCGCTCCGTCCCTTCGA
Source organism: Planotetraspora silvatica (assembly GCF_016863315.1). Lineage (GTDB taxonomy): Bacteria > Actinomycetota > Actinomycetes > Streptosporangiales > Streptosporangiaceae > Planotetraspora > Planotetraspora silvatica. The sequence continues at coordinate 15,698 of NZ_BOOQ01000028.1, forward strand.
GATAGCGACCGTTCAGATGTCGTGGTTGTAGCCGGGCTCCCGCTCGATGGTCCGGCGGGCGCCCATCGTGGGACCCGCTTCTACTGCCCGCCCTTCTGGACGTAGCTCCGGACGAACTCCTCCGCGTTCTCCTCGAGAACCTCGTCGATCTCGTCGAGGATCGCGTCGACGTCGTCGGTGAGCTTCTCCTGACGCTCCTGGACGTCCGGGGCCGCCTGCGCCTCGACCTCTTCGACGTCGTTCTCCTGGCGGCCGGTCTGCTTCTGACCGCCGGTGTCCTTGGTCGCCATGGGTGCTACCTCCGCTACTCGGGGATGTCCCTCTCCCTATATTTTCCCCGAACCGGACGACAATTCGCGCGGAAGCCCCCACGATCTTTCTCCCCGGCCCGGGGACGTCCCGCCAGACAACCCTCTGCGTACCCCGAGCGCAACCCCCTGACCGGATAGCAGAGCTATCCGATTCTCCGGCCGGACCGGCCCCGGCCACCCGGTCCGGACAAGCTCGTTTACCCGAGGGTGCTGGCTGGAGTAAGCCCGAGAGCAGGCACAATGATCTCGGCACCGGCCTGCTGTAGATCGGATCGTTATGCCCGCCACACTGCCGTCCGGCATCCGGCGGCAGCCGTCCGGACCACAATGTGCAGAGATCTCGGGCCCACGGGGGCGGCTGGAGCGCGGACGGGGAACTGATGGGAACAGATCGGGCAGGAGACCTGCTCGGGGATCGGTACAGACTTGTGTCGCCCTTCCACCGGGAGGACGGCGGCGTCATGTGGCGGGCTCACGATTCACGGCTCAAGCGTGACGTGGTGGTCAGGGAAGTACGCCCGCCCGCCCATCTCGACGGATCCGATCTCCCCTCCGCGCGGCTCCACGCGCTCGGTGAGGCGCGCTCGGCGGCCCGGCTGGACCATCCGGCGATCGTCACCGTGCACGACCTTCTGGAGGACCAGGGCCGGCTCTGGATGGTGACCGAACTCCTGCGCGGCCTCACGCTGACGGAGACCGTGCGGCATCTGGGCAGGCTCCCGGTCCACTGGGCCGCCTGGGTCGGCTTCCAGCTCCTGGCCGGGATCCGGTACGCCCACGCGGCCGAGGTCCTGCACGACGGCATCAGGCCGTCCAGGGTCCTGCTGACCGAGGAACGCGTGGTGCTGACGGGCTTCGGGTTCGCCACGCCGGAGAACATGCCGGCGCCGCCCCCGTCGCCGTACGCCGCGCCTGAGCGGCTGCTCGGCCGCCGGCCGGACCAGGCGTCCGATCTGTGGTCGTTCGCGGCGACGCTGTACTACGGCGTGGAGGGCAGGCCTCCCTACCCGGCCGACGAGGTCCGCTCCGGCCGGACAGGCGAGCCTGAGGCCGTCACGGCGGCCTCAGGCGCATACGGCGACGCCGGGAGCGCTCCCGAGGACGCGTCCGCGGACCGGCCCGGAGGCTCGGTCCTGACCGCCGACGATCGCGGGGAGCCGGACCCGCCCCGCAAGGCGGGACCGCTGCGCCCGGTCCTCGAGGGCCTGCTCCGGGTGGACCCGGAGAGGCGGCTGACGGCCGAGGCGGCCACGGCCCTCCTCGTGGAGCTCCTGAAGAAGGAGGGCATCGCGGCCACGTTGCCCGGGCGCAGGACCGAGTCGCCCCTGCCGCCCTCCTTTACAAAGTAGATTCATTTGTCCGCCGGGTGGCCCGCCGCCGCGGCGACGAAGCGGGCCGCGAGCCGGGGACTGCCCGCCCAGTGCAGGTGCAGATAGGACGCCAGGACCCCGCCACTGGCATGTCCGTCGGCCCCGCCCCGCCACCGGAACGCGGGCCTTTCCGGCGGATCGCAGACCGTCCGATGGAACTCGTGCCCGCGGAACCGTTCGCCCTCCCTGGTCAGCACCGTGTCGCGGACGGCGACCGCGTCGCGGTACCCGAGCGTGAGCCGGGCGGTCATCCGCGCCGTCGTGTCGAGCACGCCGCACATCGGGAGCCCGTCGAGCTCACGGCCCAGGTAGAGAAGCCCGGCGCACTCGGCGGCGATCGGCCCGGTGAATCCGGCCACCTGCTCGCGCAGCGGCACGTTCGCCGACAGCGCGCTCGCGTACACCTCGGGGAAGCCGCCGGGCACGACGATGCCCCGCGTGCCCTCAGGCAGCGCCTCGTCGTGCAGAGGGTCGAAGGTGACGACCTCGCCACCGGCCGCCTCAAGAAGCTCCACGTGCTCGGCGTAGCCGAACGTGAACGCCGCCCCTCCCGCCACCGCGATCCTGATCCCGCCGCCCTCCGCCACCACGTCGCCCTCTCGTACGGCCTCGGCCGGCGACCACGAGGTCCCCGCTGAGGCGGGAGCCGAGCGCGCGAGCCGTACGAGCCCGTCGAGGTCGCAGGACCCGGCCACCAGGTCGGCGAGCAGCCCGGCGGTCCTGACGGCCTCGGCCCGCCGCTCCGCCACGGGGATCAGGCCCAGGTGACGGGAGGGGGTCTCGATCTCCGCAGCCTTCCTGATCGCGCCGAACACGGGGACTCCGGCGTCTTCGAGGGCACCGCGGCAGATCTCCTCGTGGCGATCGGAGGAGAGCCTGTTGAGGATGACCCCGCCGAACCGGATCCGGGTGTCGTACGACGCGAACCCGTGAACGAGCGCGGCCACCGACTGGCCCTGACCCGCGGCGTCCACGACCAGGACGACGGGGGCGTCCAGCAACCGGGCGACATGGGCCGTCGAGGCGAAGTGGCCGTGCCGTCCCGCGGCGGGCTCTCCGGGGCTCGTGGCGACGCCGTCGAACAGGCCCATGACCCCTTCGATCACGGCGACGTCCGACCCGGCCGAACCATGCCGGAACAGGGGGCCGACGAGGTCCTCGCTGGTCAGCCACGGATCGAGGTTCCGGCCCGGCCGCCCGGTCGCGAGGGAGTGATAGCCGGGGTCGATGTAGTCGGGGCCCACCTTGTGCGGGGACACGCGCAGGCCCCGCGCGGCCAGGGCGGCCATCAGGCCGGTGGCGACCGTGGTCTTCCCCGTTCCCGAACCGGGTGCCGCGATCACGAGCCGGGGAACGCCGCTCATCGCCGGCTCCCGGCCGACGGCCCGGTCGGTGACGTGGGCGACGGCGGACTCGGTGGCAGGCTCGAGCGCACGGATGATCCATTCCCGGGGTCCTCGCCCCGATCGGGTAGGGCTGCCGCGGCGGGAAGTCTCCCGGCTCCCGGGGGTCGGCGCCCGTCCCGGGCCTGGGTGAGCTCCCCGGTCACGGTTGCGGGACAGTCGCGGATTCCCACCGCGTTCCTTCCACGCCGCCGCCCGAAGTGTACGACGTACGGCCCCACGGGCCGGGGTCAGGTGCTCCGCGCCGTGATCGGCCCGCTCGGGCCGTCAGGCACCGGCTCCGAGCCGCAGGTTCCACCGTCCGCTCCTGCCGGTCAGCTCGGACCGGCTCAGCGGCTCCACGTCGATCCGCCAGAACGCTCCCGGCGGAGTCCCGAGCGCGTGGACGATCACGGCGCGGATCACGGACGGGTGCGTGACGGCTACCACGCGGCCCGGAGGCAGGCCTGTGAGCCAGCCTGCCACCCGATCGATCACGTCGGCGACGGATTCCCCGCCGTGGGGCGCCGCCGACGGGTCGGCGAGCCAGCGGCTCACGCCTTCGGGGTCCGCCGCCTGGACGTCGGCCAGCGTGCGGCCACGCCATGCGCCGAAATCGCAGTCTCGCAACTGCGGGACCGGCTCGGGGGCGAGGCCCAGCGCCTCGGCCGTCTGGCCGCACCGAAGCTCGGGTCCCCGCAGCGCGAGCCCGTCCATGCGGGCGGCACCGGCCTCTCGCTCGGCACCGGCCTCTCGCTCGGCTCCGGCTTCTCGGGCGGCACCGGCCTCTTCGTCACGAAGGCCGCGCCCCTCCACCGGCTCGTCCTCGGGGAACGACGCGGCGGCCATCGCCGGGGTGAAGGCGTGACAGATCAACAACAGGCGGGTGGTCATCGCGTCAGGGAGTCCCGGCCGCCGAGGGCTCAGCTCTCGCCGGTCAGAGCCGCCACCAGGTCGGCGGCGGTCCTGCACCGGTCGAGGAGGTCGCCCACGTGCGCCTTGGTGCCACGGAGGGGCTCCAAGGTGGGCACCCGTTGCAGCGACTCCCTGCCGGGGATGTCGAAGATCACCGAGTCCCACGACGCGGCGGCCACCGACTCGCTGTACTGGCGCAGGCAACGGCCGCGGAAATAGGCGCGGGTGTCGTTCGGCGGCATCTCGATGGCCCGCTCGACCTCGTCCTCGGTCACCAGGCGCTGGATGCGGCCCCGGGCCACGAGCCGGTTGTAGAGGCCGCGCTCGGGCCGGATGTCGGAGTACTGCAGATCGACGAGCTGGAGCCGCGGGTGGCTCCAGGGCAGGTTGTCGCGGGTGCGGTAGCCCTCGAGAAGCTCCAGCTTGGCGACCCAGTCGAGCTCCCTGGACAGCTGCATCGGGTCCTCGGCGAGCCGGGTCAGCACCGACTCCCAGCGGTTCAGCACGTCCTTGGTCATCTCGTCGACGCCGGAGCCGTAGCGGTCCTCGACGTACTTGCGGGCCTGCTCGAGATACTCCATCTGGAGTTGGACGGCCGTCATCTTGCGGCCGTTGCGCAGCGCGATCTCGTATTTGCAGGTCGGGTCGTGGGACACGGCCCGCAGCGCCGCGACCGGCGACTCCGCCGACAGGTCGTTGGTGAGGAAGCCGTCCTCGATCATGGCCAGGACGAGCGCCGTGGTCCCCAGCTTCAAATATGTCGAGATCTCCGACATGTTGGCATCGCCGATGATGACGTGGAGGCGGCGGTACTTCTCGGGGTCAGCGTGCGGTTCGTCACGCGTGTTGATGATCGGCCGCTTGAGCGTGGTCTCGAGGCCGACCTCCACTTCGAAGAAGTCGGCCCGCTGGCTGATCTGGAAACCCTCGCCACGCGAATCCTGCCCGATCCCGACCTTGCCCGCGCCGCAGACGACCTGGCGGGACACGAAGAACGGCGTGAGATGGCGGACGATGTCAGCGAACGGGGTGGCCCGGCGCATGAGGTAGTTCTCGTGGCAGCCGTAGGAGGCGCCCTTGGCGTCGGTGTTGTTCTTGTACAGCTGGATGGGGGCGTTGCCCGGCATGCCCGAGGCGCGGACGGCGGCGTCGTGCATGACCCGCTCCCCCGCCTTGTCCCAGATGACCGCGGCCCGGGGGTTGGTGCACTCCGGCGTGGAGTACTCCGGGTGGGCATGGTCGACGTAGAGCCGCGCGCCGTTGGTGAGGATGACGTTGGCCAGGCCGAGGTCCTCATCGGTCAGCTGGCTCTGGTCGGCCACCTCACGGGCCAGGTCGAACCCACGGGCGTCACGGAGCGGGTTCTCCTCCTCGAAGTCCCATCGAGCGCGCCGGGCCCGAGCGGCCGACGCCGCCAGGTACGCGTTGACGACCTGCGAGGAGGTCACCATCGCGTTGGCCCCTGGCTGGCCGGGTACGGCGATGCCGTACTCGGTCTCGATGCCCATCACCCGCCGAACCGTCATGCGCACCCCGCCTGTTTCAGGCTGTCGTTCCGCCGTTATATCCCCGAGCCTAGCCCCTTCTCTATGCCCGGCTGCCAGACAGTTACGGCACCGATGCCTAGGGAGTTTGTACCGGAACGGGCGACTGGAGCGGGGAGACCGACTTCCGCGTGGCCGTACGCAACGGGTGGGGGCGATCGCCCGGACCCGCCCGGCGGACCGCTGACCAGCGCGGGAGGAGGCCGGCGCCGGCGCCCCTCAGCCTGGCCTCGGCGCCGGGTGCGGACACGGAAAGCGGCGCGGTCCGCCGGGGGACCGCGCCGCTCCTCGTGTCACGAGTTCCGCTGGATGACGGAAGTGGCCGGAGTTCCTTCGCCTTCCTCTGAGGCTGCCGCGCTCAGAGGTACTGACCCGTGTTGGCCACCGTGTCGATCGACCGGCCGGCCTCCGTGCCCTGCTTGCCCTGGACGAGCGTGCGGATGTAGACGATCCGCTCGCCCTTCTTGCCGGAGATGCGGGCCCAGTCGTCGGGGTTGGTGGTGTTGGGCAGGTCCTCGTTCTCGGAGAACTCGTCCACGCAGGCGGCCAGCAGATGCGCGATCCGCAGACCCTTCTGCCCGGTCTCGAGGAACTGCTTGATCGCCATCTTCTTGCCGCGGTCCACGATGTTCTGGATCATGGCTCCGGAGTTGAAGTCCTTGAAGTAGAGGACTTCCTTGTCGCCGTTGGCGTAGGTCACCTCGAGGAAGCGGTTCTCCTCGCTCTCGGTGTACATCCGCTCGACGACCCGCTGGATCATGCCCGCGATCGTGCCCTCACGGCTGTCGCCGTGCTCGGACAGGTCGTCGGCGTGGAGCGGGAGCTCGCTGATGATGTACTTCGAGAAGATGTCCTTGGCCGCCTCGGCGTCCGGCCGCTCGATCTTGATCTTGACGTCCAGGCGGCCGGGCCGCAGGATCGCCGGGTCGATCATGTCCTCGCGGTTGGAGGCGCCGATGACGATGACGTTCTCCAGGCCCTCGACGCCGTCGATCTCCGACAGCAGCTGGGGGACGATGGTGTTCTCGACGTCGGAGGAGACGCCGGAGCCGCGGGTCCGGAAGATCGAGTCCATCTCGTCGAAGAACACGATCACCGGGGTGCCCTCGGATGCCTTCTCCCTGGCCCGCTGGAAGACCAGGCGGATGTGCCGCTCGGTCTCACCGACGTACTTGTTGAGAAGCTCGGGACCCTTGATGTTGAGGAAGAAGCTCTTGCCGGACTGGCCGGTCTTCTCGGCGACCTGCTTGGCGAGGGAGTTGGCGACGGCCTTGGCGATCAGGGTCTTGCCGCACCCGGGCGGGCCGTACAGCAGCACGCCCTTGGGCGGGCGGAGCTTGTGCTCCCTGAACAGGTCGGCGTGCAGGTAGGGCAGCTCGATCGCGTCCCTGATCTGCTCGATCTGCCTGCTGAGGCCGCCGATCTCCTCGTAGGAGATGTCGGGGACCTCTTCGAGGACGAGCTCCTCGACCTCGGACTTGGGGATCCGCTCGTAGACGTAGTTGGAACGGGGCTCGAGCAGGAGCGAGTCTCCGGCGCGGATCGGCTGGTCGAGAAGGGACTCGGCCAGCTTGACCACGCGCTCCTCGTCCGCGTGCGAGATGACGAGCGCGCGCTGCCCGTCCTCCAGGAGTTCCTTCAGCATGACGATCTCGCCGACGTCCTCGAAGCCGAGGGCCTCGACGACGTTGAGCGCCTCGTTGAGCATGACCTCCTGGCCACGCTTGAGGGACTCGACCTCGACGGCGGGGCTGACGTTGACCCGCAGCTTCCGGCCGCCCGTGAACACCTCGATCGTGCCGTCTTCCCTGGCCTCGAGGAACACTCCGAAACCGGACGGCGGCTGGGCCAGCCGGTCGACCTCCTCCTTGAGGGCGACGATCTGATCCCTGGCCTCCTTGAGGGTGGAGACCAGCCGTTCGTTCTGACTCGTGAGGGCCGCCACCTGGGCCTGTGCCTCATGGAGACGCTCTTCGATGACCCTGGCCTGCCGGGGTGACTCGGCCAGTTTCCGGCGCAACGCGGTGATCTCCTCCTGCAGGAAGGAGACCTGTGTTGTGAGATCCGCGACCTCCCGTTCGCGCTGCGCGGCTCGAGCCTCAGCGTCGTCGCGAGCTGCCACGCCCCGTCACCTCCTTCCCCGTCGAGAACGACTACTCAAGACCCTACCTATCTTGGCGCTGTACGTAACCTGGCCGGGCAGTGTTCGTGTAGTTACATTGGGTGTTCGCCGTTTGATACCTAATTGTGCGTTTATTCTCGCAGCATAAGGAACACACCCTTATGTTCCCGTGTCACGGGGCTTTGCCCGTTTGTAGCTGAATCGTCACCCTGTTTCGGTACCCTCCCCATATGCCCCCTTCGCTGGGCGCCGGCGCCGTGGCGGGGGCGTGACACCGTCCGCCATGCGACGGGCGGTGACGAGGAATCCCGTGTGGCCGACCATGCGGTGGTCCGGCCGTACGGCGAGGCCCTCGACATGCCAGTCGCGAACCAAGGTCTCCCACGTGTGAGGCTCGGTGAAACTCCCGTGTTCTCTGAGGGTCTCCACGGTTCTGGACATCTGCGTAGTGGTCGCCACATAACAACAAATAACGCCGCCCGGAGTCATGGCCTTGGCGGCCGCGTCGACACACTCCCACGGAGCGAGCATGTCGAGGATCACGCGGTCGACGTCCACCTCGTCGAGCGCGGCGACGAAGTCGCCGACGACCAGCCGCCACTGGTCCACGGGGCCGCCGTAGAACTTCTCCACGTTCTTGGTCGCGACCTCCGCGAAGTCCTCCCGCCGCTCGTACGACGTGACCGAGCCCTCGGGCCCGACCGCGCGCAGCAGGAAGCAGGTGAGCGCTCCCGAGCCGACGCCGGCCTCGACCACGCGGGCGCCGGGGAAGATGTCGGCCATGCCCACGATCTGCGCGGCGTCCTTGGGGTAGATCACCGCCGCGCCGCGCGGCATGGAGAGGGCGTAGTCGGCCAGAAGGTGGCGGAACGCCAGATAGTCGGTGCCGCCCGAGGATCGGACGACGGAGCCCTCAGGCCGACCGATCAGCTCGTCGTGCGGGATCGACCCCTTGTGCGTGTGGAAGACGCCGCCCTCTTTGAGCGTCACCGTGTGCCGCTTGTTCTTCGGGTCGGTGAGCTGAACCTGATCTCCGGCCTGGAACGGGCCGTGCCTGCGAAAACCCATGGTGAAAAGGCTATCGGGCATTGCCGGTACGACTGCCGCCCGCAAGCCGGATATAGGACGATTTACGTGGAGACTGCATAACACAGACCAGGCGCCTCCCAGGGGAATGCCCCGGGAGCCGGAAATCTCTTGGCCCCTTCCATGGCTCGCTGGTAGCAATGGTGCATGTTGCCCCGAGAAGTCATCCAGGCCGGTCCAGTGATCCTCCGCATCCCCGAGGAGAAGGACGCCGACGCGATCGCGCGAGCGTACGCCGACCCACAGGTGGCCAGGTTCGTCCCCTTCGTGCCGCTGGAGTACAGCCGTGAGGACGCGCTGAACTGGATCGCGGCGGCGCAGGTCGTCTGGGACGAGGGCGGGGCCAAGTTCGTGATCACCGACCGGGACACCGGCGAGGTCCTGGGCGCCACGTTGCTGAAGCCGCCCGACAGGTTCGGCAACAGCGAGGTCGGCTACCTGCTCGCCCCGTGGGGCCGGGGCCGCGGAGCCGCGACGGCGGCGGTCCGCGCGCTCACCGACTGGGGCTTCGCCCATGGCATCCCCCGCATCGGGCTGATCACCGACGTGGAGAACGTCCCGAGTCAGTTGGTGGCCTGCCGGTCCGGGTTCACGCGGGAGGGAGTGCTCCGCGAGGAGTACGCGACGCGCGACGGCGCCCGGCACGACTCGATCGCCTTCGCCCGGCTGGCGGGCGACCCCGGTGATCCCACCGACCCTTTCCTGCCGTTCTTCCCCGGCGGCTTCCCCTCCGGTTCGCTGACCGACGGCGTCGTACGGCTCCGGCCGCTCACGCCGGGCGACACCGACGAGTACCACGCGATGCAGTCCGACCCGCAGATGTACAAGTTCAGCGTCCCGCCGGAGGCGCCCTCCTACGCCGACAGCGTGATGCGGTGCCGGTACGCGGGGATGTGGTGGCTGGCCGGCCAGCGGGTCGAACTCGCCGTCCGGTGGGCGGAGACGGACACCTTCGCCGGGCATCTCCAGCTCATGGGTGTGCTGCCCCCACTGGGCCAGGCCATGGTGGGGTACAGCCTCCTTCCGGAGTACCAGGGGCGAGGTGTCATGACGCGCGCGGTCGGCCTCCTGGCGTCCTGGACGTTCGAGCACACGGGGATCCGCCGGCTCGTCGCGGGGACCGCCCCCGACAACGTCGCCTCCCACCGGGTGCTCGAGCGCGCGGGCTTCGTCCGCGAACTCCTGGTCAAAGACCTGCTCCCGGGCCCCGACGGCACCCGGATCGACGACGTCCAGTGGGCGCGGACCCGCTGATCGCCCGCGCCCGCCGTCCCCTGCCCGGCCGGACAGGGCTCAGTCGGCGCCGAACGCGGCCCTGAGCTTGGCGAAGGCCGCGTCGGTGCCCTGAAGGGCCCGGTCGATCTCGGCGTCGGTGTGGGCGGCCGACAGGAACCAGTTGTGCCACGCGTGGAGGAAGACGCCCTCGTCCAGGCAGGCCCCGGCCCAGTGCATCGCCTTCTCGAGGGTCTCGTCGCCCTCGAAGGACAACCAGGGCACCTGCACGGGACCCGTCTGCTTCACCACGAACCCGTGTGAGGCCGCCTGCGCGGCCAGCCCCTCGCGGAGCCGGGTGCCCGCCCGGTGCATCAGCGCCACCCCGTCCTCCTCGTGGAGGATCTCGATCGTCGCCGTGGCGGCGGCCATCGCGGTCGCGGAGAACCAGAACGAGCCGGTCGAGTACAGCGTCTGGGCCGGGCCGCGCAGCGCGTCCGCGCCCGTTACCGCGGCGATGGGGAAGCCGTTGGCCATGGCCTTGCTCCAGGCCGTCAGGTCGGGACGCACTCCGAGCGGCTCCCACGAGCCCCGCAGGTCGAGCCGCCATCCGGCGCGCACGTCGTCGATGACCAGGGCCGCGCCGAGCCGGTCCGCCAGCGCGCGGATCCCGCGGGCGAACTCCGCCTCGGCCAGTTCCTGGTCCTCGAACGAGTCGTGCTTGAACGGGGTGACGAGGATGGCGGCGACGTCGCCCTCGGCCTGGGCCGCCGCCGCCTCGGCGGACGCGAGGTCGTTGTAGGTGAACTCGATGGTGTCGGCCCGCTGGTTGGGGGTCACCCCGGAAAGGCCGGGCGTGCACCACGGGTCGGCGCCGTGGTAGGAACCGTGGGCGACCAGCACCTTGGTCCTCCCGGTGGCCGCCCTGGCCACCATCAGGGCCTGCGTCGTCGCGTCGGTGCCGTTCTTGGAGAACATCGCCCAGTCCGCGGACGGGATGAGGTCCACCAGGAGCTCCGCCAGCTCCACCATGACCGGGCCGGGCCCGTTGAGGCAGTCGCCCACCGCCTGCTGCGCCGCGGCGGCGGCCTCGACCCGGGGGTTGCGGTGGCCCACGATCATCGGGCCCCAGCTGCACATCAGGTCGACGTACTCCTTGCCGTCCGCGTCCCACTGCCGGGCGCCTTCGGCCCTGACGAAGAACTGCGGGTACTTCTCGCCGTGCAGGGCCGCGTTGAGGTGGCCGTACATGCCTCCGGGGATGACCTTGGCGGCGCGCACACGCAGGGAGGCGTCGCCCGCGGCCGCGTGGCCCGGCCCGAGGCCACTGGACAACTCACTCATGTAATGACTCTCCCCTTCAAAGCATGAAATTTAAGATCATGGTGCTGATCGGGTGGGCCGTCCACGGCGGACGGCACGGCGTACGGCACGGCGGCCCCGCCGAGGGCGCAGCGGACGGTCAGGGTGCCTCGACGGGCCCGTCGAGACCGGCGTCGGAGCCGAGGCCGCCCGCCACCCGGGCGGCGACCGCCGTTCCGAGCCTGGCGGCGCCGGCCACGTCGCGGCCGCCGAGCAGGCCGGCCACGAAGCCGGCGCAGTACGCGTCGCCGCAACCGGTGGTGTCGACCACGGGCACGTCGAGCGCGGGGACGCGCGTGTGGCCGGACGCGGTGGCGACCAGGCTGCCCTCCCCGCCGAGCGTGACGAGGGCGCCCTTCAGCCCCTCGGCGAGCAGCGCCTCCGCGGCCGCCTCGGGGGTGTCCGCCCCGGTCAGCATGAGGGCCTGCTCCTCATTGGGCAGGAAGTAGTCGATGTGGGGCAGGAACGTCCGTACCGCCGGCATAAGGTCGGACATGTTGGACAGCAGGTCCATCGTGACCACGGTGCCGTTCTCCCGGATCTTGTCCAGAAGCGCGAAGAACGCCGGGTCGTGGAGGCCCCATGTCACGTCCATGCCGCCGAGGTGCACGATCTCGGCTCCGGCGATCCGCTCCTGATCGAGGTCGGTCAGGGACAGACCCAGATTGGCGCCGGGAACGTGGAATGACGGGCGCCCGCCGTCCGGCCGGATCGGCAGGATGGAGGCCGCGGTCTGCTCGCCGGGCTTGCGGACGACGCCGCTGACGTCGACGCCGTGCCGCTTCATGATCATGATGAGGACATCGCCCAGATCATCGTCGCCCACCGCGCCCAGAGAGGCGACGGGGACTCCGATCTTCGCCAGGTCGACCGCCGTGCCGGCGGCCGCGCCGGCGGCGGTGATGCGGATCTGCTCCACCAGATGCGTGTCCTGGCCCTCCGGGATGGACTCCACCGGGCGCGCCAGGACGTCCACGATGTGAACGCCAAGTGTGACAACCGACATGTGCGGATAATAGACGGGCGACCGACTAAAACAACAGGGGGCGACATGCCGAAGATCGTCAATCACGAGGAGCGTCGTGACGAGGTCGTCGCGGCCGCCCGCCGGATCATCCTGCGCGACGGGATCGAGGCCGCCACCACACGGGCCATCGCTAAGGAGGCCGGATACTCCAACGGTGTGCTGACCCACTACTTCACCGACAAGGACGACATCCTGGTCTCGGCGCTGGAGTCCTCCCACCGGCGGATCGCCGACCGGCTCGCGCGGAAGTTGTCGGGCCGCGGCGGCCTCGAGGCGCTCAAGGAGGTGCTCCTCGACAACGTGCCGCTCGACGCGGAGCGGGTGATGGAGACGGGCCTCGAGATCGGGTTCTGGGGGCGCAGCCTGACCAGCCCCGACCTGCTGGAGGTCCAGCGGCGTGAGGCGGCCGAGTTGCGCTACCTCGTGGTGAGCCTGCTGCAGTCGGCCGCCGAGGCCGGGCAGATCCGTACGGACGAGGACCTGGACGACGTCGCCGAGCGACTGCTCGCGCTCGTCGACGGGCTGAGCGTGCACCGGCTGCTCTATCCGTCCAGGATCACCGAGGAGCGACTGGAGCGGCTCATCCTCGGCGAGCTGGACCGGCTGCGCGCCCAGGTCCACTAGTTCGCCGGCTCCGCCGGGGCCGCCGGATCCGCTGGGGCCGTGCCCTTCGTGCTCCGGGCGGGACCGTCGGCCCGGGGACGCGTTCCGTCCCCGAGCCGTCCTTCTCAGGCCCCTCGATGGGCCTCGTAGCGCATCGTCCGGGAGACGCCGACCCGCACGGTCGTGCCCGGATGGATCGCGACCTCCTCCTCCGGGGGGATGTCGTAGAAGTTCGGGTCGCCGGGCGGCTGGATCTGGGTGCCGTTCACCGATCCGAGATCGATGAGATTGACGTCCCAGCCGTCCAGCGCGACCCGCAGGTGGCGGCGCGACACCGAACCGTCAGGGCTGGTCACCCTGGCCGGACGGGCCTTGCCGGCCTGCACCTCCGCGGCACGCTCGGGATCGCGTCCCAGGACGTAGTCGGAGTCCAGCTGCAGCGTCATCCCGTCGTCGAGGACGAGCACCCCGAGTGGCGGCCGCGACCCCTGGTAGGGCACCACGGACCGCTGGTCGATCGCGATCCCGCAGACCGCGCAGTACGGCACGCGCGGGTCGTTGAAGTGGTCGTTCTTGCAGTCGACGCCGAAGACCATCGGCCCGGATCCGGGCTCGGAGCCGGGCTCGGGAGAGGTGTCGAACTGGGTGGCGTCGGGGATCTCCCGGCCGAACTCCTGCGGCGGCTCACGACCGGCCTCGGGCCCGGGCAGGTCGAACGGCCCGCTCGGAGGGCCGTCCTGCCGGAGGTCGGACCGCTGGCCGTGCCTGCTCTCCTCACGCGGCCCGTCGAGGGGCGTCCACTTGTCGGAGAGCGGTGAAGGTCCCGGCGGGGGCAGCGGCGGAAGGGGAGGCAGCTGGGAGGCCGAGGAGATCGGAGAGATCGGCGACGGGCCCGGCAGGGAGTCGAGCGGGTTCGGTCCGAGCGGACCGGCCGGTCCCTGACCATGCGAACCGGGCACCGGTTCCGGCGGCGGCCCCGACGGAGGCGCGGGCGGCAACGGCGGAAGGGGAGGCAACGGCGGCGGGACGACCGGCTCACGCGCGGGCAGGGGATCAGGAGGCCCGATCGGAGGGAACGGGTTCGGCTGGAGGTGGGGCGACGGCACGGGGGGCGCACCGTGCAATGAGGGCAACTGCGGCACGCGCTGCGGCAGCGGCGGCGGCACGGCGTCGGCACGCTGGGTGAGATCGAGCTCGATCCCCGCCCCCGGGACCACTCCGCTGTCGAGCCGTGCGAAGGGACTGGCCGGTCCCGCACCTGGGAGCCTCAGATCGATCTTGGCGATCGGGCCGCCGATGAGCCGATCGGTCCAGGTGAGGGCCTCCCGGCCGGCCAGGCGAACGTCACCGTCCGGCCCTCCGGACACGATGGCCGTCGCCGTTCCGCTGACGAGGACGGCGACGCCGCCTCCGGCCGGCCCCGCGACCGCGCAGGGCACCGGCTCCCCGGCGATCGACCTGTCCATCGCCCGGGCGAGGACCTGGGCCACCCGGCGGGCCAGGGCCCGGCCGTCCCCGCCCGTCGCCGCGGTCTCCCGCAGCGCCGCCAGGAACTCCCCCACCTCCTGCTCGGCGGCAGCGCAGACGAGCAGCAAACCGTTCAGATGGGCGACCACGCCATCTCCCGGCATCGGGCGGATCAAGCCCACGCCCTGTTCCGTCACAGAACTCTCCCTCCCGGATACCCCGGAATCGCCACCTGACCATCGGTACCCGGCCCGGCCCACCGGCCGACAACGCGGCATCCGGCCCGCGGGAGGACCCGCGGGACACGGAACGCGGCGGCTGATGGCACCGGATCGATCATCCCAGAACGTAGCAAACCAATGGTGAACGCCGTTCCTGAATCTACGCTGCCGGAGCCACGGGACAGAACAGCCCCGGCGGTCAGGCGACCATGACGGCGGAACCTCGCTGCCGCGCCGTCAGACCCCGGTGAACACACGGTTGACGTCCGCCGTGGCCAGCACACCGTAGATCTCGCCGCCTTGCTCGACCAGCAGATACTCCGCGGCGGGGGTGCCGCGCATGGCGTCGAGAAGGGACTCCCCCTCGAGATCGGCCCCGAGGACCAGCGACGGCTCCAGCGTCCGTGACAGCGAGCCGACGGTGACCCACGGCCTGCGCTGTTCCGGGGTGGCGTTGATGGCCGCCTCGCTGACGATCCCGACGGGCCGCCCTTCGTGGTCGACCACGACCATCGCGCCCGCTCCGGCGTCACCCGCACGGCGCAGCGCCTCCGACAGCGGGACCTCCGCGGTCACGGGGAAAGCCCTGCGCGCCAGAAGACGCGCCCGCAGCTGCGGCAACCTGGTGCGCACCCGCGCGACCTTGAGCGACTGCGAGGCGCCGATCCAGATGAAGGACGCGAGCAGGATCGACCAGAGCATGTTGCCCCAATCGGCATTCTGACCGGCCATCACGGACGCCAGCAGGGGGAGCGCCACGATGATCACCGCTACGGAGCGCCCCACCCAGGCCGCGGCCAGGGTGCCCCGGGTCGAGTCCTTCGTCACCTTCCACACCCCGGCCCGCAGCAGCCGCCCTCCGTCGAGCGGCAGGCCAGGGAGCAGGTTGAAGATCCCGACGATCAGGTTCGACAGCCAGAGCTGCCAGATCAGAACCGGCAGCAGCCCCATCGGCGGATGCACGGCCATGTGAAGCGGATTGACCGAGCCGTCCACGAACAGGGCCGCGGAGACCGCGTAGCCGACAGCGGCGAGCCCGATCGACAGCAGCGGGCCGGCGAGGGCCACGTTGAACTCGCGGCCGGCCGTCTCCGGCTCGCGCTCGATCTCGGAGACCCCGCCGAGCATGTAGAGGACGATGCGGCGCACCGGCAGGCCGTAATGCTTGGCGACCACGCAGTGGGCCAGTTCGTGGAGCAGGACGGAGGCATAGAGCAGAACGGCGAAGACCAGCGCGACGGCCGAACTGCCCACGACCCCGTAACCGGGGAGGCTCGCGGCGAACACGTCTTGGAAGGTGAAGGTGATGAAGGCGGCCACGATCAGCCACGTCGGGGAGACGTACACCGGAATGCCGAAAGGGCTCCCAATCCGCA
Organism: Planotetraspora silvatica; assembly: GCF_016863315.1. Taxonomy (GTDB): domain Bacteria; phylum Actinomycetota; class Actinomycetes; order Streptosporangiales; family Streptosporangiaceae; genus Planotetraspora; species Planotetraspora silvatica. Next base: position 31,696 of record NZ_BOOQ01000028.1, read on the forward strand.
GCCCCGGGGACTGGTTGGCAGGTGTACTCATGTTTCGCCGCCTTCTCTCCTCGATCTCGATGCTACGCGCCGCCGAGGTGAGATCAGCCTATGAGTTCGCGCGCGATCCGCGAACCCGGACCGTCCCTCGAGTCGCCTCTCGTCCCAGCGCCGCGCTCCCCCGGCGCCCGCTTTCCCGTCCCGCTCGTCGAGCGCCGCGCTCCCCCCGCGCCTGCCTTCCCGTCCCGATTTCCGGCCTCCGCTCGTCGTCTCCGTGGTTGTCGGCTCCGTGGCCTACAGTGCGGGCATGACCCTCGCCGAAGAGCGCGCGATCATCGGCGCCCTGTCCCCCTCACGTGCCGGTGACTTCATGACCTGCCCGCTGCTCTATCGGTTCAGGGTGATTGACCAGCTGCCCGAGCGGCCCTCCCCCGCGGCGGTGCGCGGCACGCTCGTGCACGCCGTGCTCGAGCGGCTGTACGACCTGCCGGCCGAGGCGAGGACGACCGCGGCCGCGCAGGATCTGCTGGAGCCCCAGTGGGAGCGCCTGCTCACCGATGAGCCGGAGTACGCCGGGCTGTTCGAGACCGACGAGGAGCGCGCCCAGTGGCTCGCGCAGGCCAGGACGATGGTCGAGCGCTACTTCACGCTGGAGGACCCCCGGCTGCTCGAGCCGGCCGAGCGCGAGATGTACGTGGAGACCGTGCTGGAGAGCGGCCTGTTGTTGCGCGGCTACATCGACCGCCTGGACGTGGCGCCGACGGGCGAGATCCGGGTGGTCGACTACAAGACGGGCACGGCGCCGCGGCGTGACTTCGAGGCCAAGGCGCTGTTCCAGATGAAGTTCTACGCACTGGCGCTGTGGCGTCTGAACGGGACCGTCCCGAGGATGCTCCAGCTGATGTACCTGGGCAACGGGGAGATCCTTCGCTACACGCCGGACGAGGCCGACCTGCGCGCCACCGAGCGCAAGGTGCAGGCCCTGTGGGAGGCGATCGAGCGGGCCGTCCGCACCAAGGAGTGGCGGCACCGTCCCTCGCGGCTGTGCGACTGGTGCGACCACCAGGCGCTGTGTCCCGAGTTCGGCGGCACGCCGCCGCCGGTGCCCGACCACCGGCCCGGCACGTCGTCACGGGGCCGCGGCAGGCCGCGGTCCGCCACCGACGAGCTCTGAGACGACCGGCGACGGCGGTCGCCCCGGCCGTGACTGACCCGGGCGCGAGCGACCCGGGCGCGAGCGACCCGCCGCAGGGCCGGTGATGCGCGTCTCCTCCGTGCGAAGGAGGCGGATATCCGCCGCGCGCAGGGTTGCTCCCTCCCGTCACGACCTAAATTTGATACGTGCGCACCACCCCCGCGAATCCGCGGTCCTGGATCCGAGCTCTTCCTCCGATCAGCGACTCGGTCCTCGCGGTGGTGCTGACGACGGCCTCACTGCTCTTCATCCTGCTGACGGGCTCCGAGACCTTCGCGGACTGGCAGGACGCACCATCCGTCGCGGTGCGTGACCCCGACTGGATCAGCCTGTTCGGGGCGGCCCTGTGCACGCTCCCGGTGGCGTTCAGGCGGCGCTGGCCATTCGTGTTGCTCGTGCTGATCGGCATTCCCGAGATGGTCCTGAACGGGCTCGGGTACAACGCCGGGCTCGGCGGCATCGGCGGGCTCGTCCTGCTCTACACCGTGGCGGCCTACCGGGGCCTCGCGCTGAGTCTCGGTGCGATCGCGGTCTACCTCATCGGAACCGCCGTCTGCGTCGCCATCGGGCCCCAGCCGCTGTCGTGGATGGATCAGCTCGTGGTCCTCGTGGTGATGATCCTGTGCTGGGTCATCGGGCGCAGCGTACGGCTGCGCCGGGCCTATCTGGCGGAGCTGACCCAGCGGGCCGACCGGCTGGAGCGTGCGCGGGAGGCCGACACGCGGGCCGCCAGGGCCGAGGAACGCTCACGCATCGCGCGCGAGTTGCACGACGTGGTCGCCCACCATGTCAGCGTCATGACGGTCCAGGCCTCCGCGGCCCGCAGGATGCTCGACGCCGACCCCGCCGTCGCGCGTGACGCGCTCACCGCGATCGAGGAGATGGGGCGCACCGCGATGGCCGAGATGCGCAACATCGTCGGCGTCCTGCGCACCGACGGCCCCGCCGAGCGCGAGCCGCAGCCGGGCATGCACGACCTCCCCACGCTGGTCGAGCAGATGCGGGAGGCGGGCCTGCGCACCCAGCTCTGGGTCGAGGGCGAGCGGTTCGGCCTGCCTCCGGGCCTCGACCTGGCCGCCTACCGTCTCGTCCAGGAGGCGCTCACCAACAGCCTCCGCCACGCCGGCCCGTCCGCCCGCGCCTGGGTCACCGTGCGGCAGGAGGCGGGCGAGCTGACGGTCCACGTCGAGGACGACGGAAGGGGCGCCGCGGCGGAGCTCGCCCAGCCCTCCAACGGGACAGGGCACGGGCTCGTCGGCATCAAGGAGCGCGTGGCGCTCTATGGTGGAGTCCTGAGGATCGGCCCCCGCGACGGAGGCGGATTCGAGGTCCGGGCCCGTTTCCCCCTCAAGGACAGACCATGACGATCAGGGTGACCCCTTCCACCCCTCGCCCCGCGCCGCCCGTGGACGGATCATGACGATCCGCGTCCTGCTGGTGGACGACCAGCCACTGCTGCGAACGGGTTTCCGGTTCATCCTCGAGGCGGAGAAGGACGTCACCGTCGTCGGGGAGGCCGGGGACGGGTCGACGGCCATGGACCAGTCACGTGCGCTCCTTCCGGACGTCGTCCTCATGGACGTCCGCATGCCGGGCATGGACGGCATCGAGGCGACCCGGCGCATCGTGCGGGAAGCGGCGCCGCGTGCCCATGTGCCGAAGGTTCTCGTGCTGACCACCTTCGACCTCGACGAGTACATCGTGGAGGCGCTCCGGGCAGGCGCGAGCGGCTTCCTGCTCAAGGACGTCCCGCCGGACGAGCTCGTGCAGGCCATCAGGGTCGTCGCGGCAGGGGACGCCATCGTCGCCCCGAGCGTCACGCGCCGCCTGCTCGACCGCTTCGCCATGCGGCTGCCTTCGGCCCACCAGCAGGCGACGCCGGCCCGGCTCGACCGGCTCACCGAGCGCGAGCTCGAGGTCCTCCAACTGATCGCCAAGGGCATGTCCAACGCCGAGATCGCCGCCGAACTCGTGGTCAGCGAGACCACCGTCAAGACCCACGTCGGCAACGTGCTGACGAAGCTGGGCCTGCGCGACCGGGTCCAGGCGGTCGTCCTCGCCTACGAGACAGGCCTGATCACCCCGGGGGCGCTCCCCTGAGGTCCCTACTCCTCGGGGAGTAGGGGTCTCCCCGAGTTCTCCTGCCTCGGGGGCAGACCGAGTCGGTCCCGCAGGCCGATCCTCCGGCGGGCGGGCGCCCATAGCGTCGAAGCATGACGTTTCCCCTGACGACATCCGTGAACACAGACCTCGCCGGCGCCGCGCCCACGACCGATGACGAGATCCGTTCCGCCGGTCCGCTCGCCGCGCGCGCGGTCGGCGTGACCAAGGTGTACGGCACCGGCGACGCCCGTGTGTCCGCGCTCGGCGGGGTGACCCTGGGCATCCCCGGCGGCCGGTTCACCGCCATCATGGGCCCGTCCGGATCGGGCAAGTCCACTCTGATGCACTGCCTCGCGGGCCTGGACACCGTGACGGACGGCAAGGTGTTCGTCGGCGACGTGGAGCTGACCCGCCTGGACGACAGGCGGCTGACCCGGCTGCGCCGCGACAGGATCGGATTCGTCTTCCAGTCCTTCAACCTGATCCCGACCCTGACCGCGCTGGAGAACATCACGCTCCCGATGGACATCGCGGGCGTGCGTCCCGACCCGGCCTGGCTCGACACGGTCATCGACACGGTGGGGCTGCGCCCCCGGCTGAGGCACCGGCCGTCGGAGTTGTCCGGCGGCCAGCAGCAGCGGGTGGCCTGCGCGCGCGCCCTGGCGAGCAAGCCCGAGATCATCTTCGCCGACGAGCCCACCGGGAACCTCGACTCGCGCTCCGGCGCCGAGGTGTTGTCGTTCCTGCGCAACTCGGTGCGGGAGATGGGCCAGACGGTCGTCATGGTGACCCACGACCCCGTGGCCGCCTCCTACGCCGACCTCGTCGTCTTCCTCGCCGACGGCCGCATCGTCGACCAGCTCGCCGGCCCGACCGCCGAGGGCGTGCTCGAGCGCATGAAGGGCCTGGACCGATGATCACCCGGCTGACCCTGAAGAACCTCGCCGCGCACAAGCTGCGCCTCGGCCTCACGGCACTCGCCGTGGTGCTCGGCACGGCGTTCGTCGCCGGAACGCTGATCTTCTCCGGCACGACCGACAAGGCCTTCGACGAACTCTTCTCCGAGGGCACGCACACGGTGGACGTCACGGTGCAGGGCCGGCAGGCGTTCGCGGGGAGCGCCGACGGCGTCTCCGTGAAGCCGGTCCCCGCGTCCGTCCTCGACGAGGTCCGCGGTGTGGACGGCGTGGCCGAGGCCCGGGGCGAGATCACGGGCTTCGCGGCGATCGTCGGCAGGGACGGGAAGATCGTCGGCGGGAACGGGCCGCCGCAGCTCGGGATCGGCTGGCCGTCGTCCCTGTCGGATTACGGCCTCGTCACCGGCCGAGGTCCCGCGGGCCCCCACGAGATCGCCATCGACTCGGTGACCGCGGAGAAGACCGGATACACGACAGGCGACCAGGTGAAGGTCGTGGCGAGGGGGCCGGCCGAGCCGTACGAGGTGGTCGGGGTCTTCAAGGTCGGCGCGAGCGGGACGACGGGCGGTGTCACCTACGCCGCGTTCGAACCGGCGACCGCGCAGCGGCTGCTGGTCGAACCGGGCGCCTTCTCCGGGATCGTGGCCAAGGCCGCGGACGGGGTCTCCCCCGCCGAGCTGGCCGCGCGGGTGGGCGCGGTCGTGCCCTCGCAGTTCGAGGCCATCACGGCCCAGCAGGCCGCGGACGACGCCGCCGGCGACGTCCGGGAGCTCCTCGGCTTCCTCAGCACGTTCCTGCTGACCTTCGGCGTCATCTCGATCTTCGTGGGCTCGTTCATCATCTTCAACACGTTCTCGATGCTGGTCGCGCAGCGGACCAGGGATCTGGCGCTGCTGCGCGCCGTCGGGGCGTCCCGCCGCCAGGTGACCCTCTCGGTCATGGGCGAGGCGCTCGGGGTGGGACTGCTCGGCTCGATCGCCGGCCTGCTCGCGGGGGCCGGGCTGGCGGTCGGGCTGCGCGGGCTCTTCTCCGCGTTCGGAGCCGACCTGCCGACGACCGGCCTCGTCATCGCGCCGTCGACGGTCGTGTGGACCCTCGCGGTCGGCGTGACCGTCACCCTGGTCGCGGCCTACTTCCCGGCCCGCCGCGCGGCGAAGACGCCTCCGGTGGCGGCGCTGCGGGATGACGTCGCCACGCCGGCCCGGTCACTGCGCGCCCGGGCCGTGGCCGGCGGCCTGTTCGCCGTCGTCGGAGGTGTTCTGCTCGCGACCGGCCTCGCGGGCGACGGCGGCAACCCGCTCGCGCTCGTGGGAGGCGGCGCCCTGCTGGTCTTCCTCTCCGTCGCCATGCTGAGCCCCCTGTTCGCGCGCCCGGTCACCCGGGTGCTGGGTGCGCCCCTCGTCCGGCTGTTCGGCACGACGGCCAGGCTCGGCAGCGGGAACGCGCAGCGCAACCCCCGGCGGACCTCCGCCACAGCCGCCGCCCTCATGATCGGCATGGCGCTGATCGCCACGGTGTCGGTGCTGGCGGCTTCGATGACGGCCTCCATCGACAAGGCGCTCGACGGCTCGCTGGGCGCCGACTTCCAGGTGTCGTCGGGCGGCGGCTTCGGGCCGTCCGGCTCGTTCGACCCGTCGGTGGCGGCCGCCCTCACCGCGGTGCCAGGTGTGCGGAGCGCGACCCCGATGACGTACGCCCAGGTCAAGCTGGACAACGAGCCGGTCTTCGCCACGGTCGGCGATCCGGCCGCGCTGGCCGGGCCGTTCGGGCTGGAGATGGAGTCAGGCGGACTCGCCGCCGGCGCCGACGAGATCCTGGTCGACGCCAGGACGGCGAAGGCCGGCGGCTGGACGGCGGGGTCGACCGTGCGGGGCCAGTACGCGGACGGCGCATTCGCGACGATCAGGATCGCGGGCGTCTTCGCGGACAATCCGATGGCGGGGTCCTACCTCCTGGGAGAGGCCACCCACGCGGCCCACTACCCGGGCTCCCGGGTCTCCACCGTCCTCGTCGTCAAGGAGCCGGGCGCCGACGCGGCGACCGTGCGCAAGGCCCTGGACGCCTCCCTCGCGGCCTATCCCAACCTGACGCTGCAGGATCAGTCCGACATCAAGGAGCAGGCCCGTGCGAGCGTCGGCCAGCTCCTCACGATGATCACCGCGCTGCTGGTGCTCTCGATCGTGATCGCGATCCTCGGCATCATCAACACCCTCGCGCTGTCGGTGATCGAGCGGACGCGCGAGATCGGGCTGCTGCGGGCCGTCGGGATGGGCAGACGCCAGTTGCGCCGGATGATCCGCTATGAGTCGGTGCTCATCTCGGTCTTCGGCGCGCTGCTCGGAATCGCCGTCGGGATCGGCTTCGGCTGGGCGGTCCAGCGTGCGCTCGCGAGCCAGGGCATCGACGTCCTGTCAGTACCCGCCGCACAACTCGGCGCGTATCTGGCGGCCGCGGCGCTGGTCGGCGTCCTCGCGGCGGTCTGGCCGGCACGCCGGGCGGCCAGGATGGACGTGCTGCGGGCGATCGCCACGCAGTGACACTTCCGCGGCGCTGCGCCGCCGGTACGGCTCCCGCCATCGGGGGGAAGCGGGAGCCGTACCGGGGTGAGGCCGTCGGGCGACTCGTTCCGTCAGGCGGTCGTGGCCGCGGGCTCCGGAGTCGCGGGGGCGTTCTCGGGGAAGTGGCAGGCGACCTGGTGGCCGGTGGCGAGCGTCTCCAGCGGAGGCTCGATCGTCTTGCAGATCTCCTGCGCCTTCCAGCAGCGGGTGTGGAACCGGCAGGCGGGCGGCGGGTTGAGCGGGGAGGGCACGTCGCCCTGGAGCCTGATGCGCTCCCGCTGGGCCCGCCCCTTGGGGTCGGGGATCGGCACGGCGGACAGCAGCGCGTTCGTGTACGGGTGCATGGGCGACTCGTACAGGCTCTTGCGGTCGGCCAGTTCGACGATCTTGCCGAGGTACATCACGGCGACCCGGTCGCTGATGTGCCGGACCACCGACAGGTCGTGCGCGATCACCAGGTAGGTGAGGTCGAGCTCGCTCTGCAGGTCCTCCAGCAGGTTGACCACCTGGGCCTGGATCGACACGTCGAGCGCGGAGACCGGCTCGTCCGCGATGATCAGCTTCGGCTTGAGCGCCAGCGTCCTCGCGATGCCGATGCGCTGCCGCTGGCCGCCGGAGAACTCGTGCGGATAGCGGTTGTAGTGCTCCGGGTTGAGGCCCACCAGCTCCAGGATGTCCTGGACCGCCTTCTTGGTGCCGTGCTCCGTCTTGATCCCCTGGATCCGGAACGGGGCGCCGACGATGGCGCCGACCGTGTGCCGGGGGTTGAGCGAGCTGTAGGGGTCCTGGAAGATCATCTGCACGTCCCGGCGGAGCGGGCGCATCCGGCCCTGGGACATGTGCGTGATGTCGTTGCCCTCGAAGCGGATCTTCCCACCGGTCGGCTCGATGAGCCGGGTGATCAGGCGCCCGGTCGTCGTCTTGCCGCAACCGGACTCGCCCACCAGGCCGAGCGTCTCGCCCTTGACGACGTCGAAGCTGATGCCGTCGACGGCCTTGACCGCCGCCACCTGGCGCTGGAGCAGCCCCTTGGTCACGGGGAAATGCTTCTCCAGCCCCTCGACGGACAGCAGGGGCTCACTCATGGGTCTCTCCTCGCGTGACGATGCGCGGTCCGCTCGCGCGGGACGCCGCGTTCGTCGTGGTTCGCTCGCCGCGCCGCCTCACGACGCCTCCAGGCTCGGCTTGATCTCGGTCTCCCAGATGGAGCGGCGCGTGTCACGCGGCAGGTGACACCGCACCAGGTGACCACCCTCGGTTTCCACGAGCTGCGGGACCTCGGTCGAGGCCTTGCCGCCGGTGCGGTCCTCGAACGTGCAGCGCGGATGGAAGGCGCACCCGGCCGGCACGTTGATCAGCGAGGGCGGCGAGCCCTTGATCGGCAGGAGACGCTCGGTCCGGTCGCGGTCGAGCCGCGGCATGGATCCCAGCAGGCCCCAGGTGTAGGGGTGCTCCGGCCGTTCGAAGATGTCCTCGGCCGTGCCGTACTCGATGCACTTGCCGCCGTACATGACCAGGATGTCGTCGGCGAGCTCGGCGACCACGCCCAGGTCGTGCGTGATGATGATCAGGGCGGCGTTGAAGTCACGCTGAAGGTCGCGCATCAGATCGAGGATCTGCGCCTGGACGGTCACGTCGAGAGCCGTGGTGGGCTCGTCGGCGATGAGCAACTCGGGGTCGCAGCTCAGCGCCATCGCGATCATCGCACGCTGCCGCATGCCGCCGGAGAACTCGTGGGGGTAGCTGTCCACCCGCCGGTCCGGCTGCGGGATGCCCACCCGGCCCAGCATGTCGATCGCGTGCTTGCGCGCGACCTTCTTGCTGACGTCGTTGTGGATCCGGTACGCCTCGATGATCTGGGAGCCCACCGTGTAGAACGGGTGCATCGCGGACAGCGGATCCTGGAAGATCATCGCCATCTTCTTGCCGCGGAGCGTGCGCACGTGCTCGGCGCTGGCGCCGACCAGTTCCTCGCCGTCCAGCCAGATCTCGCCGCCGAGCTTCGCCCGTCCGCCCTTGTGCAGGCCGAGGATGCCCAGCGACGTGACGCTCTTGCCGGAGCCGGACTCGCCCACGATGCCGAGGGTCTTGCCCCGCTCCAGCGCGAACGACAGCCCGTCGACGGACTTGACGAGGCCGTCGTCGGTCGGGAAGTGGACCTGCAGGTCCTTCAGCTCAAGAAAGCTCACGAGCCCTCCTTCGTCCGCCTCATTCGCGGGCTCCCGTGCTTGTTCGTTCGCTCGCTCACACGAGCCTCACCCTCGGGTCGACCACGGCGTAGAGAAGGTCGACGACCAGGTTCGCGACGACCACGAAGAACGCGGCGACGAGCGTCACGCCCATGACCTGGGGAAGGTCCTGGCGGCCGATCGCGTCGATGGCGTACTTGCCGATGCCGGGCAGAGAGTAGGTGCTCTCGGTCAGCACCGCGCCGCCGAGCAGCAGGCCGAGGTCGAGACCGAAGATCGTCAGGATGGGGGTGAGCGCGCCGCGCAGGCCGTGCTTGACGACCACGGTCCGCTCCCGCAGGCCCTTGGCCCTGGCGGTGCGGATGTAGTCCTCGTTCATCGTCTCCAGCATGCCAGCACGGGTGAGCCGCGCGTATCCGGCGGCGTACAGGAAGGCGAGCGTGATCCAGGGCAGCAACAGGTCATACGCCCAGGTGGCCGGATTGGTGAGGAAGGGCGTGTACGTGCCGCCGGCCACGGTGATCTTCAGGCCGTAGCTGAACAACACCAGCGACACCATTCCGGTGAAGAAGATGGGCATCGACACCCCGGCGAGGGCGATGCTCATCGCGGCCCGGTCGAAGAAGCTGCCGCGTTTCAGCGCGGACAGCACGCCGGTGGCGACTCCGGCGATGACCCAGATCACCGCGGCCCCGAGGGCCAGGGAGATCGTGACGGGAAGCCGGTCGAGCAGATCAGGCCAGACCGGCAGCCGGGTGAGGAAGGAGTAACCGAAGCAGGGCGCCGGGCAGCGCTCGACGCCGGGGCCGTAGTCGTAGTCGGCGCCGGCCACGATGCCCTTCGCGAAGCGCCCGTACTGCACGATCAGCGGATCGTTGAAGCCCAGCTTCTCGGCCGCGACCTTGACCTGCTCCGCCGAGGCGGTACGCCCGACGTAGCGAGCGGCCATATCCTCCGATGTCGCGCCGGCCAGGCGCGGCACGAGGAAGAAGATGGCGAACGTGATGATGCTCACGATGGAGAGCATCACGACCGACCAGATCAGCCGCCGGATGATGTATGTGACCACAGTCCCCCCGGCTCCGGGGGCCGGCTCTCACGAGCCGGCCCCCTTGCCGCGTTCACGCGTAGCGCGGATCTATCGGATGTGCCGAGGTACTACTTGACGCCCATGCCGAGGTAGTCGTACATGCCGTACGCGTCGTTGACGAACACGTTCGTCGCGTTCTTGCTGCGCACCAGCAGAGCCTTCGCCCAGACGTTCGGCAGGATGTAGGCGTCATCCATGACCTTCTTGTCGATCTGGGTCCAGATGCCGTTACGCGAGTTGGGGTCGGTCTGCTCCATCGCCTGGTCGATCAGCTTGTCGACCTCGGGGTCGCGGACGCTGACGTTCGAGGAGCCGCCGGTCTCGCGGATGACGCGGCTGTCGACGATCTGCTGGAGGAAGCCGAAACCGTCGGGCCAGTCGGACTGCCAGCCGTTCATGGCCAGGCCGAGCTTGTTGTCCTTCGCGTAACCGGGCTTGCCCGCGTACAGGGCGAAGTAGTCGGTCTGCGGGAAGGGCTTAAGCGTCAGCTTGATGCCCACGCGGCCCAGCGACTGCTGGAGAGCCTCGGCGGCCGCCTTCTCCTTGGGACGCTCGGCCCGGTAGGAGATGTTGGTCTCGAAGCCGTTCGGCTGGCCACAGGCGGTGAGGGCCTCCTTGGCCTTGGTCACGTCGCCCTTGTTGTCGGCGCCGGGGACCCAGGTGTTGAAGTCCTCGTGACCGGGGATCGACGGCGGCAGCAGGCTCGTGGCGATCTGACCACCCGCGAACTCGCCGCCCCACGCGGTCTGCAGGGCCGTCTTGTCGGCCGCGTACTCGACGGCCTTGCGGCACTCGAGGTTGTCCAGCGGCGGAACGTTGCCGTTGATCGAGGTGTACCAGAGGCGGGTGCCCGTGGGGTTGTCCGTGCCGGCCTTCACCGCCGGGTCGGGCAGGATGCGGCCCAGGGCGGCCGGCTGCACACCGGTGCCCGTCACGTCGACGTCGAGGTCACCGGCGAGGACCCGGTTGTCGATGTCGTCGGCGTTGACGTTGGTCGCGACGTCGTAACCGTCGGGCAGCGCCTTGCGGTTCGGGTCGGTCGCCGGGTCCCACTGGTCGTTGCGGACGAGCGTGAAGCCCTTGCCGATCTCGTTCTTGTCGAACTTGTACGGCCCGGTGGCGATCACGTGCTCCTTGTACTTCGCGCCGGTGTCCTTGGCCTTGGGGACCGGGATGGTGGCGGGGAGCTGGGCGAAGTAGTCGAAGTTGCTCAGCGGCTGCTTGAGGTGGAAGACGATCGTCTGGTCGTCCGGCGTCTCAATGGCGCTGTCGGTGTTGGCGTCAGGCGACTTGTAGGCGCCCTTGTAGTCCTTGGGCCAGTTCAGGAAGTCGTTGAAGTAGGTGTACCCGTCGGGGAACACCTCCTTGTCGAACGAGCGCTCCACGCCGTACTTCACGTCCTTGGACGTGACGGGGGTGCCGTCCTCGAACTTGACGCCCGCCTTGAGCTTGTAGGTCCAGGTCTTGGCGTCGTCACTCGGCGTGCCCAGGCCCTCGGCCAGGTCGGGGGTGAGCTCGTTGCCCGTCTTGCCCGGCGCGGACTTGAACATCACCAGCGAGCGGCCGTAGAGCCGGATGAAGTTCCAGGAGTAGCCGTAATAGGTGTCGCCCGGGTCGAGGGAGTCCCAGTCGCCGGCGTTCGCGAGCTTGAGGATGCCCCCCTTCTTGTCCGACGGGTTGACGACCGCGGTGAGGGCGCCGTTGAACTCGCCCGTCGCTCCGCCGGCCGCCGGCGCCCCGCTGGAGGTCGGGGTCGTGGTCGAACCGCCTCCACAGGCGGCGAGCCCGAGAGCGAGGACCGCGCTCAGCGCGGCCGCGCCCAGTCTCGTTGTTTTCTGCATCTACGGATCCCTTGGTTGGTAGTGCCGGGGGGAATTACGGGAATTCGAGAGATTTCATCGAGCCTTCGGATCGAGGGCATCCCTCAGGCCATCGCCGAACAGGTTGAACGCCAGGACGGTGATGAAGATCGCCATGCCGGGGAAGAACAAGAAGTGCGGAACCGTGTAGAACCGGACCGCGTCCGCCAACATGCCGCCCCACGTGGGGGTGGGCGGCCGCACTCCGACGCCGAGGAACGACAGCGACGCCTCGAAGATCACGTTGGTCGGGATCAGCAGCGTCGCGTAGATCAGGATCGGCGCGATCAGGTTGGGCAGCATCTCGCGGAAGATGATGTACGGCCCGCGCGCCCCGAGACTCCGCGCGGCGTCGACGAACTCCCGCTCGCGCAGCGACAACGTCTGACCACGGATGATGCGCCCGATGTACGGCCAGCTGAAGAAGCCGATGATGAAGATCAGGAGCGAGACGCGCAGGGTGTCGCCGGTCAGGCCGAAGGCCGAGTCGGGGACGACGCCCGCGAGGGCGATGGCGAAGACCAGGATGGGGAACGCCAGGAAGACGTCCATGGCCTTGCTGATGATCGAGTCGACGATGCCGCCGAAGTATCCCGCCGTGACGCCGAGCAGGGTGCCGATGACCACCGACAGCAACGTGGCGAGGAAGGCGATCAGCAGCGAGATGCGTGCCCCGTAGACGACGCGGCTGAAGATGTCCCGGCCGTTGACGGGCTCGACCCCGAAGAGGTGGTCGGCGCCGATGCCGGTGCCGCCCTTGGGCACCAGCGTGGTCGGGTCGATGAGGTCGGAGTTGAACTGGGTGGGGTCCTGGCCGAAGGCCCCGGCGATCAGTGGCGCGAATATCGCCACCAGGATCAGGAAGATCACGACCAGTCCGCCCGCGAGGGCCACCTTGTCGCGCTTGAGCCGCATCCAGGCGATCTGACCGAGTGAACGGCCCTGGATGGCCTTGATGTCACCCTGCCCCGCGAGGACGGCTTCCGGCGTGGCCTCGAAATCGGATCCGGGCACGTCCAGCGGCGCGGTCATAGACCCTCCTTGCACGGTTCCATGACCAAGGTGCTGACTTCCTTAATGACCTTGCTACGCGCGGCCATGGGTGTCGGGACTCCCTGGATCGCAGACGACATTGTCCGTGAGGCCCGTTGTGTGGTGCCTCTGGAACGCACAATGTATGCGCTGAGCTGCAGTGACCAGGACCCTGAGGCCGCCCGTTGTTCAACTGTGATTCATGCGAAACTCATTCGTGTTGATCTTGAAAGGATTGTGGGGGTCTCGTTTCGGTTGTGTCGCAAATCCGTGACATAGAACCGAAGACTGATCCAGGTCCCGACATGTGAGATTTTCAGCTGATCCCACGCCGCTTGAGGATGTCCTCGATGTCGGAGAAATCATCGGCGGGGGCGGGCTTGGCGGCCCGTTCGACGGGTCGCGGGTCGGCCGCCTTGCCCTGCTTCCGCGGCGTCTCCGCCTTCGCGGGCGCCTCCGGATCGGCGGGACCCGTCGCACGGGCGCGGGAAAGAGCCCGGCCACGCAGGCCGCCCGAGACGAAGAAGAGCAGAACCGACAGTCCGGTGACGACGACGCCCGACCAGACCATCGGCGAGAAGACCAGGCCCGTGACGAAGCCGACGACGGCCGAGCCGATGTTCCACACCGTCCTGAGCGCCCCGGTCAGGTAGGCCGCCAGGGGAAGCAGCGACCAGGCGGTCGCCCGCAGGCCCGCCTGGAGCCCTCTGCGACGGAAGGCGAGGTAGCTGAGCGCGATCCCCACCGCGGTGAGCCCGGCACAGAGCGGCAACCAGGCGATCTGGTCGAAGGTCATGGCGATCCCCTAAGTCACGGCCCGGACATCCGGCACTCCTCCATCCTGGCACGCGACCCGCCCCTCCGCGTGGTGATGATCACGCACACCTTCACCCGTGGTGGTGATCATGCACACATTCGCGGAATCCCCACCCCACCCGCCCAACCCCCCCGCCGTGATCATGCACACATTCGGCGGCACGCCGCCTCACCAGCACGAACACCAGCCGTGATCATGCGCACTTTCGGCCGCACACCACTTCACCTGCACGAACACCGTTCGTGATCATGCATGGCTCAGGGCGCCACGCCACCTCAACCGGCGCGTACGGCTCCCGCGATCAGAGGACGTGCGACCGCAGCAGGTCGACGTTCACGTCCAGGAGCGAGGGCATGACGAGCCGACCGGCGGCGGGAGTGATCGGCAGCACGCTCGGCACCGCCACGACCCGGCAGCCGGCCGCGGTCGCCGAGGCGACGCCGTTCGGCGAGTCCTCCAGGACGACGCAGCGCACCGGATCCACCGCGAGCAGCGTCGCGGCGGTCAGGTACGGCTCGGGGTCGGGCTTGGTCCGCGAGACGTCGTCCGCCGTCACGATCACCTCGAAGTACTCCCGGCCGACGCTCTTCAGGACGGCGTCGGCGATCACCCGCAGCGAGGAGGTGACCAGCCCCGTGCGGATCCCGTGGTCCCCGAGACTGCGCAGGAGGTCGAGTGCCCCCGGCATGAGGACGACGCCGGTGGACAGGCGGCTCTCCATGCCCTCGATCAGCCACTCCCCCACGATGGCCGGATCGACGTCGGTTCGGGTCAGCGCCAGCATGTAGGCGACGGTCCGCTCCCAGGACCCTCCGACCAGCTGCTCCTGGTGTTCCGGCCCCCACGTTCCGCCGAGGCGGCCGATGACCTCCTCCTCGACCTCGAACCACACCCGTTCGGTGTCGACGAGCAGTCCGTCCATGTCGAACAGCACAGCGTCCACGTGACCCCTTCCCCCGGCTGAGCGCCTCCGTTAAGAGGGGGGACCAACATGGTAGAGGTCCACCCGAAGCCTTCCTCACCCCGGGGAGCCGGGAGGAGGACGGCCCGGAGCCGGGGAGGCGTCAACACCGCCGCCCCGGCTCGCATTCCGTGAAAGCCCGAAAGCTAGACGTTGAAGTACTTCGCCTCGGGATGATGAGTGATCAGCGCCGACGTGGCCTGCTCGGGGTGGAGCTGGAACTCCTCCGACAGGGTGACGCCGATGCGCGAGGGATCGAGCAGCTCCATGAGCTGAACCTGGTCCTCCAGGTTCGGGCACGCCGGGTACCCGAAGGAGTACCGGCAGCCGGCGATGTTCACCTTGAGCATGTCGGAGAGGGACTCGTCACCGCCGATGCCCAGCTCGGACCGCACCCTGGCGTGCCAGTACTCCGCGAGGGCCTCGGTGAGCTGCACCGACAGGCCATGGAGCTCCAGGTAGTCGCGGTAGGAGTCCTTCGCGAACAGCTCCGCCGCGGCCTCGCTGATCCGGTTGCCCATGGTCGCCACCTGGAAGGCGATGACGTCGACCTCTCCGGAGTCGCGGGACCGGAAGAAGTCCGACAGGCACAGGTGCCGGTCACGCCGCTGACGCGGGAAGGTGAACCGGGTGCGCTCGTTCCCGGCCTCGTCGAGGATGATCAGGGTGTCGCCCTCGCTGACGCACGGGAAGTATCCGTACACGACGGCGGCCTCGAGCAGGTTCTCCGTCTGCAGCCGCTCCAGCCACATGCGGAGCCTCGGCCGTCCCTCGGTCTCCACGAGTTCCTCGTAGGAGACCCCGTCGCCGCCGCGGGATCCCTTGAGCCCCCACTGGCCCATGAACGTGGCCCGCTCGTCCAGGAAGGCCGCGTAGTCGGCCAGCGGGATGCCCTTGACCACCCGGTCGCCGAGGAACGGCGGCTTGGGCAGGGGGTTGTCGGCCGCGACGTCGGAGCGGGACGGCAGGTCCTCGACCGCGGTCCGGGTGAGGACCGCCCCGGTCTTCACCCGGCGCTCGCGCAGCGCGGGGAGCTCCGCGCCCTCCACGCCGCGCTTCACCGCCATGAAGGCGTCCATCAGCCGCAGCCCCTCGAACGCGTCCCTGGCGTACCTGACCTCTCCCTGGTAGAGGTCGGCGAGGTCCTGCTCCACGTACGCCCTGGTCAGGGCGGCGCCACCCAGGAGAACCGGATACTTGTCCGCGATGCCCCGGGAGTTCATCTCCTCGAGGTTCTCCTTCATGATGACCGTCGATTTCACGAGAAGTCCGGACATGCCGATCACGTCGGCCTTCTCGTCGTCCGCCGCCTCGAGAATGGCCGACACCGGCTGCTTGATGCCGAGGTTCACGACCTCGTAGCCGTTGTTGGACAAGATGATGTCCACGAGGTTCTTGCCGATGTCGTGCACGTCGCCCTTGACCGTGGCGAGCACGATCCGGCCCTTGGTGGCGCCGTCGACCCGGTCCATGTGCGGCTCGAGCTGAGCGACCGCGTTCTTCATGACCTCGGCCGACTGGAGGACGAACGGCAGCTGCATCTGGCCGGAGCCGAACAGCTCGCCCACGGTCTTCATGCCGTCGAGCAGCACGTCGTTGATGATCTCCAGGGCGGGCCGCTGGGTCAGCGCCTCGTCGAGGTCGCCCTCCAGCCCCTTCTTCTCCCCGTCGATGATGCGCCGCTTGAGCCGCTCCCACAGCGGCAGCCCGAGGAGCTCGGCCGCCTTGTCGGCCTTCAGAGCGGCCGCGTCCACCCCTTCGAACAGCTCCATGAACCGCTGCAGGGGGTCGTAGCCCTCCCGCCGGCGGTCGTAGACCAGATCGAGCGCCACCTGGCGGTGCTCGTCGGGGATCCGGGCCGTAGGAAGGATCTTGGAGGCGTGCACGATGGCCGAGTCGAGCCCGGCGTTGACGCACTCGTTGAGGAAGACCGAGTTCAGCACGATCCGCGCGGCCGGGTTGAGGCCGAAGGACACGTTCGAGAGGCCGAGCGTGGTCTGCACCGTCGGATAGCGCCGCTTGAGCTCACGGATCGCCTCGATGGTCTCGATGCCGTCGCGCCGGGTCTCCTCCTGGCCCGTGGCGATGGGGAAGGTGAGGCAGTCGACGATGATGTCGGCGACCTGCATCCCCCAGTTCGTGACCAGGTCCTCGATGATCCGGGTGGCGACGCGCACCTTCCACTCGGCGGTGCGGGCCTGCCCCTCCTCGTCGATGGTCAGCGCGACCACGGCGGCGCCGTGCTCCTTGACCAGCCGCATCACCTTGGTGAAGCGGGAGTCGGGGCCGTCGCCGTCCTCGTAGTTGACCGAGTTGACGACCGCGCGGCCGCCGAGCATCTCCAGGCCTGCCTCGATGACCGGGGGCTCGGTCGAGTCGATCACGATCGGCAGCGTCGAGGCGGTGGCGAATCGGAACGCCAGTTCCTTCATGTCCGTCACGCCGTCGCGGCCGACGTAGTCGACGCACAGGTCGAGCATGTGGGCGCCGTCGCGGGCCTGCGCCCTCGCGATCTCGACGCACTCCTCGTAGTTGCCGGCGAGCATCGCCTCACGGAACGCCTTGGAGCCGTTGGCGTTGGTCCGCTCGCCGATGGCCAGGTAAGAGGTGTCCTGGCGGAAGGGGACGTGCTGGTACAGCGAGGCCGCCCCCGCTTCGGGGCGAGGCCGCCGTACGGCACGGGCCTTGCCGGAGTTGCGCTCGACGACCTTGCGCAGGTGCTCGGGCGTCGTGCCGCAGCAGCCGCCGATCAGGGCGAGCCCGTAGTCGCGGGTGAAGTTCTCGTGCGCGTCGGCGAGCTCGTCGGGCGTCAGGGGGTAGTAGGCCCCGTCGGAGGTGAGCTGGGGCAGTCCCGCGTTCGGCATGCACGACAGCGGCAGGCGCGCGTGCTTGGCGAGGTAGCGCAGGTGCTCGCTCATCTCGGCCGGCCCGGTGGCGCAGTTGAGCCCGATCAGGTCGACGCCCAGCGGCTCGATCACGGTCAGCGCCGCACCGATCTCGGAGCCCAGCAACATCGCGCCGTTGGTCTCGATGGTGACCTGCGTGATGATCGGCACATCGCGGCCGGAGGCCTCGGCGGCCCGCTTCGCGCCGACGACGGCCGCCTTGAGCTGCAGCAGGTCCTGGCACGTCTCGATGATCAGGGCGTCCGCCCCGCCCGCGATCAGGCCCGCGGCGTTCTCGCCGTAGGCGTCGCGCAGCGTCAGGTACGGCAGGTGCCCCAGGGTGGGGAGCTTGGTGCCCGGCCCCATGGAGCCGAGGACGAACCGGGGGTGTTCGGCGGTCGACCACGTGTCGGCCTGCTCGCGGGCCAGCCGCGCGCCCGCCTCGGAGAGCTCGAAGATCCGGTCGGAGATGCCGTACTCGCCGAGGGCCGCCTGGTTGGCGTTGAACGTGTTGGTCTCGACACAGTCGACGCCGACCGCGAGATAAGCGTCGTGGACGGCTCTGACGATGTCGGGACGGCTCACGTTGAGCACGTCGTTGCAGCCCTCGTGGCCCTGGAAGTCGTCCAGAGTCGGGTCGTAGGACTGCAGCATCGTCCCCATCGCCCCGTCGGCGACCAAGACTCGCTCGGACAGCGCTTCACGGAAGGACGGTCTGCTGGTCATGGGACAAAGCCTATCGGCTGGGTGTCACGACATATTCCACATGATCTCCCTTCGCGGGGTCGCCTCCCCCGTGTTTCCGGGCACAACGAAGGCCCGGTGATGTTCGTGGGTGACGCCCGGGTACCCTCACCGAATAGTCTTGGGTTGAACGATAAATCAGTGGCCCAGTTAGGGAGGCGGCGCGTGATCGAGTTCGAAGGGCTCCCTGAGCTCGTCGACCCGGTGCTCATCGCCGCGTTCGAGGGGTGGAACGACGCCGGTGAGGCGTCCAGCGGCGTCATCGCGCACCTCGAGGCGATGTGGAAGGCGACCCCGCTCGTCGAGCTGGACCCGGAGGACTACTACGACTTCCAGGTGACCCGGCCGATCGTGGAGCTCGGTGAGGGTCTCACCCGGTCCATCATCTGGCCGACCACCCGCCTGCTGCTCGCCCGGCCCCCGGGCGCCAAGCGCGACGTGGTGCTCCTGCGGGGCATCGAGCCCAACATGCGCTGGCGCTCGTTCTGCGCCGAGATCGTCGGGCTCTGCCACGACCTCGGCGTGGACCTGGCGATCATGCTGGGCGCGCTGCTCAACGACTCGCCGCACACCCGCCCGGTCCCGATCGTGGGGTCCGTGAGCGATCCCGGGCTCGCCCGGGCGCTCAACCTGGAGATGACCAAGTACGAGGGGCCCACCGGCATCGTCGGCGTCCTCCAGCACTCGCTGGGCTCGGCCGGGCTGCAGGCCATGTCGCTGTGGGCGTCGATCCCCCACTACGTGGCCCAGCCGCCCAACCCGAAGGCCACCCTGGCGCTGCTGCGCCGGATCGAGGACATGCTCGACATCCCCATGCCGTACGGCGAGCTGGCCGAGGAGGCCCGCGCCTGGGAGCACGGGGTCGACGAGCTGGCGTCCCAGGACAGCGAGGTCGCGGAGTACGTCAAGGAGCTCGAGGAGCGCAAGGACGCCGCCGACCTGCCCGAGGCCAGCGGCGACGCCATCGCGGCCGAGTTCGAGCGATACCTGCGCCGCCGCGACCGCGGCACCGACGGCTAGGAGAACCGGCCGGGAACCCCGCTGGAAACCGGCTCGGGAAACCGGCTCTGGAGGCCACTGGGAACCCGGCTCGGGAAGCCGGCCACGAAGGCGGCCGAGTACGGCTAAGCGGCGGGCGGCGGGAAACCCGCGGTCAGGGACAGGCTCGGCACTGACCGCACCTGGGCCGGCCGGCCCGGTGACATCGCGGCGGCCGTCCTCCATCCTGTGGCCACGGCCTCGTCGAACCTCCTCCAGACGAGCTCGGCCACGTCGTCGTCGGCGCCGATGGGGGCGCTGACCATGTCGGCCCCCGAGGCGGCCAGCCGTTCGTGGAAGAGCCCGGGGGCGAGCAGGTAGGACGCGATCACCACCCGGGGAGCGGGTCCCGACCTGATCCGGCTCAGTGCCTGCGCCACCGAGGGGCTCCCCGCCGAGGCGAAGGCCGCCGTCACCGGGCGCGAGAGCCGTACGGACAGAAGCCGGGCCGCGGCCCGGACGTCCTCGAGCGCGGCCGGGTCCGACGAGCCCGCCGCCCCGAGGACGACGGCGTCGCACGACCGCAGACCGGCCGACACGAGCCGTCTGGCCAGGACCGCGGTCAGCAGCGGGTGCGGCCCGAGTTGCCCGGTGACCCGTGCGTCCGGGCGGGTCCGCGCGACCACCGCCGGCAGGTCGATGTGCACGTGGTAGCCCCCGGCGAGCAGCAGCGGGACGACCACCACGGGCCCCGGCGCCCCGGCCAGCACATCGGTGAGAGCGGGTGAGCTGAGCTCCAGGAAGCCGACCTCCACCCGGCGCCCCGGGCGGGCCCGGCGGACCCGCTCCGCGACAGAGCCCATGACGGACTCCCACTCCTCGCTGCGGGCCCCGTGCGCAGCGAGGACGAGGGTGGCCGTCATCGTTCGTCCCGCCCGATGGCCAGGCGGTAGCCCCGCTTGACCACGGTCTCCACGATGCCGGAGGGGCCGAGGGCACGGCGCAGGCGGGTGATCGCCATCTCGACCGCGTGCTCGGCCGAGTCGCGCGACGGGCCGCCGGGGAGGACCACGCGCAGTTCGGCGCGCGCGACGACATGGCCCGGCCGTTCGGCGAGTCGCTTGAGGACGGCCATCGGCGCCGGTGGCAGCGGCTTGAGCTCGCCGTCGACGACCACCGCGTGCCCGCGGATCTCCAGATCGTGGCCGCCCGCGACGATCCGCGTGACGCTGCTCGCGGGCAGGTGGCGCGCCAGTGTGCGCGCCAGCGCGCCGAGCCTGGGCCGGTCCGGCTGGACGACCCGGACGCCACGGGCCTCCAGCGGGGCGGAGGTCACCGAGCCGACGCAGGCCGCCACGACGTGCGTGTTGAACGCGGCGAGCAGCGGCTCCTCCAGGCCGTCGGCGCGGGCGGCGTTCAGCATGGCGATCACCGCGGGCGCGCTCGTGAACGCCACCGCGTCGACCGAGCCGGTGATGGCCTGGCTCACCAGACGGCGCAGCGGCGAGGTGTCCCGGTAGGGCAGCCATCGGTAGACGGGCACCTCGATGACCTCCGCGCCGGCCTCGCGCAGTGCGGCGACGAACCCGGTCAGCGGTTCGCCGTGCAGTTGTACGGCGATGCGCCGGCCGCGGAGGTCCCGGGCGAGGAGGTAGTCCTTCATCTCCTCGCAGGACTCCGTCGCCGGCGTCCAGAAGTCGGTCAGGCCGGCCGCGCGGACCGCGCCGAGGGCCTTCGGGCCTCGCGGCAGCAGCCGGGCGGCCTCGAAATGGAGCGCGACGTCGGGGGCGAGTCCCCATCCTTCGACCGCCGACATCCACCCGCGGAAGCCGGCGCCCGTGGTAATCACCACGTAGTCGATCGGCGCGTCCAGGCAGGCCCGGGTGGCGGCGAGCAGTCCGGCGTCCTCGGCCACCGGCACCAGCCGGATCGCCGGCGCCTGGTACACCCGTGCGCCGCGGCGTTCCAGCAGCGCGGAGAACTCCTCGCGACGCCGGGTCGCGGTCACCCCGATGGTGAACCCGGCCAACGCGTCGGGCGCCGTCTCGGGTGTGACCAGAGGATCGTCCAGAAGCGCGGTCATGCCACGCTCACCTCCACGGTTTCGTCGTTGACGCGGATGGGACAGGCCGGGGCGACGCGGGCGGGGTCGCCGCACAGGCACCCGTCATGAGGGAGGCCGGCCCCGTGCGCGCGGACCGCGTGCCAGGCGCGGCGCCCGTGCTCAGGTGATCGCGTGGCATCACAGGCCGCGGAGGGGAAAGTGAGACCGGCATGGTCCGATGGTGCTTTCAGGCGGTTTCGCGGCTGGGTCCCTGCTGTTACCGCTGTGCTACAAGCCGCTAACGGCGCTCACTTGTGCCGCCGGCCGGATGTGAGCCCGCGGGCGATCACGCGGCCATGAGAGACGAGTTACGTGTGTTGACTCTCCGTGACGATTCGCGGGGCCCCCGTCGCGTATTCACCCGGCCGATGAAATGTACCTATCACCCATGCAATACGGATTTAACAAAGGTTGGTACAACGCCAAACTGGGGACTTTCGTTGTGGTGTCGTCGTCGCCGCGGGGAGCGTGCATGACTGTCCGTCAGATCCGTATGTTCGCCGATCCAGTGCTACGGAGCGTAGCCGAACCCGTCACCGTATTCGACCGATCCCTCAGGGACCTCGTCCGGTCACTCACCGCCACCATGCGAGCCGGTCCAGGACGCGCCGGGCTCGCCGCCCCTCAGATCGGAGTCCCCCTGCGAGTGCTCGCCTTCGATCTGGACGGCAAGGCGGGACACATCGTCAATCCGCGTCTCGAACCGTCGGATCGCGTGATCGTCGCGGACGAGGCGTGTCTGTCCGCGCCGGGCATGTGGTGGCCGAGAGCCCGATCGTTCTCCGTGGTCGTCCGCGGCAGGAACATGTACGGCAAGCCGATCACGGTGAGGGCGATCGGACTGCTGGCCAGGGTCCTGCAGCACGAGGCCGACCATCTGGACGGGGTGCTGTTCATCGACGCCCTGCCCGATGAGGACCAGCGGCGGTTCCTGGCCGCCATTCCCTGATCCGGCCGATAATGCCATTACCGGACAATTGCCGTGTCGAATGTACACGAGTGGCCATTCCGGATATCGGCGTCCGATCAGGACGACAGGGTATTCGGCTTTGGCAATATTCCCGGGACATATCGGTTGACAAAGGACCGGTTTCCGTGAGGAGGAATAGCGGGCCCAGAGGCCGGGGATATCGACCCAACCTCCCGACGGACCGTGGACCCCCGAAGTCCACCGCTCACTTGGGAGGGTCATGCCCGCGTTCTCACAGGTCGGCGCGAGGCTGCGCGAGACGCCCGTCACCCGCCGCGCGTTCCTGCTGGCGGGAACCGGGCTGGCGGGCGGGGTCCTGCTCGGGACGTCGGCTCAGGCGTTCGCCGGCGATCCCGCGACCCGTCCGCGCATCTACACGCGCAGTGAGTGGCACGCGGCGCCCCCCAAGACCAAGGCGGTGATCCTCGACCGGACCCCCGACCGGCTCGTCATCCATCACACGGCCACGGCCAACACGAGCGACCAGAGCCTGGACGCCGCGTTCCGGTTGTCACGGGCCATCCAGCGCTACCACATGCACCACAACGACTGGGCGGACATCGGCGAACAGTTCACCGTCGGCCGGGGTGGCCAGATCATGGAGGGCCGCAACAGGACGCTGCCCGCCATCCAGGAGCGCAAGCACGTCATGGGCGCCCAGGCCGCCGACCACAACCGCCACACCCTCGGCATCGAGACCGAGGGGACGTACATGACCGACCTGCCCACCGAGTCGCAGCTCGCCTCCCTGACGAGCCTGCTGGCCTGGCTCTGCGGCGTGTACCGGCTCGACCCCCTCAAGGCGATCATCGGTCACCGGGACCTCAACGCCACCTCATGCCCCGGTGACCGCCTCTACGCCCATCTCCCCCAGCTCCGCGAGGACGTCGCCCGCAAGCTCGGCGGGTCGGACCGGTCGGACGACGCGCGCCTCGCCCTGCCCGACCCCGCCCCGCAGGACCCGGCCCTGCTCGCCGTGCCCGGCCTCCTCATATCGGGAGAGGCGCATCTGGAAAGGCCGCTCAGGACCTACCACCACGGTCCGGGGGTCGGCCCGCGCGATCACCCGCGGAAGGCCGGCCGTCCGGCCTGAGGGGCGTTCAGAGCTCGATGCCGAGCAGGGCGTCGGCGACGTCCCGCACCAGGGCGGGAGCCGTCGTGTCGCCGCCCTCCGCGGCGGCCCACTCGTCGATGAGCGCGAGGGCTCCGGGTGCGTCGAGGTCGTCGGCGATCCGCTCCCTCACCCCGGCCAGTACGGCCAGGCCGTCCGGCCCCGACGCGCGGCCGGTGGCCGCCCTCCAGCGGGCAAGACGGTCCTCGGCCTGGGTGAGCTGCTCCGGCGTCCACTCCCAGTCGGACCGGTAGTGGTGGGCCAAAAGCGCCAGCCGTACGGCCATGGGATCGGCCACCGGGCGGAGCTTGGAGACGAAGACGAGGTTGCCCCTGGACTTCGACATCTTCTCGCCGTCGAGGGCGACCATGCCCGCGTGCACGTAGGCGCGGGCGAACGGCCACTCTCCGGTGGCCACGTGTCCCTCGCAGGCGCCCATCTCGTGATGCGGGAAGATCAGGTCGGAACCGCCGCCCGCCACGTCGAACCCGCTGCCGAGGTTCCGCAGGGCGATGGCCGTGCACTCCACATGCCAGCCGGGACGGCCGGGTCCGAACGGGGCCGCCCAGGACGGCTCGCCGGGCCGCTCGGCCCTCCAGAGCAGCCAGTCGAGCGGATGGCGCTTGCCCGGCCGGTCGGGGTCGCCGCCGCGTTCGCGGAACAGCTCCAGCATCCGCTCCTCCGAGTAGCCCGACACGGCCCCGAACTTGGGCGCGGCGGCCACGGAGAAGTAGACGTCGTCGTCGACCCGGTAGGTCGCCCCCCGCTCGGTGAGCCTGCCCACGAGGGAGGCGATCTCGTCGACGACCTCGGTCACCCCGACGTACTCCCGGGGCGGCAGGATGCGCAGCGCCTCCATGTCGGAGCGGAACAGGTCGATCTCGCGCTCGGCCAGGTCCTGCCAGTCGACGCCGGTGGCCTGGGCGCGCTCCAGCAGCGGGTCGTCCACGTCTGTGGCGTTCTGGGTGTAGTGGACCTCGTGGCCGGCGTCCCGCCATGCCCGGTTGACCAAGTCGAAGGCCAGGTAGGTGTTGGCATGTCCCAGATGGGTGGCGTCGTACGGCGTGATGCCGCAGACGTACATCCGCGCCTGTCCCGACGGCCTCGTCTCGCGCACGTCGCGGGCGGCGGTGTCGTACAGACGGAGCGGAACGCCCGAACCGGGCAATTTGGGGATGTTCGGCGCAGACCACGATCGCATGTTGTGCAGCCTATCCGCGTGACCGTGGACTCGGCTCAGGCGGGATCACCCGTTTCCACCCGATACCACGACGAGGGGTCTCCCGGCGTGGGCCAGAAGTCGAAGCGCAGGCCGTCCTCGGACAGGGCGAGGAGGCTGACCGACAGGCTCGCGAAGACCCGCCCGTCCTCCAGCCGCTGCCGGAAGACCAGCGCCCTGGGGTCGTCGGCCGCCAGCCCGGCTCCGGACGCCAACTCGAGCCACTCCCCCCAGAACCGTTCGGGCGAACCGCCGTTCAGCCAACGTGGGCGCTGCGCGAACGCGAAGGCGGGCCGGAAGGCCGCGACGCGGGGATGGTCGTCGCCGCGTTCCCAGCCGCTGTTGACCAGCATGTGCACGCCCTGAGGCAGCTTGTCCTCGGCGAGCCGCTCACCGTCCCAGCTCCACAGCCGCACGCCGTCCAGACCGGCGGCCACGAGATGGAAGGGGTCGTAGCGGAAGAGATCGATCGGCGGGAGTTCGCCCGCCTCGGCGGCCTGGAGCGGCAGGTCGCCCCGCGTGCGGCGGACCTCCTCCGGCGCGGGGACCCCATGCCCGTTGAGGAGCACTCCGACCCTCCGGGCGGCGGGGTCGGCCGCCAGCCAGGTGCCGCCGGCCTGGAGGTCCCGGCCGCCGACCAGTCCCGGATGATCCGGCCAGTGCCGGCCGGGAGACAACCACGGCCGTGTGACGAACTCGTCACGCACCCCGACGAGGAGCACGGGAACCTCGGCTTCCGGCTCCACACTCACGATGACCGTACACAACGTGCGTTCCCTCCAGAATCGGTAGAGACTCCTGCAGAGTGCACAATCAGAGCTTTTCGCGCAAGTACTAGATCGGCGGCCACGGGATCGCCGGCCAGTCCTCTGACGGATACGGATGGATCCCGGTCTGGAGCAACCGCCTGACCCGCTCCCAGGTGGCCTCCACCTCGGCGGGCGTGAGCAGTTCGCGCAGCCGCCTGCCCAGCCGTCCGCGTTCCAGGTCGCGCTCCAGGCCGGTCAGCATGGTCACCGCGTCCCGGGACAACTGCTTGCCCCGCCACTGCCATAACACGGTGCGCAGCTTGTCGTCGGCCGAGAAGCACACGCCGTGGTCCACGCCGTAGACGTGCCCGTCCTCCAGCGGCAGCAGATGGCCGCCCTTGCGGTCGGCGTTGTTGACCACCGCGTCGAAGACCGCCATCCGGCGCAGCCCCGGGTGACGGCTGCGGACCAGGGCCAGCAGGTCGGCCTCCGGATCAGTGTCGATCCACAACTGCACCATGCCCGGGCCGAAGGGACCGTCGCGGTAGACCGTGGGCGGAACGATCCGCCAGCCGGTGGCCGCCGCCACCTCGTAGGCGGCCACCTCGCGCGCCGCCAGGGTGCCGTCGGGGAAGTCCCAGAGCGGGCGCTCACCCCGCACCGGCTTGTAGACGCACGCGGCCACCTGCCCGCCATGGCGGATGGAGCAGTACAACGTCATGTTCGTGGCCTCGACCAGCCTGCCGGCCACGTCCAGCTTGCCGTCGCGCAGCAGCCGCATGGCGGCCTCGTCGTCCAGCCCGGACCCGTCGACGTCGCCGGGGGTCGGCTCGCCCTCAGCCGTCATCCGGTTCCCCGCCCGGCCGCCGCGGCGGCCCCGCTCGTCAGCTCGCTCACACCGACAGCCCCCCGGGGTGGTGACCGTTGAGGCGCACGCAGATGTGACCGTCGGGGTCCAGGGGCTGGCCGCACAACGGGCAGGGGGGCCGGCCCGCCGCCACCACGTCGAGGGCACGACGGCTGAACGCGCGGGCGGCCGCGGGACTGATCCGGACCCTGAGGATGGCGGGCTCCGGCCGGTCGTCGTCGACCTCCACGATGAACGGCTCGTCGTCCTCGTCGCCCTCGGTGGCCTCCTGGGCCTCGATCACGACCTGCGAGGTGTCGGGATCCCAGGCGAGCGCCATGGTGCCCACCCGGAAGTCCTCGTCGATGGGGAGGTCGAGCGGCGCCTCGTCGGTCAGGTCCGCGGGGGCCATGGCCGGCACCGGGGCGCGGCCGCCGCTGCGGCGCAACACCTCGTCGAGCAGCTCGTCCAGCCGATCGGCGAGCACGGCTACCTGGAATTTCTCGAGCGCCACGGTCGTGACCCTGCCCTGACCTCGGGCCTGCAGAAAGAAGGCGCGTGCTCCCGGTTGCCCGACGGCACCGGCCACGAACCTGTCAGGCGGATCATAGTCGAAGACCGGCATAGCCCGACCCTATGTCGTCCCTGGTCCACCGCCGACAGCGGCATCACTCCCGGTGGGGTTTTCTCCCCCGTCTGACTCCTCCGCAACCTCTTCGCGAGGCATCAGATCGGCGACGTCTCCTCCGACGTCGTTGGATCTGAGCAGGAAGGGACGCAACGAGGTGTAACGGATCACGGTGAGCGACACCGGGTCCGCGGTGATCCGCTGGAACTGGTCGAGATGGAGTCCGAGGGCGTCGGCCACGATCGCCTTGATCACGTCGCCGTGGCTGCAGACGAGGTAGGTCGCCTTCTCGCCCAGCCGCTCGTTCCATTCCCGTACGGCACGCACCGCCCGGCTCTGGGTGTCCGCGAGGGCCTCACCGCCCGGGAAGACGGCCGCGCTGGGGTGGGCCTGCACGACCTTCCACAGGGGCTCCTTGGCCAGCTCCTTCAGCGGCCTGCCGGTCCAGTCGCCGTAGCCGCACTCGCCGAACCTGTCGTCGGTCTGCACCGGCACGGCGCGGCCCTGGGCGACCGCGCCGGCCGTCTCCTGGCAACGCTCCAGCGGGCTGGAGACGATGGCGTCGAGTTCCAGGGGCGCCAGCCGCCGGCCGAGGGCCTCGGCCTGCTCGCGCCCGCGCTCGTTCAGGTGGACCCCGGGAGTCCACCCGGCCAGCACGGGCCCGGTCATGGCCGTGAGGCCGTGCCGTACGAGCAGGACGGTCGTCATGACGAGATCACGCCCAGGCCGAGCAGGGTGAGCAGGAAGGTCCCGGCGAAGACCCGGTAGATGACGAAGATGTTCGTCGAGTGCTTCGCGACGTAGCGCAGGAGCCAGGCGATCGAGGCGTATCCCACGATGAAGGAGACGACGGTCGCGATCAGCGTGGGGACCAGGGGCACTCCCCCGCCGTCGCCGATGCCGCGGAGCTCGAACAGCCCGGAGAGGATCACCGCGGGGATCGACAGGAGGAAGGAGTAGCGGGCCGCGGCCTCCCGCGTGTATCCGAGGAACATGGCGCCGGTCATCGTCGAACCGGAGCGCGAGGCGCCCGGGATCAGCGGGAGCATCTGCCACGCGCCGATGATGAGGCCGTCGCGCATGTTGAGGTCGGCGACCTCCTTCTTCTTGCGGCCGTACTGGTCGGCGAACAGGAGGAGAAGGCCGAAGACGATCAGCATGATCGCGTTCAGCCACAGGTTGCGCGCGGGGCCCTCGATCGCGTCCTTGAAGATCAGCCCCGCCACACCGATCGGGATCGTGCCCAGGCCGATGTACCAGCCCATCCTCGCATCGAGGTCCTGCCGCAGCTCAGGCGTCCACAGGCTGCGCAACCAGGTCGTGAAGATCCGGATGATGTCGCGCCAGAAGTAGATCACCACTGCCAGCATGGTGCCGAGCTGGATCACCGCGGTGAACGCGGCTCCCGGGTCGGTCCATCCGGCGAGCTTCGGAACGATGAGCAAGTGCGCTGAGCTCGAGATCGGCAGGAACTCGGTGAGCCCCTGGACGATGCCGAGAACGGTGGCCTGAAGTACGTCCATGGTCTGGACACCCTATCGGCTACTCTTACCCGGCAATGGATCAGCGATATGTCGGGCGCAGCGGTCTGACGGTGTCCCGCATCGGTCTCGGCACGATGACCTGGGCCCGCGACACGTCGGCCGAGGAGGCCACGGCTCAGATCACCGCGTTCGCCGACGCCGGCGGCACACTGATCGACACCGCCGACGTCTACGGCGGGGGCGACGCCGAGCGGCTGATCGGCCGGCTGATCCGCGACGTGGTCCCGCGCGACGACCTGGTGATCGCGACCAAGGCGGTCCTGACCCCCGACGGCGGCACGAACGGATCCCGCCGCCATCTCATCCGGGCGCTCGACGCCTCGCTCGCCCGGCTGGGCCTCGACGAGGTGGATCTGTGGCAGATGCACGCGTTCGACCCGCGCATCCCGCTGGAGGAGACGCTCGCCGCCGTCGACCTCGCGGTCTCCACCGGTCGTACGGCATACGCCGGGGTGTGCAACTACACCGGCTGGCAACTCGCCGCGGCCGCGGTCCGGCAGCAGTCGGGTGAGTCCCGCGCCCCTCTCGTGGGCGCGCAGGTCGAGTACTCCCTCCTGGCCCGCGACGCGGAGGTGGAGGTGTTGCCTGCGGCCGACCATGTCGGCGCGGGCGTGCTGGCCTGGTCGCCGCTCGGGCGTGGTGTGCTCACCGGGAAGTACCGCACCGGGATCCCGGCCGACTCCCGGGCCGCGACCCCGCACTTCGCCGAGTTCGTCCGGCCCTATCTCGACGAGCGCTGCCGCAGCATCGTCGAGTCCGTCACCACCGCCGCCGAGGGCCTGGGCGTCTCCCCTCTCGCCGTCGCCCTCGCCTGGGTCCGCGACCGCCCGGGCGTGTCGTCGGCCATCGTCGGCGCCCGGACCCACGCCCAACTGCTCGGTGTGCTCGAGGCCGAGAGCCTGTCCCTCCCCCGCGAGATCCGCGAAGCCCTCGACGACGTGTCGGCGTGAATCGCGCTGTATTCACTTGCTCGGGGCGCCTTGGAGCCGGCGGATGCGCTAGGGCGTTCCGGTCAGGCGCAGGCGGGTACGGGACGGGGCTGATGGGGGCAGTGCGGCGATGATCTCGCTGAGCGAGGTCGTGGCGAGGCTGTTCCGCCAGGCTTCGTGGGCTTCGGCCATCTTCGCGGCGAGGATGCAGGGGTTCTGGCACTCCTCGGCGGGCAGTGCTCCCCGTCCCTGCTGGCGGATCTCGCGGCACTCGTACGGCGAGGCAGCACCGTCGACCGCCTCGACGATCTGCAGGAGCGTGATCTCGGAAGCGGGCCGGGCCAGCCGGAACCCGCCGCGCGGGCCTGTCGTCGCGGCCAGCACGCCGGCCTTGACCAGCGCCTGCAGCTGCTTGGCGAGATAGGCCGCCGGCAGGTCGAAGTACTGGGCGAGCTGTGCCGCCGACGCGGTGGCCCCCGCCTCGAGCTGCGCCAGCGACGCGGCGCAGTGCAACAGCCATTCCGTACTCACAGGCAGCTTCATAAACCCCGATGCTATCCCAGACATTGAGGATCTATTTAGTCCGAGATAGTGTGGCGGCGACATGCGAGACAGAGGAGAGATCACCATGAGGATCATGCGAATCGCCGTTGCCGGAGCCACCGGGAACATCGGGGCCCGCACCGTCGAGGCCCTGGAACAGGCCGGGCACGAGGTCGTGCGCATCAGCCGCTCATTCGGTGTGGACCTGACCACCGGCGACGGCCTCGACGCCGCCTTGGCCGGCGTCGAGGCCGTCATCGACGTCACGAGCTACACGGCAGCCGACCGGGACGACGCGGTGGCCCGCTTCGGCACCACCACCCGGAACCTGCTCGCCGCCGAGGAACGGGCCGGTGTCCGTCACCACGTACTGCTCTCGATCGTCGGCGTCGGCCGTATTGAAGGCAACGCGCATTACGCCGGCAAGCGCGAGCAGGAGCGCCTCGTGACCGAGGGCCCGGTGCCGTGGACGATCGTTCCCGCCACGCAGTTCCACGACTTCGCCGCGACGGTGACGAGCTGGACCGAGCAGGACGGCGTCGCCACGCTTCCACCGCTGCTCGTCCAGCCGATCGCGCCCGCGGACGTGGCCGACATCCTCACCGAGATCGCCACGGGCGCACCGCAGGGGCGTCACCGCGATGTCGCCGGCCCTGAGGCGCAGGACCTGGTGGACATGGCCCGGCGCACCAACGACGCGCGCGGACACACGGTCAAGCTCGTGCCGACCTGGTCATCGGTGCTCGGTCCGGAGGCGGCCGGCGACGTACTCCTGCCCGGCGAGGGCGCCCGCATCGCGCCGACCACCTTCGAGGAGTGGCTCGCAAAGCAGCAGTAGCGTCACCCCGGCCCAGCCCCGAGCACGCGCGAGCGAAGCGAGCGCGATGAGAAACGAGAGTCGACCTCACGTATCACGCATCGATACCGAATCGCAACTTGCTGCTGCATAACTTGGTGCTCCGGCGAAGAGTGGCAAGAGTAGCGGGGAACGAAGTTAACGTGACGGAAGGGGACAGATGGGGATCGCACGTAATGCCTCCGCGATCTCTGCCGGGGCATTGGCGTTCGCTCTCGCTGGCGCAATTCCCTTGGTGGCGGCCCAACCGGCGCAGGCGATGGACTGCACGGGAGGCGGCCTGGTCTCCTCGGTGACGGGCGGCCTGTGCTCGATCCTCGGCGGGGTGGGCGACACGGTCGACGGGGTGACGGACGTGGTCGACGGGGTGACGGGCGGTGTGACGTCACCGGTGACCGGAGGCCTCGACGACGTGGTCAGCGGCGTGACGGACGGGGTCGGCGGCACCGTCAACGGCGTCGGAGGTGCGGTGGACGACACCGTGGAATCCGCCGTCGACGTGGTGGGCAGCACGGTCGACAAGGTCACGGACCCGCTGACCGGGGGCTCCGGCGGCTCAGGTGGTTCCGGCGGCTCAGGCGGCTCAGGCGGTTCCGGATCCGGTGGTTCCGGCGGCGGAACGGGGCCGACTCCGGTCCCGTGCATCACGTTGCTCGGCCTCGGCGGCGACTGCGATGGGCAGGCGGTGCCGCCTCCGGCGAAGCCGCCCAAGAAGCCGAAGCCGGCGCCCGAACCACCGGCGAGAACGCCCGCGGGAACGCTCCCAGCCGAGCCGGCCCGCACGGTCGAGTTGCCCCGGTACACCCCGGCGGGCGGCAAGGACGTGGTGCCGGCGCCGGACCCGCGTGTGAACCTCGACGAGGACGGCGCCATCCCCCTGCTCTGGCCCGGCCGGGACATCCCCGGGCTGACCGGCAGGCTGAAGTCCGATCCGGTGCGTCCGTCGCAGCCGTACGACGCGGCGGGGACCGCGTTGACGGCGGCGCTGCTCCTGTCGGCGGTACTGGCCACGCGCGTGGTGTCGGCGCGGCGCGCCCGGATGGAGCAGCGCGAGTCGATCCCGCTCGAGGGAGGGGTCCGCGGCGCGCGGACTGCCGGTCGTCATCGTCTCGCCTGAGCGCCACTCGGCGGCACGGCGGCGAGACTCCGGGTGAGGGCCCGGCCGAGGAGGCATCACCTTCCTCGGCCGGGGGTCCGGTGTCCGGCCTTCGCGGAAACCTGTGGGTCAGGCCGCCGTGACGGTGTAGGTCGTTCCCGACTGGGTCGGGAAGTTGATCTGGTCGTTGCTCATGGTGACGGCGACCGTGGATCCGTCGGCCCTGGCGACCCTGACCGCGCGTCCCGGCCAGGGGTTCTGGAGACGTACGGCCTTGCCGGCGAGGCTGGTGATGTCGACGTAGCTCACCTGTCCCGCGCTGCGCGCGCTCGAGACGAGCATGCCGCCCTTGTCACGGAGCTTGACGAAGGAGGCGTTCTTCGCCGACGGCCAGACGGGGAAGACCCGCGTGACTCCGCCGTCGGTCTGCAGCAGCATGTCGTCGATCGCCTCGATCGCCCCGGTCTTCTCCAGCCCGTGGAAGGGGTCGCTGATGCGCAGGTTGGCGGCCATCTTGCCGTTGATCTGGGCCTTCAGCTTGTCGATGAGGCTCTGGGCGGGGTAGCCGACGCGGGCGGCCTGGGTGAACACCTTGGGGAAGCTGTTGTCCTGGCCCCAGGAGTTCATGACGTCGAGCGTGGCGATGGCGGTCTGCCTGTCGGCGGCGGGCCCGTTGATGCCGAGCACCTCACCCGGGTGGATGAACTCCAGGTTGACGGTGTTGTCGCCCGGATGGATGTCGCGGGTGTCGCCGCCGGTGATCGTGCCGGGGTCGGCGAGCGCGTAGACCGTCTGGCCGTTGTAGGTGGTCTTCGGCGTGGCCGGGAGCTTGGACAGGATGTTCTGCCAGGTCGCGCGGGGGCCGGAGTCGACGTTGAGTTCGACGCTGGCGTTGATCACCGAGGTCAGCAGGTGCTTGAGCAGCCCGATGTCGGGGCTGGAGTTCCTGCCCCAGGTGCCCTCGTGCGGCCCCGACCACAGGACGTAGCGCTGGGCGGCGGCGTCGAACTCCAGATAGTTCTGGAAGAACGCGGCCACCTCCTTCATGAAGGGGTAGGCCGTGTTCTGCAGGAACGTCCGGTCCTGGGTGTAGTCGTAGTACGAGATGTACTGCGTCGCGGTGAACAGCGAGTTCACCACCTGCTGGTGGTAGTTGTCGTCGGCGGTGGAGCCCGTCGTCGAGCTGAACGGCGCGATTCCGACCGGGAAGAGCACACCGCTCGGCACTCCCCCGCTGGGGAATCGCCTGCTGATGTAGTCGGGCTTGACGCGGGTGAGGTCCTGCTGCGCCCGGCGCCGCGCCTCCGGGAGGTAGGCCGTCACCAGGTCGAAGTACGGCAGCGCCAGCTCGGGCCGGTTGCTGGAGTAGGTGCCGTAGAAGTTGGCCATCCAGTTGTAGTTGAGATGCATGTCCCCGCTGAACTGGGGGAAGTCGCTGGTCGCCCAGATGCCGTACAGTCCTGGCGCGGTCTTGCCCGGCCGGCTGGCCGAGCCGAGCAGGTAGAGGGAGCCGTAGTAGAAGCGCTCCAGTGTGTCGTCGTCGAGGTCGACGTAGGACTTGAGCCAGTACTGCTTCCACCAGTCGACGTGCCCGTTGTAGAGGCCGTCGAGCGACCCTGAGCTCTGGGCGTCGGCCAGCGAGCGCGCGGCGGGGGCGGGGTCGGCCGGGTTGGGGCCGCCGCCGGCCACGCCGGTCACGATGTTCACGGTCTGACCCGCGGGCAGGTCGAAGGTGAAGGTGCCGGCCGCGCCGCTCGCCGTCGGCGCGCCCACGAGGCCGCCTCCGACGACGCGGGTGGCGAGGGACGCCCGGGAGACCCACTTCGACCCGGCCGCCGTCTGGCGGGTGGCCCAGACGGTGTTGCCCGAGACGCCCGAGGTGCTCGTGAAGCCGGAACGCGCGTCGGGCGAGCCGGTCGAGGTCTGGACCTTCAGCCGAACGGCCGACGAGCCGAGCGACCTGACGCGGGTGACGACGAGGTTGTCGTTCGCGCCGGTCCAGGTCGTCATCGAGACGGGCGTGCCGCCGATCGTCATCGACGTCTCGACGTCGCCCTTGAGGATGTTCTGCTCCTCGGTGAACGGTCCCGAGGGCGTCGTGGGACCGCTTCCCGCGTACAGCTCGAACTGGCCGATGCGGCCGCGCGGGTTGTTGATCGAGTCCGCCGTGGTCCCCTGGGTCGGCTCGGTGATGTTCAGGCGCACGTAGCGCACGGTCTGTGAGGCGAAGGTCCGGTCGGTGACGTTCGCGGTGTTGTTGGTGACGGTGTCGACGGTGGACCAGGCCGAGTTGTCGGTGCTGACCTGGAGGGTCCAGTTCTTGGTGTTGTTGGCCGTCTCCGCCGGGCGGGCCGCGGCGTCGTGCCGCAGGACGTACCGGTTGAAGGTCTTGGCCGTGCCGAGGTCGAGCGTGAGGGTCTGCGGCTTGCCGATGTCGGACACCCAGCCCTCGTAGCCGGACGCCCACCCGCCGTTGACCGCCCTGGCCGGAGGGAAGGACGGGTGGGAGCTCGACGCGGTCGCCGTCGCGCCGAGCGCGAGGTTGCCGGAGCCGCCGCCCGTGCCGGACGCCGGGGTGATCGTCACCGCGCCGAGCGCGACGAAGGACGGGCTCGGGTTGCCGGTCCAGAAATCGCCCTTGGAGATGTAGAAGGTCTTGTAGCCGTCGCCGCCTGCGGACGTGACGCCGACGTCGCCGTTGCCGAGCAGCGCGGTGTCGGGCATGGAGCGGCTGACCGCGTTGGTGTAGGCCTGGCTGGTCCAGCGGCCTTTGATCGCGCCGACGAGTTGCTGGACCTGGGTCCACTGCTGGTCGGGGGTGGGGGTCGCCGCCCCGGCCGGTTCCGCTGTCAGGAAGGTGGTGGTGAGGGCGGCGGTGAGAGTTGCGGCTAAGACTGCTCTTCGCGGTCTTCTCATGCGGGGGGCCTCTCAGTGGCGGTGGGTGTGGTCCGGGTGGCCGATATCCCCGGGATGTTCGAAACCGGGCATGAGGAGCGCCCGGGCACAGGTGACGTCGGCCCACAGGGCGAAGTGCCGCCGCCGCCGCGCGGCGAGCAACGACGCCCTGATGGCCGGGGCCACTTTTTCGAAGCTGATC
Organism: Planotetraspora silvatica; assembly: GCF_016863315.1. Lineage (GTDB taxonomy): Bacteria > Actinomycetota > Actinomycetes > Streptosporangiales > Streptosporangiaceae > Planotetraspora > Planotetraspora silvatica. Next base: position 66,696 of record NZ_BOOQ01000028.1, read on the forward strand.
TCACGGCCCTGGAGCGGGCCGACGGTGAACACGTGACCGTCGAACGGGCCCACGCGGGAGCCCTCGGGAGCGGTGAAGACCGCATGGCCGGCCGGTTCGGGCAGTTCGCCCGGCGACACGGCGTACCACCGGCCGCCGTTGACCGGCCGGCCGTCCCGCCAGTGGGTGACCAGCCGGGCGGCCCTGGTCCGGTACCTGTCCTGGTTGGCGGTGTAGTAGCGGAGCACGTCCGCCTCGGGGACCGTGACGTCCGCCGTCATGTCGCGGTAGAGCGCCTGCGCGAGCGGGTCCTCCGCCAGGACGGCCGCGGTGACGCTGCCGAGTTCGAGTCTGGCGACGGCGTCCAGCGGCAGGGGCGGCTCCTCCGCGGCCACGACCCCGCGCCGGGCGGCCTCGTCCGCCACCACCCTTTCGGCGACCATGACCTGCGTCACCCAGCGGCGCAGTTGGCGCCCCTCCGTCGTGCCGTCGGCAGGCAGCAGGTCGCCGCGCCGTCCTTCGCGCAGCCGCAGCACGCGGCGCTCGACCTCCTCGACGGTGATGGGCGTGCCCGCCACGACCGCGGCGATCATCCGTCGCTCCTGACCCGCAACGGCACGGCGGGCGAGTACGACACCCGGCCGAACCACATGCACTTCACCAGGACCCACCACGTGCCGGGACGCGTCCCCAGCGGCACGCCGACCTCGATCTCGAGCTCCCCGGTCGCCCCCGCGGGCACGGAGACCGGGTGGACGGCCGGTCCGACGAGGTCCCACGTCCCCCAGGGGCTGATCACCTGGGCCTCTCCCCGGATGTCGAAGCCGGCCAGGTTGCGCAGCCGCACGGTCCACGCGCCCTGCCGTCCCGGCGCGAGCTCCAAGCCCTCCTCCGGCACCTCGACCGCGAGGAGTCCGGCGTCGCCCCCTCGCGCGGGACGGCCGTGCCCGTCGACGAAGACGACGTCCTCATGCGTCTGGCCTCCGTGAGCGAGCCGGACCGCGACAGGCCACGGCCCGGATCCCGCGTCCGGCGGCGGGGTGAGGGTGACGTCGAACTCCGTCCAGCCGCCCGGGGCCAGCCGTACGGGCCGGTCCCGGGGGGAGGCGTCCCAGCCGTCGGGGACCACGACGCACACCTCGCCCTCGGCTGCCGCGTCGGTCAGGTCGCTGGAGAGCGTCACACGCAGCCGCGCGGCGCCGTCGGCCGGGAGATCGTCGGCGGCGGCGCGGACGTGGACGCTCATGGGCTGGTACCCGAGCGGCGCCGACCCTCGGTTGTGCAGCCAGAATCGGGAGAAGACGGGCTGGGCGGGCTCGGCCGCCAGGCCCAGGGGCTCCACGGGTCCGTCCGCCGCCGTGTGCTCGGCGGGCTCGGCGCAATCGCCGGACCGGGTGCGCAGCACGTAGGTCGCGACCTGGCTGGGGCCGATGTCGGCGTGGAGGACGCCGTCGCGGGTCTTGGCCTCGCCGGTCTCGACCTCCAGGACGTCGGCGAGCGCGGCCTCCGCGAACGGCACGTGCGAGCCGAGGGTGAACGACGCGTCGCGCCCGTGGGGTTCGTACAGGCGGGCGGTGAGGCCTTCGCGTGGATCGGCCGGCCGTGCCCTGCCGTGCGCGGTCGGGTTCCCCGTGGCCTTGAACGCCGCCAGGACGGCTCCGCCCCGCGGCTCGACGTTCAGCAGCGCGGCCGAGGACGGCAGGCGCCCGTCGTGGGGTTCCTCGACGACGGCGCGCAGCGGATGGTTGAAGTCGTGTGCCCGGGCCACGATGCCCGCGTCCCGCCAGTCTCCCGCGCCGGACGCGACGGCGTAGTCGAAGGTGTGGCTCCAGTGCTGGAGCTGGAAGCCGCTCCCGTCCGGGGCGGTCCGCCTCGGGGGGTCGATCCACACGCCGGAGGGCCACCCGGTGCACGACCGCATGAGCGACAGGTGCAGGCGCCCCCGCGTGTCGACGGCGAAGCCGGGAACGCCCCGGTTGAGCACGGCGACGGTCCGGTGGTCGAGATCCTCCTCGCCGCACAGCTCGGACGGCTGCGTCACCTCGATCACGCTGTCGGCGAGGTCGGCGACCAGGTCCGCGACGGCCTCCCTGACGTCGCCCGCCGACGCGACCACCAGGACCGGCAGGTCGCCGGGCTCCCGCAGGTCGGCCTCGGGGTGGAAGGTCTCGCCGGCCGTCCTGGCGGCGGGGATCCAGAGCAGCGCCCGGCCGCCGGCCGCCAGGGCACGCTCCAGTTCCCGGGCGTAACGGGGGTCCGCGGCCGCCAGGACGGCGGCGGTGAACTCGTTGTCCGCGGGTCCGCCCACCACGATCCGGGCGTCCGGGAGGTTGGAGTCGAACGACAGCAGGCCGTACCTGTTGCCCTCCGCGTGCGTGCAGGTCGCGGTCACCCCCGACTGGGCGAGCCGGACGGCGAGGTCGCGCCCAAGGTCTGCGGCGTCGCTCTCGCGCGGCACCACGATCTCGGCGACCCCGATGGCGTGCGACCTGACCGGACCGCCGTCGCCGGGACGCAGCACGACCCTGGCCATGGAGCTCAGGCCGAACCACTGGTAGGCGGGGTTGTCGAGCGTCCAGGGGTGCAGGGCGGCGTCGACGTCGGGATGCGCGAACGAGCGCCCGACGACCGCGTGGCCGACTTCGGAGACCGGTCGCGCGCCCTCCACGAGGGACGGCCAACGCAGCCGTACCAGCTTGTCCTCGCCGTCGAAGCCGTCGAGGTGGGTGCTGCAGTCGACCCGGTCGACCCCGCGCCACAAGGTGATCACCTGGGTGTAGCCGAGCGTGCCGATCGAGCCCGTGACCGTGACGCGCTCGCCCAGAGCCGAGCGCTCGGCCACGACGGAGCGGGCCGGCGCGGACGCCGAGCCGGCCGACACCCCCGTGGGCACCAGGTGCCAGGGCCCTTCGCGGAAGACGGGATGCTCGGTGTACTCGTCGTACACGACGATCTCGTTGCCGACCTCGCCGGGCGTGATGAGCTCGTGGCCGGTCGCCAGGTCGACCAGGCTCCGTACGGCTCCGCCGCGCCCGGGGTCGACCGCCAGCCGATGGTGCTCGTTGGCGATCACAGGCTCGGCGAGCGGTCGCCAGGCCACGGCGTCTCCGGAAGCCGCGCCCGCGAGGTGATAAGTGCGGTATCCCACCGAGGGCACGTCCGCGAGGAACACCAGCTCGGCTCCCGTGGCGTCCGCGTGCTCGACGACGACGGGTACGGCGGCGCCGTCCTCGTCGGTCAGGCCGTGGAACGGGCCGGGGACGGTGACACGGACGACGTCGGTGCGCGGCCAGGCCATGGCGTTGAACACGACGACGGAGCGGTCGCCCGTCCCGGAGCTGGTGTCGACGCGCGCGGCGAGATGACGCAACGCGGCGTCGTGCACCTGCCTGGCCAGGTCGAACGCCTCCCGCCAGCCGGCCAGCAGGTCGAGGTAGACCTGGTCGGACTCGGTTCCGGTGATCGCGTCGTGGTGCGCGCCGTACACGAGCTGCCGCCAGGCCTTGTCCAGCGCGGCCTCGGGATATGCCGCGTCACCCGTCAGGCAGGCCAGCGCGGCGAACTTCTCCGCGTCGAGCAGCTCGTTCTCCGCGGCGCGCTGGGCCTGCTTGGTGTCGATGTAGGAGACGTCCTTGCCGGTGTAGACCGGGTTCATGTCCCGTGTCTGCGGCGACAGCCGGGTGCCGGTGGCCGCGAGCTCGGCGGAGACGGCTCCGAAGAAGTCGCGGGGCAGCGCGCACACGACGCGCGGCCACGTGTAGCGGGAGTTCCAGTCGCGGTGGATCTCGGTCAGCCACTTGTTGGGCGGGCTGTAGTCGGTGCCGACGGGGATCAGCACGTTCCGCGTCGCCGCCACCTTCTTCATCCGCAGGAACAGCCCGTACACCGACTCCTCGGCGTCGGCGAGCGTCTGCGCCGAGTCCATCGACCAGCCGGCGCTGTAGTGGGCGGCCATGAAGTTGGTGAGCAGCCCGCGCCCGCTCGGCGAGATCCACTCGAACTCGCTGCGGAACTGCATCCCGGACGGGTCGCCGTGCGGGGTGTCGTAGGTGCCCATCTCCAGCGAGGGCCCCCACTGGTGGAAGGGGCCGCGCGCCCACGCGCTGGAGGTCAGGCCGGCGTCGGCCATCAGACCGGGGAACTGCGGGTCGTGCCCGAACGCGTCGAGCTGCCAGGCGGTGGCCGGTTCGCCGCCCAGGATGTCGCGCTGGAACCCGACGCCGTAGACCGCGTTGCGGATCGTGGTCTCCGCGCCGGTGAGGTTGGTGTTCGGCTCGTTGTAGGTGCCGCCCATGATCTCCAGGCGGCCCTCGGTGACCAGCCTGCGCAGGATCTCGCGGTTCTCCGGGAAGGCGTCCCAGTAGGGCTTGAGGTAGTCGACCTCCGCGAGCACGAAGCGGTAGTCGGCGTCGCGCCTGGCCAGTTCCAGGTGCGCGTCGATGAGCTGGAAGGCGGTGAACTGGAAGCTCATCCGCACGTCCTGGGCGTCCGGCAGCGCGTCCCACTCGCTGGCGTATCCGGCCTGGGTGTTCCACCAGACCGGGTCGTAGTGGAAGTGGGAGACCAGGAAGACCGTCCAGCCGGGCTCCGCGACGGTGAGCGTGCCCGACGCCGACGCCGTGCCGTCCCCGCCCGACGCCTCCACCGTGATCTCCACGACGCTTCCCGGGGCCGCGACGGTTATCACGGGGATCTCGTGCGTCCCCGTGCCCGGCACGCCGGAGAGCGTGCCGGCCGCGCCGCCGGAGACGGTCACGTCGATGGTCTCGGTGGGCGACATCGCCGAGGTCCGCACGCGCAGGACCTGGCGGGGGGCGTCGTCGGGACCGACGAAGAGCTCGGTGGACTCGACGGCGTCGATCGTCAGCATGAAAAGCCTTTGCTCGAGTGGAGACGAGGGGGAAGGGGAACGGCGGCGGGGAGAGCGGCTGCTATCCCTTGACCGCGCCTCCGGTCAGGCCCTTCACGAAGTTCTTCTGCAGGGCGAGGTAGAAGACGAGGATCGGCAGCGTGGCGAGGAACATGAAGGCGAACACCGCGCCGAAGTCCGACTGGTGCTGGCCGATCGCTCGGTAGACGCCGACGGTCACGGTGGTGCCGCTGTCGGGCCCGAGGAGGATGAGCGGGGTCAGGAAGTCGTTCCAGATCCACACGCCGAGGAAGATCAGCACGCTTGCCGAGGCCGGCCGCAGGAGCGGGAAGACCACCTGCCAGAACACGCGCAGCTTGCTCGCGCCGTCGAGTTCCGCGGCCTCCTCCAGTTCCAGCGGGACGGACCTGACGAACCCCATGAACAGCAGGACGCCGAACGGCACGTAGTAGCCGACGTTGACCAGGACGAGGCCCTGCAGGGAGGTCATCAGGCCCAGGGTCTTCAGCACGCCGGTGATCGGCTCGAGGATCACCGGCACCGGGATCATCAGCCCGCACAGCAGCGTCACCATCGCGACCTTGGCGAGCACGCGCTTCGACCTGGCGAGGTAGTGGCCGAGCATGGCCGACAGCACCGTCAGGATGGTGATCGACAGCGCGGTCACCGCGATGCTGTTGATCAGGCCGAACGTGAAGAGGTTGTCGGGTCTCGACAGGACCGCGGAGATGTTGTCCAGCGTCGGCGGCAGGGGCAGGCCGGCCGGGTGCGGCACGATGTCGGCCCCCGGCTTGAACACGTTGACGACCACGAGGTAGAGCGGCAGGAAGAACACCGCCCCGACGAACACCGCCACCAGGGGCCGCAGCCACGAATGCGTACGGTCGTCCATCACTGCGTCACCTCGCGTCGCTGCAGCAGCCTCAAGACGATCACCGAGACGGTCGCGACCAGCACGAGCATCACCGCCGCCATCGCCGAGGAGTAGCCGATGTGGTTGCCGTTGAAGGCGGTCTGCACGACCTGGAAGGCCATGGTGCTGGTCGTGCCGGTGCCGGGCCCGCCGTTGGTGATCACCTGGATCTGGTCGTACGCCTTGAACCCCGTGATCAGGAGCATCACCGTGTTGATCGTCAGAGCCGGGGCCAGCATGGGCCACGTGACGTTGCGGAAACGCGCCAGCCGCCCGGCTCCGTCGATCGACGCGGCCTCCTGCAGTTCGCGCGGGACGCCCTGGAGCCCGGCCAGGTAGACCACGACGCAGAAGCCGAGCATCTGCCAGGTGATGATCCACGCGATCGAGTAGAGGGCGAGGTCGGGATCGGACAGCCATCCGGGGGGATGGTCGACGCCGAGGCCGCGCAGCAGGGAGTTCAGCAGGCCGTCGTCGGTGAGCACCGCCTGCCAGATGACGCTGATCACGACCGCGCTGAGCACCACGGGTGTGAAGAAGATGCCGCGCAGCGCGACGTAGAGCTTGGTCGGCCGGTCGAGCAGCATCGCGATGAGCAGGCCGCCGACGTTGGCGAACACCGTGACGATCACCGCGATGATCACCGTGTTGACCAGGGCCTGGCGGAACTCCTGGTCGCCCAGCAGGTCACCGTAGTTGCGCAGCCCCACCCATTTGGTCGGCGGGTTGAAGGGATTGCGGTTGGTGAAGCTGTAGTAGCCCGTCATGCCGATCGGGATCAGGACGAACACCACGTACGCCACAAGCCCCGGCAGGGCGAACAGGCCGAACCGGCCGAGCTTGGGCCAGATGCGGGCGGAGGCGCGCCGCCGGATGGCGGCGCCCCTCTGCCGGGAACCGCCGTGTGAGGGTGATTGACGGGGCGCGGCGGGGTCGACCTCGCCGCGCGTGCCGTGCTGAATTTCTGTCATGAGAAGCGAGCCTGGTCCTACTGGGTCGCCTTGGCCCACTGGTCGTCAAGGTAGGACGCGAAATCCCCGGCCGACTTCTTGCCGGTGATCAGGTCCTGGACGCCCAGGGCGGACTTGTCGGCGAGGCCGGGGGGCAACGATCCGTCACCGGTCTCCTGCGAGAAGGCGTTGACGATGGAGTTGTCCTTCATGCCCTGCTGGTAGATGGCGACGGTCGCCTGGTAGACGGGGCCCATGTCCGTCGGCGGGGTGTATCCCTTGATCGCCGGGATGGAGCCGTCGAGCTTGACGAACGCGTCGTTGTTCTCCTTGTCCTCGTCGAACGCGAGCGCCCACTTCTTGGCGAGGTCCACGTTCGGGGCCGAGGCGCTGACCGAGGTGCCGCCGCCGGTGAAGGTGGGGGTGACCGGGGTGCCGTCGTCGGACGGCCAGGGGAAGGCGCCGATCTCGAAGCCCGGCTTGTTGTTGTCGGCCGAGGTCGCGAACCAGGAACCCATCGGGTACATGGCGCCCTTGCCGTCGCGGAAGGCCTGCTCGGTGTCGGCGTAGGAGCGGCTCAGGCCCGCCGGGTCGATGTAGCCCTGCTTGGCCAGGTCGGCGACCTTCTGCGCGGCCTTGGTGAAGTCGGCGTCGGCGAACTTGACCTTGCCGTCCTTGCGCTGCGTCAGGAAGTCGGGCGTCTTGGCGTAGACGTCGGTGGCGACGGTCCCGGTCAGCGGATACATGTCCGCCCAGGTGTCCGCGCCGCCGCCGCCCACGACGAACGGGGTGATGTTCTTCGCCTTGAGCTTCGCGCTGACGTCCAGAAGGTCCTTGTAGGTCTTCGGCGTCTCGGTGATGCCGGCCTTCGCGAAGGCGTCCTTGTTGTAGTAGACCACCGGGATGACCTGCGTGTTGTACGGCAACTGGTAGATCTTGCCGTCGACCGCGCCCGCCTTGGGGGCGATGAAGTTCGTCAGCTCGTCGTCGGTGAAGGCGGCGAGCTTGCCGGCCTCGGCGAAGCCCGCCGGGTTGACCGACTGCAGGATGTCGGGGAGGTGGCCTGACGCGTCCAGCTGCTTGGCGTAGCCGGTGCGGTCGACGTTGGGCGTCACGAGCTTCTTGATGGTCACGCCCGGAACCTTGGCCGAGGCGCGCGCGATGGCCGCGTCCCAGAAGGCCGCGTTCAGGTTGGGCGTCTCGAAGACCAGGAAGGACAGCTCGACCTTCCCACCGGACGCCGGCGTCGCCGCCGGCTTCTCACCGACTCCGCATCCGGCCACAGCAAGCGTTGTGACCAGGCAAAATACTATCGATCTGCGCACAGCACAGACCTCCCTTGCCAGTTAGGGGCTCCCCGAAGCCAAGCTGAGATAACGTTATCTCGAAAGGTAGAGTGTTACTCAGAGGTTTCAAAGAGCGAGGCTTGCAACAAGTTGGTCACGACAGTCGTAATCCTTCCGGAATGGCCGATAGTGGCGATCATGCAGATGATGAGCTCATGGGGGGAAAGGTGAGCGGCGGACGCCGCAGCCGGAGACCGACCATGGTGGACGTCGCCCGGGAGGCCGGTGTGGCGCTGCGGACGGTCTCACGCGTCGTCAACCAGGATCCCACCGTGGGCCCCGATCTCGTTCAACGGGTCCGGGCGGCCATCGCCGACCTCGGGTATCGGCCCGACGAGCGGGCCCGTCATCTGCGCCTGGGCGTCACCGGAACACTCGGCGCGGCCGTACGGCAGCTCTCCCACGTCAACCCGGTCCTGCGCGCCGTCGAGCGTGCGGCCAGGGCCGCCGACCTGATGGTGCTGGCGGCCTCGACGGAGGACGACGAGAGCCTCGAGCGGCATGTGGTCGAGTCCATGTGCCGCCGCCGGTTCGACGGCATCGTGCTCGAACCCATCGGCGACGACCACCGCTATCTCGTGCCCGAGCTGGCGGCCGGCCTGTCACTGGTCGCCGTCGACCGTCCCGTGCTCGGTCTCGACGTCGACTGCGTGCTGTCCGACAACAGGTCCGGCATCGAGAAGGCCTACCGCCATCTCGTACGGCACGGCCACGACCGCATCGCGTACATCGGAGACGACGAGCGGATCTACACGGCCCGCGAGCGGGCGATGGCCTTCCGGGGGTGCGTCGCCGCGCACGGCGGCCCGCTCGGCACGATGCTGCACACGGGCGAGGTGGAGAGCGGGCGCATCCGCGAGGCCGTCCGCGCGGCGCTCAGCGGCTCCGCGCCCGCGACGGCGATCGTCACGGGCAACGCGCAGCTCAGCGTGGAAGTGCTCCGTCACCTCGGTGCGGACGCGGTGGACGTGGCACTGATCGGCTTCGACGACTCCGAGCTCGCCACCCTGCTGCGGCCGGACCTGACCGTGGTCGCCCAGGACACCGACGCGATCGGCAGCACGGCGATCGACATGCTCCGTGCCCGCATCGCCGACCCGGCGACCGAGGTGCGGACGGTCACCGTGCCGGTGGAGCTGATCACGCGAGGCTCGGGTGAGATCCCGCCGGCGCCCTGACGCCGGTCAGGCGCCCATCGCGTGCACGCCGCCGTCGACGTGGACGATCTCGCCGGTGGTGGCGGGGAACCAGTCGGACAGCAGCGCGAGGCACGCCTTGGCGGCCGGCGCGGTGTCGGCGAGGTCCCAGCCGAGCGGGGCCTTGGCGGGCCAGCTCTCCTCGAACTCCTGGAAGCCGGGGATGCTCTTGGCGGCCATCGTGCGCAGCGGCCCGGCGGCGACGAGGTTGACCCTGATGCCGTGCTTGCCGAGGTCGCGTGCCAGATAGCGCGAGGCGGACTCCAGGCCGGCCTTGGCCACGCCCATCCAGTCGTAGACCGGCCAGGCCTTGGTCGCGTCGAAGTCGAGCCCGACGACCGCGCCGCCGTCCTTCATCAGCGGCAGGCACGCGACGGCGAGCGACTTGAACGAGAACGTCGAGACGTGCAGGGCCGTCGAGACGTCCTCCCACGAGGTGTTGAGGAAGTTCCCGCCGAGGCAGGTCTGCGGGGCGAAGCCGATGGAGTGCACGACTCCGTCGAGCCCGTCGAGGTGCGCGCCGACGCGGTCGGCCAGGGTGTCCAGGTGCTCGGTGTTCTGGACGTCCAGCTCGATCACCGGGGGCGGCTCGGGGAGGCGCTTGGCGATGCGCTCGACGAGGCTGAGGCGGCCGAAGCCCGTCAGCACGACCTGGGCGCCCTCCTCCTGGGCCAGCTTCGCCACGTTGAAGGCGATGGAGGAGTCGGTGAGGACGCCGGTGACCAGCAGTCTCTTACCATCCAGCAAACCCATTGTTCAGCTCCAGTCTCTCGTCGTTCCGGCGGGCGCGCGGCGGGGGCCGTGCGTACCGCTCAGTGGCCCATGCCCAGGCCGCCGTCCACCGGGATGACGGCTCCCGTGATGTACGACGCGTCCTCACTGGCCAGGAATCGCACCACGCGGGCGACCTCCTCGGCCTTCGCCTGCCGCCCGAGCGGGATGCTCTTGCGGATCGCCTCCTGCTGGGCGTCCTCGAGCACGGCGGTCATGTCGGTCTCCACGAACCCCGGCGCCACGACGTTCACCGTAATGCCACGGGAGCCCAGTTCGCGGGCGAGCGACCGGCCGAACCCGACCAGGCCGGCCTTGGAGGCCGCGTAGTTGGTCTGACCGGCGGAGCCGAGCAGACCGACCACCGAGGAGATCAGGATGATCCGCCCGCGCCGCAGCCGGAGCATGGGGCGGACGGCGCGCTTGGCGACGCGGTAGGCGCCGGTGAGGTTCGCGTCGATGACGTCGGTGAAGGTCTCCTCCTTCATCATCGGCAGGAGCGTGTCCTTGGTGATGCCCGCGTTCGAGACGACGACCTCCACCGGGCCGTGCTCGGCCTCGGCCTTCTCGAAGGCGGCGTCGACGTCGGCGGAGCTGGTCACGTCGCAGCGGACGCCGAAGAGCCCCTCCGGCGGTTCTCCGGAGCGGTAGGTGACGGCCACCGCGTCTCCGGCGGCGGCGAGCTCCCGCGCGATCGCGAGGCCGATTCCACGATTTCCACCGGTGACGAGTACAGAGCGAGCCATGCGACCGACGCTATCGGCTACCGAGGGGTAATCCCCTTGTCCGCTAGGCACAAGATCACAGGGTTAGGATCGTGGACATGCGCCAGATCGATCCCGATTTTCTCGCCCTGCCGCTTCGGCGTCTGGCGGACGCGGCCCTCCAGCGCGCCCGTGACCTGGGAGTCGAGCACGCGGCCTTCCGACTGGAACGGGTCCGCGCCGAGACTCTGCGCCTTTTCGACGCCAACCTCGAGGGCTCCATCGACGCCGACGACCTCGGCTTCGCCGTACGAGTGATCAAGGACGGGACCTGGGGGTTCGCGTCGGGCATCGAGCTGACCCCCGAGGCCGCCGCGCGCGCCGCCGAGGAGGCCGTCCGGGTGGCCGCCGTGAGCGCGCCGATCAACAGGGAGCCTGTCGAGCTGTCTCCCGAACCGGCCTACTCCGACGTCACCTGGGTGTCGGCCTACGACGTCGACCCCTTCGACGTGCCGCTCCGCGACAAGGTCGCCCTGCTGAGCGAGTGGTCCTCGGGCATGCTGGGCGCGGTCGACCACGTGTCGGCCTCGCTCATGCAGGTCAAGGAGCAGAAGTTCTACGCCGACACCGCGGGCACCGTGACCACGCAGCAGCGCGTCCGGGTCCACCCGGCGCTGACCGCGATGAAGACCGACGGCGACCGATTCGACGACATGCGGACGCTCGCGCCTCCGGTCGGCCGGGGGTATGAGTACCTCACGGGCACCGGCTGGGACTTCCCCGCGGAGCTGGCGGAGCTGCCCGACCTGCTGGCCGAGAAGCTCAAGGCGCCGTCGGTCGACGCGGGCGCCTACGACCTGGTCGTCCACCCCTCGAACCTGTGGCTGACGATCCACGAGTCCATCGGGCACGCGACCGAGCTCGACCGGGCCCTCGGCTACGAGGCGGCCTACGCCGGGACCTCGTTCGCCACCTTCGACAAGCTGGGCAGCCTGCACTACGGCTCACCGGTCATGAACATCACCGGTGACCGTACGCAGGAGCACGGCCTGGCCACCGTCGGATGGGACGACGAGGGCGTCGCGGGCCAGTCGTTCGACATCGTCAAGGACGGCACGCTCGTTGGCTACCAGCTCGACCGCCGCATGGCGCTGATGAAGGGCTTCGGCCGTTCCAACGGGTGCGCGTTCGCCGACTCCCCCGGCCACGTCCCGATCCAGCGGATGGCGAACGTGTCGCTGCGGCCGGCCGAGGACGGGCCGACCACCGACGAGCTCATCTCGCGGGTCGAGCGCGGCATCTACGTCCTGGGCGACAAGAGCTGGTCGATCGACATGCAGCGGTACAACTTCCAGTTCACCGGACAGCGGTTCTACAAGATCGAGAACGGGCGGCTGGCCGGGCAGCTCCGCGACGTCGCCTACCAGGCGACGACGACGGACTTCTGGCGGTCGATGGAGGCCGTGGGCGGCCCGGGCACCTACGTGCTCGGCGGCGCCTTCAACTGCGGCAAGGGCCAGCCGGGGCAGGTGGCGCCGGTCAGCCACGGCGCGCCGTCGGCCCTGTTCCGCGGGGTGCGGATCCTCAACACCGTCCAGGAAGGTGGAAAGTGATGACGCCACAGGAGACGGTCGAGCGGGCGCTCGCGCTGAGCGAGGCCGACGACTGCATCGTGATCGTGGACGAGGGGTCCACCGCCAACCTGCGCTTCGCGGGCAACACCCTGACGACCAACGGGGTCGCCCGGTCGTCGCAGCTGACCGTCATCTCCGTCGCCGGGCAGGGTGTGGGCGTCGTGTCCCGCGCCGCAGTACGGCCGGACCAGCTCGCCGACGTGGTCGCCGCGGCGGACGCCGCGGCCAGGGACGCGCGGCCGTCGGACGACGCGCGCCCGCTGGTCGAGGGCACCGCCCTGGACGGCTGGGACCGCGAGGTCGAGCCGACGTCCATCGAGGTCTTCCGCGACTTCGCACCGGCGCTCGGCGAGTCGTTCGCCGCCGCGGAGGCGTCCGGCCGGAGGCTGTACGGCTTCGCCGAGCACATCCTGACGTCCACGTTCGTGGGCTCGTCGAACGGCCTGCGGCTGCGGCACGACCAGCCGACGGGACGGCTGGAGCTCAACGCCAAGTCCCCGGACATGTCGAGGTCGGCGTGGACGGGAGTGGCCACGCGCGACTTCACCGACGTCGACGTGGCGGCGCTCGACGCGACCCTGGCGCAGCGGCTCGAATGGTCCAAGCGGCGCGTCGACCTCGAGGCCGGACGCTACGAGACGATCCTGCCGCCCACGGCGGTCGCCGACCTGATGATCTATCTGTACTGGACGGCGGGCGCGCGCGACGCGGCCGACGGCCGGACGGTCTTCTCCAAGACCGGCGGCGGCACCCGCGTCGGCGAGCGGCTGTCGCCGCTGCCGGTGCGGCTGTACAGCGACCCGGCGTATCCGGGCATCGAGTGCTCGCCGTTCCAGATCGCGCACGCCTCCAGCCGCGAGCAGTCGGTCTTCGACAACGGCATGCGACTGGGCGCGACGGACTGGATCGCGGACGGCACGCTGCGGAACCTGCTCCAGACCCGGCACTCGGCCGAGCTGACCGGCCTGGCCGCCACCCCGCAGATCGACAACCTGATCATGACGGGCCCCGACGGCGGCCGCTCGCTGGAGGAGATGATCGCCTCCACCGAGCGCGGACTGCTGCTCACCTGCCTGTGGTACATCCGAGAGGTCGACCCCCAGACGCTGCTGCTGACCGGCCTGACCAGGGACGGCGTCTACCTGGTGGAGAACGGGGAGGTCGTCGGCGAGGTCAACAACTTCCGGTTCAACGAGTCGCCGGTCGACCTGCTCGGACGCGTGACCGAGGTGGGTGCGAGCGCGCAGACCCTGCCCCGCGAGTGGAACGACTACTTCACCCGCACGGTGATGCCGGCGGTGCGTGTGCCGGACTTCAACATGTCGACGGTGAGCCAGGCGAACTGACGGCGCGGCGCGGCCGCGACGACCTCGGCCGCGCCTACCCGGCGTCCTCCAGGCGGAAGCCGACCTTCATGCCGACCTGGAAGTGGGCGACCTCGCCGTCCTCGATCTGCCCCCGCACCTCCGTCACCTCGAACCAGTCAAGGTGGCGGAGCGTCTGGGAGGCCCGGCGGACGCCGTTGCGGATGGCCTGGTCGACGCTCTCCGCCGAGGTTCCGACGATCTCTGTCACCCGGTACGTACGGTCCGTCATCGTGCGCTCCTCGCCTCTCGTGTGGGCGCGATCGTATCGCCAAGGCGCCGACGCACCCGCGCCCGGCTGGGTCTACCGTGGAAACGTGAACCCTTGGCGCAGGCTCAGAGGCGCCCCTGTCGTGCACAGCGTGACGGACGCCCAGCCCTCCCTGTCGGCCGACATCAAGCGCCGCGAGATCAGCTATCTGATCAAGATGGGCATCCGTCTCATCTGCCTCATCCTGGCCGTCGCCGTACCGGCTCCGTGGCCGGTGAAGGCGATCCTCGTGGCGGGCGCCGTCCTTTTGCCATACCTTGCCGTTATCGGGGCCAATCAACGAGGTCAGGACGTCATTTCACCTTCGGACATGACGGAATCTAACCAAAACGAGATACCACGCCATCGACGCGAGATCGGGTCGTGACAAAGTCTTGACGTAACCCATGGGTCGGAGGTGTAGAGTCATAACCAAGCGCTCTGGTCCCCCGTCGGAGCGCTGGTGCCGGCGTTCCGGGCCCCCGTCGGAACGCCGATGAAAGCGACGCCGGGTGGTTTGCCCCCGTAACCACCCGGCGTCGCCCTTCCTCCACTCAGGCCGTTTCGCGCCGACTTTTCATCTCGCGTCCGCTACGCGTCGCCGGGTGTTTCCGCAGTCATCTTCTCCCAGTCACGCGCAAGACTTGACAACCTCTCGACGGCGCCGTCGGGCGCGGTCCCCGCACCCTGCGCGAGCCCGAGCAGGTAGGCGGTGAGGGGCGCGGCCGGCCGCGCGACACCATGGGCCACATCTCTCGTCAGGTCGAGCACGGCGTTCCTGTCCACCCGGGCCGGGTCGACGCCGAGCTCCCGGCAGACAAGCGCGGTCCACTCCTCAAGCACGTTCATGCGCACTCCTCGGTGATGACTGTTCGTCGTGACTGTTGCGGCGTTCCCGGTGCCCGCGACGCGTCGCGGGCACCGGATGTCCGGGCCTTGTTTCCACTAGGCACCACGTGCCCGCTCGCGGGCGGCGCCGAGGTCGTCCATCGTGTCGCAGTCGAACCACGGTGCGCGACCGTCGCCGGGCGCCGGAAGATGTACGCGCACCGGTTCGAGCGGGCCCAGCAACCGGTACAACGACCGGCCCCGATACCCGTCCAGCGCGTCCGCGAGAGCCTCCGTCCGCCACACGCCGGTGAGCCACTGCTCCCTGCCGTCGTCGTCGACGAGCACGGCTCCCGCGGCAGCGGTGATCTCCCCCGCACGCGCGGCCAGGAACAGCGCCGTGATGTGGTGCGCGGAGAGGAAGGGCAGGTCGGCGGCGAGCAGAGCCAGCCATGGTGCGCGCACCTGCGCGAGCCCCGCGCGCAACGCGGGGACCGGACCGCCCCCGGGGGGATCCTCACTGGTGAAGACCACTCCGTCGACGGCTTCGGGGCCCTCGTGGGAAGCGGCCCTCACCCCGGCCCCCTCCTCGGCCTGCGACCTGTCGGCCGTCCGCGACGGCTCGTGCGCGAGGTCGCGCGGTGGGCCGACCACGATCAGCCGGGTGGCTTCACCGACGGCCGACGCCACACGTTCGATCAGTGACCGCCCGCCGACGAGGGCGCCGGGCTTGTCCAGCCCGCCCAGGCGCTCGGCCCGTCCGCCTGCCAGGATGACGGCGTCGTACGGCGTGACGCCGCCTCGGATGCCCGGGCCGCCCTCCGGTGTCGTGCTCATCATGGCTCGCCGGCCGTGTCAGCCGCCGATGGCGGACATGGGCCGGGCGGGCTGCAGGAAGGCCGGATCGTCGATGCCGTGCCCGGCCTTCTTCCCGCGGACGGCGGCCATCCATCGCTCCGCCAGATCGTCGTCGGTGGCGCCGCCGCGCAGGGCGGCGCGCAGATCCGACTCCTCGGTGGCGAACAGGCAGTTGCGCACCTGGCCGTCGGCGGTGATCCGGACGCGGTCGCAGGCACCGCAGAACGGCCGGGTGACCGAGCCGATCACGCCCACTCGCCGGGGTCCGCCGTCGACCAGGAACAACTCGGCGGGGGCGCTGCCGCGCTCGCCCGGATCGTCCTCCGTCAGCTCGAAGGCTGCGTTGAGACGGACGAGGATCTCGTCAGCGGTGATCATGTTCTCGCGCTGCCAGCCGTGCTGGGCGTCGAGTGGCATCTGCTCGATGAAGCGCAGCTCGTACCCCTTGTCGAGGCAGTAACGCAGCAGCGGCACCGCCTCGTCCTCGTTGACACCGCGCATCAGCACCGTGTTGACCTTGACCGGCCTGAGTCCCGCCTCGTCGGCCGCGGCGAGCCCGGCGAGGACGTCACGGAGGCGGTCGCGATGCGAAAGCCGTACGAACGTTTCGGGGTCGAGGGTGTCGAGCGAGACGTTCACGCGGTCGAGCCCTGCTTCGGCGAGCGGCCCGGCGAGGCGCGCCAGGCCGATGCCGTTGGTCGTGAGCGAGATCTGGGGTCGCGGGCCGAGGGCGGCGGTCGCGGTGACGATCTCGATCAGCTCTCGGCGCAGGAGCGGCTCACCGCCGGTGAAGCGGACCTCGGTGATGCCGAGACGTTCCACGCCGATGCCGACGAGTCTGACGATCTCATCCGCGGTGAGGAGCTCGGGCTTCGGAAGCCAGTCGAGGCCTTCGGGCGGCATGCAGTACGTGCACCGCAGGTTGCATCTGTCGGTCAGCGAGACCCGAAGATCAGTCGCCATCCGACCGAAAGAGTCAACCAGCACGAGGGGACCTCCATGGCGAGAGAAGATCCAAGCCTAGAGGCCTGGGGTCTTCCTGGCGACAACCCGGCGCGATCACGCTTTGTTTCTGTTAACCACCGGGTGTCACCGTATCAACCAGAGTATCCGGCGGCGGCGGGCGGAACCGCTCCCGCCGGGCCCTTCCCGCGGCCCGGCATCCCCTGCCGGCCGGAAAACCAGTGGGATCTCCCTTGGGGCGTGTGCAAACTGGATCACGAACAGAGGAGATCATCATGCCTAGCGAGGTCGCCCCGAACCTCCTGTCGTGGGCCAGCGAGATCGACGAGGGCGCCATCCAGCAGGCCGCGCGCACCGCACGGCTCCCCTTCGTGTCCGGACACGTCGCGCTCATGCCCGACGCGCACATCGGCATCGGGGCGACGGTCGGATCCGTGATCCCCACCGAGGGAGCGATCATCCCGGCCGCCGTGGGCGTGGACATCGGCTGCGGGATGATCGCGACGGAGACGACGCTGACGGCCGCCGACCTGCCGGAGACGCTCGACGCGCTGATGCCACTGGTGGAGCGGCGGATCCCCGCCGGAGTCGGGAAGGGCCACGAGGACCGCGCCGTGGATCGTGCGCTGGACGACCTGGGCCGTCCGCACAGCGACCTCACGCCCAAGCAGGAGAAGGCCGTGTCGGTCCAGTTCGGCACCCTCGGCTCCGGCAACCACTTCGTCGAGGTCTGCCTCGACGAACGCGACCGGGTGTGGACGGTGCTGCACTCCGGCTCGCGCGGCATCGGCAACCAGCTCGCCACCCGGCACATCGTCGACGCCAAGAAGTCGATGAAGCGCCAGGCCATCGGGCTGGAGGACCCGGACCTCGCGTACCTGGTGCAGAGCACGCCCGAGTTCACCGCCTACATCGAGGACATGCTCTGGTCGCAGCGCTACGCCATGGCCTCGCGTGCCCGGATGGACACGGTGCTGAGCAACGCGCTGTTCCAGGTCGCCGGCAAGGGCGCGCGCGTCCGCACGATCAACTGCCACCACAACTTCACCCAGCAGGAGGAGCACGAGGGCCGGCGGCTGTGGATCACCCGCAAGGGGGCCATCAAGGCCGACACCGGCGACGAGGGGGTCATCCCCGGCTCGATGGGGACGCAGTCGTACATCGTGCGCGGCCGCGGCAACGCGGCGTCGTACAACTCGTGCTCGCACGGCGCCGGGCGGAGGATGTCGCGCGGCCGGGCCAAGCGCGAACTGTCGGCGACGTCGCTGACGGAGGCGATGCGCGGCCGCACGTGGAACGCCGGCCGGGCCGCCGCCCTGGTCGACGAGCACCCGGAGGCCTACAAGCCGATCGACCGGGTGATGGAGGACCAGAAGGACCTGGTCGAGATCCGGCACACCCTCCACCAGGTGTTCAACTACAAGGGTTGATCAGCCGCGGGGATGAGCTGAGGGAGCGCCCTGTCGCGTTGGCGGCAGGGCGCTCTCGTGTCTCCGGCCCCCGTCTCCGATACCCCTGGGCGGTCACGGGGCGATGGTCAGCGCGGAGATCTTGTCGCCGTCGACGGTGAACTCGAACCCCAGCACGACCGGGCTGCCGGGGAAGTCTCCCCCGACCTCGACGGAGACCAGCGTCCGGCCGCCGGCCTCCTTCACCTCTTTGACGTCGTAGGTCGCCCGGACCTTCTTGCTGGCCTCGTCGTTCCACGCCCGGATGGCGTCCGCGCCCTGATGGCGGTTTCCATCGTCGATGATCACCGCGTCCTCGGTGAGCGTGCCCACCAGCCCCTCGCTGTCGTGGGCGCGCTTGGCACGCAGGTACGCGGCGACGGGTTCCGGCAGAGAGGGTGATGACATGGTCTGGTCCTCTGGATCGTCCCTGGTCACGGCCGGTTCTCGAGAGCGACACCGACCGATACGACCACTACAGGATGGAATGTAGCACTTGTAGCGCTATATTCGTTACATGAGTGCCCGTCCCAAGCCGAGCGTGACACGGGACCGGCTGCTGCTCGCCGCCGCGCAACTCCTGCACGAGTCTCCGGGCAAGCCGGTCTCCACCCGGGCCATCTGTGAACGTGCCGGGGTGCAGGCGCCCACGCTCTACCACCACTTCGGGAGCAAACAGGGGCTGCTCGACGCGGTGGTCAACTACGGCTTCACCCAGTACGTCCAGGCCGGCGCACCCGGCGCACCCGGCGCACCCGGCGACGCCGAGGACGGTGACGCCGGCGGCGACCCGGTCGCCCGCATCCGCCAGGGCTGGGACGACCACGTCGGATACGGCCTGGACCATCCCTCGTTCTACGTCCTGCTCTACGGCCGGATCGAGCCGGGAGTCCCCTGCACCCTGACGTCTCGCGCTGAGGCCATGTTGCTCGGCCTGCTCACCGCGGTGGCCCGCGAGGGCCGGCTCCGCGTCACCCCCGCGGAGGCCGCCCGCCAGATCGCGGCCGCCAATGTCGGCGTCACGCTCAGCCTGATCGCCCGGCCGGACGGCGACGCCGACCTCGGGACCTCTCACCAGGTCCGCGAGGCCCTCATCGACGCGCTCATCGTCGACGCCTCCGAGTCGCCGGAGAAGGACGCCGCGCCGACGGTGCGGACCCTGGCCGTCGCGTTGTCGGCCGCGCTCGAGAGTGGCACGGCCGCGCTGAGCGCGGGCGAGGTGACCATGCTCCGCGAGTGGCTGCGACGGCTCGCCACCGATCAGTCCCCCTCCGCGTAACCCAGGAGGGGTTCGCGACGGCCTCCCCTTCCGCGGGCGCGTGAATACGATGGCATGCATCGGTTATCCATCGCATCTACATGCCATTTTGACGGATATTTTGGAAGATGCGTGTAGGAACCTGACCGGCCGGGCAGGTTATCCGAGCGGCTCCGGCCGTTCGGATCCCCCGGATCGGGACGCTCGGACATCCGCACGAGGAGGGGGCGGTATGCGGCCGGCTTCGATCGATGCGTCCGGCGCTCTCGCCGGGCATGTACGGCTGGCCGGCGATCTGCGCGCTCCTCACGTGATCGGCGTGGCCGCGCTGCGAGCCCTGCCCTGCCGTGACGTCGAGGTCGGTTTCCTGTGCCGAACGTCGGGAGCCCGGCGGCATCGTTTCGCGGGCCCGCTGCTCCTGGACGTGTTGCGGGCCGCCGAGCCGGACTTCGATCCCCGCGAGCGCAAGGACCGCCTGCGTTTCCTCGTGTCCGTCCTCGGGCGTGACGGCCACCGGGCGGTGTTGTCCTGGGGCGAGATCGACCCCGAGTTCGGCAACGTCCCGGCGGTGCTCGGGCTGCACATGGACGGGCGGGACCTGGCCGAGCACGGGCCGCATCTCGTCGTCCCCGGCGACCGGTGCGGAGGCCGGCACGTGAGCGAGGTGGTCGAGGTGCGCGTCAGCGCCGACGATCTGCTCTGGACCCGGGACCGCGCGGAGAGTTGACCCGTCCGGCACCGGCCGCGTCGCAGGGGGTCTCCGGTCAGGCGGGATAAGCGTGGGTCTCGGTGGCCTTGACCGCCGCCCACACCTCCTGCCCCGCCGTCAAGTCGAGGTCGGCCACGGCCGCGGGGGTGATGTCGGCGGCCACCGCGATCGGCCCTTCCAGGTGGACGCGGACGTTGTCGCCGTGGCGCTCGATGCCCTCGATCCTGGCCTGCCAGAGGTTGCGCGGCGTCCCGTCGGGGCGGGTGCGGAACAGCGCGACGGCGGAGGGCGGGAAGGCGATGAACACCGGGCCGTGTATCCGCTCGGTGACGCTGAAGACCACGTCGCCGACCGTGACCTGCTGCTCGTCCGCCACCCCCCGGTAGAGGTTGAGCCCGACCAGGCGGGCGACGTAGTCGGTGCGCGGGCGGCGTGCCACCTCCGCGGGTGCGCCCTGCTGGACCACGCCGCCGTTCTCGATGACGACGAGGTGGTCGGCCAGCACCATCGCGTCCAGAGGGTCATGGGTGACCAGGATCGTCGCGCCGTCGAAGTCGCCGAGATGGCGGCGGAGTCTCGACCGGATCTCCAGGCGGGTGTGGGCGTCGAGGGCGGCCAGGGGTTCGTCCAGCAGCAGCAACCGCGGCTCGACCGCCAGGGCGCGCGCGAGGGCGACCCGCTGCGCCTGCCCGCCGGACAGCTGGCGGGGCTTGGCCGCGGCGTGTTCCTCGAGATCGACCCGCTCCAGCCACGCGCTTGCCGTACGGCGGGCGTCGTGCTTCGACGCGCCCCGGCAGCGCGGGCCGAAGGCGACGTTGTCGAGGGCGGACAGGTGCGGGAAGAGGAGGTAGTCCTGGAAGACCACGCCGATCGGGCGGCGCTCGACCGGCAAGGAATGCAGGGGACGGCCGTCGAGGGTGATGTGTCCCTCGGAGAGCGGGGTGAGCCCGGCGAGCGCGCGCAGCGCCGTCGTCTTACCCGCGCCGTTGGGGCCGAGGAGCGCGATGACCTGTCCCGCGGCAGCGGTCAGCTCGATGTCCAGGCGGAACCGGGGACGTTCGACGACCAGGTGGGCCCGCAACTGCGGCTCTCCGTGCCCGGGGTCCGGCTCGTGCTCGCTCACGCGCTCGTCACCCACCGATCGCGCAGGCCTGCCAGGATCGCCACCGACACGACCAGCAGGAGCAGGCTGAGGACGATCGCGGCGTCCGGTTCGGTCTCCAGCGCGAGATAGACGGCGAGCGGCATCGTCTGCGTCCGGCCGGGGAAGTTCCCCGCGAAGGTGATCGTGGCGCCGAACTCCCCGAGAGCGCGCGCCCAGCACAGCACGGCGCCGGCCACGATCCCCGGCGCGATGAGCGGCATGGTGACCCGCCGGAAGACGATCCACCGCGAGGCGCCCAGCGTGGCGGCGGCCTCCTCATAGCGCAGGTCCGCCGCGCGCAGTGCTCCCTCCACGCTGATGACCAGGAAGGGCATCGCGACGAAGGCCTCGGCGACCACCACCCCCGCGGTCGTGAAAGGAAGCGAGAAACCGAACGTGGACTCCAGCCACTGGCCGACCAGCCCGCGGCGGCCGAGCACCAGCAGCAGGGCCACGCCGCCGACCACGGGCGGGAGGACGAGGGGGATGGTGACCAGCGCGCGCACCAGCCGCCTGCCGGGGAAGGGCACGCGCGCCAGCAGCCACGCGAGCGGCACGCCCAGCACCAGGCAGACCGCCGTGGCGATGGTCGCCGTGACCAGTGACAGCCGCAGGGCCTCCAGGACCTGCGGCTCGGCCAGCCGCTCCGGCATCGTCGACCACGGAGCCCGGACCAGGAGCCCGGCGAGAGGCAGGACCAGGAAGGCCATGCCGGCGACGGCGAGCACCATGAGCACCCAGGGGACGCGTCCGGCCCCGGGTCTCTCGCGCGGGCTCCGTGGTCGGTACGGGAGCGGTCGTGTCACGTCAGATCAGGTCAGGCGGCGTCGAACCCGGCCTTGACCAGCACGTCCTTGCCCTGCTGCGAAAGCACCAGGTCGACGAACTTCTTGGCCAGGTCGGGAGCGGGGGCCTTGGACAGGGACGCGATCGGGTAGTCGTTGATCGCCTTGTCGGCCTCGGGGAAGTCGATGCCCGTGACCTTTCCGGCGGCGGACAGCACGTCGGTCTTGTAGACGAGCGCCGCGTCGACCTCACCGAGCTCGACCTTGGTCAGCGTGGCCTTGACGTCCTGCTCCAGGGTGACCGGGGTGACCTTCAGCCCCGCGGCGTCCAGCGCCTTGATCGCCGCGGCGCCGCACGGCACCTGCTCGGCGCACAGTGCCACCTTGACCTTGGAGTCGGCCAGGTCCTTCAACTCGTCGACCTTGGCGGGGTTGTCCGGCGGCACCGCGATCTCCAGCTTGTTGCGCACGAACGTGGTCGGCGCGGCGGCCAGGGAGGCGTCGGTGACGGTCTTCATCGTGGCGGGGCTGGCCGCGGCGAACACGTCGGCGGGGGCGCCCTGCGTGATCTGCTGCGCCAGCGTGGCGCTCGATCCGAAGTTGAACGTGACCTTGACGCCGGGGTTGGCCGCTTCGAAGGTCTTGCCCAGTTCGGTGAAGGTCTCGGTGAGGGAGGCGGCCGCGAACACGGTCAGCGCCGATGACGACGCCGCGGACGAGGCGGCGGGAGAGGCCGACGCCGCGGTGCCGGCGTCGTCGGATCCGCAGGCCGACAGGCCCGCGACGAGCGCTAAAGCGGCGGGGGCCGCGACGGCCCACCGGGTAAGACGCCTGAGCACGGGAACTCCTTCATGGGTCATGTACGCGCGTGGTCGGGGATCTCCACGACGACGTTTGTGGACTTGATGACGGCGATGGCCACCGCCCCGACCTCCAGGCCGAGCTCGTCGGCCGCCTGGCGGCTCATCAGAGAGACCACCCGGAACGGCCCGGCGGCGATCTCCACCTGGGCCATCACGGCGTCCCTGATCACATCGGTCACGATGCCGCGGAAGCGGTTACGCGCCGACGACAGCCCGGAGCCGTCCTCCGTCTCGATCTGGGAGCGGGCGAACGAGGCCAGATCAGCGCCGGCCACCATCCGGTGGCCATGATCGTCGCGCTGCGCCGGCAGACGGCCCGCGTCGACCCAGCGCCGCACGGTGTCCGCGCTGACGCCGAGCAGCGCGGCGGCTTCGCTGATCCGGAACGTGGTCACGGCAGTCACCATACCTTCGAAAATACAAGATTCAATCGTCACAAGTCCGCGCAGGAGCAAGGGTGATCAGGTCGTTAGCATTGCATCTGCGAGACGAGCCCCTCATCCATTCTTCCCCGTGTCCGTACCGACCGTACGGGTGGCGCGGCCCGGGGGCGACTCGCGCCACCCGCCGCGGGTCAGTCCTCCACCGCGAGGATCACGTCCGAGGCCTTGACCATCGCGATCACCTGGCCGCCCCGGGCCAGGCCCAGCTCCCTGGCGGCCTCCACGGTGATCGCGGCCACCAGGCGCACTCCCCCGGCGTCCAGTTCGACGTTCGCGGTGGCCTCACCATGGGTTATGGCGGTCACCCGGGCGGGGATCTTGTTGCGCGCGCTCAAACGCATGACGCTCTCCTTGATCACAACACCGAAAAGGCCGCACCGGCGACCCGGGGCGGCCTTCCGACGTTAAGCCACGCCACTATCGGCAAGAAGCCGCCACGACGCTGCTACCAGCGCTTTTGCGCGCTTCTGCCTCCCCCTGACGAACGTGACGCGCGTCGCTCAGCGAGCGGGCCGCAGACCGCGCAGCAGGATCTCGATCGTGCCGGACACGACCGCGTCGACGGGCCGGTCACCGATCATGCCGCCGGTGATGATCGAGGCGAGGCCCTGGATGGTGGCCAGCAGGGCCATCGCGACCCGGTCGGGATCCTCACTGTCGATCTCCCCGGCCGCCTGGGCCCCGGCGATGAGCGCCACGGGGGCCGCGAACGCGCGGCCGTTGGCCTCCAGGAGTTCGGGGGCGCCGGGACGGTCCTTGCGCGCGAACATCAGCGCCAGGAGCGCCGGATGCGCGGTCGCGAACCGGACATAGGTGCGGGCGAAGACGGTCAGCCGGTCGGCGAAGGCCCCTTCGGCCTCACCGAGGGCCTCGTCGAGCTCGCACCCGAGCCGTTCGAGCCCGAGGACCGCCAGCGCGTCCAGCAGCGCCTGCTTGTCGGGGAAGTGCTGCCGGGGCGCGCCGTGGCTCACGCCGATCTCGCGGGCGAGCTCCCGCAGGGACAGTCCCTGGACGCCGGTCCTCTCGAGTTTCCGCTCGGCGGAGGCGAGCAGCTCGGCGCGCAGGTTGCCGTGGTGGTAACGCGGGATCGCCTCTGCCATGCCCGACAACCTACTCCCCGTCTAGCCATTGACTACATTTCTAGACACTGACTAGATTCTAGGCAGTGACTACTTTTGATGAAGGAGACGCGGACATGGCACCCAGGACCTGGTTCATCACCGGCGCGGCGTCGGGATTCGGATACGAGCTCACCACGCTCCTGCTCGCCAGGGGCGAGCGCGTCGCGGCGACCAGCCGCCGCGACGACGCGCTGTCGCCCCTCATGGCCCAGTACGGCGACCGCCTGTGGACGGCGCCCCTGGACGTGGCCGACGCCTCCGCGATCCGCCGCGTGGTCGGCGAGGCGTTCTCCGCCTTCGGCCGGATCGACGTGGTCGTCTCCAACGCCGGGTTCGGCGTGCTCGGCGCGGCCGAGGAGGTCTCCGACGAACTCCTGCGCCGTCAGATCGAGGTCAACCTGATCGGCGCGATCCAGCTCACCCGGGCCGCGGTGCCGTACCTGCGGGCGCAGGGCGGGGGGCGGATCATGCAGATGTCCAGCTCGGGCGGGCAGGTTCCCGATCCCGGCATGAGCGTGTACAACGCGACCAAGTTCGGGGTCGAGGGGTTCTTCGAGTCGGTCGCCATCGAGCTCGCGCCGTTCGGCATCGAGGTCACCCTCGTCGAGCCGGGTGGCGCGCGGACCGGCTTCAACCGCAACCTCGCGGTCGCCGACCCGATCGGCGCGTACGCCACAGGCATCGTGGGCCGGATCCGCGGCATGCTGGGCGGCGACGCCGATCCGGAGTTCGTCCGAAGGGCCGTCGCCGGCGACCCCCGGAAGATCGCCAGGGCCGTCGCCGACTCGGCCGCCGCGGCGCCGGCGCCGCGGCGGCTCACGCTCGGCGGCAACGCCTACGAGGCGATCGAGGCGGCGCTCCAGGACAGGCTGTCGGCGCTGCGGGCGCAGCGCGAGCTCGCCTACGGCACCGACGCCGACGACGTCGTCGCCGAGCGCGCGGGCGCCCCCGTCACCTGAGCCTGGCCGGCCGTACGGTCCCTGTAAGAGGATCGACGGCGTCGTGCGCGGGCGCTCGCTGCTCGCGTGGGCGTCATCAGGCGGCCGGAGCGGCCGCGGGAAAGGCGACTCCGGTGAGCTCTTCTGAGACGGCCCACAGGCGTGCGGCGTCCGCGTCGTTCAGCGCGCGCCTGGGCGCTCGCGCCACGGCCGGGCCGCCGGTGAGCCCGGCGAACCCGTCCGGGCCGTAGTAGGCGCCGCCTTCGGCCTCGGGACTGGTGGCGGCGTGGAGGAGCGGCAGGATGCCGGTGGGCACCTCCTGCCACATCCCCGGGATCCGGTACAGGAAGCCGTAGAGCAGGCGCGTCCGCGCCACGGCGACGCCACCGTGCGTCGGGCCGGTGACCTGCAGATTGGTGATCGTCGCACCGGGGTGCGCGGCGTT
The DNA here is from genome assembly GCF_016863315.1 of Planotetraspora silvatica. GTDB lineage: Bacteria > Actinomycetota > Actinomycetes > Streptosporangiales > Streptosporangiaceae > Planotetraspora > Planotetraspora silvatica. The sequence continues at coordinate 92,476 of NZ_BOOQ01000028.1, forward strand.
GCTGAGGATTCCCCAGCCGCCCTCCCTGCTGCGGCGGTCGAGTTCACGGGCGAACAGCAGGTTCGCGATCTTCGATCCTCCGTAGGAACGGTGCGGCCCGTACCGCTCGCTCTGCAGGTCGCCGAAGTTCAGGCGGCCGTACCACGCGGCGATGCTGCTGACCGTCGTCACCCGGGGCGCGGCCGCGGCCCGCAGCAACGGCAGCAGATGCGCGGTGAGCGCGAAATGCCCGAGGTGGTTGCCGCCGAACTGCATCTCGAACCCGTCCCGGGTCACGGCCCGCTTCGGCAGCGCCATGACGCCGGCGTTGTTGATCAGGAAGTCGATCGGGCGGCCCTCGGCGACAAGTTCCGCGCCCAGGGCCGCCACACTGTCGAGTGACGCCAGGTCGAGATGCCGGATGGTCAGCCGCGCATCCGGCACCTCCGCGCGGACCTTCTCCACCGCGACGGCCCCCTTGCCGCGGTCGCGGACGGCCAGGACGACCTCCGCGCCGGCCCTGGCGAAGCGGCCGGTGAGCCCGAGCCCGAGGCCGCTGTTCGCACCGGTGATCACCGCGCGCCTGCCCGTGAGGTCGGGGACGGTCACGTCGGGCGCAGAGCGTGCCATGGGGATCTCCAGGGGGACGTACCGCCAGGGTCACCGGCAAACTATCCCATCGTGATCACTTGTGGGGGGCGTACATGATGACGGCCACGCCCACGAGGCAGATGGCCGCCCCGACGATGTCCCAGACGGTGGGGCGGAACCTGTCCACCACGACCCCCCATGCCAGCGACCCGGCCACGAACACGCCCCCGTAGGCGGCCAGAACCCGCCCGAAATTGGCCTCAGGCTGAAATGTCGCGACGAAGCCGTACCCGCCGAGAGCGACGACCCCCGCGGCGATCCACCACAGGCCGCGATGTTCCCGCCATCCCTGCCAGACCAGCCACGCGCCGCCGATCTCGGCGAGAGCGGCCAGGAGGAAGAGCAGGACCGAACGAGCGACTGTCACGACTCCGACCGTATCGGGCGAGGGGCCGCGCACTGCTGCCTGGAGGATCAGGCGGGCGCCTCACGAAGCTGGTCGACCCGGACGCCGCGCAGCAGCAGTTCCGACGTCACGGCGGCGGCGACCACGCTCAGGACGAGCACGGCGCAGGCCACGGCGATGACGGGACCGGGCACGAGCGAGTAGTCCAGCGGCGGCGTCACGGGGGTCTCGGCGAACTCGGGCACGCGCGGCAGCGCGGCCCACGCCGCGACCAGACCGGCGAGCACTCCCGTCAACGCACCCCATGACAGTGTGATCGTCTGCTCCAGCAGCAGTGCCACCCGCAGGGGCCGCACGCGGGCGCCCGCCGCCTCCAGGGCCGCCATCTCGTACGTGCGCCGCCGCGCCGCCGTGTGGAGGGCGAGGACGGCCCGGCCGAGCGCGAGCAGCGCGGCGACGCCCGCCGACACGATGAGCAGGAGCAACGCCAGGCCGGGTCCCTGGGTGACGTAACCGGAGACGAGATCGTCCGTCGTGCGCGTGGCGAGGACGGGGACGCTGTCTCTCCGCAGCGCCTCGCGCACCTCGTCCCCACGGCCGGGGGCCGCCCAGATCTGGAACTCCGTACGCGGCGAGTAGCCGTAGGCGACCCGGTCGGCGGTCTCCAGGTCGACGACGACGCCGGGAGCGTTCAGACCCGGAAGGGCCTGCGCGGAGGCGACGGACTCGAAACCCGAGAAGTGGCCGTCGTCCAGACCCGGCAGCTTCTGGCCCGCGCCCGGCCCCGACGACAGCGCGGGCAGGGGGTCGGGGAAGGTGTCGGGCCTGACGGCGCCGGTGCCGAACGATTCCAGCGACAGCGGGAGGCCTTCCCTGGGGACGAAGGCGGGCGTCCATCTGCTCGTGTCCGCGAGTCCCGCGTCGACGGTGCTCCACCGGCCGTCCTGCCGTACCTCGAGCTTCTTGACGACGACGCTGCCGGTCGGGCCGTCCTCGAGGCTCGCCCCCGAGGCCATCGTCACCTCCAGGCGCAGGCCGCGCAGCTCGCAGACGGCGTCGCGGCACCCCCGCGGCAACCCCCATTCGTGAACCTTGATCCGCGAGTCGGGGCGGCCGAGGGGGATGGTGGCGGGTTTGGTCTCACCGGTCACCCGGAAATCGGCGTAGAGAATGGCGCTCCACCCGTCGGGCATCTTCGGCGTGCTGACGTCGGCGCGGATGCGGTCGCCACCCACGAGCACGCGGGGCGCGGCCGTCCGGGGGGCGAGTTTCGCCGTCATCGCGCTCAACGGCCGGTTCCCCGCGTACGACGGACGCCACAGGGCGACCGAGGCGAACCGGGCGGGGTCGGTGGCGAGCATCGCGGGAGGACCGGGCGTCACGATGACCGGCGCCGTGCCGGGAACGTCGGCCGAGATCTTCCTGAGCGTCGCCACGTCGCTTCGGGGAACGACGAACACGGTCTCGGCGCCGTTGTGGACACGCGCGACCTCCTGGTAGTTGCGCGAGGTCACCGACCAGGCCGCGACGGCGAAGACCGCGAGGCCGAGTCCCGCGGCGAGCACGATCACGGTGCTCCCCGTCGCGGAGCCACGGGAGATCTGGCGCATGGCGAGGAAGGCCCCGATGTCGCCGTGGGTCCGGGTGAACCGGAACAGCGCGCGGCAGACGAGCGGCAGGAGCCTTCTGGCGATCAGGGCGAGTGCCACCGCGAGCAGGCCCGGCGCGATGAGGGCGCTCGCGCGTTGCCCGGTCGCGTCGGTGATGACGTCTCCGGCGAGCAGTTCCGCGAGCCCCACGGCGGTGATCGCGAGCACCACGGCGTCGACGACCCACGTGCGACGGCGCGAACGCGGGGTGCGCCGCCACTGCTCGACGACGGGCTGCGTCACCGTCTGCCTGGCGGCCAGGGCCGTGGCCAGAAGACCACCGAAGACGGCGGCCACACCGCACAGCACGGTGAAGCCGTCCACCGTGACGACCAGGTCGTCACGGAGAAGCGTCGCGGCCATCCGGGAGACCACGGCCCAGCTCGCGGCGATCCCGATCGGCAGGGCCGCGAGGAGGAGGAAGGCCGGCTCCGACAGGCCGAAGGCCCAGATGCGCGACGTCGGCAGGCCGCGCAGCCGCGCCAGCGCGATCTCCTGCGCGCGGGCGGCGACGAGGTCGCGGACGGTGAGGAACAGCAGGAGCCAGCCCAGGGCGACGAGCTGGACCGTCACGAGCGTCGTGGGCACCGACAGGGAGTCGACCCGGAGGTGGACCGCCTCCAGGGTCTCGTCCAGGTAGCCGAAGACCGTGGTCGTCTCGCCCGTCTGCCCGAGGGCCCGCAACCTGGCATGGACGGACTCCAGCGACGCGACGTCGTCACCTGTGATCTTGTTCGGGTCGATGTAGAGGATGGCGGTGCTGGTCCACGCGGCGCCGACGATCGCGTCGATCCGGTCGCCGCCGGTCTTCACACCGACCGTCCCCTGCGTCTCCGGCGCGGTGAGGAGAGGGTCGCCGTTGCCTTCTGTGACCCCGGCCGTCTGCGGGAACAGGCTCCGGCCGTACCAGATCGGGTCGGCGGCGTCGGTCGCGTAGACGCCGACCACACGCAGCGGCGTCAGGCGCCGTTTCTCGGCGCCGGGATCACTCAGCAGGCTCAGCTTCACCGTGTCGCCGACCGTGAATCCGGACGCGCGGCTGACCATGATCTCGTTGGCCGCCCGCGGGCACCGCCCCTCGGCCGTGGTCACGTGGTCGCACTGCCCGTCGATCCACATCAGCGGGTAGGTCTTGGTGGCCTTGTCGTTGGGGCTGAGCAGTTCCGCCCCTCTGATCGGCGGGAGGAGGAACGGCGCCGTGATCTCCTTCACCAGCTCGCCCGCGTCGTCCGACACCGATGTGACCCGCCAGCCCCGGTGGTCGAGGATCGCCTTGTCCAGCGTCTCCCGTATCAGCGTGGTGCGGGCCGCGTCGGTGTACATCGGGCCGAGGGACCCTGCGACCACGGGGACGACCGCGACGATCAGCACGATGAGCGACAGCCAGCGCCGCCGCCACAACCCGCGGAGCATCATGACTCGGCCCGCCTGAGGACGACGCCGTCCGGCAGGGGCTCGACGCGGGCCATGGAGCCGGGCGGCAGCAGTTCGTGATACTCGGGCGGCAACTGGATGGCGCCCTCTCTTCCGACCACCACGAAGTCCTCCCCGTGCCTGCCCTCCGCGCCGATCCGCCCGTCCCTGATCGTGACCGTGCGGCTGGTCGCCTCGCTGACCCGCGGGTCGTGCGTCACGACCACAGAGGTGGTGCCGAGCTCCTTGATCAGCTCGATCACCGTCTGGCCGGTGGCCCGGTCGAGCTGGCTCGTCGGCTCGTCGGCGAGCAGCAGCCGGGGACGGTTGGCCAGGGCGACCGCGACGGCCAGCCGTTGCTGCTCTCCCCCGGACAGGCGCCCGGCGGGCTTGTCGCGGACACCGTTCAGCCCGACCCGGTCCAGCAGGTCGCCCGCCGCCCGCCTGGCCCGCCGCCTGACGGCGCGCTGGGCGAAGGTCACGTTCTGCACGGCCGAGGCGTACGGGATGAGGTTGCGGGCCGGGTTCTGCAGGACCACCCCGATCTGCGCGGCTCTGAGCCGGTCCAGCGCGCGCGGCCCGAGCCTGCCGATCTCGGTGCCGCCCAGCCAGAGCCGTCCGGCACTCGGCCGGAGCAGCCCGGCGAGCAGCCAGAGCAGCGTCGACTTGCCCGCGCCCGACGGCCCGAGGAACGCGACGCTCTCCCCCTCTTCGATGACCAGGTCGATGTCGCGCAGCGCCACGACCTCGATCTCCTTGGTCTTGTAGATCTGCACGACGCCGTCGCAGCGCACCGCCTGGGTCATGGGACACCCGCCGTCGACCGCAACTCCACGACCCGGTCGCAACGATCGGCCACCTCGGGGTCATGTGTGGCGACGACGAGCGCGGCGGGAGCGGCCATCAGCGCCTCCAGGACGAGAACGCGGTTGACCTTGTCCTGCTCGGCCGTCGGCTCGTCGGCGAGGATGACGCTCGGCGCCAGGGCCAGGGCGCGGGCCACCGCCACACGTTGTTGCTGCCCGCCGGACAACTCCTCGATGAGGTGGTCCGCGTAGGCGGTGAGCCGCATGCCGTCCAGGACCCGGGCCGCCTCCGCGATCGCATCCCGTGGCGTACGGCCGGCGGCCCGCAGCGCGACCTCCACGTTCTCCGCGGCCGTAAGGAGCGAGACGAGCCCGTACGACTGGAAGACCAGGGTGAGGTTCCTGCGCAGGGACGGCTGCTCGTCGAGGGGGACCGAGCCGACGAGGACGCGGCCCGCGGCCGGCGGGATCAGGCCGCCGAGCGTCGTGAGCAGCGTCGTCTTCCCCGAGCCGGAGGGCCCCATGATCGCGACCCGCTCGCCGGGCATGATCTCCAGCGAGATGTCCTTCACCACCTCCCTGCCGCCGGCTCGGCAGGCGAGCGACTGGCAGGACAGGGCTGGCTGGGGCACCATCGGCCTCCCCCTGATGCGACACGATCGCGTGGCCCTTACGCGACATAATCGAATAGATCACCTTGTGCGCTCCGCCGACCCTAAGCCCGGGGAGATCACAGAGAAGTCACGATCACCGCACAGATCGAAGCCCCCGCATCACCGTCCGTCCCCTTGGTGGTGATCATGCACAAGTTCTTGATCATGCTGGCTGACCGGCCGACCCTTTGTCCGTGATCATGCACACTTTCGGTCACGCGTGGCCCGACCAGCGCATATTCCGTTCGTGATCATGCACAGGTTCGATGCCGTGCCGTACGAGCAGGGTCAACGCGCTGCGTGATCATGCACAGGTTCGCTGTCGTGCCGTACGAGCAGGGTGAACGCACTGCGTGATCATGCGGATTCCGCCGTGCCTGCGGGCCAGGTGGTGATCGGCGCCAGAGTTACGCTCTGGTGGTGGCGATGGGGCGTGGCTCCTGGGCGGGGGCACTGGGCGGGCTCGCGAGGGCATGCCATCCCGGGCCGACCGTGGCCGTCACCGCCCTGGTCACCGCACTCGCGGTGGCCGCCGGACGCGACACCGCAGGCAGCGCCCTCGTGGCGGCGGCGATCCTCACCGGCCAACTCTCGGTGGGCTGGTGCAACGACGCCGTGGACGCGGGCCGCGACACCGCCGCCGGGCGTGCGGAGAAACCCATCGTCAGCGGCCAGGTCGGCGTGAAGACCGTTTATGTGTCCGCGTTCTCCGCGTTCGTCGTCTGCGTGCCGCTTTCGTTCGCCTGCGGCCTGCTGGCGGGCACCGTCCACCTCATCGCGGTCGCGGGAGCATGGGCCTACAACCTGCGACTGAAGGCGACGCTCTTCTCATGGGTGCCGTACGTCGTGGGGTTCGGCAGCCTGCCGGTGTTCGTGGTGACCGGGCTCCCCGGACGGCCGTGGCCGGCCTGGTGGGTGGTCGTCGCGGCGGCCGCCCTCGGCCTCGGGGCGCATCTCGCGAACGTCCTGCCGGACATCGGACAGGATGTGGCCGTCGGCGTCCGCGGATGGCCACAACGTCTGGGGGCGTCCCGCGTCCGCGCGTTGATCCCGGTGCCCCTGCTCGCCGCTTCCGCGCTGCTCGTGTTCGCACCTCCGGGGCCGCCCGACGCCGTCGCCTGGGCTGGACTGGCCGCGGTGACCGCGTTCGGCCTTGCGGGTACGGCCCTCGGCGGCTTGTCGCCGAAGATCCCCTTCGCGACGGCCATCGCGTGCGCGGCCGTCGACGTCGGCCTCCTTCTCGCGTCCGGGACCGGAGTCGGCGCCTGACGACGGCCCACAGTGCGGCGGCGGGCGCGCGACCATCCACGCATGATCACGAACGGAGTACGCGCTGGTCAGACGTTACGCGACCGAAAGTGTGCATGATCACGAACAAAGAGTCGGCTGGTCAGCGGGCATGCCCACGAATGCATGCATGATCACGCGCCGAGGTGGGGCTGGTCGTGGGGAGATTCACGAATCTGTGCATGATCACGACCGGGGAAATGGGCTGGTCGCCGGGCATAACTGCGAACCTGTGCATGATCACCCCCAATCCCTTGGCCGGAGTGATCGGCATGGGGACGCTCTTGGCGGGCAAAAGAGATATGCCGAAGGTTTCGCCAGCCCGGGGGATTTTGATATGACGCGAATCGCCGCTGTCCACGGAGTCCTTCCCCCGAACCGGTACCCCCAGGAAGAGATCACCGACGTCTTCGCCAAGGTCTGCCTGCCCCAAGGCGGCGACCGGAGACTGCTCGACCGGCTCCACACCAGCGCCCGCGTCTCGCACCGCAATCTCGTTCTCCCGCTCGACCAGTACGGCAAGCTCGACGGATTCGGCATGGCCAACGATCTGTTCATCGAGGCGGCCGTCGAGCTCGGCGCCGAGGCCATCACCGGCGCGCTCGACGCGGCGGGCCTCACCCCGGACGACGTCGACATGATCATGTGCACGTCGGTGACCGGCATCGCGGCCCCATCCGTCGACGCGAGGCTGGTGAACCGCCTCGGCCTGCGTCCGGACGTGAAGCGGGTCCCCGTCTTCGGTCTGGGCTGCGTGGCCGGCGCCGCGGGGATCGCCCGCCTGCACGACTACCTGCGCGGCTGGCCCGGCCATGTGGCCGTCCTGCTCTCGGTGGAGTTGTGCTCGCTCACGCTCCAGCGGGGGGACGGATCGATCGCCAACCTGGTCGCGAGCGCGTTGTTCGGGGACGGCGCCGCGGCGGTCGTCGCCGTCGGGGACGAGCGGGCGGCGGGGCAGGGTCCCACGGTCGTGGACACCCGCAGCCACCTCTACCCGGAGTCCGGCCGGGTGATGGGCTGGGACGTCCGCGACTCCGGCTTCAAGGTCGTGCTGGACGCCGGCGTCCCCGACGTCGTACGGACCTACCTCGCCGGCGACGTGGACGCCTTCCTGCGCGGCCACGGGCTGGCCGCGCCCGACATGACGGCGTGGGTGTGCCATCCCGGCGGCCCGAAGGTCCTCGACGCGGTGGCCGAGGCGCTCGAGCTCCCGGGCGGCGCGCTCGACATGACCTGGCGGTCATTGGACGCGATCGGGAACCTGTCCTCCTCGTCCGTCCTCCACGTCCTCAGGGACACCCTCGCCCTCCGTCCGCCGCCGCCCGGCACCCCCGGGCTGCTGATCGCGATGGGCCCCGGCTTCTGTTCCGAGCTCGTCCTCCTGCGCTGGTAACCCGGAGGTTCCCGCACGTGTCACCCTGGTACGCACTGCTCGTCGTCCTCGTCGCGGTGGAACGCCTCGCCGAACTGGTCGTGGCCCGCCGCAACGCGCGGTGGAGTCTGGCGCGAGGCGGGGTCGTCGCCGGACGCGGCCACTACCCCTGGATGGTCGCCCTCCACACGGGGCTGCTGATCGGGTGCCTGCTGGAGGTGTGGCTGGCGGGCAGGCCGTTCGTCCCCGCGCTCGGCTGGCCCATGGTCGTCCTCGTCCTGGCGGCGCAGGGCCTGCGCTGGTGGTGCATCACCACCCTCGGTCGTCAGTGGAACACCGAGGTCATCGTGGTGCCCGGCCTGCCCCTGGTGACCCGCGGGCCGTACAGCCTGCCGTGGCTGCGCCACCCGAACTACGTGGCGGTGGCGGTCGAGGGGGCGGCGCTGCCGCTGGTCCACACCGCGTGGCTGACCGCGGTCGTCTTCACCGTGCTGAACGCCGTCCTGATGGTCACCAGGATCCGGTGCGAGGAGTCCGTCATGGACGAGCTTTCCGCCGCGTCCACGGGCTCCGGTCCGCGGGGAGGGACGCAGCAGTGATCGACGTCCTCGTCGCCGGCGGCGGCCCGGCGGGGCTCGCGACCGCGATCAACGCCGCGCGGGCCGGGATGGAGGCGGTCGTGGTGGAGCCGCGGGCGGGCCCCGTGGACAAGGCCTGCGGCGAGGGACTGATGCCGACGGGGGCCGCCGCTCTCCGGTCGATGGGCGTGCTCATGGACGGCAGGCCGTTCCGGGGGATCAGTTACTTCGACGGATTCCATCGAGCGCAGGCGGCCTTCCGCGACGGCCTCGGGATCGGCGTGCGGCGGACCGTCCTGCACGCGGCCCTCGCCGGCCGCGCGGAGGATCTCGGCGTCCGCGTCGTCTCCGGCCATGTGGACGGCGTATGCCAGGAGGCCGGCTCCGTGCTGGCGTCGGTCGGCGGCCGGCCCCTGCGGGCGAGGTGGCTGGTCGCCGCCGACGGGCTGCACTCCCCCATCCGGGCGATGCTCGGGCTGGAGCCGCGCCCTTCGCGCCTCCGGAGGTACGGCCTGCGCCGCCACTACCGCACGGCCCCGTGGACGGACTTCGTGGAGGTGCACTGGGCTCCCGGAGGGGAGGCATATGTCACCCCGGTGGGCGACGACCTCGTCGGGGTGGCCGTGCTCAGCTCCCGGCGCCGGGCCTACGACGACCACCTGGCGGAGTTCCCCGATCTGCGCGCCCGGCTGGACGGCCCGGCGGCGACTCCGGTGCGCGGGGCGGGCCCTCTGCTCCAGCGCGTACGGTCCCGGGTGGCCGGCCGGGTGCTGCTCGTGGGCGACGCGGCCGGATACGTGGACGCGCTCACCGGTGAGGGTCTCTCGCTGGCGGTGTCGTCGTCGGAGGCTCTGGTGCGCTGCCTGCGGGAAGGGCGGCCCGAGAGCTACGAGCAGGCCTGGCGCCGCATCTCCCTGCGCCATCGGGTGCTGACCTCCGCGCTGCTGACGGCTCGGCGTCATCAGGGGTCCGCACGCCTGGTCGTTCCAGCGGCGCAGCGCCTGCCCGCCCTTTTCAGCGCGGCGGTCCGGGCACTCGCCTGAGACTCCAGATTGTGCGCGGCCGCGGCCCGAATTCTCTATCCTCGATAACCGAATCACGCACATCGCGACGATTCCGGCATCCATCCGGCGATTCGCAAATAGAACGCAATTCGACTCCGCATTAAGTCGCCATATTCATTGAACTTTCATGCAATGATCTAGCCGTGCATCCGAGCAAGGCCGATCCTCTGGCGAGGGGGACTGGAGGATCTTCACGTGCCCAGCTCCGCCATGCTCGCTCTCGCCGCCGTGACGATCTGCCTGCTGTGCGCCGCCGCCGCCATGCTTGTCCGGTGTTCACGACGGCCGGGCCCTCCTGACGGCGAGGCGCTGCGCAAGGCCGCGGCCGAGGCGCGTGAGCAGCTCGGCCGGGACGTGCACGACCTGGTCGGCAGCCGCCTCTGGCTGGCCTCCCTGCAGGGGGAGCTGGCCTACCGCCTCGCCGACGAGAACTCCCCCGTACGGCCGGCGCTGGCCAACGTGATCGAGTCCGTACGGCAGGCCGCGACCGACATCCGCAACGTCACCCGTTCCTACCAGGAGATCTCCCTCTGGTCGGAGATCGCCGACGCCCGGGCCGTCTTCACAGCGCGCGGCGTCGATTGCACGCTACGACTGGCGGAGGTGGACCTCACCCCCGAGGCGGGCGCCGTTTTCGCCGTCACGGTCCGCGAGGCCGTGACCAACGTCCTCCGGCACAGCGACGCACGCCATTGCCTCATCGAGATGAGGCTCACGGGACGCTCCGTCACGCTCACCGTCGCCAACGACGGCGTGGAACCCCTGACCCGCCCGCAGAGCGGCACCGGCATCGACAGCCTGCGCAACCGCGCGGCCGCGCTCGACGGCACGGTCAGCACGATCCTCGACCTGGACGGCTGGTTCCGGCTGGTGGCGGAGCTCCCCAGCCGCCCGTCCCGCTAACGGAGCCGAGCGCCGGCGCGGGCGCGTGACCACCGTTGCGCACCGCCGGCACCGAGACCGGCCCCGGCGGGTCGGCGCCCCCACCGCTCCCAGAATGCGGTCACGGGGCCTCTCACCTGTGAATCCACCGGGTTTCCGCGTTCGCGTCCCGACCCCTCCATGGATCCATCATGCGATCACCCATGACCTGAATCACGGTCGGCCACATGACGTACGCCTATACAGCTGTTGACTCACGTAACTTGGCCCAACCCCTTAATTCCGGAATTCTTTGAAGTGTTCGACCTAAGGGGACATCTTGTGATTAACACGTATGAGAATTATTGCTTCGCGGATCCTTTCTTCTATGACACGCTCGACCGGAAACGTGCCGAGCACCCGGACTTCTCCGTCACCGGCCTCGCCCTTCCGGACGGCTGGGCGCACGTCGCGACGGACACGTGGTCGCACTACGCGCCGGCCGGCGGCCGGCTGCCGCAGCAGGGATGGAAGATCCACGTCTCCTCGTGTCTTGGTCAGGCCGAGCAGGTGCTCGCGGCGGTGTGGGACTACTGCGTCACCCGTGGGCTGGCGTTCAAGTTCCTGCGCGGCCGGCGCGTCATGATGATGCGGAACTCGAAGTACGCCGGCCGCGACTCGAGCGGCAAGCTCGTGACGATCTACCCGGTCGACGAGGCCCAGTTGGAGCTCGTCCTCAAGGAGCTCGCGGGAATCCTCGAGGGCGTGGCGGGGCCGTACATCCTGAGCGACCTGCGGTACGGCCCCGGCCCGCTGTTCGTGCGGTACGGCGGGTTCGCGGAGCGGTACTGCGTGACGGAGAACGGCGAGCGGGTGCTCGCGATCGAGACCCCCGAGGGTGAGCTGGTCCCCGACGTCCGCGGGCCCGCCTTCGTCCTCCCCCCGTGGGTGACCCTTCCCGGGTTCCTCGAACCGCACCTGGCAGCCAGGAACTCCGTCACCATGGAGGGCCTGCCGTACCGGGTGGAGAGCGTGCTGCACTTCTCCAACGGCGGCGGGGTCTACCTCGGGACCGACGTCCGCACGGGAGAGCGGGTCGTGCTCAAGGAGGCGCGTCCGCACGCGGGGCTGGACACCGCCGGCCGGGACGCGGTCACCCGCCTGCGCCACGAGGCCGAGATCATGGAACGGCTGGCCGGGCTCGAGCAGGTGCCCGCCCTGCGGGATTACTTCACGCTCGGGGAGCACCACTTCCTCGTCCAGGAGCATGTGGACGGGACGACCCTGAGCCGCCTCATCGCACAGAAGCACCCGCTCACCAGCGCGGACGACGGGGACGACGTCCTCGCCGACTACACCGAGTGGGCGGCCGGCATGCTCGGCAAGGTGGGGCGGGCGCTGGCCGCCCTGCACGAGCGGGGTGTGGTGTTCGGCGACCTGCACCCGTTCAACGTCCTCGTCGACGGAGAACGTGTGGTGCTCATCGACTTCGAGGTCTCCTCGCTGGCGGCCGATCGGAAGCGCCCCACACTGGCGAACCCCGGCTTCGTCCCGCCGCCCGGGCGGTCGGGTGTGGAGGCGGACGAGTACGCGCTGGCCTGCCTGCACCTCGGCATGTTCGCCCCGATGGCCACGATGATGTTGCCGCTCCACCGGCCGAAGGCCGTCCATCTGGGCCGTCTGGTCACCGAGACCTTCCCGGTGTCTCCCGAGTTGGTCGTGGGAGCCGTACGGACGATCGTGGGCCACGAGCCGCCCCGGCCGCCCGCGAGCATGCTGGCGGAGGGCTGGCCTGCGATCAGGGAGTCGATCACCAGGGCGATCCTCGCGAGCGCGACGCCCGGCCGTGACGACCGGCTCTTCCCCGGCGACATCGTGCAGTTCCAGCCGGGCGGAGGCGTCAGCCTCGCCACCGGCGCCGCCGGCGTGCTGCACGCCCTGGCGGTCACGGGAGCCGGGCGCTTCCCCGACCATGAGAACTGGCTGGCCGAACGGGCCAAGGACCCCGCGGCCGGCATCGGGTTCTACAGCGGGCTGCACGGAGTGGCCTACGCGTTGGAGGCGCTCGGCCGCCGCGAGGACGCGCTCGACGTGGCCGAGGTCTGCGCCGGGGAGGACTGGGAGCGCCTCGACCTGAGCCTCTACCGCGGCATCGCCGGCATCGCGCTGAACCTGCTCCACTTCCACGACGTGACCGGCGAGGCGGCGTTCCGCGAGCGGGCCCTCCGGATGGTCGAGGCGGTGGCCGACCGGCTCGGCGGGCCGGACGACGTGCCCGAGATCAGCGGAGGCGTGCACCCGCACGCCGGCCTGATGTACGGCTCGGCAGGACCGGCCCTCATGTTCCTGCACGCCTACGAGCGGACGGGCGACGGCCACCTGCTCGACCTGGCCGCGACCGCCCTGCGGCAGGACCTGCGGCGCTGTGTACGGAGGGACGACGGCCAGCTCCACGTTCAGCAGGGCTGGCGGACCAACCCCTACCTCGACGAGGGGTCCGCCGGAATCGGGCTGGTCCTCGCCCGGTACCTCGCGCACCGGCGGGACGAGACGTTCGCCGAGTCGCTGGAGGCCGTCCGTCCCGTCACCACGCTGTCCTACTTCATCCAGCCGGGCCTGTTCGCCGGCCGCGCGGGGATGATCGCCTGCCTCGGGACGGAGGGACGGCCGGAGGCGGCCGCCCCTCAGATCTCCCGCCTCGCCTGGCATGAGCTGCCCTTCAGGGACGGCCTGGCCTTCCCCGGAGCCCAACTGCTCCGGTTGTCGATGGACCTTTCCACGGGGAGCGCCGGAGTGCTGCTCGCACTCGGCACCGTGCTGCACGACGAGCCGGTGCGCCTCCCCTTCTTCGAGCCCCCCGGATGGCGTCAGGCGCAGGGGCCCCTGCGTAAGCCCGCCGGGTCCACCATCCCGACGAGTAGTGGAAGGAGGTGTTCGTAAATGGCACTTCTCGACCTGCAGACCCTCGAGACCCCCGGTGGTCACGGCGGCGGTCACGGTGGCGGCGGCGGCAGCAACCTGAGCCTGCTGGCCTGCACTCCGCACGAGAACAGCAGCCTCAGCCTGCTCTGCGGCTGATGACGATTTAGCACGACAGACCTGGGCGGCCCTCGTGGCCGCCCAGGCTCTCGTCTCCCCGGGGCGCTCCAGCCGAGGCCCCGGGGAGCGGCCGGTTCAGGCAGGTTCAGGGAAGGGGCCGATGTCCTCACGAGCGGCGGACCAGCTGATCAGCACGGCCGCGCGGCACAGCGGACGGTGGCTGTGGCTCCTCGCCGCCACCGCGCTCGCCGGCTCCGTCGCGGAGTTGTTCCTCCCGATGGCGCTCGGCCGTACCCTCGACGCCCTGACCGGGACCACACCGGGCGGCCATGGATGGCTGCCCACGACCGTACTTCTCGTGATCTTCGTCGTGGCCTGCGACGCGCTCGGCGTCCTGTCGTCCGGAGCGAGCGGGGCACATGCGGCCCTGTGGTTGCGCCGCCGGGTGGTGGGCCACGTCCTCGCCGTCGGTGCGGCTATGACCAGGCGGTTCACGACCGGCGACCTGGTGACCCGCGCGGGGGTGAACGTGGAGGAGGCCGCACGCGCGCCCGAGGCCGTCGTCACCGCCGCCTCGCTGGTCATCCCCTCCGCCGGAAGCGTCGTCGCCCTCGCCCTCATCGATCCGTGGCTGGCGGCGACGCTCGTCACCGGGCTCCTGGCCATCGTCGGCGTCGTCAGGGCGTTCATGCGCAAGACCACCGCCGCCGCGGCGGGTTACCAGCAGGCTCAGGGGGAGATCGCGGCCCGGCTCGTCGGCGCCCTCGCGGGCGCGAGCACCATCACCGCGGCGGGCACCCAGGACCAGGAGGCGGGCCGCGTCCTCAGGCCGCTCCCCCGTCTCCGCGCGCACGGGCTGGCGCTGTGGCGGCTCCACGCGCGCGCGGGTGTGCAGGCCGCCGTGGTGATCCCGCTGCTGGAGACGGCCGTGCTCGCCGTGGGCGGGCTCAGGCTCGCGAGCGGCGACCTCACCGTCGGCGAACTGCTCGCCGGAGCCCGCTACGCCGTCCTGGGCGCGGGCCTCGGCTCGGCGATCGGTTACGCGGGCCGGCTCGCCCGCGCGCGGTCGGCAGCCCACCGCCTCGAACGGCTGCTCGCGGAGCGGCCCCTCTCGTACGGCTCCCGCCCACCGGCGGGCGGGCGCGGGCGGCTGGAGTTCCGCCGGGTCACCGTGCGGGCGAACGGCACGCCGCTGCTGAGCGACATCGATCTGGTGGTCCCCGGCGGGTGCTGCGTGGCGGTCGTCGGCCGATCGGGCTCGGGCAAGTCGTCGCTCGCGGCGGTGGCGGGAAGGCTGGTCGACCCGGACTGGGGATCGGTGATGCTCGACGGCGTCCCGCTGCCGGAGATCGGGCGTGACCACTTGCGCCGCGCGGTCGGGTACGCGTTCGAGCGCCCGGTCCTGCTCGGCGCCACCGTCGGCGACGCCGTCGGCTTCGGGCAGCGGTGGCCGGACGCCGGCCGCATCCACGCCGCGTCGCAGGATGCCTGCGCCGACGCGTTCATCCGCCGCCTGCCCCGGGGATACGCCACCCCGATGGCGGAGGCGCCGATGTCGGGCGGCCAGGCCCAGCGCGTCGGCCTCGCCCGGGCGTTCGCCCAGGCCGAGCGGCTGCTCATCCTCGACGACGCCATGTCGAGCCTCGACACCCTCACCGAGCGCCAGGTCAGCCGCGCGCTCACCGGCCGGCTGGCCGACCGCACCCGCCTGGTCGTGGCCCACCGGGTCACCACGGCCGCCCGGGCCGACCAGGTCGTCTGGCTGGAGAACGGCCGCGTCCGCGCGCACGGCACGCACGAATCGCTGTGGGAAGACCCGGACTACCGGGCGGTCTTCCAGGGGGCCTCATGAGGGGCGGGCTCGTGCGGATCTTCCTGCGCCGGTCGTTGTCGCGGGAGCCGTACCGGATCGCCCGTCTGGGCGCCTGGTCGCTGGCCGAGGTGGTGCCCGCGTTCGCGGGAGGCCACGCGGTGGCGCGGGCGGTCGACGACGGGTTCGCGGCGGGGCGTCCCGGGACCGGGCTCGCCTGGCTGGCCCTGCTCGCCGCCTCCTGGCTGCTGGCGGCCGTCGCGGCCCGGCAGATCCTGCTGAACATCGCCGCGGTGGTCGAGCCCTTCCGCGACGATCTACTGACCCACGTGGTCTCCGCCGCGTTGCGGGCGGGACGTGACGGCGACGCCGCGGCGGTGGCCCGGATGAACCATCAGGTCGAGCTCGCCAGGGACGCATTCGGCGCGATCATCACCGTGGTGAGATCGTTCGTGTTCACGCTGGTCAGCGTGGCGCTCGGCATGCTGACGCTTGCGCCGGCCGTCGTGCCGCTCGTGCTTCCTCCCGTGCTGCTCGGACTGGTGCTGTTCCTCGTGTCGCTGCCCGCTCTGGCCCGGCGGCAGCGGGACTTCATCGTGGCCGACGAGCGGACGGCCTCGGCTGTCGCCGTCATGGCCGGCGGTCTGCGCGACGTCGCGGCCTGCGGAGCCGAGGTCCGCGTCGCCGCCACCGTGGGCCGCCAGATCGGCGGCCAGGCCCGGGCCGCCCGCGCGCTGGCCCGGGTCACGGCCACCCGCACGTTGTCACTCGCCGTGGGGGGCTGGCTGCCCGTCCTCCTGCTGCTCGCGGGCACACCGTGGCTGATCGACCAGGGGCTGACGGCGGGGGTGGTCCTCGGCGCGCTCACGTACGTCATGCAGTCGCTCACGCC
This sequence comes from Planotetraspora silvatica, assembly GCF_016863315.1. Taxonomy (GTDB): domain Bacteria; phylum Actinomycetota; class Actinomycetes; order Streptosporangiales; family Streptosporangiaceae; genus Planotetraspora; species Planotetraspora silvatica. The sequence continues at coordinate 108,876 of NZ_BOOQ01000028.1, forward strand.
CGCGCTGTCCGGGCTCGTCCAGGGGCTGGGTGTCAGTGGTGTACGGCTGGCCGTCACGATGGAGCGGATCCTCGGCGGTGCGGTCCGGCCGGAGGTCCCTGAGCCGCGGCGGCGCCCCGAGGGCACGGGGCTGAAGCTGAGCGGAGTCACCTTCGCGTACGGTCCCGAGGCGGAGCCGGTGATCGACGGTCTCGACCTGGTCGTGCCGGAAGGCGACCACCTGGCGGTGGTCGGGCCGAGCGGGATCGGCAAGTCCACCCTCGCCGGCCTCGTCGCCGGAGTGCTGCGGCCGGCCGAGGGCTCCGTGCTGATCGGCGGCGTCCCCGCGAGTGAGGCGCACGAGGCGGCGCGGGCGCTGATCCCGCAGGAGGCCTACGTCTTCCATGGAAGCCTCGCCGACAACCTCACCTACCTCGCCCCTGAGGCGCCAGCCGGGGCGGTCGACGAGGCGGTGGCCGCCTTCGGCCTGGCCGACCTGGCCCAGCGGTTCGACGGCTACCACGCCGAGATCGACCCCGCCGAACTGTCCGCGGGCGAGCGGCAGTTGATCGCGCTGGCCAGGACCTATCTGTCGCCCGCGCGGCTGGTCGTGCTCGACGAGGCGACCTGCCATCTCGACCCCGCCGCCGAGGCCAGGGCCGAGGCCGCGTTCGCCGCGCGAGGGGGAACGCTGATCGTCGTCGCCCATCGGATCTCCTCCGCGCTCCGCGCCCGGCGGGTCCTGGTCATGGACGGCACCCGCGTCCTGCTCGGGACACATGAGGACCTGGTCGGCACCTCACCGCTGTACGCCGACCTCGTCGGCCTGTGGGCAGATCACCGCCTCCCCCATTCTTTGGCGTGATCATGCACAGGTTCGTGATCACCCGCACTCACCTGCCCACTTCCCGTGCGTGATCATGCACAGATTCGTGATCATGCCCGCCTACCAGCCCCTTTCCCCGCCGTGATCATGCACAACTTCGCGATCAACGTACCCGACCAGGGCAAATGACAACGGTGATCATGCATGAACTCGGCCAACGCTCGGGCCGCGCATGATCACGAACGGTGTTCCGGCAGGTCAGGCGTGCCGTACGCGAAGATGCGCATGATCACGCCAACGGAAGGCACTGGTCAGAGTTCGGATGCAGGAAGTTGTACATGATCACGGATTGCGAACGCGCAGGTCAGTGCCGCTTCTTGCGAACCTGTGCATGATCACGCACAAAGAAGTGCCTGGTGAGGGGGTGTGATCCCGAACCTGTGCATGATCACCGCCCGGGGGGCGTTGACTGAGCCGCCGCTCGAACTGCTCGCCTCAGTCAGCGCCGGGGGCGCTGGCGGAGGATGCCGATCTCGCGCCCGTTGGCCGGCCACAACCAGCCCGACTCGGAGGCGATCTGGATCGCCTCCACGCGTGACCGGGCGCCGAGTTTGGCGAGGATGCGGGACAGGTAGTTCCGGACCGTTCCATGCGAGAGCGAAAACCGCTCGGCTATCTCGCTGACGGTGGCCCCCGCGGCGGCGGTCTCCAGGATGTCCAGTTCGCGGGCCGTGAGCGGGTTGCCGTCCGTGTCGAGCGCGGCCGCCGCGAGTTCGGGGTCGACCACGCGCTCACCAGCGTACACACGGCGGATGCAGTCGACGAGATGGCCGGGCTCGGCGTCCTTCACGATGAATCCCCGCACGTTGGCGTCCAGCGCCCGGCGCAGGGCCAGGGGCGTGCCGAGGCCGGTGAGGATCACCGTCTTGCAGGTGGGTAATCGCCGGTGCAGTTCGGAGGCCGCGGTCAGCCCGTCGATCCCGGGCATCCCGATGTCGAGGAGGGCGACGTCCGGCCGGCGGAGACAGGCGAGCCTGACGATCTCCTCGCCTCTCGCGGTCTCGGCGACCACCTCGAGGTCGTCCTCGCAGGAGAGAAGCGCGATCAAGGCCTTACGGATCAGGTGCATGTCCTCGGCGAGCAGCAGACGAATCACAAGTGGTTCCCTCGCGCTTCCTTGTCCCCGACACCCGGACCGTGACGGCCGGGCTCACTCACTATGGACGCCGGACATCGTTTTCGGTTGCCCTCTCTACCCCATCTATTACCTTTAATCGCGAGTCTTGTCGGCGAAAGCCGTACAGGTCTGGAAATTGCGCGAATAGCAGAAAAATGCCCGGCCCCACGAGGGAGCCGGGCACGAACGAGTAGCTAGAACCACCTCAGCCCGGTCGATTATGTGATTTTTCGGGCAAAGATGGAATTTATTGCAATTTATGGGTTCTTATCCGCACTGATGTCACCGGCGTAGTGACCGGTGCCCGCATATTCCGCACGCCAGACGCCATCGCCCATTCCGCGAAGGCGGCCGCTGAACCAGCCGTCCTTGTCGGTGACGGCCGTGCCCATCGTGCGCCAGGTCCCCGCGCCGGCGGGCCGGAAGCACAGGGCCACCGACTGACCGGCGAACGGCCGGTAGTCCACCCGCCCGAGCGGGTCGACGCGCAGCAGCGTTCCGGTGATGCGGACCTGGTTGTCGTTGCGGACGACGTTCACCCCTTCGATCTCGGTCTGCCTCTTGAGGAAGAAGATCGTCCGAGAGGTGACGACGGTGCCTGCCGCGTTCCTCGCGGTGGCCGTGACCGTCCACTGGCCGCTGGGGTACCACCGCGACAGCGGTTTCTCCGGCAGGAACAGCCAGGTCTCCCATGCGGACCCGCTGCTGCTGGTGTTCGGGACCGACGTGGCAGCGGCCCGCATGGATCCATGCGGGATGGTGTGCGCGGTCGTGACGGCGGCGGGCGTAGTGGACGCGGGCGTGGTCGACGGAGCGCTCCCGGTCTGCGCCGGGAGTTGCGCCGGAGTCTGGGCGGGAACCTTGGCCGGAGCCTGGGCCTGCGCGGGAGGCGGCGCCTGCGCCGGAACCGGCGCGGGAGCCTTCACCTGCACGGGAGTCTGGGCCGGAGCAGGCACCTTCGCCTGCACGGGGGCCTGGGCCGGAGCCTGAGCCGGAACCTGCACGGGGACCGGTGCCTGAACCGGGGCTTGGGCCGGAGCCGGCGGCTGGGCCGGGGCGACGACCTGCGGCGCGGCGGCGGGAGCCTGCGCGGGGACCTGAGCCGGAGCCTGAACCGGAGCTTGGGCGGGAGCTTGGAGCGGGATCGGCACCGGCGCCTGAGCCGGCACTGGGGGTTGGGCGGGGACCCCCGGCACGACGTTGCCCGGGTTGGCGGGCTGCTGCGGGACGCCGGGCGCCGGTGGAGTCTTAGGACCATCTGGAGTCACAGGTCCGGTACGGCCAGGTTCGAGGAGAACGGAGACGGCGGTCGCACCCCGCGCCATCACCTCGATCACGACCTTGACCGAACCCGACGGCCCCACCACTGGGGTTCCCGGCTTCACCGTGATGGATCGGATGGCCAGTTCATCGGCGGCCGTCGCCGGGGCCGAACCGGCCGCCAACGTAACCGCCAGTCCGAGGATAGGCGTCGCAATCAAACGTCTCATCATGGCCAGTGACCGTACGCAGCCGGAGGTAATCCCCCCGCCCCTGACACACACCCCAATGAGCAAAACCCACCCCCCACCCCCACCGTGATCATGCACACATTCGCAGATCAGCCCCCGACCAGCCACTTCTCTTATCGTGATCATGCACAGATTCGGGGAAGGTGGCGCCGAACTGCGGGTGGGCACCCCTGATCATGCACAACTTCGTGCATCCGGTCCTTGACCAGCCTGTTCCTATGACCTGATCATGCACGACCCGCGGCACGCTCCATCAACGCTCTTCCAGCGCCCGGCGCCGCCTGAAGCCCCGACTACACCTGCCACCTGGTCGACGTATATGACGGGCCCGTACGGCTCTGCATGATCACGGGCGGCATTTCCGCAGGCCATCGCTACTTGTTCCGAACCTGCGCATGATCACGGATGCCGTACCCGCAGGTCGGCACCGCTTTCCCCGAATCTGTGCATGATCACGACAGAGGAAGGGGCTGGCCAGGGGTGAATCCACGAATCCCTGCATGATCACGGGCCAAGGACCCGCTGGTCAGCGCTGCCTTCTTCGAACCTGTGCATGATCACGCGGGGAGGGGCTCTCGGGAGGAAAGGGTTGTCACTTTGGGCACATTAGGGGGCTGTCGCCTCTATTGTGTGCCGGAATTACTCTTTTAAGTGATGATTTGGCATAGAAACTAACTAAAACGCAAAGAACGTCCATTTCGGGGGTAACGTGCTGTGGGCACTGCGTGAATCGGGGGAGAGCGCATGACACAGCCGCCCGTGCGGGATAAGACCTTCTTCGGCCACCCGCGTGGCCTGGCCACCTTGTTCGGCACAGAGATGTGGGAGCGCTTCAGCTATTACGGCATGCGCTCCATCCTCGTGCTGTTCCTGTCGGCTCCGGCCATCCGGGGCGGCATGGGCCTGTCGGAGACGACGGCGGTCGGCGTGTACGGGGTCTACATCGCCTCCGTCTACCTGCTGGCGCTGGTCGGCGGCTGGATGGCCGACCGGCTGTTCGGGCCGCGCAAGACCATCCTTTACGGCGCGATCGTCATCATGTGCGGCCATCTCAGCCTGTCGATCCCGATCGGCGGGGCGGCGGTCTGGCTCGGGCTCGTCCTGGTCGCCCTCGGCAGCGGCATGCTCAAGCCCAACATCGCGGCGCTGGTCGGCGAGCTGTACCGGCACGAGGACGACGCCCGCCGCGACTCGGGCTACACCGTCTTCTACCTGGGGATCAACCTCGGAGCCTTCGTCGGCATCCTGGCCGTCCCCTGGTTGCAGGAGGGCGACCGCTGGCACCTCGCGTTCGGCGCGGCCGCCGTCGGCATGGCCGTCGGCCTCGCACAGTACGTTCTGGGCCGAAGGCACCTGGGAGGTGTGGGCGAGGAGCCCGACCACCGGCTGACGCCGGCCGAGCGGCGCCGCTTCCGCGCCATCCTGGCGATCTCGCTGCCCTCGGTGGCGGCGGCCCTGGCCCTGTGGGCGCTCACCGGCACTTTCACCATCGACCGGTTCTCCCTGGTCCTCGCGATCGCGACGGCCGCGGTCCCCGTGATCTACTTCGTCTTCCTCTTCAACGGCTCGCACGAGATCACGCCGCAGGAGCGCACCCGCCTGTCGGCCTACGTATGGCTCTTCATCGGCGCCGCCGTGTTCTGGCTGATCTACGACCAGTCCGGCAGCGCCCTCACGCTCTTCGCGCAGAACAACACCCAGCTCGACGTCATGGGCTTCCATGTCCCGCCTGGCTGGATCAACAACGTCAACTCCCTCGCGATCATCTTCCTGGCCCCGGTGTTCGCCGACGTCTTCCTGAAGGCGGGCGACCGGGTCAGCGCCCCGCTGAAGTTCGCCGTCGCGCTCCTGCTCGTCGGCCTCAGCTTCGTCGTCATGTCCGTCGCGTCCGGCATCGCGGCGGGTGGGATACGCGTGTCGATCATGTGGCTGATCTCGGTGTACCTGATCCAGACGATCGGCGAGCTGTTCCTCAGCCCGGCCGGCCTGTCCGTCACCAACAAGCTCGCGCCACGCGCGTTCGGGAACCAGATGATGGGCGTCTGGTATCTCGCGATCTCCCTCGGCGACGCGATCGGCGGCCAGACCTACCGGCTGACCCGGGTGGTCCCCATGCCGGCCTACTACCTGGGCCTGGCCCTGGCCGCCATCGTCGCCGGCATCGCCCTGATGATGTTCGCCCGCCGGATCCGCGCCCTCATGGGCGAGGGCGAGTCCCAGCCGGCCGAGCTCACAGGGTAGGGGTGAGCGACGCCGTCGGGCGGTAGCCGTTCCGGCCCGGCGAGGCGGCGATGCGGCGGACCGCGTCCTCCAGCACCTGGGGCGGCTGGGTGAACGGCAGCCGCAGGTAGCGCTCCAGCGTACCCTCCACGCCGAACCACGAGCCGGGCGCCAACCGTACGCCGCAGGAGGCCGCGGCCTCCACCACGGACGTCGCGACCGGCGAGTCGAGCCGCACCCACAACGAGCCGCCCCCTCGCGGCACGGTGAAGCTCCAGGCGGGTAACTCCGCGCGCAAGGCCGCCACGAGCGCCGAGCGGGAGGCCCCCAGAGTGCGGCGGCGCTCGGCACGGCTGTCCTCGATGCGGCCGAACAGGCCCGTGACGACGAGTTGCTCGAAGACCGCGCTCGCGATGTCCACCGCGGCCCGCAGAACGGCCAGGCGGCGCACCAGCGCGGCCGTCCCCCGGATCCAGCCGATCCGCAGGCCGCCCCACCACAGTTTGGACGCGGAGCCGATGCTGATCACCCGGCCGTCGGTGTCGAACGATGCGAGCGGGGCCCGCGTGCCGACGTCGTCGATGGCGAGTTCCACCCACGTCTCGTCGACGAGCAGCGTCGTGTCGTACCGCCGGGCGGCCGCCACCAGTTCGGCGCGGTCGCCGTCGGCCATCAGGTGGCCGGTCGGGTTGTGGAAGTCCGGGATGACGTAGGCGAGCCTGGACGCCGACTGCCGCATCGCGCTGGTGATCAGGTCCATGTGCCAGCCGTCCTCGGGGATGCCCACGGGCACCAGGCGCGCTCCGCGCATCCGCGCGACGTCGAGGATGTGCGGGTAGGTGGGCGACTCAACCAGCACCGGGTCCCCCGCCCCGGACAGCAGCGTCATGAGCAGGTGGATGGCCTGCTGCGCGCCCGTGGTGACGATGATCTGGTCGGGCCGCGTGGCGAGCCCCCGCCGGCAGTATCTGTCGGCGATGGCCTCCCTCAATGTGGCGAGGCCGACCGGGTCGTAGCCGATCCCGAGGGCGTAGCGATGGTAGGCCTGTCCCGCCTCGGCGACCGCCTCACCGAGGAAACCGGTCGCCGACGGCGCCGCGCTGTGCAGCGGGAGCAGGCCGTCGTCGTCCGGCGCGATCCACGGGTTGTCGAGCCCGAGCGCGCCCGGTCCCGGAAGGGTGGTCCAGGTGCCCGATCCCTGGCGGCTGTCCAGATAGCCGTCCTCGCGCAGCCGGTCGTACGCGGTCGTCACGGTGGTCCGGCTGACTCCGAGGGCCTCGGCGAGGTGCCGCTCGGCGGGGACGCGCACCTTCACCGGCAGCCGCCCGTCCAGGATCAGGCCGCGTACGGCTCCCGCCAGAGCCTTGTAGTACGGGCGGGCGTCGGCCGGGACCTCCACGAGTCTCGCCAGCTGGGACGCACTAAGATACCGGTCCATAAGGCCACTTTTCCTGATTGGCTCTTTATTTGCAACCAATTGGCCCGAAAGATGGAAACCACTATGACTGAGATCTCGCTACCCCGGTTTGGTTCCCTCTCGTCCAGGCTCGTCCGCCTGTACGGCGGGCTCGTCGTCTACGGCGCCGGCATCGGACTGCTCGTTCAGTCCGGGCTCGGCCTCGACCCCTGGGAGGTCTTCCACCAGGGCCTGTCGTTCAGGACCGGCTGGTCGATGGGGTTCTGCATCAACCTGGTCGGCGCCCTCGTGCTGCTCCTGTGGATCCCGCTGCGGCAGCGGCCCGGCCTGGGCACGATCAGCAACGTCCTGATCGTGGGAAGCTGCGCCGACCTCGTGATGTGGCGGGTGGCCCCGCCCTCCCACCTCGTCGCCGAATGGGCCTTCCTGCTGGGCGGCATCGTCCTGGTCGCCGCGGCGGGCGGCCTCTACATCAACGCGGGCTTCGGCCCGGGGCCGCGCGACGGCCTGATGACGGGGCTCGCCCGGCTCGGCCTGTCGGTCCGGGTGGGCCGCACCCTGGTCGAGCTCACGGTGCTCGCGGCGGGCTGGATCCTCGGCGGGACGGTCGGCATCGGGACGATCGTCTTCGCCGTCACCATCGGGCCTCTCACCCAGGTGTTCATGAAGATGTGGCGGCCCGCCGGGTAGCCTGGCCCGCATGCTGATCGAGGACTACGCCCTCATCGGGGACATGCAGTCGGCCGCCCTCATCGGCCGCGACGGCTCGATCGACTGGCTCTGCCTCCCCCGGTTCGACTCCCCCGCCTGTTTCGCGAAACTCGTCGGCGACGAGTCCAACGGCTTCTGGCGGCTGGCCCCCACCGGGCAGGAGACGGCGACCCGGCGGGGGTACGTCAAGGACACGCTGATCCTCGAGACCGTGTGGGAGACCCCCACGGGGACCGTCAAGGTCATCGACTTCATGCCGCCCCGCCACGACAACCCCGATCTGGTCCGGATCGTGGAGGGCGTCTCGGGGACGGTGGAGATGACCGCCGAGATCCGCATCCGGTTCGACTACGGGCGGATCATCCCGTGGGTCCGCCGCTCCGACGGCGCCCTCCACGCCATCGGCGGGCCCGACTCGGTCTGGATCCACGCCCCCGTCCAGCTGAAGGGCAGCGGCTACCGGCACACCGGGACCTTCACGGTCTCCGCCGGAGAGCGCCAGGCCTTCGTGTTCACCTGGCATCCGTCCCACCAGCCGCAGCCCGACCGCATCGACGCCGTCGAGGAGCTCGCGGAGACCAAGCTGATCTGGGCGGAATGGGTCTCCCAGTGCGGCTACACCGGCCCCTGGCGCGACGAGGTCGTGCGTTCGCTCATCACCCTCAAGGCGCTCACCTACCGCCCGACGGGCGGCATCGTCGCCGCGCCCACCACCTCGCTGCCCGAGCACATCGGCGGGGTCCGCAACTGGGACTACCGCTTCTGCTGGCTTCGCGACGCCGCGATGACGCTCGACGCGCTGACCGACTCCGGCTACATCGACGAGGCCGGCGCCTGGCGTGACTGGCTGCTGCGCGCCGTCGCGGGCCGCCCGGAGGACCTCCAGGTCATGTACGGCGTGGCCGGCGAGAGGCGGCTTCCCGAGCTCACGCTCGACTGGCTTTCCGGATACGAGGACTCCGCGCCCGTGCGGATCGGCAACGGCGCGGCCGACCAGCTCCAGCTCGACGTCTACGGCGAGGTCGTCAACTGCCTCTACCAGGCCCGCAAGAAGGGGCTGCCCCCGGACGACCACGCCTGGTCCATCGTCCGCAGGCTCATGGACTTCCTGGAGCGCAGCTGGGACCAGCCCGATGAGGGGCTGTGGGAGGTCCGCGGCCCGCGGCGGCACTTCGTCCACTCCAAGGTCATGGCGTGGGTGGCGGCCGACCGCATGGTGCGCATCGTCGAGGAGCTCGGCCGTACGGGTCCGGTCGAGCGCTGGCGGGCCATGCGCGACCGGATCCACGCCGAGGTCTGCGACAAGGGCTTCGACGCCGAGCGCGGCACCTTCACCCAGTCGTACGGCTCACGCGAGCTGGACGCGGCACTCCTCCTGATCCCGATCGTCGGCTTCCTCCCGCCGGAGGACCCGCGGGTCGTCGGCACGATCGACGCGATCGAGCGCGAGCTGATGACGGACGGCTTCGTGTTGCGCTACCCGATCGCCGAAAGCAACGACGTCGACGGCCTCCCCGGAGCCGAGGGCGCCTTCCTCGCCTGCAGCTTCTGGCTGGCCGAGGCCCTCGCCCTGGTCGGCCGCAAAGACGAGGCCCTGGAGCTGTTCGAGCGGCTGCTGGCCCTGTGCAACGACGTGGGCCTGCTCGCCGAGGAGTACGACCCGGTCGAGGGACGCCAGCTCGGCAACTTCCCGCAGGCCTTCACCCACATCCACCTGATCCGCACGGCCTATGCGCTCAGCTAGCCGATCCCAAGAAGAGAAAACGGCGTCCTGATACTTCTTTTGCGTTTGATCGATCCGCGACGGCGACCGCCAAGTGTGCGTCACGACATGTGAATGAACGCGTAATCCCGGTCGGCCTTCGTCGAATCATCCGGCCGGATTCACCACCGCTCCGTCAGAGTCTCAGCGTCATCTTTACCATTGCCGCGCGGCCGGCCGGAAAGGCCGGCACCTGTCCGGCCACAGCGTTTTCCGGGAACCTCTTCCCCGGACGATCTCCCAACCTCACCAGCCACTCCGTCCGGGGACATCGGCAATCGTAAACAGAGATGTACCTCGTACGGGAGGTGCTTCGCACCCAGGCAGAAGGCTTTCCGGTGAACGAATTCGCTCACTAATCTGCTCTCTCAGGGCCCACGTAGCCCGCGTGGCCGCAGCACGACGTCGCCTGGATCCGAAAGGAGAGGGCACCCATGAACGTGGCCGAGCTTGAACATTGGAAGACGCTGTTGGTCGCCCTGTGCGGAGTCCTTCTCTGGATCGCGGTGTCCGCGGCGGCACTCCTGAGGTACTGGCTGGCCGGTTCACATCACAGATCTCGGGACTCCGACGATCCGCTCAGGACGTCGGGCAGCGGGAAGCGCCGGTGACGCCGGAGCTGAGCCGGCGGCCGGTCGACGCACCTGAGGGCGCCGGCCACGACAGGATCGCGAAGCGCCTGCCCGATGTGGCCGGAGTCGCCACCCGGCGAGCCTCCCGCACCGGCGTCCTTCGCCGGAGACCACGATCGATCCGCAGGCACTACACCATCATGTTCGCCACCGTCTCCTTCCTGTTCCTGACCACCCTCGGCGCGACTCTCGACATGCTCATAGAGAAGAACATGGAAGTCGAGGCCATCGGTACGACCGAGCAGGTCGCCACCGAGTGGAGCGCCCGGGTCCGAGCCGGGCACATTCCACGGATCATCCCGTCCACAGATCACGTCAGTCTCATCCAGGTGCTCGATCCTCGCGGCCGTGTCGTCGACGCGAGCCGAGCGGCCATCACACGGCCGCTCAGCGGATTCCATCCCTCTTCCAGTGATCGGGTCCAGAGCTTCACGCAACAGTCGCAAGGCGGTGAACCACTCGTTCTCACCGCCGTCCGCGTCACACCGGCCCGGAACTCCTCGTACGTGTATGCCGGGTTGCTCGAGTCCTATCTGCTGGCCGACCACCGGCTGGAAATCGACACCGCGGCGTGCGGCGCCTTCCTGCTGCTCCTCGAGACATGGCTGGCATGGAGTCTGGGAGGTCAGATCCTGCGCCCGGTGGACTCCATGCGCGCGTCGCTGTCGAAGATCACCTCTCCCCGCCCCGGCCTTCGGGTTCCCGTGCCTCCCGGTCAGGACGAGATAGCCCTGCTCGCCCGCACCGTGAACGAGACGCTGGCGCGGTTGGGGACGGCGGCCGAACGGCAACGCCGCTTCGCGTCGGACGTCTCCCACGAACTGCGGACACCCCTCACCGGCCTGCGGGCGCGTCTGGAGGAGGCGGTGCTCTATCCGGGAGACACCGATCCGCACAAGGCCATCAGGGGGGCGCTGTCCACCGCGGACCATCTCCAAGAGGTCATGGAGGACCTGCTGGTCCTCGGCCGCCTGCACGCGGCCGGTCCATCACCAGGCGCGCCGATCGATCTCGGGGCCCTCGTGGCGGAGATGGCGGCGATCCGTACCGGGACGATCCCGGTACGGGTCCAGATCGTGCCCGGCGTCCGCGTCCGGAGCTCGCGTGTCCAGCTGGTCAGAATCATGGAGAACCTGCTGGCCAACGCGCGAAGGCATGCCGATTCCCGCATCGACGTCACGGTCGCCGCCACGGGGAGGTGGGCGGTGATGACCCTGGCCGACGACGGGGCCGGCATCGCGCCGCACGACCGCGAGCGCGTATTCGAGCGCTTCACCCGTCTGGACGAGGCCCGTTCCCGCGATCCGGAAGGCAGCGGCCTCGGCCTCGCCATCTCACGGGAGATCGCCGAAGCGCACGGCGGAACGCTGCGCCTGGAGGACTCCCCCGGAGGGGCCCGTTTCGTGCTCAGACTGCCTCTGCTGCAGGACCGCGATCCCGACTGACCCTGGTCCCCGGGCGGAGAACGGGGCTCAGCGGGACGTTCCGGCGATGCGGGCGAGCAGACGGGCGAACTCCGGCGGCGGCGCCACGACCAGGCGGGTCTGCCCGTCATGGGTGATCAGATCGGCCTGGATTCGGGTCAGCCTGCCGCGGTGCCACCAGTAGACGTGGGGGCTGATCCCGTCGTCCCTGGTGTCGAACTCCCGCTGGGCGAACAGCCGGAGCCGCTCGATGGCCCGCACCACGCCGATGCCGGCGACGGGGTGGACGGCCACCGCCCCCCGGTGCGGGAGCACGGTGAGCGCACCGTCGGACGGCACGAGCACGTGGTCGGCCAGGCGGCGCAGGTGCGCGGCGGCGCTCGGCGCGGTCAGGAGCGACACGCGCGTGCCACCGAGGTCGAGCCACTCGGTCATCGGCCGCTCGTCCGCCAGCGCGTTGTCCAGCGCGAGGTCGAGGGCCTCGCCCGGGGGGATCGGCCAGCAGAACGCCTCCTCGGGGCGGACCGGCCGCGCACCGATGGTGAGCACCTCGATCAGGTCGGCGCTCAGGTGGCGGCCGATGATCCGGGAGGGGTCGGGAATGGCCGGGTCGTCCGCGGCGTGAACCCTCGTGCGCAGCAACGGCCGGATGGGCGCGAGGTTGCAGGCGTCGAACGGCTCACCCGACACGGCGTGGGCGAGGTGCTCGGAGACCAGCATCGGCCAGTCCTCGCGGGCACGTCGCGCGGCCTCCCTGCGCAGTCCCACGAGGTTGACCACGCGCCCGCTCTCCGGGGTCTCGTCGGCCGAACCGAGCGTGAGCGAGGTCCCGTCCTCAGCGAAGCCGCAGGTGAACCCCATCGTCTCGGCGACCAGCGCGAGCAGGGAGTCGAGGTCGGCATCCTCCGCCGATCTCGATGGAGGGAGATCAGGTTGCGTCCGGCCGAGCAGTCGCCGCAAGAGTCGCAATGCACCATCCCTCCACCGCTGCCCGGATAATTCCAGGCGGCTTTCAGGGTGCCCTGTCCGGATAGCGGAACATGCCAGTCAGAGAGCACGATTTGGTATCAATAACCCCATCTGTCTCCAGCCACACACCGAACTGTGGTGATCCATGTCCGATGGGAAGGCCCGCGATGATGGGCACACCAAGGGATGCGAGCCGTTCGGTCAGCACCGGCAGCGGATCTCCGCAGTCCACCCACGACCCGAGCACGAAGCCCAGCGCACCGTCGAGGCAACCCGCCTGGAGCAACTGCGTCAGCATGCGGTCGATCCGGTACGGCTCCTCGCTCACGTCCTCGAGCAGGACGATGCGGCCCTGCGCGCGCATGGCGTACGGCGTGCCCGCCAGAGCGGCGAGCAAGGTGAGGTTGCCCCCGGTGACGGGGGCCGTCACCGAGCCCTCGGCACCGATCGACGCGGTACCGGTCACCGGCCCGGCCGTCCCTCCTTCGAACAGGGTGCCCTTGAGGTGGGCGAGGGTCATCGGCTCGGGGCCCGCCTCGTCCGCCATGGTCGCGGAGGCCGGCATCGGGCCGAAGAGCGTCGAGACGCCGAGTCTGCGGGCGAAGGCCCGATGCAACGCGGTGATGTCACTGGAGCCGAGGAGGATCTTGGGTTCCGCCTCCCCCATCGCGTCCCAGTCGAGCAGGTCGAGCAGCCGGGTCGCGCCGTAGCCGCCTCGTGCGCAGATCACCGCCGCCACCCGCGGGTCGCACCACGCCTCCTGGAGTTCGGCCGCCCGCGCGGAGTCTGATCCGGCCAGGTACCCCTGCCTGTCCAGCAGGCGGTGCGACGTCCCCACCTCGAGGCCGAGATCCAGGAGGACCTGCTCGCCCCGGGCCAGCCGTACGGGGTCGACGGGGCCGGAGGGCGCCACCAGGGCGACGCGGTCCCCCCGCCGCAGCCGCCGGGGCGGGCTAACCACGGGCACGCCCGTCACCCGAAGGGGGGACGACCGAAGATCGGTACGTTCGCGCAGGCGGGGGCGGGTGCCGGACCGTTATCGAGGCGTCATCGTCCGCCCTGGCCGGGATGCGTCCTTTCACCCCCCAAAGGGTGTCAGACTTAGCCGTACCTATGCGACCTCCGACGCACATTCTCGTGGTCAACGGCGTGAAGGTCCGCCAGCCGGTGTTCGTGGTCGCCGCCCCGCACTCCGGAGCGGGCCTCTTGGGCCGTGCCCTGAAACGATCACCTGGCTTCCACCTGACGATGGGCCGCGGACCTGTCGCGCGGGTGGTCTACGCCTTCGCGCGGAGGCCGTCGATCGCGCGCAGCGGCGGGGCGCCGACCGTGATCCGCGACGTGCTGGCCGAGGCCTGGCAGGTCGTGCCCGGAGCCTGCACGGAGTGCACCGCGACCTGCCGGGAGGCGGGCGGCGTCATCGGCGCCGGGCCCTGCGTGGGAACGGCGAACATCACCAGGTTCGGGGACGCCAGCCCCGATCTCCTCTACAGCTCGCCCGTGCTGCTCCAGGCCTTCACCGACGCCCGGATCATCCAGATCATCAGGGACGGCCGCGACGTCGTCACCGACATGCTCGACGACCCCGCCTCCATGACCTGGTTCAAACCCCACATGCTCAGCGAGGACGCGGAGTTCCCCAACCCGTTCCTGGGCGTCAAGTCCGCCGAACACCGCGACCGGTGGAACGCCATGCCCCCCGCGGGCAAGTGCGCCCTGCGCTGGCGCAGCGCCGTACGGCTCAGCGCGACCCTGCGCAGGGAGGTGCCCAGGGAACAGCTGCTCACCCTGCGCTATGAGGAGATGCTCGACTCCCCCGCCGAGACGAGCAAGGCCGTGTCGGAGTTCCTGGAGACCAGGGTCTCCACCATCGCCCTGTACGGCACGGCCGCCCCCAAGCCGGGCAGATGGCGCAAGGCCCTGGCGCCCTCGGACGCCGAACTCGTCGAGAAGGTGGCCCGCGAGGAGCTCACCCGCCTGGGCTACCTGTGAGGTCCGGGCTGCCGGTGAACTGGGTTCGGTACAGCTCCGCGTAGACGCCGTCGCGCTCGAGCAGCGAGTCGTGGTCTCCGCGCTCCACGACCGTCCCGTCCTCGATCACCAGGATGGTGTCGGCCTCGCGGATCGTGGACAGCCGGTGGGCGATCACCAGGGAGGTCCGCCCGTGGAGGGCCGACTTCAGCGCCTTCTGCACCGCGGCCTCGGACTCGGAGTCGAGATGGGCGGTGGCCTCGTCGAGGACCACGACCCTGGGCGCCTTCAGCAGGAGCCGGGCCAGGGCGATCCGCTGCTTCTCCCCGCCCGACAACCGGTAGCCCCGGTCGCCCACGACCGTGTCGAGCCCCTCGGGCAGGCCGCCGACCAGGTCGGAGATCTGCGCCGCGCGCAGCGCCTCCCAGATCTCCTCGTCGGTCGCCTCCGGCCGGGCATAGCGGAGGTTGCTGCCGATCGTGTCGTGGAACAGGTGGGCGTCCTGCATGACGACGCCCACGGTGTCCCGGATGCTCGCCAGCGTGGCGTCGCGGACGTCCGTGCCGTTGATCCGGACGGCGCCCTCGTCGACGTCGTAGAGCCGGGACACGAGCGAGGTGAGCGTGGTCTTGCCCGCCCCCGAGTGCCCCACGAGGGCCACGAGCTCACCTGGCCGCGCCGTGAACGTCACGCCCTTGAGCACTTCCTGCGACGGCCCCGTGTCAGGCCGGGCCACCGACTCCAGGGACGCCAGCGACACCTCCGAGGCCGCCGGATAGCGGAACCGGACGTCGTCGAACTCGATCGTCACCGGACCGTCCGGGATCGGCGCGGCGCCGGGACGCTCGGCGACCATCGGCTTGAGGTCGAGGACCTCGAAGACCCGGTCGAAGCTCACCAGCGCGGTCATCACGTCCACGTGGACGTTGGACAGGCTCGTCAGCGGGCCGTAGAGCCGCATGAGCAGGGACGACATGGCGACCAGCGTGCCGAGCGCGAAGAAGCCCGAGACGGCCAGCTGGCCGCCGAGACCGTAGACGAGCGCGGTGGCGAGCGCGGCGACCAGGCCGAGCGCGATCCGGAACACCGCGCCGTACATCGCGACGATGATGCCCACGTCACGGACCCGTCCGGCCCGCTGGCCGAAGTGGAGCGCCTCGTCCTCCGGCCTGCCGTACAGCTTGGCGACCATGGCGCCGGCGACGTTGAAGCGCTCGGTCATCACCGAGCTCATCTCCGCGTCGAGCTGCATCTGCTCACGGGTGAGCTTCGACATCCGGCGGCCGACCCACTTCGCGGGGAAGATGAAGATCGGCAGCAGGATCAGCGCGACCACCGTGATCTGCCACGAGAGCACGAGCATGGCGCCGAGCACCATGACCAGGCTCACCACGTTGGAGACCACGGACGACAGCGTCGTGGTGAGCGCCCGCTGGGCGCCGATGACGTCGCTGTTCAGCCGGGAGACCAGAGCGCCGGTCTGGGCGCGCATGAAGAACGCCACCGGCATGCGCTGCACGTGGTCGAAGACCTCGGTGCGCAGGTTGTAGATCAGGCCCTCGCCGATCCGCGCGGAGAACCACCGCTGGACCAGGCCGAGCCCGGCGTCGAGGACGGCGAGCACGCCGATCGCGCCGGCCAGCCAGAGCACCACGTCGGCCCGCTTGGGGACGATGCCGTCGTCGATGATCGCCTTCATCAGGAGCGGGTTGGCGATCACGATCACGGCGTCGACCACGACGAGCGCCAGGAAGCCGACGATCTGCCTCTTGAACGGGCTGGCGTAGCGCGCGATCCGGCGAACCGTCCCAGGCGCGATCCGCTCCTTGACGACCGAACTGTCACGCCGGAGAGATCGCATCACCTGTGGGCCGTAGCCACCACTCATCGCCATATATGTTGTTCCTCCCGCTGCTGAAGCACGCGGAGGATACCCCCGATTCCCGCGTCAGCTGGAGGCGAACAGTGCCCTGATGCGCGCCGCCTGTTCGGTGCGCTCGGCCGCCGACTGCTCCTCCAGCGTGCGCCCGGGCGCCCCCTGCAGGAGCCGCTTGGTCGCCGTCGCGGCCGCCCGGTCGGTGGCCAGCAACGCCGTCGCCAGATCCTGTACGGCCTGTGCCAGTTCGTCCGGCGGGACGGCCATCTCCGCCAGGCCGAGCTGCAGGGCCTCGGCCGCGCCGACGGTGCGCGCGGTCAGGCAGATCTCGATCGCCCGCGGAACGCCGACGAGCTCCACGAGCGGCTTGGTGCCCGTCAGGTCGGGAACCAGCCCGAGAGCGGGTTCCTTCATGCAGAACTTCACGTCGTCGGCGACGATCCGGAGATCGCACGACAGGGCCAGCTGGAACCCCGCACCGATGGCGTGGCCCTGAACCGCGGCGATGGACACGATGTCGGGACGGCGCAACCAGAGAAAGCCGCGCTGATATTCCGCGACCTGCCGCTGGAACGCGTCGTCGTCGAGTGTGGCGACGGTCGCGAGCGAGTCCTGCCCGGGAGTTCCCCCGGGCGTGAACATGCTCAGGTCGAGCCCCGCCGAGAAGGACGGCCCCTCACCTCGGACCACGACGACTCTCACCTGTCCCGGCAGGTTCTCCCCGATCCGGGCCAGTGCCGACCATGTCGCGGACGTCTGAGCGTTCCGCTTGCCAGGCCGGTCCAGAATGATCGTCGCGATCTCGCCGTCCACCTCGAAGCGCAGCCCGATCTCAGCCAGCTCAGCCGCCGAGATCGCCTCCGTGCCAGGCGAGTCGCTCCCCCCGACGATGTCACCGGCATCGAGGACCGTGTCCCTGTCGCCGTCCACCGTCTGGGCAGACTCCCTGTTCCCCCCAAGATCCGCTTCCGCCATCGCCTGCCCCTGCTCCCCTCGAGTGGGCCTCGCCTCGCACGGTCGGTCCGGTGCGGCGTCCCGTCCGTGCGTGGCTCGCCCTCTTCTCCCACGGTCGCGTCGAGCCTACCGAACATCATTCGGTCAGCGGACGCGACCGCTTCGGCTGCGGGAACGAGCGGCTGCGGTCGCGCGTTGTGAGGCGGATCTCTAGCGCTTGGACTTGCCTCGGGTGGCCCCGCCGCGTCCGCGCAGAGTCACGCCGGACTCGCTGAGGATGCGGTGGATGAACCCGTACGACCGGCCGGTCGAAGCGGCCAGGGCGCGGATGCTCTCACCCGCGGAATAGCGCTTCTTGAGATCACCGGCCAGCTTTTCGCGGTCGGCTCCGGTCACCCGGGTGCCTTTCTTCAGAGTCTCAGCCACGAGTACCTCCTGTAGTGCCAGACTTCCGCAGCGTTACTTAGGCCATGATCAGTCATTTCGGCGCGATCGGCTACCTACTCCATGGGAAAAGATCCCTACCCGCTCAAATTAAGATCAGGCAAGTGCCACAAGATCGGAAAATTCGTCGCTCCACGCGTCTTCCACGCCGTCGGGGAGCAGGATCACCCGATCCGGGCGCAACGCCTCCACCGCACCCTCGTCGTGCGTGACCAGCACGATCGCGCCCACGAAGGAGCTGAGCGCCGACAGCACCTGCTCCCGGGAGGCCGGGTCGAGGTTGTTGGTGGGCTCGTCGAGGAGCAGCACGTTGGCGCTCGACAACACCAGCGTCGCCAGCGCCAGACGG
The DNA here is from genome assembly GCF_016863315.1 of Planotetraspora silvatica. Taxonomy (GTDB): domain Bacteria; phylum Actinomycetota; class Actinomycetes; order Streptosporangiales; family Streptosporangiaceae; genus Planotetraspora; species Planotetraspora silvatica. The sequence goes on from NZ_BOOQ01000028.1 coordinate 127,098, forward strand.
GTCTTCTCGCCTCCGGACAGGACTCCGGCGGGCTTGTCCACGTCGTCACCGGTGAACAGGAACGAGCCGAGCACCTTGCGCAGGTCGACGTCGGCCAGATCCGGGCCCGCCGACCGCATGTTCTCCAGGACCGTCCGTTCCCCGTCGAGCGTCTCGTGCTCCTGGGCGTAGTAGCCGACTCTGAGGCCGTGGCCAGGCCGCACCTCGCCCGTGTCCGGCTTCTCAATGCCCCCCAGGATGCGCAGCAGCGTGGTCTTCCCGGCTCCGTTGAGGCCCAGGATGACGACCCGCGATCCCCGGTCCACCGCGGCGTCGACGTCGGTGAACACCTCGAGCGAGCCGTACGACTTGGACAGGCCCAGCGCGGTCAGCGGGGTCTTGCCGCAGGGAGCGGGCTCGGGGAAGCGCAGCTTGGCCACCCGATCGGTGCGCCGCACGGTCTCGACGCCCGCCAGCATGCGCCTGGCCCTGCGCTCCATGTCCTGCGCCGCCTTGGCCTTGGTGGCCTTGGCCCGCATGCGGTCGGCCTGCGAGAGCAGCACGGACGCCTGCTTCTCCGCGTTGGCGCGCTCCCGCTTGCGGCGCTTCTCGTCGGTCTCCCGCTGGGCCAGGTAGGCCTTCCAGCCGACGTTGTAGGTGTCGATGACGCAGCGGTTGGCGTCGAGGTGCAGGACGCGGTTTACCGTCGCTTCAAGAAGGTTGACATCGTGGCTGATGACGACCAAGCCGCCCTGGTGCGAACGCAAAAAATCACGAAGCCACGTGATCGAGTCCGCATCGAGGTGGTTTGTGGGCTCGTCCAGAAGGAGAGTCTCCGCCCCGCTGAAAAGAATGCGGGCCAGCTCGACCCGCCTGCGCTGCCCTCCGGACAGGGTCGCCAGGGGCTGTCCGAGCACCCGGTCGGGCAGGCCGAGACTCGACGCGATCGACGCCGCCTCCGCCTCCGCCGCGTAGCCGCCGAGGACGTGCAGGCGGTCCTCAAGACGCCCGTAGGCGCGCACCGCCTTGTCCCGGACGCGGGTGTCGTCGGCCGCCATCCCCTTCTCGGCCTCGCGGAGCTCGCGGAGCACCTCGTCGAGCCCCCGGGCGGACAGGATGCGGTCGCGGGCGAGCACCTGGATGTCACCGGCGCGGGGATCCTGCGGCAGGTAACCGACGTTGCCGGTGATCGTCACCGTGCCCTCGGCGGGCATGCCCTCGCCGGCGAGGACCTTGGTGAGGGTGGTCTTTCCCGCGCCGTTGCGCCCGACGAGGCCGATCTTGTCTCCGGGGTTCACCCGGAACGAGGCACTCTCGATGAGCAGCCGGGATCCGGCGCGCAGTTCAACATCAGTCGCGATAATCATGATTTGGGGAACACTCCCGGGAAGATGGGGTCAGGATCGGCGGGATGTCGATCAGTCGGGAGCGCGCATACACGTCATTGTAGGGGCAGCCGCACGCGAGGCACCTGTCCCGCCGTCCGCCTGCCCTCCCGCCCGGGTCGTGGAGATCTCAGCCCTCGGGGTCGAGCACCCGGATCCGCACGGCGCGGAACAACGCGGGAGTGCCCTCCAGGACGGCCAGTTTCGGGTCGGGAACCGGCAGGAAGGCGCCCGACTCGAGCGCGAAGACCGGTGCGAGGCGCCTGTCCCCGCGCAACTCGTCGATCGCCCGCCGGTCGCCGCCGAGCACGACGGCGTCGAGTCCCTGCGCGCGGGGGGCGAGCACCCGGGCCGCCACGTCGGCGGCCGCCGCCAGCGCCTCGGACGACTGCTTCTCCCTGCGCCTGGCGAAACGCTGCTGCGACCAGCCCCCGGCGGCGCTGCGCCCGTGGACGAGCCGCGATCCCACCTTCGAGGTCACCAGCCGCTCCCCCTCGAACACCCCGGCCGCGTGTCCCCCGAGGCGGACGAGCAGGACGCCGACCGTGCGCCTCCTCTGGGCGTGCGCGACGAGCGCGGCGGCCGGCCCCTCCCCCACGCCGGGGGAATCGTCGCGGCCGAGAGGCGGGAAGGGGACGTGGCACTCGGCCGCCGAGCCGTCGGCGGCGGCGAGCCGTACGAGGCCGGGACCGGCGGTCGCCTCGACGGCGCCGTGCCGCTCCGCGAAACCCCGGATCCACCCCGCGAGCCGCTCAGGCGCGACCGTCACCCATCGTCCGCCGCCCGCGGCCGGCCGTGCCGTCATGACAGCAGAGATTACCCGTCATCCGTGGGGTCTGTAGGCCCTGACCAGGCATGACGGCCGTCGGTCAAGCCCTTCAGGGACCATCTCAACATATGGGGAAATATGGGTGAATTCTACTTCCCGTGGCCGATGTGACCGATCAGTAAGGTTGACAATTCAATACGTGTCGGTCCCCTCACCTTCGGCGGCTCTGCCTGCCATGTCACAGGCCCAGACCGCCCCGGACGCCGCAACGTCCGGAAGTCACCGCGGCGCGCCCGGTCTGGACGCGTCGGCGCCCGGCCGTCCGTACGGCGCGACCACTCCCGCATCGGACCCGTCGGCGTCCCGCCCGTACGGCGCGGCCGTGCCGGGTAGGGACGTACCCCCGGCCGGTCGTCACTCCGGAGCGGTCCAGCCCGGGTTCGAGATGCCGGGATTCGACATTCCCGGCACCCCCGGCCGGCCGCAGTTCATACCGATCATCGACCTCGACACCGGGGGCGTCATCGCGGTCGAGGTGATCGCGTCCACCATCGGCGGTCCGGTCGCCGGCGTCTCCGGGACCGTCAACGGCGTGATGGCGGCCGCGCAGGAGGAGGCGCTTCTGCCCCTTCTGCTGCCCATCCCCGTCTCCGCCGTGCTCGGCGGGTCCGCGGGACTCGCCCCGCTCCACGAGGCACTGCGCGCGACCAACCGGCGGCCCCGCGAGGTGATCCTGGTCATCGAGGGAGACGTCTCCCCCGGCGATCGGCGGTATCTCCTGGCCGGGATCGAAGGCCTGCGGGCCGTCGGCTACCTGATCGCGTTCGGGGGCCTCGGTTCCTCCCACGTCCCGCTCGAACTGGTCGCCGACGCCTCGCCGTACGTGATCCTCATCTCCCAGGACGTGGTCGAGCGCGGGCCGCGCGACCCCCGCAGGAGCGGGCTGGCCGAGTCGCTGGTGACGCTCGCGAAGGGCATCGGGGCGCACGTCCTGGCACCCGGCGTCCGTGACGAGACCCAGCTGGGCGCGGTCCGGGGCTGGGGCATCAGGCTCGCGCAGGGCCCGCTGCTCGCCCCCGCCGACTGGCGGCCGTCCCTCGGCCACAGCCACGTCCACGTGCCGCTGCCACTCGCTGAGACGACTCCGGCCAACGCGATGCTGGGCCCGCGGGTCCAGGAGTTCCTGCTTCCGGCCGTGACCCTTCCCATCGAGGCCTCGGCCGAGGACGTGATGTCCGCGCTCAGCTCGGAACCGTCGATCACGAGCATCATCCTCGTGGACGAATACCAGCGGCCGCAGGGCAGCATCGACCGCAGCCGCTTCCTGCTGTTCATGGCCGGCGCGTACGGCCACGCCCTGCACGCCAGGAAGCCGGCCCACCGCCTCGCCGACACCGCCAAGGTGGTGCCGAAGACCACTCCCGCGATAGCCGCGATGCAGGTGGCCGGTCGTGACAACGCCCGGGTCTACGACGACCTCGTGGTCGTGGACGAGGTCGGCAGGTGCATGGGGATCGTCAGGGTCGGCGACCTGATCCGCCACGTCGCGGACATGCAGGGGAGCCACTGAGGTCTCTCGCCGAGGCGGGAGCGGAGGATCAGAGCCAGCCCTGGGCCTGAGCCTTCTGCACCGCCTCGATCCGGTTGCGGGCCCCCGTCTTCTGGATCGCCGACGACAGGTAGTTGCGGACGGTCCCCTCCGACAGGTGCAGCCGCGCGGAGATGTCGTTGATCGTCGAGCCGTCCACCGCGGCGCTCAGTACCTCGCGCTCCCGCGGGGACAGCGGATTGGGCCCGGCGCTGAGCGCGGCGGCGGCCAGACCGGGGTCGATGACGCGCTCACCGGCCAGGACCCGCCTGATGGCGGCGGCCAGCTCGCGCGCGGGGCTGTCCTTGACGAGGAACGCCGACGCTCCGGCCTCCATGGCCCGGCGCAGGTAGCCGGGCCGCGCGAACGTCGTGAGGATCATCACGTGGCACCCGGGGACCTCGCGACGGATCTCCTCCGCCGCGGTGATGCCGTCGCCGCCGGGCATCTCGATGTCCAGGAGCGCCACGTCGGGCCTCGTCGCCGTGGCCACGGCCACGGCCTCGTCGCCGGTCGCGGCCTCTCCCACCACTTCGATGTCGGGCTCGAGGCTCAGCAGGGAGGCGAGGGCTCCCCGGATCATGCTCTGGTCCTCCGCCAGTATCACGCGGATCACGGGCCCCAACCTATCGCTCAGACGGGGACGGGCTGCCCGGCCTCCGGCATGGCGGGCTGGCGTGGGACGACGATCCGCAGGCGGAACCCGGCGGCCGCCGGTTCGGCCTCGACGGAGCCGCCGGCCGCGCCCACCCGCTCCATCAGGCCTGTCAGGCCGCTGCCCGGCTGGTACGGCCCGGAGACGCCGTTGTCGGCGACCTCCAGCAACGCGCCGGCCTTGCCGTACGTCAGGGTGATCTCGCAGCGCGTCGCCCGGGCGTGCCGTACGACATTGGTCACCGCCTCGCGGACGGCCCACCCGAGCAGCCCGTCGAGCACGTCGGGCAGCGGGGTGCCCGACGTGCGCACGGTCAGCTCGACCCCCGCGGCGGCCAGCGCCGACCTGGCGCCGTCGATCTCCTCGGAGAGACTGCGCTGGCGGTATCCGGTGACGGCCTCGCGTACCTCGACCAGGGCCTGCCTGGCCACGGACTCGATGTCGGCCACCTCCTGGACCGCGCGCTCGTCGCCCTGCTCGGCCAGCCTGCGGGCGAGCTCGCTTTTCAGCACGATGAGGGAAAGGCTGTGACCGAGCAGGTCGTGCAGGTCACGGGAGATCCGCAGGCGTTCCTCGTTGGCCGCCAGCCGGGCGACCTCCTTCTGCGCCTGCCGCACCTGGAAGACGAGCAGCCGGGTGTTGCGCACGCCCATGAACAGCAGGCCGAGGGTCAGGACCTCCATCACGAGCAGGGACAACGTGCCCTTGTCCGCCCCCTTGACGAGGCCCACGACGACCACGATCAGCGCCATGCCCCCGACGGCGGGCAGCGCGGCGCGCGGGGGCAGGCCCATCGAGAAGATGACGGTCACGTAGATGGGCAGCGCCAGCCAGCCGGCACCGAAGACCAGCGGATATCCCGCCGCCATGGCCGTGAGGACGCCGAGCAGGGGCACGGTCAGCGGGTTGCGCTCGTCCTCGTCGTCGGAGGCGGTCAGCACGGTCGTCACATACGTGACCACGAAGGCGGCCAGCGCCACGACCTGCCAGGCGGCCTCGGCGAACGGCATCTTCCCGTTGACGATGCCGATCACCGGATAGAACAGGTAGACGAGGCCGAACATGACGCCGATCAGCCGTCGCCACCGGGACGATCTGGCGTCCATCGCACCGAACGTGAAGGTGCGGCTGAACCAGCTCATCCTTCCGCCTCCTGTCTGTGGCCTCGCCGGGCGTGCCGCCTATCGCCGTCCATGGTCTCCGCCTCGGCCGGCTTCGCCGTACGGGCGTCGTGCGCGCCGGCCGCGCCGCCGTCAGGCGCGGATCGTCGCCCGGCGATAGGCGAGGACGGCGAGGGCGCCGAGCGCGACCGCCCAGCCGGCGATTCCGAGGACGGCGGAGGTCTCCGGGGCGTCGCCCGCCACGATGTTCCATCCGATGCTCGCGTAATCGTAGGACGGCAGAACGTGGGCGATCGACTTCATGGCGGACGGCATGATGTCAACAGGGAACCACAGCCCCCCGAGCAGGGCCAGCCCGAACATCCCGATCATGGCGACGGGCTGCGCGGTGTCCGGAGGCAGGAGCGAGCCGATCGTCAGGCCGAGGGCCACGAAGGGGATCGTGCCGATCCACAGGGAGCCGATGAGCCCGAACCACTCGCCCACGGGAAGTGACACGTGCTGTGTCAGCACCGCCGCCAGCCCCACGAGCAGCAGGGACGGCAACACCAGCAACATGGACGCGATGAGCTTGGTGGTGATGATCGCCCAGCCCGGCAGCGGGGTGATCTGGAGCTGGCGCAGCCAGCCGCTCTGCCGCTCCTGGGCCCACGGCACCGCGCTGGACATGATCGACGCGGCGAGCGCGCCGTACGCGGCCATGGAGACCATGAGGATCACGCTGGCCTTGACGCCCGTCGCCTGGTCGACCTCCGACCCCCACAGGTTCGAGTAGAGGAGGTAGAAGACGACGGGGAAGACGACCACGAAGATGACGTACCGCTTGTTGCGGAACATGCGCAGCAGTTCGATCTTCAGGTAGTGCGGCATGGTCAGGACTCCTTGGTGAGAGCGAGGAAGGCGTCTTCCAGATCGGCCCCGTGGATCTGGAGGTCGCGGACGTCGAGGGTGGTCTTGCGGTAGAGGGCCTCGACGGTGGCGTCCGGGTCGTTCGTCCTGACCGTGACGCGGTCCGCCTGGATCTCCACGGCGGAGACTCCGGGGAGCGCGTCGAGCCCGGCTGCCGGCTGACTGCCGAGACGGAAGCTCACCGCGTGCCCGGCGACGCCCGACTTGATCTCCGCGGCGGTGCCGTCCGCGACGACCTGGCCGCGGGCGATGACCACGACCCGGTCGGAGTTCTCGTCCGCCTCCTCCAGATAGTGGGTCGCGAACACGATCGTCCTGCCCTGGGCCGCGTAGGCCCGCATGTTGTCCCAGAAGGACCGGCGCGACTCGACGTCCATCGCGGCCGTCGGCTCGTCCAGCAGGAGGAGCTTGGGACCGCCGGCGATGGCCAGGGCGAACCGCACCCGCTGCGTCTGGCCGCCGGACAGCTTGTCCGCCCTCCGCCCCGCGAGATCGGTCAGGTCGGCCATCCGCAGCACCTCGTCGAGGGGCAGCGGGTCGGGATAGAGCCGGCGGATGAAGTCGACGGACTCCCTGACGGTCAACTCGGGGATCAGCGATCCCTCCTGGAGCATCGCCCCGATGTCCCCGCGGGTGACCGCCTCGTCCGGGCCGTTCCCGAAGACCTTGATGTCACCGGTGGTCGGGCGGAGCAGCCCCAGCAACATGTTGATGGAGGTCGACTTGCCCGCGCCGTTCGGCCCGAGAAGGGCGACGGTGCTTCCCACCGGGATGTCCAGCGTCAGGCCGTCCACGGCGACGACGTCGCCGTATTTCTTGGTGACGCCGTTGAAGGCGATGGCGTTCATGACGTCCACGCTAGGCATCGGCCCGGTAGATCGTCAGTGCCACGCCTCCGGGCTTGGCGGTGACATTTGTCAGGCGCCCGGTTCGCGCACGAACGGGAAGGTGCCGGTGCCGGACCGGGTGCCGGAGGTGGTGTGGCGTGCCGGAGTCGACCTCAACCCCCTCGACGTGCGCGACGCGGAGGCGATGCGCTGGCTGGAGTGCCTGGTGTGGCCCGGCCAGGACGAGCGGGTGGCACGGCTCCGCCAGGCCGTCCGGATGGCCGCGGAGGATCCGCCGCGCCTGGTCGGGGGCGACCTCAACGAGGTGCTCCCCGGCCTGGTCGCCCAGGCTCCGCGGGACGCCACCGTGGTCGTCTTCCACAGCGCCGTCCCCGCGAACCGGCTGACGTTCCTCACCGCACTGGACGGCGAACCCGTCGCCATGAGTGGCTCGCACGGCGAATGGATGGACTGGCTGCCCGCCTGAACTCCCTGAGCGGACGGACTGCCCCGGTGTGGACGTCCGGGGCGATGAACGCCGAGGAGTTCCGTGGGGTAGGGATCCGGACGTCACCCATCGATCCGAGGGTGCCCTGGAGGTCACGGACGACATGGGCGCCGCGTTGCGAGGGCTTCGGCGGCTGGCGGAGCAGACACCGCCGTCGCGGGAGCGGTTCGCCGACCTGCTGCGAGGGCTGTCGATCCTGGCCGTGGTCCTGGGCCACTGGCTGGTGACGGTGGTCGGCTACGACCGGCACCGGGAGCTGGTCGGCCGGTCGGCGCTGCCCGACCTGGCGTGGGCTCATCCGCTCACCTGGGTCTTCCAGGTCTTGCCGGTGTTCTACTTCGTCGGCGGGTACGCCAACGCGGTCTCGCTGAGTAGGCACCGCGGCCGAGGCGGGCACACGACCGAATGGCTGCTCAACCGGAGCGGCCGGCTGATCCGGCCGACCACCGCCCTGGTCCTGGTGATGGCCGGGGGTGCGCTCGCCGCCCACCTGACCGGCGCCGATCCCGCCCGGGTGCGCCTGGTGGTGTGGTTCGCCTCGATCCCGTTGTGGTTCCTGGTGGTCTACCTGATCGTCATCGTGCTCACCCCGCCGATGTACGCCCTGCACCGCCGCTACGGATTGCGGGTCCCGCTGGTGCTGGTCTGCCTCGTCGCCGCCGGCGACGTCGCCCGTCTCCTCGGTGCGGAGTCCTGGGGCGTCGGCAACTACCTGTTCGGCTGGCTGGCCGTCCACCAGATGGGGTTCGCGTGGCGGGACGGGCTGCTGCCCGCCCGTCCCCGCGCGGCGGTGCCGATGCTGCTCGGCGGAATCAGCGCGCTGCTGCTGCTCACCCTGGCCGGTCCCTACCCGATCAGCATGATCAATGTGCCGGGCGAGCGGCTGCACAACATGTCGCCTCCGAGCCTGGCCCTGCTCGCCGTCGCCGCCTCCCAGTTCGGGGCGATCCTGCTGCTGCGGGACCGGGCGGAGCGGTGGCTGCGGGGCCCGCGACCGTGGATGACGGTGGTCGCCGTCAACGCGGTGATCCTGACGATCTTCCTCTGGCATGTCACCGCCGCGATCCTGGTCACCTTCTTGCTGAACCTCGCCGGCGCCCTGCCCACGCCCGCGGCCGGCTCGGCCGGCTGGCTGGCCTGGCGGATCCCCCTGCTGATCCTGTGCGTCTGCGGTCTCCTGCCGCTGGTCGCGATCTTCGGGCCGATCGAGGTCCGCAGCGCGCGCCGCCCCGCCACGCGCCGGCCCTGGATTCCGGCCGGCCCGGCCCGGGCCGCTAACCACCCGGCGGCCCGCCTGGTGCTCGCCCTGGCGGGGTTCGCCGGGGTCGTCTCCGCCCTTCTCGGCAACAGCCTGCTGCCCAGCACCAGTCCTACCGTGTTCGGCCTGCCGACGGCCGCCCTCATCGCGTACCTCGCCGGCGCGGCGGTGCTGCGCTTTCTGCGGTCGACACCACCCGCCGACGTGCCGCACCGGTGAACCGGCTCAGGCCTCCCGGCCCCACGCCGGCTGGAGTCAGGCGTGGCCGGCGATGAGCCCGGTCGATTCCGTGAGCCACGATCGCGCCGATGGCGTATTCCGCCACCCGGCCAGGACGAACGGGTCCTCGGCGGCGATCCGCTCCACCGAGGCCCGGTCGATCCCGTCAGCCACGATCGCGCTCAGGAGCAGCAGATGTGACACTCGTGCCTCGGCTTGCGGGCTAGAGCCGCGCGGCGAAGATGGCGGTGATCAGGATGGCCTTGGCTCCGATCTCCCAGAGCTGGTCCATCACCTGCTGGTGGCCCTTGCGCGGGATCATGGCGCGGACGGCGACCCAGCCCTCACGGTGGAGCGGGGAGACCGTCGGGCCCTCCATGCCGGGCGTGATCGCGATGGCCTCGTCGATCCGCTCGGCCCGGATGTCATAGTCGATCATTACGTAGTCGCGGGCCACGAGCACGCCCTGCAGACGCCGGATCAGCTGCTGGAAGCCGTTCGTCTCCGCCGCGCCGGACTGCTTGATCACGATGGCCTCGGAGTGGGCGATCGGCTCGCCGAAGACCTCCAGACCGACGTTGCGCAGCGTGGTGCCCGTCTCCACCACATCGGCGACCGCGTCGGCGACGCCCAGCCGGATCGCGGTCTCCACGGCGCCGTCCAGCTTGATCACCCGGGCGTCGATGCCCTGGTCGGCGAGGTACTTGCCCAGCAGGCCGGCGTACGACGTGGCGATCCGCAGCCCGGACAGGTCGTTGACGCTGGTGTAGGTCGCGGGAGTCGAGGCGAAACGGAACGTCGACCGGCCGAAGCCCAGTGGCACGACCTCCTCGGCCGGGGCACCGGAATCGAACAACATGTCACGGCCGGTGATGCCGGCGTCGAGGGTGCCCTCGCCGACGTAGACGGCGATGTCACGAGGACGCAGGAAGAACAGCTCGATGGAGTTCTCGGGGTCGACGACCACGAGTTCCTTGGAGTCTCTGCGCGGCCGGTATCCGGCCTCTTTCAGCATGGTCTGGGCGGCATCGGTGAGCGCGCCCTTGTTCGGTACGGCTAGACGCAGCATGGCGTGAGGCCTTTCGGAATCGGGATGGACCAGGTCAGGAGCAGGCGGCCGCGATCACGCGGCTACAGATGCTTGTAGACCTGGTCGAGCCCGATCCCACGCGCCAGCATGAGGACCTGGACGTGATAGAGCAGCTGCGAGATCTCCTCGGCAGCCCGGTCGGCCGACTCGTGCTCGGCCGCCATCCAGCTCTCGGCGGCCTCCTCCACGATCTTCTTGCCGATGGCATGGACACCGGCGTCCAGGGCGGCGACGGTCCCCGACCCCGGGGGCCGGGTTCGCGCCTTCTCTGCCAGCTCGGCGTACAGCTCTTCGAACGTCTTCATGATCTCTCTCGGATCGTCGGGCGTGCCTGTCCAGGGTATCCGCCGCATGGACGCATCGAGGTCAGTCACGCCCGAGGCGCGCCGCACCCCCCCACCCCCCCGCCGTGATCATGCACACTTTCGGAATCTTGCCCCCCGACCTGCCCCAACCCCGCCCGTGATCATGCACACGTTCGTGAGAATGCCGTCCAGCCAGGGAAAACTCGAACCGTGATCATGCACACCTTCGGCCATCTGCCGTACGACCAGCGGAAATGCAAAACGTGATCATGTACGCGCGCTGCGCGTGCATGATCACGTTAGGCAAAACCGCAGATCAGAACCCAGTCACAAGAATCCGTGCATGATCACGAATCAAGAACGGGCAGCTCAGGCCTTCGTCTTCCGAACCTGTGCATGATCACGATCGGAATCGGGCCAGCTCAGCGACCCGATTTCCGAACTTGTGCATGATCACGCCGAAGCGAGGGGGGTTAGCGGGGGGCCTGGGCGTGGTCACGGCGAGGAGGACGGCGGTCGGAACGGGGGGCGGGGCCCTCCGTCGACCTGGGCCGCTCGCCCTGGTAACGGGCGCGGGAGTCACCACGGGCGTCACCGGTGGCCGGGCCACGGCGCCTGTCTCCCTGGAACCCGCGGTTGTCACCCTGACGGTCCCCGCGGAACCCGCCACGCTCGCCCCGGGAATCGTCACGACGCTCGGCGGGCCGGTCGTCGCGCCGCTCGGTGGCGGGCCGCTCTCCGCGACCCTCCGACGGCCTGTCCCGGAACCGGCCGCGGGCCTCGCCCACGCCGCCGGCCGACTCGTCGCGCCGTCGGGCCGGCCTGGCCTCGCCGGGACGGCCGTCCCGGTCGCGGCGGTCGCCGAATCGACCACGCCGACGCTCGCCGCCGGCGTGGTCGCCCTTGGGCCGCAGGGGCTTGCGCACGTCCGGCTCCCACACGGGGATCGACTCGCCACTGGGCCGGCGGGCGCCGGCGATGTCGGCGAGCACGGGGTCGCCGGGCGTGACCCGGTGCCGGGACGCGTTGATGCCCGCCCGGCGGGCCATCTGCTCGGTCGAACGGCGCTCGTTCGGCATGACCAGCGTCAGGACGCTGCCCCGCTCGCCCGCCCGGGCCGTACGGCCGCCGCGGTGCAGGTAGCTCTTGTGGTCGGCCGGCGGGTCGACGTGGAGGACGAGGCTGACGTCGTCCACGTGGATGCCGCGGGCGGCGACGTCGGTGCAGACCAGCACCTTGATGTTGCCCTCGCGGAACTCGCCGAGGATCCGGGTGCGCTGGTTCTGCCGCTTGCCGCCGTGCAGGCCGCCGGCCCGGACGCCGACGCGCGCCAGTTGCTTCACGACCCGGTCGACGCCGTGCTGGGTGCGGACGAACAGGATGGTCCGGCCGTCGCGGTTGGCGATCTCGGCCGTCACGTCGACCTTGTCGTCACGGTGGACCTGGACGAGGTGGTGCTCCATGGTCTCGACCGACGAGGTCGCCGGGTCGAGGGAGTGCGTGATCGGGTCGGTGAGGAACGCCCGCACGAGCTTGTCGACGTCGCCGTCCAGCGTGGCGGAGAACAGCAGTCGCTGGCCGTTGGCGGGCGTCTTGGCGAGGATCGAGCTCACCACGGGGTAGAAGCCGAGGTCGCACATGTGGTCGGCCTCGTCGAGGACGCTGATCTCGATGTCCTCCAGGGAGCACTCTCCCTGCTCCATGAGGTCGGTCAGCCGTCCGGGCGTGGCGACGACGATCTCGACGCCGCGGCGCAGCGCCTCGATCTGCCTGCCCATGGACATCCCGCCCACGACCGTCTTGACGCGCAGCGACAGGCCGCGGCCGAGCGGTTCGAGCGCGTCAGCCACCTGGAGGGCCAGCTCGCGGGTGGGGACCAGGACGATGGCGCGGGGGCGCCTCGGGAGCGCCCGCTCACCGGCGATCCTGGCCATGGTGGGAAGGCCGAAGGCCAGCGTCTTGCCGGAGCCGGTCTGGCCGCGGCCGAGGACGTCGCGCCCGTCGAGGATGTCGGGGATGGCCGCGCTCTGAATGGGGAAGGGCGCGGTGATGCCCTGACGGGCCAGCCCCGCCACGAGCGGCTTGGGCAACCCGAGCTGAGCGAAGTCGGCTCGGGTGACCTCCGCCTCCGCGGCGTCGGTGATCTCGGGCAGGCCGGGGTCGAGCATGGTCACGAAATCGTGCCTTTCATCGAAGGTGACGTGTCGGAACACGGGGGCGCGTCACTTCTGCGAAAGGACGAGCCAGGGCTAGTACGGCGGTGCCGTACCTCGTTCAGGACGTGAGGGAGCGACTCCCACTCGGCGGAACTCCGGGAGTTTCTCCCGGGCGGACTTGACGTCCGGCTCTTCCGGTCATCAGTCCTTGGCACGTAGGGTCTCGTGCCGTTCAGCAGCGTCACGCGGTCGTCGCGTCTGGTGATCCAACGCTGATCTTTCCGCGAGTCTACCCGAACACGGCCGACTCGCGATCATCAGTGATGCCGGTGTCCCCGCAGATGTATCGGTCCTCACGAAAGGACTTCACGGACACCGGGTTCCGCCACATCGGGCAAGCAGCCCAGGAAAGTAACGAAACCATCAGAAAAGCATCAACTGCTCACTAGCTTACATCATTCCCGGAAGCCTCTGGGGACACGCGGATTTCCGGGATCCCGCCGGGCCGTCCGGCGTGCACCGGACGGCCGGACGGACGTCAGACGTTGAACCCCAGCATGCGCAGCTGGTCACGGCCATCGTCGGTGATCTTGTCGGGGCCCCACGGCGGCAGCCACACCCAGTTGATCACGACGCCGGAGACCAGGTCGGCCAGGGCCGAGTTCGCCTGGTCCTCGATGACGTCGGTCAGCGGGCAGGCCGCGCTCGTCAACGTCATGTCGATCGTCGCGACCGGACGCTGACCTTCACCCGCGGCGTCGAGGTTCAGCCCGTAGATCAGGCCGAGGTCGACGACGTTGATCCCGAGTTCGGGGTCGACGACGTCCCTCAGCGCCTCCATGACGTCGTCAGGGGAGGTCTCCCCGTCGTACGCCGGAGCCGGGCTCGTCGGCGTCTCTGTCGGCTTGCTCACGTCGTCTCCTCACCTCGCGGCTCCCCCGCACCCCGTGCCGGGCCACCGCCTTCACTACCTTGGGGAACACCTCGGGGAACGCACGCGCCCACGTGCCACCCGGATCGGGTGACGCCGCCGGCGGCGGTACGGCAGGTCATGCCTGGCTCCTCACCAGGGCGTCCTTGTAGGCCATCCAGGCCAGCAGGGCGCACTTGACGCGGGCGGGGAACTTCGCCACGCCGGCGAAGGCCACCGCGTCGCCGAGCACGTCCTCGTCGGCCTCGACCTGGCCCCGGCCCTGCATCAGCCGGGTGAACTCGTCGACCACCGACAGGGACTCGTGCACGGTCGACCCCGTGGCCAGCTCGTGCAGCACCGACGCCGCGGCCTGGCTGATCGAACAGCCCTGACCGTCGTAGGACACGTCGAGCACCTTGCCGCCGTCGCCCAGCTTGACCCGCATGGTGACCTCGTCACCACAGGTCGGGTTCACGTGGTGGACTTCCGCGTCGTACGGCTCACGCAGCCCCCTGCCCTGAGGGTGCTTATAGTGCTCCAGGATCAGCTCCTGGTACATGGATTCAGCGATCATGGTTCTAGCCGAACACCTTCTGCACGTGGTGGAGGCCGCGGACCAGTGCGTCGATCTCGGCCGTCGTGTTGTACAGGTAGAAAGACGCCCGCGTGGTCGCTGGAATTCCGAACCGGAGATGCAGCGGGCGGGCGCAGTGATGGCCTACCCGGACCGCGATGCCGTACACGTCGTCGAGGATCTGCCCGACATCGTGCGGGTGGATCCCCTCCATCGTGAACGAGACCGTGCCGCCGCGGGCGACCACGGTGCGAGGACCGATGATCCTGAGCCCGTTGACCTCCTGCAACGCGTCGAGCGCGTAGCCGGTGAGCTCCTTCTCGTGCTGCTTGATCTCCTCCATGCCGACAGAGGTGAGGTAGTCCACCGCCGCGCCGAGGCCGACGGCCTCCACGATCGGCGGCGTCCCGGCCTCGAACTTGTGCGGCACAGGCGCGTAGGTCGAGTGGTCCATCCAGACCGCCTCGATCATCTCGCCCCCGCCCAGGAACGGCGGCATGGCGTCGAGCAGTTCCCTGCGTCCCCACAGGACGCCGATCCCGGAGGGGCCGACCATCTTGTGCCCGGTGAAGGCCACGAAGTCGACACCGAGCTCGGCCACGTCGACCGCCTGATGCGGCACCGACTGCGAGGCGTCGAGCATCATCAGCGCGCCGACCTCGCGGACCCTGGCCAGGATGGGCGACTCCGAGTTGACCGTGCCCAGCACGTTCGACTGGTGCACGATCGAGACGATCTTCGTCCGCTCGTTGACCAGCTCGTTGAGACCCTCGATGTCGAGACGGCCCTCGTCGGTGACGGGGAACCAGCGCAGCGTCGCGCCGGTGCGCTGCGCGAGCAGCTGCCACGGCACGATGTTGGAGTGGTGCTCCATCTCGCTGATGACGATCTCGTCGCCGGGACCGACCTTGAACCGTTCGTCGGTGTTGATCGGGTTGCCGAAGGCGTACGCCACGAGGTTGATGCTCTCGGAGGCGTTCTTGGTGAAGATCACCTCGTCGCGCGACGGCGCTCCGATGAAAGCGGCGATCTTGTCCCGGGCGCCTTCGTACGCCTCGGTGGACTCGCTGCCCAGGGCGTGCAGGGCGCGGCCGACGTTGCCGTAGTGCTGTGCCAGGTGCTCACGCATGGTCTCGATCACCAGCGTGGGCTTCTGCGAGGAGTTGCCGGAGTCGAGATAGACCAGCGGGCGGCCGCCGGGCAGCTCGCGGGACAGGATCGGGAAGTCCTTCCTGATCCTCTCCACGTCGAAAGGCGCCGCGCTGGTCATCAGGCCGACGCCTTCGTGTACGCCTCGTAGCCCTCGTTCTCCAGCTTCTCGGCCAGCTCGGGACCACCCTCCTCGACGATCCGGCCGGCGGCGAAGACGTGGACGAAGTCCGGCTTCACGTAGCGCAGGATGCGGGTGTAGTGGGTGATCAGCAGCACGCCGGTGTCGACGCCGGAGCCGGTGTCCGCACCGGACGCGTCGAGACCGCGGAACCGGTTGATGCCCTCGGAGACGACGCGCAGGGCGTCGACGTCGAGGCCGGAGTCGGTCTCGTCGAGGATGGCGATCTTCGGCTTGAGCAGCTCGAGCTGGAGGATCTCGTGGCGCTTCTTCTCACCGCCGGAGAAACCCTCGTTGGTGTTGCGCTGGGCGAACGCGGGGTCGATGGACAGCGCGTCCATGCCCGCCTTCAGGTCCTTGGCGAACTCGCGCAGCTTGGGCGCCTCGCCGCGGACCGCGGTGATCGCGGAGCGCAGGAAGTTCGACACGCTGACGCCCGGCACCTCGACGGGGTACTGCATGGCCAGGAACAGCCCGGCCCGGGCACGCTCGTCGACCTTCATCTCGAGCAGGTCCTCACCGTCGAGCAGGACCGTTCCGGACGTGATGGTGTATTTCGGATGACCGGCGAGCGCGTAGGCGAGGGTCGACTTGCCGGAGCCGTTGGGCCCCATGATGGCGTGGGTCTCTCCCGAGCGGACGGTCAGGTCGACGCCGCGCAGGATCTCCTTGTCGCCGACGGCGACATGCAGGTCACGAATCTCAAGGGTGGGCACTTGATTACTCCTTCGAGAGCGAGACGTACACGTCGTCGCCTTCGATCTTGACTCGGTAGACGTTCACGGGCTTGGTGGCCGGAGGGCCGGTGGGCTTTCCGGTCCGCAGGTCGAAGCAGGAGCCGTGCAGCCAGCATTCGAGGGTGTGGTCGTAGACCTCTCCCTCGCTGAGCTTGACCTCGGCGTGCGAGCAGACGTCGTGCAGGGCGAAGACCTCGTCACCGGTGCGCGCGAGCGCGACCGGGACCCCGTCGACCTCCACGCCGATGGCACCCTCGTCGGGGATGTCGCCGGCCTGGCAGACCTTCTCCCAGCGCTCGCCGTAAACGGCGTCGGCGTCTGCTCGTGCGCCGGTCATCGCGCCAGCTCCGCCTCGACGGCGGCGAGGACGCGCTCGCGGATCTCCTCGACCTCGATCTTCTCGAGAAGCTGGGCGAAGAATCCGTGGATGACCAGGCGGCGCGCCTCATCGAACGGGATGCCCCGCGCCTGCAGGTAGAAGACCTGCTCGTCGTCGAGGCGGCCGGAGGCCGACGCGTGGCCGGCGCCGGCGACCTCGCCGGTGAGGATCTCCAGGTTGGGCACCGAGTCGGCGCGGGCGCCGTCGGTGAGGATGAGGTTCCGGTTGAGCTCGTAGGTGTCGGTGCCCTCGGCCTCCGCCCGGATGATCACGTCGCCGATCCAGACCGCGTGGGCGTCCTCGCCCTGCAGCGCGCCCTTGTAGGTCACGTTGCTGCGGCAGTTCGGCACCGTGTGCTCCACGAGGAGGCGGTGCTCGAGGTGCTGCCCGGCGTCCACGAAGTAGAGACCGGTCAGGTCGGCGTCGCCGCCGGGAGCGGTGTACGACACCGAGGGCGACAGCCGTACGACGTCGCCTCCGAGGGTCACCACGAACGACCGGAACGTCGCGTCCTTGGCGAGCTGGGCGTGGTGGTGCGAGACGTGGACGGCGTCGTCGTCCCAGTCCTGCAGGCTGACGACCTTCAGCGTCGCGCCGTCGCCGACGACGAACTCGACGTTGTCGGCGTACACCGCGCTGCCACCGTGATCGAGGACCACGACGGCCTCCGCCATGGCCTCCACCTTCACCACGATGTGGCCGTACGCCGCGCCGTCGCCGGAGCCGCGGAGGGTGATCACCGACGGCCGCGAGGCCACGGCCTCGCGCGGGACGGTGAGGACCGTCGCCTTCTCGAACGACGCGTACGCCTGCGCGCTGATCCGGTCGGCGGGCACGTACGCCTTGCCGATCCGGGCGTCGTCGCGCCCCACGGTCTCGACGGTCACCTCGGGGGCGGCGTCGACGGTGACGTCGACGGTGCCCGAGGCGGCCGCCGTGCCGTTGTGCAGGCCCTTGAGGCGGGAGAGCGGGGTGAACCGCCACTCCTCCTCACGGCCGGTCGGCACGTCGAAGTCGGCCACGTTGTACGACGAACGCTCGTGCAGCGTCGACAGCGGCTTCGTTTCGAGACCCATCAGCCGACGGCTCCTTCCATCTGCAGCTCGATGAGGCGGTTCAGCTCGAGCGCGTACTCCATCGGGAGCTCGCGGGCGATCGGCTCGACGAACCCGCGGACGATCATCGCCATCGCCTCGTCCTCGTTCATGCCGCGGCTCATCAGGTAGAACAGCTGGTCCTCCGACACCTTCGAGACCGTGGCCTCGTGGCCCATCGACACGTCGTCCTCACGGACGTCGACGTACGGGTAGGTGTCGGACCGGCTGATCTGGTCGACGAGCAGGGCGTCGCACTTGACGGTCGACGCCGATCCGGCCGCGCCCTCCTCGATCTGCACGAGACCGCGGTAGGACGTCCGGCCGCCGCCGCGCGCGACGGACTTGGAGATGATCGTCGAGGAGGTCTTGGGCGCGAGGTGCACCATCTTGGCGCCCGCGTCCTGGTGCTGGCCCTCACCGGCGAAGGCGACCGACAAGGTCTCGCCCTTGGCGTGCTCGCCCATGAGGTAGACCGCCGGGTACTTCATCGTGACCTTGGAGCCGATGTTGCCGTCGATCCACTCCATGGTCGCGCCCTCGTACGCCACGGCGCGCTTGGTGACCAGGTTGTAGACGTTGTTCGACCAGTTCTGGATGGTCGTGTAACGGCAGCGGGCGCCCTTCTTCACGATGATCTCGACGACCGCCGAGTGCAGCGAGTCGGACGAGTAGATCGGCGCGGTGCAGCCCTCGACGTAGTGGACGTAGGAGTTCTCGTCCACGATGATCAGGGTCCGCTCGAACTGCCCCATGTTCTCGGTGTTGATCCGGAAGTAGGCCTGGAGCGGGATCTCGACGTTCACGTTCGGCGGCACGTAGATGAACGAGCCGCCCGACCAGGTCGCGGTGTTCAGCGAGGCGAACTTGTTGTCGCCCACCGGGATGACCGAGCCGAAGTACTCCTTGAAGAGCTCCTCGTGCTCCTTGAGGCCCGTGTCGGTGTCGACGAAGATGACACCCTTCTCCTCGAGGTCCTCACGGATCTTGTGATAGACGACCTCGGACTCGTACTGCGCGGCGACTCCGGCGATCAGGCGCTGCTTCTCCGCCTCCGGGATGCCGAGCTTGTCGTAGGTGCTCTTGATGTCGGCGGGCAGCTCGTCCCAGGAAGCGGCCTGCTTCTCGGTCGAGCGCACGAAGTACTTGATGTTGTCGAAGTCGATGCCCGTGAGGTCAGAGCCCCACGTGGGCATGGGCTTCTTCCTGAACAGCCGAAGGCCCTTGAGGCGCAGGTCGAGCATCCACTCCGGCTCGTTCTTGAGCGCGGAGATGTCTCGGACGACCTCTTCAGACAGGCCACGCCGGGCCGCGGCGCCTGCCGCGTCCGAGTCGGCCCAGCCGAACTTGTAATTCCCGAGGCCTTCCAGCTCCGGGCGGTCGGTGACAGTCACCTGCCGGACTCCTTGCTCGTCGATGTGCTCGATATCTGGGTCGGCGCCTGCCGTGCGGCCAGCGCGTGGGAACTCACATGGGTGGTGCAGACCCCGTCGCCGTTCGCGATGGTGGCCAGTCGTTGCACCGGCGTGCCGAGCAGTTGCCCGAAGGCCTCCGTCTCGGCCTCGCACAGCTGGGGGAACGCGGCGGCGACGTGCGCCACCGGGCAGTGGTGCTGGCAGAGCTGTTCCCCGCCCTGCCCCGTCTTCGTGGACGACGCGGCGTAGCCCTCGGCGGACAGCGCCTCGGCCAGCACGCGGACCCGCTGGTCGGCGGGGACCTCACGCATGAGCTGCTCGAGCCTGCTGACCAGACCGGAGACCTGCGCCTGCGCGAACTCCGACACCGCCTCGTCGCCCAGCCGCTCGGCCAGGAAGCGCAGGGCGCTCCCGGCCAGGTCGTCGTAGGCGTGCACGAAGGCGCTGCGGCCGGCGTCGGTGATCGCGAACAGCTTGGCCGGCCTGCCGCGGCCCCGCTGGCCGCGCGGCCGTGCCGTACGGGAGTCGATCATGCCGTCGCCGAGCAGCGCGTCGAGGTGGCGGCGGACCGCCGCGGGCGTGAGGCCGAGCCTCTCGCCCAGGGCCGCCGCGGACACCGGACCGTGCTCCAGGATCAGCCTCGCGACCCGGGCGCGCGTGCCACGCTCGGCCGTGATCTGGGCGGACACACCGGGCCCGAGATGGACGGGGTTTCCCTGCCCCACGTCGGCCTGGGGCGCGTCGGGGGTGGAAGTATGGGGCTGCGTACGCGCTGAGGGCACCACGGAAGGCCGCGGCATGGCGGTCTCCTCGGTGTTCGTCCTCGCAGGCACGTATTTCACAACATCAGTGTGCCGTAATTCCTTCCCGGACGACAAACCAAGGGGAAGACAAGAAGAATGCAATTTCTCACGCAGGTAAGGCTTACCTAACCTGCGAAGACGTACTGTGGAGCCGTGCCGGAAAGCCCGCCCGCAGATCATCTGGCGGGGCGGTACGCGATGACGATGGGGCGGATGTTCACCGGTGGCACCTCAGCCTTCGGCCGGGTTTCGGCCGCGGGACGGCCATCCCCCGGCCGGACCGACCGTCTTGCTCCCTAGACTCGATGGGAATCGGCAGGCCGGTTCGAATCGACGACCAGTGAGGGCGGACCGGTTCCCGGACGGCCCCGATGGTTCATCTCGCTGAGGGGAGGCCCGTGACGTGCGGGCGGGTGGCAGCGCCTCGGGCGCCGGAGCAGCCGTCGAGATCAGTGGGCTGATCAAGCGGTACGGGCGGACGACCGCCGTGGACGGCCTGACCATGACCTGCGGACGCGGCGAGGTGACGGCGATCCTGGGCCCCAACGGGGCGGGGAAGACCTCCACCATTGAGATCTGCGAGGGCTACCGCCGTCTCGACGCGGGAACCGTTCGGGTCCTGGGACTCGATCCGGCCGACGCCTCTCTCCGGCCACGTCTCGGCGTGATGCCGCAGGCGGGGGGCGTCCCCCCTGCCGCGCGTGCCGGCGAATGGCTTCGCGTGGTGTCCCGTTTCTACGCCCATCCTCTCGATCCCGGGGCGCTCCTCGATCTTCTGGGCCTCACCGAGCACGCGCGCACGCCGTACCGGCGGCTCTCAGGCGGGCAACAACAGCGGCTCTCGCTCGCGGCGGCCGTCATCGGGCGGCCGGAGCTGGTCTTCCTCGACGAGCCGACGGCCGGACTCGACCCTCAGGCGCGGCACGCCTGCTGGGACGTGGTGACGGGGCTTCGCGACGCGGGCGTCTCCGTGGTGCTGACCACCCATCACATGGACGAGGCGGAGAAGCTCTCCGACCACGTGGTGGTCATCGACCACGGGCGGGTCGTCGCCGAGGGGAGCCCTGAGACGCTGACCGGCGCCGAGCGCCAGCTCCGCTTCCGCGCGCGTCCCGGCCTCAACCTCGACGAGCTGCTCAGCGCGCTGCCGCCCGGCAGCGCGGCCAAGGAGTCGCCCGCGGGCCACTACATCATCGAGGGCCAGGTCGGCCCGCAGCTGCTGGCGACGGTCACCGCCTGGTGCGCCACAGAGGGCGTCACCGCCGAGGACCTGAGCATCGAACGCCGCACGCTGGAGGACGTCTTCCTCGAGCTGACCGGCAGGGAGCTGCGATGACCGGTCCCGGCCTCTCCCGCCGCGTACGCCTTCGGCTGACGGAGCGGCCGCATGAGCCGGCGGCGCGGACTGACGAGCCGCCGGTACGGCCGGATGACCCGCGGAGCCGGCGGATGAGCCGGCGGTACGGCCAGACGACTGGCGGAGGCCCCGAGGACCTGCGGAGGGGCCGGATGCGCCGAGTACGGCCGGACGACCGGCGGAGTGGCCCGATGAGCCGGCGGAGTGACCTGATGACTGGTGGGACGACCTGATGACGACGCTCGACTTCAGCCCACGGCCCGGAGCGGCGCCGCTGCCCCGGATGGTCCTCGCTCAGGCGGGCGCCGAGGCCCGGGCCATGCTCCGCAACGGCGAGCAGCTGCTGCTCACGATGATCATCCCCATCCTGCTTCTGGTGGGGTTCTCCCAGGCGGCGCTGATCGACGTCAGCGGGTCGCGGATCGGCTTCGTCACCCCCGGGATCCTGGCGCTCGCCGTGATGTCCACCGCGTTCACCGGGCAGGCCATCGCGACCGGCTTCGAGCGGCGGTACGGCGTGCTGAAGCGGCTCGGAGCGACTCCCCTGTCCAGGACGGGGCTGCTGCTGGCCAAGACCTGCGCGGTCATCGCGGTCGAGATCGTGCAGGTCGTGGTGATCGGGGCCGTCGCCCTGGCTCTGGGATGGTCGCCTCAGGGTGACCCGCTGTGGGTGGTGCTGCTGGTCCTGCTCGGGACGGCGGCCTTCAGCGGGCTCGGCCTGCTCATGGCGGGGACGCTGCGGGCCGAGGCCACGCTGGCGGGGGCGAACCTGGTGTACCTCCTGCTGCTCGGGCTCGGGGGCGTCGTGTTCCCGCTGACCAAGTTCCCTGACAGCGTCCGGCCGGTGCTGGAACTGCTCCCGATCACGGCTCTCACGGACGGCATGCGCTCGGTGCTGGAGAACGGCGCGGGTTTCCCCACGGGACCTGTGATCGTGCTTGCCTGCTGGACCGTGGCCGGCCTGGGGCTGGCGGCCCGTACGTTCCGCTGGGAATAACCACTCCCGCGCATGATCACGCCGGGTTTCCGCCCAGGTCGGGGCACGTTTCCCCGAACCCGTGCATGATCACGCATGCCGTACGCGCAGGTCGGGCCTGCTGCGACCGAACGTGTGCATGATCACGCTGGGGATGCGTGCAGGTCAGGGCGCGTCTTTCCGAACCTGTGCATGATCACGCCCAGGGCTGGTGCATGATCACGCCCGGGGGTGGTGGATGATCATGGCTGGGTGGGGCGGGGTGCCGGATCGGTGGTCTGGCATAGTGCTGGTTGTCCAGTTTTGGGCGGTAGATCGTTCCTGGCTCCGGGAGTTGCCCGCATGACCGCTGATTCCCTGTCCGGGGGCGCTGAGCCGTACAGGATGCGGGCGGGCAACGCGCTGCGAGCGGCGTCCGACGCGATCCCGCCGCCCGGGCTCGTCCTCCTGGCGATCCTTTCCGTCCAGGTCGGGGCCGGACTGGCCAAGAACCTGTTCGCCCAGCTTCCCCCCTCCGCGGTGGTGTTCCTCCGGATCGCCACCGGCGCGATCATCCTCGTCGCCGTGGTCCGGCCCAAGGTGCGCGGGCTGACACGACGCGACCTCACGGTCGGCATCGGCTTCGGCATCAGCCTCGGTCTGATGAACCTCTCGTTCTACGAGGCGCTGGCGCGCCTGCCCATCGGGATCGCGGTGGCCATCGAGTTCATCGGGCCCCTCACCCTCGCCGTGGTCTCCTCCCGCCGCCGGCTCGACCTGATCTGGGTGGTCCTGGCCGCCGCGGGTGTGATCCTGCTCGCCCCCTGGAGCCAGGGAGACGGGGCGAACTGGGCCGGAATCGGCTTCGGCGCGCTCGCGGGCGTGTTCTGGGCCGCCTACATCGTGCTGTCCGCCGCGACCGGCGCCCGGTTCCCCGGCGCCAGCGGGCTCTCCTTCGCCATGATCGTGTCCACGATCCTCGTCACGCCCGTCGGCGTCGTCTCGGGCGGCAGCGGCCTGCTCGATCCCGAGATCCTTCTCATCGGCGCGGGCGTCGGACTGCTGTCGTCGGTCATCCCCTACTCGCTGGAACTCGAGGCGCTCCGGCGGATGCCCAAGCAGGTCTTCGGGATCCTGATGAGCCTGGAGCCCGCCGTCGCCGCACTGGTCGGGCTCTTCGTCCTCGGCGAGGTGCTCCAGTTGCACGAGTGGGCCGCCATCGGCTGCGTCGTCGTGGCGTCCATCGGCGCCACCCGGATCCGGTCCTGACTCGCTGGCGTAACACGAAAGCGATTCAGATCACCTTGCTATAGGAGGATCAGGGTCGAAGGGGACACCACCCCTGCCTCCGCCTACGATGATTGCCGTGACCCGCCTAGTTGACCGGCTTCGCCCCCATGCGATCGCCTTCTATCGCTCGTTCTGGTTCTCCACCCCCGCCACGATGCGGTTGTGGGCCCTGGCGGCGGTCGTGGTCAACGCGGGCATCACCGTCACGGGCGCCGCCGTACGGCTGACCGGATCCGGCCTCGGCTGCCCCACCTGGCCGCGGTGCACCCCGGACAGCTTCGTCCCGGCTCCGCATGACTCGCACTCCCCGGTCAACATGGCCATCGAGTTCGGCAACCGCCTGCTCACCTTCCTGGTCCTGGCCGTCGCGGTCGCCTGCCTGATCGCCGCCGTACGGCTCGCGCGGGCCGGCCACGGGGAGGGCCGCCGCGTCCTGGTACGGCTGGCCGCGCTCCAGCCGATCGGGGTCGTCGCGCAGGCGCTGTGGGGCGGCCTGGTGGTCCGCACCCTGCTCAACCCGGTGACGGTCAGCGTGCACTTCCTCCTGTCGGTCGGCATGATCGCCGCGGCCTTCACCTTGTACGCGCGGTCCGGGGAGGGCGACGCCCCGCCCCATCGGCTGGTCCACCGGGACATCAGGACGCTGGGCTTCTTCCTCACCGCCGCGGTCTTCGTCCTGATCATCGTGGGCGTCGTGGTCACGGGCACCGGACCGCACTCCGGCGACCAGGCGGCCTCGCGGTTCGGCTTCGACATCGAGAGCGTGGTGCGGCTGCACACCGACGTCGTCTGGATCGTGGTCGGGCTGACCTTCGCGCTGCTGTTCGCGCTCCACGTGACCGACTCGCCCGGCCGGGCGAGACGCGGGGCGCTGGTGCTGCTCGGCGTGGAACTGGCCCAGGGCGTGATCGGCTACGTGCAGTACTTCCTCGCCGTCCCCGCCTTCATCGTGGGCCTGCACGTTCTCGGCGCGACCCTGGTGTGGATCGCGACCCTGCGGGTGGTGTTCCTGATGCGATCACGCGGTGCGCTGGGCGCGCCCGCACCCGACCGGGCCCTCCCCCACACCGCCAACGCCTGATCCGCCGCGCATGATCCGCCTGCCGCGCCCCCCGTGGTCACGCGCGACACAGCGAACGGCCTTCCAGATCCTCGTCCTGCTGAGCGTGCTCCCCCTGGTGCCGATCACCTGGGCCTGGCTGGAGAGCGCGCCCCATCGGGTGGTCGCGCGGCCTGACACGGACTGGATCGACTCGGTGCCCGTGATGCCCGCGGCGCTCGTGCTCGGCGCGGGCATCGGCGGCGACCGGCCCACGCCGATGCTCCGGACCCGGCTGGATCTGGCGGCCCGGCTCTACCAGGCCGGCAAGATCAGGGCGATCCTCGTGTCAGGCGACAACAGCCGGGCCGGGTACGACGAGCCGACCGTGATGCGCGATTACCTCATCGGCCATGGAATACCGGTCACGAAGATCGCCCTCGACTATGCCGGTTTCGACACCTGGGACTCCTGCGTCCGGGCCAACAAGATCTTCGGTGCGACCCGCCTCATCGTGGTGACACAGGAGTTCCATCTCCCCCGGGCCGTGGCGCTGTGCCGTACGGCGGGGCTGGAGACGTTCGGCGTGGGCGACGACTCGAGCCACGACTGGCCGGTGGAGACGGCCGTGTACGCCGCCAGGGAGATCCCCGCGGCGGCCAAGGCGCTGCTGAACAGCGTGGTCCTGAACTCCTCCCCGCAGTTCCTCGGTCCCCGCGAGACCACCCTGGACGACGCGCTCGCGGGCTGACCGCGTCAAGGGATCCACGGAGGCTATCCGGCGCCGGCGGAGGAGCCCGGCGGGTAGCCGCCGGGGTCGTATCCGGGCGGACCCGAGGGGTGACCGCCCGGCCCGTAACCGGGAGGGCCGTATCCCTGCCCGGGACCACCGGGCGGGAAGCCGCCTGGTCCGTAGCCGGGGATCCGCGGCGGGTGGCCTGAATTGGGGGCCCCGGGCGCGTACCCGGGCGGCGGCACCCCCTTCGCCGCGCGGGCCTGGTGCCGTTCGGGCATCGGGAAGGACAGGCGGGCGTAGGCCATCAGGTCGGCGAGCGAGCGCTGGGTGCCCCGGAAGGACTCCTCGCCGACGCCGCCGCGGGCGGCGCGCTCGTGGAGCAGGCCGAGCTCGGTGGCGGCGAGCTGGTAGTCGCTCATGGCCCGGGCGCCGGCCTTGCCGCCGAGTGCCTTGGCCCAGGTGCGGGCGTGCCTGCGGCGCCGCAGCGACGACAACATGTAGATGTCGGCCTGGTTGACCAGGCCGTTGCGCTCGTACGGCGGCAGGTAGTGGTGGATCAGGCCGACGATGCGCTTCCTGTCCCTGACGATCACCGTGATCTCGATCACCAGGATGACCATGAGGATCAGGTACGCGATCGCGAGCCCGCCGAAACCGCCGAAGGAGGCGAAGCCGTTCCAGATGCCGTGCAGGGCCATGGCCCCGATCCAGCCCGCGATGATCATGATGGTCGCGGGCGCTCCCCTGCGGTTGGCCGCGTACGCCACCGAGATGCCGATCAGGGACGTGAACAGGGGATGCGCGAACGGGGAGAGCACCCCGCGCAGCACCACGGTGGCGGCGAGCCCCTCGGGGCCGTTCTGGTCCAGCGCGGCGAGGTAGTAGCTGACGTTCTCCGACATCGCGAAGCCGAGGCCGACCATGCTCGCGTAGATGATGCCGTCGGTCGGCCCGTCCAGTTCCTGCCGCCGGAACCGCAGCAGCCCCAGCAGCACCAGGCCTTTCAGCGTCTCCTCGACCGGCGGCGCGCCGAACGTGGCGACCAGGTTCCGCGCGCTGGTCGGGTCCCCGAGCGTCCGCTCTAAAGCGAGCAGGTTGAGCGAGTTGAGGATGCCGGCGAGCAGGACGGCGATCCCCGCCCCCCACGCGAACGCGAAGATCAGAGTGGTGCGCGGTTCCGGCTCCATCCGGTCGAGGGCGAGCACGCCCGCGAGCAGCAGCGGGACGGGCGCGACGGCCAGCCCGAGCGCGAGGGTGAACTGGACCGGATCGCCGTTCAGGATGTCGAAGGAGAACGACACCAGGGCACAGATCCCCGCGATGACCAGGCCGATGATCAGGCCTGCCGACGGGCGGTCCTTCAGCACCGCGCGGGGATCAAGGCTCGCCATTCCGCGACTGTAACCGAACACGCACGTCCTGTCCCCTCCGGCCCCCGGCAGACCGCCGCACCGGCCGAGCCCGCGGGCCTTCGGACCGGAAAGCCAGGCCTTTCCACGAAACAGGCGGGCACCAGACCTCACGCACGGCCTCCATCGCGGGGGCCCGCGATATTTTCGCCAGCGCGATGTCGGCTTCGAGCAGGTGAGGATGATGGACGAGCCATCTCAGGACGGCCTGGGCCGGCGCCGTTTCCTTCGCGTGGCCGGCGCCGCGGCCGTCGCGGGATCCATCGGCGGGTGCGCGGGATCGCGGGAGCCCGCCGCCCTCACGCCGCCCCCGGCCGGCCCGCCTCCGCTTCTCTCGCCGCCTCCTGTGCCTCTCTCGCCGCCGCCCCTGCCCGAGCGGCTCCTTCCCGGGGACCCCGGCTGGCGCCTGACCTCGTACGGCCTCGCGGGCGCCGTCGACGGCTATTGCGACAAGGTCAGCGTGCTCCCCGGCGAGCCGGTCGGCCTGCATGTGTCGACCGTCACCGACGGCTTCCGCGTCACGGCCTACCGCATGGGCTGGTACGGCGGCGCCCTCGCACGGAAGATCTGGAGTTCCGGATGGGTTCGCGGGCGGGCCCACACTCCCGCCGGGCTGGACCCGGCCACCCGGACCGTCACCACCGGATGGCCGCGGTCGGCCACGGTGCCCACGGACGGCTGGCCCGAGGGCGCCTACCTGCTCCGCCTCGACGCCGCCGGAGGGTCCCAGCGATACGTCCCGCTGGTCGTCCGATCGGCGAGCACCGCCGGGAAGACCGTGCTGGTCCATGCCGCCGCCACCTGGCAGGCCTACAACGCCTGGGGCGGCTACAGCCTCTATCTCGGTGCGGGCGGCGGATACGACACCCGTTCGCTGGCCGTCAGCTTCGACCGGCCGTACGACGTCACGGGCATGGAGAAGTTCCTCATCCACGAACGCGCGGTCGTGGCACTGGCCGAGCGGCTCGGCGTGGACCTCGCGTACACCACCGGGCTCGATCTCGGCCGTGACCGGGCCCTCGACGGCGCCAGGGCGGTCTTCTTCCTGGGCCACGACGAGTACTGGACGCCTGAGGCGCGCCGTCGCGTCAC
Source organism: Planotetraspora silvatica (assembly GCF_016863315.1). Classification (GTDB taxonomy): domain Bacteria; phylum Actinomycetota; class Actinomycetes; order Streptosporangiales; family Streptosporangiaceae; genus Planotetraspora; species Planotetraspora silvatica. Next base: position 154,990 of record NZ_BOOQ01000028.1, read on the forward strand.
CGCCGCCAGGGACGCCGGCACGAACCTCGCGTTCCTCGGGGCCAACACCTGCTACCGCCGCGTCCGCCTGGAGGGGAACGGCCGCCGGGTGGTCTGCTACAAGACCGACGCGGGCCTCGATCCCGTGTACGGCACCCGGCCTGACCTGGTGACGGCGGACTTCCGGGCCGAGCCGATGCCCGATCCCGAGTCGTCACTCGTCGGCGTCTACTACGACGGCTTCCCGGCCGACGCGCCCTATGTGGTCACCGCGCCCCATCACTGGGTCTTCGCGGGTACGGGAGTCGCGTACGGCGACTCCTTCCCCCACCTGGTGGGGGTGGAGTACGACCGGGTGAACCCGAGCGTGCCGACCCCGCGGCCGCTGGAGATCCTCGCCCACTCGCCCCTGATGTGCGGCAGGAGGCCGAGTCACGCCGACTCGGCCTATTACACGGCGCCGAGCGGGGCCGGGGTGTTCGCCTCGGGGACGATGCGGTGGGCCGAGGCGCTGATGGCCGGAACGCGCGACAGCCCGGTGGCCCACGGAATCGACGGGCGCACCCGGTGTTTCGTCACGACGGTGACGGAGAACCTGCTGCGGTCCTTCGCTCGCGGCCCCGCCGGAGAGCTCGAACCGGCCCCGAGGGACAACGTCACCGACGTGTACGGCTGAGCCGTACCGAGCGGACGGTCAGACGAAGAGCGCGTCGACCGCGACCGCGAGGAAGAGCAGTGCCAGGTAGATGTTCGACCAGTGGAAGAACCGCATCGGCCGCAGGTCGACGCCCGTCTTGCCGGCGTTGAGCCGGCCGAGCAGGCGGTAGACCTCCCACAGGCACCCGGCGCCGAGGACGAGGGCCACCGCCGGATAGATCAGGGTGGTCTTCGCCACAGGCCACAGCAGCAGCGAGCACAGCACGGTCGCCCAGGTGTAGGCGATGGTCTGCCGCACGACCTGGCGTTCGGTGGCCACGACGGGCAACATCGGGACATGGGCCGCGGCGTAGTCCTCGCGGTAACGCATGGCGAGGGTCCACGTGTGCGGGGGCGTCCAGAAGAAGACGACGCCGAACAGCACCAGGGGCGCCCAGGACAGGCCGCCGGTGATCCCGGCCCAGCCGATCAGCACCGGCATGCAGCCCGCGATGCCGCCCCACACGATGTTCTGCGACGTCCGCCGCTTGAGGATCATCGAGTAGACGAAGACGTAGAACAGGATCGCGGCCAGCGAGAGCCCCGCGGCCACCCAGTTCACCGTGAGGCCGAGGCCGAGGGTGGACAGGACGCCGAGGACGATGCCGAAGACGAGCGCCCCCTGCGGGGTGACGTCGGCCTTGGCCAGCGGCCTGCGGCGCGTGCGCCGCATGGTCTTGTCGATGTCCCTGTCGATGTAGCAGTTCAGGACGTTCGCGCTGCCCGCGGAGAGGGTGCCGAAGACCATCGTCGCCGTGGCCGTCCACAGCGGAGGAAGACCCCGCGCCGCGAGGAACATCACCGGCAGGGTCGTGATCAGGAGCAGCTCGATGATCCGGGGCTTGGTGAGCGCCACGTACGCCTTGATGACCGTCCCGAGGGTACGGGTGGTCGTGGCGGCGGCGGCCGTCTCGGCGGTTCCCGGCGGGGCCATCGTTTGCTTGTTCGTCAGCAGCGTCAAGGCGCTTCCAACACATGCGGGGTCAACGCGTAACCTCTGATTAGAGCGGATCTCCGGGCAGCACCCGGCAGTTGAGCAATCACTGTAGTCGGGGAGACCGGTGGTCCAGGAACTGGGGCCGAAAGCCCTCCCTGTCCCGCCACCCGGAGGCCTCGCTGCTCAGGTGCCTCGCGGCCGACCGAGGGGCTGCCGAACGGCAGTACAGCGGACCCACTAGGGTCCCCGTGTGGGCGGGAATGCCACAACCCAGCGCGAATAAACAAGAGGGGATCGAGCAGTTGAGCAGCGAAAGCCTTGAGTGGAGCGACCTCGATCGGCAGGCTGTCGACGTGGTGCGCGCCCTGGCCATGGACGCGGTGGAGAAGGCGGGCTCGGGCCACCCCGGCACCGCCATGAGCCTCGCTCCCGCCGCCTATCTTCTTTTCCAGCGGGTCATGCGACACGATCCGTCCGACCCCCAGTGGGCGGGCCGCGACAGGTTCGTTCTTTCCGCCGGCCACAGCAGCCTGACGCTGTACATCCAGCTTTACCTGTCGGGCTACGGCCTGACCCTGGACGACCTCAAGGGTCTGCGCCAGTGGGGCAGCCTGACCCCGGGTCACCCGGAGCACGGGCACACCGCCGGCGTGGAGACGACCACCGGCCCTCTCGGCCAGGGCTTCGGCAACGCCGTGGGCATGGCGATGGCCGCCCGCCGCGAGCGCGGTCTGTTCGACCCCGACGCGCCCGCGACCGAGTCCCCCTTCGACCACGCCATCTGGTGCATCGCCTCCGAGGGTGACATCGAGGAGGGCATCAACCACGAGGTCGCCTCGATCGCCGGCCACCAGCGGCTCGGCAACCTCGCGGTGATCTTCGACGCCAACCAGATCTCGATCGAGGACGACACCGACATCGCCCTGTCCGAGGACGTCCTCAAGCGCTACGAGGCGTACGGCTGGCACGTCCAGAACGTCGACTGGCTGAAGACCGGCGACTACAAGGAGGACGTCCCCGCGCTGTACGCGGCTCTCGAGGCCGCCCGGGCGGAGACGGGCAAGCCGTCCATCATCAGGCTGCGCACGATCATCGGCTGGCCCGCACCGAACAAGCAGAACACCGGCAAGATCCACGGTTCCGCGCTCGGCGCGGCCGAGGTCGCCGCCACCAAGCAGGTCATGGGCATGGACCCGGACAAGCACTTCGACGTGCCCGCCGAGGTGCTCGAGCACGCCCGCGCGGTCGTCGCACGGGGCCGCGACCTGCACGCCGAATGGAACAAGGGCTACGCGACCTGGCGTGAGACCAGCCCCGAGCGCGCCGAGCTGTTCGACCGGATCTCCCACCGCAAGCTGCCCGCCGGCTGGGACAAGGCGCTGCCGTCCTTCGAGGTGGGCTCCTCCGTCGCCACGCGCAAGGCGTCCGGCGAGGTCCTTAACGCGCTGGCGCCGGTCCTCCCCGAGCTCTGGGGCGGTTCCGCCGACCTGGCCGAGTCCAACAACACCACGATGAAGGGCGAGCCCTCCTTCATCCCCTCGGACCGGCAGACCAAGGAGTTCCCCGGCAACCCCTACGGCCGCACCCTGCACTTCGGCATCCGCGAGCACGGGATGGGCTCCATCCTCAACGGCATCGCGCTGCACAACGGCACGCGCCCCTACGGCGGCACGTTCCTGGTCTTCAGCGACTACATGCGCCCGGCCGTACGGCTGGCCGCGCTGATGAAGCTGCCGGTGACCTACGTCTGGACGCACGACTCGATCGGTCTCGGCGAGGACGGCCCGACCCACCAGCCCATCGAGCACCTGTGGGCGCTGCGCGCGATCCCCGGCCTCGACGTGGTGCGCCCGGCGGACGCCAACGAGACCGCCGCGGCGTGGAAGGTGATCCTGGAGCACGACGACCGCCCCGCGGCCCTCGCGCTCACCCGGCAGAACCTCCCGGTCTACGAGGGCACCAGCGACCCGGAGAAGGTCGCCCGCGGCGGGTACGTCCTCCAGGACGCCTCCAACGGGCAGCCGGAGGTCGTGCTCATCGGCACCGGCAGCGAGGTCGAGATCGCCGTCGACGCCCGCGGGATCCTCGAATCCCAGGGCATCGCGACGCGCGTGGTCTCGATGCCGTGCGTGGAGTGGTTCCAGGCGCAGGACGACGCCTACAAGCAGACCGTCCTGCCTCCGGCGGTCCGGGCAAGGGCCGCCGTGGAAGCGGGAATCTCACTGGGCTGGCGCGAGTTCGTCGGTGATGCGGGGGAAGTGCTCAGTCTGGAGCACTTCGGCGCCTCGGCGCCGTACAAGACGATCTACGAGCAGTTCGGCCTGACCGCCGAACGACTGGTGGCCGCCGCCAAGGCCAGCCTGGCCAAGACCGGGGCTGACAAGGGCGAGACGACCGGAAACTGAGGAACAGACCATGACCGAGAACCTGAAGCGGCTCGTCGACGCCGGCGTCTCCATCTGGCTTGACGACATCAGCCGGGAGCGGCTGCGCAGCGGCAACCTCGCCGCCCTGATCCGCGACAAGGCCGTGACGGGCGTCACGTCCAACCCCACGATCTTCGCCGGCGCGCTGAGCAAGGGCGACGCCTACAACGTCCAGCTCCGCGACCTCGCCCTGCGCGGCGTGTCCGTCGACGAAGCCGTGCGTGCGATCACCACCTTCGACATCCGCTGGGCCGCCGACGTGCTGAAGCCGGTCTACGACGCCACCAACGGCGTGGACGGCCGCGTCTCCATCGAGGTCGACCCGCGCCTGGCGCGCAAGACCGAGCCGACGATCGCCGAGGCCCGGGCCCTGTGGTGGATGGTCGACCGCCCCAACGTCCACATCAAGATCCCCGCGACGGTCGAGGGACTGCCCGCCATCACGCAGGCCCTGTCGGAGGGCATCAGCGTCAACGTCACGCTGATCTTCTCCCTCGAGCGGTACCGCGGAGTCATGGACGCCTGGCTGACCGGCCTGGAGAAGGCCAAGGCCAACGGGCACAACCTCGCCGGCATCGAGTCGGTGGCGTCGTTCTTCGTCAGCCGTGTCGACACCGAGATCGACGCCCGGCTGGACAAGCTCGGCACGCCGGAGGCGCTCGCGCTGAAGGGCCAGGCGGGCGTCGCCAACGCCCGGCTCGCGTTCGCCGCCTTCGAGGAGGTCATGAGCTCGCCGCGCTGGCAGGCCCTGCGCGCCGCCGGCGCCCGTCCGCAGCGTCCGCTGTGGGCCTCGACCGGCGTCAAGAACCCGGACTACCCCGACACCCTCTACGTCGACCAGCTCGTGACCGCGGGGATCGTCAACACGATGCCCGAGAAGACGCTGGACTCGGCGGCCGACCACGGCAAGATCTCCGGCGACACCATCCGTCCGTTCTACCAGCAGGCCTGGAACGTGATGGCCGCGCTCAAGGACACCGGGATCGACTACGACGACGTCGTCCGCGTGCTCGAGGACGAGGGCGTCCAGAAGTTCGAGACCTCCTGGAACGAGCTCCTCGAGACGGTCGACTCCGAGCTCCGGAAGGCCTGAGCACGCATGTCCATCGATGTTGGCGTCGGCCACGAGGCCGACGCCGTACAGGCGGTCAGGGAGATCCTGGCCGCCGAGGGGGTGCCCGCGGCGCTCGCCGCGGGCGATCCCTCGCTGTGGGGGGCGCCCAGCCAGGCGGAGGCGAGGATCCGGCTCGGCTGGCTGAACCTCCCCCTGACCAGCAGGGAACTGCTCCCTGAGATCGTGAATCTGGTCGAGCGTGCCCAGGCGCAGGGTCTCGACCACGTGGTCCTCGCGGGCATGGGCGGTTCCTCGCTGGCCCCCGAGGTCATCTGCGCGACCGACGACGTGCCGCTGACGGTCCTCGACACGACCGACCCGCACCAGGTCCGGCGGGCGCTGGACGACCGGCTCGAGCGGACGCTCCTGGTGGTCTCCAGCAAGAGCGGCGGCACGATCGAGACCGACAGTCACCGGAGGATCTACGAGAAGGCCTTCAGAGACGCCGGGATCGACCCCGCGGACCGGATCATCGTCGTCACCGACCCCGGCTCACCGCTGGAGCAGACGGCCATCGAGTCCGGGTACCAGGTCATCCTGGCCGACCCGAACGTCGGAGGCCGCTACAGCGCTCTGAGCGCGTTCGGGCTGGTGCCCAGCGCGCTGGCGGGGGCCGACGTGCGGAAACTGCTCGACGACGCCGCTGGGGTGCGTGGCCTGCTCTCGCAGCCGGAGGGCAACCCGGGCCTCGACCTCGGCGCCCTGCTCGGCGCGCAGTATCAGGCGGGCCGCGACAAGCTGATCCTGCTCGACACCCTTTCCGAGATCAACGGGTTGCCCGACTGGATCGAGCAGCTGATCGCCGAGTCGACCGGCAAGCAGGGCAAGGGCATCCTCCCCGTGGCCGGCGCCGAGGCGGCCGAGGACCACGACCAGTACACCCTGAACATCGGCCGCGACGGGGAGCGGACCGTCGACGGGCCGCTGGGCGCGCAGTTCCTCGTGTGGGAGTACGCCACGGCCGTCGCCGGCCGCGTTCTGGGCATCGACCCCTTCGACCAGCCCAACGTGGCCGAGTCGAAGGAGAACACCACCGCGATCCTCTCCGAGGCGGGGGACGGGCCGCTGCAGACCGGAACGCCGATCCTCACGGACGGCCCGGTCGAGGTCTACGGAGACCTGCCGGGGCACCCGAAGGACCTGGCCGACGTGCTGAGGTGGGCGCTGAAGGCCGTGCCCGATCGCGGATATCTCGCGATCATGGCGTACCTGGACCGGGAGGCGGCGTTCGACGCGGCCACGGTCGGGGACGCCTCGTTCGAGGAGATGACCGAGCAGTGGGCGAGTGCCGACATCGCCACGCTCCGCGCGCTGCTCGATTACCGTACGGATCGTCCGGTCACGTTCGGCTGGGGACCGCGTTTCCTCCACTCGACCGGCCAGTTCCACAAGGGCGGGCCCGCCGTGGGCGCGTTCCTTCAGATCACGGGGGCGATCACGGACGACATCGAGGTCCCGGACAAGCCGTACACCCTGGGCAGGCTGCAGCTCGCCCAGGCGCTCGGCGACCTCCGCGCGCTGACCTCCCGGGGCCGGCCCGCCGTACGTCTCCACCTGACCGACCGGGTCGCCGGCGTCAGGCACCTTCTCTCGGTGGCAGAGGAGCTCTGACCATGCGATGCGTAATTGGCGAAGGAATCGCCAGGGAGGTGGCTCCATGACCGAGCCGACAGGGCCGGCGGAGACCGCCGAGCCGGAGGTATCCGTGACACCGCAGGCCCCCACGACCATTCCCGCCGCGCCGGTCGAGCCTTCGACCGCGATCGCGGCGCAGGTGGCGACGGTCGCCACGACCGAGGAGACGATCGCCGTCAATCCCCTGCGCGACCCCCGCGACAAGCGGCTCCCCCGCGTGGCCGGCCCGCACGTGCTCGTGCTGTTCGGCGTGACCGGCGACCTCGCGAAGCGCAAGCTGCTCCCCGCGATCTACGACCTGGGCAACCGGGGGCTGCTGCCGCCCGGGTTCTCCCTGGTGGGCTTCGCCCGCCGTGACTGGGCGCACGAGGACTTCGCGCAGGTCACCTACGAGGCGGTCAAGGAGCACGCGCGGACGCCGTTCCGCGAGGAGGTCTGGAAGCAGATCCGCGAGGGCATCCACTTCTGCCCGGGCGAGTTCGACGACGACGGCGCCTTCGACGTCTTGTCGATGATGCTCAAGGAGATCGACCAGACGCGGGGAACGGGCGGCAACTACGCCTTCTACCTCTCGGTGCCCCCGAAGTTCTTCCCCACGGTGATCGAGCAGCTCAAGCGGACCGACCTCGCCAAGGCCCCCGAGGGGTCGTGGCGGCGCGTGGTCATCGAGAAGCCGTTCGGCCACGACCTGCAGAGCGCCCGCGAGCTGAACGCGATCACCAACGCGGTCTTCCCCGAGGAGTCGGTCTTCCGGATCGACCACTACCTGGGCAAGGAGACCGTCCAGAACATCCTGGCGCTCCGGTTCGCCAACACGCTCTACGAGCCGATCTGGAACCGCGGTTACGTCGACCACATCCAGATCACGATGGCCGAGGACATCGGCATCGGCGGCCGCGCGGGCTACTACGACGGCATCGGCGCGGCCAGGGACGTGATCCAGAACCACCTGCTCCAGTTGCTCGCGCTGGTCGCGATGGAGGATCCGATCTCCTTCGACGCCGACGCGCTGCGCCGGGAGAAGGAGAAGGTGCTGCGCGCCGTCCAGCTTCCCGCCGACCTCGGCTCCGGCACCGCCCGCGGCCAGTACGCGGCGGGCTGGCAGGGCGGCGAGCCCGTCGTCGGCTACCTCGAGGAAGACGGCATCCCGCCGGAGTCGATCACCGAGACCTACGCGGCGATGCGGCTGGAGGTGGCCAACCGCCGCTGGGCGGGCGTGCCGTTCTATCTGCGCACGGGCAAGCGGCTCAGCCGCCGCATGACCGAGGTCGCCATCGTGTTCGAGCGTGCGCCGCACCTGCCGTTCAGCAAGGACGACACCGAGATCCTCGGGCAGAACGCCCTGGTCATCCGGGTCCAGCCGGACGAGGGCATCACCGTGCGGTTCGGGTCCAAGGTGCCGGGCACCGCGATGGAGGTCAGGGACGTCAGCATGGACTTCGCCTACGGCGAGTCCTTCATGGAGTCCTCCCCCGAGGCGTACGAACGCCTGCTCCTCGACGTCATGATCGGCGACCCGCCGCTCTTCCCGCACCAGCGGGAGGTCGAGCTCTCTTGGATGATCATGGATCCGGTCGAGAAGTACTGGGCGGAGCACGGCCAGCCCGAGGGGTACGCCTCCGGCGGCTGGGGCCCCGCCTCGGCCGACGCCATGCTGGCCAGGGACGGCCGCGCCTGGAGGCGGATGTGACCCGGACGACGGCCGGCCATCCGGCAGGAACGCTGAACGAGCGGAGCGCACGGTGACGACCTTCAACCTGACAGAGACGACGGCGTCGAAGATCTCCTCGACGCTGACCCGGCTGCGGCACCAGATGGGCGCGCCCGCGGTCGGCATGGTGCTGACGCTGGTGATGGTGGTCGACGAGGCCGGGCAGTACGACGCGGTCCGGGCGGCGACCGACGCGGCGCGCGAGCATCCCTCGCGCATACTCGTGGTAATCAACCGCGACCCGGCCGAGGGCAACCGGCTCGACGCCGAGATCAGGGTGGGCGAGTCCTCCCCCGGCGAGATCGTGCTGCTACGCCTCTACGGCAAGCTGACCGGTCACGCCGACTCGGTCATCACGCCGCTGCTGCTCACCGACACGCCGGTCGTCGTCTGGTGGCCGGCCGGCTCCCCCGCGGTTCCCGCGGAGGATTCCGTCGGGAAGCTCGCCAGCCGGCGCATCACCGACTCCCGCGCGGCGCGGGACTCGGTCAAGGCCATCACCACGCGGCTGGACGGCTACGTCCCCGGGGACACCGACCTGGCCTGGACCCGGCTGACGCCGTGGCGGAGCCTGCTTGCCGCGGCCTTCGACCAGCCGGTGGGCGCTATCGAGTCGGGGGTCGTGGAGGCCGCCGCCGGCAACCCCAGCGCGCTGCTGCTCGCGGCGTGGTTGTCGCAGCGGCTGGGCGCCGCCGTCGAGGTCGCCGAGTCCCCGGGACCGGGCCTCACCGCGGTGCGGCTCGCCCTCGCGAGCGGCGGTGAGCTCAAGGTGAGCAGGTCCGACGCCCGCCTGGCGACGTTGTCGAAGCCCGGCCAGCCCGACCGGCGGGTCGCCCTGACCCGCCGGCCGACCTCGGAACTGCTCGCCGAGGAACTCCGGCGGCTGGACCCCGACGAGACCTACTTCTCGGCGATCCAGCAGCTGGCGAAGGTGTCCGCCCACTGACCCGCGGCCGGGGAGTCCGCACGGGCTCCCCGGCCACCACGCACGTGAAAGAGAAATCGTCATGAGCGTTCCCACCGTCATCGTCCACCGCGACGCCGAGGTGCTCGCCCAGGCGGCGGCCGCCCGCCTGATCACCCGGCTGGTCGACACCCAGGCCGCCCGCGGGTCGGCCCACGTCGTGCTGACCGGCGGCACCGTCGGCATCGCGACGCTCGCCGCCGTGGCCGCCACCGCGGCCCGCGACGCGATCGACTGGCGGGCGCTCGACATCTGGTGGGGAGACGAACGCTTCCTCCCCGACGGTCACCCCGAGCGCAACGAGACGGGTGCCCGTCAGGCCCTGCTCGACCATGTCGACCTCGACCCGGCCCGCGTCCACCCGATGCCGGGCCCCGACTCGGGCCTGTCCCCCGAGGAGGCGGCCGAGTCGTACGCCATCGAGCTCGCGAAGGCGGCCAGGCCGGAGGACCACGGCCCGGTGCCGCAGTTCGACCTCCTGCTCCTCGGCATGGGGCCGGACGGCCACGTCGCCTCGCTGTTCCCGGGACAGCCGGCGCTCTACGAGAAGGACCGCTCGGTCGTCGCGGTGCACGGCTCGCCCAAGCCGCCGCCGACCCGGATCTCGCTCACCTTCCCGGCCATCAACGCCGCCCGTGAGGTGTGGGTCGTGGCGGGTGGCGGGGAAAAAGCGCAGGCCGTCCACCTGGCACTGTCGACCGCGGGCCCGATGCAGGTCCCCGCGGCGGGAGCGAGGGGACGGCACGGCACGCTCTTCCTGCTCGACCGGGCGTCCGCCGCCAAGATCCCGTCCACGCTGGGCCGCATCGCCTCCCCCTGACGTATCGCTCGCACACGGGGCGGGCGCCTTCGGGCGCGGCCTGAAGACGATCTCCGGCGCTCCCGGCCCCAGGGCCGGGTCCGTTCCATGGCGGGTGCTGGTCAGTGCGGGCGGCCGTGGCCGTGGCCGTCCGGGTGGTCGTGGCCGGTGGGGCGACTGGCCAGTGCCCGGGCCCGTGCGGTGACCTCGCCGGCGAACACGGTGCCGCCGTCGGCCAGCACGTCCTCCAGCGCGCCGAGCCAGTGCCGGTAGTAGCTCCAGCACTCGTCCTCTGCCGGTGCGGCCTCCCAGGCCGCGATGCGGGCGATCAGCGCCGCCTGGAAGCGCGGCCAGGTGAACACGCCTGTCTCGTACAGGGTGACGGCCATGCCGAACGCCCGGCTCTCCCACGGCTCGGCGAACACCAGTTCACCGTTGGATCGGGGCGGCGCGGCCGGGCCCTCGGCGTTCAGCGGGGCGCTCACGGCGCCTCGACCCTGGCCACGCCGACCATCGCGTCCCGGGTGACCAGTGGAACGAGTTGCTCCTCGGTCAGGCCCTCGGTGCCGGCCGGGCGTTCGGGGAGCACCAGCCAGCGCACCTCGCTGGTGGAGTCGCGGACGATGATCTCCACGTCACCGGGGAGCTCCAGGCCCATCTCGGACAGCACCGTGCGCGGCTCCCGGACCATCCGCGCGCGGTAGGCGGGATCCTTGTACCAGCTCGGCGGCAGGCCGAGCACCGGCCACGGATAGCACGAGCACAGCGTGCAGACCACCACGTTGTGGGTGGTCGCGGTGTTCTCCACCACGACGACGTACTCGCCCTGCGGTCCCCCGAAGCCCAGCTCCGCGATGGCCGCCGTCCCGTCGTCGAGCAGCCGCCGCCGATACGCCGGGTCGGTCCATGCCCTGGCGACCACCTTGGCGCCGTTCAGCGGACCCACGTTGGTCTCGTACTGGGTGATGAGCCTGTCCATCGCGTCCGGGTCGACCAGGCCCCGCTCGGTGAGCAGCTGTTCGAGAGCCTCGGTGCGCAGCGCCGGTGGAAGGCGTTCCGCGGATCCGTCGGAAGTCATGCGATCTTCTCCAGATAGCTCTCGAACAGGTCGACGGTGACGGCGAAGGGTTCGGTGCCGGCACCCCACAGCTCACGCGAGTCGAACCGCACCGAGTAGACGTGCTGCGGGTTCTCACCCAAGAAGTGGGCGTTCGTGTCCGGCAGCACCTCGGCCGGCTGGACGACGTCGACGACTCCGGTGTGCCCGCGCGCGTAGGCGGGAAGCCTGGTATGCCCGGGCGGCGACATGTCCCTGGCACGCACCCTCTCGCCCGCGGCGAAGGCCGGGGCCACGTCCACGGTTCGCAGCGAACCCTCGGCGGTCGGCGCGTAGTCGGGCCTGGCGGGTTCGGGGATCGGCGGCTCCTCGACGTGCTCGCCACGCAGGTTGCGGGCCCGGGCGTCGATCGCGGCCGGCGCCAGGATGGCGCTCTCGGTGAGCATCAGCTCCGCGCTGTTGAGCCAGCGGCCGTAGTAGCCGTCGTCCAGGTAGGCGGTTCGGTCCAGACGCTCCGTCGCATGCCGGAACGCGTCCACGTTCCACCCGGCCACCGGGATGGAGAAGATCCCCAGCGCGAACGCCCGGCCCTGCCATGGCTCCTCGAAGACCGGCTCGTCGATCCTCGGCGGATGAGTGGGGCCCCACCCCCGGGTGCCCCCCATGTCGGCGATCCCGTCCATGCCATCACCCCTCGATCCACGATGGCAGACAGACCTTCAACGCAACGTCTACGCGCGGGTGCCGAAAACTCATTCCCGCAGGTCACCATGGGTGATAGGGGTCTCCGTCCGGCATCTCCCCTATGATGGCCGCGCCGGTGCGACCCCCCGCCGGCATGGCTGTGGCGGCCCCTGCCGCGGGAGACGAGTGACCATGCCCGACGAGCCCTCGACCACCCGAGACCGGTCGCGACCTGAGCCGCGCACGGAAACCGCCGAGCGACCTGAGCCGCGCACGGAGGCCGCTGAGCGTCCTGACCCCGTGAAGCGGACGCGTCCGAGTGTCCCGGATCGCCGCGGGCGGCGAGACGTGCCCCCCTTTCCCCTCCTCGCTCCGGAGCAGTGGCGCGCTCCTGAGGAGGCTCTGCGCCAGATGTACGCCGGCGCCGAGGCCAGGGCGATCGCGAACGCGGATTGGTACCTCGCCGACCGGGTCCGCAAGCGTGTGGCCGCGCGGATCCTGCGCGGCCTCGCCATCGTGCTCGGAGCGGCGGGTGCCCTCCAACCCCTGGCGACGGCGGGAAGTTCCGACGGCAGCCTCGCCTGGGGCTATGTGCTGCTGGCCGCCGCCGCGGTGTGCATCGCCTTCGACCACTTCCTCGGCCTGTCGTCCGGGTGGATGCGCGACATGGTGACCACGCAGCGGATCCAGCACCGGCTGGTGGAGTTCCAGCTCGACTGGGCCGCGATGAACGCCCGCGACGCCATCGGCCCGGACCAGTCGTCGGTGCACGACTACCTTGCGCTGCTCCGGTCGTTCATGTCCGACATCTCGGTCATCACCGCTGAGGAGACCTCGGAGTGGGTGAGCGACTTCCAGACCGCGGTGGCGCAGCTCAACAACCCGACCGGCAATCGCTGAGGCCGCTCGAGCCGCTGTCGGCGCGGTTTCGGCCAGAATGACTCGGGTGAGGATCCGCGTGCTGGTCGGCCCGCTCGTCAGCGGCACGACGTACCGGCGCGGCGTCCATCTGCTGCTCGGGGCCGTCCTGCTGTTGCCGTACGTGCTGGTGGGCGCGGCCTTCGCGCAGCTGCTGACCGCTCCGCAGATGCCCCTGCAGCTGACCCTGCTCGTGCTCGCCGTCGCACTCGTGGTCGCTGCGGTGCCGCCGTTCCTGCGGGGCACGCGAGCCCTCGAGATCGTGGCGGCGCGCTCGCTGCTCGGCGTCTCCCTGCCTGACCCTCCCGCGACGGCCGAGCCGGTACGCGAGGCGGGGGACACCAGGCTGCGTGCTGCGCTGTGGTTCACGATGCACCTCACGATCGGCGGCCTGGTGGCGGCGCTGCTGCTCATCCCCCTGACGACGGCCGTGCTCTTCATCGGGCAGCTCCTCGGCATCGGCGGCGAGTCGCTCGCCGGTCTGCGGCTCGGGCCGCTGGACGAGCACGACTCCGGCTGGCTGGCGCTGCTCGGCGCTGTGATGATCGTCTGCGTCGGCTACGCCGTGGCCGGGCTGGGAGCGCTCGCCGCGATCATGGCCCCGGTGCTGCTCGGCCCGTCGCCCGCCGAGCGGATCGCCGCCCTGGAGGCCGGTGCCGTACGGCTCGCCGAGCGGAACCGCCTGGCCCGGGAGTTGCACGACTCCATCGGTCACGCGCTGACGGTGACCACGTTGCAGGCGGCGGCCGCACGGGAGGTGCTCGACGACGATCCGGCGTTCGCACGCCGCGCCCTCGCCGCGATCGAGGACACCGGGCGCGCGGCGGCCGATGACCTCGACCGCCTGCTCGGCATGCTCAGGGACGGCGAGGCCGCCGAGCGTGCGCCGCGTCACCGGCTCGCCGACCTCGACGGGCTGACGACCCACGCGCGCGGCACGGGCGTCGAGGTGCGTACCGAGATCGAGGGACCGGTGGACGGCCTGCCCGCCACCGTGTCGCGTGAGGGCTATCGCATCGTCCAGGAGAGCCTCACGAACGCGCTGCGCCACGCGGGCCGGGTGCCGGTGGCGGTGCGGATCACCGTCGACGGCCACCTGCTCCTCATCGACGTGGCCAATCCGGTCACGCGTCCGGAGCGGCCGAGGGAGGGCGGCCACGGCCTGGACGGGATGCGCGAACGGGTGCGCCTGCTCGGCGGCACCATGACGGCCGGGCCGGAAGACGGGCGGTGGCGGGTGACGGTGCGGTTGCCTACGGGAGGACGGTCATGACGATCAGGGTGGCGATCGCCGACGACGAGGAGCTGATCCGGGTCGGGCTCCGGGTCGTCATCGACGCGCAGCCAGACCTCGAGGTGGTGGGCGAGGCGGCCGACGGGGCGGAGGTGCCCGCGATGGTCGCCCGCACCAGGCCCGGCGTGCTGCTGATGGACGTGCGGATGCCCGCCATCGACGGCATCGAGGCCACCCGCCGGTTGCTGGCCTCGTCGGGCGAGCCGCCGAAGGTGCTGGTCATCACCACCTTCGAGAACGACGACTACGTGTACGAGGCGCTCCGCGCGGGCGCGAGCGGGTTCGTGCTCAAGCGCACCCGGCCGGCCGAGGTGGTCGAGGCGATCAGGGTGCTGGCGGGCGGGGAGTCGGTGGTCTTCCCCGCGGCCATCCGGCGCCTGGCCGCCGCTTACGGCTCCGGCGGGCCGGCCGGTGACCGGCTCCGCCGGGCCCGCCTGACCGAGCGCGAGACCGAGATCCTCCGGCTGATGGCGACCGGGCTGTCCAACGCCGAGATCGCCTCGGCCCTCGTGCTGGGGGCCGAGACGATCAAGACGCATGTGGGCAACGTGCTCGGTAAGCTCGGCGCCCGCGACCGGACGCAGGCGGTCATCGTCGCCTACGAGTCCGGGTTCATCAGCCCCGCGGGCTGAGCGCTCCCCTGCCCGCAGGTGGCACAGGCCCCGCGCCGCCGCAGGTGGTAGGCGTAGGCGGCGAGTGCCAGGGCGACTCCCCACAGAGGCCACAACATGTGCGTGACGACCAGCAGCTTGCTGTATCCGGGTGTGTGCCAGATCTTGGCCGAGGTCGCGATGCTCAGGCCCGCGGAGACGACGATGGGCGCGACATAGGCCGCCGGGATCACCGCGAGCTTGATCGGCACCCGCCGTCCGGCCAGGCCGACCATCCAGCGCGGGAACACCTCACCCCACCGCTGGATCAGCCCGAGGGTCAGGATCGCGCCGACGACGGCGAACGCCCCGAGTCCCGCACCGGCCCAGACGCCTCCGCTGTCACGCAACGAGCGCAACATCTCGTCGCTGATGCCGAGAGGGACGCCCGCCAGCCAGGACAGGCGGCTCGCGGCGTAGAACAGCGGCACCACGACGGCGACCAGTGTCGCCCGGCGGCCCCACGTGACGATCCGCGCGTGGTCGGCCGCGCCTCCGCGGCGGCCGCACCGGGCGCAGGCCCCGCGACTGCGGCGCTGCCAGGACAACACCGCGAACCCGAGCAGGTAGCCCCCGGCCATGCACCACAGTTCGTTGGCCAGCGTCCAGTCGAGGACGCGCGCGTAGTCGACGTCCGGCGGCCAGCCGAACGGGGCGCCGATGATCAGCATGGGCGCGTATCCGGTCAGGGCCAGCGCGTCTGCGCTCGGCACGACCGCCAGCAGGACGACGGCCACCGTGTACCCGAAACCCAGCAGGAGAGCCCGTGGCGCGCCACTCAGCCGTACGGCATGCCGCCCGGCCATGGCCAGGGCCGCGACGGCGGCGGCCAGCAGGACGGCGGCGAAGACGGGGGCGCCCACCTCCGGCCGGATGCCGTGGAGGAGGGCCATGGGATCGTCGCCCCCGAACGGGAATCCGCTGCCGGTCAACGTCCAGACGAGCGCGAGGATGCCGTACGTCGCCGTCCAGGCGACGGCCGCGTAGCCGGCCCAGCCGGTTCGCCGCGAATCCGGCGGCGCGGCGCCCCCGTCGAGTCTCCGGCGTCCTGCGCCGGATGCGCCGGCGGCGGCCGGCCGGCCGGTGACCGGATCGGATGGACTGATGGGATCGGATGGACTGATGGATGGAATCGCCATGGCGAGCCCCTTCGTGGGAGGTGCGGTGTGCACATCTCACGATCGCCGCGGGACGGTTTCCGCGACTCCCCTCACGATGGGAACCGCCTCCCCCACACGGGGGATCCCCGCAGGCCCAGGCCGGGACGGCTTTCCCGCGGGCGGGAGCTCGCACCGATCCGATCGCCCTGTCCCTCTCAGGAGCTCGCGTCAATCCGAGGCCCTTGTCCCTCTCGGGAGCCCGCGCCGATCCGATGCCGCTGTCCCCCTGAGGCGCTTCGCGTGGCTCAGTCCTCAGCGGGCGGAAGATCCCTGAGCGCCGCCTCGGCCCGGTCGGCGCGGAGGCGGGCGGACTCGGCCGCCCGCCGGGCGCGGTCCTCCTCGCGCCTGGCCACGTCGAGCCGGTGCCGCGCCGCGGCCTGCCGGTCCTTCGCCGCGGCGAGCTCGCCGGAAAGCTCGGCCACCCTGTCCGCCAGCCGGTCGTGCTCCCCTACGGCTTCCGACAGCTCGGCCTCCCAGGACGAGTGGCCCTCCCCTGCCTCGGCCGCGGCGTTCCGGGCGTCGGACGCGGCCTTCTCCCGCTCCTTGCGCTCACGCTCGGCCTTCTCCCTCGCGGCCCTCTCCTTCGCGGTAGAGCCGTCACCTTTGCGCCGTTCGCTCGAGGGCACACCGGCACGCCGTCCACTCGGGAGCGCTCCGGCGCCGGCTCCGGTCTCCGCAGGGTGCGCCCGCACCGGCCTGACCACCGGCGCCGGGGCGAAGCCGCTGTAGCTCAGCCCCCGGATCAGCCGTCCCTGCCGCACCTGCGCCGAGGCGGTCTCGTCGACGACCGCGGCGTCCAGTGTCTGCTCGACCTCGGTGCCGGCCGTTCCCGAGAGCGGCTGCCCGTCCGCCTCCGCGTCCTGCCGGATCAGACGGGCGACCCGGGCCGTCGCCGCCGACCGCTCCTGGGTGAGGGCGGCCAGGGCCTCGGCGTCCTGCCTCCGCCAGGCCTCGCGGAGGCGCGCGCCCACGTCGAGGAACTCGTCGAGCTCCTCCGGGTGCCGCCGCGAGGCCTGGTTGACCGCCCAGCCGACGACCGTGGGGCGGCGCAGCGCGGAGATCTGTCGGGCGAGCGCCGCGTCTCCGGCCGTCTTGGCCTCCTTGGCCAGGGCGTCACGGGCGGCGACGAACTCGCCCGGCGCGAGGCCGTACAACCGGTCGGCTGCCGCGTCGAGATCCATGGGTCCACCTGTACCCGTCGTGGTGCCCCACGTCCACCGTCCCGCGGCCCTCGCGCCACCGTGTCCTCACCGTCCCGCACAAGGGCACGCCGTCCCCACCAAGCCGGAACAGCATTCTCAGCGGTTCGCGCCACCGTCCAGGGGTCCTCCTGACGCATAGTGGAAGCACCGCCAACGACGGAGGCCTCCCGTGTTCGAGCGCTTCACCGACCGAGCCCGCCGAGTCGTGCTTCTCGCCCAGGAGGAGGCGAGGATGTTCGACCACCGCTACATCGGTTCGGAACACGTCCTGCTCGGCCTCGTCCACGAGGGCGAGGGGGTGGCCGCCAAGATCCTCCAGGAGGAGGGCGTCGAACTCGACGCGTTGCGCGAGGACGTCAGGGAGATGGTCGGCACGGGTTCCTCCCCGAGCCCCGGCGAGCACATCCCGTTCACCCCGCGGGCCAAGAAGATCCTCGAGCTCTCGCTCCGCGAATCCCTGAACCTCCGCCACAACTACATCGGCACCGAGCACATCCTGCTGGGCCTGATCAGAGAAGGCGGCGGGGCCGGCGCGCGGTTGCTCATCGCGCGCGGGGCGGACTTCGACCGGATGCGGCAGAAAGTCATCGAGGAGACCCGGCTCCAGCGCGAAGCCGGCGGCCACTCCGGGGCCTTCCCGACTGTGGGGCCTTCGCTCATGGCCAAGGTCGACCGGCTGCAGGAGGCCGTGGAACGCATCGAGCGCCGCCTCGACGCGATGAACGCGCCGCCGGACCCCGGCCCTCCCGGCTCCGCTGAGTGATCATCCTGGCCCGGTGTTCCCTGAGCCTCACCGGACCAGGATGGATCACATGTGACGGCTCAGCTCGAAGAAGCCGCCATCACACCCACGGCGATCCGCGCCTCCATCACACCGGGATCCTCGGTGTGGGTGAGCGTCGCGCCGAGGGAGGTCAAAAGCCTGCGCATGCGGGCGTTGTCGAACAGCAGGCTCGCCCGCACCTCGGCGAACCCGAGGTCGCGCGCCTCCTGCATGATCATGCGGGCCATCGCGGTGCCGATGCCCCGCCCCTGCCAGCGGTCCTCGACCAGGAAGGCGATCTCCGCGATGCCCGGATCGGGGGTGAACATCAGGGAGGCCACCGCCACGACCTGACCGTCGTGCCCCGCCACCAGCGAGTGGCCGCGGCTGCGGTCGCAGAGCCGGTCGAACACCCTCGGCGGGAGCGTCGGCATGGCCGTGAAGTACCGGAACCGCCGCGTCTCCGGTGAGCAGCGCTCGTGCAGGTCGCGCAGCGCCTCCCGGTAGAGCGAGGTGAGGGGCCTGATCAGCACCTCTGCGCCGTCGGCCAGTCGCAGGGGCCCCTCGGTGGGTGCGACCTCGGCGGGCGGCTGCGCGAGCCGTACGAGAGCGGCGGCCCGGGCCGCCTCGGTCAGGGTGAAGGGCAGCCCGGCACGGCGGAGCCGGATCGCCCGGCGCGGAGCCACGGGGACGACCAGCAGGGTGGGGTCGGGCAGATCCCCGGCCTCGGCGTCCCCTCGGGGACGTCCGGGGTCGGCTCCGTAGACCCAGCGGGAGTCGTCGGCCCGCAGTAACTCCCCGAGGACCTCGGGCAGCCGCCACGGCATCGACCGGAGCCGGGCGGCGAGCAGCAGCGCGCGGGTCGGCTCGTCGGTCAACTCGTGTGCCGTGGCCGGCACGACCTGGACCCGGCGGCCTCCCGCGGCCTCCAGCGCCTCACGCACCACGTCAGGCGAGGCCGGGATCTCCGTAACGAACTCGTCGACCGTGCCGTCCGTATCCGGCTGGACGGACAGGCCGAGGATGTTCCCGCCCTTCTCGGCGAGGGCCGCCGCGAGCGCGGCGAGACGTCCCGGCCGCTCGTCGACCGTCGTCCGGACCCGTAAGAACCCCATCGGTGCCGCTCCCTCCGTTGCGCTGACCCCAGCTTGACGCACCTCTGTTACACGATTGCTACGCAACAGTGAGCTGGCCGTTTCGGATGGATGGACGCTCATATGACTGCGGTTATCCGCATAATCATCGCGATTGGCCAACGACTTCCGTCGCGTGATGCACCGGACAGAACGGATATAGCAGGATGTCCACCATGAGTGCTCCACTTTCTCCGGGTTTCGTCAACGGTGATGTGTCGTTCTGGTATCGCTCGCTCGGACTCCCCGTGCCCGGCGATCCCCTGGGGGGCGACATCGAGGCCGACGTTGCCATCGTGGGAGCCGGCTACACGGGCCTGTGGACCGCCTACTACCTGAAGAAGGCCAGGCCGTCGCTCAGGGTCGTGGTGCTGGAGAAGGAGTTCGCCGGCTTCGGGGCGTCCGGGCGCAACGGCGGATGGCTCACCGGCGCGCTCGCCGGAACGCCGGAGAGGTACGCCAAGACCCACGGCCCGGACGCGGCCAGGCGGCTGCAGCGCTCGATGTTCGGCGCGGTCGACGAGGTGGTCCGGGTGGCCGCCGAGGAGGGCATCGAGGCCGACATCGTAAAGGGCGGCATCACCACCGTGGCCAGGTCCGCGGCCCAGGCCGGACGGTTGCGGGAGGACCTGGCCTGGCAGCGGGATTGGGGCTGGACCGAGGAGGACGTACGCCTGCTCCCCCCTGAGGAGATGGACGCGCGCCTCCGGGTGAACGGCGCCGTCAGCGCGACGTGGAGTCCCCACTGCGCCCGAATCCAGCCCGCCAAGCTCGCCCGCGGGCTGGCCCGGGCCGTACGGGATCTGGGGGTGGAGATCTATGAGCGGACGCCGGTGACGGAGATCGCCCGCGGCCGGGCGGTCACACCGCACGGCACGGTGACCGCCGGCCACGTGCTGCGGTGCACCGAGGGATTCACCGCGACCATCCCCGGACATCACCGCGACTGGCTCCCGATGAACAGCTCGATGATCGTCACCGAGCCGCTGCCCGAGAAGGTGTGGGACTCCATCGGCTGGGCGGGCCGCGAGTTGCTCGGCGACATGGCGCACTACTACATGTACGCCCAGCGGACCGCCGACGACCGCATCGCCTTCGGCGGCCGGGGCAAGCCGTACCTCTACGGATCGAAGGTCGACGAGCGCGGGCACACGCACGCCTGGACGGTCGACGCCCTCTGGGACCTGCTCACCTCGTTTTTCCCCGCCGTCGGCTCGTCGCGGGTGGCGCACGCGTGGTCGGGCGTGCTCGGCGTGCCGCGCGACTGGTGCGCGACCGTCCACGTGGACCACACGACCGGCCTCGGCTGGGCCGGGGGGTACACCGGGCACGGGGTGACCACCACGAACCTGGCCGGGCGCACGCTGTGCGACCTCGTCCTGAGGCGGGAGACCGAGCTGACCGCGCTGCCATGGGTCGACCGGCGTGTCCGCGCCTGGGAGCCCGAGCCCCTGCGCTGGCTCGGTGTGCACTCGATGTACCGCCTCTACCGCCTGGCCGACGCCCGCGAGAACCGGGGAATGACCAGAACGTCCGCCCTCGCCAAGATCGCCAACAAAATCACCGGCCACTGACCTCTTTTCACCGTGATCATGCACACCTTCGGAGATGGGGCCGATGACCTCGCCGAACGCCGATCGTGATCATGCGCGGATTCGGCGCCGACTACTCTGACCTGAGAAAACACCACTCGTGATCATGCAGTTCGCACCACCCAGAAGGGCACCAGGCCTGTGAGCAGTGACATCCTTTTCCGTGGCGGCCGCGCCTTCACCCCGGACGGCTTCGCCGAGGCGGTCCTCGTCAGAAACGGCCTCATCACCGCGGTCGGCGCCGAGTCCGATCTCGTACGGCTCTCGCCCGGTGCCGAGCCCGTCGACCTCGCAGGCGGCCTGCTGACACCGGGGTTCACCGACGCCCACATCCACCCCGTGCAGGCGGGACTCGAGCGGGCGAAGTGCGAACTGTCGGAGATCTACGGCCTGAACGAGTACGTGGCGAAGATAGCCGACTATGCCACGACAAATCCGGATAAGGAGTGGATCGATGGCGGCGGCTGGGACATGTCGGCCTTCCCCAACGGTCTCCCCCACCGATCCCAGCTCGACTTCCTCGACCGGCCCGCCTACCTGATCCAGCGCGACCACCACGCCGCCTGGGTCAACACCCGCGCGCTGGAGGTGGCCGGGATCACCCGGGACACCCCCGACCCCGCCGACGGCCGCATCGAGCGCGACCCCGACGGCACTCCCAGCGGCGTCCTGCACGAGGGCGCCATGGACCTGGTCGGCCTGCTCACCCCGCGTCCGACCCCGGCCGACGCCGACGCGGCCCTCCTCGACGCCCAGGCGTACCTCTTCTCGCTCGGGATCACCGGCTGGCAGGACGCGATCGTCGGCTCGTACGCCGGATCGGACGACAACCTGCCCACCTACATCGAGGCCGCCGCCGCCGGACGCCTGAAGGCGCGCGTCGTCGGCGCCCTGTGGTGGGACAGGACGCGAGGCGCCGAGCAGATCCCCGACCTCGTCGAGCGGCGCGCGAAGGCCGAGGGGCTCGACCGGTTCCACGCCACAGCGGTGAAGATCATGCAGGACGGCATCGCGGAGAACTTCACCGCGGCCGTCATCGAGCCCTACTGCCGTTGCGGCGGCACCGGCCTGTCGTACGTCGACCCCGGGTTACTCAAGGGCTACGTCCAGGAACTCGACGCCCTCGGCTTCCAGGTCCACTTCCACGCCATCGGGGAGCGTGCCGTACGGGAGACGCTGGACGCCCTGTCCGGCACGCGTCCGGAGAACCGGCACCACATCGCCCACCTGCAGATCATCACCCCGCAGGACGTGCCGCGCTTCGCCGCGCTCGGCGTGACGGCGAACCTGCAGCCGCTCTGGGCGACCCACCACGCCCAGATGGACGAGTTGTGCATCCCCTTCCTCGGCGAGGAGCGGTCGGCCTGGCAGTACCCCTTCGCCGATCTCGTACGGCACGGCACCCGGTTCGCGGCGGGCTCGGACTGGCCCGTCTCGTCGGCGGACCCGATCCAGGGCATGCACGTCGCGGTCAACCGGACCGAGCCGGGCAGTTCGGTCCACGCGTCCTACCCGACCGCGCAGACCCCCTTCCTGCCCGGCCAGAGCATCGACCTCAGGACGGTCATGAACGCGTACACGGCCGGCTCGGCCTGGTTGAACAGGTCCCCCGCGGGCGTGATCGAGGAAGGCCGCCCGGCCGACCTCGTCGTGCTCGACCGTGACCCCTTCACGCTCGACCCCGCCGAGATCTGGACGGTGCGGGCACGGATGACCTTCGTCGACGGCGAGCAGGTCCACGGCTGAGGACGAGGGTCATACGTACGTGTAGGGGATCCCTGGGGAACTCGCACCCCCGGCCGTGGCGACCGTGACGAGGGCCGACCCGGTGCCGGCCGGCGCCGTGGCGACGATCCGCGTGTCGGAGACGACCGAGAAGGGGGCGCGCACGGCGCCGAAGAAGACGTCGGTGGCGTCGGTGAAGACCGAGCCCGCGATGGTGACCGAGTTGCCTCCCGCGGCCGGTCCCTGATTCGGGTTCAGGGCCGTGACGACGGGGGTCCCCACGTAGGTGTAGGCGGTGCAATCGCTCACCGGGCTGGTCCCCCCTGGCGTGGTGACCGTGACGTGGACGGGACCCGAACCACTGGGTGCCGTCGCGGTGATCTGTGTACCGGAGTTCACGGTGAACGAGGCC
>NZ_BOOQ01000029.1 GCF_016863315.1 Planotetraspora silvatica
GTGACCGAGCCGAACCTCACCGACGTGGCCCCGGTGAAACCGGTCCCCGTGATCACGACGACGGTGCCGCCCGCCACCGGTCCCTGATCGGGGGCGAGCGCCGAGATCACCGGAGCCGGGACCGCGACGTAGGTGTACGGCACCGTCTGTGAACTGGTGCCGCTGAGCGCGCTGACCGTCACGTTGACCGTGCCCGTCCCCGCCGGCGTGATGGCCGTCAACTGCGTGCTGGAGCCGACCACCACGCCGGAGGCGGCGTTCCCGCCGAACCGCACGGCGGTGACGCTGACGAACGCGCTCCCCGTGATCGACACGGATGTGCCGCCTGCGGTGGACCCCTGGTTCGGGGTCACACCGTTGACTACCGGAGCCATGGGTCCTCCCAATGGGGGGCGTGCGCCCCCGGCAGGTCAGGCGCCGGGGGCACACGTGATGGATGGGGTTGTCTCCCGCGCCTGATCAGGCGTAGGTGAAGGGGACGGCGGCGCTGGCGCCGCCCGGAGTGGTGACGACCACGTCGACCTCCCCGGTCGGGCCGGTCGGGGCGGTCGCGATTATCTGCGTGTCGGAGTTGGGGGTGAAGTCGGCGTCGACGCCGTCGAAGGTGACGGTGACGGACGAGCCCACGAAGGCCGTGCCTGTGATCACCACCTCTGTGCCGGCCGGGCCGGTGTCGGGTGTCAGGTCGGTCACCTCGGGGGTGTCGAAGAGCATGACGGCATTGGTGATCGTGAGGCTGCCTCCGGCCGTACGAACGGAGACGTCCCGCGTCTGGAACCAGGGGTTCGACCCGAGCGGGGTGATGCTCAGGGGGGTCGCCGTGATCTCGACGTCGCTGGTGGGCGGCGTGAGAGTGCCCGTGACCCCGCCGAACTGGACCCGGTTGGTGGTCAGCAGGGTCGCACCGGAGATCTCTACCGGGACGGGCGTGGCGGCCGACCCTTCCGTGGGCGCCAGACCCGACACGAACGGGGGGTCGATGTAGAAGAACGGCAGCGGGTTGCTCGTGCCGGTGGGGCTGACGACGTTGACGCTCGCCGCGCCGCAGCCGGAGGGGATGGTGCAGGTGACGACCGTTCCGCCGACGTTGGAACTGGCGGCGACGGTGCGCGACCCGATCTTCGCGCTGGTGGTTCCGGTCAGGCCCGTGCCGTTGATGGTGAGGGTCTGACCGTAACCTCCCTGGTTGGTGTTCTGGGGAGCTGCGCTGAGTGACGTGATGACAGGTGCCATCAGAGTGGCCTTTCTCTTGGAACGCTCCAAAAAATTGGGATCGATGCGGGCGGCCTTCATTTCCCCATGGGGCTCGCCCGGCCATGCCGGATGTATTCACGGCATGACTCCGGCGATCGAAGAATTGTCCCGCGGGAATTCCGCACGGTGTTCACGACACGGAATTCACTGGAATTCCGGCTCGCGATCGCGGCAGAACGCGATCATGCCGGATCATGAACGGCGGCCGGTGGAATCGAAATCGAGCCACCAGTTGAGAGCCGCGGACGCGCGGTGCTCGAGGCCGCTACGGAGGGATGGATCGCACGATGCCTCCCGGATCTCGCAGGAACGTCAGGCCGGACTGATCGGCAGAAGCCTCGCCGACCCTCTACCCCACGCGAAACGGCGGTCATCAACCCTTACGAGCCCCCACGATGACCCGAGACGCCGTGCCTGCGCGACCGAGGATCCTTACTGCTGATGCGATTAGAATCCATGCGGCAATATCAAGTAAAGAGGAAATCCGCCAAATGGTATGCGTGAATTACGATGCCGCCGCCGCGGCGAAACGTCATCTGCGATGGACGGGGGAAATCGCAGCTGGGACGGCGTCCGGGCAGAGGCCGAACATGACGGGAGGCCGCGACATGTCGTCACGGCCTCCCGAAGAATCTTTGCACATCCCCCTCAAATCGGGGGTTCCAAGTGACGGCCCAAAGTCATTTCCACCGCCATTTGGTGATATTCATATGAATCAGTGTTGATAACGAAATACGACAGCCCAGTGATGTGCACGTCCCGATCACCGGAACGATCGGATGTTCACCCTCCACCCTGGCTCTGGGACGCGTGAGCCTCGGCCTCCGCGACGGCGCGGGGCCGAGGCTGGGGAGCAGGATCCGGGGTGGACAGGCTGCTGGAGGCGACGCCCAGCGGCCCGGCTCCGACGTTGATGGTGCCAAGAAGTGTGTTGGTCAGCGTGTTGATCACCGACACGTTGTTGGTGCCGCCGTTCGCGACGTACAACCGCGTGCCGCCGACGGAGACGGCCAGACCCACGGGCGACAACCCCCCGACGGGGATCGTCGTGATCAGGGGGTTGGGCAGCATGTCGACCGCGACGTTGAGCACCGACACGAGCCGGTTGAACGAGTCGGTCACGTACGCCCGGGTGCCGTTGCGGGAGACCGCCACCCGCTGGGCGTCCCCTCCGAGGACGATGGTCTCGCTGACGGTGTTGTCCGAAGTTCTGATCACCGACAACGTGCCGGCGCCGAGGTTGGTCACGTAGGCCCGGGGGCGGGTGGGAGAGAAGGCCACCCCGACGGGGGCGCCCCCGACGGGGATCGGCGTCCCGATCACGGCATTGGTCAGAGTGTTGATCACAGACACCGAGTTGCTGCTGAGGTTGGTCACGTAGGCGCGGGTGCCGTCAGGGCTGACGGCCACCCCGGAGGGAAAGGCACCGACGGGGATCGTGGTCACGATGCTGTTGGTGCTGGTATTGATCACCGACACCGTGTTGGCGCCCTGGTTGGTCACGTAAGCCCGCGTGCCGTTGCGGCTGACCGCCACCGCGAAGGGGGAGTTCCCGACGGGAACGGTGGCGATGACGCGCCTGGCGACCGTGTCGATCACCGACACGGTGTTGTCACCCCCGTTGGCGACGTAGGCCCGGGTGCCTCCAGGCGAGACCGCCAGTTCTTCTGGACTCACGCCCACGGGGATGGTGGCCACGACGCTGTTGGTCGCGGTGTCGATCATCGAGACCGTATTCGCGGCCGAGTTCGTCACGTAGGTGTACCCACGTGTCTCGGCGACCGCCACCCCGGCCCCGACTCCGGACGCGACCATGGCCGCGACCAGGCCGGCGGAGGCCGCCGTCGACTTCATGTACGACCCGAGGCCGCGGGACCTCGGGAATGGATTCTTGGTCGCGACTCTCATCCAACCAGCCAGCACCGGGACCTCCACATCGACGATGATCGAGATCCCGTTCTACGGCCGGACAGCACCCCATCCCGGAACGTGGCACGCTGACTTGCGCTCTCATGACCTGTCGCTTGGCCAATTCAGCACTGCCTGCCCTGAACACGCCGAAGTCCCCGCGACCGTTCCGTCGCGGGGACCTCGTGGCTTTCGTGCCGTACGACCTAGTAGATCGGGCGGGAGGACGAACGCAGACGCTCCAGAGCCTCGGCGAGGATCTGTGCGCCGTCAGTGTCGCTACGACGCTCCTTCACATACGCGAGGTGCGTCTTGTACGGCTCGTTCCGCGGCGGGGCGGGCGGATTGGCCTCGTCCTGACCGGCCGGCAGCCCGCACCGGGGGCAGTCCCAGTGCTCAGGGACGGCCGCGTCACTGGCGAAGCTGGGGCGCGTCTCGTGCATGTTGGCGCACCAGAACGAGACCCGCACGCGGGGGGCTGCCTCGCCACGCTCGGCCTCCCCCATGGGGCCGGCTCCGACTCGGCTGCCACGGATCGCGTTGCCACTACCCACGGATGAACTCCTTGCTCGATCGCCCCGGGGACACGGGGAGGTGAATCCAGGTCACGCGTTGCCAGAGGAAGCCGCTACGGCTTGAGCAGCAGACCCAGCGCGATGATGCAGACGAACCAGACCACACCCGTGATGACGGTCAGTCGGTCCAGGTTACGCTCCACCACGGACGATCCGCCGAAGGACGAGGTGAAACCGCCGCCGAACAGGTCTGAGAGACCGCCGCCCTTGCCCTTGTGGAGCAGGACGAGCAGCACCATCAGAGCGCTCGACAGGATGAGGGCGATGGAGATTCCGATTGTCACCGTAGACCTGTTCCTATTTACGGGCGTGCACACGACGCCATCGGCGTGACGATTCAATCTTGCACTATGAGGGTACGACTTGTTGTCAACTCGTACCCCCTAAACGGCCCAGCTAGCCAGGCATCTCCCCAAAGCGGCAAATCCTGACGAATTCTCCCTGGTCGAGGCTGGCCCCTCCGACGAGGGCGCCATCGATGTCGGGCTCCGCCATGATGCCGGCGATGTTGTCCGCCTTTACCGAGCCTCCGTAAAGGATACGGACCGACGCGGCCACCTCGTCCCCATACAGCCCGGCGAGTCGCATCCGGATGGCCCCGCAGACCTCCTGGGCGTCCTCACGGGTCGCCACCTCGCCGGTGCCGATCGCCCATACCGGTTCGTACGCCACCACGAGCGACTTGGCCTGCTCCGCCGTGATGCCGTCGAGCGCCCCGTCAAGCTGCGCGAGCGTGTGCTCGACGTGGCGGTCCTCCCTGCGGATCTCGAGCTTCTCGCCGACGCACAGGATCGGCGTGATCGAGTGCCGGTAGGCCGCCTTCACCTTGGCGTTGCAGAGGCCGTCGTCCTCGTGGTGGTACTGCCGGCGCTCGGAATGCCCGACCAGCACGAAGGTCGCGCCGAGCTTCGCGAGCATCGCCCCGGAGATGTCCCCGGTGTAGGCGCCCGAGTCGTGATGGGACAGGTCCTGCCCGCCGTACACGATCCGGAGCTTGTCACCGTCGATCAGCGTCTGGACGCTGCGCAGATCGGTGAACGGCGGCAGCACCGCGACCTCGACGGCGTCGAAGTCCTTGTCGGTCAGCGAGAACGCCAGCTTCTGCACCAGGTTGATGGCCTCGAGGTGGTTGAGGTTCATCTTCCAGTTGCCGGCCATGAGAGGCTTGCGCGCCACTATGCCTCCAGCGCCGCGAGCCCGGGCAGCGTCTTGCCTTCGAGGTACTCGAGGCTGGCGCCGCCGCCGGTGGAGATGTGCGAGAAGCCGTCCTCGGGGAGACCGAGCAGCCGCACCGCGGCCGCCGAGTCGCCGCCGCCGACGACGGTGAACGCGCCGGACCGGACGAGCGCCTCCGCGACGGCACGGGTGCCCCCGGAGAACGCCTCGAACTCGAACACGCCCATGGGGCCGTTCCAGAACACCGTCTCGGCGTCCGCCAGCTTCGCGGCGAACAGCTCACGCGTCTTCGGGCCGATGTCCAGGCCCTCCCGGTCAGCCGGGATCGCGGTGGCGTCGACCACCTCGTGGGGCGCGTCCGCCGCGAAATGCGTGGCCGCCAGCACGTCCACGGGGAGCACCAGATCGACTCCACGGGACGCGGCCTCGTTGAGGAAGCCGCGGACCTGGTCGAGCTGGTCCTCCTGCAGCAGCGAGTTGCCGACCTCGTGGCCCTGCGCCTTGAGGAAGGTGTAGGCCATGCCGCCGCCGATGAGCAGCCGGTCGACCTTCGCCAGAAGGTTGGCGATGACACCCAGCTTGTCGGAGACCTTCGCACCACCCAGGACCACGACGTACGGCCGGGCCGGGTCCTCGGTGAGCTTCTTGAGCACCTCGACCTCGGTCAGCACGAGGTCGCCGGCCGCGTGCGGGAGCCGCTGCGGCACGTCGTAGACGCTGGCGTGCTTGCGATGCACCGCGCCGAAGCCGTCACCGACGTACAGGTCGGCGAGAGCGGCCAGCTTGTCGGCGAACTCCCCCCTGACCGCGTCGTCCTTGGACTCCTCGCCGGGCTCGAACCGCAGGTTCTCCAGCAGCGCCACCTGGCCGTCCTGGAGAGCGTCGGTCACGCTCACCGCCGACTCGCCGACCACGTCGGTCGCGAACGCCACGTCCTCGCCGAGCAGCTCCGCCAGCCGCCGGGAGACCGGGGCGAGGGAGTACTTGGGCGTCGGAGCGCCCTTGGGGCGGCCGAGGTGGGCGCCCACGATCACCTTGGCGCCACGCTCGAGCAGTTTCTTGATCGTCGGCACCGACGCCCGGATCCGGCCGTCGTCGGTGATCGTCTCCCCGTCAAGGGGGACGTTGAGGTCGGCGCGCACGAAGACGCGCCGACCCTTCACGTCGAGCTCGTCGATTCCGATCATCAGAGCGAGGCGCCCACGTACTCGATCAGGTCGGCGAGGCGGTTGGAGTAGCCCCACTCGTTGTCGTACCAGCCGATGACCTTGACCTGGTTGCCGATGACCTTGGTCAGACCGGAGTCGAAGATGCACGACGACGGGTCGGTCACGATGTCCGAGGAGACGATCTCGTCCTCGGTGTAGGACAGGTAGCCCTTGAGCGGGCCCTCCGCGGCCGCCTTCAGCGCGGCGTTGACCTCTTCGACCGAGGTCTCACGCTTGACCTCGACGGTCAGGTCGGTCGCCGAGCCCGTGGGGATCGGCACGCGCAGCGCGAAGCCGTCGAGCTTGCCCTTGAGCTCGGGCAGCACCAGGCCGATCGCCTTGGCCGCGCCCGTGGAGGTCGGGACGATGTTCAGCGCCGCCGCGCGGGCGCGCCGCAGGTCCTTGTGCGGACCGTCCTGCAGGTTCTGGTCCTGCGTGTAGGCGTGGATGGTGGTCATCAGACCCTTCTCGATACCGAAGGTGTCATTGATGACCTTGGCCATCGGGGCCAGGCAGTTGGTGGTGCACGAGGCGTTCGAGATGATCGTGTGCGCCGCGGGGTCGTAGGTCTCGTGGTTGACACCCATGACGACGGTGACGTCTTCGTTCTTCGCCGGAGCGGAGATGATGACCTTCTTCGCACCGTTGTCGGCGTGCACGCGCGCCTTGGTGGCGTCGGTGAACAGGCCGGTCGACTCCACGACGACGTCGACGCCCAGGTCGCCCCAGGGCAGCTTCGCCGGGTCGCGCTCGGCGAATGCCTTGATCGCCTTGCCGTCGACGGTGATCTCGTCCGCCGAGGCCTTCACCTCGTACGGCAGGCGGCCCAGGATGCTGTCGTACTTCAGCAGGTGGGCGAGCGTTGCGTTGTCGGTCAGGTCGTTGACCGCGACAATCTCGATGTCCTTACCGCTGGCCGCCACTGCGCGCCAGAAGTTGCGGCCGATACGGCCAAAGCCGTTGACGCCCACGCGGATGCTCACGGATCCGATCTCCTCGTACGTCGTGCGCCGGCACTCCGGCGACATGGCTGGCGTGAAACCTCAATGACAGACCTTATCGGACGCAAATTGGACTAGACCACGCGCGGGTGGGTCATGCCACAGTCAGGCAAAGCGCACACCAAGAGTCAGTGTCTGGGGTAAGGTGCCCGGCTTGTCGTAGTAAACATCCTTCGCCGGAGCCGCCCTCGGCATCGTCGTAGAGGACGTCGTCCAGGTCGTCCGGGCCGCAGAAGCCCTGGGCACCCCGATCGGCTACGTCGACGCCTTCACGATCGTCACCGATCACTTCAGCGAGATCATCGACATCAAGAGCCTGTTCATTTGGGCTATCGGCGCGACGTTCGGCTTCTCGTTCGTGAACCGGCGGGGTCGTGGCCGCTCAGCAGAGCCGGACGGCGGCCGCCGGTGCTCCGGTGACCACGCCCGCGGCCGACGGGCCGCAGGACGCGCCCCAGGCGACCGACACGACGGACGCCGCCCAGGGCGAAGCGAAGGAGGCCGGGGTCACCGAGCCCGGGACCGCCAAGGCAGAGACCATCGCGGCCGACACCGCCAAGGCTGAGACCGCTGAAGGCGACACCCCGGAAAGCGAGCCGACGCCTGAGCCGGCCACCGAGCCGGAGAAGGTCAAGAGCTGACGCTCAGGGAGCGAGCATGTCGGGCGTGAGGTTGGCCTCGGTGTTGGCGATGCCGATGTCCTGAGCCCGCTTGTCCGCCATGGCCAGCAGCCGCCGGATCCGCCCCGCGATCGCATCCTTGGTCAGGGGCGGGTCCGCGATCTGGCCGAGTTCCTCCAGCGACGCCTGCTTGTGGTCGACCCGCAGCCGGCCCGCCACCACAAGGTGCTCGGGAGCGTCTTCGCCCAGGATCTCCAGGGCGCGCTGGACCCGGGCGCCCGCGGCGACGGCCGCCCGGGCCGACCTGCGGAGGTTGGCGTCGTCGAAGTTGGCCAGCCGGTTGGCCGTCGCCCGGACCTCGCGGCGCATCCGCCGTTCCTCCCAGGCGAGGACGCTGTCGTGCGCCCCCAACCGGGTCAGCAGGGCGCTGATCGCATCTCCGTCGCGGACCACGACCCGGTCGACGCCGCGCACCTCACGCGCCTTGGCGTGGATCTTGAGCCGCCGCGCGGATCCGACCAGGGCCAGCGCCGCCTCCGGCCCCGGGCAGGTCACCTCCAGCGACATCGAGCGCCCGGGCTCGGTGAGCGAGCCGTGCGCCAGGAACGCCCCCCGCCACGCGGCCTCGGCATCGCACGTGGCTCCGGACACCACCTGACGGGGCAGCCCGCGGACCGGCCTGCCGTGGTTGTCGATCAGTCCCGTCTGCCGGGCGAGGGCCTCGCCGTCCTTGTAGACCCGCACGACGTACCGCGAGCCCTTGCGTAGACCGGCCGGCGCCAGCACCAGCACCTCGGCCCTGTGGCCGAACACCTCGCCGATGTCCTTGATCAGCCGGCGGGCCGTCACGTTCGTGTCCAGCTCGGCCTCGATCACGATCCGACCGCCGACGAGGTGCAGTCCGCTCGCGAACCGCAGCAGCGTCGATACCTCGGCCTTACGACAGCAAGGCTTGAGCACCGATAGGCGGCTCAGCTCGTCCTTCACCACACCCGTCATGGCCATCTGCGCGTGTCCTCCCCGAACCAGACTTACGGGAGCCAGTCTCTCGCACCTTGACAGACGGGGATCACCGCTTCTCGTGGAAAATCTCGTCCAGGACCGTGGCAAGACGTGGTCCATCGTGCCTCGGAGATCCGTCAGAAGCGGCCACATCGGCCAAAACCAAACGGCCGCCGAGGGACACGGCGGCCTTCTCCAGGGCCCGCGGATCGTCGACGACGCTCTGGTCGGCCAGCACCGCGTCGACGAGCAGGGACGGCGCGTGCTCCCTGAGCACCTCCAGATGTTTCTCCGGGGAGAAGCCGTCGGTCTCTCCCGGCTGCGGCGCCAGGTTGAGGACGACCAGGCGCCTGGCACTGGTCGCGTGCAGCGCACGGGCCAGCTCAGGCACCTTGAGGTGCGGCAGCACACTGGTGAACCAGGATCCGGGGCCGAACACCACCCAGTCGGCCTCCTCGATCGCCTCGACCGCCTGCGGGCAGGCGGGCGGGTCCGGCGGCACCAGCGAGATCGCCTGCACCCGCCCCGGGGTCAGCGCGCAGGCCACCTGACCGCGGACGACGGAGATCACACCGTCCAGCTCGACCTCGGCCTCGATGTCCAGGGGAACCGACGCCATGGGCAGGACCCGGCCGTGGGCGCCGAGCAGCCGGCCCACCCACTCCAGCCCCTTCACGGGGTCGTCGAGCAGCTCCCACAGGGCCACGATCAGAAGGTTGCCGATGGCATGCCCGTGCAGCTCGCCCTCGCTGCGGAAGCGATGCTGGACGACCTCGCTCCAGGTCTTGCCCCACTCGTCGTCGCCGCACAGCGCCGCGAGGGCCATCCGCAGGTCCCCGGGCGGCAGGACGCCGAGTTCGCGCCTCAGACGGCCGCTGGAGCCCCCGTCGTCGGCGACCGTGGCGATGGCCGTGAGATCGCCCGTGACCCTTCTCAGGGCCGACAGGGACGCGTACAGGCCGTGGCCACCGCCGAGGGCGACCACCTTGGGCCCACGCGGGGGACTCGCGAACTCCCCGGGGACGGCGGACTCAGCGAGTCCAAAGGCGAGCTCGTTCATGCTCCTCCTCGCCGCACGGCTCGCCTAACCCTAACGAAGCCCTTTTCCAGAAAGCCCTACTCTACGAAAAAGCTCCGGAAGATCCACAATTGCGCGATACGGCCTTGCCCGGCGAGGACGATGTGGAACCGTGCCGCGAGATGCGAGGAGGTTTACTCGCGGCCCATGTCGCGATGGCTGACCTGCACGTCCATGCCGTCTTCCCGGAGCCGGGACCCGATCTCCTCGGCCATGGCGACGCTGCGGTGCTTGCCTCCCGTGCATCCCACGGCGAGGGTGACGTAGCTCTTGCCCTCGCGGGTGTACCCCGCGGCCACGACACCGAAGACGTCCTCGTACCCGTCGAGGAACTCCTTCGCGCCCGGCTGGTTGAGCACGTATTCCCTGACGGGCGTGTCCAGGCCGTTCATGGGACGCAACTCGGGCACCCAATGGGGGTTCGGCAGGAACCGGCAGTCGACCACCAGATCGGCGTCCACGGGCATGCCGTACTTGTAGCCGAAGGAGACGACGTTGACCTTGAGGCCGGGCCGGTCCTCCCCGCCGAAGAAGGAGACCACCTTGTTGCGCAGCTCGTGGACGTTCAGCGACGAGGTGTCGATGACCAGGTCGGCATTGGCCCTGACCTCACGGAGGATGCCGCGCTCCCGGCCGATGCCGTCGACCAGCCGGCCGTCCCCCTGAAGGGGATGGGGCCGCCGGACGTTCTCGAACCTGCGGACCAGCTCGTCGTCACTCGCTTCCAGGAACATCACCCGTACGCCGACGCCGCGGCCGTCGAGCTCCTCGATCGCCGCGTTGAGGTCCGTCGTGAAAGCGAGGCTGCGCACGTCGACGACGGCCGCCACCTTGTCGGCGGCCAGGTTGACCTTGCCCGCCTCCTCCGCCAGGGAGAACAGCAGACCAGGCGGCAGGTTGTCGATGACGAACCAGCCCACATCCTCCAACGCCTTGGCCGCTGTGCTCCGGCCCGCACCTGACATGCCTGTGACCACAACGAACGCCGGCTCAGTCGTGCTCATCGCCCGCTCACCGTCCTGCCTGATTAATGGCCTCGATACGGCCTCGTCCCATCGGCGCCCCCGCCTGGAGACGACATGCCCCTGCCCGGAGCATGACACCGCCGCACCACGGCGCGCCACCGGCTCGCCGCAACACGCGACCGTCCCGCCACCGCACGTGACCGTTCGAAGCCGGCCACGTGCCGGGCGAACGTCCCCCGACGTTCACGCGCTCTCTTCCTTGAAGGCCGCGACGATCGCGTCAGCGGTCGCCGGGCCGATGCCGGGAACCTCGAGGATCTCGGTGGCCGTGGCGTCGCGCAGTCGCTTGACCGAGCCGAAGTGGCGCAGAAGCGCCTGCCTGCGAGACGGCCCGAGCCCCGGAACCTGGTCCAGCGCGCTTTCCTTCAGCGTTTTGGAGCGCTTTGACCGATGGTAGGTGATGGCGAAGCGATGGGCCTCATCGCGGACGCGCTGCAGCAGGTAGAGACTCTCGCTGGTCCGCGGAAGGATCACCGGCAGGTCCTCCCCCGGCAGCCAGACCTCCTCCAGCCGCTTGGCCAGCCCACAGACCGCGACGTCGTCGATCCCCAGCTCGTCCAGCGCGCGCTGAGCTGCGGCCGCCTGGGCCGGGCCGCCGTCCACGACGACGAGGTTGGGCGGGTAGGCGAACTTGCGCGGGCGGCCGGTCTCCGGGTCGATGGGCATCCCGGCCGCCGAATCGCCGCGTCCCCGGTCCGCGTGCTCGTCCACTGACCCGTCCCCCGCGGACTCGTCGTCGAGCTCGCCGGTGGCGACGCGCTCTTCCAGATAGCGCTTGAACCTCCGGCAGATGACCTCGTATATGGAGGCGACGTCGCCCTCGGCACTCTTGATCGAGAACCTGCGGTATTCACTCTTGCGGGCCAGCCCGTCCTCGAACACCACCATCGAGGCCACCACGTCGGATCCCTGGATGTGGGACACGTCGTAGCACTCGATCCGCAGGGGGGCCTGGTCCAGGTCGAGGGCGTCGGCGATCTCCTGCAACGCGCGGCTGCGCGTCGTCAGATCGCTCGCGCGCCTGAGCTTGTGCTGGGCCAGGGACTCCTTGGCGTTGCGCTCGACGGTCTCCATCAGGCTCTTCTTGTCCCCCCGCTGGGGGACACGCAGATCCACCCGCGAGCCCCGCTGCTCGCTGAGCAGCTCGATGACGGCCTCCATGTCGGGCGGCGCGGCCGGGACGAGGATCTCCCGGGGAATCGTGGCCTCGCCGTACATCTGGAGGAGGAACTGCTCCACGAGATCGCCGGACGTCGTCTCCTCGACCTTGTCGACCACCCAGCCGCGCTGACCGCGGATCCGCCCGCCGCGCACGTAGAAGACCTGCGCGGCCGCCTCCAGCGCGTCCTCGGCCAGGGCGATCACGTCGCAGTCGGTGCCGTCGCCGAGGACGACGGTCTGCTTCTCCAGCGCCCGCTGCAGCGCCTGGACGTCGTCGCGGAGCCGGGCGGCCTTCTCGTACTCCTCGACGGCGGCCGCGGCGCGCATCTCACGCTCGAGCCGCTTGATGAAGCGGGTGGTGTTGCCCGCCATGAAGTCGCAGAAGTCCTCCGCCAGGTCGCGGTGCTCCTCGGGGGTGACCCGGCCGACGCAGGGGGCCGAGCATTTGTCGATGTATCCCAGCAGACAGGGCCGCCCGATCTGGCCGGCCCGCTTGAAGACGCCGGCCGAGCAGGTGCGCACGGGGAACACGCGCAGCAGCAGGTCGACCGTCTCCCTGATCGCCCAGGCGTGCGAGTAGGGCCCGAAGTAGCGCGTCCCCTTGCGCTTGGCCCCGCGCAGCACCTGCACCCGGGGGAAGTCCTCCCCCATGGTCACCGCGAGGTACGGGTAGGACTTGTCGTCGCGGTACTTCACGTTGAACCGCGGGTCGAACTCCTTGATCCAGGAATACTCCAGCTGGAGCGCCTCGACCTCGGTCCCGACCACGGTCCAGTCGACCGACGCCGCGCTGGTGAGCATCGTCTGGGTCCGCGGATGCAGCCCCGCGAAGTCCGCGAAGTACGAGTTCAGTCGTTGACGAAGGCTCTTCGCCTTGCCAACGTAGATCACCCGGCCGCCGGGGTCGCGAAAGCGATAGACGCCTGGCGACTCGGGGATCGATCCGGGCGCCGGTCGGTAGGTTGCCGGATCCGCCACAACCCAAAGCCTACTTGGATCCGCCGACAATTCCGGCTTCTGGAGATCGCGACGACCGCCGCTTCATGAGATCGTGACGACCTTCATTTCGTGAGACCGCGACGACCGCCATGCGCGAGATCGCGATGGCCGCCGCCGGGGTTCGCCCGGAGATGGAGAAGCCCGGCGGGATCGTGGCCGGCCGCCCTCGTGCGGGCCGGCCTCCGTGATCGCGCCGGGCGCGGGACTCACGCCAGGGTGATGTCACTCCCGCTCACGTTGATCTTCATCTCCGGGAGCGGCGCCGACGCCGGGCCGTTCACCACGGAGCCGTCCTTCACACTGAACCTGCTCCCGTGACACGGGCAGTCGATCGTGCCGTCAGCGATCTTGTCCACCATGCAGCCCTGATGGGTGCACACCGCACTGAACGCCTTGTACTCACCGGCGGAAGGCTGGGTCACGACGAGCTGCGCACCCAAGATGACCTTGCCGCCCCCTTCGGGAATGTCCGTGGTCTTGGCGATCGCGGCGCCGGCCTTGACCTTCGAGGCGGCCCCGTCAGCGGCCCCGTCCGCGGGTGGAGCGGGCGGGGCGGCCGCGTCCGTGCTTCCGGTGCTGTATCCGGCGCAGGCGGTCAGCGCGACCGCGAGACCGGCCCCTCCCGTGCCGAAGATCACCGCACGACGTGTCGTCTCCGTCATTTTCTTCCTTCCGTTCTGCGAACAGGCCCGGGTCTTCGTCCGCCCCATGAGTGACGTGTAACCCTACGTCGACTACTACGGATCGGATCCCTGACCTGGTTCAGCATGACGGACGACTGATCTGCGGAAAGTAGGCGGGGCCCCGGTCGGCCTGCCCGAATCCGTCACATTCCGAGGATCTTGCGAAGGAACAGGGCGGTGTGGCTGTCCTCGATCCGGGCGATGGCCTCAGGCGTTCCCGTGGCGACCAGTTTGCCGCCGCGGGACCCTCCTTCGGGGCCCATGTCGATGATCCAGTCGGCCGTCTTGATGACGTCGAGGTTGTGCTCGATGACGATGACCGTGTTCCCGTTGTCGACGAGCCGGTTGAGCACGCCGAGCAGGCGCCGGATGTCCTCGAAGTGCAGACCCGTCGTCGGCTCGTCGAGCACGTAGACGGTGCGCCCGGTGGACCTGCGCTGCAACTCCGAGGCGAGCTTCACGCGCTGGGCCTCGCCGCCGGACAGCGTGGTCGCCGGCTGCCCGAGCCGCACGTAGCCGAGGCCGACGTCGTTGAGCGTCTGCAGGTGCCGCCGGATCGCGGGGATGGCCTCGAAGAACTCCAGGGCCTCCTCGATCGGCATGTCGAGGACCTCGGAGATCGTCTTGCCCTTGTAGTGGACCTCCAGCGTCTCCCGGTTGTACCGGGCGCCGTGACAGACCTCACAGGGGACGTACACGTCGGGCAGGAAGTTCATCTCGATCTTGATGGTGCCGTCGCCGGAGCACGCCTCGCAGCGGCCGCCCTTGACGTTGAAGCTGAACCGGCCGGGCAGGTAGCCG
Source organism: Planotetraspora silvatica (assembly GCF_016863315.1). Taxonomy (GTDB): domain Bacteria; phylum Actinomycetota; class Actinomycetes; order Streptosporangiales; family Streptosporangiaceae; genus Planotetraspora; species Planotetraspora silvatica. The sequence continues at coordinate 14,492 of NZ_BOOQ01000029.1, forward strand.
CGGATCTTCGCCTCGGCGGTCGCCGCGAAGAGCTTGCGCACGTGGTCGAAGACCCCGGTGTAGGTCGCGGGGTTGGACCTCGGCGTGCGCCCGATCGGCGACTGGTCGACGTGGACGACCTTGTCGACCAGATCGGTCCCCGTCACCCGGGAGTGGCGCCCGGGTACGGTGCGGGCACCGTTGAGCTCCTTCGCGAGGGCGTTGTAGAGGATGTCGTTGACCAGCGTCGACTTGCCCGAGCCGGAGACGCCCGTCACCGCCGTGAAGACGCCCAGGGGGAACTCGACGTCCACGCCCGTCAGGTTGTGCTCGCGGGCGCCCTTCACGACGAGTTGCCGCTTGCGGTCCCGCTTGCGGCGGACGTCCGGTACGGCTATCGCCTTGCGGCCCGACAGGTACGCCCCGGTGAGGGACTGCTCGCTGGCGAGCAGTTGCTCGACCGTGCCGGAGACGACCACCTGGCCGCCGTGCTCGCCCGCGCCGGGACCGATGTCGACCACCCAGTCGGCGGCCGCGATCGTGTCCTCGTCGTGCTCGACCACGATCAGCGTGTTGCCCATGTCCCGCAGCCGGATGAGCGTCTCCAGGAGTCGCTGGTTGTCGCGCTGGTGCAGGCCGATCGAAGGCTCGTCCAGGACGTAGAGCACGCCGACGAGGCCGGACCCGATCTGGGTCGCCAGGCGGATCCGCTGGGCCTCGCCGCCCGCGAGCGTCCCGGCGGCCCGGTCGAGGGTGAGGTAGTCGAGACCGACGTCGAGGAGGAAGCCGAGCCGCGCGTTGATCTCCTTGACCACCCGCTCGGCGACGTGCATGTCCCGGTCGGACAGGTGCAGCTTGCCCAGGAACGCGGCGCACTCGCCGATCGACAGACCCGAGACGTCGGCGATGGACGCGTCGCTCACGGTGACGGCGAGGGACACCGGCTTGAGGCGGCGCCCGTTGCAGGCCGGGCACGGGACCTCACGCATGAAGCCCTCGAACCGGTCACGGCTGGCGTCGCTCTCCGACTCGGCGTGCCTGCGCTGCACCCAGGGGATGACGCCTTCGAAGTTCGTGTAATAGGAGCGCTCACGGCCGTACCGGTTCCGGTAGCGGATGTGGACCTGCTCGTCGTAACCGTTGAGGAGCGCCTTCTGCGCCTTCTTGGGCAGCCGCTCCCACGCGGTGTCGAGGTCGAACCCGAGCGCGCTGCCCAGGGCCTCGATCATCCGGACGAAGTAGTCGCTCGTGTGGCCGCTGGCCCAGGGGCTGATCGCGCCGTCGCCGAGTGTGCGCTCGGGGTCGGGCACGACGAGGTCGGGGTCGACCTCCATCCGGGTGCCGAGACCGGTGCATTCGGGGCAGGCGCCGAAGGGCGAGTTGAACGAGAACGAGCGGGGCTCCAGCTCCTCGAACGACAGGTCGTCGTAGGGGCAGTAGAGATGCTCCGAGTAGAACCGCTCGCGGTTGGCGTCGCCCTCGGGGAGGTCGACGAAGTCGAGCGTGATCGTGCCGCCGGACAGCTGCAGGGCGGTCTCCACCGAGTCGGTGAGCCTGCGCCGCGCGCCGTCCTTCACCGCGAGCCGGTCGACGATCACCTCGATGTCGTGCTTCTCGTACTTCTTGAGCGTCGGCGGCTCCTCAAGCCTGACGATCGTGCCGTCCACCCTGGCCCGGGCGAACCCCTTCGTCTGAAGCTCTCGGAACAGCTCGCCGTACTCCCCCTTGCGGCCGCGGATGACCGGGGCGAGCACCTGGAAGCGAGTGCCCTCCTCCAACTCCAGCACGCGGTCGACGATCTGCTGCGGCGTCTGCCGCGCGATCGGGCGGGCGCACTGGGGGCAGTGCGGCTTGCCGATCCGCGCCCAGAGCAGGCGCAGATAGTCGTAGACCTCGGTGATCGTGCCGACCGTGGAACGCGGGTTGCGGTTGGTCGACTTCTGGTCGATGGAGACCGCCGGGGACAGTCCCTCGATGAAGTCCACATCGGGCTTGTCCATCTGGCCGAGGAACTGCCGCGCGTAGGCGGACAGGGACTCGACATAGCGCCGCTGGCCCTCGGCGAAGATCGTGTCGAAGGCCAGGCTGGACTTTCCGGAGCCGGAAAGCCCCGTGAAGACGATGAGAGCGTCTCGCGGAAGGTCCAGCGAGACGTCCTTCAGGTTGTGCTCACGTGCGCCACGCACGATCAGGCGGTCAGCCACGGTGGTCCCGATAGGTCGATGGAGTCAACAGGAGGTGCACGGGCAAGCTATCCGGAGCCACCGACAATTTCCGGGGCGTCCTCCGGCGGCCGGCGCGGGCGGCCGCTGAACGCCTCCGAAACGGTCACGCCCCCACTCATCCAGGGTATGAGTTCCGTCAAACCCACGTCCCGGACTCCGGCCGGAAACTCTTCCAGTAGAACCGTCCAGGTCTGCGCGCTCTTCCCTGGCACCCCACGACCGGCCGTCCGGGGCACGGTCCACGGGGTGGTCCATGATGGCCCTATGTCTGCTCTCGAGGAGTTCCAGACCGAACTGGCCGAATCCACGAGCCGGCTGCTGGCGACCGCCGCCCGGCTCACCGACGACGACGTCCGCGCGCCCTCTGTCCTGCCCGGATGGACCCGGGGGCACGTCCTGACCCACCTGGCACGCAACGCCGACGGCCACGTCAACCTGCTGACCTGGGCCAGAACCGGAGTCAGGACGCCCCAATACTCCGCTCCGGGGGTGCGGGAGTCCGAGATCGAGGCGGGAGCCGTACGGCCCGCGAAGGAGCAACTCGCCGACCTCGAGGAGAGCGCCGGACGGTTCAGGGAGGCGATGGAGAGCCTGCCCGCCGAGGCCTGGTCGGCGATGGTGATCGGCATGCGCCCGCCCGAGCACCCGGCCTGGTACATCCCGGCCCGCCGGCTTCGCGAGGTCGAGGTCCACCACGTCGATCTCGGCATGGAGTACGGCTGGGCCGACTGGCCGGAGACCTACGTCAGGCGGGAGCTGTACGACACGATGTCGTCCTGGCCCCGCGCCGATGGCCCGCTCAGCGAGATCGTCTCCCGGGACCGGCGCGACGACGGCGAGCACGTCCAGGTCTGGCGGGGTCTCGGCCACGGCCCCGCCGTGCACGGCTCTCCCCGTGAGCTTCTCGCCTGGCTCATCGGGCGGGGCGACGGGCGGGGCCTGAGCGTGAAGCCGTCGGAAGCCGCGGGCGCGCCGGCGCCGGGGAGCCTGCCGGCGCCGCCTCCGTGGCTGGTGCTGCCCGCTCCCCCGGAGCTGCCGGCGGAGCCGCCGCGCACATGGCCGCCCGGCCGTGACTAGCGTGAGCCGTGAAGGATCTTTAGGAGGATCATGAGCTACACCGGAGACGTCACCCAGGGTGGCCCCGCCGACGTGCGTGAGCTGCCCGGACTGACCATTTCCAAGATCGAGGTCGGCGGTTTCGGCAACAACGCCTACCTTCTGCGGTGCACGGAGACCGGCGACGGGCTGCTCGTCGACGCGGCCGCGGAGCCGGATCGCCTGCTCGCGCTGATCGGCGATCGGCCGATCAGCTCGATCGTTACCACCCACCGCCACCAGGACCACTGGCTGGCCCTCGAGGACGTGGCCAGGGCCACGGGAGCGCAGGTGATCGCCCACCCGCTCGACGCCCCCGAACTGCCGGTCGAGGTCACGCGGACGGTGGACCACGGCGACCAGGTGAACGTGGGCAACGCCACATTGGACGTCATCCACCTGCGTGGGCACACACCGGGATCGATCGCGCTCCTGTACCGGGACTCCCACGTCTTCACGGGCGACTCGCTGTTCCCCGGCGGCGTCGGGAACACCCAGAAGGACCCGGAGCGGTTCACCCAGTTGTTCACCGACGTCGTCGAGCGGATCTTCGACCGGCTGCCCGACGAGACCTGGGTGTACCCGGGCCACGGCAAGGACACCACCCTCGGCGTCGAGCGCCCGTCCCTGCCGGAGTGGAAGGCGCGCGGCTGGTGATCCGCGCCTGACGATTCCGACGACACGGCCGAACACGGCCGCGTGCCCGATCCGGGCACGCGGTCACCCGGCCGGGGTCCCCTTGGCGTGGTCCGCGGCCCGGTCGAGGAAGAGCGCGCGCTCCCGTCCGTTCCGGGTCAGCGTCGCGGCACGTTCGAACTCCAGCCGTGCCTCCTCGAGCCTGCCCAGCCTGGCGAGGAGATCACCGCGTACGGCGGGCAGCTGGGGGTAGGCGGCCAGCGTCCGCTCGGACACGAGCCTGTCCACGATCTCCAGACCCTCGGCCGGGCCGGTGGCCATGCCGACGGCGACGGCCATGTTCAGCTCCACGACCGGAGACGGCGAGACATGGGCCAGCACCTGGTAGAGCGCCGCGATCCGCTCCCAGTCCGTGTCCTCCCTGGACGGCGCGCGGGCGTGGCAGGCGGCGATCGCGGCCTGCAGGGCGTACGGGCCGAACATCCCGCCGAGCGCCTCGGCCCGGTCGATCGCCTCCATGCCCCGGCGGATGAGCAGCCGATCCCACAGGCGCCGATCCTGGTCCATGAGCAGGACGGGGTCGCCCGACGGGCCGGTCCTGGCGCGCAGACGTGACGCCTGGATCTCCATCAGTCCGACCAGCCCGTGCACCTCGGGCTCGCCGGGCGCGAGCCCGGCGAGGATCCGGCCCAGCCTGAGCGCCTCCTGGCAGAGCTCCGGGCGCGTCCAGTCGTCCCCGCCCGTGGCCGCGTAGCCCTCATTGAAGATCAGGTAGATGGCGCCGAGCACCGATGAGAGCCGGTCGGCCAGCTCGTGCGGCGCCGGCAGTTCGAACTCGACCTTCTTCGCGGCGAGTGTGCGTTTCGCGCGGACGATCCGCTGGGCGACCGTGGGCTCCGCGATCAGGAACGCCCGGGCGATCTCCTCGGTGGTGAGCCCGCCGAGCAGGCGCAGTGTGAGCGCCACCCGGGACTCGGTCGGCAGGACGGGGTGGCAGGCGGTGAAGACCAGGCGCAGCAGGTCGTCGCCGATCTGGTCGTCGATCGCCGCGTCCAGGTCCGGTTCCGCCCACTGCCGGACGTCGAGATCACGGCCGACCTCCTCGAGCTTGTGCGCGTACCGCGTCTGGCGGCGCAGGAGGTCGATCGCGCGATGCTTCGCGGTCGCCATGAGCCACGCGCCCGGATTGTCCGGGACACCCGCCTCCGGCCACTGTTCGAGGGCGATGACCAGGGCGTCCTGCGCGAGTTCCTCGGCCAGGCCGACGTCGCGGACGAGCCGGGCGAGTCCGGCGATCACCCGGGCCGACTCGATCCGCCAGACCGCCTCGATCGCGCGGTGGGTGGCCCGGTGGGGATCGGCGACCGTCATGGTTGCCGATCCAACCACCACCGGCCTCCGTACGGGAGGCAGGGGACGAGATCCCGCCGCGACGCGGCAGGGAATCTCAACCCGCGTGGCCTCAGGTCGCCGGAGGCCCGAAGTCCTCGGGACCGAGCACCTTCAGGACCGTGGACTCACCCTCCCAGCCCTCCCACAGGTCCCGGTGCAGCTTCATGAAGCGCGAGGTCCACTCGACGGCCTCCTCCTTCGACCGCACCTCGTAAAGCGCGTAGCTGATGAGCTCCTTCGCCTCGGCGAACGGCCCGTCGGTCACGCTCAGCCGTCCCCCGGCCAGCGCGACCAGGGCGCCCGCCCCGCTCGGGGCCAGCCCCGCGGTGTCGAGCAGGGCGCCGGCCGCCGCGGCCTCGCCGCCGAGCTTCATGATCGCTTCCATGAGCTCGGGGGGCGGCGGGGTCGCCGGCTGCTCCGCCTTCAGTATCACCAGGTAACGCATGGTCTCTTCCGCCTTCCTGCGACGCTCTCCGAATGGGGGGGGTTCAGCTGTGCGAGGCCCTGCGGTAGAGATGAACCGCCACCGCTGAGATCCAGGCGCAGACGAGCACGACGGCCGCGGTGAAGGCCAGATTGATCCACACGCTACCGCCGCCGGACGCGATGCCGGCGAAGCCCGCGAAGAACAGCACCCCGGTGATCCGGGAGAACACCGCCCAGCCCCGGCGACCCTCACGGCCGAACCGGGCTCCCGTCACGAAGCACGCCACGATCAGGCAGGTGAACCCGATGCCGCCCGAGACGAAGTGCAGCGTGCCGTGCCAGGAGACCTCGCCGGCGCCTGCCGGCGTCCCCACGGGGAAGCCCAGCGCCGGGTCCGCTCGGAACGCCCCGGCGGCCGCCATGCTCGTGCCGTACGCGCCGACCAGGCGAGGCGCCCAGGTGGCGCCCCGGCCGGGCCGCAGGGCCCGTCCCAGGCCGACCGCGAAGGCGACGGTCATCAGCCCGGTCACCACCAGATCGGCGATGTGGATCCAGCCGAAGTCGCCGTTGGCGAGCAGGCTCCACGCGTGGCGGGAGAAGTCGAAGCCCTCTCGGGTGAGGCCCTCGGTCACGGACACCAGGACGTAGATCGGCCCGGCGATGACACCGTAGGCCAGCAAGGTCCTGGTGACGCTCGTCGCCGGATCGCAGCCCCTTCCGGCCTCGGCGCCGTCCCCGGCCGAAGTCGCCTGCAGAGCCGTCATGTCGATTCCCTTCGGTTCCGGGCCGCTCGTTTCGGCCCGCTACCTGGGCCTCGAACAGGCCGGCCGGGAATCGACACATCGAAGGAAGTTTTTTCCGGGCAGGGTTCCGCGGTTCCGCTCAGGCGTCTTCGAGGCCCGGGTGCGGGCGAGGCTCACCGGTGGTGAAGACCTTGACGATGCGATCGGCCGCGGCGGCGGGCTGGTCGGCGCTCTCCACCACGTCGCCCCAGGACCAGCGGTAGAACCAGCCGTCGGACAGGGCGACGCAGTCGACGGTCTCGGAGAAGATCGCCGCGTCCGGATCACGGACCTTCAGCGAGGGGGGGTCGGGGCGCAGGAACGCCTCCAGGCCCCTGAGCTCCAACTCCCGCGCGAGTTTGCCGAGGAAGTACGTCCGGGTGTGCTCACGAGGCATGGCGACCAGGGCTCCGTTTGGACTAGGCGATCTATCCACGTGAAGAAGAAGAGCCTGGGCCCGCCTGACGATCATGCCCTGCTGACATGCCCGACGCTGAAGGGGCCCGAGTGACCGTAGTTCCTGGTCAGACCCCTGTTCACCATCGGCGTCAGCCCACGCTCTCCTCGCGTCGTTCCCTGCGCCGCTGCTTTTTGAACATCAGAACGCGCAACGGAATCGCCGACACCATGGCGATCTGCATGACGGCGCCCACGGTGATCAGCTGGTCGCCTCCGGCCAGGCGGGCCGCCCAGATGATGAGGCACGCCACGTTGATCATCATCCAGGCGAGGACGACGGCGGCGAGGTTGCCCTTCGGCTTGGGGTACTCGATCCGGCTGACCATCAGCCACGCGACCGCGATGATCCCGGCGATCGTCACATATCCCGGCTGGAAGAGCAGCACGATCGACACCACGGTCATCGCGCCCATCGGGATCGGCAGACCCATGAAGTCGCCGCTCTTGGTCTTCACGCAGGCGAAGCGGGCCAGCCGTACGACACCGGCGAGCAGGACCGAGGCGGCGGCGAACAACACGAGCCAGAGAGGCACCCTGCCGGAGAACCCGCCCCAGATCACCACCATGAAGGCGGGAGCGAAGCCGAAGCTGATCACATCGGCGAGGTTGTCCAGTTCGGCGCCCATCGCCGACGCGCGGAACCTCCTGGCCACGAGGCCGTCGAACAGGTCGCACGTCGCACCGACGAGCAGCAGGACCACCGCGGTGCCGAAGAACCGGGGGTCGGGCTCGAACTTGACGCCGGACTGCAGATCGGTGATCGCCGACCACGCGAGCAGGCAGACGGCGAGGAAGCCGCTGAGGGCGTTTCCGAGCGAAAGCGAGTCTGCGGCCGACAGACGGAAGGCCTTGCCGACCGGGCCTTGGGGCTCGTCGGCCAGCCCTTCGACCGGCCAGCTCGCGTCCGCACCGAGATCAGATGTGGTCAAGGCGCGTCACCCCCGCCACGGTCTTGTCGCCCACGGTGACCGCGGGAGCGACGCCCTCGGGCAGGTAGACGTCGACCCGGGAGCCCAGCCGGATCAGTCCGACCCGCTCGCCCTGGGTCACCTTGGCTCCCGCCTCCAGGTACGGCACGATCCGGCGGGCCACGGCGCCGGCGATCTGCACCATCTCGATGTCTCCGAGGTCGGAGTCGAAATGCCAGACCACGCGCTCGTTCTTGTCGCTGTCCTTGTTGAACGCGGGGACGAACCCGCCGGCCACGTGCTCGACCGACGTGATCGTGCCCTCCACCGGCGCCCGGTTGACGTGCACGTTCAGGGGGCTCATGAAGATCGCCACCCGTGTACGGCCGTCGGCCCACGGATCGATGCTCTGGACGACTCCGTCGGCCGGCGAGATCACCCTGCCCCGTCCCGGCACCCGCTCGGGATCGCGGAAGAACCAGAGCATTCCACCCGTCAGGGCCGCCAAAGGTGCGGCGGCCAGTGCCCACTTGGGGGACCTGCGGATGAGAAGGGTGGTGACAGCCGCCGCCGTGGCGGTCGGCGCCAGCCATGGCGACACCCCACGCGCGAGCCGGATCCGACCGGGACCTCCCGCGGCCTGGACGAGGTCGCGGGAAAATTCAGAATCGTTGGACACAGGGAACCTTTGTACTCTGTAGCGACTATGGACCGGTTTGCGCCTTAACGGACGATATTACCGACCGGTCGGTCATTGCACGGCACAACGAGACAAGCAAACAGTTTCGTTGCCCGTTTCGCTACCCCTGTGAGGCTTCCTACCCTTGTGAGGCTTCTTGACCCTGCGGGGCATCCTGACCCTGCGCCGAAGCGGCCACCGTGTCCCGCCTGACCTTGATCAGGCTGGCGACGGTCGTGATCGCCATCGTGACGCCGATGACGGACAGGGAGAGCCAGATAGGGATCTGAGGCGCCCAGGAGACGCCGGTCTCGTGCAGTGCCTCCAAAACGAGCTTAACCCCGATGAAACCCAGGATGAACGCAAGCCCGTAGCTGATGTAGACCAGGCGCTGCAGCAGACCACCCAGCAGGAAGTAGAGCTGACGCAGTCCCATCAGGGCGAACACGTTGGCGGTGAAGACGATGAAGGCGTCCTTGGTTAGCCCGAAGATCGCCGGAATCGAGTCGAGCGCGAAGAGCAGATCGGTGGTGCCGATCGCGATCATGACGATCAACATCGGAGTGACCATCCGCCGGCCGTTCACGCGGACGATCGCGCGCGAGCCGACGTAGTCGGGCGTGGTCGGGAACACCCGCCGCGCCCAGCGCAGGAGGAGGTTCTCGTTGAACTCCTCTTCCTGCTTGTTGTGGTCGCGGACCAGCGTGTAGGCCGTGTAGACGAGGAAGACCCCGAAGACGTAGAAGAGCCAGCTGAACTGGTTGAGGACGGCCGCGCCGACCGCGATGAAGATGCCGCGCATGATCAGCGCGAGCACGATGCCCACCAGCAGCACCTTGTGCTGGTAGATCCTCGGCACGCCGAAACGCCCCATGATGATGTAGAAGACGAACAGGTTGTCCACGCTGAGGCTGTACTCGGTCAGGTACCCGGCGAAGAACTCGCCTCCCGCCTGGGTCCCACGGAAGATCAATAAGATCGCGCCGAAGAGGACGGCCAGCGAGACGTAGAAGCCGACCCAGAACCCCGCCTGGCGGAGCGAGAACTCCCGGGGTTCACCGCGGTCGACGATCCACAGGTCGATCGCGAGGACGACGAGCAGGCCGACGATGACGGCGACCCATGCCCAAAGAGGAACACTCAAGATGAAGACCTTCCGGCGCGCGCGAAGACACTGCCGGAGGTCTCTCCCGCCCACCGAGGTGGACCGACAGTCCCGGGCGCGGACGCCGTGATGACGGGGCTGTCGCGAAGGGATACTCCCCCCCAACGCGTTCAGTATATGGATCAGGCTTAGGTTGACCTAATCAGGCGGACTAGCACTCCCATCGGCGCAGGTGGAAGGAGGTGCCGGCCCACGTGCCGGGCGGGGCTACGCGGGGGTCACCCTCCGCCGTCCCGGGACACCGTCAGGTAGGCGTCCATCACCGAGCGCACAGCGTCCGCCTCGCCGGGAAGCTCCTCCCCGCGACGCGCGGAGGCCGCCGCCAGCCGCCCGGCCAAGGCCGAGTCGCCGAGGACACGTGCGATCTCCTCACCCAGCGCCACGGCGTCGCCGGGTGGGACGAGGAGGGCGGCGTCCCCCACCATGCCGGGAATGCCACCCACCCGGGTCGCGATGACGGGCCTGCCCGCCTTCAGCGTCTCGTGGAGGCTCAGGGGCTGGCCCTCCCACCTGCTCGGCACGACCACCGCCGCCGCCACCTGGAGCAGTTCGGCCGTGGCCGCCCAGCCGTACAGCAGGACCGGCAGGCTTTCGGCGTCGATCCGGGCCTGGAGCTCCGCCCGCAGGGGCCCGTCTCCCGCCACGACGAACAAGGGACGGACGTCGTACGGCCGGGCCGACGCGTCCAGCAGCGTCTCCAGACCCTTCTGCTGGGCGAGCCTGGCCACCGTCAGCAGCACGGGCCTGCCGCCCGGGGAGGTGTCCTCCACTGACCGGTCGCCGGCCAGGCCGGCGAGCTCCTGCCGTACCTCCTCCGGGGTCCGGGACGGCCTCCCGAGCGGCGGAGCGGGGACCACGGCCGCGCTCACGTGGCGGGCTCCCCTGGCGCGCATGCGCTCGCCGATGTCCGGCGAGACGACCAGCACCTGGTCCGCCCTGCGGGCGACGATCCGCTCCAGCGCCCCGTAGACGGCCCCGATCGCGCCCCCCGCCGTGACGGCGTTGTGCAGGGTGACCACGAGGCCCGGACGGCGGCGCCCCCCGCTCAGGGCCACCGCCGCGAGAGCGCCCGCGCGCAGGCCATGGGCGTGTACGGCATGCGCGCCCCGGGTGATCGCCCTGAGGCGGGCGATCGACCTGAGGTCGTTCACGGGATGCGGGCGATCCGCGATCGGCACGGCGGCGAAACGGGCACCCACGCCGGTGAAGCCGAAGGACTCCTCCACGCTCGGCGGACCGGCCACGACCACCTCGTCGCCGTTGCCGACCAGTCCCTCCGCGAGCATCCGGACGTGCCTGCCCACGCCTCCCGCGCTGGTTCCCAGCACGAGCGCCACCTTCATGCCCACTCCCTTCCCACCGCTGACGAAGCCAGGTCAGGCGATCTCCGCGGGGTCCTGCGCGTCCTGGCGTCCGCGAAGCCGTGCGACGACGGCAAGCAGGTCTCTCCTGTCGACGGCGGCCGCGGCGAGCGTCCCCACGCACACCGCGCAAACGCCCGCCAGGGCCGCGACCGCGACACCCGCCCAGAGGCCGGAGCCGCCCAGCACGTGCACGACGCCGAGGCCGGCGAGCAGACCTCCTCCGCCTCCCACGACGGCGGCCAGCGCCGCCCGGGGAACCCCGTTCAGCGCCTCCGCGCCACGGTCCCTGAAAACCGACACCAGGAGGATCACGCCCCCCACCGTCATGCCGGCGGCCTGGCCGAGGGCGAGCCCGCCCAGTTTCCAGTCAGCGGGGAAGGTCCGCGCGAACGCCACCTGGGCCGCGATGACGACCAGCCACCCGATGACCATGCCGCGGGCGGCGGCGCGCCCACGGCCGCTCGCGTACAGGACTCTGCTCAGGTGCGCCATGAGGCCGTAGCCGATCAGACCGGGAGCGAACAACGCGATGGCCGAGGCGAACTGCGCCGGCGCGATCTTCGTGTCGGCCTGCCCGAGGAACACCTGCGCCACAGGCTCGGCGACCGCGGCGAGCGCGCCGGCGGCCAGACCGGAGACGATCAGGACGGCTCGCGTGGTCTGCGCCGACAGAGCCGCGAAGGGCGCACGGTCCGCGTCCTGCGCCCGGGCGGAGAGCACCGGGAAGGCACTGGTCGCGATGGGGACGGCCAGCACGGCGTAGGGGACCTGATAGATGGCCCAGGCGTAGTTGTAGGCCGCCAGCGCTCCTCCGCCGACGTCCTGGTTGGCCAGCGGGATCACGATGGCCATCGCGGCCTGCTGCGCGACCAGCGCGCTGAGCCCGGCGAGGGCCAGCCGCCGCACCTGTACGGCGACGCCGTCGGGAAAGCGCAGAGTCGGCCGCCATCTCACCCCCAGCCGGGAGGCCGGCCCGATGACGGTCACGACCAGCGCGAGCACCCCGAGCGTCGTCCCGACCGACAGGGCGATCTCCGCGGGGCCGGGCACGGACGCCGGATCGCTGTCCCCGGCGCTGAGCGGGACGAACGCCAGATAGGCGATGATCACCACCACGCTCGACACGAGCGGGGCCACCGCCGGCCCGGTGAACCGCCGGTGCGCCTGGAGCACGCCGTAGAGGACGACGGCCAGGCCGTACAGCGGGATCTGGGGGGCGAAGGCCACCAGCATGCGCGCGGCGACCGCAGCCACAGCCGCGGGATCGCAGTCCCTGACGCCGCTGGTCAGCAGCCGCATCGCCGGACCGGCGAGGAGCGCCGTCAGGAGGCCGAGCGGGACCAGCAGCACGAGCACCCAGGTGAGCAGCGCCGACGAGATCCGGCCGACCTCCGCACGCGCGTCGGCCGTCTGCCGGGCGGCGGCGCCGGCGAGCACCGGCACGACCATCCCCGCCAGCGCCCCGCCCACCACGAGCTCGAAGATGATGTTGGGCACCTGGTTGGCCGTGTAGTACGCCGTGGCCAGGCAGTTGGTCCCCACCGCTCTGGCGAAGACCAGTTGCTTGGCGAAGCCGGTGACGCGCGCCAGGATCGTGATGACCCCGATCAGCACCGCGGCCCCGGCGACCCCGGCGCCGAACCGTCTAGACATGCGGTCGCGGCCTGCCGCGGACGCCGGTCGGGCGTCCGCGTCGCGGGAGGTGATGCCGTGTCACTCGGTGGGCCGTGCGGTCCCCGCCGGAGCCTGCGGAGGGCGGCGGCCGAGCATGTCGAGGCGGTTCAGGACGGGGTTGCCGGCGATGACCTTGGTGAAGCTGATCTTCTCGGAGGCCGCCGTGAGCGCGGCCACCGTGCCGAGCAGCACAAGCCGGCCGGGCCTGCCCAACTGCACCGTCGCGGCGAGGCCGAGCAGAGCGCCCAGGGCGTTGGCCCCGGAGTCGCCGAGCATCGCCCGCTCGCCGAGGTCCTCGGGCAGGAGGGCGACGGCCGCCCCCAGGGGGATCGCGGCCAGCGCGGCGGCACGGGAGTTCGCCCGTGCGGAGGCGGCCACCAGCGGGATTCCGGCGAGCAGGCCCACCTTGATCGCACGACCGGGCCGGAGATCGAAGAGGTTGGCCAGGTTTGCGCTTCCGGCGATCAGCGCGCCGTCGACCAGCGTACCGAACGTGCGCGACACCACGCCCGGCTTCCGCGCGCCGTTGTCCGGCGTCGCCGGGGACATCACGGCCGCCGCGAGCCCGGTGGCGCCGATGCCCAGGATCTTCACGGCCCCGCTCGTGACCTCGCCGCGGCTGAGAGCGGCCAGGTGGCCCTTGAATCCCTTGGACGAGGTCGTACCGAAAACGTCGTCGTACGCGCCGAGCACTCCGCTGCCGACGCCGGCGAGCACGCCCGCCGCCTTGAGTCGCGCGGGCACCCCGGGCGCGAGGGCGATGGCCGCGCCGGCGCCCGCGACAAACGCCGGGCCCTCCAGCAGCGTGACGGGTTCTCCCCGGTGGTTGGTCCTGGTCCAGTACTCCTCGGCGGTCTTCTCGTCGCCGAGGGGAGGACGCCTCTTGAAGGCGGCGTAGGCGGCCCGTGCGGCGACGGCGCCGAGGACGGCCCCGAACACGGCACCGGCCACAGAGCCGAGCGGGGAGCGATGGGCCACAGCTGGTTCCTTCTTCGTCAGGCGCTCGTCGTCGTCATCCGGACGCTTCGCGGAGGCTTGTCAGGCGTTACGTTTCGCGGAGGCTTGTCAGGCATTGTGACCGGCGTCCACGCACGTTCAGCCGTGTGCCGCCGGGCTGGGGCTGATCGCGACCTCGGGCTCGAACGACGTCGACCCGCCGCCGACGCCGTACGCCCCGGCACGACCGATCAGTTGCTCCCGCAGAGCGTAGACCACCACGGCACGGCCCGCGGCCATATCCACGGTGTCGACGGTGGACACGTTCGAGGCGGCCTCTCCCGTGTCGTGGAGCGCCGCGATGGCCCCGCCCGCGCCGGAGGCGACGGTCGTACCGGCGAGGACGGTGCCGAGGTCGAGCGCGTCCAGGCCCGCGGCCACCGAGACCACGGCGGCGGTCGCCTTGGCCGCGTTGTCGTCCTCGTAGGCCTGTGCGGGAGCCAGCACGATGGCCATGGTGGAGAGCTGTCCGGGGGTGCCGTTCATGTTGAGCAGCCCGGCGGCCTGGAAGGCGTCGAGCACTCCCATCGTGGCCGGATTCTCGCGGCCCGCCTTCGTCCGGTCGTTCGTCACGATCGCGCCCCCCAGGACGGTCGCCGCCTTGTCGTACGGCGTGGCCTCGTCCGGGAACTTGGTCCCCACAGGGGTGAGCGAGTTGGCGAGCCCGTCCACGATCGCTTCCTGGTCGGCCGCGACGAACTTGTCGGTCAGGCTGATCCGGCCCGCGAAGACCGCGCCGGCGTCGGTCACCAGATTCTCGATCGGGTCACGCAGGCCCGCGGGAGCCCCCGGAGACTCGACGAGGACGACCCGCTCCCCCGGCAGGGCGCCCCGGACGAGATCCGACAGATGCGCCGTGACGAGGGAGTCGTTGCCGTTCTCGCGAGTCTGGAGCTCGGAGATCTCCGACAGACGCTTCTCGTTGCTCTGCTGCAACGACGACGTCGTCTCCTCCGCCGACTTGTAGAACGCGGGCTCCAGGACCGTGCTGCCGAGCACGATGCCGACCGTGAGCGCCAGGAAGATCGCCACGATCGAGACGAGGTGGTACCGGAAATCGATCACGAGAAGAGTCCGACCAGCCAGAAGATGAAGCTGTTCCAGGCGTCGAGCAGGCCGTTCAGCCAGACCTGGCCGATCGGCGACACCGACAGGACCACGCCGATGGTGATCAGTGTCGTCGCCACGAGCAGGAGCAGGGATGAAGTGGATATTCGACTGCGGTAGAGCCGGCTGACGCCCTTGGCGTCCACGAGCTTGCTCCCGATCCTCAGCCGGGTGAGGAACGTGCTCGCCATGCCGGATCTGCCCTTGTCGAGGAACTCGTCCAGTGTCCAGTGGGTGCCGACGGCGACGATCAGGGTCGCGCCCTTGTCGTCGGCCAGCAACATCGCGATGTCCTCGCTCGTCCCGGTCGCCGGGAACACGATGGCCTGCTGCCCCAGCCGTTGGACGCGCTCGAGGCCGGGGGCCCGGCCGTCCCGGTAGGCGTGCACGACCAGCTCGGCGCCGCAGCACAGCGCCTTCTCCGAGACCGAGTCGAAGTCGCCGACGATGATGTGCGGCGTGTAGCCCGCCTCGATCAACGCGTCCGAACCGCCGTCGACACCGATCAGCACCGGCCGGTACTCCCGGATGTAGGGCCGGAGCGTCGCGATGTCCTCCTTGTAGTGGTAGCCGCGGACCACGATCAGGACGTGCCGTCCCTCGATCACCGTGCGGATGTCCGGGACGCCCACGCCGTCGATGAGCAGGTCGCGCTCGCGCTTGACGTACTCCATGGTGTTGGCGGCGAACGCCTCGATCTGGACGGCCAGCCCGGCCCGGGCCTCGGTCATCGCGGCGGAGATCGTCTCGGCGGTCTGGGCCTCACCCTTGCCGACGATCTCGTCGTCGAGGTAGACCATCCCCTCGTGGACGCGGATCACGTCGCCGTCCGCGACGCGCTCGAACAGCTCGGGGGTCGCGTTGTCGATCACCGGGATGCCCGCGTCCAGCAGGATCTGCGGGCCCAGGTTGGGATAGCGCCCGCTGATGCCCGTGGCCACGTTGACCACGGCCGCGGCACCGCACGCGACCAGAGCCTCCCCGCTGACCCGGTCAACGTCGACATGGTCGATGATCGCTATTTCACCGGCGTTGAGACGCTTGGTCAGCCTCTTCGTACGCCTGTCGATTCTCGCCACAGCCGTTACCCCGGGAAGGTCGTCGACCTTCCTGCGGCGGAGGCCCGGAACATTCAAGCTCAGGACCTTCATCAAGAACCATCCTGCCAGAGGCGGCGGCCGGAATGGTCACGCACCCCGCAGTGTGTTGTTTTTGTCACACGGTGTTATGCCGACGATCAAGTGTCAATCGGCGGCCTTGTCCGCCGCGGCGATGGACAGCAACTCCGTGGCGTGTGCCCGGCCGAGCTCGGAATCCTCCAGGCCCGCGAGCATCCTCGACAGCTCCCTGGCGCGGCCCTCCTGGTCGAGGGCGACCACACCGCTGCGGACCACGCTGCCGTCGCGGGCCTTCTCCACGACGAGGTGCTGATCGGCGAAGGCCGCCACCTGGGGCAGGTGGGTGACCACGATGACCTGGGCGGTACGCGCCAGCTTGGCCAGGCGCCTGCCGATCTCGACGGCCGCCTTGCCGCCCACGCCCGCGTCGACCTCGTCGAAGACGAACGTCGGCACGGGATCGGCGCCGGCGAAGACCACTTCGATGGCCAGCATGACGCGGCTCAGCTCGCCGCCGGACGCGCCCTTCGTCAGCGGCAGCGCCGGAGCCCCCGGGTGGGAGGCCAGGCGCAACTCCACCTCGTCGACTCCGTGCGGGCCGAAATCGACGCTCTGCGTCATCGCGACGCTGACCCTGGCGTACGGCATCGCCAGAGCGGCCAGCTCCGCCGTCACCGCGTCGCCGAAGCGGTCCGCCGCCGCCGTCCGGATACCCGTCAGCTCGCCGGCCAGCTCCTTGAGCCGGTCGGTCAGCTCGGTGTGCTCGCGGGTCAGCTCGTCGATCCGCTCGTCGTCGCCGTCGAGGTCGGTGAGCCGATCCGCGGCCCGCTGGGCCCAGGACAGCACCGCCGTCACGTCCTCGCCGTACTTGCGGACGAGGCCGGTCAGGACCGACCTGCGCTCCTGTACGGCCGCCAGCCGCGCCGGATCGGCGTCGACGGACTCGGCGTAGGCCGCCAGCTCCGTCGCCACGTCGGAGATGAGGTAACCGGCCTCGGCCAGCCGGTCGGCCAGACCGGCCAGGGCGGGGTCGAACTGCCGCACGGCCTCGACGGCCGACTTGGCCTGGCCCACCAGCGAGACCGCGTCGTGCACCGCCTCGGTGCTCGACATGGGATCGCCCAGGAGAGCGGTGTGCGCGGTGGTGGCCGCCGTCCGCAACGCGTCGGCGTGGGAGAGCCGCTCGGCCTCCTCCTTCAGCTCCGCGTCCTCGCCCGCCCTCGGCTCCGCCTTCTCGATCTCCTCCAGGCCGAAGCGGAGGACGTCGGCCTCCTGCGCCCGCTCCCTGGCCTTGACCGTCAGCTCGTTGAGCAGGTCGGCCACCTGCTTGTGACGCTTGTAGGCCTGCTCGTAGGCCCGGAGCGGCTTGATGAGCTCGTCGCCGGCATAGCGGTCGAGCGCCGCCCGCTGGCGGCCCGGCTGAAGCAGCCGCTGCTGGTCCATCTGCCCGTGGACGGCGACCAGATCATCGGCGAGGAACGTCAGAGTCCCGACCGGGACGGTGCGGCCGCCGAGCCAGGCCCGCGAACGGCCCTCGGCGGACACCGTGCGGGAGATGATCAGCTCGCCTTCCTCGATCTCGCCGCCGACGTCGACCACCTGCTGGGCCACCCGGCCGTCCGGATCGACGATCAGCGTGCCCTCGACCGTGGCCTTGTCCGCGCCGGGGCGGACTCTCGCGGGATCCGCGCGGCCGCCGAACAGCAGCCCCAGTCCCGTGACGACCATCGTCTTACCCGCACCTGTCTCACCCGTGACGACGGTGAAACCGGGTGACAGCTCCAGGACGGCTTCGTCGATCACGCCGAGTCCCTGGATGCGGACCTCCTCGACCCTTGGTCGCACTGGTCCCTCCATTCCGCCGACCGATTCCGCCAGAGATCCTACGCGCAACTCGCCAAGATTTTCGAGGACTGGGGTGCCCTGTGGGGATCGGCGGACGACCGCGCCGGGGGGTCACTGGGACCGGACCCGGCCGCGCCACCCCTCCACAGGCAGGCCGAACTTCGCGACGAGCCGGTCGGTGAACGGGGCTCCCGTGGTCTCGGCCGCCAGGAGGCGGGCCAGCCGTACCGAGGTGTCGGCCCGGCGGACCTCGACCCTGGCGCCCGGCGGGATGTCGAAGCGGCGGCGGCCGTCGCACCAGAGCACGCCCGCCCCGGTCTCCGGGACGATCTCCACCGCGAGCGTGGACCGGGGGGAGACCACCATCGGCCGCGCGAACAGCGCATGGGCGCTGTTGGGCACCAGGAGCAGCGCCTCCACCTCGGGCCAGACCACGGGGCCGCCGGCCGAGAACGCGTACGCCGTCGACCCGGTCGGCGTCGCGCAGATCACCCCGTCGCAGCCCCAGCGGGACAGGGGACGCCCGTCGATCTCGGCGACGACCTCGAGCATGCGGTCGACCTTCTCGACCGAGGCCTCGTTGAGCGCCCAGGTCGTGGCGAGCGTCTCCCCGTTGAGGCGGATCGTCACCTCGATCGTCATCCGCTCCTCGACGTCGTAGCGGTTCTCGACGACCCGGTCCACGGCCGCGGCGAGATCCTCCACCTCGGCCTCCGCCAGGAACCCGACATGGCCGAGGTTGACTCCCAGCAGGGGGACCCCTGCCGGACGGGCCAGTTCGGCGGCGCGCAGCAGCGTCCCGTCGCCACCGAGGACGATGATCAGTTCGGCGTCGCCGATCGCCTCCGGTGTCTCGGGGACCATCCCCGCGCCCGCGCAGCCGATCTCCTCCGCCTCGCCGTCCAGCACGCGGACGCTCAGCCCGGCGCCGATCAGGCGGTCCATCACCAGGCGGGCGCTGCGTACCGCCGGCTCCCTGCCCGTGTGGGCCGTGACCACGATCGTGCGCTTGGTGTTCACGGGGTCGCTCACCGGGGTCCCACCCTCATCGCATCCGTCGCCGTCATGCCGTCACCGCCGTCCGCGTGTGCCTGCTCACCGTTGTGGCCGCCGCGCCGATGTCACTGGGGTCCCTCCGCCACCGCCCGTTCGATGGCCGGGTCGAGGGCCGGCACCGGATCGTGTCCCGGGCCCTTCCCGAGCCACAGAAGGTATTCCACGTTTCCCGACGGGCCGGGCAGCGGGCTCGCCGTCACGCCCTTGACCGTCAACCCGAGTGCCTGGGCCGCCAGGGCCGCGTCCCGTACGGCCTGCGCCCGCAGAACCGGGTCACGGACGACGCCTCCTGCGCCGACCCGGTCCTTGCCCACCTCGAACTGGGGCTTCACGAGCATGGCGAACTCGGCGACGTCCGCCGCGCAGTTCACCAGTGCGGGAAGGACCAGGCGGAGGGAGATGAAGGACAGGTCGCCGACGATCAGCGTCGGCGGCTCCCCCACCATTTCAGGCGTCAGGTCACGGACGTTCACGCGTTCCATCACGGTGACCCGGTCGTCCGTCCGCAGGGACCAGGCGAGTTGGCCGTAGCCCACGTCCACGGCGAGCACGTGCCCCGCGCCGCGCCTGAGCAGCACGTCGGTGAAACCACCGGTGGAGGCGCCCGCGTCCAGGCAGCGCCGGCCCTCGACCGTCAGCCCCTCGAACGCGTCGAGCGCCCCGAGGAGCTTGTGCGCGCCTCTGGAGACGTAGTCGGGGCCCTCCGGCGCCTCGGCCACCACGATGGCGGCGGCGATGTCCACCTGGGTCGCGGCCTTGGCCGCCGCCCTGCCCGACACCGACACCCTGCCCGCCTCGATGAGCTGCGCCGCCTGCTCACGCGAGCGTGCGAGCCCCCGGCGGACGAGTTCGCTGTCCAGCCGCATCCGCTTCACCTGGCATGCCGCCCGTCGCCGGAGGCCGAACTCGGCATGGTCACCGCTCGCTGTCGGGGAGGGGCTCGTCCACGGAGGTCAGGACCGCCTCCAGCCCCGTCAGGACGTCTTCGAAGATCCCGACGTGCTCGGAAACGGGTGCCTCGGCCAGCCGCCCCAAGGGGGACAGGGCCGTCTCGACGCCGCCCGCGGCATCCTGGGCATCCTGGTGCCCAGCCGGGTGGGCGCCCGCGCCTGGAGCCCCCGCTGGCCCCGCTGGAGCCCCGCCGGGGACCGCGCCCGGAACCGTGGCCGGGACCCCCGCTGGGACCGTGCCCGGGACCGTGGCCGGGGTCTCTCCCGTCCGAGCGTTCGGGACCGCGAGCCAGGCGGGCGCTTCGCTTCCGATGTCCGTCATGGTTCCCTCCTGGGGCCCGGCCCTGCCCGGGTGCGGCCTCGCCGCCTCTCCGCCGGCTGTACCGCCCGCGTCCGGTGACGGCGATCGCGCGCCGGGATGGTCCTGGGTCCTGCTCGTGCTCGTCGTCTGCTCGTGCTCGTCGTCTCGGGAGCCGGGCATGCTGCGCATTCACCGGCCACCCCGACGGTATCGGAAGCCGCCCGATGCCGCGCCCTCACGCCCGTACACGCCGCGGCGGACCTGGTCGCCAGTCCGGACCCGCTGTGTAAGCTGTGCGCGGCCCGCCCCGCCATGCGAGGGGGCCCGCGTGCCTCGCGGCCGTGCCGGGAGAGGCGGTTTCCCACCGGCCCCCGGACGGCGGCCGTCCACCTCCCGAGTCGCGTGACACCCCCGCTCGAGAACGTTTTTCGCCGCGCCTCACGTGCCGGATCTCGCGCGCGGTTCGTCTGGAACGCTACCGTCCCTGGTAGCCGGTATCTGATGTTGGTCCGTGGGAAGGGAGAGGGCGCACATGGCGACCGTCGAGGAGTGCCGGGCGGCGCTGGAGAAGCTCGTCGAGCAGTTCGACGAGGTCAGCGCGGAAGATCGCGCCAAGCACGTGGTCGAGCGCAGGCTGGCATGCCGCATCTCCGACCTCGGCGTGACCTTCTACGGCCGGATCCACCGCAACGGGCTCGACCCGTTCAAGGAGGTCGCCCCCGAGGACGGCCGCCCGGCGGAGGTCAAGCTCACCATCTCCAGCGAGGACCTGATCTCCCTGGTCAACGGCGAGCTCGACATGGGACGCGCTCTGCTCGGCGGCCGCGTCAAGATCGACGCCAGCCTCGGCGACCTCCTGCGCCTGCGTAAGCTTCTCTGATCACCCGTTCTCCTGGGGGTCAGAATCCCAGGGTCGCGGGCACGGCCTTGACCGCGTCCTCGTCCGCGCGTCCGTCGCCCGCCGCCTCCCAGGCCGCGGCGCAGGCGGCACGCAGGCCGTCCACGGGGTCTCCTCCTCCGTCGATGTCGAGGTGCCCGTCCTTCCAGGTCGCGGTCCAGCCGCCGCACGTCCAGCCCGAGTCCTGCCTGTGTACGTCCGCCGCCGGTGCGTGCAGACCCGACAGGTCGGGGGCGATGTGTGAGGGGCGGTGTTCGGGCCCGGCAGTGAGCAGTTCGAGGGGACCGGTCACCCCGGTGAGGACGAGGAGGCTGTCCACGCCCGCGCGAGTGGCTCCCTCGATGTCGGTGTCCAGGCGGTCGCCGACGATCAGAGGCCGCTTCGCGCCCGTCCGGATCACGGACTCGCGGTGCAACGGGGGCTCGGGCTTGCCCGCCACCACCGGTTCGACTCCGGCGGCCGCGGCGATGACCCGGCTCATCGCCCCGTTCCCCGGCAGTTCGCCCTTCTTCGTGGGCATGGTCGTGTCGCCGTTGGCGGCCACGAACCACGCGCCCTGCCGTACCGCGAGGGCGCCTTCCGCGAGCAAGCCATAGGACAGGCCCTGCCAGATGCCCTGGATCACCGCCGCGGGGGCGTCCAGAGCCGTGGTCACCGGACGGAGGCCGTGTGACCGCACGGCGACGCGCAATCCCGTTCCCCCCACGACGAGGACGGCCGAGCCCGGCGGCACGTGTTCCGCCACCAGACGGGCGGCCGCCTGCGCGGAGGTCACCACGTCCTCCGAGGCGGCCGTCACGCCCAGACGACGCAGATGCTCGGCGATCGCTCCGGGGGTGCGCGAGGCGTTGTTGGTCACGAAGGCCAGCCGCACACCCTCCTTCCTGGCCAGCTCCAGCGCCTCGGGAGCGCCGTCGACGGCGTGGTCGCCCAGATAGACCACGCCGTCCAGATCAAGGAGGAGCGTGTCGTACCCGCCGAGCAGCGCCCCGGCGCCTGCCGCCTCATCCCGCCCGTTCGTCATGCCTGCCTCGCCCGCAGCGTGGCGCGGACCTGGCTGAGCGCCGAAACATAGTGACGCAGGGGACGCATGGCGACGGCCACGGCGAGCGGCTCCTGGGCGGCCTCGATGTCCCCGGCGCGCCACAGGGCCATTCCGAGCCCGTAGTAGGCGTAGTCCTCTGTCGGGTTGGCCTCGACGATCAACCGGAAACTCCCTGCTGCCTCGGTGTACTGACGAGAGTTGAACTGGGCACGAGCCAGGGCCTCTCGGATGCTGGGTGATTCGGGCTCGGCCTGCGCCGCCCGCTCGAGTATGGCGGCGGCCGCGGCCGGGCTTCCGTCCGTGAGAAGCTTCACGCCACGCTGGAACCACTCATAGACATCGCCGGACGGGCCGCCGGGTGGATAGCCGGCAGCGTCAGACGCTCCGTTTCGTCCCTGGATCATGGGGAAAGGCCTCCTGCAACCGATTTCCTGAAGAACCGGGCACCGCAGCATCGGGGAGCCGGGCCTTATGGCAACATGCCCGGTATGGAGAGTTCTGAACGGGCGGGACTGGTGCTACGTCCGTTCCACGGCGTGCGATTCGCGGTGGACGATCTGCCCGCGGTCACCTCCCCGCCCTACGACCTCATCTCCCCGGACGACATGCGGGATTTGCTCGCTCGTCATGCGAACAACGTGGTGCGCCTGATCCTTCCCGGAACGGGACATTACGGCGAGGCCAGGGCCCTGTTGAGCGAATGGCTGACCTCCGGCGTGCTCACGACCGACGACCAGCCGGGACTGTACGTCTATGAGCAGAGTGGACCGCGGTTGTTGCAGCGCGGCCTGATCGGCGCGCTCGGGGTCGGCTCTTCCTCCGTGCTGCCGCACGAGAACGTCATGCCCGGGCCCGTCGCCGACCGCCTGGCGCTCATGCGGGCGACTGAGGCCAACCTCGAGCCGATCTTCCTGCTCTACGAAGGCGGCGGAGCGACGTCGCGGCTGGTCGACGACGTGGCCGCCCAGCGGCCGCCGCTCGCCGACCTCCAGACGGCCGACGGGATCCGCCATCGGCTCTGGGCGGTGACCGATCCGGATGAGATCGTCGCGGTAGAGGGAGATCTGCGTGACCGTCAGGCGCTGATCGCCGACGGGCACCACCGCTACGCGACCTACGAGGCGTTGCGCGGCGACCACGCCGAGGCCGGCCCGTGGGATTACGGGCTCGCCTTCCTGGTCGACTCCCTGGCCTACCCTCCGGAGCTGCGGGCGATCCACCGGGTGATCCCGGGGTTGCCGCTGGAAGAGGCGGCGGCCCGCGCCAAGGGCGCCTGGCAGGTCCACGAGTTCGCCTCTCTGGACGAGGCGCTGTCCGAGCTCGCGGCCGCAACGGGCCCCGCGTTCGTGCTGGCCGGAGAGGGCGCGGCCCACCTCCTCACCGATCCGGACCCGATGCAACTCGACCATGCCCTGCCGGCCGATCATTCGACGCGATGGCGGTCGCTCGACACCGCGATCCTCACCACGTTCCTGTTCCCCAAGGTCTGGGGCATCGAGGACAGCGAGGAGGCCGTGCTGGTCGTCCATCATGATCCCCTCGCCGCCGTACGGCTGGCGCGGCAGCACTCGGGAACGGCCGTGATCCTCAACCCGCTCTCCACCGTCGACGTCCTCGCGGTGGCGGCTCAGGGCGAACGGGTGCCGCGCAAGTCCACCTCGTTCGGCCCCAAGCCGCGCACCGGGCTCGTTCTGCGCGTCTTCGCCGCGAACTGATCGCCGGGCACACGCGTCCTCGCGCGAACCCGGCGGTCGGGATCGGCGTAGAGCGAGCCGTCGAGCCTTATCCGGCCACGTCATCGGCGCTCGTCCCGTGTCCGTTCTCGGAGGCTGCCGCAGCGCCCGCGCCCCGGACGTCCGGCTGCGCGTCCGGGGCCGGTCGTGATCGGCGCAGGCTTATCACCGGCCTACGGCGGGATCCCTTCCTGGACCTCTCCGGCGCCTTGGCCTCCTCGCTTTCGGCTCGCCTGTTCTGATCGGCCCGCTCGTTCTGGTCCGCGTGATCGGCGTGATCGGATTGGTCCGCGTGGTCGGCGTGATCCGCGTGATCGGCGTGATCCGCGTGATCCGCGTGATCGGCGGGGCCGTCCGGCGCACGGGCGACACGCCGGGCGGTCCGGACCTCGACCTCGTAACGGCTGCCGCCCCGCCACCAGCGGCGGCGGAGGGCGCCCTGGACCTCGATGACGTCGTCGACCAGCCAGCCGGTGACCATGTCGCGCACCTCGTCGTCGAACGTCGCGCACTCGATCGCGTCGGACCGTTGGCGGCCGGGATGGTCATCCGGGCGGCGGACGGCGAGCCGCCACTGCGTGAGCAGGCTGCCGCTGGGCAGTTCCCTGCCGACCGGCTCCATGGACAGCCGGCCCACCAGCATCACCTCGTTGCGGTGCATCTGATCCCCTCTCCTTCGTGGAGATCACTGTGGATGAATAGGCTGGGGCGTCGATGAGCTGAATGCGATTCTGTGTGAACCGGTTCTGATTACTGGGGTGGCCTGTGGACAACGTGACGCCGCTCGGCGGGGACGTATACGAGATCGACACCAGGATGGCCGGGTATTCGGGCATCACCGCCGGCTACCTCATCCTCGGGGACCGCCCCTGCCTGGTGGAGACGGGAACCTCCACCTCGGCACCGGTCGTACGGGATGCTCTCGCCTCTCTCGGCGTGGGTCCGGACGATCTGGCCACCGTGGTGGTGACCCACATCCATCTCGACCACGCGGGGGGCGTCGGGGACATCGCCGGCTTCTACCCGTCCGCCGAGATCGTCGTGCACGAGAAGGGCGCGCGGCATCTCGCCGACCCGGCGCGGCTGATGGCCAGCGCGAAAATGGTCTGGGGCGACAAGCTCGACACCTTGTTCGGCACACTCGCGCCCACTGACGCGGCCAGGATCCGGGCGCTCGGTGACGTGGGCACCGTCGATCTGGGCAACGGCCGCGCCTTGTCGAGCCACTACTCCCCCGGACATGCCAAACACCACGTAGGACTGCTCGACTCGCTCACCGGCGACCTCTATGTGGGAGACGCCGCCGGGGTCTATTTGCCGGAGACGGGCGACCTTCGCCCGGCGAGCCCGCCCCCGGACTTCGATCTGGAAGTGGCACTCAGATCGATCGAGCTCTTCGGAGCGCTCGGCCCGCAGCGACTGCTCTTCAGCCATTACGGCCCGGTCGACGACGTGCCCGCGACGCTCGAACGGTCGGCGGAAGAGCTCCGCGTGTGGGTGGACCTCACCAAGCAGGCCCGCGCGGAAGGTCTCGACCTCGATCACGCGGTGGCCATGGTCCGTGACCGG
Source organism: Planotetraspora silvatica (assembly GCF_016863315.1). Lineage (GTDB taxonomy): Bacteria > Actinomycetota > Actinomycetes > Streptosporangiales > Streptosporangiaceae > Planotetraspora > Planotetraspora silvatica. Next base: position 39,894 of record NZ_BOOQ01000029.1, read on the forward strand.
ACACGGGAGCGCTACGCCGCGCTCCAGACCGATACGGCCACCGCCGAACGGTTCGAGCTCCTCAGCGGCGCCCAGTCGAACGTGGGCGGGATCATGCACTGGCTCGACCGCTCCGGCACCTGAGTTCGCCCGCCCGATCGACCCCAGCGGCGCCCTACCAAACCTGCCTGCGCCCGATCGACCCCGCCGACGTCTGGACGAACCCGCCGACGTCTGGAGGAACCCGCCGGTATCTGGACGCAAACCGCGGGCGTCAGGGCACGAATCGCGCGACCGGGGCCGATGCCGCATCATCTCCGACGCTGTCCGACCTCGACGCAGACGTTCTGACACCGAAAAGCGCCGCCACCGAATGATCATTCACTCGGCGGCGGCGCTCTCAGGTTGATATCAGGGCTGGCGCTTCACGCCGCCGTCGGCGTCCTCAGCGTCCTCGTCATCTTCGGCGTCCTCGATCACGTCACCGAAGTCGGGCTCGATGAAGGCCGGACCGAACGCGCTGACCTCGTTCTTCGGCTCCGAGACGATACCTGCCGGCTCTGTCGCCACCTTGTCGGCGTCAACCGCTGTGGCCTTCTCGGCTTCCACTGATACGGGCTTGCCGGCTTCTGCCGGCAGATCCGCAACCCCATCCTCAGCTTGGGCCGAGGCGGGCTCGGCCTCATCAGCCTTGGTCTCCGGGGCCTGCGGGGCGGTCGCGATCGGCGTCTCCTCAGCGGCGCGGGAAGCTGCTGATCCACGCTCCTGAGGGAGGTCGTCGAGGATGTCACCGACCATCCTCACGTCGCCGGACTCGTCGCCGGGCTCGGCGTCGGGGGCGTCGTCCTCATCGTCCTCATCATCGAGGTCGTCATCGAGGTCGTCGGCGCCGGCGTCCGCACTGTCGGCTTCGACGTCACGCGGGTTCGTGGCAAGGTCGCCGACAGCATCAGCCGCCGCCTCGTCACCGAGGTCGCCTGCGAGGTCGTCGTCGCCTTCACCTTCGATTGCGTCATCGTCTTCGTCGAAGTCCTCTTCGAGGTCTTCGATCACAGCCCCGGTGAGTTCCGCGTACCGTTCGGCAGCGTCGGTCTCACCGTCCTCGTCGAAGGTCATCGCCCGCTCGAACCAGTCGGTGGCCGCGGTCTCGTGGCCTGCCGCCGCCAGGGCGTCCGCATAGGCGTACGCCAGACGCACCGACCATGCCCTGCGCTGCGGATCCCGCAGCTCCGTCAGGCGCTGCAAGGTGACCACGGCCGCGTCGAACTGGCCCATGTCACGCCGTGCGCCTGATTCGACGATCGCGAGCTCGATCTTGCCCTCACGGTCCAGGCGCTCGGCCTCCTTGGAACGAACGAGGTCAAGAGCCCTCTCCGGACGTCCCAGACCACGCTCGCAGTCCGCCATGACGGGCAGGTAGGCGTCAGATCCCGTCATCCGCCTCGCCGCGCGCAGGTCGGCGAGCGCCTCGGCGTACTGCCCCGCGCGATAGGCCGCGATACCGGTGGCCTCCCTGATGATGCCGATCCTGCCGGCGAAGCGGCGGGCGACCTTCGCGTGCTCGTACGCTCGCTCGGGCTCGTCCTCGCTCATCGCCCGAGCGGCCGCGACGAGATGAGACGCCACCAGGTCGGCGAGGTCGGTGGGCAGGGAGCGCAGCTCCGCACGCGTCTCCTTGTCCAGCTCGTCGGGAGTGATGTCCGCCTCGAGCTCTGGCAGCGTCTCACGCTCTCGGGGCGGCTCTTCGTTCCTCCCGTACCTGGCGCGGCTTCCACCGCCATCCTCCTGGCGGAAGGGCCGAGATCCGCCCCGATCGTCGCGGTCGCCGTACGGACGTGGTGCACGGTCACGTGAATCGGAACGCTCGCGATCACGGAACGGACGCGCGTCGTGGTCGTGATCACGCTGAGGACGGCCCTGCTCCCGGCTTTCTCCACTGCGGCGATCGTCCCGGAAGCCGCCGCCTCCGCGCTGGTCGCTGTCGCGGGAGCCGTAGCGGCCGCCGAAGCCGCCACCCTCACGTGGCGGCCGGTCGGCACCACCGTCGCGGTCGCGAGAGCCATAGCTGCCGCGTGGCGCATCGCGATCCTCGAACGAGCGACGCGGACGGTCGCCGTAGCTGCCGCGGTCTCCACCGGCGCGCTGTGGGCGGTCGCCTCCGCGGAATCCGTCCCGGTCCCCATAGGACCGCTGAGGACGATCGGAACGCCCCTCGCCACGCGGCCCGCGGTCGCCGGCAGAGTTGCCGCGGTCGTCGCGGCTCTGGAACGGCCTGCCACCACGATCGTCACGGGGCTGGAACGGCCGACCACCACGATCATCGCGGGGCTGGAACGGCCGACCACCACGATCGTCACGGGGCTGGAACGGCCGACCACCACGATCATCGCGAGGTTGGAACGGCCGACCACCACGATCATCGCGAGGTTGGAACGGCCGACCACCACGATCATCGCGGGGCTGGAACGGCCGACCACCACGATCATCGCGGGGCTGGAACGGCCGACCACCACGATCGTCACGGGCCTGAGGCGGCCTGCCGCCCCGGTCGTCACGATCACGGGAACCGTACCGTCCGCCGAAGCCGCCGCCGCCCTCACGTGGCGGACGCGCGCTGTACCCTTCCCTGCTGCCTTCGCGGTCGTTCCCGAAACGCCGCCCACCCTCGCGGTCGTCGCGTGGCGGTCGCGTACCCCGCTCGTCGGACCGGAACGAACGGCCTCCGCGGTCGTCACGGTCTCTGAAGCCGCCACCGGCCTGGGACGGGCCGCGGTCACCGGAAGGGCGCTGCGGGCGGTCTCCTCCGCGATATCCGCCGCGGTTGTCGTCAGAACGGCCCGGACGGTCTCCGTAGCGCCCTCCCTCACGCGGGGGACGGCCGCCGTCACGAGCACCGGCGCCGCGGTCGTCGCGGTTGCCGTAGCCACCACGTGATGCGTCACGATCGCCGTAGGAGGGCCGCGGCCGATCGCCGGCGCGGAAGTTGTCACGGTCACCGTAGGAACGGCCACCTCGTTCGCCACCGGAGCGGGCCCCGGGCCGGCCGGCCGTCCCACCTTCGCGGTCGCGGAAGCCGCCGGATCGGTCAGAACGGAAGGGGCGGTCGCCGCGATCGCGTTCTCCCGAGGCGCCTTCACGCCGCCCCGCATCACGGCTACTCGAGCCGTCTCTGCCCCCGTCGCCGCGGTAGCCCCCGGAGCGGCCGCTCACGTCCCTGCCCTCGTCACGGCTGTCTCCGCCACGGCTCACGCCGTCACGCCCGTCTTCTCTGTTCACTTCTGTCCTCTGTTGCTCGCTCACCGCGTACGGCTATGCGCTCGGTTCGCTGGCCGCGCTACTAGTTCCCGGATACGCCGAGCGGTGGAGATGCCCGATATCGCCTCAGTGTCAGGGGAGACCAGCCTGATTTGCCGTAGGTCCGCTGAGACCTCGTTGTGTGCCGTAGCCTCCGCTACTCGCTCTACGCAACGAAGGCCACCCGTGGTGGGGTGGCCCGGCAGGTTCCAGCCTAGCGCGCCGCCGGCGGTTCCCGAACCCAAAGGAGGAGGTCAAAGCTCCTGGTAGGTGCCTGCCGTGATTCCAACGGGCCGCAAGAGTCGGTTGTGAAATGAAAATGGGGCCACCCCCAACCGGGATGGCCCCACTTTTAAA